>JAVJUA010000100.1:0-1005 GCA_040219935.1 Pseudomonadales bacterium | reverse complement strand
CCCGCCCTGGATAGGACGATCGGCCAGCACCTGGCAGCGCCGTTCCAGGCCTCCGAAGGCGCCGAGCGAACGCGCGACCACCGTTGGATCTCCACCGGACGCACACGCCAGCGCGAAGGCCATACCCGCGTTTGCGGCGTTGTGCGCGCCGGGCATCCGCTGCTGCCAGCGTCCCCATGCGCCGTCGCGATGGGCCACCTCGGTCTGGTGGGCGTCCTGCTGGTAGCGGATGACCCAGTCGGCCTCGGGGCTGAAGCCGATCGTCTGCACCCGTGCCGAGACGCCTGCGGCGACCTCGCGCCGGTGTGCGCCGTCGTGGCCGATGATCAGCACGCCGCCCTCTTCGGCGGACGGCAGCGACCGCGCGAAGTGCCCGAACGCCTCCACGACCGCGTCCAGGCTGCCATAGATGTCCAGGTGGTCGGCCTCGACGTTCCCGATGCCAGCGATCGTCGGGTGCAGGTTGTGGAACGAGCGATTGAACTCGCACGCCTCGGCCACCAGCAACCCGGGCCGGCCGAATCTCGGCCCGCTGGGAATGGTCGAAGCGCCCAGGCGCGATCCGGCCCAGGGCCCGCTCGGTCCCAACGCGCCATGCGACAGCTGCGCGCACGCGGCGCCGGCGATGACCGAAGGATCGAGCCCGGCGTCGACCATCGCCACGCCCAGCATGGCCACCGTCGTGCTCTTGCCGTGCGTGCCCGCGACGGCCACGCCGGTGCGACCTTCCATTACCAGTCCCAGTGCTTCGGGATACCGCAAGACCGGAACGCCGAGCGTCCGGGCGCGTGCAAGGGCCGGGTGGCTTTCGGGCACGGCGGCGGTCGCCACCAGCACCTCGGCCGCGTCGGCCGCGTCGTGCCCGTTGCCGATACTGACGCTAAGCCCCTCGGCGATCAATCGGTCGGTGATGGGGGAGGCCACCGCGTCGAAGCCGCGGACCGCCGCGCCCATGGAGGCCAGCAGGCGGGCCAGCGCGCTCATGCCCGCGCCGCCCACGCCCAG
>JAVJUA010000099.1:0-1096 GCA_040219935.1 Pseudomonadales bacterium | reverse complement strand
GGCGGCGTGGAGAAGGTGGTCGACTTCGAGTTCCAGGGCGGCGAGAAGGCCCTGTTCGACGAGAGCGTCAGCCACGTGCAGGACCTGGTGGGCATCGTGCAGAAGATGTTCCCCGAGCTCACGTAAGCCAGCCCGGGGGGGCGGCTCCTTGGCGGTCGGCGGCGGCGGCCCGTAGAATGGCCCGTTGCCCGCCAAGGAGTGCCCGCATGTCCCCATTCCGCGTCCTGACGATCGCCACGCTGGCGGCCCTGCTGGCCCCGGCGTGGCTCGCGTGCGCCCAGCCGGCGCCGACCCCGCACAACAACCCCGACGAGACCGAAGACGGCCCCGGGCCCCAGCCCAGCCTGTTCGTGGGCCAGCCCATCGACGCGGACATCAGCCGCCTGACCTCGATGCTCGAGGGAAGCTGGAAGACCACCCAGCCCGTGGGCCAGGGCGAGGAGGCGGCGGTGCTGTGGATGCACATGCTGCCCTTCGAGACCGACCTGCTGGGCCGGGCGATCTACGTCGAGGTGCACGCCGACGGCACGCCGTGGGAGCCGGTGCGCCAGGCGATCTTCCGCGTGTACCGCTACGGCGACGCGCTGCGGCTGCGGACCTACGAGTTCCGCGATCCCCAGCGGGCCCGGATGCTCACCACGCTGTGGCTGGCGCCCGACCACATGTCGCTGGACGAGATCCGGCTCGAAGAGCTGCTGGCCACGCGCGACCTGCGCTTCGAGCGCGCCAGCGGGGGCTACGCGGGCGAGACGATCCAGCCCTACCCTACGCCCGATTCGGGATCGGTCGAGGTGGCCAGCTCCATGCGCGTGCGGCCCGACCGCATCGTGTCCGAAGACACCTTCTACGGCATCGACGCCACGCCCATCCCCGGCACGGGGCCGATCACCTGGGAGCGCGGCACGCTCCCGGTCTCGGTCGACGTGGGCGAGGACGGCCTGGTCGCCATCACCTACGACCAGGGCCAGACCGACGACCCGCCCACGGACGAGGGCGACATCGTCTTCCTCAACTACGAGGCGTGGCGCACCGACGGCACGATCTTCGATTCGACGTGTGCGCGCGGGCTGGCCATGCGCGTGGCTTACCCGCTGCG
>JAVJUA010000098.1:0-165022 GCA_040219935.1 Pseudomonadales bacterium | reverse complement strand
CCGGTATCTAGGCCGGATCTCCAAGCGGGGAGACCGCTACCTACGAATGCTGCTCACCCACGGCGCGCGATCGGCCCTGGTGCTGGCACATCGGCAAGCGGTCAAGGGCGATCAGCATCTGAATCCACTGCAGCGCTGGGTACTCGACGTCGAGCGCCGGAGCAATCACAACAAAGCTACCATCGCGCTTGCGAACAAGATGGCCCGAATCATCTGGTCGATCTGGACGAAGGAGGACGTGTACCAGGCATGATCTCTTCAACACACGTTGCCACGACGCTCATGAACACACGGTCATCCGGACCGGGCACAAGGCCGATAACAATGCCGAGCCCAGAGCTCGTTGCATCGATAGGCCCGCCGGGTGCGGATCTCATGATGGCGCGAAGCCATGGTGCTTCAACATCGACGCCGAATAGACGACTGCAACCGGGTATCTTGAGCGGAACGCGCCAATGGGTGATCAACAACGAACTGAGGGTGATCTACGTGACCTAAAAATCACCTGGGCAAACGGGGGGAGTCCATGGACGCCATGGTTAGGCGGCACTAGCCGTGCTCCCTGCGATCTCCTCTCAATAACAGCGAAACGCGATTCCTTGCATTACGACACGCATGGTGTACGCATCGGTGTTGAGAATCACCACACTGTCACCTCCGAGCTCAGCGGCCGATTGGCGCATCTCTGCCTCAGCTGTTCCTTGGGCGTGGCCGTAGCTGATTGCCCGTGATCCTTGTCCAGTGACGGGTCCTAACCTTTTGCATTCTGCGAGCAAATTGCTCATCTGATGATGGACCTGAACCTGAGCAGCTTCGTCTGAAATTGATACGCACGACGACAACAAGAACAACGCTGCGAGAATTGCCAGATTAGTTGAAGTTGCTGACCACATAGGATTCCACCTGGGAGCTGATCAGCTCCGTGACGACAGCAATGAAATCGGACTCTCCGAACAGCCCCGCCCATATGGAGCCGCCTGGCAGTATCACATTACCATTCGCCTCAGCATATGAGGACATGAATTCGGCCTGTGCCCAAAATACTAGCAAACGGCCGTCGCCGCTGACGTCGACACATGTTGCCGACACGGAGAGCAAGAGCTCGCGATCATTGAGATCCCGCTCGATCGGAACTGGCCTGATCCGGGCACGATTCAGAGCGGACGTTGTCAAGTTCTCCACAAGCTTCTCGTGAATCGGGCAATTGATTGAGTACGCTACGAAAAGAAGGCTCTCTGGGTTGATTTGCTTCAATTGCGAAGATGGTTTGGCATCGAGGCTTTCGAGCTGCTCTCTGAATTCTTCAAGCAACTGGCGGTCTGTTGCGGAAAGCTCTCTCGCCAGACCGCTTGGGGCCACAAGGAGGTTGATAGCTGCAGCAAGCAACAAAAATCCAGCGTGTCTCAGGGTCATTGCTCCATCACTCACCTACACGATACCGCCACGCAGGCCTACGCGCGTCTCTTGCCGCCTAACGCTCAGCATCAGCGGCGGCGCGTAGCGCCGACCGCTGCATGTGGTTGTTAGATGCTGTCACTCGCACCACACTTCGCAAACCTCTTTCCTATCCACGTTCAGTAGCTTGGCCGATACGCATACGCCCAGGGCACTACCTTCAAGGAATATGACCTCGTCGCCTTCGTCCCATCCTAGACAATACGTTTTTGCTTCGTATTTCTCGCCGTTGATGATGAATAACTCATCGTTGTGGGCAACCTCGATTAGATAGCCTTGACGGGCTTGGCCAGCCGGAGCTCTGTTACCGCGAGGCGGTGGGGCAGCTGCCGGGGCGCGGGCAGGCGGCGGTGCTGTAGTGCCTGTTAGTGCTGCACTCTCTCGAATGACACAGGAACGATAGAGAGATGGGCCGAGGGTCTTTGAGCAGGACTGGTCTAGCCATGTTCTTTGCTGCTGTGTCAGCTCTGACAGATTCGGCAAACCGGATTCGATCGCAGCCTTTTCTCTGCGCATGCAGCTTATGGTGAGGCTAGGGCCTAGTGAGGGGGAACAACTGGAGCGAATCCATGACTGGTTTTCAGCACTAAGATTGGAAATATCGGGTACGCCAGATCGCAGAGCCGAGACCTCTCTGAGGACACAGGTAGACCAAAGCGATGGCCCGAGGGAACGCGAGCAGGATTGGTTAACCCAATGCTGGCCTTCTGGAGGCAGAGACGCTAGCGCCTCTTGTGGAGTTTGCGCACTTGCCTCAACGCACATAAATGCGAGGGCGTAAATCAGATATGCAATGCGTTTCATAGGCATCTAACGCCGGCGATCAGCGGCCGACGAAATCGGCGCGGCTTTTGCGAAAGCAAAAGGTGTGACGGTTTGGGCGGTCCGCTGCATCGCCCTTGTTGGACGGCCCCCTCCATCTCGAATCTGCCCGCTCACGATTATGTTTCCGGTTTATAGCAAGACGTATCGCTGCACGAGTGTTCGTAGATGTTCTGCAGCGCCCCTAATCTTGGCCTTAATGAATATGTCATCTTCAGCGCCGATCTGGGCTCGCTTTTCCCACCATAGTCTATTCGGGTCTCGTTCCCTTTCCGCCCGTGTCTGCGATGAAAGCACCTCCAGCACAACGTAGCCATCCTTTGGCTCTGTAACCAGCGCGAAGGCAGGAACGAACCCTTGAATGACTGGTTCCCATGGGACCTGACCATTTGGATCAATGTCGACGGAGATACGATACGGGGGCGCAACCGAAGCTCCGGAGTTTGAATCTTCGAGGCGAGGAGAATCAAACGTCAGGGGTCCACTGGGCTGTACCTGTAGATCGGTTGACCGAAGGAAGTACCAGGTGAACTCGGCCATCTCCCTCAGCCTTTCTGGGCCGGGTGGCGGCTCGTCCTCATGCTCAATCGCGTTTCGCGTCTCGATGAGGTTGCTCGCCATGATGGGCCGGATCAGTCCGAAAAACTCAAGAAGTTCTAGGCTCCCTTTCGGCTTGTCCTTTATTGGAACAGACTTTAGATTGAGCCTCTCCATCAAGTGTCTGACACGTTGATCGATCGCTCGGCGCAGGTTGATCAACACATCGGCTCTGGCTTCGCGTGTAGAATTGTCCCGCAATAGAGATTCTGCATGACCAAGCAACTGATACGGGCGCGCGTTTGATTGGGCGCGACTTACGTTGATCTTCTCTGGCGACGCCGGCCAAGATATCCACGCTGGATGCAGCCAACCGAGCGACATCTCAGAATTCTCTCAGCGAACTAGGCGTCATTCACAAACCTGTGCGTTAGGTCCCTCGCGACGAAATCGGCGCGCGAGTCCAGAGTGTCGGGTCGATCCCGTGCCGTCCAACGCCGGCGATCAGCGGCCGGGCGAGCCGGCGGCAAAATTGCGGAAGCAATTTTGGTGACGGTTTGGACGGTCCGCTGCATCGCCATGGTTAGGCGTCATCTCCGAGTCCCTCTAGGTATCTGGTAAGTTGCTCTTGGGCTATTTTGCCTGTCGAAGCTAGGTCCGCCAGTAGTGCTTGTAGCATCTCGTACTGCGGCTTAATGGATTCGTGCTGTTGATCTAGCGCACTGATCATGGCCTCGCACTCGCTCTGAGACTTCAAATCAAATCGAAGGAACATGCTGTGGATGAGCCGATTTCGTTCCTCGATGAGAGATCGCAGGGCGTCCTCAAACGTCTCCCGAGCGTCTGGTTCAAGCCGAATTCGAAGGGAGAACGATGCCCACGTCTCGTTCGAAGAAGCTGGCTGGTGGTCTTGCGATCCGCCGAGTAGGGATTCAAAGAGTTCGCCTGCAGCGAGCCCCATCGACCGCTTGCCCAGCGCTTCCTTGGTCTTCTCAAAGCTCTCGTAAAGCTCGTGCATCGGCCCTTCTATACGTGAGACCGCCACGAGATGTTTGATCATTCCCTCCATCCTCTGAAGGTTCAGAACGTTTCGGCCGATCTTTGTGAGGACAGAAGTCTGGAGTGCTGGGGTGGATTTCTGATACATGAGGACGCGTTGGTGTTGGCTGACGCCTAACTTCTGTTGGGCAGCTGGTTGCCGTCTAATCCCGGACGCTGCACTGGCTTGCCCTACTTTCCCCAGACGTTTCAGAAGGTTACCACCACCCGCGTGGCTGTCCATGTCTTAACGCGGCAGCTTGCCGCACTTGCGTGCAATTGCGGAAGAATGCTGTCTAGTCCCGACATCGTTCTGCCCCGCAGCCCTTACATTCATGGCTGGAGTCACGCCTCGTAGTGAAACTCAACCAGAAACACCCGCTCCCCCGGACCGTGCTTGGCCACCTTGAGCAGGTCGGTAACGCCGGCGAAGCCGGAGCGGCGGGCGAGGGTGGGGGTGATGTCGTCAAGCTCGATCTCGTGCAGGGCATCCACCACCACCCAGCCGTCGTCCAGGCGGTAGCGGTTGCCGACCTTGACCCGCGGGCTCTGCCAGATGCGCACGCTGCAGGTGATCTCGCCACGCTGGATGGGGTCTCTCAGGCGGCGGGTGAACTGCATATCAGGTGCCGAACAGCCGGCTTCTGAACATGAAGAACACCGCGCCGAGCAGGCACAGCGCCGCCCACAGGTAGTCGAGCTTCACCGGCTCCTTCAGGTAGTAGAGGGCGAACGGCACGAACACGCTGAGGGTGATTACCTCCTGCAGAATCTTCAGCTGCCCGACGCTCATCACCGTGTAGCCGATCCGGTTGGCCGGCACCTGCAGCAGATACTCGAACAGGGCGATGCCCCAGCTCACCAGCGCGGCGATGATCCACGGCTTGTGGTTCAGCGTCTTCAGGTGCGCGTACCAGGCGAAGGTCATGAACACGTTGCTGGCGGTGAGCAGCGTGACCGTGATCAGCAGGCTGCGGGTCATGATGGTGGATCAGACCTCCTCGCTCTTCGACTTCGACTCGTTGGCCGCGGAGCCGAAGATGCCCTTGGCCATGAGCGAGGTCTCCCGATCGCGGCGGGCCTGGTAGACCTCGGCGCGGATGGCGTGCACGCCTTTGTCGTCGGGGGCGGCCTGGGCAGCGAACTCCGCCAGGTGGCAGGCCAGGCGCGGGTCCTGCTCGGCCAGTGCGCGGGCGCGCTCGGCCAGCTTGATGGCGCCGCCGGCCAGGTCGGCGAGCTCCGATGCCAGGGCGGTTTCGCGGGCCGGTTTCAAATGGGCCGGGTTGCCGTCGTACCAGCCGCCGTACAGGCGCCAGATGTTGCGCACGACGAACTCGGGTTCGTCGTACATGGGCCGCAGGTAGGGCTTCTCCAGCACGGCGGGGTCGATGCTGACGGTGTGGATGATGTCGTTCAGGCGCGCGCCTTCGTTCATCAGCGCGATGGTCTCGCGCACCAGGTGCTCCAGGGCGTTGGCCACCTCGGTGAGCACCCGGCGGATGCGCTCGGCGCCGGCGATGGGCAGGCCGTGGGCGGGCAGGAACAGCTCGGCGCCCTGGGCGGCCATGGCGCGCATGGCGGCCGCCCACTCGGCGGGGTAGCGCTGCACCTTCTGCGGGTTGCCGGCGTTGGGGAAGTTCCAGATGAAGAAGTCGCCGGCGCAGATGGCTTTGCGCGCCGGAATCCACGACCAGGTGTGGTCGTCGGTCTCGCCGCGGGCGTGGATCAGCTCCACCTCCAGGCCGCCGACGTCCAGGGGCAGCCGGTCGGTGTAGGTGAGGTCGGGCTTGGGGCTGTCTTCCGGCAGGAACTTCGGGGTGTCGGAGATGTCGTAGCCGCGGCGGCGGAACTGGCCGAACTGGCGCTGGTTGATCACCTGGTTGTAGCCGTTGGTGAGGTCGTAGCGGTCGAAGCGGCGCGGCACGTTCTCATGGCCCACCACCCGCGGGCGCGGCGCGCCCGCGGCCTCGGCGTCGGCCAGGAAGGCGCCGCAGCCGCCGACGTGGTCGATGTGGCCGTGGGTGTAGACCAGGGTGTTGAAGCGGTCCCTGCGCCAGCCGCGCACCGCGTCCACCACCTTGCGGCCGCCGGCCGGGTTCGAGGTGTCGAAGGCCAGCAGCCCGTCACCGGTCTCGAACAGCACGCAGTGAGAGAATGCCTCCACCATGGCGACGCCGTCGGCGATCTCCGAGAGCTGGTGGTTGATGCGGTTCATCGGGCCGACGTCGTCGGCGGTGAGGGTGCCGTCGATGACGGCGGATGACATGGACAGCAGATCGGCCATTTCGGTCACCTCTCGATGGTTATCTCGTACAGGGGCAGCATGCGCCCGGCGATGCTGGCGGATTCGCGTTCGCCGATCTGCACCGCGCCGGCGGACTCGTAGAACTCGGCCGCATGGGGGTCGGCCTGGATCACCAGGCGCTCGATGTCGTCGTGGCGCCCGGCCTCGGCCAGGGCATGCTCGAGCAGCGCGCGGCCGTAGCCGCGGCCGATGTGGGCGGGCTCGACGAACACGGCGTCGAGCTCCATGGCGGTGGGCGACACCTTGGCCAGGGCGTAGAAGCCGCGCACCTCGCCATCGTCGTCCGCCACGAAGAATCCGCCCGCGCCCACTTCTTCGGCCGTGTACGTCAGCTCGTCACGGCAGGCGTCGAGGAACGCCTGGTCGTAGCCCCAGTGGGCCTTGGCCCGCCGCGCCAGGTCCGAGAGGGCGTCGGCTTCGTCGGCTCTGGCTGGGCGGATGTCCACGGCGGTGTCAGCGCCCCTTGTACTCGGGCTTGCGCTTCTCCATGAACGCCTTGGGGCCTTCCTTGGCGTCCTCGGTCTGGAACACGGGGCCGGAGATCTTGCTCTCGATCTTCAGCGCCTCCGCCTCGGGCTTGCCCAGACACTCCTTGACGCTCGCCCGAATGGCCTTCACCGCCAGCGGGCCGTTGGCCGCGATCTTCTCGGCGATTTCCATGGCCTTGCCCAGCGCGTCGTCGGTGACGTAGTTGAGGAAGCCGAGCGCGAGCGCCTCCTCGGCGCTGATCAGATCGCCGGTGAGCAAGAGCTCCATGGCCTTGGCGTAGGGAATCTGCACCGGCAGACGCACGGTGGAGCCGCCGGCCGGGAAGATGGCCCACTTCACCTCCTGCACGCCGAACTTGGCGGCGGGCACCGAGACCCGGATGTCCGTGCCCTGCACGATCTCCATGCCGCCGGCGATGGCGTGGCCGTTGATGGCGGCGATCACGGGCTTCTCGGTGTCGAAGTTGCGCAGCAGCGCGCGGCTGGTGATGCCGGGCTCATTGGCGACCCGCTCGTCCCACTCGTTCTCGGGCTTGCGCGCACCGGACACCATAGGAATGAGCTGGCCCAGGTCGGCGCCGGCGCAGAACGCGCTGCCGGTACCGGTGAGCACGGCGACGCGGATGCCGTCGTCGTCCTTCACCCGTTGCCAGGCGTCTGCCAGGCGCACGGCCACTTCGGGGTTGATGGCGTTGCGGGCGTCGGGGCGGTTGAGCGTGATCAGCGCGATGTGTCCGCGGGTTTCGAAATCGACCAGGGCCATGGGTGTCTCCTTGAATGCGTGTGGGCAGATTCTACCGTGCGTCGGCGCTGGCGGCGTCGGCGGCGTCCCGGGCGTCCACCTCGGCCTCCACGGTGTCGTAGAGCGCGTGCAGCACGAAGCAGGCGCCGCTGATCAGCAGTCCGGCCATGGCGAAGTACCAGAACCAGCCCAGGTGCTCGGCGAGAAAGCCGCCGATGGCGGTGGCGAGGCTGGCGCCCGCCATCATGGTGACGATCTGGGCGGTGTAGTCGGTGGCCGCCTGGCTGCGCGACGCCCACTTCAGCCGCGCCGCCTGGAAGGTGACGTCCAGGAACGAGGGCAGGGCGATGCCGTTCAGGGTCACCAGGAACACGATCAGGAACGTGGGCGTTCCCAGCGAGCCCATCCAGATGATGGGTATAACCGCCAGCACCATGCCGAGGGCGGCCACCAGCAGGGTGGCGCGGTAGCCGAAGCGGCCGATGGACCAACTTGTGGCGGTGGCGCCGATGACGGTGCCGATCAGGGTGGCCGGCGCCACCACGGCGGCCACCCGGCCGAGGCTGAAGCCGAGGTCGGAAAGAAAGGTGGGGTAGAGCGCCGGAATCAGGCTGCCCACCAGGGCGATGCCGAAGCACAGGGGAAACACGTAGCGGCTGTCGCGGCGGGCCGCCAGGCGCTTCAGGCTCGGCCGCTCGCGGGTGAACGGTGCCGGGCGCGGTGGCTCCGGGCGGACGATGCCGGGCAGCGAGAATGCCACCAGCAGGGCCGACGCGGCCACCAGCGCCGTGCTCCAGCCGAACGCCGTGTACACCCAGGCGATGCCGGCCCAGGCGATGAAGCGGGCGACGTTGCGGCCCACGTCCAGCACCGCGGCGCCCACCGGCCGCTCCTCGTCGCGGATGTTCTCCACCATGTAGCCGTCGATGGCGATGTCCTGGGTGGTCATGATGGTGGTCTTGATCACCAGCAGGGTGATGATGATGGCCAGGTTGTCGAGGGTGGGCGCGAACGCGGCGATGAGCAGGTAGGCCAGGGCGCCGAAGGCGGTGCAGGGGATGAACCAGCTCTTGCGCATGCCGAGCACGCGGCTGCCGGTGCGGTCTACCAGCGGCGCCCACAGCGGCCGCAGCCAGGTGGGAATGGCCGGCAGGGTGAACACCCAGTACATGTCGAGCGGCAGCCCCTGCTCGCGGAAGATCACCGGCAGAAACAGGCCGATGAACGCGGCGGGGAAGATCTGGCCCATCTGCAGGCCGAGCACGGCGGAGAAGCGCCACGCCGTGGCCCGATCGCGGACCAGGTCGCGAACCGTGAACGCGGGCGCCGCGCGCCCGGCGATGCCGATGCTCTCTCCCATCCCCGGACTGTAAACGGGCAGGTGTGCGGGTGTCTCGCCTTGGGGTGCGCCGGTCGGACCAGCGTGGCAGCATCGTCCCACCCAGTCAGTGCAGCGAGACCGCGGTGACCGTACGCAGCGACGACGATCTGACCCTCGCCCCCAGCCAGCGTCGCCTGCAGCGCCCGCCCGGTCGCAGCGGCGGGCGGCTGCGCACGTTCCGGGCGGTGGCCCTGCGCCACGGCCTGCCGGGCGCCGTGCTCGGCGCGCTGTGCCTGCTGCACCCGGACATGCGGGCGCTGCTGGCTCCCGCCCTCGAGGCGGCCCTTGGTGCGCCGCTTCGTTACCTGCTGCTGGGCACCCTGGCTTTCGCCGCGCTGGCGACCTGGGCCGCCGTCGTCGACCGGCGCCTCGACGCCGCGGCGGTGGGGTGGATCCTCTACCTGCTGCTGGTCTCGGTGTGGGAGGAGTGGGCGTTCCGGGTGGCGCTGCCGTACTTCGCCGCGTCGCGCGGCGTCGACCTGATGACGGCGGTGGCGGTCAGCAGCCTGCTGTTCGGCGCCGTTCACTACGTCACCCTGCGCTGGAAGTGGCCCTGGTGCGTGGCGGCCGCCCTGGGTGGGCTGGCTCTGAGCCGCAACTTCGCCCAGCACGGCGATCTGGTGCTGCTGATCGGCCTGCACTGGGTGGCCACGTTTCTCAACACCCCACGGCCGCCCGGGCGGGCCAGGATCGTCTAGGCACGACGCACAAAGCGCAGCCCATGAGCCTCGCGCGGAACGGTGCCCTCAGGCCCGGGTGGACACCATCACGCCCGGTTGCCGGGCCAGGCTCAGGGTCAGGAAGCGCACGTGTACCGTGTAGCGGTCGCCCCGGCGGCGGCAGGCGACCACCAGCCCGACGGCGTCCAGGTCCGGGTCGACCAGGCGCACCGCCTGATGCAGCGCCACGGGCTGCGGCGCCTCCACCGCCATGCCGGAGAGGGACAGATTCACCAGGCTGGCGGCCATGGCGGCATGGCCCCAGGCCGGGGTGAGCTGCACGCCGCCGCTGCGGGCGTAGCGGCTGGCCCGGCGCTTGCCGAACAGCTCGCGCATGCCTTCCGGCGGCATGGGCGGCGGCGACAGCGGGCTGTGGCAGCGGCCGCACATGCTGTCGCCGGGCAGACGGGCGGGCAGGGTGACCCGGCAGAAAGGACAGTGGCGGTGCTGCTGCCAGCGCGACGGATCGGGTGCGGCGCCGGCCTCGCCGGTATCGGCCGCTGCGGCCGCCGCCGGGCGCCGCATGCGCTCCTTGCGCAGCAGCCGGTCGTAGTCGCGTCGCTTGGCGACATCGCCGAGCACGGCGTAGGCCTCGTTCAGCAGCGCCGCCGCCTCGTGGCTGCCGCCCCGGTCCGGGTGCTGACCGAGCGGACCCATCAGCGTCCGATAGGCGACCGTGATGATCTCCGGCGGCGCTTCCGGCTGCACGTGCAGAATTCGATAGTAGTTGCGGCGGTTGCGCTTCACGTCGCCCATGCGTGGCCAGGCGGATCAGGGACGTACAGCTTGCGCGGCCGGCGGCCAGCACCCAATCGGCATCTTATGGCCAGGTTGTGAGTGCGATGTGATCGGGCCGCCTGGGTCCCTTTCGCAGGGGCCCGGGCGATCGGCCTATAATCGCCGGCCATGATCTCACCCCACGTCGAAACGCTGCTTCGGGCTGCGCTGCCGGCCTCCGCCATCATCGCCGAGCCGCTGGGCCGCAAGGTGTTCGAGAGCGACGGCCTGACGGCGCTGCGCGAGGTGCCGGGCCTGGTGGTGCTTCCCGAAGACGAGGCGCAGGTGCTCACCGTGCTGCGCATCTGCCGCGAGCACGGCGTGCCGGTGGTGCCCCGGGGTGCAGGCACCGGCCTGTCCGGCGGCGCGCGGCCGCTGGCCGACGGCGTGCTGCTCGGGCTGTCGCGCATGGCGCGCATTCTGGAGGTGGATCTCGACAACGCCGTGGCCCGGGTGCAGCCGGGCGTGCGCAACCTGGCCATCAGCGAGGCGGTTGCCGGCCATGGCCTGTACTACGCGCCGGATCCGTCG
Source organism: Pseudomonadales bacterium (assembly GCA_040219935.1). Lineage (GTDB taxonomy): Bacteria > Pseudomonadota > Gammaproteobacteria > Pseudomonadales > Azotimanducaceae > UBA7803. The sequence goes on along the minus strand of JAVJUA010000098.1, from coordinate 154,227 downwards.
TCGCAGATCGCCTGCAGCATCGGCGGCAACGTGGCGGAGAACTCGGGCGGCGTGCACTGCCTGAAGTACGGGCTGACCCTGCACAACGTGCTGGGCGTGCGCCTGATCACCATCGACGGCGACGTGCTCGAGCTCGGCGGCAAGGGGCCGGAGAGCGCGGGTTACGACCTGCTGGCGCTGACCATGGGGTCCGAGGGCATGCTGGGCGTGGTCACCGAAGTGACGGTGCGGCTGCTGCCGGTGCCGCCGGAGAAGCGCCTGCTGCTGGCCGGCTTCGCCGCGGTGGATGCGGCCTGCGACGCGGTGGGCGCCATCATCGCCGCCGGCATCGTGCCCGCGGGCCTCGAGATGATGGACCGTCTGGCCATCGAGGCCGCCGAGGCCTTCGTGCACGCCGGCTACCCGCTGGACGCCCGTGCCATTCTGCTTTGCGAGCTGGACGGGGTCACGGATGAGGTCGAGGCCGATCTGGCCCGGGTGCGCGCCATTCTCGACGGCCACGGCGCCACGTCCATGCGGGTCGCTGAGTCGGCGGCGGACCAGGCGGCCCTGTGGCTCGGCCGCAAGGCGGCGTTTCCCGCCGTCGGCCGGCTGTCGCCCGACTACTACTGCATGGACGGCACCATTCCCCGGGCGCGGCTGGCGGAGGTGCTGACCCAGATCAGCCGGCTCTCGGAATCGTTCGGGCTGGCGGTAGCCAACGTCTTTCATGCCGGCGACGGCAATCTGCATCCGCTGATTCTCTACGACGCCAACGTGCCCGGCGAGCAGGCGCGAGCCGAGGCGTTCGGCGGCCGCATCCTCGAGCTGTGCGTGGCCGCCGGCGGCACGGTGACCGGCGAGCACGGGGTCGGCGCCGAGAAGCTCGACCAGATGTGCGCGCAGTTCCCGGCGCCCGAGCTCGAGCAGATGCACCGCCTCAAGGCCGCCTTCGACCCGACGGGCCTGATGAATCCCGGCAAGGCGGTGCCGACCCTGACCCGCTGCGCCGAGGTGGGCGGCATGCACGTGCACGGCGGCCGGCTGCCGTTCCCGCATCTGCCGCGGTTCTGAGATGAGCGCACCCGGCGATCGTGCGCAGGATCTTGCGGCGGCGGTGGCCGAAGCCGCCGCGCGCGGCACGCCGCTGCGCATCATCGGCAGCGGCAGCAAGGCGTCGCTGACCGACGCCGCCTATGACCACGGTGCCGCGCCGTTCCGCTGGCTCAGCGTCGCCGATCACCGCGGCATCATCGACTACCAGCCCGAGGAGCTGGTGGTAACGGCACGCGCGGGCACGCCGCTCGGCGAGCTCGAGGCCCTGCTGGCCAGCCGCGGGCAGCTTCTGCCCTTCGAGCCGCCCCGGCTGCGGGGTGCCGGCACCCTGGGTGGCGCCGTCGCCGCCGGCCTCGCCGGGCCGGCGAGGTCGTGGCGCGGCGCCGTGCGCGACAGCGTGCTCGGGGTCGAGCTGGCCAACGGCCGCGGCGAGCGGCTGCGCTTCGGCGGTCAGGTGATGAAGAACGTGGCCGGCTACGATGTCTCGCGGCTGCAGGTGGGGGCGTTCGGCACCCTCGGGCTGCTGCTGTCGATCAGCGTCCGGCTGCTGCCGCGCCCCGAAGCGGAGCAGACGCGCGTGTTCGAGCTGACGGCCTCGGAGGCCCTGGGCCGCTGCCGCGACTGGGCCAGGCAGCCGCTGCCGCTCAGCGGCACCTGCCATCACGCCGGCAGGCTGTTCGTGCGCTTGTCGGGCGCCTCGGCCGCGGTAACCGCTGCGGCGGCCCGGCTGGGCGGCGAGGCGCACGCCGACGAAGGCTTCTGGCCGGCGCTGCGCGATCACCGGCACCCGTTCTTCGAAGCCACCGGCGAGGTGCTGTGGCGCGCCGTGGTGCCGCCGGCGGCGCCGGTGACCAATGCCGCGGCGCTGATCGGTTGGGGCGGCGCCGAGCGCTGGCACTGGCGTCCGCCGGGTGACACCTCGGCGGCGGCCGAGGCGGCCGCCGCCGGCGGCCACGCGCGCCCGTTCGACGGCGGCTTCGGATATCGGGATGGGCCACATCTGCCGGAGCCGGAGCGACGCCTGGGCGCGCGCCTGCGCGACGCGTTCGATCCGGAGCGCATCCTCAACAGGAATCTCGGCGAAGCCCCGGAGCAGGACCATGCAGACTGAGCTGCCGGCCGCGCTGCTGGCCACCGACCGCGGTCGCCGGGCCGACGAGATCCTGCGTAGCTGCGTGCACTGCGGCTTCTGCAATGCCACCTGCCCGACCTACCAGCTTCTGGGTGACGAGCTGGACGGGCCCCGGGGCCGCATCTACCTGATCAAGGACCTGCTGGAGACCGGCACCGCCACGCCGCTGGCCCGCACCCACCTCGACCGCTGCCTCACCTGCCGCGCCTGCGAGACCACGTGCCCGAGCGGGGTGCAATACGGCGAGCTGCTGGAGATCGGCCGCGAGACGCTGGAAGCCGAACTGCCACGGCCGCCCGGCCAGCGCTGGCTGCGGCGCGCGCTGCTGACCGTGGTGCCGCGTCCGCGGCTGTTTGCCCGGCTGGCGCCGCTGGGCCGGGCGTTCCGCTGGCTGCTGCCGGCCCGGCTGCGCAATGCCCTGCCGCCGGCGCCGAAGCGCGTGCGCCCTTCTTCCGCCGTGGCGGGCGGGGCGGCCAGCGGCCGCGTGCTGCTGCTGGACGGCTGCGTGCAGCGCGCGGCGACGCCCGACGTCAACGCCGCCCTCGCCGACCTGCTGGGCGCCCGCGGCATCGAGGTGGTGCGCGCATCCGGTGAAGGTTGCTGCGGCGGGCTCGCTCTGCACCTGGGAGAGGCCGGCCGCGCCCATGACGCCATGGCCGGCAACGTCGACGCGCTGGCGCCCCATCTTGATCAGGTGGACGCGGTGATCTCCACGGCCAGCGGCTGCGGCGTCACCGTCAAGGACTATGGCCGGCTGATGGCGACGGACCCCGGGCGAGCGGCGACGGCGGACCGGCTGGCCGGCATGACCATGGACGTGGCCGAGTATCTGGCCTCGCTCGGCGGCTGGCAGCGCGCCAGCGAGCATCAGCGGGTGGCATGGCACGCGCCGTGCACGCTGCAGCACGGACAGCGGCTGCGCGGCGTCGTCGAGAAGCTGCTTACCGAGGCCGGCTACCAGCTCACCGCCGTGGCCGACCCGCACCTGTGCTGCGGCTCGGCCGGCACCTACTCGGTGCTGCAGCCGGCGCTGTCGGAGCAGCTCCGCGACCGCAAGGTCGCCGCGCTGGAGGCCGGCGGCCCCACCGTGATCGCCACCGCCAACGTCGGCTGCCAGCTCCATCTGGCGCAGGGCGCCGACATTCCCGTCGTGCACTGGCTGACGCTCCTGCGCTAACCTGTCCCGGTCACTGACGGGGGAGGGTTCCGTGACCGATTCGCAAGCCGTGTCCGCGCGGTCGTATGGCTTTCTGGCGTTTCTCACGCTGCTCAACGTGATGAACTTCGTCGATCGCCAGTTGCTCGCCAGCTTCGCCAACTTCATCGTCCCCGATCTGGGCCTGACCAATACCCAGTTCGGGCTGCTCACGGGCCTGTTCTTCATCGTCTTCTATTCGGCCATGGGGTTGTTCATGGGCGCGCTGGCCGACATGGTGAACCGCACCCGGCTGATCGCGGCGGGGCTGGCGGCCTGGAGCCTGCTCACCGCCATTTCCGGCGCCGCCCGCGGCTTCTGGACCCTGGCGGCGCCGCGCATGCTGATCGGCGTCGGCGAGTCGATCATGACGCCCACCGCCATGTCGCTGCTGGCGGACCGGTTCCCGGCGTCGCGCCTCGGCTTCGCCGCCGGCGTCTACTACATGGGCGTGCCCATCGGCGTCGGCGCCAGCCTGCTGATCGTCGGCTACCTCGGCCCGGCCATCGGCTGGCGCAACTGCTTCTACCTGCTGGGCGCCCTGGGGCTGCTGCTGGCCGGGGTCATGCTGTTCGTCAAGGAGACCCCACGCCGCCATCACCTCGCGCCTGCGCCTTCGGAAGGCGCGGCGACCGCCGGCGCCGCGCCCGCGGCACCCGGCGCCGCCGCCGCGGTAGCAGTCGCCCCGCCGGCGCAGAACTTCCGCACCATTCTTCGCACGCTGATGTTCGCGCTGCGCAACTGTCCGGCCCTGGCGCTCACCATCGCCGGCGGCGTGGCCCTGCACTTCATCCTCGGCGCCGCCGCCTTCGACCAGCTCTGGTTCGTGCAGGAGCGTGGCTTCGAGCGCGCCGAGATCGCCCGGCTCACCGGCTGGGTGGGCATGATCGGCGGCATTCTCGGAACGCTGTTCGGCGGCGCCGGCGGCGACTGGTGGATGCGGCGTACCGGCCAGGGTCGGGCCATGTTCCTGTTCTGGATCATGCTGGTGCTGGCGCCGGTGAACATCGCCTATCGGCTGGTGGATCCGGACACGGCCTGGTTCTGGATCGGCGTGTTCGTCGGCTTCTTTCAGCTCGGCTGCTTCTACGGGCCCACGTTCTCGACGGTGCAGGAGCTGGTGCCGCCGCAGATCCGCGCCACCGTGGTGGCGTTCTACATCCTGCTGCTGAACTTCGTGGGGCTGGGCATCGGCATCACCCTGGGCGGCCTGACCATCGACCTGCTGGCGGCGGCGGGCAACCCCGCACCCTACACGTGGACGCTGCTGGTGTTCACCCTGGCATCACTGTCGGCCATTCCGCTGTTCTTCGTGGCCGGCCGCCGTTACTACGCCGACCGCGAGCGGCTGCTGGCGCTGCAGGCGGCTCAGCCCCGATAGGTGCGCCACTGGGCGCGGATGCGGGCGGCGCCGGCCGCGTCGCCCTGGGCCTCGCGGGCGTCGGCCACCAGCAGCCAGCCTTCGCGCTCGAGCTCGCGCTGACGATCGGCCAGGGACACGGCCTTCTGCGCCGTCTGCTCGGCCCTGGCGGGCTGGCTGCTGGCGAGCTGCAGCCGGGCGAGCTGCAGCCACAGCTCGGCGTCCCGGGGATTGAGGCGAATGGCGCGCTCCACGTAGCCGATGGCGCCCTTGAGATCGCCCCCGTCGGCCGAGCGGCGGCTCTGCTGCAGCAGGGCCAGGGTGGGCGCATCGTGATTGGCGGCCGGTGGCGGTGGGGTGGCCGGGGCGGCCTGCGGGCGCGGCTCCGGCTGCGCCTCGGATTGCTCCACCACGACAGGCGGTGGCGCCGGCGGCGGCGAGGCACCGGGAACCTGCGGGCCCGGTTGCGGCGGCGGGTAGCCGGCGGCGCAGCCGCCCAGCACGGCCAGCACGGCAAGGGCGGTGCAGACGCGGATCAATTGTCGTTGCTGGTGCCTAGCCAAGAGCGCAGCCGGTCGGTGATGGAGCGCAGGTTGATACCACAGCCCGGTTTGCTCTGCAAAGCCACGTCTGCCGGCAGCGGCACCGTGACCACGTCGGCACAGCCGTCATGGGCCAGCAGGCCGGTGGCATACTCGATGGTGCGCATGTCGTCACGCTGCGGCAGATGCAGCGGCGTCGCCCCGACCCGCATCATGATGTCGTCCCAGACCCGCATGGCGCCGGTGGCGCCGGTCAGGCCGGTGGGGGTGTTGTCGTCGGCGCCCACCCAGACCACGGCCAGATGGGCGTCGTCGTAGCCGGCGAACCAGCTATCCCGGTAGTCGTCGCTGGTGCCGGTCTTGCCGGCGGTTCCGGCACGCGCGAAACGCGACGACGTGCCGGTGCCGTGGCGCATGACCGACGCCATGGCGTAGCCGAGGGCCTCGGCAGCCTCGCTGGACATGCGTCGCTCCACGGCCAGCGGCGGCCGCGTCAGCGGCGCCCCGGTCTCGTCCAGCACCGCGATCACGCTCTGCGGCTGCGCGTAGAATCCGCCGCTGGCGAACACGCCGTACAGGCTGGCCACCTGCAGCGGCGACATGGGCTCGGCGCCGAGCAGCAATGACGGAAAGCGGTTGCCCGGGGCGCGGCCGGTGAGCGCCGTCAGGCGGTCGGCGACCCGGTCAACGCCGAGGGCCAGGCCCAGGTGCACCGAGGCCAGGTTCAGGGAGTCGCCCAGCGCGCGCACCAGCGGCACCGGCCCGTGCACCTTGTTGTCGAAGTTGCGCGGGGTCCAGGTGCGCCCATGCTCCTCGAGGCGCACGGGGGCGTCGTCGACGATGCTCGCCAGATGGTAGCCCTGCTCCAGCGCGGTGAGGTAGATCACCGGCTTGATGAGCGAGCCGATGGGCCGTCGTGCGTTGAGCGCCCTGTTGAAGCCGTGGAATCCGGCGGTGCGCCCGCCGGCCACGGCCAGCACCTCGCCGGTCTGGGTGGCGGTGACCACGGCCGCGCCCTCCAGGAGCCCTTCCTTGAGATCGCGGCCGCGTTCGAGCCGGCTCAGCGTCTCCGACAACGCCTGGTCTACCGCGTCCTGCATCGACGGCCGCAGCGTGGTGAAGATGCGCAGGCCGTTGCCCGTGAGCTGCGAATCCTGGTAAGCGCTGGCGAGCTCGGCGCGCACCAGGTCCATGAACGCGGGATGGTAGGCGCCGCCGCTGCGGTCGCCGGCCACCAGATCGAGCGGCTGCGACCGGCCCTGCTGGTGGGCGGCCTCGTCGATCAGGCCGCTCTCCAGCATCTTGTCGAGCACCAGGTCGCGGCGGGCCAGGGCGCGATCGGGGTACTTGTACGGGTTGTAGTAAGACGGCCCCCGGATCACGGCGATCAGGGTGGCGATCTCGTGCACGTCCAGCTCGGTGAGCGGCTGGTTGAAGTAGTACTGGGCGCCCAGGCCGAAGCCGTGCACGGCCCGCGCCCCGTCCTGGCCCAGGTAGATCTCGTTGATGTAAGCGTCGAGGATGTCCTGCTTGTCGAAGCGCGCCTCCAGGATCACCGCCATGGCCACCTCCCGCAGCTTGCGCTCGAAGGTGCGGCGGTTGTCGAGGTAGTAGCTCTTTACGAGCTGCTGGGTCAGCGTGCTGCCGCCCTGCTGGATCTCGCCGGCGCGCACGTTCACCCACAGCGCCCGGATGATGCCCATGGGATCGAAGCCGACGTGGCGGTCGAAGTTCTGATCTTCCACGGCCTTGAGCGCTTCGCGCAGCAGGGGCGGAATCTGGTCCGGCTGCAGCACCATGCGGTCTTCACCGTGGCTCGGAAAGAAGCTGCCGATGGTCAGCGGGTCGAGGCGCACCAGCGGCACCGGCCGGCCCGAACCGTCGCGCACGTCGCTGATGGTGCTGCCGGCGAACGCCAGCTCGATGCGCTGGCTCTGGCGGCGGCTCTCCATGAAGTGAAAGGCGCGCAGGTGGACGTCGAGCCGTGACCCGGTGCGCTTGTAGGTGCCGGGCGCCTGCACGTCGGCGCGCTGCCGGTAGCCCAACCGGTCCAGCTCGCGGGTGACGTCGGCCAGGCTCTGAGGGGCGCCGGGGTAAAGTTCCAGCGGCTGCGCGTAGATCACGGCCGGCTCGGTCCAGCGCCGGCCCTCGAAGGCGGTGGTGATGGTGCGGTCGAGGTAGAACAGGTAGCCCGCCACGGCGACGCTGGCCAGGGTGCCCAGCACCAGCGCGGCACCCAGCAGACGGCCGAGCAGGCGCCGCTGCGGGCGGCGCGCCCTCTTGCTTGCAGCCGGTCGGCGGCGCCGGCCAGGGCGCCGCCGCTCAGCCACGATCGGCCGGTCGCGCGATGTCAGGATGGATCAGGCTCGCGTGGATTCGAGGCGTGCGCGCGCCGCCTGTGCCTCGGTTTCGGAAAGCACGCCGGCTTGGGTGAGGCGGTCGAGCTGCTCGCGGTGCCGGGTCTCGGCGTCGCTCACCAGCCCGAGCCACGTCCCGATCTTGCGGAGCACCAGGCGCACCGCGCGCCACAGTTTCGGCAGAAGCCAGCATAGGGTCAGCAGGAAGACGATGAAGAGCGCCAAGAATATCACGGGATGCTGCAGCGCGGCCCAGAGCCCGGCGAATACGGCGACGTCTTCGGCCAGGGATGCCCCCCAGTTCGAGAACGGCTCGGGGGAGGTGTTGATCAGCACCCGGGTGCCGGCCTTGGTGGCGTGGGTGGCGGCGGTGACGCCGCCGCCCAGCAGGCCGGCGGCGATGGTGAGCGCCGGCGCCACATCGCCCACCGCGCCGGCCGCCAGGGCGGCGCCGGCGGGGATGCGGATGAAGGTGTGAAGGGCGTCCCAGCCGGTGTCGACGCCGGGCGTCTTGTCGGCCATGAACTGCACGCAGTACATGAAGGCGGCGGCCAGAATCACCATCGGGTCCTGCACGACGGCCAGGGTGGGCGGCAGGTCGATGTAGCCGAGGCTGGCGCCGACGCCGAGCATGGCGACGGCGGCGTAGAGGTTGATTCCGCTCGCCCAGGCGACGCCCATGGTCAGGGCGATGGTCTGGATCAGCGCGTCGTATTCCGTCACGGCCTCGGCTCCGCAGGGCTGTCAGGGTCGTAAGCATAACGGCCGCAGATGAACGGAACCTGAAAACGACCCGGCTCGTACCCACCCTTGCGGTCGGGCGCGCGCAGATGAAACAATGCCGCCGTCCTAAGGGGTGGTTTGAACCTGAGACACCGCAGTGGCGGTGGACCCTTTGAACCTGATCCGGTTAGCACCGGCGTAGGGATAGGCATCTCTCCTCAGATTGCTTTCTCCTGCATTCCTTAGGGCGTTCATTCAGCAACACAGGAATGTGCCAGATGAAAGCCCGTACTCGTTCGTTTCTCGTCCTGCCTGCGGCAGCCCTGCTCGCCGCGAGCCCGGCTGCGTGGCCGCAGCCCAGTCCCATCGAAGAGATCGTGGTCACCGGCGAGCTGCGCGCCGGGCGTCTGCAGGACAGCCCCGCCAGCATCTCGGTGGTGACGCTGGAAGACCAGCGCTCCGGCATGCTCAACCATCTCGAGGAGCTGCTCGGCCGCACCCCCAACGTCAACCTGGCCAGCGGCGGCTCGCGGGCCAGGTTCGTGCAGATCCGCGGCATCGGCGAGCGCGGCCAGTTCGCCGAGCCGCTCAACCCGTCGGTGGGGCTGCTGGTGGACGGCGTCGACCTGACCGGCGTCGGCCTCACCGCGACGCTGTTCGACGTCGAGCAAGTTGAGGTACTGCGCGGCCCCCAGGGCACGCTGTACGGGGCCAACGCCCTGGCCGGGCTGATCAACGTCAAGAGTGCCGACCCGACGGATGCGCCGTGGGCCCGGGTGCGCCTCGATGCCGGTGACTACGGCGCCCGCGGCGTCGGTGCCAGCTTCGCCGGCCCGCTGTCCGAGCGGGTGGGCTACCGGCTGGCGGTGCAGCAGTATCAGGACGACGGCTTCATCGACAACCGCTTTCTGGGGCGCGACGACACCGCCGACCGCGACGAGCTGACCGTGCGCGGCAAGCTGGTCTGGCGCCCCGACGACGCCCGGACCTGGACCCTGACCGCCGGGCTGGTGGACGTGGACAACGGCTACGACGTCTTCTCCCTCGACAACGACCGCCGCACCCGCTCGGACAAGCCCGGCTGGGACCGGCAGGAGACCCGCTACGCGAGCCTGGCGACCCGCTGGGATCTCAGCGATGCGGTTACCCTGGCCGGCACCCTGGGGGCGTCGCGCGGCGACGCCGACTACGGCTACGACGAAGACTGGACCTTCGACGGCTTCCATCCCGACGGCTACAGCTCAACCGACCGCTACCTGCGCGATCGGGACAACGTGTCGCTCGACCTGCGGCTGCTGTCGGGCCCCGGAGGGCGCCTGTTCGGCGACCGCACCGACTGGGTGGCCGGCATCTACGTGCTCGATCAGCAGGTGGACCTGCGCCGTCAGTACACGTTCTTCGCCGACGACTTCACCAGCCGCTTCGAGGTGCGCCGCCTGGCCGTCTACGGCGAGCTGGAGCACGCGCTGTCGGACCGCACCCGGCTGATCGCCGGCCTGCGCGCCGAGCGGCACCGGGCCGACTACCGCGACAGCGACGGCCTGGGCTTCGACCCCACCGATCGCATGGTGGGCGGCCGGCTGGTGCTGGAGCAGCAGATCACCCCGGCCATGATGGGCTACCTCAGCGCCTCGCGCGGCTACAAGGCCGGCGGCTTCAACATCGGCGGCAGCCTGGATGCCGAGCTGCGCGAGTACGACCCCGAGACGCTGTGGAACTACGAGGCCGGCCTCAAGGGCCGCTGGGACGACGGCCGTCTGACCCTGCGTCTGGCCGCGTTTGCCATGGCCCGCGACGACGTGCAGGTGGACACCTCCCTCACCCTGGTGCGCGACGACGGCAGTGCCGAGTTCGTCGACCTGATCGACAACGCCGCCCGCGGCGGCAACCGCGGCATCGAGCTGGAGGTGGACTACCAGCCGCTGCCGGCCCTGTCGCTGTTCGCCCACGTCGGCCTGCTGGACAGTGAGTTCGACGACTTCGTCAACAGCAGCGGCGAAGACCTGGACGGCGAGGAGCAGGCCCACGCGCCTGGTTATCAGTTCTTCGCCGGCTTCGAGTATCGCTTCGCGCCGGGCTGGTTCGTGCGTGTGGAGAGCGAGGGGCGCGACCGCTTCTACCTGTCGAACAGCAGCCGCTTCGTGCCGGACCGGGACGACGTGCGCTCGGACGCCTATGCGCTGTGGCACGCCAGCGCCGGCTTCCAGGGCGAGCGGCTGGGGGTGAAGGTGTGGGGCCGAAACTTGAGCGACCAGGACTTCGTTACCCGCGGCTTCTACTTCGGCAACGACCCCCGGGACGGCTACACCCCGCGCGGCTTCTTCCAGCTCGGCGAGCCGCGCCGCTACGGCGTGTCGCTGACCTGGACGCTGTAAGCGGCGTTCAGCCGCCCGGGGTGCTGGCCAGCTCCTCGGCGATCAGGTGGTCGGCCACCTCGAGCGCGCGTTTGCGGCCTACGTCCATGCCGATGCGGTAGCGGCCGGCCACGGTCAGGGTCGGCACCGCCGCGATCCGCAGCGCCCGCTGCTCGAGATCGGCGTCGCGCACCTTGCGGCGCACGGCCGCGCCGTTGAAGGTGCGCAGGAACTCTTCGCGGCTGACCCCGTTGCCGGCGATGAAGTCGGCCATGGATTCCGCAGAGAGGAACTGCCGGCCCTGGTCGTGGATGGCCCGGAACAGGCGGTCGTGGTTCTGCTCCAGGGCGCCCACCTCTTCCAGGGTGAAGTAGGTCTGGGCCAGCAGCACCCACATCGGCGAGAAGGCGACCGGCACCCGTTCGAAGGTGACGCCCTCGGGCAGGGTGGGCTTCCAGCTCTCGATCATGGGGTCGAAGTTGCGGCAGTGGATGCAGCCGTAGGAGAAGAACTCCTTCACCCGCACCGGCTCCCCCGGCCGGCGCGGTGGCGCGCCGTCGATCAGCTCGTAGTGGGTGCCGGCGCTGAACTCGCCCTCGGTGATGCCCGTGGTGTAGACGATGCCGTAGCCGATCACCACCACCACGACGGCGGCCACCACGGCGACGATGGTGTTGCGTACCCGGGCGACCTGGCGGGGGGTTCCCTTGCCCGACTTGGCCTTGGCCATGCTTCCTCCGATCCGGTTCGAGCGCCAGAGTGTAGCCGCCGGCGGCGGCATCGTCTGCCCTGGGCCGCTTGTGGCATACTCCGGCGCTCGTCACTGCCGCGAATGCGCTTGCCCATGTCCGCCAGCCTGGTGCTCTACCACTCCGAGATCTGCCCCTACTGCCATCGCGTGCGCCGCTTCATGGCCGGGGCCGGCATCGAGCTGCCGCTGAAGGACGTGAACCGCGACCCCGAGGCCCGGCGCGAGCTGCTGGCCGGCGGCGGCAGCGCCATGGTGCCGTGCCTGCGCATCGAGCAGGAAGGCAGCGTGCGCTGGCTCTATGAGTCGCTGGACATCATCGACTACCTGCGGCAGGCATCGAACATTTCCACCACCCGAGGGGTAACCACATGAAGCTAGGTCTGATCAGCGGCTATTCGGGCCGCAAGATGAGCATTCCCATCGACCAGGTGCGGCACGCCGAGAGCCTGGGCTACGAGTCCATCTGGACCGCCGAGGCCTACGGCTCCGACGCCGTGACGCCGGCGGCCTGGATTCTCGCGCAGACCACCAAGATCAAGGCGGGCACCGCCATCATGCAGATGCCGGCCCGCACCCCGGCGATGGCGGCCATGACCGCCATGAGCCTGGCGGAGCTGTCCGGCGGGCGCTTCATCTGCGGCGTCGGCGCCTCCGGCCCGCAGGTGGTGGAAGGCTGGCACGGCGTGCCCTACGGCAAGCCGGTCACGCGGCTGAAGGAATACATCACCATCATGAAGCAGATCATCGCTCGCGAAGGTCCGCTGACGTTCGAGGGCGAGATGTACCAGCTTCCCTACGCGGGACCGGGCGCCACCGGCCTCGGCAAGCCGCTGAAGAGCATTCTGCACTGCGAGGAAGACATCCCCATCTACGCCGCCACCATCACGCCGGCCGGCGTCGCCGCCGCGGCCGAGGTGGCCGACGGCTTCTTCCCGGTGTGGATGGATCCGGAGCAGTATCACGTGTTCAAGGAGCCCATCGAGAAGGGCTTCAAGCGCGCGGGCAACGGCAAGGACCTGACCCAGTTCGACATCGCGCCGTTCGTCACCTGCGTGATGGGCGACGACGTCGAGAAGTGCATGATGCCCATCCGCGGCAGCATGGCCCTGTACATCGGCGGCATGGGCGCCCGGGACAAGAACTTCTACAACGACTACGCCAAGCGTCTCGGCTTCGAGGAAGCGGCCGTGAAGATCCAGGATCTGTTCCTGGCCGGCAAGAAGGACGAGGCCATGGCGGCGGTGCCCGCCGAGCTGATCGACGCCTGCCATCTGGTGGGTCCGGCCGACCGCATCAAGGACCGGCTGCAGCGCTGGAAGGATGCGGCCAAGCACGGCCACGTCGGCAGCATGCTGATCGGCTCTCAGCAGCCCCAGGCCCTGCAGCTGCTGGCGGAGAACATCCTCTAGCAGCCGCGTTCGGGCGGCGCACGCCTTACCGCGTGCGCCGCGCCAGCCTCAGGCGTCCGGCGTCGCCGTGCCGTCGATGACCAGCTCACCATTGACCAGCGGAATGCGCGGCCCCGGATCGCGGTCCATGCGGGCCACGGCCTCCTGATCGCCGATGCGGTAGGTCACGTCGTAACCCACCACGTGCTCGATCTGATCCGTCACCGTGCTGCAGCGCTGCTCGGTGGTGGTGTAGGTGTCGTTGGCCTGGGCGCGTTCCTGAATCTTGTTGCCCGCGTAGCCGCCGGCGGCCGCGCCGGCCACGGTGGCCACCTTCTTGCCGCTGCCGCCGCCCACCTGATTGCCGAGCACGCCGCCCACCACGGCACCGGCGACGGTGCCGAGAATGCGGTTCTGATCCCGCGGCTGCGCCTGCCGGGTCACCGGCACGTCCTCGCAGACTTCCCGCGGCGTGGCCACGGTCTCGGTGGCCTCCACCACGCTGACCACCTCGGCAAACTGGGGCTGGGCCGGCGGGCCGAGCAGGGTGTAGCCGGCGAAGGCGCCGCCGGCGGTGGCGATCGTGGCGCCGATGACGACGCCCGTGAGCATCGACTTGTTCATCTTGAAGCGACTCCTGAATGCCCGAAGGCGGTGTGGCGCGGACCGGACGGTCCGCTTCCGGCGGTGCAATATACCAGCTTCCGCAGCGGCCGCCGCGACGAGGTTCAGGCCTGCAGGTAGGCTTTCTCCGGGCGGATTCGCAGAATCGTGCGCTGCTGCTCATCGAGCATGGCGATGAAGCCGTCGTTGACGGTCATGTCGGCGTTGCCGGTGAGGCGGCGGAACACGCGTGCCGACAGCTCGGCGCGCTCCGGGTCTTGATCGATGCACTCCGCGGTGCCGTAGATCACCAGCTGCTTGCGGTCTTCGTGCACCAGCAGCGCCACCTTCGGCTGGCGCCGCGCGTTCTGCCACTTCGCCGTGTACGACTTCACGGACACCACGATGTCCTTACCGTCCCAGTCGTAGCCGACGTGGGAGAGCTGCGGCGACCCGTCCTGACGGCCCGTGGCCAGTGCGGCCCACAGCCGCGACCGCAGGAATGCCTCCTGCTCGGCGTCGAATTCGAAGGTGCTCATGGGCGGTGTCCTCGGGTCAGGGTTGAAGATCGACTGCGGCGGTGAACTCGTCCACTAGGCCCTCCACCTCGGCCGCCGTGCCGGCGGTGCCGAACACGTAGTGGTCGGGGCGGACCAGGGCGGCCGGGCGCTCGATCTGGGCCAGCCAGCTCGCGGCACCGGGTGGCTCGCTCTCGATGAAGCCGTCGGCACCGGCATCGCCCAGGATCACCGGCTCGATGTCGCGGTCGCGCAGCGTCTGCGGATCCGGCAGCAGGCGGCGGTCGGTGACAACCAGCCGGGTGCCGCAGCCCACCACGTCGTCCAGGCGGCCTGCCGCGTCGAGGCGGTGGCCGCCCGGCTGCGGAAACAGGCGCCCGGCGCCCGGGTCGCCGGTGCGTGTCAGGCCGTCGGCCAGGGGCGCCACCTGGCCCTGGTCGGAGGCGCGGATGGCCGGGCTGCCCGCGGCCCGCGCGGCGATCATGGCGGCGTCCCGCTGTGCGGCCCGGGCGGGATTCAGCTCGCAGACGATGCGGCCCATGGCGACCGACGTTTCCACCACCTGGCGGATATGGGGTGCCCGCTCGGCCTGGTAGCTGTCGAGCAGGCGCTCGGCGGCCCTGCCGGCGAGCACCCGATCGAGCTTCCAGGCCAGGTTGGCGGCATCGCGAATGCCGGAGCACAGACCCTGGCCCATGAACGGCGGCGTCTGATGGGCGGCGTCGCCGGCCAGCAGCAGCGGGCCCTGCCGCCAGCGCTCGGCCACCAGGGCGTGGAACCGGTACACGGCGATGCGCACCAGCGCCAGGTTCTCCGGGCCGCCCCAGCGCGCCAGCAGCGGCCAGATGGCCTCGGGCCGGCCCATGGCCTCCGGGGTCTCGCCAGGCAGCAGCATGAACTCCCAGCGCCGGCGGCCGGGTCCGGCGGGCACGCAGGTGGTGGGCCTGGCGGGCTCGCAGAACTGGAAGGCGGCGTCCGGCGGCAGGTCGAGGTGGCCGGTGATGCGGGTGTCCACCACCACCCAGGGCTCGTCGAAGTTCAGATCCGTCATCGCCGTGCCGATGGCGCGGCGCACCAGGCTGGAGGCGCCGTCGCAGCCGATCAGGTAGCGCACCCGGCTGTGCTGCGTTTGCCCGTTCTGCTCGAAGGTGACGCCGGCACCCTGGGGACCGACGTCGATGCGTCGCGCGGTGGCACCGAACCGGACGTCGACGCCGGGGGTGCTGACCAGGCGCGCCCGCAGCATCGCCTCGAGCTCGGGCTGCACGAACATCAGGCTGGCGGGGTGTCCGGAGGTGGCCAGCCGTGCGCCGCCGTCGATGTCGAGCAGCACGTCGCCGGCCGCGTTCTGGAAGACATAGCGGCCCACGGGGCTCGACACGGCCTTCAGCGCATCGGCGATGCCGATCTGCTGCAGCACGCGAACGATCTCGTGGTCCATGTGCACGGCGCGGGGCAGGGGATAGACCTCGGGGTCCCGCTCCAGCACCAGCACCCGGTGCCCGGCCTGGCCGAGCAGGGTGGCGAGCACCGTGCCGGTAGGGCCGGCGCCGACGACGATGCAGTCATGGTCCATGGTCTTCCCCCTCGCGCTGGTGGGCGGCTCACTCGATGAAGGTGGCGCGGCGCTCCAGCTCGCAGACGTTGTCGAGCCGGCCGATGCCCTCGATCTCCACGCTGATAAGATCACCTGCGGCGAGGAAGCGCGGCGGCTTCATGGCGCCGCCGACGCCGCTGGGGGTGCCGGTGAAGATGACGTCGCCGGGCTGCAACTCGAAGGCGGCGGTCAGCTCGGCAATCTGGTCGAAGCAGTCGAAGATCAGATGGCGGGTGTTGGAGCTCTGGCGCAGCTCGCCATTCACCAGCCCGCGTAGCGCCTTGTCGTGCGGGTCGCCGAACTCGTCGGCGGTGACGATCCAGGGGCCGATGGGGGCGTGGCTGGCGAAGGACTTGCCGAGGGTGAACTGGGGCGTGCGGAGCTGCCAGTCGCGCACCGAGACGTCGTTGCCGCAGGTGTAGCCGAAGATCACCTCGGCCGCGCGCTCCCGGGGCACGTGCCGGCAGCGCCGGCCGATCACCAGGCAGAGCTCGGCTTCGTAGTCCACGTAGTCGGGAGCGACCGCCGGAATCAGCACCGGATCGGCCGGCCCGGCCACGGTGTTGCACTGCTTGTTGAACCAGATCTGGTGCTTGGGCGTCTCCATCCTGCTTTCCGCCACGTGATCGGCGTAGTTGAGGCCGATGGCCAGGATCTTGCCCGGGTTCGGAATCGGCGCTTCCAGGCGCACCGAGTCCAGCGGCAATCGGGGCGACGCCGTGGCCGCGCAGTCGCGAGCCCGCTGCCAGGCGGGCGCGCCGGCGGCGAGAAACGACTTCATATCCCGGGGCAGCTCCGGGGCGGCCGCGGCCAGATCGAGGATGCCGTCGTCGTCGGCGATGCCGATGCGGGTAGTGCCTTCGGCGGTGAACGTAACCAGCTTCATGGCGTGTCTCCTGTGACCGGATGTAGATGTGACGACGGCCTAAACTTGTCACAAGTAGAAATAGTCTATAAATTATACGCCAATCGTCAAGTTTTTCCTGAGAGGAGCCAGCCGATGCCTGCAGCTACCACACGCGCCGCGTCCGCAGCCCTGCCGACCCCGGCGGCCGAGCGCGGCAAGATCGCTCCGGTGAAGTTCGCCCACATCGTGTTCCGCACCGCGCAGCCGGAAGCGATGGTGGCCTGGTACCAGACGGTGTTCGAGGCCGAGGTGGCGCTGGCCAACCCGCTGCTGACCTTTCTCACCTTCGACGAGGAGCACCACCGCATCGCCATCGCCGGCATGCCGGGTCTCAAGCCCCAGGACCGGCAGACGGCGGCCATGGAGCACTGCGCCTTCACCTACGCCGGCCTTGGCGACCTGATCGCGACCTACCAGCGCTTGCGCAGCGCCGGCATCGAGCCGTACTGGTGCATCAACCACGGGCCGAACCTGTCGTTCTACTACCGCGATCCGGACGGCAATCAGGTGGAGCTGCAGATCGACGTGTTCGCCAGCGACGACGAGCTGAACGCCTGGTACGCGGACGGCGACTTCGCCGCCAACCCCATCGGCGTCAGGTTCGATCCTGACGATCTCATCCGCCGCTTCGAGGGCGGCGAGCCGCTGGCCGAGCTGCTGCGCCGGCCGCAGATCGCGCCGGATCAGGTGTTCGCCCAGCTACCCGCCGACTGAGCCTGCTGGCGGCCAGGCCGCCGTCAGGCGGCGACGACCCGCCGGTACAGGTGCCAGGTGGCGTGGCCGAGAATGGGCAGCACGGCCGCCAGGCCCACCAGCAGCAGCAGCGTGCCGGCGGCCAGCAGCAACGCTACGATCAGCCCCCACGCGGTCATCACCGCCAGGTTCGACGCCACCGCGCGGATCGACGTGCCCATGGCGGTGACCGCCGTGGTCGGCCGGTCGAGCAGCAGCGGAAAGGCGATGACGGACACCGCCAGGGTCGCGAACGCGAATATGGCCCCGAGCGCGCAGCCGTAGATCACGAAGGCGGCGCCGGCGCGCGTCGACCACAGCCGCGCCCACAGGTCGCCGAGCGAGGCTGGCGGATCGGCACCGAACAGGCCCACGTACAGCGACTGGGCCGTGAACAGCCAGCCGACGTACAGGGTCACCATGACGATGGACAGGGCCAGAATGGGTGCGAAGGACGCCGAGTGCACGAAGCCGAAGGTGGCCCGCCACCCGAGGTCCAGCCCGAGCTCGCGGCGGCGGCTCATCTCGAACAGGGCCACCGACACCACGGGGCCGACCAGCGCCAGGCCGGCGATGACGGGGAACAGCAGGTGCAGCAGGCCGTCGCCGCGGGCGAGCACGGTCACCAGCACCGCGAACAGCGGGTAGATCACCGCCAGGAACACGCCGAAGCTGGGTCGGGCGTTGAAGTCCTGGTAGCCGGCTCTCAGGCAGGCCCACAGGTCGTCGAGATGGATCCTGCGGACGGTGATGTCGCCGGAGCGGATGGAAACGTCGCGAAAGGAACTTTCGTGCGCCATGCTTGAACCCTCCAGGTGAGAGGTCGATGGGCCGGGAAAGTCGCGTCGCCCTCGGACACCGGGTTCCGCGGGCGACCTGTGAGCATGCTACGCCCCTCGGGGAGGCAGGGACAGCGCCGCGCTGGCGGCCGCCGCGGCGGCCGCTGCGGCGGCTTGGCTCAGGTCAGCTCTTCCACCAGTTTCCAGCCGCGCTCGGCGCGCAGGCGCGCGGCGTCCTTGTACTCCAGGGCCTTCTCGGAGCTGGCGTTGCCGTCGAGGCCGCGCTTGTAGACGCCCTGAATGATCGCGGCGGAGCGGAACATGTTGTAGATGAGGTAGAAGGGCCAGTTGTCGATCGGGCCGATGCCGGCGTGCCTGCAGTACTCGGCCACCATCTCCTGCTCGGTGGGAATGCCCAGGGCGTCGAGGTCGGCGCCGGCGAGGCCGGCGTCGTTGTAGGCCTCGCCATGGTAGTCCTGGCACAGGTAGCCGAGGTCGGCGAGGCCGTCGCCCAGGGTCGACAGCTCCCAGTCGAGCACGGCGGCGATGCGCGGCTCGGTCGGGTGGATGAGGGCGTTGCCGAGGCGGTAGTCACCGTGCACGACCACGCTCTTGCCCTGCTCGGGGATGTTGTCCGGCAGCCAGGCCATGAGCCGGTCCATGGCCTCGATCTCCTCGGTCTTCGATGCCAGGTACTGCTTGCTCCAGCGGCCGATCTGGCGCTCGTAGTAGTTGCCGGGCCGGCCGAAGGTCTCCAGGCCCACGGCGGCGGGATCCACCTTGTGCAGCTCCGCCAGCACCCGGGCCAGATCGAGATAGATGGCGCGCCGCTCCTCCCGGCCGAGCGACGGCAGCCGGGTCTCGGCGAAGACGCGGCCGTCCACCCACTCCATGACGTAAAACTTGGTGCCGATGACGGCGCTGTCCTCGCACAGCGCGTACATGCGCGGCACCGGCACCGGCGTGTGCTCCAGCGCCTTCATCACCCGGTACTCGCGATCCACCTGGTGCGCCGACGGCAGCAACTCGCCGGGCGGCTGCTTGCGCATGACGTAGCGGCGCCCGCCCGCCTGCAGGCGGAACGTGGGGTTCGACTGCCCGCCCTCGAACTGCTCGATGGTCATCGGGCCGGCGAAGCCTGCCACGTGCCCGGTCAGGTAGCGCTCGAGCGCCGCCTCGTCGAAGCGGTGCGCGTCCCGTACCGCGGTCAGTTCCACGTTGCTCATCGGCCTCTCCCAGACGTGCGGAAAAAGAAGAGCGCGCAGGATACGTCTTGATTCGGCGAGGGGCAAAATGCAAAGCTTCCAGGTTCATTTTCGGGGGGACTCCTGCATGGCCTTGGAACAACGCATTGCCGTCACGCTGCCCGGCGGCCCGAAGCTCGAGCAGACCATCGAGCGCATCCGCTGGGCGGAGGACAACGGCATTCCCGACGGCTGGTTCAGCGACGCCGGCGCGCCCGACACGCTGACCCAGATCGCGGCGATCGCCCACCACATCAGGAAGCTGCGCATCGGCGTCGCCGTGACCCCGGTCTACACCCGCACGCCGGCCGTGATCGCAGCCTCGGCCAACGTCATCGCCCAGGTGCTGCCCGGGCGCTTCGTGCTGGGGCTGGGCTCGTCGAGCCAGACCATCATGGGTCAGTGGAACGGCATCAAGCTCGACAAGCCCCTGACCCGGGTGAAGGAGACGGCCATCATGGTGCGCTCCATGCTCAAGGGCGAGAAGTCGAACTTCGACGGCGAGACGCTGACCAGCCACGGCTACCGGCAGCCGCCGAGCGAGAACCCGCCGCCCATCTATCTGGCGGCGTTGCGGCCGAACATGATCGAGATGGCCGCCGAGGTGGGCGACGGCGTGATCTTCAACCTGTGGCCCCAGGGCGCGCTGCCGAAGATGATGGAGCACGTGAAGATCGGCGCCGAGCGGGCGGGCAAGAAGGCCGAGGACGTGGAGATCGTCAATCGCGCCATGGTGCTGGTCACCGACGACAAGGCCGAGGCCCGCAACCTGTTCCGCGCCGCGTTCGCGCCGTACTACGCCACCCCGGTGTACAACGCCTTCCTGGCCTGGGCGGGCTATGAGGACGCCGCGCGCACCATCCGCGAGGGCTGGGCCGCCAAGGACCGGGAGAAGACGGGCGGCGCGCTGTCCGATGCCCTGATCGACGAGATCGCCATCATCGGCGACGAGGACGAGGTGCGCGAGCGCATCCAGGCGGACGCCGACGGCGGCGTTCATACCCATATCATCGCGCCGGTAGCGGCCTCGGCGGAGGCCGCGCAGCGCACCTTCGACGCGTTCCGCGGCGACCGGTTCAGCTTCAGGTGAGCACCATGAGCTACGAAAAGATCATCGTCGACGACCCGCGGCCGTTCGTGCGCCGCATTACCCTGAACCGGCCGGAGAAGCGCAACCCGCTGTCCAACGAGCTGCGCGCCGAGATGTTCGACGCCCTGCAGAAGGCGGACGTCGACCCGGAGGTTCGGGTCACCATCATCCGCGGCGCCGGCTCCTGCTTTTCTGCCGGCTACGACCTGGCGTCCAACGTCGCCAAGGATCAGCCGTTCTACACCGCCGGGGGGCTGGCCAACTGGCCGCGCCACGTGGTGGAAGGCTTCTTCCACATGTGGGACATGGCCAAGCCCATCATCGCCCAGGTGCACGGCTACTGCCTGGCCGGGGGCACGGAGCTGGCCACCGCCTGCGACCTGGTCTACGTCGCCGACGACGCCAAGATCGGCTATCCGGTGGTGCGCGCCATCAGCCCGCCGGACAATCAGTTCTATCCGTGGATCGTCGGCCTGCGCCGCGCCATGGAGCTGATGCTCACCGGCGATCACATGTCCGGCATCGAGGCGGTGCAGTGCGGGTTCGCCAACCGCCACTTCCCCGAGGCCGAGCTCGAGGAGCGCGTGCTGGGTATTGCCGAGCGGGTGGCCAAGACGCCGTCCGATCTGCAGCAGATCAACAAGCGGGCCGTGCACCGGCAGATGGACGCCATGGGCATCCGCGCCGGCATCCGCGCCGGCACCGAGATGCAGCAGCTCGCCACCTTCACCCAGAGCACCCAGGCGCACCTGAAGGAGCTGCGGGAGAACCTCACCCAGGCGCTCTCCAAGCGCGATCAGGAATTCGGCGACTACCGGACGTCGAAGAAATCCTGAGGTGGCGGCGGGTCTGGTTCTGTATGTGATCCGCCACGGCCAGACCGAGTGGAACGTGGCCGGCCGCATGCAGGGCCGGCTCGACTCCCCCCTTACCGAACGGGGCCGGCGGCAGGCGGACGTTCATGGCCGCACGCTGGCCCGCGACGGCGGTGTGGACCGGCTGATCGTCTCGCCGTCGGGTCGCACCCGGGCCACCGCCGAGCTGCTCAACGCCCACCTCGCGGCGCCGCTTCGGTTCGAGGACGCGCTCATGGAGCGCGACTGCGGCGCCTGGTCCGGCCTCACCATCGACGAGATCGCCAGCCGCCATCCCGAGGCCTGGCGCGGCCGCCTGGACGACCCGTACCACCACCGCCCGCCCGAGGGCGAGAACCTGCCGGACATGGAGCGGCGGGTGGCCGGCCTGCTGGACGAGCTGCTGGCCGCCGGTGCCGGTCGGGTGGCGCTGGTCACCCACGGCGTCATGTCCCGGGTGATCGTCAAGCGCCTGCTGGCGCTCGACCCGGCGGAGGCGGCCCGGGTCCGGCACCCGAATGAGCTGTGCTATCGCGTGGTGGTCGGCGGGTCCGGGGGGCCGGAAGCCGCCCACTTCGTGGACGGCGACGGCCCGCGCGGCGGATTGCTTCGCCACGAGGGCGATGGAACAATCCCCGGCTCGCATTCGAACACGCACGACTGAAGGGGACGGACATGAAGGTAGACGGCGGCGTCGGCTGGGAGCTGGACAAGGTAGGGGCCCAGGCCCGCGAGCTGGAGGACATGGGTTACTCCGGCATTCTCACGGCGGAGACCGCCCACGACCCGTTCTTTCCGCTGCTGGTGGCGGCCCAGAACACCTCGAAGGTGGACCTGATGACGTCCATCGCCGTGGCCTTCGCGCGCACGCCGATGGTGCTGGCCAACATCGGCCACGACTTGAACGCAGCGTCGAAGGGCCGGTTCATCCTCGGCCTCGGCTCGCAGATCAAGCCCCACATCACCAAGCGCTTCAGCATGCCCTGGTCCGACCCGGCGGCGCGCATGCGCGAGTTCATTCTGGCCATGCGCGCCATCTGGGCGAGCTGGCATGAGGGCAAGCCGCTGGAGTTCGCGGGCAAGTACTACACCCACACGCTGATGACGCCGTTCTTCACCCCCACGGACAACGAGTACGGCGCGCCGCGCGTGTTCCTCGCCGCGGTGGGGCCGCTGATGACCGAGGTGGCGGGCGAGGTGGCCGACGGCGTCATCATCCACGCCTTCACCACCGAGAAGTACCTGCGCGAGACCACGCTGCCGGCGCTGGAGCGCGGCTTTGCCAAGGCGGGCAAGAAGCGGGAGGACTTCGAGATCAGCTACCCGGTGTTCGTGGTCACAGGCAGCAACGAGCAGGAGCTGGCGGCGGCGCGCACGGCGACCCGCAAGCAGATCGCCTTCTACGGATCGACGCCGGCGTACAAGCCGGTGCTCGACTCCATCGGCGCCGGCGAGCTGCAGGCTGAGCTGAACAAGATGTCGAAGCAGGGCCGCTGGGACGCCATGGGCGAGCTGATCACCGACGACATCCTGCGCGAGTTCGCCGTGGACGGTGAGCCGGCCAGCATTCCGGGCCAGATCAAGGCGCGCTACGGCGACATGATCGATCGCACCTCCGCAGCCTA
Source organism: Pseudomonadales bacterium (assembly GCA_040219935.1). GTDB lineage: Bacteria > Pseudomonadota > Gammaproteobacteria > Pseudomonadales > Azotimanducaceae > UBA7803. The sequence goes on along the minus strand of JAVJUA010000098.1, from coordinate 131,441 downwards.
CGCCAACATCGCGAAGGCCGACCGCGTCAAGATCATCAACGAGCTGACCGCCGCGTAGGGAGAGGGACATGAAAGTCGACGTTTCCATCGGCCACCAGCTCGAGCGGGTGGCGGACTCGGTGCGCGCGGCGGAAGCCGCCGGCTACGACGGCGTGCGCACCGCCGAGATGAACCACGATCCGTTCCTGCCGCTGCTGCTGGCGGCCGAGCACTCCGAGCGGCTGGAGATCAGCACCTCCATCGCGGTGGCCTTCGCGCGCAGCCCCATGATCCTCGCCAACCTGGGCCACGACCTGAACGCCTACTCCAAGGGGCGCTTCACCCTCGGCCTCGGCTCGCAGATCAAGCCCCACATCACCAAGCGCTTCAGCATGCCCTGGGGGGCGCCGGCGGCGCAGATGCGGGAGCTGGTGCTGGCCATGCGCGCCATCTGGGCCAACTGGTATGAGGGGGAGCCGCTGCAGTTCGTCGGCAAGCACTACACCCACACCCTGATGACGCCGGCTTTCACGCCCGAGAACAAGGACTACGGCCCGCCCCGGGTGGTGCTGGCCGCCGTGGGCCCGCACATGACCGAGGTGGCCGGCGAGGTGGCCGACGGCATGATCATCCATCCCTTCAGCACAGTGCCCTACATCGAGCAGGTGACCCTGCCGGCCATCGAGCGCGGCCTGGCCCGGGCTGGCCGGCGGCGCGAGGACTTCGAAATCTCCTACTCGAACTTCGTGGTCACCGGCCGTGACGAGGCGGAGTTCGAGGCCAGCAAGCGGGCGGCGCGGGAGCGCATCGCCTTCTACGGCTCGACCCCGGCCTACAAGGGCGTGCTCGAGTCCATCGGCGTCGGCGAGCTGCAGGGCGAGCTGAACACCATGTCCAAGCAGGGCCGCTGGAAGGAAATGGGCACGCTGATCGGCGATGACGTGCTCGCCGAGTTCGCCGTGGTGGGCGAGCCGGGGCAGATCGCGGCGGAGATGCTGCGCCGCTATGGCGCCTTCACCGATCGCACGTCGGCCTCGTTTCCCGTCTCCGATGACGGCCAGCGGCGGGAAATCATCGCGGCGCTGCGCGCTGGCTGAGTTTTTAGTCTGTTTGGTTATAAAAAATAGACATTGAGTCTATATAAAGGAATTAAAGGCTCAGCCCGGTGGCTGTTTGCCAGGTAGTGCCCGCTTACTGAAAAGGTGCTTTCAACCCTGGCACAGTTCTCGCTCAACTTGTGCTCCATTTTCGGTTCATTGTGTGACCTCGACCCATTAAAATTGCCGGCCATCGAGCGTGGTCGTCCCCATGGGCGGCGACGGGCAGACCGAGGACCAGACGCGAATGGCAGCAGTCATCCAAAGACTCCCGTTCCTGATCAAGCTGCAGATCGCCATGCTGCTGCTGGTGGTTATGGCCACCGTGGTAGTGATCAACGTGGCAGCACCGCAGGGCTATGAGCGGGTGGCATTTGCCATTCCCGCTGCCGAGCACGTGGCGCAGCCGTGGCAGACCGAGGTCGACGCGTTCGGCCACAAGGTGAGCCAGGCGTTCGGCGTGCAGCGGCACACGGCCAACGAGTTCGCGAGCTGGATTCTCGAGGCCTCGGAGCGCCAGGGCCTCGAGCCCGAGCTGCTGGCGAGCCTGGTGCACACCGAGAGCACGTTCCGCAAGGATGCCCGATCGGCGGTGGGCGCCGTGGGCCCGGCTCAGGTGCGCCCGAACTTCTGGAGTGCGTTCTGCGGCAGCTCGAACCTCAGGGATCCCGCCGAGAACATCTACTGCGGCGCCCAGGTGCTGTCGTACCTGAAGGAGCAGTGCGGGGACGAGCGCTGCGCCCTGCAGGCCTACAACGTCGGCATGTACAGCGACCGCTATCAGGCGGCCCGCCGCTACGTAGCCAAGATCGACCGGGCCCGCGACCGGCTCGCCAGACAGCCCCTGTAGCTCTGACCCGGGCGGAGCCCTCAGTAACCGGCCTCACCTCGCTGGATGCGGTCTAGGAACGCCCGGTCCAGCGGCTCGTAGCGGTCGCTGCCCGGCTTCAGCACGTACAGCGGGTCGGTGACCTGGTCGAGATCGTAGCCTTCCTCGCGCAGCTTGCCCTTGACCATTTTGAAGGTGCCGGTGACGTCGATGTCGGGCTCGACCCGCAGGAACACGGGTCGGGCGTAGGAGGGCAGTTCCCGGCCGACGTAGGCGGAGAATGCGTCCAGGTCCAGGGCGTCGACGCCCTCGTTCAGCGTCAGCGCCGCCATGCCGGCGCGACCGTCGGCGCCGGGCACGGTGACGCCGTAGACGTTGCTGAAGCGCACCTGGTCGAAGCCGTTGATGATCTCGCCCACCTCGTTGGTGGAGACGTTCTCCGACTTCCAGCGGAACGTGTCGCCCACCCGGTCGACGAACTGGTAGTGGGGCAGGCCGAGGGAGTAGCCGACCTCCACCTGCTTCATCAGATCGCCGGAGTTGAACCAGGCATCGCCCGGCTCGAAGGCGTCGCGCACGATCTTCTTCTCGGTGGCGGCGGAGTCGGTGTAGCCCTCGAACACGGCCTCGGGGTTGATGTGGCCGAGCAGCAGCCCCGGCTCGCCCGGCGCCACCTCGATGCAGCGCCCCTGGTCGTCGCGCACGATCTCGTCCTGCAGCACGTCGTAGCGCACCAGGGCGTGGCGGGCCGTGGTGGTGCCGACCGTGCAGTCCTTGTTCAGCAGGTTGGCGAACGCGACGTTGCCCTCGCTGGCGCCGTAGAACTCGCAGATGCGCTTGATGCCGAAGCGGCGTTTGAACTTCGTCCAGACATCGGGCCGCAGGCCGTTGCCCATCATCCGCTTCAGCGGGGTCTTGTGGTCGTCGGGCGCCGCCGGCGTGTTGATCAGGTACCGGCACAGCTCGCCGATGTAGATGAAGCAGTTGGTCTGATGCTCGCGCACCTCGGAGAGGAAGTTGCTGGCGGAGAACTTGCGGCGGACGAAGGTGCTGGCGCCCGACGACATGGCAGCGCCCATGCCGATCATCAGCCCGGTGCCGTGGTAGAGCGGCAGGCAGATGTAGAGGCGGTCCTTCTCGGAGCACTTCAGGCCCGCCATGTGCGAGAGCTGGGCGGACGCCATGTAGCGCCGGTTCGACAGCACGGCCGCCTTGGGCAGGCCGGTGGTGCCGGAGGTGAAGATGTAGAAGGCGTTGTCGCCGAGCACCAGCTCGTCGGTCTCCGGCAGGTTGTCGCTGCCCGCCTGGTCCGCCAGCTCGGCCAGATTCCGGGCCCAGTTCCCCGGCGAGCCGTCGTGGCCCCGGTCGGGCACCCAGAAGAAGTCGTCGCCGTCGGCCAGCGACAGCTCCTCCTTCACCTCCTGGATGGCATCGGCCAGCTCGGCGCCGACGATGCACTTCGACGAGCCGGTGATGCCGACGCAGTGGGTCAGCGGCCGGCCGCGCAGGTTGGTGTTGATCAGCGAGGCGGTGACGCCCAGCTTGTTCAGGCCGATGATGCTGGCGAGAAACTCGATGCGGTTCTCCATGAGCACGCTGGCCGTGTCGCCGCGCTTCAGGCCGTGGGCCTGGAACACGCGCGCATAGCGATTGGCCAGAGCGTTGAGTTCCCCCCACGTGATCTGCTGGCCCTCGAACAGAATGGCCGGGTGGTCGGGCACCCGGGCCGCCGTGCGCTGCACCATGGCCGCCACGCAGTCCCGCTCCTCCAGGGGGCGCGGCACCATGCCCTTCTTCAGTGCCATCAGCGTCGGCACCTGTACCAGCGTCTTCGCAACGTCTACCACGCCCATGCACGCCATCCGGATGTGAGTCGGGAATCGGGAAGATATCGGCCAGGGTTCCCCCTATCAAGATGAATGTGTCATTCTGCCGGCCGATGACGGACAAGGAGGGAAGCGTGGCGGCAAATCAGTGGCAGGTCGGCGACGTGCGCATCACCCGCATCGTCGAGCTGGAGATGGCCGGTGGGTCCCGGTTCATCCTGCCGGACGCGACCCGCGATGCCTGCCTGCCGCTGTCGTGGATGCAGCCCCACTTCATGGATGCCGAAGGCAACCTGATCATGAGCGTGCACGCGCTCGTCATCGATACGGGCAGCCGCCGCATCGTGGTGGACACCTGCATCGGCAACGACAAGCAGCGCTCGATACCCGCCTGGACCAACCTGCAGACCTCGTTCCTCGACGACTTGGCGGCGGCCGGATACCCGCGGGAGAGCATCGACACCGTGCTCTGCACCCACCTGCACGTGGACCACGTCGGCTGGAACACCATGCTGGTGGACGGGCACTGGGTGCCCACGTTTCCAAACGCCCGCTACCTGCTGGCGGAGCGGGAGTGGCACTACTGGGCGGAGGCCGACGACGACCCGATGAACGCGGGCGTCATCGACGATTCGGTGCGCCCCGTGTTCGATGCCGATCAGGTGGATCTGATCGACTGGGATCATCGCGTCTGCGCCGAGGTCACCCTGGAGCCGACGCCGGGGCATACCCCGGGCCACGTCAGCGTGCACGTGCGCTCACGGGGCGAGGAGGCGCTGATCACCGGCGACTGCATTCACCATCCCTGCCAGATGAGCCGCACCGAGTGGTGCAGCTCTGCCGATTTCGACCGCACCCAGGGCCGGGTGACCCGCGAGGCGCTGCTGGCCCGCTATGCCGACGGTCCGGTGCTGATCATCGGCACGCACTTTGCGACCCCCACGGCCGGCTACGTGCGCACCCGGGCCGAGGGCGGCTACTGGCTCGACGTCGGCTGATCGGGGCCCGGCGGCGTGATGCCGGCGTCGTGGGCCAGGGTCAGCATCCACAGATCGATGCGGCCCCGGGTCAGGGGCAGGTCCAGGGCGACGAAGGCCACGCCCAGGGGGAACATCCAGAAGCCGAGCACGGGCAGGAAGCCGAACACGCCGCCGATCATCAGCAGCAGGCCCAGCAGCGAACGCATGCCGGGGGCGACGCTGTGCCGGCCCCAGTACAGGGCGCGGTAGCTGAGCGCCGCGATCCGGCGCCGCATGCTGCGGCGACGGCTGACCGGATTCGCACGATCGCCGTGGCTGGCCATGGCTCAGACCAGCTCCGGCGCGTCGCCGGGGGCCTCGTGGCGATCGGGCAGGGCGCGCCGCGCCAGGTCGGGGTCGATGGAGCGGAAGCGGTAGCAGCCGTCTTCGTGCAGGGTGCGCTCGATGCGGTTGCGGTGCATGAGCAGGTGCAGGTGGGCGATGGCCTCGCCCAGCGCCATCATCATCTGCCGGGCGTCCAGCTTGCGGGCAAACAGCACCGGCAGCAGATCCTTGGCCAGCGCCGGCTCGACGCAGTGCTCCTCGATGGCCAGCATGCGGTCTTCATGGTGGCCGATCAGGGCGCGCAGGCGCTCGCGCACGCCGTAGAACGGCAGATTGTGTGCCGGCAGCACCAGCAGATCGGACGGCAGCTTGAGCAGCCGGTCGTGAGATTCCATCCACTCTTTGAGCGGGTTGGCCTCGGGCTCGGTGGGGTGCACGCTGACGTTGCTGGTGATCACCGGCAGGATCTGGTCGCCGGAGATCAGGATCTTCAGCGCCGGGCAGTACAGGCAGGCGTGCTCGGGCGAATGCCCGGAACCCACCACCACCTGCCACTCCCGGCCGCCGATGCTGAGGTTGTCGCCATGCTCGAGCCGGCAGTAGCCGGCCGGCATCTCGGGCATGGACATGCCGGCGCTGGAGCGCGCCTCCCACTGCCGGCGCAGGGCGTCGAGGAACTCGCCCGGCATGCCCGCGCGCAGGTAGAAGTCGCGGCCCACCCAGCTCGACTGGTGGCTGGGGCCGTTGCCCGAGAAGGCGCGGGCCTGGTAGTACTCGGCGCGGGTCATGTACAGCGGGCAATGGAACGCGTCGGTGATCATCTTCGACTGGCCGACGTGGTCGGGATGCATGTGGGTGCAGATCACGCCTACCACCGGCCGACCGCCGAGCTCGCGCGCGAAGATCTCGCGCCAGAGCTGCTCGGTCTCGGGCAGGGCCAGCCCGGTGTCCACCACCCACCAGCCGTCGCGGTCTTCCAGCAGATACAGATTGATGTGGTTGAGCGACCCGCCCATGGGCATGGTCAGCCAGCGCACGCCGGGAGCCACCTCCTGGGTGGTGCCTGGCGGCGGATGGTCCGCATACGGATAGTCGAGTTGCGTCATGAGCCCCTGCACCCCCGGTGGCCGGCCAGTATAACGGACCCGGGACCGGGTGGCAGGCGGCGGCGCGGCTGCGTAGAGTGAAGGGGCATCCGCTGGCGAGGATCGAACCGTGACCGACCTGTTGTGCTGGAACTGCGGTGCCGCTCTCGGCGACGTGCCGGTGCCGGTGAGTCGCCACGCCGACTGCCCGCGCTGCCGTACCGAGGTTCGCTGCTGCCGCATGTGCCGGTACTACGACCCGCGCGCGGCCGCCGGCCAGTGCACGGAGGACCGCGCCGACCCGCCCACCAACAAGGAGACGGCCAACTTCTGCGAGTGGTTCGCGCTGGCTGCCGGCCGCGCCGCTGCGCGCGGCAGCGATCGCCAGGACGCCGCGCGGGCCCGCCTCGACGACCTGTTCTCCGGCGGTGACTGAGCCCGTCAGTCCTCGTGGTCGAGCACCTTGCGCACCTTGGCCGCCAGCTCCTGGCGCCGGTAGGGCTTGCTCAGCAGGTTGACCCCCGGGTCCAGGCGCCCCTGATGGACGATGGCGTTCTCGGTGTAGCCGGAGGTGAACAGCACCTTCAGACCGGGGCGCGACGCCCTGGCCGCGTCTGCGAGCTGTCGACCGTTCATGCCGCCGGGCATGACCACGTCGGTGAACAGCAGGTCGACGTCCGCATGCTGCGCCAGCAGCGCCAGGGCGGCTGTGCCGTTGCTGGCGCCTGTGACCCGGTAGCCCAGGCCCTTGAGCTGGGCGATCAGGTGCTCGCGCACCAGGGCGTCGTCCTCCACCACCAGAATGTGCTCGCTGCCGCCGGTGACGGCGTCTTCGGCAGTCGTGGGCGGCGCCGGGCGCCGCTCGGACTGTGACCGCGGGAAGTACAGCTTCACCGTGGTGCCCACGTCTGACTCGGAGTAGATCTTGGCGTGCCCGCCCGACTGCTTGACGAAGCCGTAGACCATGCTGAGGCCCAGGCCGCTGCCCTTGCCCACGTCCTTGGTGGTGAAGAACGGCTCGAACGCGCGCTTCGCCACTTCGGGCGGCATCCCGACGCCGGTGTCGGACACCGAAATCAGGACGTACTGGCCCGGGTCCACCTCGTCGTGCAGGTCGGCGTAGGAGTCGTCGAGAAAGCTGTTGGCCGTCTCGATGGTGAGGCGGCCGCCGCCGGGCATGGCGTCCCGGGCGTTGATGGCCAGGTTCAGGAGCGCCACCTCGAGCTGGCCGGGATCCACGTCGGCGGTCCACAGGCCGCCCGCCTGCACCAGCTCGATGTCGATGTCCTCTGCGAGGGTGCGGCGCAGCAGCGCATCCATGCCCACCACCAGCCGGTTGACGTCCACCTGCTGCGGCTGCAGGGCCTGGCGTCGCGCGAAGGCCAGCAGCCGGTTGGTCAGCTCGGCGCCGCGTTCGGCGGCGGTGGCCGTCATCTCCGCCAGCATCCTGAGCTGCTGCTGGCCGGTGAGCCGCTCGCTGAGCAGCTCGGCGTTGCCGAGGATGACGGTCAGCAGGTTGTTGAAGTCGTGGGCCACGCCGCCGGTGAGCTGGCCCACCGCCTCCAGCTTCTGCGACTGGCGCAGCCGATCCTCCTGCTCCCGCTGGGCGCTGACGTCGACCATGCTGCCGACCACGCGCACGGGTCGTCCGTGCTCGTCGCGGATCACGAAGCCGCGGTCACGCACCATCAGGGTGCGGCCGTCGGCGTGCCGGAACCGGTACTCGTCGTCCCAGTTGCTGCCGGTGCCTTCGATGGTGGCCTGGATATTCTCCAGCACCCGCTTCGTATCGTCCGGGTGGATGTGGTCCACCCAGGACCCGTGGCCGCTCTCAATGACGGCAGGATCGTAGCCGAAGTTCTCCAGCAGGCCTTCGTTCCACCACACCGCGCCCGTGGTCAGGTCCCAGTCCCAGATGGTGTCGGAGGTCGCCCTGGCCACCAGGTTGAAGCGTTCGTTGCTGACCCGCAGCGCCTCTTCGGCGTGCTTGCGCTCGGTGACGTCGCGCTCGATGGACACCCAGTGGGTGTACCAGCCCGACTCGTCGGCCAGCGGCACGATGTCGAGCTCGAGCCAGAACTCCTCGCCGCCCTTGGTGTAGTTGATCAGCTCTGCGCGCACGGGCTGCCAGGCCTCCAGGGCCTCGCGGATGCGGTCGAGCTGGTCGCGCTGGGTCTTGGGCCCCTGCAGCAGCCTCGGGGTCTTGCCGATGACGTCCTCTCGGGCGTAGCCGGTGCGGCGCACGAAGGCGTCGTTGACGTAGACGATGCGCGGGCCATCGGGCGCATCGATGGGTTCCGCCTCGGTGATCAGCAGGATGTCGTTCTGCCTGTCGACGGCCGTCTGCAGCAGGCGAAGCTGGTCGGCCTGGCTGCGCTCGGCGGTGACATCGCGGAAGTAGACGGCAAGCCCCTCGGCCACCGGGTAGACGCTGACCTCCAGCCAGCTCTCCAGCCGCGGGTAGTAGTCGGTGAAGCGAACCGTCTCGCCCTGATCGCGGGCGCGGCGAAAGTTCGTTGCGAACGGGGACTCCATGGCATCCGGGAAGGCTTCCCGGACATCAACGCCGAGCAGCTCGGCGCGCGGCTGACGCAGCACCCGCTCCGCCTCGGAGTTGAGGTAGGTGATGCGCCAGTCACGGTCCAGCGTATAGAAGGCATCGCTGATGCTTTCCAGGGTGTCGGCCAGACGCCGGGCCAGGCCTTCAGACTCCTCGCGCGCGGCCACCAGCTCGGAGATATCCTGGAACGCCCCCTGGACGGCGACGACGTTGCCGGACGTGTCCCGCTCCGGCTCTCCGATGGCGCGCACCCACACGCGGTTACCCTTGGCGGTGATCAGCTCCGCCATCTGGTCGAACGGCTCGCCGTGCTGGACGCAGGCATCGAACGCCTCGCGGATGGTCTGGCGGAACTCGGGGGCGTAGTAGTCCATGGCGGTGTCGAGATCCGGAGACGTTCCCGGCGGCTCCTCGTGAATCAGCGCGGTCTGCGTGGTCCAGGTGATGCGCTGCGGATTCAGGTCCACGCGCCAGCCGCCGAGGCCGGCGGCGCGCCCGGCCAGGCGGATCAGTCGGGTGGCATCGAGGAGCTGAACCGACGGCTGCTCTGTGTCGGTCAGATCCTGCACCACACCGACCAGCGTCTCCCCGCCCGGGGTCTGGGTTCGCTCCGCAATGCCGCGCAGCCGCCGCGAGGTGCCGTGGTCATGGACGATGCGGTGCTCGAATTCGAACACGGGCGCCGACGAGCTTGCGAACTGCTGGTAGTTCTCGAGCATGCCGGGCCGGTCTTCCGGGTGCACCAGCGCCACGTAGCCGTCGAAGGTGTGGTCGAACCGATCTGCCGTTACCCCGTACATCTCGTAGACGCTGGGGCTCCAGGTGAGTCGATTCTGCGCGAGATCCATCTGCCACAGGCCGATGCCGAGCAGGCGCTGCGCCACGCGAAGATGCGCCACCTGCTCGGCAAGCCGGGTGACGTCGCGCAGCGAGCCCAGCGCCGCAGGCCGGCCCTGGAAGGTCATGGGTTGCCAGCGTAGCTGCGCATGCAGGACCCTGCCGGTGCCGTGGCGCAGCGCCACCGGCGCCGGGTTCTGGTCGTCCGAACCGCTGCCGGCCAGCGCCCGGGTCACGGCTTCGATGGCGTCCGCCGCGCAGAGGCTGGCCAGCGTCATCCCCGTGAGCTGATCGCGGCCGTACCCCAGCATCTGCTGTGCCGCCGGGTTGGCGGCCAGGATCGCCAGCGACTCCCGGTCGATGATCCAGGCCGGATCCGGAAAAAGCTCGAACAGTGATTCCTGGTCCACGACGGTCCTATCCCCGATTTCGTTCCGGTGTGCTGCGCGCCGGTGCCGATGGCGCGCTGGGCATGCGCCGGACGCGCGCTTACACTGCCTGCAACCGTGGATAGAGAGTTTACAAGGGAGGGGTTCGCCGTGGCCATGAACGTAAAGCCGGTACCGGCGCTGGACGCCGAGATCAACGATATCCGTCTGGCGACCGCCGAGATCATCAATCAGCACATCCTGCCGAACGAGGGGAGGCTGTGGGGCTGGATGTCGGACAGCGCCAACGCGCCCAACCAGGCGCGCGAGGAAGCCAAGGCGCTGCGCACCGAGATTCAGAACCGGGTCAAGAAGGCCAACCTCTGGGCGCCGCACCTGCCCCGGGAGTTCGGCGGCATGGGGCTGTCATTCCTGCAGCACGCCTACATGAACGAGGTGCTCGCCTACAGCCCGGGCGCGGCGTCGCTGTTCGGCGTGGTGGCGCCGAACTCGGGCAACCAGAAGATTCTGGTGAAGTACGGCACCCCGGAGCAGCAGGAGAAGTGGCTCAAGCCCTTGACCGAGGGCACCATGCAGTCGGCCTTCTCCATGACCGAGCCCGACAGCCCCGGCTCCGACCCGCGCTCGCTCACGACCCGCGCCGAGCTCGACGGCGACGAATGGGTGATCAACGGCCACAAGTGGTTCACCTCCAACGGTTATGCAGCCGACTTCTACATCGTCATGTGCCGCACCGCCGATCCGGACGCGCCGGGCGACGGCAACGACAAGATGACCCAGATCATCGTTCCGAAGAACACGCCCGGCGTGAACATCGTGCGCGGCGTGCCGGTCTGGGGCAAGGCGTCCAGCCACTGTGAGATCGTCTACGACAACGTGCGGGTGCCCAAGGAAAACCAGCTCGGCCGCACCGGCAGCGGCCACGCGGCCGCTCAGGACCGCCTGGGCGCCGGCCGCGTCTACCACTGCATGAACTCCATCGGCGCCATGTGGCGCGCCTTCGATCTGATGGTGGAGCGACTCACCAGCCGCGAGGTGCATGGCGGTGAGAAGCTCGAGGAGAAGCAGTTCATGCAGGGCTTCATCGCCGACAGCTACATGGACATTCAGAGCGCGCGGCTGATGACCATCCACTGCGCGGAGAAGATGGAAACCGGCGCCGACCCGCGCACCGACATCTCAGCCATCAAGATCTTCGTGCCGGCCGCCTACCATCGGGTGGTGGATCGTGCCATCCAGGTCTGGGGCGCCGCCGGCGTCAGCGGCGACCTGCCGCTGGCGGGCATGTACCAGGGCGCGCGCACGCTGCGCATTGCTGACGGTCCCGATGAGGTGCACAAGGTGCTGATCGCGAAGCTGATCCTGCGCCGCTACCACAAGGGCGAGACCTGGGACTTCGGCAACTGAGCCCGTCGCGGGCTCAGCGGCCCGCGGGCCGCCAGCCCTGGGCGTACTGGTCGAGTTCCTCGCGCACCCGCTGCTCCTCCCTGGCCAGGCGGGTGAACACGCCGTCCACGGCGCGCTCGGTGACGTAGGCGCCGAGGTCGCGCTCCGGCACCTCCATCACCACGCCGGTCTCCACCGCCTGCTTGATCTCGTAGAGCTCGAGCATGCGCTCGTACACGGCTTCGGCGCCCGACTCGGTCAGCGATCTGGCGATGACGGGGGCCATGGCTTCGTGCAGCGCCTCCCGGGCCCGCGTCTTCAGAAGCTTGGTGGCCGCGTCGCCGCCCTCCGCCAGGGCGGTCTCGATCTCGCCCGTCGTCAGCGCCGTGAGCGCCGTCTTCAGGATCGGACCCGCACCGGGCGCGGCGGCCTCGGCGGCGCGGTTCATCAGCAGCTCGAGCATGGCGGCCTCGGGGTTTTCCTGCACGTCGCGGACCATGCCTAGCACCAGGCCCATGGGCGGCGGCAGCAGCACCCGCACCAGCGGGTTGTCGAGAAAGCCGCCCGGTGCAGCCAGCGTGCCGACCACGAAGTCGATGCCGCTGCCGAAGCGGCGCGTGAACTGGGCGGCCAGGGCGCGCTGCAGCTGCTGCTGGGCGGCCAGGGCGACGTTGCGCTGCATCTCCGCCAGGTTGACGGGGGCACAGGATGAGAGGAGGAGGGCGATGAGCCCGACGATCAGACCACGCATGGCGGCAATACCGGATTGGGCCGAAACACCAGCGCCGGTGGGGGTGCCCCCGGCGGGCGCGCAGTCTATGCATCCGCGTGCCGGAAAGCTACTGCCCGCGGGCCGTCATCGGACAATGCCTGGCAATGCTCAGGCCGCCCGCACGGCCTTCAGGCCGCCTGTTCGGCCTGCTCCTCCCGCACCCGGAGCATGAGCAGGAAGCCGATCGCCAGCAGGATGATCAGCGATGCGTAGCCGGCGCGCTGGCTCTGGAAGAAGCTCGTGAACGTGCCCACCAGCAGCGGCGCCAGGAACGCGGTGGCGGTTCCGGAGAGGGCGTACAGCCCGAAGAACTGGGTCATCAGCGCCGGCGGGGCGATGCGCGCCATCATGGTGCGCGCCGAGGCGAAGCCGACGGTGATGAACATGGCGAAGAGCTGGGTGTTGGCGAAGTACAGCGCCTCCGGCAGCGTGTTGAAGTAGGGCAGCGACCACAGCACCGTATCGGACTCGTACGGCATGAACAGGATGCTGTCGGGCTGGATGGTGACCGCCACCGCCAGCAGGCCGGTGGTGCCGCCCACCGCCACCAGCACCGCGCGCTTCGATCCCAGCCGGTCGTCCAGCCAGCCGCCGAGCACGGCGCCGACGGCGGCGGAGAAGCTGGTGAGGATGCCGAACAGCAGCAGCGTGGTGGTGCCCCAGCCGAACGTGCCGGCCGCGTACACGCCGCCGAAGATCAGCACCCCGGCCATGCCGTCGTTGAAGATCATGCGCGCCAGCAGGTACAGGCCGACGTTGGCGTAGTGGCGAAGCTGCCGCACGGTGCGCCAGACCTCGGCCAGGCCCTGACGCACGGCGCGCGCCGCGCCGAAGCCGCTGTCTCTGCCGTCCGGCGTGAACAGCAGCAGCGGCAGGGTGAACAGCAGCAGCCAGGCCGCCACCAGCGGCGCGACGATGCGGTCGGGCTCCGACGCGGTGCGGTCCAGGCCGAACAGTGGCCGCTCGGGAATGAACGCCCAATCCACCTCGCCCGGCAGCGCGAACGCGTACAGCACGAAGACCATCAGGCCGAGACCGGCCAGGTTGCCGTACGCCAGCGCCAGGCCGGAAATCATGCCCACCTTGGAGATGGGCGCCACGCTGGGCAGCATGGCGTTGTGGAACACCGCCGAGTACTCGAACAGGATGGCGATCAGCACGATCAGGGCCAGCGTCGTCATGACCCCCAGGCCGCCGCCGCCGGGCATCGAGAACCACAGCAGCCACACCGCCGGCACCATCAGGGTCACGAAGCCGGCCAGCCAGGGTTTGCGGCGGCCCTGCTTGTCGGCGACGGCGCCCAGCAGGGGCGCGGTGAGGGCGATCAGGGCGCCGGCGATGCTGTTGGCGTAGCCGAGCAGGCTCTGACCGCGTACCGGGTCCGCCACCACGGTGGTGGTGAAGTACGGTGCGAAGATGTAGATGGTGATGAGGATGACGTACGGATTGCGGGCCCACTCGAACAGGGCCCAGCTCTGATAGCCCAGCGGTCCGGCGGCCGGCGTGCCTGCGAGCGACCTGACCGTCATTGCGTTCGCCGTCGGCTGGTGAGCGGCGAGTGTAGCAGGGCCAGGCGTTCTGCTAACATCCCGGGCCTGGAAGGGGGTGTTATGCCGGTCATGAACGACGAGGAGCGCGATGCCTTTCTGGCAGAGCCCGGCGTGCTCATGCGCATCGCGGTGGTGCGGGACGACGGCAGCCCCCTGGTCACGCCCATCTGGTTCGTCTACGAGGACGGCGCCATATACTTCACCCCCCGCGCCGCCTCGGAGTGGTTCCGCTGCCTGCGCCGTGACCCCAGGGTGGCGCTGTGCATCGACGAGCAGCCGCTGCCGTACCGCAAGGTGCTGCTGGAGGGGCGTGCCGAGCTGGCCCACGATCTCGGTGAGGACGACGCCTGGCGCGACCGCTACCGACGCATCGCCGAGCGGTACGTGCCGCCCAGGGAGGCCGAGGCGTACATTCAGAACACCATCGATCAACCACGCGGTCTGTTCCGGCTGCGCTTGGCAGACGCCCGGGTGAAGACCTGGCGGATGCCGGTCGAGGGCGAAGCCGCGGATGGCATCTGGCATTCGCGATACTACGGAACCGACACCAAGCTGGCTCGACAGGAGCGATCTTCATGAAATGTCCAAAGTGCCCCGGAACCCTGGAATCGAAGACCTACGGCCGCAAGATCACGGTGCAGCGCTGCAGCGACTGCGGCGGGCTGTGGTGCAAGCCCGAGGTGCTGATGGAGATGAAGCGCGAGTGGATGTCCGAGGCCGTGCTGGACGCGGGTGATCCGCGCCTGGGCAAAGCCCTCGATCGCCTGGACAACATCGAGTGTCCGGAGTGCGGCGTGGTGATGACCAAGACCGCCGACCAGCGCCAGACCCACATCTGGTACGAAACCTGCGGTCAGTGCGGCGGCTTGTTCCTGGACGCCGGCGAGTTCACCGACCTCAAGTACGACACCCTCATGGACCGGCTGCGCGGCCTGGTGCGCGGCAAGCGTCCTCAGGCATGAGCGCGCCGGGCAGGCGCCGGCACGGTGCCTGGCTGGTGGTGTGCCTGTGGTTGGCCGCCGGCGCCAGCGCCGAGGTGACCAGCAGCGGCCCCGGCGGCTTCGTTTCCGAGCACGAGCTGATCGTCGATGGCACCCCGGAGCGGGTCTTCACCGCGCTCACCGTGGAGGTTGCCTCGTGGTGGGATGCCACCCACTCCTACAGCGGCGACGCGGCCAACTTCAGCCTCACGCCCGAGCCCGGCGGCTGCTTCTGCGAACGCTTGCCGGGCGGCGGTGGCGTCGAGCACATGCGGGTGGTGTTCGCGCAGCCCGGCCGTCTGCTGCGGCTCGAGGGCGGGCTGGGGCCGCTGCAGGGGATGGGCGTCTCGGGTGCCATGGACTTCGCGCTGGAACCGGCGGGTGAAGATCGCACCCGGCTGCGCTATCGCTACGCCGTCAGCGGGTTCGCGCCCGGTGGGCTCGAAGCGCTGGCGATGCCGGTAGACCAGGTCCAGCTCGGCCAGCTTCAGCGGTTGGCCGCCCATCTCTCCAACCCCCGGTAGCCGCCCCCATCACACGAACAGGTCGTCGAACCCGCGCGGCTCGTTGCTGGTGCGTGCCTGACGGATGACGCGGGCCAGGCGCGCCACGCCTTCCTCGATCTGCGCCAGGGTCAGGTGCCCGAAGGCGAGGCGCAGGAACGGCACGTCTTCGCCGCGGCAGTGGAACGACGCCCCCGGCAGGTAGTTCACGCCCGCCTCCTGAGCCATGCCGCGCAGCCGGGCGCGATCCACGTCGTCCGGCAGGCGAACCCAGACGAACAGCCCGCCAGGGGGCCGCGACCAGACGCAGACGTCGTCCAGGGATGCCGCCAGGCCATCCAGCAGGCAGTCGCGTTTGATGCGCAGCGCTGCATTGGTGTGGCGGGCGTGCTGCCAGATGCCGTCCGCATAGAACTCGGCGGCGATGGCGGCGGCCAGGGTATTGCTGCCGGCGTCGTTGCGCCGCGCGACGAAGCGCTCGAGCCGGGGCGGCCGGGCCAGCACGTAGCCGAGCCGCAGACCCGGACCCAGGATCTTCGACAGCGAGCACAGGTAGATCTGGTCGGGCCCGTCGTCCAGCGCATACAGCGCCGGCTCCACCGGACCCTCGTAGTGCACGTCGGCGTAGCAGTTGTCCTCGATCACGGGAACCCGGTACCGGGCCGCCAGCGCGATCAGCGCCTGCCGGCGCGCGCGCGGCATGACGAAGCCGGTAGGATTCTGATAGGTGCTGATCACGTAGATGAAGCGCGCCTGGCGGCCGCCGTGGGCGAGCTCGTCGAGCTTGGCTTCCAGGGCGTCGAGGCGGATGCCGCCGGCGTCCAGCGGCACGCCGTGCAGGTCGAGCCCCAGGTTGCGGTAGGCCGACAGGGTGCCGGGATAGCTGAACGCCTCGACGATCACGGGATCGCCGGGCGCCTCCTGCAGGGTCTGGGCCGTGAGCGTCACCGCCTGCATGGAGCCATGGGTCAGGATCAGGTGGTCCGGATCCACCTCGATGCCCTCCCGCTCCGACTCGCGGCGCGCCATGGCGCGTCGCAGGCCCGCATGGCCGAAGCCGCCGGGATAGTCGGCGAGCAGCCGGCCGTCCCGGTCCAGGGCGCGCACGGCCGCCGCCTTGAGCGCTTCCACCGGAAACGTGTCCGGATCGGCGCGGCCGCTGCCGAAGTCGATGGTGGTCACAGGGCAACCTCCCGGCCGGCGGCGGCCGAAGCGTAGATCGCATCCAGCAGGCGCTGCACGGTGAGGGCCTGGGAGACCGTGACCACGGCCGGCTCCCGGTCCAGCAGCACGTTCACGAAGTGGTGGCTGCGGCTGCAGTGGGGATAGGGCAGGGGGCCATCCGGCAGCCCCTCGACGATGCTGTAGCCGCCGCCGTCGCCGGGTCGGTAGAGCTGATTCCGGTACACGGACAGCCCCGCATCTTCCCCATGGAGCTCCGCGCCCATCTGGTCCTGGTCCGGCTGGTGCAGGGCCCAGGCCGCTTCCAGGCTCAGCGCGGCGCCGCTGTCGAGGCGAACCAGCGCGGCTGCCAGGTCGTCGACGTCGAAGGTGCTGTCGTCGCGCTCCGAGCGGCCCCAGTCGCCGTCGCCGCGGCCGCGGTTGCCCTGGCGGCTGAAGGCGACGCCGCTCACCGACACCGGCTTGAACTCGTCCAGCACGAACAGCAGCACATCCAGGATGTGCACGCCGATGTCGAGCAGGGCGCCGCCGCCGGCGTCGGCCCTGCGGGTGAACCAGCTGCCGATGCGGGGAATGCCGCTGCGGCGCCGCCAGTAGCCGCGGGCGAAGTACACGGGCCCCAGCTCGCCGCTGCGCACGAGCTGCCGCGCCCGCTGCACGTTGGCGTCGAAGCGCTGGTTCATGCCCAGCATCAAGAGCCGGCCATGCCGCTCCGCCGCGGCGGCCACCGCCTCCGCCTCGGCGGCAGAGGTGGCGAAGGGCTTCTCCAGCAGCACATGCTTGCCCGCGGCCAGGGCGGCTGTCGCCAGCCCGGCATGCAGGGCGTTGGGCACGGCCACGTAGACCGCGTCGATGTCGTCGCGGCGCAGCAGCGCGGCGGCGTCGGCATGGGTGTAGGGGATGTCGAATTGGGCCGCCAGGGCCGCGGCGCGCTGGGTGCTGGGGTCGGCCACCGCGGTCAGCCGCACGGCGTCGTGGCGAGCCAGATCCCTGGCTGTGAGCTCGGCGATCGCACCCGCGCCCACCAGACCGAACCGCACCTCGTTCATCTGCCTCTCCCCCGACGCTATCATCGTCCCGCCGCGGCAGAAGATACCATGACCCCATCTGCCGGCCCGGTCTGGAGGACTGACCATGCCCTATGCCCAACGTGACGTGCCCTCCGGTGAGAAGCTGTACTACGTCGACACGGCTGAGAACGCCGCGTCCACGGCGCAGACCGTGTTCTTCTGTCACGGTGCCGGCGGCAACAGCACCAGCTGGTGGCAGCAGATACCCGAGTTCGCCGTCGGCTACCGCTGTCTGGCGCACGACCACCGGGGCTTCGGGCGCTCCGCGTGTGCGCCCGGTCAATTCTCGGTGGCCGAGTTCGGCGCCGACGCCCTGGCGGTGATGGACGCGGCCGGCGTCGAGCGCGCGCACTTCGTCTGTCAGTCCATGGGCGGCTGGACCGGGGTGCAGATGGCGCTGGGCCATCCCGAGCGCATCGCGTCGCTGGTGCTGGCGGACACCATCGGCGGGCTGGCGCTGCCCTCGGGTCTGGAGAGCGTGCGCACCATGGGTGAGCGGGCGGCCGCGGCCGGTGCGGTGAGCCCGGCGCTGGCTGCCGACTTCCCACGCACCCATCCGGCCGGCGCCTTTCTGTACCTGCAGCTTTCGGCATTCAACACCGCGTTCGAAAGCCTGGACCTGTTCCGCCGGCTGTTCGCGCCGGACGTTCGCGTCCCCCTGGCGCGCGCGGCCGAGCTGACGCTGCCGGTGCTGGTCGTCGCCGGCACCCGTGACCTGATCTGGCCGCCGTCGGTGCTTCGCGAGCTGGCAGGTCATCTACCCGACGCCCGCGTCGTCGAGGTGGATGCCGGTCACTCCGCCTACTTCGAGAATCCGCTGACCTTCAACCGCGCGCTGGCCGGGTTTCTGGATGAGGTGGCGCCACGCTGACGTCGCGACCTGCAGCGGCGCTGCGGTAGCAGGCGTCGACGATGCGGTGGGCTACCAGCGCCTGCTCGAAGCCTGGGGTGGCGGGCACGCCGGCGGCGGCGGCCTGCAGAAAGCGGCGGTCGCCGAGGCCGCCGAGCAGGCGCAGGTCTTCGTCCCGCGGGTGCAGTGCCTCCAGGGCCATGAACCGGGCCAGCACTTCGTCGCTGGAGCGGGTGACCGGGGCATCGTCGCCGCGCTCGATGGCGAGCGAGCCGAAGTAGTCCTGGTGGGTCTCCAGGCGCGCGCCGCGACAGAACACCTCCAGATGCCGGCTCGACTGCCGTGAGCCGATGTCGTGCCAGACCGAGGTGAGGGTCGAGCAGTGGCCGCCGGCATGCTCGAAGGTCACCAGCGCGACGTCCTCGATGCCGGCATGGCCGGCGACGTTGCGGGTATGGCAGCGCACGCTCGTGATCTCGCCGAACAGGCGCCGCAGCAGGTCGACGTCGTGGATGGAATGCTCGAGCAGGGCGCCGCCTCCGGCGCGCGCCACCGAGCTGCGCCAGGAGGAGCCGTAGTGGCTGCCGATGGGAAAGCTCTGGTCGTCGCGCAGATGGGCCGTGAGCACGGGGCCAGCGCCCTGCGCCATCTCGTCGGCCAGCACTCGGTAGACCGGGCTGAAGTGCAGCACCAGGCCCACCTGGTGGGTGACGCCGGCCGCCTGAACGGCGGCGGTCATGGCCTCGGCTTCGGCCAGGGTGCCGGCCAGCGGCTTCTCGCAGAACACGTGCCGCCCCGCAGCGGCGGCGGCCGTGACCAGCGCCGGGTGCTCCGCGGTCTCGGTGCAGATGTACACCGCGTCGCACTGCGCGATGACGTCGTCGGCTTCCGTGGTGGCGATGGCGCAGCCGCCGATGCGGGCGAACTGCTCGGCGCGGTCAATGTCGCGGTCGCACACCGCGTGGTAGTCGATGTCGGCCAGGCCGTGGCTCTGCACGTCCTTGATGTTGCGGGCGTGGAAGCGGCCGATGTGGCCGCAGCCGATGAGGCCGACGCGTAGCGACATGTGTGTGTATGCTCGTGACCGATGAATCGGAGCGAGTATGTCGAACCCGCGAATGACGTGCCAGCGGCACGTTTCGTCGCTCTGAGGCTTGACGCCTCGCATTTCCGGGAGCAGAATCGCCGCCCTGTTTTGAACCTGACGACCAGACGACGAACCGAACCCATGAGCGCTTACTGCATCAACAAGCAAATGGACACCGTCCCGGTGGCGCGCTCGCTGCGCGATCACCTGATGGTGACCTTCGTGCGTGGAGGCACGGGCTCTAGCGGATAGTCGTTTCTACTGGCAACCAAGCTTGCAGAAAAAACCCCGGAGAGCCCCTGGCCTCCGGGGTTTTTCGTTTCTGGATCCGAAGATTCCGAAGCTTCGACGACGACAACAACAGAGCAAGCAGCCATGAACGGGCAAGCACAAAGGAGAGCACTCGAACGCAACGTCGGCACGACACTGGCCCTGGCCTTCTTCCAGGTGTTCCTGGTGATCATGCCGATTGCGGTGCCGTTCTTTCAGAGCAAGGGCCTCGACATGCAGGAGATCTTCCTGCTGCAGGCGATCTTCGCCGTGGTGGTGCTGATCACCGAGGTGCCGTCGGGCTACGCCGCCGACCTGATCGGCCGGCGGCCGACGCTGCTGGTCGGCGCCGTGCTGGCCGGCATCGGCCACACCACGCTGGTCTTTGCCGACGGCTTCTGGGGCCTGGTGCTGTTCGAGGTGGCGCTTGGCATCGCCAGCAGCCTGATCTCGGGGTCGGACATCGCCATGATCTACGACACCGAGGATGCGCTGGGCCGTGGCGAGAGCGAGCAGCGTCAGGTGATCGGTCGGCTGTACGGGGCGCAGACCCTGTCCGAGGCCTTGGCCGCGGTGGCGTGCAGCCTGCTGCTGCTGGTATCCATGGACCTGGTGGTCTGGGTTCAGGCGCTGGTGGGCTGGCTGCCGCTGCTGCTGGCGCTGCGGCTCGTGGAGCCACCGGCCGTGCGCCTCGAGCAGGCCGAGCACCTGCGCAACATGGGGATGATCTGCCGGCACCTGCTGACCCACAGCCTGGTGCTGCGGCTGACGTTTCTGGCGCTGTGCGTCTGGAGCCTCACCACGTTCTACGCGGTGTGGCTGCTGCAGCAGCTCTGGCAGGAGCGCGGCATCGCGCTGGAAGCGTTCGGCTACCTGTGGGCCGTGCTGACGCTGCTGTCGGCGTTGTCGGGCCGGTGGGCGCATCTGCTGGAGAACCGCATCGGCACCACAGCCACCCTGACGGTGATGGGCCTGCTGCCAGTGGTCGGCTACGTGGGCCTGGATCTGCTGGGCCCCGTCGGTGCCTTTGCTGCCGGCGCGGCGTTCTTCGTCGCTCGCGGTGTCGGCGTGGTGGTGCTTCGGGATGCGCTCAATCGGCGGGTGCCGGGGCACTTCCGGGGCACGGCGAACTCGCTCGCCAGCTTCGGCTTCCGGGGCGCGTTCGCCCTGACCGGGCCGGTGGTCGGCTACGTGCTGGAGCTGTGGGGCATGAGCACCACGCTGTGGCTGCTGGCAGCGGCCTCGCTGGCCATCTTCGCCGGGTTGCTGCTGCCGCTCATGGCGGCAGCCAGGGCCCAGCGAGCGTCTGTGGAGCCGGCTTAGGCCGGCTCCACAGCCACCGGTCGGCGCCGGTCAGCCGGCGTCGACCGCCTGGGTCAGACCCGGCCGCAGCAGCTCGCCCTTGCGGCGCCGCTCGTACTTGCGCGCCGGCGTGTTGACGATCTCCAGCAGCTCCGGCGCGCCGCGGCCGGCCTTGACGCGCTCGGGGCTGGCGTCCTGGTAGAGGGTGGTGCGCTGACGCGGCGTGCGCTTCGCGTACTCGATCATCTCCAGCATGCCTTCCGGCGAGGTCTCCTGGCCGTGCAGGGTGCCGGCGGCGCGGGAAATGCTCTCGTTCATCAGCGTGCCGCCCAGGTCGTTGCACCCGGCGTTCAGGCACGCCTTGACGCCGGCGTGGCCGAGCTTCACCCAGCTCGCCTGAATGTTGCTGATGTGGGGGTGCAGCACCAGCCGCGCCACCGCGTGCATCAGCACGCTCTCGCGGAACGTGGGGCCCTTGCGCGCCCGGCCCTTCAGGTACATGGGCGCTTCCATGTGCACGAACGGCAGCGGCACGAACTCGGTGAAACCGCCCGTCTTCTTCTGCAGCGTGCGGATGCGCAGCAGGTGGCGGGCCCAGTGCTCCGGCCGCTCGACATGGCCGTACATGATGGTGGCCGTGGTGCGGAAGCCCACCCGGTGGGCGGCCTCCATGACCTGCAGCCACTGCGCGGTGTTGATCTTGTCGGCACAGATGATCTGGCGCACCTCGTCGTCGAGAATCTCGGCCGCGGTGCCGGGCAGGGTGTCGAGGCCGGCTTCCTTGAGGCGCGTCAGGTAGGTGTCGAGGTCGAGGCCCAGCGTGGCCGCGCCCTGCCAGACCTCCAGCGGCGAGAACGCGTGCACGTGCATGTCGGGCACGGCGGCCTTCACCGCGCGGACGATGTCGATGTAGGTGTCGCCCGTGTACTCGGGGTGAATGCCGCCCTGCATGCACACTTCCGTGGCGCCGCGGGCCCAGCCCTCACTGGTGCGGCGCTGAATCTCCTCATGGGACAGGTCGTAGGGCCGGCCCCGCAGGTTCTCGCTCAGCTTGCCCTTGGAGAAGGCGCAGAACTGGCACTTGAAGTAGCAGATGTTGGTGTAGTTGATGTTGCGGTTGACGACGAAGCTGACGGTGTCGCCGTTGACGGTCTGGCGCACCCGGTCGGCCGCCTGCACCACGGCGCTGAAGTCGTCGCCGCGGGCGGCGAACAGGCGCACCACCTCGGCTTCCTCCAGGTCCTGGCCGGCAGCCGCCCGCTCGAGGATGGCCGCCAGGTCGGCAGACACCTGCTTCGGTTGGGCGCGAATCGCGTCCAGCACGTCCTGGGGCGGCGCAACGGGCGCGCCGGGGCACCAGTCGTCCGTGCGCGGCACGCCCTCGGCGTCCACCAGCTCGACGATGCGCTCGTGCAGGCCCGGGTCGACCCAGCGCTCGAGATCGCGCACGTAGGCCGGATACACGGTGAGGCGCTCGTGCAGGTGCTTGCCGGCAGCAGCGGTTTCCCGGGTCAGCTCGTCCAGGTGCGGCCACGGCGCTTCCGGGTTCACGAAGTCGGGGGTGAGCGGCGACACGCCGCCCCAGTCGTTGATGCCGGCGGCGACGATCTGCGGCAGCACGCCCGGGCTCAGGTTGGGCGGTGCCTGCACGCTCATGTCGGCGCCGAACAGGATGCGGGCCACGGCGATGGTCCACAGCAGCTCGTCCAGGTTCGGCTCCGGCGCGTGGGCCATTTTGGTATCCGGCTTGGCCCGGAAGTTCTGGATGATGATCTCCTGAATGTGGCCGTGGCGCTGATGCACGTCACGGATGGCCAGCAGCGACTCGATGCGCTCGCGGCGCGTCTCGCCGATGCCGATCAGGATGCCGGTGGTGAACGGCACCCGGGCCTCGCCGGCCCGCTCCAGGGTTTCGATGCGCACCGCCGGCACCTTGTCCGGCGAGCCGTAGTGGGGCATGCCCTTCTCGGTGAGCCGGTCGGACAGCGATTCCAGCATGATGCCCATGGACGGCGACACCGGCCGCAGCCGGTCGAGCTCTTCCCGGGTCATGGTGCCCGGGTTCAGGTGCGGCAGCAGGCCGGTCTCCTCGAGCACGCGGCCGGCGACGTGGTGCAGGTAGTCGAGCGTGGTCTCGAAGCCCATGGCGGCGAGGGCCTCCCGGGCCGCCTTGTAGCGCAGTTCCGGCTTCTCGCCCAGGGTGAACAGGGCCTCCTTGCAGCCCATGGCGGCGCCGTGCCGGGCGATCTCCAGCACCTCGTCCACGGTCAGGTAGGGCGCCTTCAGCTTGCGGGGCACCTGGGCGAAGGTGCAGTAGTGGCAGACGTCGCGGCACAGATGGGTGAGCGGGATGAACACCTTGCGCGAGTAGGTGACGCCGTTGCCGAAGCCGCGGTCGCGCAGCCGCGCCGCCACGGCCGCCAGCGCGTGGGTGTCGGGCTCGCTGGCCAGCGCCAGCGCCAGGGATGCGTCCGGCACCTGGCCGGCGTCGGCGAGTTCTGCGATCTGACGGAGGACGGACGGCGTGGCGTTCGCGTTCATGATGCTTCAGGCGTTTCCATGAGATGGGCCATTGTGGGCACCGGAACGGTCCCCGTCCAGGGATGGGCCGACCCCCAGCCGGGCGGCGATGCCGGCGCGTTCCAGGAAGCTGGCGGTCTGGGTTTCCGGGCCCTGGCGCAGCAGCGCGCGCAGGTCGTCCGGAGTGTCCACGTCCAGGGCGAAGCGGGGCGAGGGCACGATGCGAGGCTCGGCCCCGGCGGCACGAGCGGCGTCCACGTGCGGCCGGAAGCTCCGGCCGTCGAAGCGGAAGCGGATGCGATCCGGCGGCGAGCAGATCAGGCCGTTAGTGCCCAGGCGCTCGTCGTCGGGCATGACCGTCACTGAGCGATGGCCGGCCAGGATCTCGGCGATCTCGTCCGGCTCGATCAGCGGCACGTCGGCGGGCACGATCATCACCCCGCGGGCGTGCAGGTGGTCGCGGGCGTAGTCGGCGGCCTGGGTCAGGGCCTGGGAGAGGTCGGCATCGGGGCTTTCCATGAAGCGCTCGGTGCCGAAGGTCTGGGCCAGGGCGTCGGCCTCGGGGGTGCGGGAGACGATCAGCACGCCGGTGAGGGCGGGGCAGCGGGCCAGGGCCGAGAGCACGTCCCGGGCCATGGCCAGCATCAGCGCCCGGCGTTCCTCCGGCGACAGCACGTCCGCCAGCCGGCGCTTGGCGGCTTCCAGGGTCTTGATCGGGACGATGGCCCACATGATGGTCTCCGGGGGCGGGCAGGTTCAGCGCAGGCGGGCGGCGAACTCCAGCACCGATTCGGCCAGGGCGATGCGGTCGGCCAACGTTAGCATGACGGTATGGGTCACGACAGTGGCGGTCTCGATGCGGTCCGCCAGCGCCGCGTCCTGGCTGTCGAGCACGAAGCCGTCCAGCAGGTTGCCGTAGTGGGCGGCCACCTGGGTGGCCTCGGTGGGCACGCCGAGCTCGCGCATCATCTTCGCGGTGGGCCCCTTGATGGCGCTGCCGCCGATGATGGGCGAGACCGCCACCACGGGCGCCCGGGCGGCGCGCACGGCGTCGCGAAAGCCGGGCAGGGACAGCAACGGGTCCACCGAGACGAACGGGTTGGACGGGCAGATCACCACCGCGTCGGCGCTGGCCAGCCAGTCCATGACCGCGGCTGACGGTGCGGCGGCGGCGGCGCCGGCGAACTCGAAGCCGGTGACGGCCGGGGCGCAGCGGTCGCGCACGAAGTAGTGCTGAAACGCCAGGGGGCCTTCGGGGGTGTTGACCGTGGTGCGCACCGGGTCGTCGCTCATGGGCAGGATGCGGTGCGCGACGCCCAGGGAGCGGGCCAGGTGGGCGGCCACCTCGGTGCGGCTGGCGCCGGCCGCCAGCATCCGGGTGCGGGTCACGTGCATGGCCAGGTCGCGGTCGCCGAGGCGGAACCAGGTCTCGCCGCCCAGGGCCTCCAGGGCGCTCATGAAGTGCCAGGTCTCGTCCTGCCGGCCCCAGCCGAGGTCGGTGTTGGCGAGCCCGGACAGGGTGTAGGTGAGGGTGTCCAGGTCGGGCGCGATCTGCAGGCCCAGATGCTCGAAGTCGTCGCCGGTGTTGACCGCGAACGCCACCTCGTCCGGGCCGAGCAGGTGGGCCAGCCCCAGGGCCAGCTTGGCTCCGCCCACCCCGCCGGTGATGGCCAGCACGCGCGTCATCAGCGGAACAGGTCTTCTTCCAGCGGCCGCACGGCGCTGCGGGCGGTCTCGTCGGCGTCGTCCGGCGGCAGGCCGCGGATCAGCGCCACCGGGGTGCGCTCCGTGGTCTCGCCCATCACCAGCGTGGCCATGGTGGCCAGCGCGTCGGCGCGGTTGATCAGGGTCACCTTCAGCTCGCGGCCGAACAGGTCGTGGCCGCCGCGGCGGTCGTCCAGCACCCGGATGCCGGCGCAGCCGATGGCGGTGCCGACGGTGCCCATGCGCCACGGCCGGTTGTGGCTGTCGGTGATGACCACGCCGAGGCGCTTGCCGGTCGCCGCCTCCAGGGCGGCCCGCAGCGCCCGGGCGGAGGCGTCCGGATCCACCGGCAGCAGCAGGGCGTGCTCGCCTTCCACGCCGTCGTCGTGCTCGATGTTGGACTGGTCGATGCCGCCGTGGGCGCCCACCAGCCCCAGCTTGTGGCGCACGATCAGCACACCGGGCTTGTGCCGCACCACCTCGGTGGACTCATCGAGGATGAGCTGCACCATGCGCGGATCCTTGTCGGTGAGCGCCGCCAGCCGCCGCGCCTCGTCGCCGGGCGTCACGTCGCGCAGCGCCACCAGCCGGCCCTCGGCCTTGGAGACGATCTTCTGGGCGACGCACACCACGTCGCCGTCGACCAGGGTGATGGCGGCCGCGGCCAGGGCGTCCAGGATCAGGCGCCCCAGGTCGTCGCCCTTGGTCACCATCGGCAGCCCGGGCAGCGGCGCCACCGACAGCGCCCCGGTGGCCACGGCGGCGGTCTGATCTGCAGCAGACATGGCCGTCAGTGGTCGCCCTGGCCGACGATCTTGATGCCGGCGTGGGAGATCTCGCCCTGACGGTTGATCTGGATGAGGATCGACGTCAGGGCCTCGGCGGCGGCCGCGTTGGCGATGGGGCCGGCGTGCCAGCCCTTCATGCCGGCCTCGGAGATCAGGTCGATGACCCGCTGCCGGGCTTCCTTGCTGTTGCCCGCCACCAGCACGTCGCACTCGATGTGCACGTCCTGCTGCAGCAGGTGGGCGGCGATGTTCTGGAACGCGCTCACCACCTGCACGCCGTCGCCGAGGAACTCCTGGGCGCGCTTGCCGGCGCTGCCTTCCGGCGGCAGCTGCACGGTGCCCACCTTGGGCGGCACCAGGGGCACGGTGACGTCGATCAGGATCTTGCCGTCGAGGCCGGCCTTGACGTGGCCCAGCGTCGAGAGCTGATGCTCCGCGGGCACGGTCAGCACGACGATGTCGCCGGCGGCCGCGGCGTCGGCGTTCTCCATGGCCTCGGCCGGCGTCTCGGGGCTGATCTCCTTCAGCGCGGCCACGGCGGCCTGGGCTTTCTCCAGGGTCCGGGAGCCGATGACGATGCGGTGCCCGGCCTTGGACCAGCGGATCGCCAGGCCGGTGCCGAGATCGCCGGTGCCGCCGAGAATGGCGATGGTTGCGCGCCCTGCTTGTGCCATGTCGTTACCTCGTTTCGGGCCAAAAGCCGGCGATTATGCCGTGATCGGCCGTGCCGGCGCCAGTTCGGTCCGGTTTGCCGGGTGGGTCGATTGCCGTATCGTGCGGGGCATCGGAACACATTCCACGAGCGGGAGAGCGACATGCGTATCGGCGTGATGATCGGCGGCGACGGCCAGCGGCGGACCCTTCAGGACATCGTCGGCACGGCGAGGCAGGTGGAGGCCGCCGGCCTCGACGACGTGTGGATGGCCAACATCTTCTCCCACGACGCCATCTCCACCCTGGCGCTGGTGGGCCAGGCGACCAGCCGGGTCGGCCTCGGCACCGCGGTCACCCCCACCTACCCGCGTCATCCGGTGGCCATCGCCCAGCAGGCGCTGACCACGGCGGCGGCCAGCGGCGGCCGCTTCACCCTGGGCATCGGGCTGTCGCACCAGATCGTCATCGAGGGCATGTTCGGCATGTCCTACGACAAGCCCGCGCGCCACATGCGCGAGTACCTGTCGGTGCTGATGCCGCTGGCCCGGGGCGAGACCGCCAGCTTCCAGGGTGACGAGTACAACGTCAGCAACGTCTCCCTCGACGTGCCCGACGCCGGCCGTCTGCCGGTGGTGGTGGCCGCCCTGGGGCCGGTGATGCTGAAGCTGGCGGGCGAGCTGGCCGACGGCACCAACACCTGGATGGTGGGGCCGAAGACCATGGAGAGCCACATCATCAAGCGGCTGCGAACCGCGGCGGCCGGCGCCGGGCGGCCCGATCCGACGGTGGTGGGCGGCTTCCCCATCGTCCTGACCAACAAGCCGGACGACGCCCGGGCGCGCATCGCCGAGACGCTGACCATCTACGGCCAGCTGCCCAGCTACCGCGCCATGCTCGACCAGGAAGGGGTGAAGGGCCCGGCCGACATCGCCATAGCCGGCGACGAGAACGCGCTGCGCGGCTCGCTGAAGCGCCTCGAGGACATGGGTGTCACCCACTTCAACGCTGCCATCGCCGCGGTGGAGGATGGCGCCTACGACCGCACGCTGGAGTTTCTGGCGTCGCTCAAGGGCTAGTCGGGTCGGGGCTTGGCGCCAGCAGCGAGCGCCGCCAGTACCGGTCGGACAGATACAACTGGTAGAGCAGGCCGGTGGTGACCATCAGGGTGGCGGCCATGGCCAGCCAGCCGGCGTGGCCGGTGGCCAGTAGCAGGATGCCGACGACGACCATCATCAGGACGATGAGCGCCGCGCCGCGAAAGTCCCGCAGCGTTGCGGGCCGGACGTGCCGGAAGAACTCGTGGTTGTCCTCGTCCATCCTGGCCGCCTTCAGGGTGCGCTGGCTGATCCAGGTCATGGCGGCATAGATCACGGCCATTACCAGGAACCAGCCGCCGAGGGTGTCCGGTCCGAGCAGCTCGACCAGGGCGAACTGGGCCACCCCGACCAGGAACGGGTACAGCGAGTCGGCGGTGGCCGGCACCCAGCGGAAGCGCATGGCCGTGCTGGCGTAGATCACCCAGATCAGCAGAATGCCGACGAAGGTGGTGAACGCCTGCACCCAGCCGAGCGCGGCCTCCCAGGATGGAACGTACAGCGTGGGCTCGCTGACCACGTGGCCCCACAGCAGCTCCAGCGCCAGGGCCTGGACGATGCTGAGCAGGGTGAGCAGCACCATGGGCAGCTGCTCCTTGGCTCGATGGCGGATGATGCTCATGCGGCTTTGGCGCTCCGTGTCGGTGTCGTCGTTGAGGTGCGAGTCTAGTCGATTCGGGTTTCTGCCCCGCCCTGACCGATATGGCCGAGGGTGGTCGTCCACAGCGCGATCAGCTCGTCGATGAGCTCGGCGGAAGAGCTGTCGGGCGGCGGCTCGAGGACGGCGCCGTGCACCTGTGCCTCCAGCCCCTGCACCAGCAGCAGCGCCCGGGCCTGGGGATGAGGGCCGGCAACGCCCAGTCGGATCAGTTCGGCAGCGACGGCGCGGCCGAGGTCGCGCTGGGCCTGGCGCAGGCGGGCGGCGAGGGCCGGCGTGCGCGGGGTCTGATCGAACAGCAGCCGGTGCATGGCCGGGTCGTGACGATGCAGGTCCGCCAGGGTCGCGACAAGCCGCCGAACCGTCTCCGCGACGTCGGGGCGGTCCCGGTGCAGGGCCCTGAAGGTGTCGGACAGCGCATCCGCCGCCTCTTGCAGATGGCGTTCGGCAAGGGCGAGCAGCAACGCGTCTTTGTCAGAGACGTACTGATACAGCGAGCCGATCGACACCCCGGCCCGCTCCGCCACCCGATTCGTGGTTGTGGCTGCGTAGCCGTGCTCGGCGAAAAGCTGAGCCGCTGCGTCCAGGATGGCGTCGAAGGTGGCCCGGGCCCGTGTCTGACGGGGCTGTCGGCGCAGTTGCGGCATTTCCGAGGATGCGAGTAGGCCCGCCCGGGCCGGTATGTGAGTATTACTCGGTTTTTGCAGTAGGGGCAACAGCGATGACAACCGTCCTGCCTGAGGACTTTCAGGCCTACCTGAACTGCCTGCCTCCTGCCTGGCGCGCCCGGGCCACCGCGGTGCCGGCGTGCTCCTGGTGGCGCTGGCGCGATATGGACGTGCACCTGGTGCGCGGCGGCTCGGCAGCGGCGACGGTTCGGTTGCTGGTGCTGCACGGCGCGGGCGGCCATGCCGGAGCGCTCTGGCCGCTGGCCGCGCTCGCCGTGGACCGCGGGTATCAGGTGGTGATCCCCGACCTGCCGGGCTACGGGCGATCGCGCGTGCCGGACCCGGGCGCGGTGGTCTACGACCATTGGGTCGACTGTGTAACCGACCTGATTCGCGCTGAGCAGGGAGACGGGCGCCCGCTGGTAGTGCTGGGCGCCAGCATGGGTGGGCTGCTCGGCTACTCCGCGGCAGCGCGGGCGGGCGGGGTTGCCCATCTGCTGGCCACCTGCCTGCTGGACCCGTCGGCGTCGCGTACCTGGCCTGCACTGATGCGCTGGGGCGGCGCGGCTGGGGTGCGGGCCTGCCGTCCCTTGCTGCGACGTCTCGGCCCACGGGCGGCACGGCTGCGCCTGCCGCTGCGCTGGCTCGTGCCCATGCACACCATCGCCAACGACCCGGCGCTGCGGCGCCTGTGCGTGACCGATCCCCGGGGCGGCGGCGGGCGCATGCCGCTCGGTTTCGTTCGCAGCTTCCTGTTCTCGCAGCCAACTGTGGCGCCGGAGGCATTCACGAGCCCGCCCGTGTCCCTGGTGCATCCGGGTACCGACCGCTGGACGCCTCCCGCCATGAGCCTGCCGTTCTTCGAGCGGATTGCGGCGCCGAAACGCTACGTCGAGTTGCCGGAGGGCGGGCACTACCCGATCGAGCCCGCCGCGCTGACGGCTCTTGCCGACGAGCTCGAGTGGGTGCGCGACGAGGTCGCCGCCGGGGTCACGCCCCGGGCCGCATCCCGTGATGCTTGCGACCCTGGTAATGGGGGTCGATCAGATGCTTGGGGTGACGGCCGTCCACGTAGCCCATGAAGCCCGGGTCGATGATGTTGTAGCCGAGCAGTTCCTGCACCCGTGAGCTGTAGCGGGCGGCGATCTCGGGCGGCACCGCCAGCACCATGTGCTCGATCTGGCGCAGCCAGGGCATGCAGTACTGGGGCGTGATGGCCAGCCGGCAGCGGCCGCTGCGGTTGGCGCCGCCGCGGTGGATGAGATTGCCGGCGAACACCAGCACCGACCCGGCCGGCATAAGCACTGGAACCGCCTCGGCGTCGGTGGGCCGCCGCTCGGGTCCCCAGCGATGGCTGCCGGGCACCACCTCGGTGGCGCCGTTGTCGGCGGTGAAGTCGTCGATGGCCCAGATGGTGCTCACCCCCAGCATGTCCCGCGGTCGAGTGAACATCGGGTGGTCGCGGCCGCCGGCGGCATCGTCGATGTGGAAGTCCTGGGCGGTCTCGCCGGGGTGCAGGTTGATGGCCAGCGCTGCCGACAGCAGGTAGTTGGGGGGCAACAGGGCGTCCACCAGCGCCAGCACGTCGGGATGCTCGATCAGCACCGATACGCTCGGCGCCTTGGCCAGCAGGGCGTAGACCCGCTCGGTGCGCGTGCCCTCGAAGTCGTTGCGGCCGAACAGGCGCCCCTGCAGCCAGGGCGAAAGCTCGTCGCGCAGCCGGGCCAGCGCGGCGTCATCGAGCAGCCGCTCCATGACCGTGTATCCCTGACTGCGGATTCGCTCGAGATGTTCTGCGCTCGCCATGGTGGGCCCTCCGTCGGACGGTCGCATTGTCGCGCCATTCCGGCTACAACGTCGATCTCTGGCAAACATGGAGGGACGGCATGCGCGATCTGACGGGTAAGGTGGCCTGGGTCACCGGGGCGGGCACCGGCATCGGCGAGGCGGCGGCGGTGGCGCTGGCCGCGGCGGGCATGACCGTGGTGCTGTCCGGGCGGCGGGCCGACAAGCTGGCCGACGTCGCAGGCCGGATCGGCGCCGCGGCCGAGACGGCGGCGCTGGACGTGGCGGATCAGCCGGCGGTGCAGGCGGTGGCGGACGGCATTCTTGAGCGTCACGGACGCATCGACGTGCTGGTGTCGAGCGCGGGCATCAACGTCCGCGCGCGCAACTGGCACAACCTGTCGGTGGCCGACTGGGACCGGGTGATCCGCATCGACCTGGACGGCGCCTTCTACTGCGCCAGGGCGGTGCTGCCGGCCATGATCGCCCAGGGCGATGGGCTGATCGTCAACGTCTCTTCCTGGGCGGGCAAGCACGTGTCGGTGGTCACCGGGCCGGCTTACACGGCGGCCAAGCACGCCATGAACGCCATGAACGAGAGCATCAACATGGAGGCCGGCATCCACGGCGTGCGCGCCTGCGCCGTGTGCCCGGGGGAAGTGGCGACGCCCATCCTCGACAACCGGCCGGTGGCGGTGACGGCCGAGGACCGGGCGCGCATGGTGCAGCCGGAGGACTGCGGCGAGATCGTGGCGTTTCTGGCCCGGCTGCCGGCCCACGTCTGCATCAACGATCTGACCGTGAGCCCCACCTGGAACCGTGGCTACGTGGCGCAGGCCCAGGCGCTCACGCGCCGCTGAGGGCTGGATCGGGCGCCGCCGCGCGGCCGCGGCGGCGCGGGCCGGTCAGGGGCGGCGGCCGTCGATGTAGTCGTCGATCAGCTCGTGGTAGCGACGGATGCGCTTCTCCTGGTTGGAGAGGTACACGCCGCTGAAGCCGCGGGAGCGGAAGCCGCGCTGCTGGGTCACGAACACGGCCACGTCCTCCTCGATGGCGGGGCCGATGGAGTCCTGCCCGAAGGTCAGCATGCGATGCGGCGCCTCGCCGTCGAAGTGGGTGCCGAGGCCGCGCTCGTTGGCCTTCGCGCCGGCGGCGACGGCGGCCGGGCTCGCGTACCACCAGTTGTCGAACAGGCACTGCTCCGGGTCGTCCCGGTGCGGCCGCGCCCGCAGGAAGTGGAAGCCGTCGGACCACAGCGACACCGCGAAGTTGGGGAACAGGGTGTAGTGGAACGCGTCGGTGAGCTGCTGGTCGGGCACGTTCTCGTAGTGCGTGAACCCGCGCGCCGGACCGAGCCGGCGCTTCGCTTCCTGGATCGCGCCGCGGGTGTCTTCGGGGCGACCCTTGAAGTCCGCCGGATCGAGATCCCAGTAGCGAAGCTGGCTGGCCAGCGGCTCGAGGATGTTGCCTTCCTTGTCAGTGGAGCCGCTGCCGTAGCCGCCCTGCATCACCATGCGGTTGTGGCCTTCGTCGGAGAGGTCGAACTTGGTCTCCTTGAAGTAGGTGTTGATATTGCCGCGGATCTTCTTGCGGTCGGTGTCCGGCGTCGCCGCCATGTGCACGGTGGGCACGTGGTACGACTCGTTGAAGTTGTCCAGCACCACCTTCCAGTTGCACGGCAGCCACATGCTGTGGGCCATGGTGCGCTTCCAGGTATGAATCTCGCGCTTCTCCCACTCGTCCCAGATCGGGCCGAGGAACGAGCGCAGGCTCTGGCAGTCCGGGTCCATGTTCACCCACACGAAGCCGGCGAAGGTCTCGCAGGCGAGCTCCACCAGGCGCACGTTCTCGCAGGGGTTGCCTTCCGGAAAGTCTTCCTTGTCCGGTGCGAAGTTGAGGGTGCCGTCCGGCAGGAACGCCCAGCTATGGTACTTGCAGACGAAGCGGCTCTTGATGCTGCCCTTGGGCTCGGACACCAGTGGGTTGCCGCGGTGCTGGCAGACGTTGAAGAACGCCTTCACCGAGCCGTCCTTCTGGCGGACCATGAGGATCTCTTCGCGGCCCACCTCTTCCATCTGCCAGTCGCCCGGATTGGGCAGCTCCGACTCGCGGCCCAGCAGCAGCCAGACCTTGGTCCACATGCCTTCCCATTCCTTGGCGAAGAACTCCCGGGAGGTGTAGCGGCTGCCCGGAATCCGGTGGCCACGGGTATCCTGATCGGGCCAGGTGTCGACGAGAGGAATCTGTTCGGCCATGGCAATAACCCTGCAATGCTGTGAATGTCGCTTTAGAGGAGCACCGGGCGCGCACGGCGCGCCACATCGTTGCGCCTAATGTAGACCGCCGCGGCCCTTACATCACCCCTCGTTTCAGCGAGGATCGTCAGCCGGGCCGCCGGCCACGGGCCGCCGCCGCGCGACGCGCCAGCCGATGGCGCCGAACAGCAGCGCGATGACGGCCCAGCCCACGGCGATGGTGACCACCACCCGGTCCAGCGCGTCCGCGTAGCTGGCGATGTCCAGGCGCCCGGTGCGCCAGAACACCCACTCGCCGCCGAGCTCGCTGGCGAGGCGACGGTTGCCGGTGACCAGCACGATGATGCCGTCGCCGCTCGCCGGGTCGAAGCGGACCGTGGTGTTGATGGCCGGACGGTTGCCGCCGTCGTGGCCGATGATGAAGCCGCCGGCATCATTGTCCGTGTACAGCATGTGACCGAGGCCCCAGACGTCGGTTCCGCGGGTGCGCGCCGCCGGCTGGCGCATCAGCGTCAGGGTGTCCGGGCGCAGCACGCCGCGCCCGGCCGGATCGGCGTCAGGGCCGGGACGCTGGGCCTGCAGGAAGCGGGTGAGATCGGCGACGGTGGTATAGAGGCCGGCGGCCGCGGTGGCCGTGTAGCGGTAGTGAGGTGCCGCCTGCCCGGCGTCGTCGTAGACGGTGGCTACGTCCGCAACCTCGTCACCCGGCAGCGCGAACGTCGAACGGCGCATGCCGAGCGGCGTCAGCACGGCGTCGTCCAGGTAGGCAGCGAACGGTTGCCCGGTGACCTCCTCGATCAGAAGCTGCAGGAGAGTGTAGCCGCCGCCGGAGTAGCGCCACTCGCTGCCGGGAGGCAGGCCCGCCCGCACCCGGCCGTCGGCGCCGGGCATGGCGTCGGCGGCCCGGGTCAGCGACGCTTCCAGGCTCTGCAGCGCCTCGCCCGGTGCGAAGCCGTCGTAGCCGAGACCGTCGGTGAGGCCGGCGGTATGGCTGAGCAGGCGCCGCACGGTCACGCCGTCGTTGTCGAACGGACCCTCCGGCAGCCGCCAGCGGCGCAGGTAGTCCTGCACCGGCGCGTCGAGATCCACGGCGCCGGACTCCACCAGCGTCATCACGCCCCATGCGGTCAGCCACTTGCTCACCGAGGCCACCTGGAAACGCGTATCCGCCGTGACAGGTGCGTCCACGGAGACGTAGTGCTCACCGGCCAGGTCGCCGTTCTGCAGCAGACGGAACGCGCCGTTGCCGTTGTGCTCGGCATCCAGACGCTCGCGCACCGCGGCGACGAAGGCGTCCGTATCACCGGGCGGCGCCAGCGCCGTGCGCAGCCAGCCGTTGGCGGTGCCGACGAATACCAGCGTGGCCCACAAGGCCATGGCCGGAATCGACGCCAGCGCCAGGATCAGCCAGCGCACGTCATCGCTTCCCGTTCATGGCATCGATCTCGGGCAG
Organism: Pseudomonadales bacterium; assembly: GCA_040219935.1. GTDB lineage: Bacteria > Pseudomonadota > Gammaproteobacteria > Pseudomonadales > Azotimanducaceae > UBA7803. The sequence goes on along the minus strand of JAVJUA010000098.1, from coordinate 97,004 downwards.
CAGCCGCTCGACGAAGAGCCGCGTCTGGCCGACGAAGTCGTCGCCGTCGGCGGCGATGGGGCGCAGCACGAACTTGTGCACGCCGGCGGCGCGGAAGCGTTGCAGCAGGGCCAGCATCTGGTCGATGCCGCCCACCGCCATCAGCCCGTCGGCGTCGCGGCCCAGCCGCTCGCTGAGCAGTTTGCGGTAGCCGGCTACCAGGGGCTCCGCCGGGTCGCCGAAGCGGAAGGCGAAGCCGGCGCCGTAGTGATCGTCGTCGATGCTGCGCCCCAGTTCGGCGGTGCGGCGCTTGATGGCGGCGATCACGGGCGCCACCTCCTCGGGGGTCTCGATGCCGGCCTGCCAGCCCGTTCCCCAGCGGGCCGTGCGCTCCACCGCGGCGTCGGCCGATCCGCCCACCCACAGCGGCAGCGGCTGCTGCACCGGCCGCGGCGCGATGCTGGCGTCGTCGAGCCGGTAGTGGCTGCCCTCGAAGGTCACCGCTTCCTCCGACCACAGCCGGCTGATGATCTCCAGGCCCTCGTCGGTGCGGCTGCCGCGGCCGCGGGTGGGGGTGCCGGTGGCGGTGAAGTCGCGGGAGCGGGCGCTGCCGACCCCGAAGGCAGGCAGCAGCCGGCCACCGGACAGCACGTCGATGGTGGCGCAGGTCTTGGCGGTGAGCACCGGATCGCGCAGGCCGAGGCTCGCCACGTTCATGCCGAATTTCAGGCGCCGGGTGCCGCCGGCCAGGGCCGCCATCACCGCCAGCGGTTCCAGCGTCGGGTCGCGGCCGATGATGCGGTCGCTCTGCCACAGCGAGTCGACGCCGCCGGCCTCGCAGACGTCCACCCAGCGCCAGAAGGCGCCAGCATCGGCGAACGGGAAGTTGGCGAGGCCGAGGCCGGCGCTGATGGTCATGGTCGATTCCTCGTTGCGAATGCGCCGGGGCGCGCCGCCGGCCTGATACCTTCGGTCCGCGGGTCCAGCCGGTCGCGCAGCCGGTCGCCGAGCATGTTCGCACACCAGACGGTGATGCCGAGCAGCGCGGCGGGCACCACCAGCGCCCACGGTGCCGACTCCATGGTATGCACGCCGTCGGCGATCAGCACCCCCCAGCTCGTATCCGGCTCCTGCACGCCGAGGCCCAGAAAGCTGATGAAGCTCTCCGCCAGAATCACGCCCGGCAGGGTGAGGGTGACGTAGACCAGGGCCGGCCCGGCGACGTTGGGCAGCACGTGACGGCGGACGATGGCGGCGGTACCGGCGCCCATGGCCCGGGCCGCATCGACGAACGCCTGCTGACGCACGCGCAGGGTCTGGCCGCGGACGATGCGGGCCAGGTCGAGCCAGAACACGGCGCCCAGGCCCACGAACAGCAGGTATGGATTGCGCCCAAACACCACCACCAGCAGGATCACCACCAGCACGAACGGCAGCGCGTACAGCACGTCCACCACCCGCATCATGACCTGGTCGACGCGGCCGCCCAGGTAGCCGGCCACGGCGCCCCAGGGCAGGCCGATCAGCACGCTCACCGCGGTGGCGATCAGGGCGATGGTGAGCGACACCCGGGCGCCGGCCATGGCGCGCACGAACAGGTCGCGGCCCACCAGGTCGGTGCCGAACCAGTGCGCCATGCTGGGTGGAGCTTCCAGCGCGTCCCAGTCGATCTGGTCCGGCTGCCAGGGCGACAGCGCCGGGCCGAGCAGGGCGCCGGCGACGATGACGCCGAGCAGCAGGGTGCAGGTGCGGGCCAGGGCCGAGCCCCACAGCGCGTCGGCGATTGCCCCGGTCACGGCGCCGCTCACGGCCGTGCCCGCAGCCGCGGATCGAGCCGTGCGTAGGCGAGATCCACCAGCAGGTTGAACGCCAGGATCAGCACCGCGTACACCACCACCACGCCCATCACCAGGGTGTAGTCGCGGTTCAGCGCGCCCTGCACGAAGTAGCGGCCGATGCCGGGCAGCTCGAACACCTGCTCGATCACCACCGAGCCGGTGAGCATGGCCGCCGCGGCCGGGCCGAGGAACGACACCACGGGCAGCAGCGCCATGGGCAGCACGTGGCGGCGCAGGATGCGCCCGCTCGGCAGCCCCTTGGCGCGGGCCGTGCGCACGTGAGGCTCGGCCAGGGTCTCCACCACGCTGCCGCGGGTGAGCCGGGCGATGGCGGCCGTGAACGGCAGCGCCAGCACCAGCGCCGGCAGCAGGTAGTGGGCGGCGCTGCCGATGCCGCCCGCCGGCAGCCAGCCGAGCAGCACCGCGAACACCAGCACCGCCAGCGGCGCCATGACGATGGCGGGGAAGGCGAGGCCCAGGTTGGTGAGCGCCATCAGCCAGCGGTCGCCGGTGCGGCCCGCCCGGGTGCCGGCGCCGACCCCGGCGGCGATGCCGGCGCCGGCGGCGATCAGCAGCCCCAGCGCGCCGACGGTGAGGCTCACCGGCGCGCCGGCGGCCACCAGCTCGTTGACGGTGAAGTCCTTCTGCCGGAACGACGGCCCCAGGTCGCCGCGGGCCAGCATGCCGAGGTAGCGCGCGTACTGCAGCGGCAGCGGCTGATCGAGGTGATAGGCGGCGCGCAGGTTGGCCTCCACCTCGGCGGGCAGGCGGCGCTCACCGTCGAACGGCCCGCCCGGTGCCAGGCGCAGCAGAAAGAACACGGCGGTGACGATCACCCACAGGGTCACCAGGGACCACAGCAGCCGGACGCTGAGAACGCGTGCCAACTCAGCGCCAGTACAGCAGGCGTGCCGGGTGCGCGTCCCGGGCGTTCTCGGCCCAGCCGCCGAGGCGCGGGCTGACAAGCCGGCGCACCATCACCGAGTACAGGGGAATCACCGGATGCTCGGCGATGCCGACGGCCTCGGCCTCCCGCAGCAGGCCGTTGCGGCGCGTCAGATCGGCCTCCAGGGCGGCGGCCGCCATGCGCGCGTCGAACTCGGCGTTGGCGTAGCCGCCGTAGTTGACGTCGCCGGTCTGCGAGTGCCAGAGGCCGAGGTAGTGCTCCGGATTGCTCTCGCCGAACCAGCCGGCCAGGGCCACCTGGAAGTTGCCCTGGCGCAGGTCGCTGAAGTGCACCTTCAGCTCGCTCTGGTGCAGGCGCGTCTGCACGCCCAGCGCCTGCCAGAACCCGGCGATGGCCAGATTGGTGCGCTTGGCCTCGGTGCCGCTGGGGTGGTGGATGGTGACCTCGAGCGGGCGCCCGGGCCCGTAGCCGGCAGCCTCGAGCAGCGTCCGTGCGCGGGTCAGGCGAGCCGCCGGAGTCAGCGCCTCGCCGGGCACCGGCACCGGCTGGTAGTCGCGCACCAGGGCCGGCACGAAGCTCGGGCTCGGCACGTGGCCGGCGCGCTGCACGCGGTCGGTGAGGGTCTGACGGTCGACCACCAGGGCCAGCGCCTCGCGCACCCGGGCGTCGTCGAACGGCGGTTCCCGGGTGTTGAAGACCAGGTACATGATCGACAGCAGCGGCGACAGCCGCACGTGCTCGGCCAGCTCCCGGCGCGCCTTCGGCAGCTCGCCCGCAGGGAAGCCGGCGATGGCGTCGACCTCGCCCGTGCGGTAGCGGTTGTAGGCGGTCTGCTCGTTGGCGAGGGGCAGATAGTCCACCTGCTCGAGCCTGGCGGGCGGCAGGCCCGACGCCGCGAAGTGGGGGTTGCGGCGCAGGCTCACCACGCTCTGCGGCTGCCAGGCGGTGAGCCGGTAGGCGCCATTGGACACCCAGTGCTCAGGCTTCACCCAGTCGTCGCCCACCCGCTCGATGACGTGCCGCGGCACCGGGAAGGCGGTGGGGTAGAGCAGGCGCTCGGGCAGGTAGGGGTAGGGCTTGTCCAGGCGCAGCACCAGGGTGTGGTCGTCCTCGGCCGTGGCGCCCAGGTCGTCCGGCGCCATGCGGCCCGCGTTCACCGCTTCGGCGTTGGCCAGCGGGTACATGAAGTAGGCGAGGCTGGCGGCGGTGGCCGGGTTCAGCAGGCGGCGGAACGCGAACACGAAGTCGTGGGCGGTGACGGGCTCGCCGTCGGACCAGCGGGCGCCCGCGCGCAGGCGGAACGTCCACACCAGACCGTCGTCGCTCGTGGTCCAGGATTCGGCCGCGCCGGGCACGATGTTGGCCTCGGCGTCGAACGTGGTGAGGCCGAGAAACAGGTCGGAGAGGATGGTTTCTTCGAGGCGCAGGTTGTAGCGGTGCGGGTCGACCGTCTCGGGCTCGCCGGGGTTGCCCAGCACGACCCGGTCGGTGTCCCCCGTCGCCCAGGGCGGCAGCAGGCAGAGACAGAGCAGCCACAGGCACGCCCACCGCGTCCGGGGCCGGCCGCTCGCCCGTCTGCTTCGCCCATCCGCCGCCATGCTATCAACGTCCGGTTGCCTACGGCGCACATTACTGAATGTGGTCATTGCCGGCAAAGAAGGCCAGCGAAAGCCGTTGCCGGCCCGGCCCGGGGTTCGCACAATGCCGCCATGACACCGCGCAAGTATCTGATCCTGGGCGCTCGCGGCCTGGTGGGGCGAGCCGTCGCCGAGGCGCTGGCCCGCCGCGGCGGCGCCGAGGTAATCGCCGTGGGCCGGCGCCCGCCGGAGCTCCCTGCTGGCGGCCGCTTCGTGGCCGTGGATCTGGCCGACGGCGCGGCCTGCCGGGCCGCGTTCGCGGATCCGGCGTTCGCCGACGTCACCCACCTGGTCTACGCCGCCCTGCACGAGCGGCCCGACCTGATTGCCGGCTGGCGCGATCCGGAGCAGATCCGCATCAACACCGACATGCTGCGCAACGTGCTCGACCACGTGACGCCGCTGGAGCACCTGACCCTGCTGCAGGGCACCAAGGCCTATGGCGCCCACGTCGAGCCCATGCCGCTGCCGGGCAAGGAGCTGGCGCCGCGCCACCCCCACGACAACTTCTACTGGACCCAGGAAGACCTGGTGCGCGAGCGCGCCGCCGGCGCGCCGTGGACGTTCACCATCCTGCGCCCGCAGATCGTCTGCGGCGCCGCCGTCGGCAGCCCCATGAACATGGTGGCCGCCATCGGCGTCTACGCCGCCGTCTGCCGGGCGCTGGGCGAGCCTCTGGCCTTTCCCGGCGGCGGTGGCTTCGTCACCGAGGCCACCGACGCCGACCTGCTGGCCCGTGCCATCCTCTGGGCGGGCGAGACCGCCGCCTGCGGCGGCCAGACGCTGAACGTCACCAACGGCGACGTGCTGGAGTGGCACGCCCTGTGGCCGGCCATCGCCGACGTCTTCGGCATGGCGGTCGGGGACCCTGCGCCGCGCCGCCTGACCAGGTTCATGCCGGAGCACGAGGCGGTGTGGCAGCGCGTGGTCGCCGAGCACGGCCTGCAGCCGTACTCGATGGCAGACCTGGTGGGCAGCTCCTGGCAGTTCGCCGATGCCGTGTTCGGCTACGGCGGCGGGGCGACCACGCTGCTCAGCACCATCCGCATCCGCCAGCTCGGCTTCGGCGAGTGCCTGGACACGGCGGCCATGTTCCGCCATCAGTTGCGGCGGCTGCAGGCCGAGCGGATCCTGCCCCGATGACCATCGCGCTGGTGGCCGACATCGGCGCCACCCATGCCCGCTTCGCCCTCACCGGCGCCGACGGCGCGCCCGGCGACCCGGTGGTTCTGCCCACCCCGGACTCGCCCGGCGCCGAGGCCCTGATCCGGGCGGCGCTGGCGCGGCTCGGTGCCGAGCCCGGGACGGCGTGCCTGGCCATTGCCGGCCCGGTGCGCGACGGCCGCGGCAGCATCACCAACGGCACCCTGACCTTCGATGCCGCCGCGCTCGGCGCCACCCTCGGCATGGCGGTGACCCTGGTGAACGACTTCCAGGCCCTGGCCATGGCGCTGCCGCACCTGCGGTCGCTGCGCAGCCTCGGTGGCCCGCCAGCGGGCGCCGGCACCAAGGCCGTGCTCGGTCCCGGCAGCGGCCTCGGCATGGGCGTGCTGGTGCCGGTGGGCGACCGCTGGCAGGTGCTGGCCTCGGAGGGCGGGCACGCCGACCTGGCGCCGGGTTCGCCGCTGGAGCTGGAGCTGCTGGGCGTGCTGCAGGCCGAGCACGGCCACGTCTGCTGGGAAACGGTGCTGTGCGGGCCGGGTCTGGTGCGCCTGTACCGGGCGGTGTGCGCGGTGTGGGGCTCGACGCCGGCCGCGCTCGGCGCCGCCGATGTCACCCGGCTCGGCGTCGACGCCGACGACCCCGTGTGCCATCAGACCCTCGAGGTGTTCTGCAGCCTGCTGGGCAGCGCTGCCGGCAATCTGGCAGTCACCGTCTGCGCCCACGGCGGCGTTTACCTGGGGGGCGGCATCCTGCCGCAGCTGGCCGATTTCGTCGCCGCCAGCCCGCTGCGCCGGCGCTTCGAGGAACGCGGCGCCATGACCGCGCTGGTTCGGGAGATGCCGCTGCTGCTGATCCTCGATCCCGCCCCCGGCCTCACCGGCGCCGCGGCGCTGCTGCACGGCAGCCGCTGACCACGGCGCCGTCTTCGGCGGGTATGATGCGGCGACCAGTCATTGTCGGGGGAGCCTCATGAAGGTCAGCATTGCCGTGGGCGGCGCCGCATCCGGCGGCCGTCGGGACTTCGACGAGCAGGTGCAGTACGTGCAGGAGGCCGAGCGCCTGGGCGTCGACACGGTGTGGACGGCGGAGGCCTGGGGTCAGGACGCGGTGACGCCGCTGGCCTTCCTGGCGGCCAGGACCGAGCGCATCCGCCTCGGCACCGGCATCATGCAGATCAGCGCCCGGGTGCCGGCCATGACGGCGATGACGGCCCTCACCCTGGCGGCGCTGTCCAACGACCGCTTCATCCTCGGCCTCGGCGCCAGCGGCCCGCAGGTGGTGGAAGGCCTGCACGGGCGGCCGTTCAAGGCGCCGCTGACGCGGCTCAAGGAGACCGTGGACATCATCCGCCTGGCCTTTGCCGGCGAGAAGCTCGCCTACCACGGCAAGTATCATGACCTGCCGCTGCCCGGCGGCGAGGGTAAGGCGCTGCGCCTGGCCCAGCCGGGCAACGACCGCATTCCCATCTATCTGGCCACCCTGGGGCCCACCACCCTGGAGTACACGGGCGCCGCCGCCGACGGCTGGCTGGGCACGTCGTTCACGCCGGAGCATGCCGACGCCCACCTCGACCACATCCGCCGCGGCGCCGAGGGGGCCGGACGCAGCCTGGCCGACGTGGATATTCAGGTGGGCGGCACGGTGGCGTTCGGCGACGACCTGGAGGCGCTGGTGGCGCCGCTGCGGCCCGGGCTCGCCTTCCAGCTCGGCGCCATGGGCTCGGCCAAGACCAACTTCTACAACGAGGCCTACCGCCGCGGCGGCTGGGACGAGGCCGCCGCCGAGGTGCAGCGGCTGTGGGTGGCCGGCAAGCGTGACGAGGCGATCGCCCGGGTGCCGGCACAGATGATCCAGCAGGCCAACCTGCTGGGCGACGAGGCCACGGTGCGTCAGCGCATCCGTGCCTTCCGCGATGCCGGCGTCACCACGCTGCGGGTGCAGCCGGCCGGCAGCACCCTGGCGGAGCGTCTGCAGACCCTGGGCCGGGTGATGGACCTGCTGCCCTAGCCGCTCTGGGTGCGGCCCCGGGCCTGGATCGCCGCGCGCCGCTCGGCCACCTTCTCGGGGGTGACCTCGCGGCGGCTGTGGGCTTCGCTGGCCTGGTGCTCGACGGCGAGCCCCTCGGCCAGGGTGGCGTGCCAGCCGGCATCCATGATCCGCTTGATCTCGCCGCGGGTGACCGGTTCGGTGCTGGCGATGTCGGTCGCCAGCGTCCGGCAGACGGGCAGCAGCTCGGCGGCGGGCACCACCCGGTTGACCAGCCCCCAGGCGCAAGCGGTGTCCGCGTCCAGGTAGTTGCCCGTCAGCGACAGCTCCTTGGCGCGGTTGATGCCGATCAGGCGCGGCAGCCGCTGCGACAATCCCCAGCCGGGTACCACGCCCACCCGGGCATGGGTGTCGGCGAAGCGGGCTTCCGGGGAAGCGATCAGGAAGTCGCACATCAGCGCCAGCTCGAAGCCGCCGGTGATGGCGAAGCCGTTGACGGCGCCGATGATGGGCTTGCCGCAGCCGGTCACCGCATCGCTCAGGGTCTGGCTGGCGATGGAGGCGGTGGCGGCCACCTCGCCCCCCAGCTCCTTCAGGTCGAGGCCCACGGTGAAGGCCCGGCCGGCGCCGGTGAGCACGATCACCTCGGTGGCGTCGTCGTCGCGCAGCGCCGTGAACACCTCGACGATGCGGCGGCGCAGCGCTGAGGAGAGGGCGTTCAACGCCTCCGGACGATTGAGGGTGACGGTGGTGACGGCGCCGTCGCGCTCGATCAGGATCAGGTCCTTGGCTTCGCTCATGCTCGCTCCCGGTTCGATGTTCGGAGGTGCCGGCCGAGAGGCCGGTACCTTGGGATGGGGAATCAGCGGCGCAGTGTAGCAAGTCCCTCATGGACGCCCCATCCGGGCTCTGGGTAGCATCCAGGGGATGTGGTACCTGCTCAATGCGCTCGCCTGCCCAACGGCATCTCTGCAGCTCACGGCGGCGGCGCGACCGCTGGCTCGCTCGGTGCGCCGGGCGTCGGCGGCGGCGCAGCGGGATGCTGCCGCCCTGCCGGACCTGGCCCGCGCCCTGTGCGCATGGCACGCCTGCCTGGAGCTGCTGAGCCCAGGACTCTCGAAGCGCGACCGGCGTCGGCTGCGTCGCGACGCGCGGCGGCAGCGTCGGCTGCTGCCCCGTGCCGTGTGGCGCGGCGTCTGGCTGCGCCTGGAGAGCGACGGCTGGCGCGCGCCAGCGCCCGGCCATCGGGCGAAGCGGCCGCTGGCTGGAAAGGCGGCCCGCGAGCTGCGGCTGCGGCTGCGGCGCCAGGTCCGCCGCCTGGACGGGCTGGCAGCGGCCCCGCCGGATCCGTCGCTGGTGCGCGCCGCGCTCGCTCGCCTGCATCGTCGCGCCTGCCGCGACGTCGACCGGCCCGATGGGCGCCGGCGCCGGGCCACGACGCTGGCTGCGGCGGTGGAACTGGTCGGCCACGGCCGCGGTCTCAGACCGCAGACGCGGCTCGATGCCGCGGCGCTGGCCGTTCCCACCGAGCGCTTTCTGGCTGCGGTCGAATGGGATCGATTCGTGGCAGCGGCGGCGTATCCGCATGGGCACCGATGGCCGCAGCCGCCCCGGCCGCGGTTGATTTCGCCCCCCGTGGCCGATTAAATGCCGACCCTTCCAAGCACCGGGCTTTCCCGGATGCGACCGACGGACGAACAGCGAGCGTTCATGATCACAGCCCGCCGTTGCCTCACTACGACCGTGCGAGCCGTCTGGCTGCTGCTGCTGGCGGCCGGCGCTGGCTGTGCGAGCCTGGTGGGATCCCTGGCCGGCGGGCTCGCCGAAGACCTCGGTGGCGCCATCCTCGACAACCCGGACGTGGCCATGGTGCGCGACGGCGCCCCGGCCTACCTGATCCTGATCGACGGCCTGCTGGCCCGCAGCCCCGACAATGCCGCGCTGCTCAGCCAGGCGGCGCAGCTCAACGGTGCCTATGCCGCCGCCTTCGTCACCGAGCCGGCACGGGCCAGGCTGCTCACCGATAAGGCCATGGCCCTGGCCGAAAAGGCCGTGTGCGTCGGCATCAGCGACGGCTGCGGGCTGCGCCAGCGCCCCTTCGAGGCCTATCAGGCGTGGCTCGACGCCCGCCGCCCGCGGGACGTGCCGCTGCTGTATCGCCTCGGCAGCACCTGGGCCGGCTGGATTCAGAGCAACAGTGACGACTTTGCCGCCATTGCCGAGTTGGCGCGGGTGAAGGCGCTGATGAACCGTCTGGTGGACCTGGACGAAGGCTACGACCACGGCGGCCCGCACCTGTACCTGGGCGTCTTCGAGACCCTGCTGCCACCGGCCATGGGCGGCCGGCCGGAACTCGGCCGCGAGCACTTCGAGCGGGCGCTGGCGCTGTCGGGCGGCGACCATCTGATGACCAAAGTCCTGTACGCTGAGGAATATGGGCGCCTGGTGTTCGATCGTGAGCTGCACGATCGGCTGCTCGGCGAGGTCGTGGCCGCCGATCCGCGGGTGCCGGGCATGACCCTGATCAATGTCGTCGCCCAGGAGCGGGCGGCGGAACTGCTGGAATCTGCCGATGACTATTTCTGACCGACTCTGCCGTTTCGGCCTGCTGTGCCTGCTGCCACTGCTGGCGCTGGGCAGCGGCGCGGCCGTCGCCGCCACCACCCTCAAGATCGCCACGGTGTCGCCGGAGGGGTCGGCCTGGATGCAGCTCCTGCGTGCCGGCGCCAAGGAGGTCAAGGCGCGCACCGACGGCCGGGTGGACTTCAAGTTCTATCCAGGCGGCGTCATGGGCGACGACAAGGCGGTGCTGCGCAAGATCCGCCTGGGCCAGCTGCACGGTGCCGTGCTCACCGCCGGCGGCCTGGTGCAGACCTACGAAGACATTCAGCTCTACGGGCTGCCTCTGGTGTTCCAGTCCTACGACGAGGTGGACTACGTGCGCGAGCGCCTCGACCCCACCCTGATGGCCGGCCTCGAGGAGCGTGGATTCGTCTCCTTCGGCTTTGCCGAGGTCGGGTTCGCTTACGCCATGTCGAAGCAGCCGGTGCGCAGCGTCGGCGACGTCCAGTCGCAGCGCGTCTGGACGCCGGATGGTGATCCGGGCTCCGCGCGCGCGCTGCAGGCGTTCGACATCAACCCCATCCCGCTGTCCATCGCCGACGTGCTGAGCGGCCTGCAGACGGGCGTCATCAACGGCGTCGCGGTGCCGCCGGTGGGCGCCATCGCCCTGCAGTGGCACACCCAGCTCGGCTACCTCATGGACCTGCCGCTGCTCTACGTCTACGGCCTGCTGGCGGTGGCCGAGCGTCCGTTCCAGCGCGTGTCGGCGGCGGATCAGGCCGTGGTGCGGGAGGTGATGGCCGGCGTCGTCGACGAGGTCAACGCCCGCAGCCGCCGCGACCACCGCAGCGCCCTGGCAGCCCTGCTCGGCCAGGGCATCGAGCAGACCGAGCCGACCGGTGTGCAGGTCGCCGAGTGGCGCGCCTATGCCGAGCGGGCCAATGTGGAGCTGGTGGAGGCGGGTCTGGTGTCCGCCGGATTGCTGGAGCGGATGAACACGCTGCGCGAAGCATTCCGGAACGGGCTTGACTGAGGCGCCGCCCACGGCCGCCCGCCTGCTCGGCGTCCTGCGCCGGGTCGAGGACGGCGTGCTGGCGCTGCTGCTGGCCACCATGATCGGCGTCGCCGCCTATCAGGTGGTGGCCCGCAACCTGTTCGACTCCGGGCTGCTGTGGGGCGACGGCCTGGTGCGGGTGCTGGTGCTGTGGGTGACCCTGGTTGGGGCCATGGTGGCATCGCGCCGTGACGAGCACATCCGCATGGATCTGCTGACCAAGCTGCTCAGCCCGCGCTGGAAGACGCCGCTGCGCCGCTTTTCCTGCGCGTTCACCGCCGTGCTCTGCGCCCTGTTCGCCTACCACAGTGGTCGCTTCGTCTGGCTCGACTACCAGGACGGCATGATCGCCTTCGCCGCCGTGCCAGCCTGGGTCTGCGAGCTGGTGATGCCCCTGGGCGCCGGCGTCATGACCCTGCGCTACCTGCTGCACACGGTAAAGCCACCGTGATCTGGCTGGGCGTCGCCGTGCTGCTGCTCGCCTTCGTGGCCGGGGCGCCCCTGTTCGCGGTGCTGCTCGGGGCCGCCATGCTGGGCTTTCATGCCGCCGACATCGATCTGGCCATCACCGCGGTGGAGGTGTACCGCATCGTCGACACGCCGCTGCTGGTGGCATTGCCGCTGTTCACCTTCAGCGGCTACGTGCTGGCCGAGGCGCGCACGTCCGAGCGGCTGGTGAACCTGGTGCAGAGCATCGTCGGCGGCCTGCCCAGCGGGCTCGCCGTGGTGGGCTTTCTGGTCTGCGCCGTGTTCACAGCCCTCACCGGCGCCTCCGGGGTCACCATCGTCGCGCTGGGCGCGCTGCTGCTGCCGGCGCTGACCCGGGCCGGCTACGACGAGCGCTACAGCCTGGGTCTGGTGACCACGTCCGGCAGCCTGGGTCTGCTGCTGGTGCCGTCGGTGCCGCTGATCCTCTACGGCATCGTCGCCCAGCAGCTCGACGTCGGCGAGCCCTTCACGCTCACCGACCTGTTCCAGGCCGGCATCCTGCCCATGCTGGTGATGCTCGGCCTGCTGATCGCCTGGACGCTGTGGCGCCACCGCGGCGGCGCCGTGCCGCGCATTCCGTTCTCCCGGCAGCGGCTGTGGGCCGCGCTCAAGGCCGCGCGCTGGGAGTTGCCGCTGCCGCTGGTGGTGCTCGGCAGCATCTACGGCGGCGTGGTGGCCATCAGCGAGGCCGCCGCGCTCACCGCCTGCTACGTGCTGGTGGCGGAGGTGCTGCTGTACCGGGAGGTGCGGCTGCGGGCGCTGCCGCGGATCATGGTGGAATCCATGATGATGGTGGGTGGCATCCTGCTGGTGCTGGGGGTGGCGCTGGCGTTCACCAACGTGCTGGTGGACGCCCAGGTGCCGCAGCGGCTGTTCGAGTTCATGCAGGCCCACATCCAGAGCACGCTGGCCTTTCTGCTGATGCTGAACGTGCTGCTGCTGGTGCTCGGCGCCATGCTCGACATCTACTCGGCGCTGGTGATCGTGGTGCCGCTGATCCTGCCCGTGGCCGTGGGCTACGGCGTGCACCCGGTGCATCTCGGCATCATCTTCCTGGCCAACATGCAGATCGGCTACTTCACCCCGCCGGTGGGGATGAACCTGTTCATCGCCAGCTACCGGTTCAAGCGCCCGCTGCAGGAGCTGTACGCGGCGAGCTGGCCGTTCATGGTGGTGCTGCTGATCGCGCTGGCCCTGATCACCTACGTGCCCTGGCTCAGCCTCGCCTTCATGCGCTGACGCCCGGGCCGCGCAGCAGCCGCACGCTGGTGCCCAGCATGGGCCGGATGTCCTTGAGCGGCAGGGCGCGGCTGAACAGCCAGCCCTGGGCGAAGTCGCAGCCCTGCTCGGCCAGGAAGGCGAGTTGCTCCTGGGTCTCGACGCCCTCCGCGACCACCTGCATGCGCAGCCGATGGGCCATGGCGATGACGGCCGCCGTGATCTCCATGTCGTCGCTCGACTCCGGGATGTCGGCGACGAAGCTGCGGTCGACCTTGACGGTGTTGATGGGAAACTTCTTCAGGTAGTTGAGCGACGAGTAGCCGGTGCCGAAGTCGTCGATGGCCAGGCGGATGCCCAGCTTGTGCAGCCGCCGGACGATGTCCGACGCGGCCTCTACGTCCTGCATCAGCATGGTCTCGGTGATCTCGACCTCCAGGCATCCCGGGTCCAGATGGGCCCGGCGCAGGCTCCTGCGGATGGTGTTGACCAGCTCCGGGTCGCGGAACTGCCGGGGCGAGATGTTCACCGCGATGCTGACCGGCGCGCCGCGCTGGTCGGTCATCAGCCGACCGGCGGCGCAAGCCTCCTGAATCACCCAGTTGCCGATCTCGACGATGGCGCCGGTCTCCTCGGCCACCGGGATGAAGTCGTCGGGTGGCACGCTGCCGCGCTCGGGGTGGTTCCAGCGCAGCAGGCACTCGACGCCGATGATCGACTGGTCCGACAGGCGCACCACGGGCTGGAAGTGCAGCTCGAACTCGGAGCGCTCCAGCGCGCGGCGCAGCTCGTACTCGATGCGCAGCCGGCGCACGGCGTTGGTGTTCAACTCCTCGCTGTAGAACTGATAGTTGTTGCGGCCCTTCTCCTTGGCCCGATACATGGCCAGGTCGGCGTTCTTCAGCAGCGCCGCCGGCTCGGTGCCGTCATCGGGAATCACCGTGATGCCGATGCTGGTGGTCACTACGAGCTGGTGGCCCGACAGCGAGATGGGCCGCTGCAGCTCGCGCAGGATCTTCTCCGCCACCTGTCCGGCATGGTCGGGCGCCTCGACGTCATAGAGAAGGATCGTGAACTCGTCGCCGCCCGGCCGCCCCACGGTGTCTTCCTTGCGCACGCAGTTCAACAGCCGGTCGGCCACCTCGCGCAGCAGCGCGTCGCCGGACTCGTGGCCGAGGGTGTCGTTGACACGCTTGAACTGGTCCAGGTCCAGGTAGAGCAGGGCCGCCCGCTCCTTGTGGCGGCGGCAGTGCTCGACGGCCTGCTGCAGGCGGTCGTTGAACAGCCGTCGGTTGGCCAGCTCGGTGAGGGTGTCGTAGAAGGCCAGGCGCTCCATCTTGCGCTGGCTGGTCTTCATCTCGGTGATGTCGGCGATCTGCATGATGCAGTACAGCGGCTCGCCCTCCGGCGTCTGCTGCAGAACCATGTGGCAGTTGGTCCAGATCTCCAGCCCGTCGCCGCAGAGCATGCGGCGCTCGTTGCGCAGGGTCGGCTCGCTGCCGCGCATCAGCCGCTCCAGCTGCTCCTTCAGATCGGCGCGCTCGTCGGCGGGCACCAGCCTCGAGATGTGCGTGCTGTTCAGCGCCTGGTCCCGGTAGTGGAGCAGCTCGGTGGCGAAGCGGTTGGCCTGAAAGATGTGGCCCTGGGTGTCGAGCAGCAGAATGCCGATGGGCGCGTTTTCGAAGGCGCCGCGGAACCGCTCCTCGCTGCGCTGCAGCTGCTCCTGGGCGCGCCGCAGCTCGGTGATGTCCTTGATGATGCACAGCAGGCACTGCTCGCCGTCGAACTCCGTCAGGGTGCCCGAGATCAGCGCGGTCAGCTCGTGGCCGTTCTTCACCCGGAACTGCATCTCACGATTGGAGATGTGTCCGTCCCTGGCCAGCGTGGCGAGCGTCTGCTCCAGGGCCTGATTGTCCAGCGCCGGTCTGAACACCTGAATGGGTTGGCCGATGAGCTCATCGGCGCTGTAGCCCGAGCCGCGCACGAAGGCGAGGTTGGCATCGCGGATCACCAGGTCGCTGGCCCGCAGGATGACGATGCCATCCGGGCTCTGGGAGAAAACGCGGGAGAACTTCTCCTCGCTGCTGCGCGCGGCCGATTCCGCCTGCAGGCGCTTGGAGATGTCGCGGCCGATGCACAGCACGCACAGCTCGCCGTCGAGCTCGATGTAGCGCAGCGAGATCTCCACCGGCAGCGTGCTGCCGCTGGCGGTACGCAGCCGGGCTTCGACGTCGGTGGCGTTGCGCTGGCTGCGCAGCGTGCCGAGCAGGCCGCGTCGGGCCTCCGGCTCGGCCCACAGGTGCAGATCCATCTCGGTGCGGCCGATGGCGGCTTCCCTGGTGTAGCCGAGCAGCCGGGTGAAGCCCTCGTTGAAGTCGATGATCACCGCGTCGCGATTGCGGACGATGAGAATGGCGTCCGGGCTGGAATGAAACACCCGGGAGAAGCGGTCGTCGCTCTGGCCGAAGCTGGCCGCGGCGATCCCGGGCGATTGTGCGACCCGACCGGATACGGTCATGGTGCCGTCCGTGCCGGCGGTCACCGTCAGCCGCAGCGGCGGCGTCGGGATCGCCGCGCCCCGGTGCTGCAGGCGCAGCACGGGCAGCTGCAGCGGCACGCCCGGTTCGGCGCGGGCGGCGCGCACGGCCTTGATCAGGGGCTGACGGATTCGGCTCGGAACCAGGTCGATCACGTTGGTGCCGGTGAGGGTGGCCGGTTCGGCCTCGAGAATCTGCGCCATGGCGGCGTTGCAGCGACGGACCCGGCCGCGGTCGTCCAGCGCGAGCGCCAGCGCGTCGGGGTCGGTGCCCGCGACGTCGCCCTGACCGTCGTTGGCGGGGTCGGCGTGTTCGCCTGGACCGCCATCGGACAGTGCCGGAGCGGCCATGGCCGCGGCGCCGGCGTTGGGCGCCGGATCAGCGTCGGCCGGTGTGGCGGGAGCGGCAAGGTGGTCTTCCGGCGGCGGTCGCGCCAGCGAGATGCCGGGCTCGGTACGGTCGGCGTCTGCCTCGGGCCCTGGGGTCCGGACCAGCATCAGCATCAGCAGCAGGCCCAGCATGCCGGTGGCCACGCTGGGCAGCAGGATCCACTCGAGCGGGATGGCCAGCGCCAGGTCGAAGCGCTCGGCGGTCAGCAGCACCGTGTCGCCGCGGCGCACCACGGCCAGGACGGCGGCAGTGAGGGTCAGCAGAGCCACCAGCCAGGGGCGAGCCGCCAGGCTGCCGTGCCTGGCCTCGCCGGGCGCGGTTGTTCCTGCCGCGCCACGGTGGCTATGCTTGACCGAGACGCCCATACCAAGGTCATCCATGAACTTCCCGCTGACACTAGACGTCGACGGCCGCGGCCTCCATGACGTCACGCACAAAGTGCAGGCGGTGGTCGAGCATGCCGGGCTATCTGAGGGGTTGGTCACAATATTCGTGCGCCATACCTCCGCCAGCGTGGTCATTCAGGAGAATGCCGACCCCGCGGTGCGGCGCGACCTGGAGGCCTGGATGGACCGCCTGGTGCCGGAGCACGACCCGCTGTACACCCACACCGAGGAAGGCCCCGACGACATGCCCGCCCACATCAAGAGCGCGCTGACCGCGACCAGCGTGAGCGTGCCGGTGATGGGCGGCCGGCTGGCGCTCGGCACCTGGCAGGCCATCTACCTGTGGGAGCACCGCCGCCACCGCGCCCGGCGCGAGCTGGTCGTCAGCGTGATTCGCGCCTGACGCGCTCGGCCCAGCGCCGGTGGCCGTCGGGGTCGAGAATCATGGATGCGAAGAACAGCAGCAGATCGCGGTGTTCGGGCGTGAGCCGTGCCGCAGCCATGGCGCGCTCGCCGGCCTTGTCGTTGAGGTAGGCGAAGCACGTCTTCAGGCTCTCGCCGCTGCCGAGCGCACCGGCGATATGCTCGTTCAGGGCGTCATGAACGCCCTCCAGCTCCTGCTCGGCGATGCCGGCGTCCTGAGGGTCCATGACCACGTTGGCCCACAGCGTGCAGACCAGGATGCGGAACACGTCCTTGTCGATGAATCGACCAGCCACCGTGGCGCGGCGCAGCACGGCGGCCAGCACGGGCGCCAGGCGGCGTTCGAGCGACTCGGTCGGCGGTCGGGTCATCGGTGCGGCGGCCGCGTCAGCGCCGCAGCCGCTTCAACTCCTCGATGGTGCGCGACAGCCGCTCGATGCGGTCGGCGATGTCGGCCAGCAGCGGGTCATCGGCTGCCGCTGGTCTGGCCGGCTGGCGGTCGATGCGCGCCCACTGCGCCCGCAGGCGGCGCTCGCTGTCGCGCTCCTCGGCGATGAAGCGGCCGAGCAGCGCGCCCGTCTGCGGGTCGATGCTGCGGTCGTCGAACAGGCGCGCCAGCGGATCGTCCTGCGACGCGCTGCCGTAGCCGAGCACGCTGCGGAACTTGTCGGCGTCGCCGCCGGGGGCCGCGGCCACGGCCAGGCGCGCTTCGTAGTCGGGGTTGGCGCGCTCGCGCAGCGAGTAGCCGAGCTCGCAAAGCCGCTTGGTGAATGCGGCGGCATGCTCGTTCTCGCGGATGGCCACCATGTTCAGGGTCTCTGCCAGCTCCGCATCGGCAGTGGCATCGCGCCAGGCGCACAACACCGCGTAGCCGCGGCGTTCGGCCACCGCAATGGCGTTGAGCAGACCGAGGTAGGTCGGCTTGTCGCTCATGATCTGCATCTCCCGGTTCGCGGCCAGTGTACGTCGAAACGTCGGACCCGTCGAAGGTGCCCTGGCGCGGTTTGCAATGCCTCTGGTGGCCCAGTAAGTTAGCGGGCCCCGACCCGACGAGGCTCGTCGACATTGCTGCAATTCGACCGGATCGAACTTCCCGAAGCCACGGCGCCGCTGCGGGCCGAGGTGCGCGAGTTCCTCGCCGCTGCCGCCGAGCATCTGGCGCGACCCAACGCCGACTTCACCACCGGCCATGACCCCGCGTTCTCCCGCAAGCTGGGCGAGCGCGGCTGGATCGGCATGACCTGGCCGAAGGCCTACGGCGGCGGCGAGCGCAGCTTCTTCGAGCGCTACGTGGTCACCGAGGAGCTGCTGGCCGCTGGCGCGCCGGTGAGCGCGCACTGGATCGCCGATCGGCAGAGCGGCAACCTGATTCTGCGCTTCGGCACCGAGGCGCAACGGGAGGCCTACCTGCGGCCCATCACCCGCGGCGAGAGCTTCTTCTCCATCGGCATGAGCGAGCCGAACACCGGTTCCGACCTGGCGTCGGTGCGCACCCGCGCCGAGCGGGTGGAGGGCGGCTGGCTGATCAACGGTACCAAGCTGTGGTCCACGGACGCCCACCGCAATCACTACATGATCGCCCTGGTGCGCACCGAGCCGCCGGGCGACAACCGCCATGCCGGGCTGTCGCAGATCATCATCGACCTGAAGCGCGACGGCGCCGTGGTGCGGCCGATCCGCAACATGGCCGGCGGCGAGGACTTCAACGAGGTGGTGTTCGACGACGTGCTGGTGCCCGAAGACCGGGTGGTGGGCGAGCCGGGCAACGGCTGGAAGCAGGTCACCAGCGAGCTGGCCTACGAGCGGGCCGGCCCGGAGCGCTTCCTGTCGGCGTTTCGCGTCTACGTCGAGCTGGTGCGCGCGGCCGGTAGCGATCCCGAGCCGCGGCTGGCCGCCGCCATCGGCCGCCTCGGCGCCCATCTGCTGACCCTGCGGCGCATGTCCATCTCGGTGGCCGGCATGCTGGAGGAGGGCAAGAGCCCGGAAGTGGAGGCGGCCCTGGTAAAGGCGGTGGGCAACGACTTCGAGAAGCTGCTGCCCGAGGCGGTGCGCCTGGTGGCAGCGTCGGAGCCGGTGCCGGATCCGCGCTGGACCCGGTTCCGCGAGGCGTTTGCCGACTCGCTGCTGCTGTCTCCGTCCTTCACCATACGCGGCGGCACCCGGGAGATTCTCCGCGGCGTGATCGCCCGCGGCCTGGGGTTACGCTGATGCCGAACGACGCCATGATCATCGACGCTGCCGAGCGCATGCTGGCGGAGCGCTGCGACAAGGCGCAGCTCGACGCCGCCGAGCGGGGCGAATTCCCCGAGGGCCTCTGGACCCTGCTGCGGGATGCCGGCTTTCACCAGCTCGCCATGCCCGACAGCGGCGTGCCGCTCGGCGAGGCGTTCGAGGTGGTGCGCGTCGCCGGGCGCCACGCGCTGCCCCTGCCGCTCACCGAGATGCTGCTGGCCGCCCGCTGGCTCGGCGATGCCGACCGCCTGGCCACCATCGGCCTGGTGCGTGGCGGCGCCATCGTCGACGCGCCCTGGGGCCGGCGCGCGGAGCTGGTGCTCGGCCTCGATCCGGAGCGCAACGCCTGGTGCCAGGTGGTGCCGGGCGCCGCTGCCGGCGCGCTCAGCGAGGGCGCCAACCTGGCCGGCGAGCCGCGGGACGCGGTGGCAATCCCCGAGGGTGTGGAGTGGGTATCCCTCACCGAGCCGGCCCTGGTGCTGCTGGCGCTGGGCCGCGCCGTGGCCATGGCCGGCTGCCTCGAGGCCTGCCTGGACATGACCCTGCAATACGCCGGTGAGCGCGAGCAGTTCGGCCGCCCCATCGCCCGCTTTCAGGCCATACAGCACAACCTGGCGGTGATGGCCGGAGAGGTGGCCGCTGCCGGCCGCGCCGCCGACGCCGCGGTGGATGCTCTGGACGGCGACCGCTTCGAGCTGGAGGTGGCGGCCGCCAAGGCGCGGGTGGGCGAGGCCGCCGGCGTGGTGGCCGAGATCGCCCAGCAGGTGCACGGCGCCATGGGCTTCACCCATGAGCATCGTCTGCACCACTTCAGCCGCCGGGCCTGGGCGTGGCGCGACGAGTACGGCAACGAGACCTACTGGCAGGAGCGCCTGGGGCGGCACCTGGCGGCGCTGGGCGCCGACCGCCTCTGGGACTTCCTGGCGACCCGTGGCTGATCCGTCGCCGGCGGCGGCCGAGCTGCCGCCGCGCCCCGAAGCGCCGCTGCCCATCGGCATCAGCCAGTGCCTGCTGGGCGACGAGGTGCGCTACGACGGCAGCGGCGCCCGCTCGTCGTTTCCTCATGCCGCCCTGGACGGGCTGTTCGAGTTCCGCCGCATCTGCCCCGAGGTGGGCATCGGCATGGGCACGCCGCGGGCGCCGATCCGGCTGGTGGGCGACCCGGACCAGCCCCGGGTGGTGGGGGTGGCCGATCCCGGCGTCGACGTCACCGAGGCGCTGGACGGCTATGGCCGGCGCATGGCGGCCAGCCTCGGCGACGTGGCGGGTTACGTGTTCATGAAGAACTCGCCGAGCTGCGGCCTGTTCCGGGTCAAGGTTTATCCCCACGACGGTGAGCGGGTCACCGGCGCGCCGCAGATGAACGGGCGCGGCGCCTATGCGGCCGCCGTGACCCGGGCGCTGCCCAACCTGCCGGTGGAGGAGAACGGCCGCCTGCACGATCCGGTGCTGCGGGAGAACTTCGTGACCCGGGCGTTCGCCTATGCCCACTGGCAGCGGCTCACGGCCGCCGGGCTGACCCGGCACCGGTTGATCGCATTTCACAGCCGCTACAAGTACCTGCTGATGGCCCACAGCGTGCCTCACTACCAGCGCGCCGGGGCGCTGCTGTCGGACCTGAAGGGCGACCTGGCGGCGAAGGGCGCCGACTACGTGGCGCTGCTGATGGAAGGCCTGACGCGGCCGGCCACCCGGCGCGGCCACGCCAACGTGCTTTCCCATCTGCAGGGCTACTTCAAAACCCACCTGGACGGCGCTGCCCGCCAGGAGCTTGATGCCCTGATCCACGGCTACCGCCGCGGCGAGCTGCCGCTGCTGGCGCCCATCACCCTGCTCAAGCACCATCTGCGCACCCATCCCGACCCCTACGTCGCGCATCAGGTCTACCTCGACCCGCACCCCGGCCGGTCCGGACTGCGCCGTCCGCTCTGACCGGCGGCGGCCCAAAGGGCTTGCGAACGGCCTTTCCTGCGCCGTACCGGTGCACGGCGCACGGTTTCGGTGATTGCTTACGAAGTCGATACAACTTTGCTTCGCAATCTAAGGGGAGCGCGTGTTATTCCGTGACACGGTCGAGAGAGGGGCGGTGAGCCCCTGCCACGGACGCGCACCTCGATGTCGGCAACAAGAACCATGCCGGAGGCCCGCCGAGCCCCACGTTGAATCATCCCCTGGGGGAACCATGCTGACCTTTTGCCTTCGAACGTTGTGGCTCACCGTGGCAACGTGTCTGTCCCTGCTGTGGTCGTCTGCGCAGGCGGAGACCGGTGGCGGAGCGGGCACGGGCACGAGCATCGTCATCGGCGGTACCGGTTACGTGCGGGCCAGCGGCGACGGCGAGGTCCTGGTGGCCTCATTCGGCGGTGTCAGTCAGCCCACGGCGCCCCAGGCCAACGCGCGCTCCACCCGTGTCTATTCCGGCTACGTCGAGGTCCTGGTGTCCGGCTCCGGAAAGGCCTCCGGCACCGCGCTGAACGACGCCTTCTACGTCTACACCGACCTGAGCGGCAACCCGATCCCGCCGTTCAACCCGGGCATCTGGTATCAGCTCGCCATCGACACGGCGACCATCCAGGGGCAGCCGGGGGCGGCCACAGAGATCGGTCAGCATGCCAAGCAGCTGGTGGTACGTGATCTGAGGGCCGGCGTGCCATTGAGCCCCGGGCAGGCGCCCGCCTACCGCACCGATCACGTCTACCGTTTCGTCATCGACGTCTCCCTCGCCCAATCGTGGGGCGGTGAGCCCGACCATCTGAATTTTACCGTCGCCAATGGCCAGTACGACGACAACAGCGGTTCTTACAACATCGAGCTGCACCAGCTCGTCGAGGAGCAGGCGCCGGCCGGCGAGGCGGCGCTGCTGCAGGCAGCGCCCACGGCGGGCGGCGGCACGCGGGTCACCGTGCAGGTGACCGGTGGCACCGCCGGCGCGCCGATTCCGGACATCGAGGTGCTCACCGCGGCGGCCTGCGAAGACGGCGCGCTGGTGGCGCCCGAGCGGCTGGCCCTGCTGGCCGACGTGGCCAGCGAGATCACAGGCACGTCGACGTTCGACATCAACGGCAACGCCTTCGTCGTCGAGCCCTTGGCGGCCAGCGGAGCGCAGTATGCGTCGGCCCGCCTGGTTAGCGGCTCGGCGGCGGGCCCGGCGTCGCCGTGCATCGTCGTCGGTCCCGACAACGACTCCTGGACCCGGGCGCAAGAGATCGCGCTGGGTTCCGAGGCGGTGACGGTCGGTGGCGAGGCAGGCTTCATCGACGCGCCGGGCCGGGCCCGCTGGTACAAGTTCGCGATCCAGCCCAATGCCAGCGCCACCGTCGAGCTGTCGAACCTGCCGGCGGACTACGATCTGGTGCTGTTCAAGGACATCGCCCAGGCGTTCGAAGCGCTGACGGCGGGCAATGACGCCGACACCGACGCGCTGGACCGGCTGGGCGCCGAGTTCGCCTCCACCTACCTGAACACCACGGAGATCAGCCCGTTCGCGTTCAGCCCGGCGGAGATCAGCCCGTTTGCGTTCAGCCCGTTCGCGTTCAGCCCGTTCGCCTTCTCGTCGTCCCTGTATGCCGGCGACGCGGTGGCGCCGTTCGCGTTCAGCCCGTTCGCCTACAGCCCCACCGCCGGCGGCGCCAGCGCCTACAGCCCGTTCGCGTTCAGCCCGTTCGCGTTCAGCCCATTCGCGTTCAGCCCGTTCGCCTTCAGCGCCGAAAATTACTCCAGCGCCCAGACGCGCAGCGTGATCGGCGTGTCGGCCCAGACCGGCACCACCACCGAGCGGGTCAGCGCCCTCACCTGGAACAACACCGGCGATTTCTACATCCGCGTCGCCGCGAAGAACGGCGACGCCGACATCCAGCAGCCGTTCCAGGTCACGGTGACCTATGAGGGCGGGCTGTGCGCCGGTGTGACGCCACCGACCGAGCAGGAGCTGAGCGAGCTGGACGGCCGGGCCGAGGCGGGCTTCTACGATTCGATCATCCTCTACGACTCCAGCCGTCTGGCGACCGACGGCTACTCACTGCCCGAGCAGGCGCCGCTGCGCGCCAAGCTCGACGCCCTGGCGGCGCGTCCGGACGTCAACGGCCTGGTGGTCGACCTCGGCACCTACCTCACCATTCAGTCGCTGCACGTGCAGGCGGATGAGAACGACGCCTGCCCCTACGCGGAGAATCTGGTGGCAGGGGCCATCAAGCGCGTGATTGACGCCCACCGCCGGCTCAACCCCGATCTGGCGTTCGTGGTGCTGGCCGGCAGCGACGGCCAGATCCCGTTCTTCCGCTATCCGGATCAGACCCTGCTCGGACCCGAGTCCCAGTACGAGCCGCCGGTGCGTGACTTCACCCAGTCCCAGTCGGCGCTGCGTCTGAACTACGTGCTCGGCCAGGACGAGTACGGCGCCGGCACGACCCTGTCGCTGCGTGACGGTGAGCTGCCGGTGCCGCAGCTCGCGGTGGGCCGGCTGGTGGAGACGCCGGCCGAGATCATCAACATGATCGACGCCTACCTGGAAGCGCCCGGAGGCGTGATCTCGACCCCGACGTCCACTCTGGTGGTGGGCTACGACTTCCTCGACGATGCCGCCGAGGCCATTCAGTTCGAGTTGCAGGAAGGCACCAGGGGTGTAGCCGGCGCCCGCAACGAGACGCTGATCGCCAGCGGCGACCTGTCGCCGGAAGATCCCGGCTCCTGGACGGCGACCCAGCTCCGCCAGCGGCTTCTGGACCAGCCGGAGCAGATGGTGTTCCTGGCCGGGCACTTCAACGCCTTCAGCGCGCTGGCCGCCGACTTCCGGACCACGTTCTCCACCACGGAGCTGCTGGCCTCGCCGGCCAACTTCCGTAACGCGCTGATCTACAGCGCCGGCTGCCACTCAGGCTACAACGCCGTCAACCAGGAGCAGGTGGATGGGCTGCCGCCGGACTGGGCGCAGGCTTTTGCCCGCAAAGGCGCCACCTTCATCGGCGGCACCGGCTATCAGTACGGCGATACCGAGTTCATCGAGTTCGGCGAGCGGTTGTATCTGGAGTTCACCCGCGTCCTGCGTACGGGCAGCGGTCCGGTGGCCATAGGCCAGGCGCTGGTCAAGGCCAAGCAGAGGTACCTGGCGGAAGAGCCCGACATCCGCGGCCTGCATCGCAAGACGCTTCTGATCAGCACCCTGTTCGGCCTGCCCATGGCTCGAATCGACCTGGGGGGTGAACGCCTCGACGATCCGGACTCGATGTCCGTGGTCAGCAACTATGGCCCCGTCGGTTTGGACCCCGGGCAGTTCCTCGGCCTGCAGTCCGCAGACCTGCACCTGGATTTCGGAGCCGATCTCGTGCCGCGCGAGGTGCCGCTGGTGGACATCACCGGCGGCGTGGTCGGCGGCACCGTGGACGCCACCTACCTCTCCGGGCTCGACGGCCTGGTGATCAATCCGGGCGAGCCGGTGCTACCGCGCAAGTCGCTGAACGTGAGCGTGCCGATGCAGTCGTTGCGCGGCGTCGGCTTCCGCGGCGGGTTGTGGAGCGAAACCACGGACGTGATTCCGCTCACCGGCGCCCCGGCCACGGAGCTGCGCTCGCCCCAGACCCGGTTCGCGTCGCTGGAGAACTACCCGATGCGGCTGGCGTTCCCCAACTACTTCCGGTCGCTGTCCGGCACCGGCGGCACCGTGCTGCACGTGACCCCGGTCCAGCACCGGGTCGAGCAGATCGGCGACAACGCCGTGCGACGGCAGTTCGACACCCTGGACTACCGGCTGTACTACAGCAGCAATACGGTGACCTACGGGGCCAACACGCCGGCCTTCTCGGCGGCGCCGACGCTGACCAACGTGGCGGTCACGCCGGACGGCAACGACGTGGTGCTGCGCGCCACCGTGGTCGGCGATCCGGCGGCCGGCATTCAGTCGGTGTGGGTGACCTACACGGACGGCGCGCTCACGTCCGGAGAGTGGCTGTCCCTGGATCTCACCCAGTCACCGCAGGACAGCCGGGTCTGGACCGGCCGCCTCAGCAACGCCATGACCCAGTTCGGCCGCCTCGACGTCGTCTTCCACGCCGTCAACGGCGTCGGCCTGGTGGCCACGGACGACAACTACGGCCGCTACTTCCAGGTGCGCGGCGCGCCGGCGACCCTGGCGTCCACGGCGCTCGCCTTCGACGGGCCGGTTCCGGCGAGCGTCGACTATCGGAGCACGGTGCCCGTCGCCGTGCTGCTCCGCACCGCCGGCGGCGCCGCGATCGGCGATGCCACCGTGGTGTTCACTCTCGGCACCAGCACCCGCTCGGCGCGCACCGATCCCGGCGGTCGGGCAGCCGTGGATCTGCCGGCATCGAGCCGGCCCGGGAGCTACCGGCTCACCGCCACGTTCGCGGGCAATGGTCAGTACCGCCCGGCGTCCGTCGAGCGGCCGCTGGTCATTGGCCGCGCGGCGACGCGGCTGGTGCTGACTCAGGGTGGCCAGACGGTGCTGGTGGACGGCGTCGACACCGGCCTTTCGGCGCAGCTCACGGTCGACGATGCGGCAGGCACGCCGCTGACCGAGCGCACGGTGTTCTTCACGGTACAGGGCGGCCGCGACGGCACCCAGACCATTCCGGTGATCACCGATCAGCAGGGCGTTGCCCGGCTCGGGGCGCTGCCCGCTCACGCCGGCACCTATCAGGTCACCGCCCGGTTCCTGGGGGTCATTCCCGACCTGCTCCAGGAGATCACCGATCCGGTCTATCTGGCCTCCAGCGCGTCCACCTCGCTCAACCTGAGCAACGGCCCCGGCTGCCCTACTGCGGGCATCAAGGGCAAGATCGACGTCACCGGATTCTGCTATCTCACCAGCCAGGTGGATGGCAAGGTGTCGATCACCAACGGCACGCTGATCGTCGGCGGCGCCACCGAGGTCACCGGCGGCATCTACGTCGATCAGAAGATCGACCAGTACGGTGACGGCAGCGTGATCATCGGCACCGGCGCCCGGGTACGCGGCAAGATCACCGAGCATGGTGCTGGCGGCATCCGCGTGCATGGCTTCGTCGGGGGCAATCTCGATGAGTCCGGTGCCGGCGACGTCGTCGTCAGTGCCGGTGGGTCCGTGGACGGCAACGTCTTCGAAGCCGACGCCGGCAGCGTGCTGATCGACGGCGCGGTGGACGGCAACGTCTTCGAAACGGGGGAGGGCGATCTCCGCGTCGGCGCTTCCGGGTCGGTCGAGGGCAACGTGAGCGAGAGCGGGCCGGGCCAGGCGTTCGTCAGCGGCACGGTCACCGGCAACGTGACACAGGACTGACGGGGTCGCATCATCACCCCTGACCGAGAGGATCAGGATCGCCACCGCGTGCCGGCAGAGATGGGCAAGGGCCAACGCGCCGACGACCCGGAAGCATACATCGCCCGTGACCGAAGACGGGCGATCGCTACCGGGCAGCCCCTGCCTGACCGGGTCTGGGGCTCCGCCGTGTTCGCCGACATCTCCGGCTTCACCGCCCTCACCGAGGCGCTGGTGGCCGAGCTCGGGCCGCAGCGCGGCCCGGAGGCCCTGACCGAGCATCTCGACCGGGTCTTTCACGCCATCATCGACTCGCTGGACCGCTTCGGCGGCAACGTCATCTACTTCTCGGGCGACGCCATCACCGCCTGGATCGACGGCGACGACGGCCGCCGCGCGGTGGCCGGCGCCCTGGCCATGCAGGCGGCCATGACCGAGGTGGGCCGCGTGGTCACCGGCGGCGGGGCCGTCGTCGACCTGGCGCTGAAGGTGGCCATCGCCGGAGGCGAGGTGCGGCGGGCCGTGGTGGGCGACCCGTCGATTCAGCGGCTCGACGTGCTGGCGGGCAGCCTGCTGGACGTGCTGGCCGGTGTCGAGCGACAGGCGGGCAGCGGCGAGATCCTGGTGGACGAGTCGACGCTGGACGCCCTGGGGGATGTGCTGACCGTGGCGCGTCGGCTGCGCGACCCGGACAGCGGCCGCCGGCTGGGGCTGGTCTCCGGGCTCCAGATCGCCGTGCCCGAGGCGAGGACGCCGGAGCCGCCACCGTTGCCGCCCGACGTGGTGCGGCAGTGGCTGCTGCCGGTGGTGTACGAGCGCGTCACCGCCGGCCGGGGTGAGTTTCTCGCCGAGCTGCGCTCAGCCTATCCCGTGTTTCTCCGCTTTGGCGGCCTCGACTTCGACGCCGACGACGGCGCCATCGACGAGCTGAAGCACTTCGTCGCCCGCGCTCAGCACGTCTTCGATCGCTACGGCGGCAGCCTGCTGCAGATCACGTTGGGCGACAAGGGCGCCTATCTGTACGGGGTGTTCGGCTCGCCGGTGGCGCACGAGGACGATGCGGCGCGGGCGGCCACGGCGGCGCTGGAGCTGGTGGCGCTGGAAGCGTCGGCGGCGGTTACGGGCATCCAGGTGGGCATTGCCCATGGCGCGCTGCGCAGCGGCACCTACGGCCACGATCGACGCCGCACCTTCGTCTGCCTCGGCGATGCGGTCAACGTCGCCGCTCGGCTCATGTCCAAGGCGCCTGCTGGGCGCATCTACGTCACCGCCGACGTGCGCGCGGCGGCCGGAGACGCCTTCGTCTGGCGCGATCTCGAGCCGCTGGTGCTGAAAGGCAAGGCTCGGCCCATGCCGGCCGCGGAGCTGGCGTCGTCCCTGGCCAGCGTCGCGCGGCGCAGGACCCGCTACGAGCTGCCCATGTTCGGCCGCGATCGCGAGCTGGCGGCGCTGGAGGCCGCATTCGGTCATGCCGAGGCGAGGCGCGGCCGGATCGTCGGGGTCAGCGCCGAAGCCGGCCTCGGCAAGTCGCGTCTGGTGGCAGAGTTCGTGCGCGGTGCGCGCCGGCGCGAGGTGCTGGTGGCGTTCGGCGAGTGTCAGTCGTTCGGGGTCAACACCAGCTACTTCGTCTGGCGTGAGATCTGGCGTCGGTTGCTGGACGTGGACGAAAGCGACGATGTCGACGGGCAGCGGTCGGCGGCCGAAGCGGCCCTCAGGCGGATCGACCCCTCGCTGCTGCCCCGGGCGCCGCTGCTGGGCGACGTGCTGGGGGTGTCGCTGCCCGACAACGAGCTGACCGCCGGCTTCGATGCCAAGCTGCGCAAGTCTTCGCTGGAAGACCTGCTGGTCACCTGCCTGCGCGAGCGCTCGACGCGGGAGCCGCTGGTGGTGGTGCTGGAGGACTGTCACTGGATCGATGCCCTGTCCCGCGACCTGCTCAAGGCCCTGGCCCGGGCAACCGACGGCCATCGGCTGCTGTTCCTGCTCGCCTACCGGCCCGCCGCTGCGCCGGGCGGTCAGCTCGGGCTGGAGGCGCTGCCGCACTTCCAGGAACTGCCGCTGCAGATGTTGAACGCCGAGCAGATGCGGGCCGTCATCGGCGCCAAGGCGGCGCACGTATTCGATCTCGAGGCGCCGCCCGAGGTGCTGGTGGATCTGGTCACGGCGCGCGCCGAAGGCAATCCCTTCTATGCGGAAGAGCTCCTCAACTTCGTTGCCAGCCGGGGTGTTCGCCCAGACGACGCGCGGGCCCTGAGTGCCCTGTCGCTTCCCGAGAGCCTGCACAGCCTGATCCTTTCGCGCATCGACGCGCTGGCGGAGGATCCGCGGCGCACCCTCAAGGTGGCGAGCGTGATCGGCCGGCTGTTCCGCGCGCCGGCGCTGCCGGGGGTGTATCCCGACCTCGGCCCGGTCACGGCGGTGCGCGACCGTCTCAGCGTGCTCTGCGATCAGGATCTGGTGACCCTCGACCAGGCGGAGACCGAGGCCTATCTGTTCCGTCACGTCGTCACCCAGGAGGTCTCGTATCAGAGCATGCCGTTCGCCATGCGCAGCGGCCTGCATCGGCGGGTCGGGACGTACATCGAGGCCACCGAGGCGGAAGACCTGGAGCCGCACCTCGATCTGCTGGCCCATCACTTCTGGCTCGGTGACGACGATGCCAGAAAGCGCCTGTACCTGAAGCGGGCGGAGGCGTCGGCGCGGCGGCGCTACGCCAATGAATCGGCCATCGAGTACGGCGAGAGGCTGCTGACGCTGACCGCCGGCGACGAACGCGCCGAGGTGCTGCTCGGCATGGGCAAGGTGCTCGAGCTGATCGGCGACTGGGGACGTGCGGCCGCGGTGGCGCGGGAGGCCCGGGAGCTGGCGGCGGGCGCGGGCAACGAGGGCAGGATGGCGCGCTGCGATGCGGCCCTGGCCGAAGTGGCCCGCAAGCAGGGCCACTACGACGAGGCGACCGAGCTGCTGGCCCGGGCGGCCGACACCTTCCGGCGCATCGGCGACGAGGAGGGTCTGGGACTGGCCCTGCACGTTTCCGGCACCATCGCCGCGCAGCGCGGCGACTTCGACGCGGCGCGGCGCGCCTACCAGGAGAGCCTCGAGATCCGTGCCCGGCTGGCGGATCAGACCGCGCTTGCCAGCCTGCACTCGAACCTCGCCATCGTCGCCCAGTACAGCGGCGACTATGCGGAGGCGCGCGCCGCCAGCCAGCGGGGTCTGGACATCCGCAGGGCGGTGGGCGACCGCTGGGGCATCGGCGTGTCGCTCAACAACATCGGCATGATCGCGTTCCTCGAGCGAAACCACGGCGATGCGCGTCGTCACTTCGAAGAGGCCATCACGCTGTGCCGCGAGGTGGGCGATCCTTGGATGGTCGCGCTGGCGCGCAACAACCTGGGCAACGCGCTGCGCGAGCTCGGCGAGCACGCAGCCGCCTGCGAGAACTATGCCGCCAGCCTGGAGACCTACCGCCGCAACGACGATCTCTGGGCGCTGGCGTTCCTGCTCGAGGACATGGCCGTGGCGGCGGCACAGATGGACGCGGGCGCTGCGGCCTTCGCGCTGCTGGGCGCCGGCGAGCGGCTGCGCGAGGAGATCGGCTCGCCGCGCACGCCGGAGCAGGAAGCGGATCTGGCTGCGGCGTTTCTGGACGCCCACCGGGCCCTGGGCGCCGCAGGCGCCGAGGCGGCCACGCGCCGGGGCCGCGGCTGGTCCCTTGACGAGGCCATCGACCAGGCACTGGGCTTCGCCCGTGGCACCGCCACGGTCTGATCGGTCGCCGGCTCAGGCCGGCAGCGCGCCGCTCGGCCCCAGCGCGCCGCTGGACTGCTGCAGGCTCTGCTGGCGGTACAGATCGTAGTAGTGGCCGCGGGCGGCCATCAGCTCGGCGTGGCTGCCCTGCTCGGTGATGCGCCCGCCCTCGATCACGACGATGCGGTCGGCATTGCGGATGGTGGACAGCCGGTGGGCGATGACGAAGGCGATGCGGCCCTCCAGCACGTTGGCCAGCCCCTGCTGAATGCGCTGCTCGGTTTCCGTGTCCACCGACGAGGTGGCCTCGTCCATCACCAGGATCTGCGGATCGGCGAGGATGGCACGGGCGAAGGAGACGAGCTGCTTCTGGCCCGCGGACAGCCGGCCACCGCCTTCACCGGCCTCGGTGGCATAGCCGTGCTCCATCTGGGTCACGAATTCGTGGGCGCCGGCCAGGCGCGCCGCGGCCTCCACCTCCTGGTCGCTGGCGTCCAGGCGGCCGTAGCGGATGTTTTCCATGATCGAGCCGCTGAACACGTGGGCGTTCTGCAGCACCATGCCCAGGTTCGACTGCAGCCAGTGCAGGCTGCGCGCCCGGTAGTCGACGCCGTCGATCAGCACCTGGCCGCGGGT
Source organism: Pseudomonadales bacterium (assembly GCA_040219935.1). Lineage (GTDB taxonomy): Bacteria > Pseudomonadota > Gammaproteobacteria > Pseudomonadales > Azotimanducaceae > UBA7803. Next base: position 66,567 of record JAVJUA010000098.1, on the reverse strand, counting down.
GGGCTCGTAGAAGCGGCAGATCAGGTTCACCAGCGTGCTCTTGCCGCCGCCGGTGGGGCCGACGATGGCGATGGTCTCGCCCCGGCGAATCGACAGGTTGATGTCCTCCAGCACGGGCCGGGCCGGATCGTAAGCGAAGTGGACGTTTCGGAGCTCGATCGAGCCGATCTCTGCCGTGCTGCCGTCGGCGGCATAGCGCGCCCGCGCCGGCAGCCCCTGCTGACGGCGCATGGCGGTGAGCACGTCGGGGGAGTCGGCGATCTCGGGCTCTGCCTCGATCAGGCTGAGGATGCGCTCTGCCGAGGCCTGCGCCATCTGCATCTCCGCGAACCAGTGGCCGAGCTGCTCCACCGGATCGAAGAAGTGGCGCGTGTAGGCCATGAACGCCACCAGCGTGCCCGCGGTGATGCTGCCGGCGATCAGATCGAGGCCGCCCATGGCCAGCGCCAGCCCCGTGGCGAGGCTCGCCAGGGTGATGACGATGGGCACGTAGATGGCGGCCTGGGTCAGGTTCAGCACCGACGAGCCGTACATGGTGCCGGTGAGCTGGCTGAACTCCTTCAGGTTCGGCCGCTCGCGCACGAACGCCTTGCTGGTGAGCACGCCCATGATGGCCTCGTTGTAGGAGGCCGTGATCCGCGAGTTGGTGGCCCGCACCCGGCGCGCGCTCTTAAGGATTCGTCTCTGAAATCGCGCCGACACCCAGCCCAGCACGGGAATGATGGCGAGGACCAGCAGCGCCAGCTTCGGGTTCATCACCAGCATGGCGATGGCGATGCCGAGCATCATGGTGCTGCCCCAGACCAGATCGAGGAAGCCCCAGGCGAGGATGTTCGACAGCCGCTCGCAGTCGGACGTCATGCGTGCCATCAGCCAGCCCACCGGCCGGTGGTCGTAGAACGAGAACGACAGCCGCTGCAGGTTCTCGAAGCCATCGCGGCGGATGTCGTGGCTGACGTGGGTGCGGATCTTGCCGCCAAGCCAGATGAAGGTGCCGATGGACGCGGCGATCACCACCGTGCAGGCCAGGTACGCGGCCGCCCACGGCGCCAGAGCGGCGTCGGCGCCGGCGGCGGCCACGGCGTCCACCACGCCCTTGGTGATCAAGGGAAACATCACCTCCATGGACGCGGTGAGGAATGCGCAGGTGCCGAGCCCGGTCAGCTCCCACGGATACCGCTTTGCGTAGGCGAACAGCTTGCGCCACAGCTCCGGGTTCACCCGCGAGGCCAGGGCGTCGTCGTCGAAGCCGTCGTCGAAGTTCTCGTCGTCGTAACTATCCACGGTGCTCTCTCTCCGTCGCCGCCACGTCGCGTCTGATGGAATCGTCCAGGGCGCCCTGAATCTCGCACAGGCGCCGGTACGGACCCGGCTCGGCCGCCAGGGTGGCGTGATCGCCGAGCTGGACGATGCGGCCCTCGTCCATCACCACGATGCGGTCGGCATAGCGCACCGACGACAGCCGGTGGGCGATGATCAGCGTCGTCTGCCGACCCTTGCGGCGCCTGAGCGCGGCCAGGATGGTGGCCTCGGTGCCGGTGTCTATGGCTGACAGCGAGTCGTCCAGCACCAGCACCGGCGGGTCCTTGAGCAGCGCGCGGGCCAGCGCCAGGCGCTGGCGCTGGCCGCCCGACAGGGTGACCCCGCGCTCGCCCACCATGGCCTCGAAGCCGGTGGGGAAGCTCAGGATGGAGTCGTGGATGGCCGCCTCCTGGCAGGCTTCGATCAGCTCGTGCTCGGGGGCGTTGGGCCGGCCCACCGCCAGGTTGGCGCGAATGCTGCGCGAGTACAGGAACGGGTCCTGCAGCACCACGCCGATCTGGCTGCGCAGCCACTGCCGGCTGACGCTGCCGATCTCGTGTCCGTCCAGGCGCACCGAGCCCTGCTCGTGATCGTACAGGCGCAGCAGCACGCGGATCAGCGTCGACTTGCCGGAGCCCGGCGGGCCGACGATGGCCAGGGTCTCGCCCGCGGCCACGTGCAGCGTCACGTCGCGCAGCACCGGCCGTCCCGGCTCGTAGGCGAAGTGCAGGTGCTCGATGTCGATGACGCCCCGGGCGCGGCCGCTGCCTGGCTCCACCTCGCTCGACTCCTCCGGCTCCTCGAGCACCTCGTTGATGCGGCCCAGACTGACCACGGCCTTGCCGGTGTCGGTGAGCACGCGGCCGAGCTGGCGCATGGGCCAGATCACCATCGCGACGTAGGTCATGAACGCGAACAGGGTGCCCACCGTGAGCGAGCCGTCGCGCAGGTAGACGGCGCCGGCGAACAGCACGATGCCCATCTGCGACATGGCGATGAGGTCGCTCGAGCTCCAGTAGATGCCCATCAGCCGGATCAGCCGGTGGTTGTGGTCGCGGAACGCCGCGTTGCGCTCGGCGAACTTCTCGGTTTCGTACGCCTGACGGGCGAACGCACGCACCACGCGAATGCCGGTGAGGTTCTCCTGCAGGGTGGCCGTCATGGCCGCTTCCGCCTCGTCCGTCTCCTGGAACACGGTCTTCACCCTGGAGAAGAACAGGTACGCGCCGATGGTCAGCACCGGCAGCAGGCACAGCGACATCCAGGCCAGCCGTGCATCCATCCAGAACAGCACGGGCGTCACGCAGGCGACCAGCATCACGGCGCGGCCGATCTCCACCACGTCGCTGGCCAGAAAGACGCGCAGCGTCTCGACGTCCGAGCTGGCTCGCTGCACCAGATCTCCGGTGTCCGCGGTGTCGTAGAACCGGGCCTGCAGATGGTGCATGCGCTGGTAGAGCGCCTCGCGCAGGCGCCGGACGATGCTTTCCGAAGCAACCGCCGCCAGGCGCCCGCGCACGTACAGACACAGGCCGCCGATGCAGGTGAGCAGCACCGCGGCCAGGGCGGACAGCCACAGATAGGTGACGTAGGGCTCGCTGCCGGCCAGGTCGGTGGCCCACAGCAGCGGTGGGGCCCCGTAACCCATGTCCTGCTCCACCACCACGTCGATGGCGTAGCGGCCCACCAGCGGCGCGCCGAACATGAACAGGTTGGTGGCGGCCATCGCCAGAATGGCATAGCCGTACCGGGGCCTCTGCCCCCTCGTGATCTGCCACAGTGAGCTGTGGTTCGTCGTTGTCGTCATGGTCTCCGGTTCCGCCAGGCGATGCGGTCGGGCATCGCGCAAGATTCGAGTTCTGCAAGCGGGTCCGGGTTACGGAAGGTCGGGCGGTCCCCTTTCTCAGGGACAGGGCAGACCCGCTCTAAAGGTGAGCAGGTCGTGAGCGGGCGGGAAGCGGACTCAGGACGAGCTCACCGGAAGCCGGCGTCGTCTCCTGCAGCGATGCGGGCTGCACGGGGAACGGCGAACGGCCGGGTTCGCAGCGATGTGTGCAGGGTGATGTGCATCGCGCCCTCCTGAGTCAAGGCGCCCGGATATTACTCCTGGCCACGACCTCGATCAACCTCGAATCGCTGCTGCCAATGGCAGCAGCGCCGAGACGTGGCACAATGCGCTCCTGTATCACTCAGGGTGGGATGGTCCATTGACTGAAGCTCGCATTTCCGCCGCCGCGCCGGCCGATCCGGCCCCGCGCCGCGCCTCAGGTGCCCGCACCAGCGTCATCGTCGTGGCCCTGGTCATGGCCGGCTTTCACATCGGCAGCCTGGCCGTGATCTTCACCGGCGTCAGCACCGCGGCGCTGGTGGTGGCCGGGTTCCTTTACGTGTTTCGGGGCCTGGGCGTTACCGCCGGCTATCATCGCCTGCTGGCCCACCGCTCGTTCCGCACCTCGCGGTTCATGCAGTTCATGATGGCGCTGGCCGGGTGCCTGGCCATGCAGGGCGGGCCGCTGTGGTGGGTTGCCCACCATCGCGCCCATCACCGCGACACCGATACCGACGCCGACGTGCACTCGCCGGTCACGCGCGGCTTCTGGCAGTCGCACATGGGCTGGATGATGAGCGCCGAGGCTTTTCAGGAGAAGGGTGCCAACACCCGTGATCTGCACCGCTTCGCCGAGCTGAAGTGGCTGCAGCGCTACTACGTGCCGCTGGTGCTTGCCCAGGCCGCCGTGCTGTTCGCGCTGGGCGCCGGATTGAATGCGCTGTTCCCGCACTGGGGCACGTCGGGGGCGCAGATGGTGGTGTGGGGGCTGTTCATCACCACCGTGGTCACCTGGCACGTCACGTTCGCGGTGAACTCGGTGTGCCACACCTGGGGCAAGCGGCCCCATGCCACCGGTGACGCCAGCACCAATCACCCGGTGATCGGCGTGCTTGCTTACGGTGAGGGTTGGCACAACAACCATCACATGTATCCGTTCTCGGCCCGCCACGGTCTGGAGTGGTGGCAGCTCGACGTCACCTGGCTGGTGCTGCGCGCGCTCGAGAAGCTCGGCCTGGTGAGCGACCTCAAGCTGCCCCGCGACTTCCGTCCCGACCCGGCGGCCGCGCCCTGACATGACCAGCGCCGAGCACCGGCAGCAGGCCGAGCGCGCGGCCCGGCTGCTGGAGATTCTCGAGCTCGAGGCCATCGAGCAGAATCTCTATCGGGGCATGAACGAGGTGCGCGGCAAGATGCGCCTGTTCGGCGGCCAGGTGCTGGCTCAGGCGCTGCGCGCTGCCTGCCACACGGTGGACGACCGCCAGGCCCACTCGCTGCGCGCCTACTTCATGCGCGCCGGCGATGCTTCGCGGCCCGTGCTCTATGAGGTGGAGCGGGTGCGCGACGGGGCCAGCTTCTCCACCCGCCGGGTGGTGGCCATTCAGCAGGGGCAGGCCATCTTCAGCCTCGACGTGTCGTTTCAGATCGACGAGGCCGGCTTCGAGCATGCCCACCCCATGCCCAACGTACCGCCGCCGGAAGAGCTCGACGACGACATCAGCGTGGTGCAGGCGCTGGGCGAGCGGCACGCCGCCATGAGCCCCATGGCGGGACGGCCGCGGCCGTTCGAGATGCGCTCGGTGTTCGCCCTCGGCAGCGACGCCTGGCAGCGGAACCGCTTCTGGAACCCGGTGTGGATCCGCTTCTCGGGCGACCGCTCGGGCATCGACGACGCCCTGGCACGCTGCCTGCTGGCCTACGCCTCCGACATGGGCCTGGTGTCCACCGCGGCGCTGCCGCATCAGAGCGCGGTGGCTCGGGACGCGCTGCAGATGGCCAGCCTCGACCACGCGCTGTGGATCCACCGGTGCCCGCCCATGGACGACTGGCTGCTGTTCCACAAGCGCACCAGCGTCGCCGAGGGGTCTCGCGGCCTGGTGCATGCGGAGTTCTTCTCCCGCGACGGCACCCTGCTGGCGTCGGTGTCCCAGGAAGGCCTGGTGCGCGTACGCGATCGCGCCTGACGTCGCGCCTGACGTCGCGCTCAGAAGTACGTCACCTCCCGCACCCGGAACGTCAGGCTGGTCGCACCCGTGAGCAGGCCGAGTGCCAGCGTCGGGTCGTCCGGCAACGGCAGGTGGGTGGCGTCCACCCTGGTCTGGTTCCAGGTCGGATCGAGCACCAGCCACTCGTCCCCCACCAGCAGCTCGTTCCAGGCGTGAAAGCGGAACGCGGGCGCCGGCGCGTCGGCGTAAGCCAGGCCGAACACGGTGCGGCTGGGAATGCCCAGGCTGCGCGCCAGCGTGGTCAGCAGGTCGGCGAACTCGGTGCAGTCGCCCTGGCGATGGTCCAGCAGCTCCAGCACCGGACGCTGGGCGACGCCGTCGCGGTAATCGAGAAAGCGGTGCACGAAGGCGGTGAGGGCCAGCGCCCGCTCGCGGTCGTCGCGGGCGCCTGCCACGGCGCGCTGCGCCAGTGCCCGAATCTGCGGATTCTCGGCGGGAATGGCATCGCTGGCCGCCAGCTCGTCACCCTGCAGGCCGGCCATGGATACCGTGCCGGCGTGGCGGATCAGCGTGCTGCCGCGGGCCAGCCCGGGCCACAGGGCGCCCGCGTCGGCGCCCTCCACCTCGAGGGTGAGGCGGCGGATGCGGGTGTGGTCCGGCAGGCGGCGGTCCAGCGGCACGAAGTAGTCGCCCGGCGGCGCCATGGCCGGTGGCGCCACAGCCGCCTCGCGGGACGACTGCTCGAGACGGAACAGACCCGACAGGGTCATGGACACCGGCCGCATCCGCGCGTCGAGCTGGATGCGGGTCGGGTCGAGCAGGGCGCCCTGGCTCATCTGGTAGCCCGTGGCGTTGCGTGCCACGACCCGGAACTGGCGGGCGGTGACCGCCTGGCGCTGGAAATCGATGGCGGTGGCCGCGGCGGTGCTGTCCGGCGCCGGACCGTGGTCGCGCAGCCAGGTCTCGAGCGCCAGATGGTCCTCGAGGGTGAAGCGTACGGCGCTGCCGTCGATGTCGGTGGCGCCGGCCTGGCCCGGGCGCTCGGTGCGCTGGCTGGCCCCGAGCAGCGGCCAGGGTGGGGCCGCGCCGAAGCGCAGCGACTCGACGATGCGCACCGGTGCGCCCTCGTTCAGGGTGAAGCGCAGCTCGCTGTCGAAGTGCCAGCGGCCCAGCGCGTCGCGGCGGGTGTCGGCGTGCAGGTAGCCGACGTGCCGATCGTTCACCGTCAGCCGGTACCAGCGCTCGCCGCGCTGGTCGGCGGCGCTGCGCAGGGTCGGGTCTATGCCGGGTGCAAGAACGGCCGCCAGGGTCCCCGCCAGCAGCAGCAGACCCAGGGCGTTGAGTTGGCGTCGCAGCATGCGGACGATTCTACGGCCGCAGACTGCGGCCGTCGCGCCCGGTAGAATGTGCCGCTTCCCACGAGGCACCCGCAGTCCGGCACATGACACAGGAATCGAAAGACTTCATCCGCAGCCGCATCGCCCGGGACCTGGCCGACGGCACGGTCGCGGGTGGCGTGGTCACGCGGTTTCCGCCGGAGCCCAACGGCTTCCTGCACATCGGCCATGCCAAGTCGATCTGCCTCAACTTCGGGGTGGCCGAGGAGTTCGGCGGCGCCACCTACCTGCGCTTCGACGACACCAACCCGCTCAGGGAAAGCGACGAGTACGTGCAGGCCATCATGCGCGACGTGGCCTGGCTCGGCTTCGACTGGGGCGACCGGCTCACCCACGCCTCCGACTACTTCGAGCAGCTCTACGACTTCGCCGAAGAGCTGATCCGCAAGGGCCTCGCCTACGTCGACAGCCAGAGCGGCGAGGAGATCCGAACCAGCCGCGGCACGCTCACCGAGCCCGGCCGCGACAGCCCGTTCCGCAACCGCGGCGTCGACGAGAACCTCGACCTGTTCCGGCGCATGCGCAAGGGCGAGTTCGGCGACGGTGAGCACGTGCTGCGCGCCCGCATCGATATGGCGTCGGCCAACATCAACCTGCGCGACCCGGTGCTGTACCGCATCCGCCACGCCACCCACCAGCGCACGGGCGACGCCTGGTGCATCTACCCGATGTACGACTACACCCACTGCATCTGCGACGCGCTGGAGGGCATCACCCACTCGCTGTGCACGCTGGAGTTCGAAGATCACCGGCCGCTGTACGACTGGGTGCTCGATCACATCAACGTCAACTTCCATCCGCCGCAGATCGAGTTCTCGCGCCTCGGGCTCGAATACACGGTGATGTCGAAGCGGCTGCTGCACCGGCTGGTGGACGAGGGGCTGGTGGCCGGGTGGGACGATCCACGCATGCCCACCATCGCCGGGCTGCGGCGCCGCGGCGTCACGCCGGGGGCGATCCGCGAGTTCTGCCGCCGGGTGGGGGTCACCAAGCAGGACAACCTGGTGGAGATGAGCCTGCTGGAGTTCTGCATCCGTCAGGACCTGGAGGGCAGCGCGCCGCGGGGCATGGCCGTGCTCGATCCGCTGCCGGTGACCATCAGCAACTACGAAGGCGAAGGGGAGCTGCTGGAAGCCCCCTGGCACCCCCAGCGCGCCGAGCTCGGCAGCCGCATGCTGCCGTTCGGTCGGCGCCTGTACATCGAGCGCGAAGACTTCGCCGAGGTGCCGCCGAAGAAGTTCAAGCGGCTGTCGCCGGGCGAGCTGGTGCGGCTTCGCTACGCGTACGTGATCCGCTGCGACGAGGTGGTGAAGGACGCGGCCGGCAGCGTCATCGAGCTGAAGTGCAGCTACGTGCCCGAGTCGAAGAGCGGCTCCGACAGCAGCGGCCTGAAGCCGCGCGGCGTGATTCACTGGGTGGACGCCGAGCGCGGCGTGCCGGCCGAGGTGCGCCTCTACGACCGGCTGTTCACGGTGCCGGAGCCGGACAGCGAGCGCTTCGCCGAGCAGCTCAACCCGGAGTCGCTGACTGTGCGCGCCGCGGTGCTGGAGCCGGCCATCGTCGACAGCGGCGAGTCGCGCTTTCAGTTCGAGCGTCTCGGCTACTTCTGCCGCGACAGCGGGCAGGAGGGCGTGTTCAACCGCACCGTCAGCCTGCGCGACAGCTACCGGCCGGAAGCCGGGGCGGGCGGGCCGGGGTGAGCAAGCGCGGCGCCGACCAGACTCGGGCGCCATACCGCGACCCGGAGCGCGACCTGGACGCCCGGATCAAGGACCTGCTGGGCCGCATGACGCTGCGTGAGAAGGTCTGCCAGCTCGGCGGCGCCTGGTCCAGCGCCCTGGTAGGCGAAAACGGCTTCGATCCCGAGCGGGCGGCGCCGCTGCTCGCCGACGGCATCGGTCAGATCACCCGCATCGGCGCCGCCAGCGGCCTCACCCCGGACGCCAGCGCGCGCCTGGCCAATGCGGTGCAGCGCTACCTGGTGGCGGAGACCCGGCTCGGCATTCCGGCCATCGTTCACGAGGAGGCGCTGGCCGGCTACTGCGCCCGCGGCGCCACCCAGTACCCCCAGGCCATCGGCCTGGCCGCCACCTGGTGGCCCGAGGGCGTTCGCACCATGGCCGAGGCCATCCGCGGCGAGCTCATGGCGGTGGGCGCGCGCCAGGCGCTGGCGCCCGTGCTCGACATCGCCCGGGACCCGCGCTGGGGCCGGCTCGAGGAGACCTACGGCGAAGACGCCTACCTGGCCGGGCGCATGGGCGTGGCCTTCGTGCGCGGGCTGCAGACCGGGGACCTGCGGGGCGGCGTGCTGGCCACGGCCAAGCACTTCGTCGGCTACGGGCTGCCGGAGGGGGGCATGAATCACGCGCCGGTGCATCTCGGCCCCCGGGAGCTGCGCGAGGTGTTCGCCGAGCCCTTCGCGGCCGCCATCCGCGATGCCGGCCTGCGCTCGGTGATGAACAGCTACAGCGCCGTCGACGGTGTGGCGCCGGCGGCTTCCGGCGAGCTGCTCGACGAGCTGCTGCGCGGCGAGCTCGGCTTCGAGGGTCTGGTGGTGGCCGACTACTTCGCCGTCGACCTGCTGGTGCGCCACCACGCGGTGGCCCGCGACAAGGCCGCGGCCGCGGCCCTGGCTCTCAGCGCCGGCCTCGACGTCGAGCTGCCGGCCCTGGACTGCTACGGGGAGCTGGAAGGGCTGGTGGAGGGCGGCCGGCTCGACGTGGCCCTGATCGACCGGGCCGTGCGGCGCGTGCTGCGGGTCAAGTTCGAGCTCGGTCTGTTCGAGGCGCCTTACGTGGACGAGGCGGCCGCCGCCGCCGCGTTCGACCCTCCAGCGTCCCGCGAGCACGCGCGGCGGCTGGCCGAGCAGTCGCTGGTGCTGCTGGAGAACGACGGCGTGCTGCCGCTGGCGCGCGGCGCCCGCGTTGCCCTGATCGGCCCCGCCGCGGACGACGCCCGGCTGCTGCTCGGCGACTATCACTATCCGGCGCATGCGGAGATCGTCTATCGGCGCGACGAGCTGGATACGGGCATCACGCCGGCGGCGCGCGGCGGCGGCGACGATTTCCGGCCCGGACCGTACTACGTCGACATCGTCACCCCGCTGGCCGGCATCAGCGCCTTCGCCGAGGTCGCCTACGAGCGCGGCTGCGAGGTCGGCGGTGACGACGATGCGGGCCTGGCGGCGGCGGTGTCCGCGGCCCGCAACGCCGACGTGGCGGTGATCTGCATCGGCGGCCGCAGCGGCCTGATGCCCGATTGCACCAGCGGCGAGTTCCGCGACTCCGCCACCCTGCGGCTCACCGGGGTGCAGAGCCGGCTGCTGGCCGAGGTGGCCGCCACCGGCACGCCGGTGGTGCTGGTGGTGATCGGCGGCCGGGCGCTGGCGCTGGAAGCCGAGATCGCCGCCTGCAACGCGGTGGTGCTGGCCTGGCTGCCGGGCGAGGAGGGCGGCGCCGCCCTGGCGCGGGTGCTGTTCGGCGAGGTGAATCCGGCCGGGCGGCTGCCGGTGTCGCTGCCGCGCTCGGCCGGTCAGGTGCCCGCCTACTACAACCATCGTTCCGGCGGCGGCCGCAGCATGGCGCTCGGCGACTACATCGATCAGTCGACCCGGCCGCTGTACGCGTTCGGCCACGGGTTGTCCTACAGCCGCTTCGAGTACGTCGATCTGGCCTGTCCGGACACGGTGGACGTGCATGCCACCGTCAACCTGTGGGTGACGCTGCGCAACGACAGCGATCGCGACGGCGAGGAGGTGGTGCAGGTCTACCTTCGCGACAAGGTGGCCGACGTGGCGCGGCCGGTGCGCAAGCTGGCCGGGTTCAAGCGCGTCGCCGTGCCGGCCGGCAAGGCCGTGCGCCTGAAGTTCATGGTGGATACCTCGCAGCTCGGCTACTACGACCGGCAGATGCGGTTCGTGGTGGATCCCGGCGAGGTGGAGATTCAGGTGGGGGCGTCGTCGCGCGACATCCGGCTGCGCGGCGTGGTGGTGCTGCAGGGTGAGCGCCGGCCGCTGTCGCAGAAGCAGGTGGTGGCGACCCTGGTTGAGGTCAAAGAGGTGGAGGTCAAGACAGTGGAGGACAAGCCGGCATGAGCCAGACGTTGCGCGGCCGCGCGGTGACGCTGATGGAGGTGAGCCCGCGTGACGGGCTGCAGAACGAGTCGACGCTGTTGCCCACGGAGCAGAAGCTGGCCCTGATTCAGCACGCGCTGGATGCGGGACTCAAGCGCATCGAGGTCACCAGCTTCGCGCATCCGCAGCGGGTGCCGCAGATGGCGGACGCCGAGGCCGTGTGCCGGCTGCTGCCGCAGCGGGGCGACGTCACCTACACCGGTCTGGTGCTGAACCGCCGCGGCTTCGATCGTCTGCTGGCCACCGAGCGCCTGGACGAAGCGGGGCTGGTGATTCCCATCACCGACACATTTGCCGAGCGCAACCAGGGAATGAGCACCGACGCCTGCACGGACATGGCCTGCGACGTGCTGGCGGATGCCCGGCGCCGCGGCCTGCGCGCCCAGGCCACCATCGCCGTGGCGTTCGGCTGCCCGTTCGAGGGCGAGGTGCCGCTGGCGCGCATTCTGGCGGTGGCGGAGCGGCTGGCCGAGCACGAGCCCGTGGAGATCGCGCTGGCGGACACGGTCGGGGTGGGCGTCCCGGACCAGGTGCTGGAGATCTTCCTGGCGCTGCGCGACCGCCTGGGTCCCGAGGTGCCGCTGCGCGCCCATTTCCACGACACCCGGCACACGGGCATCGCCAATGCTTTCGCTGCCCTGCAGGCGGGGGTGGAAACCCTGGATGCCAGCCTGGGCGGCATCGGCGGCTGCCCGTTCGCGCCCCAGGCCGCCGGCAACATCGCTACCGAAGACCTGGTCTACATGCTCGATCGCATGGGCGTCGGCCACGACGCCGATCTCGACGCCCTGCTCAGCGGCGCGGCGTGGCTGCAGCAGGCGCTGCACAAGCCGCTGCCGTCCGCCGTCCTGAAGGCGGGCGGTTTTCCGGCGCGGACGGCCGCCGGAGCGGCCTCGTGACGGCGCCGGGGAACGGCGCGCCCGGGAACGGCGCGCCGGCGGCCACCGGGCCGCTTGCCGACCTGCGGGTGCTGGAGCTGGGCACCCTCATCGCCGGCCCGTTCTGCGGCCAGCTGCTGGGCGACCTCGGCGCCGAGGTGATCAAGATCGAGCCGCCCGGCACCGGCGACCCGATGCGGGCCTGGGGCCAGGGCCTGCCGGTGTGGTGGCCCGTGATCGCCCGCAACAAGAAGTCGGTGACGCTGAACCTGCGCGAGGCGGAGGGCCAGGCGCTGCTCAAACGCCTGGTGGCCGACGCCGACGTGCTGATCGAGAACTTCCGTCCCGGCACCCTGGAACGCTGGGGTCTCGGCTACCCGGAGCTGGCGCAGGTCAACCCGCGGCTGATCATGGCCCGAGTATCCGGCTTCGGGCAGACGGGCCCTTACGCCAAGCGCGCCGGCTACGGCTCCATCGGCGAGGCCATGGGCGGCATCCGCTACCTGGCCGGCGACCCGGACCGCCCGCCCAGCCGCGTCGGCCTGTCCATCGGCGACAGCCTGGCGGCCACGTTCGCCTGCGTCGGCGTGCTGGCGGCGCTGCATCATCGTGAGCAGAGCGGCCGCGGCCAGGTGGTGGACTCGGCCATCTACGAGGCCGTGCTGGCGATGATGGAGTCGACCATACCGGAGTACACCGAGGCTGGCGTGATTCGCGAGCGCAGCGGCGCCATCCTGCCGAAGATCGCGCCTTCCAACGTCTACCCCACCCGGGACGGTGAGATGATCGTCATGGGTGCCAATCAGGACTCTGTGTTCACGCGCCTGTGCGAGGCCATGGGCCAGCCGGCGCTGGCGACGGACCCGCGTTATGCCAGCCACACCGCCCGCGGCGAGCATCAGGCCGAGCTGGACGCGCTGATCGGCCAGTGGACGGTGACCCTGGAGGCCGAGGCGTTGCTGGCGCTGCTCGAGCAGAACGGCGTGCCGGCAGGACGCATCTACCGGGCACCGGAGATGCTGGCCGACCCCCAGTTCCAGGCCCGGGAGTCCATCGTCGCGGTGCCGCATCCCGAGTTCGCCAATCTGAAGATGCAGAACGTGGTGCCGAAGCTGTCGGATACGGCCGGCAGCGTGCGCTGGCCGGGCCCGGAGCTGGGCGCCCATACCCGCGAGGTGCTGGGGGATGTGCTGGGCCTGGACGGCGAGGCCCTGGACGACCTGCAGCGGCGCGGCATCGTCTGAGACCGGCGCCCGGTGCCCGGTATGGGTATCATGGCGGCCTCGTGGTCAGGGCAGAGAGAGGGGTCGACATGAAGGGTTTCGATGTCATTGCGCAGGTGCTGAAGGCGGAGGGCGTGGAGTTCGTCGCCTGCTACCCGCGCAATCCGGTGATCGAGGCGTGCGCCAAGGTGGGCATCCGTCCCATCGTCTGCCGCCAGGAGCGGGTGGGCTTCGCCATCGCCGACGGCTTCAGCCGGGTGACCAACGGCCGCCGCCTCGGCGTTTTCATCTGCCAGCACGGGCCCGGCGCGGAAAACGCCTTCCCCGGGGTCGCCCAGGCCTACTCCGACAACGTGCCGGTGCTGTTCCTGCCCGGCGGCGAGCCGCTGGCCCGGCAGGGCGTGAAGCCCACGTTCAGCGCCGTCGACAACTACGCGCACGTCACCAAGTGGTCGGCCTACGTCAGCGACCCGCGGCGGCTGGCGCCGGCTCTGCGCCACGCCTTCTACCGGCTGCGCACCGGCAAGGGCGGCCCGGTCATGGTGGAGACCGCCACCGACGCCCTGTTCGGCGAGCTGCAGGGCGACCTCGACTACCAGCCGGTTCAGGGCTCCCGCTTCGCGCCGGATGCGGACGCGGTGGCTGCCGCCGTGGACGCTCTGGCCCGGGCGGAGCGGCCGGTGCTGCACGTGGGGCAGGGAGTGCTGTTCGCCGAGGCAACCGCGGAGCTGGTGGCGCTGGCCGAGGCTCTGGACGCGCCCGTCATCACCACCATGCCAGGAAAGAGCGCGTTCCCGGAGAACCACCCGCTGTCGGTAGGCGCCTCGGCGATCACCAAGCCGCCGCACCTGCTGGCGGCCTACCAGGAAGCGGACTGCGTGTTCGCCATCGGCAGCAGCCTCACCCGCACCCCCTACGGCACCAACGTGCCCGGTGGCAAGGTGATGATTCAGGCCACCGTCTCAGAGGACGACGTCCACAAGGACTACGCCATCGATCACGCCCTGGTGGGCGACGCCCGGCTGATCCTGGCCGCGGTGCTGGAGGGCCTCAACGCCCGCGGCATCGCCCGCGGCCCGGGGGCGCGGGCGGAGGCGGTGCAGAAGGCCAAGCGCGCGTTTGTCGCCGAGTGGCAGAGCGAGATCGGCTCCGACGAGGTGCCCATCAACCAGTACCGGGTGATCGGCGACATGATGGCCCATCTCGATCCGGCGCAGACCATCATCACCCACGACGCCGGCACCCCGCGCGAGCAGATCATCTCGCTGTGGCAGGCCACGGTGCCTCGCGGCTACATCGGCTGGGGTAAATCCACCCAGCTCGGCTTCGGTCTCGGCGCCATCATGGGTGCCAAGCTGGCAGAGCCGGACAAGGTCTGTATCAACGTCATGGGCGACGCCGCCATCGGCATGGTGGGCATGGACCTGGAGACGGCGGCCCGCAACCGCATCGGCATCATCACCGTGGTCTTCAACAACGGCATCATGGCCATCGAATCCGATTCCCTGGTGGATGCCCACACCGAGTACGGCGCCAACTTCGTGGGCGGCAACTACGCGGCGCTGGCGGAAAGCCTGGGCGCCGCGGGCGAGCGGGTGGTGCAGCCGGCGGACTTCGTTGCCGCGCTCGACCGGGCGGTGGCGGCCAGCCGGGAAGGACGTCCGGCCCTGATCGAGGTGATGGCTAAGGCCGGCTACCGCTGGCCGGGGCGCCCGACGTCGCTCGACTGACCGGCTAGGGCAGCAGGGCGCCGCCGTCGACGTCGATGGTGGTGCCGGTGACGAAGTCGTTCTCGATGGCGAACAGGATCGCCATGGCCACCTCGTCCGGCGTGCCGGCCCGCTTGATCAGGTTGTTGGCGGTGGCCCGGTTCAGGAACTCGGTGCGGGCATCGCCAGACGCCGCGAACATGGGCGTGTCGATGATGCCCGGCGACACCACGTTGATGCGCCTGGGCGCCAGCTCCGGCGCCACGGCCCGCACGAAGCCTTCCACCGCGTTGCCCACCGTGGAGATGGCGGACATGCCGGGCTGGCACTTGCGCGCCGGCGAGCCGCTGACCAGCACGATGCAGCCGCCGGCGGCCAGGTGCGGGGCGCCGATGTGCACGGCGTTGACGTAGCCCCAGAGCTTGCGGAACGAACCCTGGAAGCCGTCCAGGTCCATCTGCAGGAACGGCCCCACGGCCCGCTCGCCGCCGGTGGCCGCATTCACCAGGATGTCGAACGGCGCATGTTCGGCGAAGGCGGCCGCCATGGCGGCGCGGTCGGTCACATCCAGGGCGGCCACCGTGGCGCCGGGCCCCAGCGTCTCGGCGGCGGCGGCGCGATGCTCGGCGCTGCGGCTGAAGGCCACGACGCTGGCGCCGCCGGCCACCAGCCGCTGCGCGGCGGCGAGGCCGATGCCGGACGTGCCGCCCAGTACCAGGGCCTTCTTGCCATCGATGTTCATGTCGGTGTCCTCCTGTTGATCTTGGCGTCGGAGCGGATGCGCTCCACCTGGAAGCCGCGTTCCTCGAGCAGGGCCACGACGCCGGCTTCGCCCACCAGGTGTGCGGCGCCCACCAGCACGAAGTAGGTGGCCGGCGGCGCTTCGGCGGGCGCCCTCAGCAGCGCGGCGATGCGGGCGGCCATGTCGACGTTGCGGTCGTCGAGCAGGGCACGCTGGAACGCCGCCAGCTCCGGGGCGTCTCCCGACTGGGCCCGGAACAGCTCGAGAAAGCGCGCATCGTCGCCGGACAGCCAGGCGGTGACCAGGCCGGTCAGCAGGGGCTCGACCTCCGGCGCCGTGGCCACGGCGTCGGCCAGCAGCGCGAGCTGGGTGTCCATGGGCTGATCCAGCAGCAGCGTCAGCTGCGCCTCCAGCGACTCGAGCTCCAGCACCTCGCGTGTGCCGGCCCGGGCGAGGAAGTGGCTCTCCAGCCCCGAGTCCGGCAGGTAGCCGAGGGACATCAGTCGGGCCACCACGAGCTGGTTCATGACCAGGGCCGGACGCAGCCCGTCCAGCGCCTCGAGGGTCAGGCCGTAGGCGGGCAGCGCGGCCTGCAGCGCCGCCTGAAGGTCCGGTGGCAGCAGGCCGTGCAGGGTCGTGCCGGTGGGCAGCCGGGCGCGGCTCAGGGTCTGGCGCTGGATCTCCTGCTCGCTCAGGGCGGCCAGGTTCACCTCCAGCACCAGATGGTCGGCGGCACGGAACGCGGCTTCGAAGGGTGCCGGCAGCGGGTACAGGCTGGGCTTCAGGACGTGAATGGAGCCGGCCAGGTAGACGACCGTGCCGTCCCGGCGCAGCCGCCACAGAAACAGCGGGTGCGGATCGTCCGGCAGCGCCGCCCTGATCTCGGCGCCGGTGGTGATGCGCTCGTGGTTGAGCCGTTCCAGCTCGCAGGCGACCCCGGCCGCCGCCTGGCAGCGCTGCAAGGCCTGCAGCGCGGCGGTCAGGTCGTTGGGCATGGCCTGCACCACGGTGGGGGCGGCATTCCCGCTCAGGGGCCGAGCCATGGCCCTGGCACCAGGCAGCGTCGCATAGTCGGCGGGCGCCGCCGCCTGCAGCGCCACCGGCAGGCAGGTCAGCGCGGCGGCAAGCGCAGCAGCCAGCGTGGCTGCCAGCCACGGTCTGATCACGAGCGCGTGACGTCCTGCGGCGTCTCGCCAGCGGCAACGATGGCGGCCGTCACGTCCTCCAGCATGGCCTCCAGGCGGGCCTCCTCGATGCCGCGCAGCACCAGGGTGGTGCCGTAGCGGTCCTTGCGGAAGAACGGATAGCTGCCCAGGTCCACGTCCGGAAAGCGGGCCTGGATGTCGCGCAGCGGTCCGGCGATCTGGCTCTCGCCGAGATGGGCGGTCACCGAGTAGGCGCGCACCACGGGGCCGCGCTCCAGCTTGCCTTCCAGGCTGCCGAGCATGGCGTGCATCACCGCCGGAATGCCCGCCATCACGAACACGTTCTCGATGCGGAAGCCCTGGGGGCCGCCGGTCAGGTTGTCGATCAGGGTGGCGCCCTCGGGGATGCGCGCCATGCGCATGCGGGCGGCCATCACGTCCGGCGGCGCCGGACGTTTCGAGATGCGCTCGGCGATCTCCGCATTGACCATCATGTCCACCCCGAACGCCTCGGCGATGCAGTCGGTGGTGATGTCGTCGTGGGTCGGGCCGATGCCGCCGGTGGTGAAGACGTAGTCGTAGCGGCGGCGCAGCTCGTTAACCGCGTTGACAATCTCCGCGGCAACGTCCGCTACCACGCGGGCTTCGCGCACCTGAATGCCCCAGCCGCCGATGGTGGTGGCGATGTGGTTCAGGTTCACGTCCTGGGTGCGTCCGGAGAGAATCTCGTTGCCGATGATCAGCACGGCGGCGGTCACGAAACGTTGTGGCATGGCTGGTTCTGGCTGGCGCGATGTCGACGAAATGCTACCACGTCGCCGGGCACCGGAACCCGGGGAAAACGCCGCGCCGTGACGGTTTCTAGGCTTGCCCCGCTATCCGACTGATAACGCCGATGTTGCGCCCGGCGCGGCGCCGAATGTTTCACCGCAAGTAACAAAAAACCCTTTACATAATGTTTACACCGGCTGCATCGGTGGGTAGATTCCGCGGCAATCGAGCGGCGCTGCCGCAGAACCCATCGTCATCCACGAGGCAAGACGCTACGTGTTACCGGTTGCCAGGGATACGGCAGTATCGTTTCAAGCCCCGTCACGTCATTGGTTGGCCATCCTGCTCACCCTCACGCTCGCTGCCTGCAGCGGCAGCAGCGGTGGCAGCGGTGGCGGTAGTGATCCTGACGGTTCCAACCCCCCAGGGCTGTCGCTGAGTGCGTCTCCGACGTCGGTCTCGCCCGGCGGCTTCACAACCCTGACCTGGAGCGCCACCAGGGCCACCAGCTGCGAGGCATCCGGCGCCTGGAGCGGCAGCCGCGCCGTGTCCGGTTCCCAGCAGGTCGGGCCGATCAACAGCGAGCAGCAATACCGCATGAGCTGCACCGGCAGCGGCGGCGGCGTGTCGCGCCAGGTGACCGTCAGCATTTCCGGCGGCGGCCCGACCATCAGCCTGCAGGCCGAGCCGCAGCAGATTGCCGAGGGCGATTCATCGACGCTGACCTGGTCCGTGACCGGGGCGACCTCGTGCACGGCCAACGGCGGCTGGTCCGGGTCGCGGCCGCTGTCCGGCACCTTCGGCACCGGCCCGCTCACCAGCACCACCAGCTTCGGCCTGTCGTGCAGCGGCGCCGCCGGCAACGCCCTGCAGTCGGTATCGGTGGAGGTGCTGGACAAGTGGCTGCGCTGGCAGGCGCCGACCCAGAACGTGGACGGCACGCCGATCACGGATCTGGCCGGCTACGTGGTCTACTGGGGCACCCAGAGCCGCAACTACATCGGCGACCACCGCATCGAAGACCCGGCGGTCACCGAGTGGGAAGCCGACATCGCGCCCGGCTACTACTACTTCGCCCTGACCGCCTTCGACGCTGCCGGCAACGAGAGCGGCTACTCCAACGAGATTCGCAAGCGCATCCTCTAGGATGACGGTCCGGCTCCCGGGGCCCGGTAGTACCTGAGTCCCGGGCCCACGAGGCCCGCGTCACGAATTTCCACCCCCCGCCCGGCACCCGCCGGGCCTGCTGCGCCGATTGGGAACTGCGTCACGGGATCGCCTTACATTCTTCATACACTGCTGCTTCGCGCCCGCTGGAAGCGGGTTCCCCCCAGGGTGGAGTGTGGTGATGGAAGGTTGTACCCGCCGCTTGACCGTTGTTGCGCTGCTGCTGGCCGCTCTGGGCCTTGCCGGTTGCTCCGGCAGCAGTGGGTCCGACTCGGGCGGCTCTGACGGCGTGGTGGATCGGCCGCCATCGTCTCCGCCGCCCGCCACGCCGCCGCCCGACGGCGGCAACCCGCAGCCCGGCCAGGCACCTGCCGTCACCCTGAGCGCCAGCGACGACGTGGTGGGCAGCGGCCAGAGCGCCACACTCACCTGGAGCAGCCAGAACGCCACCGGCTGCACGGCCAGCGGCGGCTGGAGCGGCAGCCGGCCGGTTTCCGGCTCCGCCAGCGTCGGCCCCATCAACCAGAGCACCACCTACAGCCTGACCTGCACGGGATCGGGTGGCAATGCCGTGGCCATGATCTCGGTGCGGGTGCTGGGGGTGGTGACGGTGAGCTGGCAGCCGCCTACGGAGAACGTCGATGGCAGCCCGGTGGACGACCTGTCGGGCTACCGCATCTACCTGGGCAACATCAGCCGCCAGTACACGGACGAGGTGGCGGTGAGCGACCCCGGCGCCACGAATCGCTCTATAGAGCTGCCGTCTGGTGCCTACTACATCGCCATGACGGCGGTGGATGCCCAGGGCAACGAGAGCGCCTACTCCAACGAGATCGTGCGCTCGGTCAACTGAGGCGGCCGGCGGGCTTCAGCGCCCGCCCAGCAGGTGGTAGCGGAGCTGCAGCCGGCCTACCCATTCGTCATAGGCGAAGCCGCCATCGCCGCGCGGGTCACGCTCGTCGTAGTGCACGCCCAGCACCACCTCGAAGCGCCGCGTCATCTGCCGGGTCAGCTCCAGGGTGCCGCGAATCTCGTCGTACTCGTCGTCCTCGTCGGTGAACTTGCGCTTGCCGAACTCGACAACGGCCCGCAGGCTGGTGCGCGGGTTCAGATCGCGGCCGAGCGTGGCGCTGACGGCCTGGCGCTCGCTGTCGCGCAGCGCGTCCTCGTAGTCTTCCTCGCCGGCGCTGAGGGCCAGCACCACGTCGTTGTTGCCCAGACGGCTGGCCAGGGCCACCCGGCCCATGGTCTCGGTGAACACCTCGTTGAGATCCGTGTCTTCATCGACGGAGTCGCCGAAGTCGAGAATGCCGGTGGTCAGGCGGCTGGCGTTGTCGACGATGCGCCGGCTGGCCGCCAGCTCCAGCGAGGTCTCGCTGGTGGCGTTCCAGCGCACCGACAGCTCGCCGACGGCGCCGTCGACGGTGTCCCGGTCCTGGTTGCGGCGGGTCTCGTTGTAGCCGCCGGTCAGCGCGTACTCGAGGCGGTTGCCGCGGTGGTCGAAGGTGACCTCGCCGAGCCGGATGTCCAGGTCAGGCGCGATGGGGTTGTCGAACTGCACGCGGATGTTGCTGGCCGCCAGGGTCAGGGTGCGGATGGGCGAGAGCTCGACGACGTACTGCGCCGTGCCGGTATGCCGGTGGCTGTCGGTGTCGGTCTCCTCGGCGCGCAGGTCGGAGTACAGGTAGCTGATCTGCAGTTCGGCGTTCGACTGCGGCCGCAGGCGCAGGGTGGGGCCGGCTTCCGTGGTCGACACGGTCTGCCGGTTGTCTTCGACGTTCGGCACCCGGGCACGCTCGGTGGACTCGGTGCGGACGTTGCGCACGGTGAAGTCGAGGCGCTCTGGCAGCGCCCGCCACAGCAGCTCGGTCTGCCCCGTGAGCACGGTCTCGTCGTCGAACAGGTCGCGCTCGTACAGGCGTCTCTGCAGACGGTACTGGCTGTCGAGGTCCAGCGCGGCGCCTTCCTGGGTCAGAGAGAGCTCGACCCCGGGTGTGTTCACCCACTCCTCGACCTCGTCGGTCTCCGTGCGCGCGGTGTTGGTGGTGTACTCGGCGGTGTGGCTCAGCGCCAGATCGGCTTCCAGCGCATGGGCGGACGGCGCGACGGCGGCCAGGCACAGCCAGGCGGCGCGTCGACGAGGTGTGAATGACATGGCGGTCTGCTCCCTGTGGCGATGGCGTCAGAATGCCCGTTCCGGCACCGTCACGGTGTCGCCCGGCGCCACCGGGTAGTTGGTGGCCATGTCGCCGCGATTGAGGATGCGGTCGAGAGCCACCGGCAGCGCGTCGCCATTGGCGCGGTAGAGCATGGTGCGCCCCGGATTGGCGAACTCGTTCGGCCCGCCGGCCTGCAGCACCACGTCGAGCACGGTCATGCCCTGGCTGTAGGGAATGGAGACCGGCTCGGTCACCGCCCCCGTGACCCGCACCCGGTAACGGATGCCCGGCTCCGTGACGATCACGGTGACGTTGGGATCGCGGATGTAGGCCGACAGCCGCTCGGTGATCATGGCGGCCACCTCTTCCGGCGTCTGGCCCCCGACCATCAGGTCGCCCGCCAGCGGCACGGAGATCTTGCCGTCCGGGCGCACCGGCACGGTGACGCTCAGGTCTTCGTTGCGCCAGACGCGGATGTCGAGGCCGTCGCCGATGCCGATGCGGTAGTCGCTGGCGAACTCTGGCACCTGGCTGGCACCAGGCGGCGGTGCCGCGGTGGAAGCGCAGCCGGCGATCAGGGCAAGCGCGGCGATCGCCGCAGTGAATCTGATGAACATGGGCGTACCCTCACTCTCCCGGACTGATGACGCGGCATCATAGCGGCTTTTCCTCGCGTTTTGTCGATCGCTCAAGAGCCGCTTACATCGGAACAGCAAGCGCCGACACCCTGGTCACAGACGCCTGGACGGCGCTTGGTCAGGATAGCGGCATCGATAGGAGAGACGTCTGTCATGGGGAACCGACGGGACGAACGACCGAAGACCTGGTTCCGCTGCGAGCGATTCTTCCGCAGCAACGACCAGTGGTACTTCCATACGCGAGAGGGGATTGCGGTAGGCCCGTACAAGACCCGGTTCGAGGCGGAGGTGGACGCGGGCCTGCTGATGGCCAGGCTCAAGCACACGCCCGCCGAGCAGACGAGGCGCGCGATTCGGGACTTTCTGCTGAACACGGGCGGCGACTTCGACTTCGTCAACGATCCCGAATTCACCAGCTACCTCACCGAGGAAGGCAGCCGGGCGCTGAAGCGGCGGGCGGTCTGAGCACCGGCCTTCGCGTTCAGCGGCCGCGGAATGCCGGCGGGCGCTTGGCGGCGAACGCGCTGCGGCCCTCGCGGTAGTCGTCGCTGTCGAAGCAGGCGTCCACCAGCCGCCGCACCTCGTTCAACTCGTCGTCGCGGCCACCGCGTTCCCAGGCGTTCAGCGCCGCTTTGGCGGCCTTGACCGTGAGCGGGGCGTTGCCGGCAATGCGCCGCGCGTAGCCGATCACCTCGGCCTCGATGACGTCGCGGCCGGCCACGAAGTTCACCAGCCCCATGCCGCGGGCCTCCTCCGCCTCGAGGTAGCGCGCCGAGAACAGGATGTCGCGGGCGCGGGACGGTCCGACCACGCGCGCCAGCTTGGCGAGCCCCTCGTACTCGTAGCCGAGCCCGAGTCTTGCCGCGGGAATGCCGAGCCGGGCGTCCGGGGTGGCGAAGCGGATGTCGGCCGCCAGCGCCGTGGCCAGCCCGCCGCCGATGCAGTAGCCCTCGATGAGGGCGATGAGCGGCTTCTCGAAGCGCGCCAGGCGGCGCGAGGCCTCGCCGGCGACGCGCGCATAGGCGTCCTTCTGCTCGGCGTTGGCACGCTTGTCTTCGAACTCGGAGATGTCGGCACCGGAGACGAAGGCGCGGCCGCCGGCGCCGCGCATCACCGCCACCCGCACGTCGCCGGCCGAGGCGAAGTCGTCGATGATGGCGGCCAGGCCCTCCCACATGGCGAGCGAGATGGCGTTGTGCCGCTCGGGCTGGTTGAAGATGATCCAGCCGAGGCCGTCGCCGTCGACGCGGGCCTGCATCTTCGGCGTGTCCAGGGTCAGGGTTCGGCTCATGAGCGCTCCTCGATCTGCCGGGCCCGGGCCAGCAGCCTTCTGGCGCGCTCCAGGTGGGGCACGTCCACCATGCGGCCCTCGAAGGCGATGGCCATACGGCCCTCGCGCTCGGCGTCGGCCATGGCGGCCACCAGCCGCTCTGCCTCGTCCACCTCCTCGGCAGAGGGGGTGAACGCGGCGTTGACGATGTCGATCTGGTCGGGGTGGATGGTGATCTTGCCGGTGTAGCCCATCCAGGCCGCCTCCCGGCACTCGGCCGCCAGGCCGTCGCGGTCGCCGATGTCGACGAACACCGTGTCGATGGGCTGCACGCCTCCGGCAGCAGCCGCCAGCAGCGTCTGCACCCGGCAGTAGCGGTAGACGTCCAGGTAGCTGCCGTCGGGGCGGCGGTTGCGGCTGGCGCCCAGCGCGGCGGACAGATCCTCGGCACCCCAGGACAGGCCGACCACGCGGCAGCAGTCGGGAAACGATGCCACGTTCAGCGCGCCGCGCGGGGTTTCGGTGGAGACCGGAATCAGGCCGACGTCGGACTCGGGATGGCCGCGTTGGGCAGCCAGGTGGCAGAGCAGGGCATCCAGACGGTGCAGCTCGTCGACGCTGGATACCTTCGGCACCAGCAGCGTGTCGGGGGGGTGGCGCATGATGGCGCTGAGGTCGTCGCCGCCCCAGGGCGAGTCCAGGGGGTTGATGCGGACGATGCGCTCCTTGCCCCGGAAGTCGGCACCGCCCAGCCACTCGACCACCGTGCGGCGGGCGTCGGTCTTGCGATCCGGCGTCACCGCGTCCTCGAGGTCGAGCACCAGGGCGTCGGCGGCGCTGGCGACCGCACGGTCGAGCATGCGCTGATTGCCGCCGGGCACGAAGTGCACGGACCGGCGCAGCCGGCTGACGCCTTCAGGACGGTGGCGGGTCGCGCTCATGCCGGCCGCTTCATCATCATGGCGCCGCGCACGCACACGCAGACCACCTCGCCGCGCTGATTGACGCCACGATGCTCGAAGGTCACCACGCCACGGTCGGGCTTGGAGCGGCTCTCGCGGCGGTCTACCACCCGGCTGCTGACGTACACGGTGTCGCCGATGAAGACCGGGTTCGGAAACGTGGTCTTGTCGAAGCCCAGGTTGCCGAGGGTGGTGCCGAGGGTCGTGTCACCCACCGACAGGCCCACCACCAGCCCCAGGGTGAAGATGCTGTTCACCAGAATCCGGCCGTGTTGCGTGCGGCTGGCGAACTCGGCGTCGAGATGCAGCGGCTGCGGGTTCATGGTCAGGGCCGTGAACAGCAGGTTGTCGGTCTCGGTGACGGTGCGGCCGGGCTGGTGATCGAACGCCAGCCCCACCTCGAGGTCTTCGAAATACTTGCCTGGCATGCTGTCCTCCCTGGTGCTCAAGGTACCCCGAGCCGGCGCGTTTTGTCACCGGGCACGCCGCGGGGGACAATGCTCGCCCGACACGGCGAGGACGGCTCATGGATTTCGAAACGCCCGAGGAACACCAGATCATCCGCGAGGCGGTGCGCCGTGTCTGCGCCGCGTTTCCGGACGAATACTGGGCGCGCTGCGATGCCGAGCACGCCTTTCCCTGGGAGTTCTACCGGGCCATGGCCGAGGGCGGCTGGATCGGCATTGCCATTCCCGAGGCCTATGGCGGCAGCGGCCGCGGCATCACCGAGGCGAGCCTGGTGCTGGAGGAGGTGGCGGCATCCGGTGCGGCCATGAACGGGGCGACGCCGCTGCACCTGTCCATGTTCGGCATGCATCCGGTGGTCAAGCACGGCTCCGAGGCCATGAAGCAGAAGTACCTGCCGGCGGTGGCGGACGGCAGCCTGCACGTCGCCTTTGGCGTCACCGAGCCCGATGCCGGCACCGACACTACCGCCATCACCACCTTCGCCCGCCGCGACGGCGACGTCTATCGGGTGCGGGGGCGCAAGGTGTGGACCACCAAGGCCCTGGAGTCGGAGCGGGTGCTGCTGCTGGTCCGCACCACGCCGCGCGACCAGGTGGCACGGCGCACCGACGGCATGACGCTGCTGCTGGCGGAGCTGAAGCGCCCGGAGGTGGCCATCTCGCCCATTCCCAAGGTGGGCCGCAACGCCGTGGCCACCTGCGAGGTGGTCTACGACGACCTGCCCGTGGCCGTCACCGACCGGGTGGGCGAGGAGGGGCAGGGCTTCCGCTACCTGCTCGACGGCCTGAACGCCGAGCGCGTGCTGATCGCCGCCGAGGCGGTGGGCATCGGCCGCGCCGCCCTGCGCCGGGCGGTGGCCTACGCCAACGAGCGGGTGGTGTTCGGGCGCCCCATCGGCATGAACCAGGGGGTGGCGTTTCCCCTGGGCGAAGCCCGCATGCGCCTCGATGCCGCTGAACTCATGGTGCGCAAGGCCGCGTGGCTGCTGGA
This sequence comes from Pseudomonadales bacterium, assembly GCA_040219935.1. Lineage (GTDB taxonomy): Bacteria > Pseudomonadota > Gammaproteobacteria > Pseudomonadales > Azotimanducaceae > UBA7803. The sequence continues at coordinate 41,621 of JAVJUA010000098.1, read as the reverse complement.
CACGGGGCAACCGTGCGGCGCCGAGGCCAACATGGCCAAGTGGCTGGCCGCGGACGCCGCCTTTCAGGCCGCCGATCAGGCGGTGCAGGCCCACGGCGGCTTCGGCTATGCCAGGGAGTATCACGTCGAGCGCTACTGGCGGGAGGCGCGGCTGATGCGCATCGCCCCCATCTCCCAGGAGATGATCCTCAACTACGTCACCGAGCACGTGCTCGGGCTGCCGCGCTCCTACTGACCGGCGTCAGTCCATGACGCCGATCCAGGTCTGGTAGGCCCAGGCGCACAGTGCGCCGTCGGCGTCGAACAGGGCGGTGCCGGCGAAGTGCTTGCGCCGCTCGATGCCGATGCGCCAGCCGATCACCACGTAGTCGGCGTCGGCGCTCACCGGCCGCAGCACGCGTGCCGCCATGCGGCCGAGCAGGCCGGTGCGGATGCCGGCGGCCATGTAGGCGAACTGCCCGGGGCAGTCGAGCGCCGTCCACACCAGCCGCTCGGGCAAGCGGCCGTCGGCATCGGCGAAAGCCCGATCGGGACGCCAGGCGGCGGCGACGCCGTCGAAGCCGGGCACCGGCGCCGCGAACACGCGCAGCCCCTCGCCGGCGGCCACGTCGGCGCCGCAGCACACGCATACCGGATGAAAGCCGAGCCCGTCCGGCAGCAGCGGGTTGAGGTTCGGCATCAGCGACGGCGACCCGCCCCGGGCGGCCAGCGCCGCGGCGAAGCTGGGCGGGGCGGGCACGTCCACGGTCAGGTGCACGGGCTCCGCCTCGGCGATCAGGGTGCCCGCCAGACTGAGGTGCAGATGGTTCTCGGCGGTGCAGGTCAACGGCATGGGGGTGTCGAGGGGAATGGGCGCCCGCAGGGTCACCTGCACCACGCCGTCCGCTGCGGCCAGGCCGGGAAACTGCTCGGCCACGGCGCCCGCCACGTAGCCGCCGTTGCCCGAGTTCGGTGGGCCGCGGAACCGCGCCGGAATGATCAGGGAGTCGTGCATGGTGGCGTGGCCTCGCGTCGCGCAAAGCCGCCATTCTAGCCGCATCCGCCTGCCCGGCGCGCCGGCCCCGAGGGGACGACGCTCCGGTGGCGGCGCGCCGGTGGCGCGGGCTCAGTGGTTGTAGGTGAACTCCACCGCGTAGGTGCGCGGCGCACCCCAGCCCTGGAAGCCCGTGGTCGGGCCGCCGAGGAACAGGGCGTGCTCCTTCCACTCCTCGTCGGTCAGGTTCTTGCCGAACACGGAGATGGTCAGGGTATCGCCGCCGTTGAGCGCCCACTCGTAGGCCACGCCGGCATCGACGCCGTAGTAGTTGCCCTCGAACAGGCGCTGGTTGGCGCCGCCGCCGGTGTTCACCAGCAGGAACTCGCCCACCTCCTTGTAGCCGACGTTGGCGTTCAGGATGCCGGGGCCGAGCGGCTGCTCGTAGGCGAGGCGCACGGAGTAGTTCCACTCCGGCTGCCGCGAGTCGCTGTTGCCACCGAACTCGCGCGGCGTTCCCGATGGGTCGAGCACGCCGGGCGTCGCCGTGACGCAGCCATCGATCACGTCGCAGGGCAGGCTGAACTTCTTGTTGTCGACGTCGATGAAGCCGCCGTTGACGGCCAGCGACAGGCGCTCGTTGATCAGCCACATGGTCTCGAGCTCGACGCCCTGCACCTGGGACTTGCCGCCGTTGTTGATGATGGTCGTGGTGCCGGGAATGGCGCCCGGCGGCAGCGGAATGATCGAGCTGAACTGGGCGCCGTCGCGCTCCAGGCGGAACAGCGACAGGTTGGCAATCAGCCGCCGGTCGAGGAACTCGTTCTTGAAGCCGATCTCGAGCTGCCAGGCGTCCTCGGGGTCGAACGCGGCCTCCGACGGGTCGCGCGCCGAGCGGATGCTGAAGCCGCCGCTGCGGAAGCCCTCGGAGTAGGTCACGTAGGCCCGGTTGCTGTCGGTGTAGGCCCAGCTCGCGGAGCCGGTGAAGATGATGTCGTCCCAGGAATCGTCCACCGAGTAGGCGACCCCGGCGCGGCTCGGCAGGCTGAGGAAGTCGAACTCGTTGTCGAAGCTGAAGCCCGGCTGCTCGTCGTCGAAGGTGCGATCGCTGAAGTCGAAGTAGGAGTTGGACGCCTTCTTCTCCTCGTCGATGTAGCGGGCGCCGACGGTGAACTCGAGCTCGGCGGTCGGCCGCCAGGTGAGCGACCCGAAGAACGCGATCGACTCTGCCTTCTCGCCGGCCGCCTGCAGGCTGCGCGCGTTGGCGAACTGGCAAAGCGCGTCGCCGAGGCCAGGGTTCGGGCGCAGGCCGGGGATCTCCGCGCACGACAGGCCAGGGACGATGGCCGCCGGCGGGAGCTGCAGGATGTTGGTGGTGCGCTGCGAGAAGTCGAGGTCCGCGTCCAGGTAGTAGGCGCCGATCATGAAGTCGACGGTGGGCGAGAACGCCCCGGTCAGGCGCAGCTCCTGGGTGATCACCTCGAACTCCTGATCGCGCAGCGTGTGCAGCTGGGCGAACGGGATGGCGGCGCCGGTGACGGTGCCGCCGTCGAAGTCCTGGTTCACCTTGTCATGGCCGTCGTGCCAGCCGGTGATGGAGTGCAGGGTCAGGTTGTCGTTCAGGCTCCAGTCGACGCGCAGGCCGAGCTGATCGACGTCGTACTGCGTGGGCTCACGCTTGTTGGCCAGGTTCTCGAACGGGTTGTCACCGTTGAAGCGGGGATCCTGGGGCATGGTCTGACTGTCGTCGCGGATGCGGTCGTAGGTCAGGACGGCGTCCACCTATTCGTTGGGTGCCCAACGCAGGGCCATGGTCTGGGCCGAGTACTCGATGTCGCCGGCGGAGCCGCCGAGCGTCAGGTTGTCGTAGAAGCCGTCGCGCTCGCGCTCGATGGCGCCGACCTTCAGAGCCAGGGTGTCGTCGACCAGAGGGATGTTGACCCTGCCCTTCACCACCAGCGAGTCGTAGTTGCCGGCCTCGCCGCTGACCCGCACACCGAAGTCGTTGAACTCCGGGCGCACCCGGTTGACGACGATGTTGCCGCCGATGGTGTTGCGGCCGAACAGCACGCCCTGGGGCCCGCGGTTCACCTCGATGGACTCGATGTCGAAGGCGTCCACGAGCTGGCCGGTGCTGGAGCCGAGCTGCAGGCCGTCGACGATGACGCCCACCTGCGGGCTCTGGGTCTTCTCGATGTCGGCGTAGCCGATGCCGCGGATGAAGATGGCGCTGGCGCCGGGGCCGGCCGTGTTCATGCCGATGTACAGGTTGGGCGCCAGACCGTCGAAGTCGCGCAGGGTCTTGGGCTGCAGCTGGGCGATCTGCTCCGGGCCGAAGGCGGTGACCGAGAGCGGCACGTCCTGCTGGGATTCGTCGCGGCGCCGCGAGGTGACCACCACCTCTTCGATGACGCCGGAGGTGTCCCGCTGCGCGGCGGCCGCCGCGGCGGGCGAAGCGTAGGAGCCGCCGAGCGCGGCGACAAGCGCGCACACACCCAGGCAGCCCGAGGCTGAAACGGATTTCATTATCACTCTCTCCCCTTGATCGGGCAAAAAAACAGTTACCCGTGCCGGTTTTTAGGGCAGGCCAGGCCGAAGGTCAATGAGTGCGATGGCGGTGTCCGGCGTGATGACGCCAGCTCAGCCGGTTTCCGGGGGATTCATGTAGTCGCGGTAGTAGGTGAGCAGGCCGTCCGTCACCCGATACAGTCCGCAGCCCGCGCGCTCGCCGCGGGGCGTCACCGCCACCCACTGGGCCCAGGCGACGTCGCCGCCGGCGGCGATCGCCTCGAGGCGAAAGTGGGTCTGCTGCTCCGCCATGACCTCGACCATCTTCGCCATGAAGCCGGCGATGGCGTCCCGGCCCTCGAACCGGCCGTAAAACGGGTCCTCGACCACGGCGTCCGGCGCGAACAGCGGTACCAGCCGCTGGTAGTCGCCCGAGTTCTGGGTCTCCCAGAACAGCTCGATGGTCTCTCTGGCGCTGCGCGGCATCAGTGCACGCCCCTGTCCTGGCCTTCCCAGTAAGGCGCCCGCAGCTCGCGCTTGAGCACCTTGCCGGGCCCCGACTTCGGCAGCGGCTCGTGGCGCAGCTCGATGCCCTTCGGCACCTTGTAGCCGGCGATGTGGCGCTTGCAGAAGGTGACGATGTCCTTCGGATCCACGTCCTTGTGCGTCTCCCGGGGCACCACCACGGCCCAGACCGCCTCCCCCCACTTATCGTCGGGCACGCCGAAGGCGGCCGCCTCCAGCACGGCTTCGTGCTGGTAAAGCACCTCCTCCACCTCGGTGCAGTACACGTTCTCGCCGCCGCTGACGATCATGTCCTTGCTGCGGTCCACCAGGTAGAGGTAGCCCTCGTCGTCCATGTAGCCGAGGTCGCCGGTCCAGTACTCGCCGTCCTTCAGCACCGCCTCGGTCTGCTCGGGCTTGTTCCAGTAGCCCTGCATGACGTTGGGGCCGCGCACCACCACCTCGCCGACCTCGCCGCGCGCCACCTCGCCGCCGTCAGCGTCGAGAATGCGGATGGCGTTGCCGAGGATGGCCTGGCCGCAGGAGCGGGCGCGCGCGCTGTCGAGCAGCGCCTCCTCGCCCACCAGGGCGGTGGCCAGCGGCGACAGCTCCGTGGCGCCGTATACCTCCACGAGCCGGGCGTTGGGAAACGCCCGCGCGCAACGCCTCAGCACCTCGGTAGCAATGGGAGAGCCGCCGTGGGCCACCATGCGCAGGGTGCCCACCTGCCGCGGTTGGGCGTGCTGGGCCTCCGCCATGGCCGCCAGCATGGTGGGTACCCCCAGGGCCTCGGTGATGCCGTGACGCTCGATCAGGTCCAGCGCGGCGCCGGGCTCGAACGCGGCCAGCGGCACCTGGCAAGCGCCCATCCAGATGCAGCCGAGCACGCTGTTGGAGCCGGCGGCATGGAACAGCGGCGCCATCACCAGGTAGCGATCGTCGGCGCGCTGCGGCACCGCGGCCAGCCAGTGGAACGTGTTGGCGATCAGGTTGCGGTGGCTGAGCATCACGCCCTTCGACTTGCCAGTGGTGCCGCCGGTGTAGAACAGGCCCGCCAGATCGTCCTCCGTGACCCCGGCACCGAGCGCCTCGGGGGTGGCTGCGGCCAGGGCTGCTTCGTAGCCGTCGCCCAGGCGCAGCACGTGTGCCACCACGTCGGCCAGCGCGCCGGGATCGCGGTCGGTGATCAGCACCCGGGTGCCGGAGTCCTGCAGCGCGTAGCGCAGCTCGGGCTCGGCGTGCCGGGTGTTCAGCGGCACCACCACCCGGCCCGACGCCGGCACGCCGACGTAGGTCTCCAGGTAGGCATGACCGTTGGCGGCAAGGATGGCCACCCGCTCGCCGCGGCCGATGCCGAGCGCGGTGAGCGCGCCAGCCAGACGGCAGCAGCGGTCGTGAAACTCGCGGTAGCTGAACGAACGCTCGCCGTCGATGACGGCGGTGTGGTCGGCGGCGATCTGCAGCGCGCGCTGCACGGGGTCGGCGAACGTATGCATGGTTGAGTCAGGACGCTCTGCGGGCGATGTGCTTGCGTTTGTTCTGCACGTAGTCCACCAGGATGTACTCGCCGAGCTTCTCCGGCGACGTGTAGAACACCCGGCCGCCGTTGATGCGCGCGATCTCGTCCATGAACGCCTTCAGGTACTGGCTGGCGTCCAGCATGAAGGTATTGATGGCGATGCCGCGCTTGGTGCAGTGCTTCACCGCGCGGAAGGTGGCGCGGATGGTCTCCGGCGTGGGTGGGTAGGCGAACTGCGCCTCGCCGTGTTCGAGGTGCGCGGTCGGCTCGCCGTCGGAGATCATGATGATCTGCTTGCTGCCGCCGCTGTGCCTGGCGAGCAGCTTTTCGGCCAGCAGCAGCGCGTGCTGCATGTTGGTGCCGAGCACGTACTCGTCCCACTGCAGGTAGGGCAGGTCGTGGGCCTTCAGCTCCTTGGCGTAGGCGGCGAAGCCGATGATGTAGAAGCTGTCGCGCGGGTACTGGGATGTGATCAGGTTGTGCAGCGCCAGGGCCACCTTCTTGGCGGCCTGGAAGCTGCCGCGCAGGGCCATGGACCAGGACAGGTCCACCAGCATGGCGGTGGCCGTGGACGTGATCTGCTCGCTGCGGTAGACCTCGAAGTCGCCGGGCTCGAGCCGCACCGGCGTGCTGGGGCCTTCCCGGTCCAGGGCGTTGCGGATGGTGCGCGGCATGTGCAGGTGGAAGGGGTCGCCGAACTCGTAGGGCTTGGTGTCTTCGATGCGCTCGCCGAAACGGCCCTCTTCGGGAATGGCGTGGTTGCCCAGGTTCTGCCGCTTCAGGCGCTCGTAGATCTCGCCCAGCGCCTTCTGCCCGATCATGCGCGAGCCGCGCGGCGTCAGCTCCCAGCGGTTGTCGTCGGTGGGGCGGATGTAGCCCGCCTCCTCCAGCGCCTTCATCAGCGCGTCGAGCTGCTCGAGATCCTTGCCGGCGTCCTCGCCGAGCAGATCCTCCAACAGGTCGCGGTCGATGCGGCCGACGTCGCCGGAGCGCTCCGCGTCCTGCATCTGACCGATCATCTCGTCGAGCTGCTGCATCTCGTTCATGAGCTGCATGGCGCCGTCGAGATCGATGGGCTCGTCACCGTTGAAGGCGTAGCGGCCGCCATGCGGATCCAGGAAGGCCATCTCCTTGGCCAGCTTCGAAAGCTCCGATTGCAGGCCCGGGTCGCCCAGGCGATCGGCCATGAGCTGCTGGAGCTGCTGGCGCTGGTCCGGCGACAGGGAGTTCATCAGCGACTGCGCCGCCGCCATCTGCTGGCGCATCTGCTCGAGCAGCTCGTCCAGCGACTTCGGCGGGTCGTCGCCGAACATGTCGCCGAACTCGTTCATGAACTCGTCGAAGTTCGGGTCCTCGCCGGCGATCTTCTTCACCAGCATGTCGTTCAGCGCCTTCAGCATGTCCTTCATGCGGTCCAGGTCGCCGGCCGACAGGTTCTGAATCATGTTCTCGACGTTCTTGAAGAACGAGTTGGCCATGCCCTGGCGCAGCTCGTTTAAGAGCTCGAGAAACTTCTTCTGGGCGTCGGGGTTGATGAACTCGTACTTCTCCAGCGTGCGGATCTGGCTCGCCAGGTCCTGCGGCAGGTTGTCGAGCTGCTCGGCGTTGTTGCGGGCGATGTTCTTCAGCACGTCGTTGGAAAAGTCGCCGTCGGCATCCTTGGCCAGCCATTCGGCAATGCGGCCCCGCTCCATGTCGAGAATCTCGTCGAGCCGGTCGCGAAAGCCTTCGAAGATGCTGCCGAGGTCGTAGCGCTCGAGCTGCGCCCGCTTGCGGTCGCGAAGCTGCTTGAGCATGTCGCGCAGGCCGCGCATGGCGCCGCCCTGCGGCATGCGCATGCCGCGGGAGAGCATGTTGCGCATGGCCCAGCGCAGATCGCCGTACTCCATCAGGTCGTCGGCCAGGGCGTCGAGAATGGCATCGGCGTCCAGCGCCGGCGGCCGCGAGCCGTCCCACTGCGAAAACCGATGATGGGTGGGGAACAGGCGCATGGCGTTACCTCCTCGCGGCTCAGCCCGTATACGTGGCGAAGCCGGAGTGATCGTACTTGTTCAGCAGCTTGTGCAGGTGCAGGCCCTCGAGCACGAACTCGATGGTGGATGCCTTCACCCCGGGCAGCACCCGGGCGGCGTCGGCGAACAGGTCGTTCAACGCCGGCACCCGCTCGGTGATGGCCATGTAGTCCTCGGCCGGCGTGCTCTCGCCGGTCTCGACCGTGAACTCGCCCATGAACGCCGCGGCCACCGACTCCAGATCGTTGACGTCGTGGTGGCGGTCGAACACGGCCTTCACGGCGTTGTTGACCAGCCGCTCGGTGATGCGGTCTTCCTGGCCTTCCTCCATGGATTCGAACTCCACCTTGCCCTGGAACGCCGGCAGCACGAAGGGCAGGTCGGAGATGCGCGGCACCACGTCGCTCTCGCCGGTGCGCAGCGCCCGCCGGAAGGCGTTGGCCACCAGCGCCTCGTACAGCGAGATGGAGGCGCGCACGGATACGCCCGATCGATGATTGATGTCGGGCGAGCGGCGGGCGTGGTGCACGATCTCGGCCACGATCTCCTTCATGAAGGCGGGCACCTCCAGGTGGTAGTCGCCGAGGTCGGCGATGTCGGCCTCCTGCTCCATGATGTCGATTTCCTGCTCGACGCGCAGGGGATAGTGGGTGCGGATCTGGGCACCGTAGCGGTCCTTCAGCGGCGTGATGATGCGGCCGCGGTTGGTGTAGTCCTCAGGATTGGCGGTGGCCACCACCATGACGTCGAGCGGCAGCCGTACCCGGTGGCCGCGAATCTGCACGTCGCGCTCCTCGAGCAGGTTCAGCAGGCCCACCTGGATGCGCTCCGCCAGGTCGGGCAGTTCGTTGATGGCGAAGATGCCGCGGTTGACCCGGGGCACCAGGCCATAGTGCAGGGTGAACTCGTCGGACAGGTAGCGGCCCTCGGCCACCTTGATCGGGTCCACCTCGCCGATCAGGTCGGCGATGGTGATGTCGGGCGTGGCCAGCTTCTCGGCGTAGCGGTCGTCGCGGTGCAGCCAGCGGATGGGCGCCTGATCTCCCTGCTCGGCGATGATCTCGCGGCCGTGGGCCGAGATCGGCTGGTAAGGATTCTCTGGGATTTCGGTACCTTCGAGGATGGGCGTCCATTCGTCCAGGAGCCCGATCAGGCCGCGCACCAGGCGCGACTTGGCCTGGCCGCGCTCGCCGAGCAGGATGATGTCCTGGTTGCCGAGGATGGCGTTGGTCAGCTGCGGGATGACCGTGTCGTCGTAGCCGGCGATGCCGGGGAACAGGGCCTCGCCCGCACGCAGCCGGGTGATCAGGTTGCGCCTGAGCTCCGCCTTGACCGGCAGCACCTGATGGCCGCTCTTGCGCAAGGCACCGAAGGTTCGAGGTAAATCGCCCGCCGTGGTCATGGTCATCCTCGCCGATGGTGCGTCGCCACAGTCTCGCAGGGTGCCCGGGCGATGGCAAATCACCCCGGGGCAAAGGGCATTTACGCCAGCTTCGCGATCACCTCGTCGCCGAGCCGGCTGAGATCGGCCACCGGATCCTTCATGCCGAACAGGGGCACGGTGACCCGGGCGACACCCACCTCGGCCAGGCGCTTCAGCGCGTCCACGCCCGCGCTCGGCTGCCACATGGCGGTCACCTCGATGTCGCTGGCCTTGCGACCCAGCTTGGCGCATTTGGCCGCGATCCGGGTGAGGTGGTCGGCGATCTCACCGGGGTCTCCGGACGGCGCGTACCAGCCGTTGCCATAGCGGGCAATGCGCTCGTGCACGCGGCCCTTGCTGCCGCCGATGATCACCGGCATGGGGTTCTGCACCGGCAACGGATAGCTCTTGAAGCCCGACCAGTCGAGGAACTCGCTCTGGTGCTCCACCACCTCGCCGGACCAGACCTTACGCATCGCCTCGACGTAGTCGTCGAAGCGGGCGCCCCGGCGCTCGAACGGGGTGCCCACCACCTTGAACTCCTCCTCCAGCCAGCCGATGCCGACCCCGAGCATGAAGCGGCCGTTGGACACGAAGTCGAGGCTGGCCGTCTGCTTGGCCAGATAGATGGGGTTGGCCTGGGAGAGGATGTTGACGCCCGTAGCCAGACGCACCGTCCTGGTGGCGGCGGCGATGGCGGTGAGCGCGATCAGCGGGTCGACGAACGGCGTCTCGGGCGCGGCGCCCATCTTGCCGTTGGGGCTGTAGGGATACTTCGAGGCGTAGTCCACGGGCACGATCACGTGCTCGAACGTCCACAGCGATTCCACGCCCACCGACTCGGCGTGGCGGGCGAGGGCGATCATCTGCTCGGCCGACTGCACGCCGATGTTGATGGGGATGATGCCGATCTTCATGTCCTTGGCTCCCATGCGGTGTCGACGCAGAACCTGGCGCACGCCTCATCCACGCTGGAACTCGCGTATCACCTGACCGGGCCGCTGGCCGGTGTGGGCGCCGTTGTCCACCACCACATGGCCGCCGACGATGGTCGCCAGGTAGCCGCGGCTCCTGACGATGAAGCGGCCGCCGTTGTGGGGAAAGTCGTTGACGTACTCCGGATGGCAGGTGCCCAGGGCGTCGTAGTCGATGACGTTGAGGTCGGCGTGCCAGCCCTCGCGCACCACGCCGCGCTCCTTCAGACCCAGCACCTGCGCCGACTGCTCGGTGATGCGGTGCACGGCCTCGGGCAGGGTGTATACGCCGCGGCGGCGGGTCAGCTCGGCCAGCAGGAAGGTGGGGGAGTCGGCGTCCACCAGAATGCCGACGTGGGCGCCGGCGTCACCCAGCATGGGCACGCAGTGGGGCATACGCATGTAGCGCCACTGATTTTCCAGCGCCGCGCCGAACATCCAGTAGTTGTAGAGCTCGCGCCCCTCGGACTCGATCAACCGCTCCACGTACACGTCCACCGGGTCCTTGCCGGCGGCATCGGCGATCTGCTGCAGGCTGGCGCGGCCGTCGAGGTCGAAGTCGGGCATGTCGTCCATGCCCAGCGGATGCAGCATGTCGGGCCGGGCGCGGAAGCCCGACGCCTTGGCCTCACTGATCAGGGTCGCCCGGGTGGCCGGATCCTTCAGGGCCGTCAGCCGCTCGGCGATGCTGGGCAGCGCCATCAGCGACTTCCAGGCGGGGGTGCTGAAGGGGCATACCCGGGGCAGCCCGAACAGGGCGCCGCTGGGCCGGGTGTGGCAGATGCCGGTCATGCGCCGGCCGGCGGCGTTGTTGCGGCCCAGGAACTCTTCGAACTGGGTGACGCGACCGTCGCCCCGGGAGCCGGCGCCGCCGGAGAAGATGACGTGGCAGCCGAGCTCGGCGCCGCGCTCGAACATGGCCAGCTCGGTGTCGAAGCGGCTCTGGAAGTCGGGGGCGGCCTGGAACAGGGTGCCCACGCCGCCGGCCTCCACCGCCGCGCGCTGAATGGCTTCGGTCTCCCGCAGGTCGGCCCAGGTACCGGGGGTCAGCCGGCCGTCGGGCACCTTGTGACCGAGAAAGCGCGACGTCGAGAAGCCGACCGCACCTTCGGCCACGCTCTCGCGCACCAGACGCTCGATGTGATCCAGCTCGCGATCGCTCGCCTGCACGCCCTCGTCCATGCCGCGGTCGCCCATGGCCTCGAAGCGGATCGACGAGTGGCCGGCGAGGCCGACGATGTTTAGCGCCGGGCGCAGCGCCTGCACCGCGTCGAGGTAGCCGCCGTAGCTGGTCCAGTTCCAGGGCAGGCCGTCCATGATGGCGTCGGCGGATATGTCCTCCACGGCCTCCATGAGCTCGGCCAGGTAGCGGCGGTTGCCGGCGCTCACCGGCGCGAAGGTGACGCCGCAGTTGCCGATCAGGGCGGTGGTGACGCCGTGATAGGAGCTGGAGCGCAGCTCCGGGTCCCAGCCGACCTGAGCGTCGAGGTGGGTGTGCAGGTCGACGAAGCCGGGGGTCACCAGCTTGCCGGTGGCATCGATGGTGCGGGCAGCGGCGACGCCGCTCAGATCGCCGATGCGGGTGATGCGGCCGCCGTCCACGGCGACGTCGGCGCGCACGCCCTCGCTGCCGGTGCCGTCGATGACGGTGCCGCCGGTGATGATGAGATCGTGATGCATGCCGACTTCCCCATTGATATGCGTTTCAAAAATATGCGGGATCGGCCGGCTTCACGCAAGCTTCACGGCCGTGCCATGGCTCTGTCACCCCCGATTGCTGCACTGCGCTTGCGCCGATGGGGCGCGCTATCGAGGGTTCACGCTGATGAAGGGATTGGGAAAGATGATGTGGGCGGCTGCGGCGCTCGCGCTGCTCGTGCCGGGCGTTGCGTTCGCCCATGGCACCCCGGGGCACGGCGCCCAGGGCGCTGCGGGTGGCAGGGTCGACAAGGACAGCCATGGCGCTTCGGGCGGCGACATCGCCACGGGCATGGTGTATCTGGATCGTAATGGCAACGGCGTACGAGATCCCGGCGAGCGAGGCATCGGCGGGGTCAGCGTGTCGAACGGCTTGGACGTCGTGCAGACGGACGCAACGGGACGCTACCGGATTTCGCTGCCGGCAGAGAGCATTCTGTTCATCTCCAAGCCGGCCGAGTTCGAGGTGCCGGTCAACGGCGACAATCTGCCCCAGTTCTACTACATCCACTATCCGGATGGCACGCCGCCAGTGGCCGACTTCGAGTTTCCCGTGATCGATCCCACCGGGCCTCTGCCCGCGGCGATCGACTTCGCGCTGCTGCCCGGGCGCAAGAACGTCAAGGCGTTCCGCGTCATGGGTTTTGCCGATCCGCAGGCGCGCACCGAGGAGTTTCAGGATCAGGTCAGGGAAGACATCGTCAACGGTCTGGTCGACAACCCGTTCGGGGCCGTATTCGGTCTGGTGGCCGGTGACGTGGTCGACGACAACCTCGACCTGTACCCGCGCCACATCGCCATGATGGGCAAGATCGGCATACCGCTTTGGAACGTCCCGGGCAACCACGACATCAACTTCCGCGCGCCCGACGACCGCTACTCGACCCAGACCTACCAGCGCTACTTCGGGCCCACCGACTTCTCGTTCAACCACGGCGACGTGCACTTCATCGGTCTCGACAACGTGCAGTACAAGGGTGACGGCCAGGGCCGCTACGACAACACCATCTATCGGGGTTATCTGTCGCCGCAGCAGCTCGAGTGGCTGCGCAACGATCTGAAGTACGTGCCGCGCGACAAGCTGATCGTGATCATGACCCACATCTCGCTGATCACCTACGCGCTGGACGGTCAGGGCGAGCGCTTCGCGCTTGGTGACAACATCAACACGGTGAACTTCGCCGAGCTGCTCGAGGTGCTGGCGCCATTTCAGCGTGTCTATGCCATTGCCGGCCACGACACCTCCAACAGCTGGAAGGTGAAGGTTGATCACACCCACAACTGGCACGGCGACTGGTTCATCGCCCACACCCTGGCCGAGGTGCGCGGCAACGGCTGGAGTTCGGGGCCGCGTGACGAGCGCGACGTGCGCTGGGCCACCATGCAGGACGGCAACCCCAACGGTTACTACGTCATGACGTTCCGGGGAACCGAGGTGCAGCCCCGCTTCATTCCCGCCGCCGGCGATCCCTACCGCACCATGCGCATCGTGCTCGACCCGCTGCTGGACGGAACGCGCGATCCGGACGGTGCCGTCACCGCCATCAACCGCGGCCGGCTGCAGGCGGGCACCAAGGTGGTGGTGAACCTGTTCGACGGTGGCGAGCGCGATCTGGTAGAGCTGTCCATCGACGGTGGCGAGTACGTGGCCATGGCCAACGTGCTGCGCAACGATCCGTTCATGGATCGGCTGCGGGCGCGCTTCGCCGGCACGCCGGATGGGTTCTCGTCGCCTCAGCCCTCCTCGCACATCTGGGAACATCCGCTGCCGGCATTGGAGCCGGGGCTGCACGTGCTGCGGGTGCGAGCGCTGGACGAGTTCGGGCAGGCGTCCCGAGACGCGCTGACGTTCGAGCTGGAGTGACGTCCTCGGGCGGCGGGGACGCCCCGCCGCCCGCCTTCAACCGGAATTGCGCCTGGCCATGGCGCCGAGACGGGTGGCCCCCAGCGCCATGGCCGCGGCAATGGCGGCGAGCGCGTAGAGTCCGGCGTTGAAACCCCCGGTCAGGTCGTAGGTCAGCCCGAGTCCGAGCGGGCCGAGCACGCCGCCCACCTCGGCGGCGGAGAAGAACAGGCCGCTGGCGGTGCCGGCGTAGCGGGGGTCGAGCCCCGGCAGCTCCACCAGGGTCAGAATCAGCACCGTCATCAGCGATGCCCGCACCAGCCCCTGCAGCACCAGCGCCGCCGGCAGCACCGCCGGGTGCACCACGGTCAGGGCCAGGCTGGCGGCTCCGGCGCACAGGCACAGCAGCAGCAGGATGCGGTAGCGGCGGGCCGGGGTGGCCAGACGCGGGATCACGAGCGAACCCACGGCGCCCACCAGCATGGGCAGCGCCGCCCAGTTGCCGGCGGCGGCGGCGGTCATGCCGCCGTTGCGCAGGAGCTCCGGCAGCCAGTTGCTGAGGCCATGATTGATGAGGAACACGCCGACGCTCATCGCCAGCACCAGGCGTACGGCCGGCAGCCGGACGATGCGGCCGATCACGGGCAGGCCGCCGGTGCCGGCGCTGCCGTCGTCGCGGCGCACGAAGCCCCGGGTGCGCGGCCCGAACACGGTGGCGAGCAGCAGCCAGGCGGCCAGGGCCATCACCGCCACCGCCCCCCACAGCCGCAGCACGGCGCGCCAGTCGTGATCGAAGGCAGGCATCAGCAGCGAGTGGGTGAGGGTCAGCGCCGCCACCCCGCCCAGGGTCGGCCCGGTCATGTAGATGCCCATGGCCAGGCCGCGGCTGCTGCCCTCGAAGATGTCGGTGACCACCTTTGGGGCGCCGGAGGAGATGATGGGCCCGCCGGCGCCGAACAGCATCACCGCCGCGAGCAGGCTCCAGTAGCCGTCGGCGAACGAGCGCCCCAGCGCCGAGGCCGCGATCAGCAGCACGCCCAGTGCCAGCGCCGCACGCGCGCCGAGGCGGTCGAGCAGCATGCCGCCGGGAATGGCGGCGACGATGTAGACGAGCTGCCAGGCGCCCATGACGCTGCCGAGCGCCGCGTACGACAGGTCCAGATCGGCCTGGATCACGCCCACCAGGGGCGCGATGGAGGCGATGATGGCGCCGAACGAGAAGTAGGCGAGCCAGAGGCCGAACAGCAGCAGCCAGCGCACGGCCCTCAGCCGCGCGCCGTCGGCTTGCCGAGCAGGCGGTCGGAGATGATGCGCAGCTGAATCTCGCTGGTGCCCTCGAAGATCTTGGTGAGCCGGGCGTCGCGCCAGTAGCGTTCCACCGCATGCAGCTTGGTGTAGCCGGCGCCGCCGAAGATCTGCAGCGCATCCGAGGTGACGCGCTCGGCCATCTCGCTGGCGTACCACTTCACCATGGCTGCTTCCTTGTCGGCGGGCTGGCCGTCATCCATGAGCGTCGCCACGTGATACATGAGCTGACGGGCGGCCTCGATCTCGCTGGCCATGCGCGCCAGCTTGAAGCGGGTCTCCTGGAAGTCGCTGATGGGCACGCCGAACTGCACGCGCTCCTGTGCATAGGCCATGGCGTCCTCCAGGGCACCGCGGGCCAGGCCGATGGAGCGGGCAGCGGTGTGGGCGCGCGCCGCGTTCAGGAAGTTGACCGTGTTCTTGAAGCCGTCGCCGCCACGGCCGCGGCCCCCGCCGTCGCCGCCGGTTACGATGTTGTCCTTCGGAATCCGACAGCCGTCGAAGGCCAGCTCCCACGTCTTCCAGCCGAAGTAGCCGATCTTGGGGATGGGCGCGCCCTGGCAGCCGGCGGGCAGCTCGCCGCGCGCCTTCTCGATGATGAAGGTGCGCAGGCCGTTCTGGCGGGCATCGGAGCGGGCGTCGCCGCCCTCCGGCGTCTCCACCCGGGCCAGAAGCTGGATGTAGTCGGCGCCGTCGGCGAACGTGCACCAGTATTTGTTGCCGGTGATCACCCAGTGCTCGCCGTCCAGCACGGCCTTGCAGCTCACCGCCGCCAGGTCGGAGCCGACGTTGGGCTCCGACAGCGCCACCGCGGCCAGATACTCGCCGCGGGCGGCCTTGCGGGTGAGGTCGATGCGCTTCTTTTCCGGCCAGCCGCCCACGGTCATGAGCGACGCGGCCCGGGCGATGATGCTGGCCACGCTCATCCAGCCCCGGGCCAGCTCCTCGGCGATCAGGCAGTACTCGAACACGCCGAGGCCGAGGCCGCCGTGGGCCTCGGGCATGCGGATGCCGAAGTAGCCCATCTCTCCCATCCTGCGGCGCAGGTCCATGGGAATCTCGCCCTGCTCGGGGTCGAGGCGGTTGGCCACGGGCAGCACCTCGCGGCGCGTGAACTCGCGCGCCGTCTCCTGGATCATGCGGCGTTCGTCGGTGAGGTAGTGGCCGGTCACGGCTACAGGCCGATCAGATCGGCGCGGTCGATGAGGTTCTGGACGATGCGGATGCTGGCCGCGTCCACCATCACGCCGTCGACGTTGATGGCGCCCTCGCCGCGCGCCAGGGCCGCCTCGTAGGCGGCCTTCTGCCTGCGGGCGTCGGCCACCGCGTCGGCGTCGGGGGTGAAGACCGCGTTGGCCAGCTCCACCTGGCTGGGATGGATCGCCCACTTGCCCACCATACCCAGCACGAAGGCCCGTTCCGCCTCCTTGGCATAGCCGTCCGGGTTGCGGAAGTTGGCGTAAGGACCGTCCACCGGGTCGATGCGATTGGCGTGGCAGGCGATGGTCATCTTGTAGCGCGGGTAGTGCCAGACGTCGGGGGGATAGGTGCCCGACGCGCCCACGTAGCCGAGCTGCATCTGCTGGCTGGCCGAGTAGTCGCCCATGCCGAAGACCAGGCATTCCAGCCGGTCGGAGCAAGCGGCAATCTCCTCGACATGCATCATGCCTTCCACCTCCTCGATCAGGCACTCGATGCCGATGCGGCGCGCGAGGCCGATCTTCTGCTCGAGCTGGTCGAGCAGCAGATGCACGAAGCGCACGTCGCTGGCCGACTTGGCCTTGGTGAGCATGATGGTGTCGAGCCTGGCGCCGGCGCCGGTGACCACCTCGATGATGTCGTCGTGACACCAGGGGGTCTCGACGTCGTTTATGCGCACGCACAGGGTGCGCGCCTGCCAGTCGAGGCCGTTCAGCGCCTCGACGATCTTGCCGCGGGCGTCGGCCTTGGCGCTGGGCGCCACGGCGTCCTCCAGGTCGAGAAAGACGTGGTCGATGTCGAGGCCGGCGGCCTTGGCCATCATCTTCTCGGAGCTGCCGGGCACCGAGAGCTGGCAGCGGCGGGGGCGTCTGGGTTGTCTGCTCATGGGTCGTTTCCGTTGTCGTCTTTCAGGTAGTGGCTTCTGCGTTTGATCAGCACCCGGCGCTCGCCTTCGAACACCACCTGGTCGCGCTGATTCACGCCCCAGTGCCTGAACGTGACGATGCCGGCCTCGTCCAGCTCGGCGTCGTCCACCGCCAGCACCTCGGTGTAGGCGTAGAGGGTGTCGCCGTGGAACACGGGCGCCTTCAGGCGGATGCGGTCGAGCGACAGCTCCTTCACCGCGTTCTCGCCCGTGTCCTGCATCGTCAGGCCGATCACCATGGCGATGGTGACGCCGCCGAACTGCAGCCGCGAGTTCCAGCCTTCGCGACCCATCGCGTTCTTCTGCATGAGGTCTTCGTTGAAGTGCGCTTCGGCCGTATTCAGCACCTGCAGGGTGATGCCGACGTTGTCCTGCTCGCACATGGTCTTGCCGCGGGCATGGCGGAACACCTGGCCGGGTGCGAAGTCCTCGAAGTAGTTGTCGCGGCCAGTCAGGCTCATGACCCATCCCCGCGGGGGCTGCGTTTGCGCACCAGGTTGGTCCGATGGAACTCGATCACCTTGTGGCCGTCCTGGTTGTAGCCCTCGGTGTGCCAGGTGACGATGCCGAAGCCGGGCTGCCCCTTCGACTCCCGGGCGATCTTCACGGTGCTGCGGGCGGTGAGGGTGTCGCCCACGTGCACCGGATGCAGGAACTCGCAGCCGTCGACGCCGAGGAACGGCCCGCCGCCCTCCGAGAGGTCTTCCACCGACAGACCGAACACGGTGTTGAACACCAGCAGCGGGTTCACCTGAATGGTGGGGTGGCCCATGGACCGGGCGTAGGGCTCGTTGAAGTACAGCGGGCAGAACGACAGGGTCTGGGTGGTGAACGCAGCGTTGTCGCCGGCGTTGAGGGTGCGCCCCCAGTGGTGCTCGAACACCCGGCCCACGGTCATGTCCTCGAACTGGTGGCCCTTGCGCCTGTGCACGGCGCGCGAGCGGAAGTCGTCGCCGGCTTGTCGATCGCTCATGTCCCCGTGTCCGCCAGTTGCTCGGGCCGCGCCAGCGGCGGGGCGTTCAGCGCCTGCCACAGGGGCGCCACGTCATCGGCCTCCCACAGGGCGCGGCAGGCGACCTCGATGCGCGTCGCGGCGGCGCTGCCGACCACGGGGGCGGCCAGCGTCTGGAACTTGGCGGCGAGGCGCTGTCTCTGCGCGTCGAGATCGGTGGCCGGCACCGCGACGTTGGCCTCGGCCGCGAGGTCGCGGCCGTCGCGGGTGCGAATGGCCACCCGGGTCTCGGGACGCAGCGCCGGGTGCGCGGCGACCACCACCCGGTCGCGCAGCGCCACCAGGTCGGGCCGGCGCGTCAGGTCGTCGGTGTAGGCATGAATGTCGGCCGTGTTGTCGCCGGCCAGCGCCATGGCCACCGTGAAGCGCAGGCTGAACTTGGCCTCGAGCCCGGTAGCCGGATTCTGAATGTTGCAGACGTCGAAGTGCCCGGCATTCACCGTCACCGTCACCGCGTCGACGTCGTCGGGCGCGAGGCCGTGGTCGCGGCGCAGGGCCAGGGCCGCCTCGATGGCGCCGTGGGTGAGGTAGCAGGCGGCGTGGTACTTGAAGCAGATCTGCGGCACGAAGGCGGGCTCGGCCAGGGCCGCCTCGAACCGGGCCAGGTCGGCTCCTTCCGCCTGGGTGGCCAGGAACCCCTGATGGGCTTCGAGGATGTCGCCGCGGCTGCTGAGGCCGCGGCCGGCGAGCTGGGCCGCTTCCAGACCCGCCGCCGCGGCCGCGCCGGCGTGCAGCGGCTTGGTCATGGTGCCGAACTGGGCCTTGAGGCCGGCCGCCCGGGAGCCGGCAATGCCGAGGGCGGCTGCCGTCCGGGCGGCATCGAGGCCGAGCAGGCGGGCGGCCGCGGCGGCGGCGCCGAAGGTGCCCAGGGTGGCGGTGGCGTGCCAGCCGCGGGCGTAGTGGCCGGGGCCGGCATAGCGGCCGATGATGCACTCGGTGTCGACGCCGGCGCAGAACGCGGCCACCAGCTCGGCGCCGGACGCGCCCAGATGCTCGCCGAGGGCGAGCACCACCGGCGCTACCGGCACCGTCGGATGCCCCACCATGGCGTCGTGCACGTCGTCGTAGTCGTGAGCGTGACCGGCGGCGCCGTTGGCCAGGGCCGCCTGGCGCACGCTGGCGCGGCGCCCGGCGCCGATCACGGCGGCCTGAGGGTGGCCGCCCTCGTCGGCCGACTGCGCCTGCAGCATGCGGCTCAGCGGCTCGCGGCTGCCGGCCAGGGTGACGCCGATGAAGTCGAGCAGCGCCTGCCCGGCCACCGTGCGCGCCGCGGTGGGCGGCCGGCCGGCGGTGACGATGCGTTGTGCCAGTGCGGCGGTCGGCCCCATGTCTGACCCCGGCCCCCCTCCGAGTTGGTGAGCAATCGAGCTGGTAAGCTAGCGCCAGGTCTTCGTCAATGCAAAGGTGGCCGATGCCCGAGCGAGTCTTCTGCAGCGAGCAGCGTCCCGACGAGCCCCTGGCCGGCACCGCCGACCGGGTGGACGTCTGGGTGCTGCTGGAATACCGGCCGGCCTGGCGGGCCAAAGCGCTGGACCAGGCCGAGCTGGATCCCGCCATCCGCCGCTGGCTCGACGCCCAGCTCGCGGCGTTGGCCGCGGCGGGGCTCAAGGCTCGACCGCAGCTAGTTCGGCAGCCGGAGCTGGACAGCGACCGGGTGCGGCTGCTGGTGGGCGTCGGCGGCCGTCTGCTCGTCTTCTCGGGCAGCGGCTACGGATTTCTGCAGCAGATCGACCTGGCGGCGGTGGCCGCCCATCCGACTGCGCATCCCGCCCTCGATCAGCCTCAGTACTTCGTCTGCACCAACGGCCAGCGCGACGTCTGCTGCGCCCGCTTCGGGCTGCCGGCCTACGCGGCGCTGCGGGAGCGGGTGGGCGACCGCGCCTGGCAGGTCACCCACCTGGGCGGCCACCGCTTCGCGCCCAACGTGCTGGTGCTGCCCCAGGGGGCCCTGTACGGACGGGTGACGCCGGACGCCGTGCACACCCTGGTGGATGGGGTCGAGGCGGGCGAGCTGGTGTTTCCGCTGCTGCGCGGACGCACGGCTTACCCACCGCCGGTGCAGGCGGCCGAAGCGGCGGCCGCCCGGCAGGGCCTGATGGTGGAGAGCGTGGCCGATGGCGGCGCGAGCACCACCGTGCGCTTTCGCGGCCCGGACGGCATCGTCGAGGTGGCCGTGGAGCCCGCGGCGGAGCCCATGGAGGTGTTGAAGAGCTGCGGCGATCCGAGTACCGGCACCGTCACCCCATACCTGCCCGTTTCCCGCGGCTGATGTCGGCGCCGAAAGAAAGCGGGCCCCGATGGGGCCCGCTGGGTCACAGACGCTGAAGGGGCGGGGCCAGGGTGGCCCCTGTACCCATCAGAAGCGGACGCGGAACTGCGCCGTGATGGAGCGGCCGAACGAGGTGTAGGTCACCTGGTCCTGGCCGTTGGCGCCGACCGTCGTGTCGCAGCCGAACGGCACCAGCGCCTGATTGTTGGCGCAGGCACCCGGCCGCGCGCCGCCGCCCAGGGCGTAGATCTTGTCGTTCAGGTTGCGGCCGATCAGCGACAGCTCATAGCGGTAGTCGGCGCTGTAGAGCTTGATGGCGGCGTCCAGCAGCCAGTAGCTGTCCTGCTCGTAGGGATTGAGCGTCGCCGTCCACGGATAGCCGTCGTTGTAGCGGGCGTCCGCCGACAGGTCGAGACGCCAGTCGGCGTTCAGGCCGATGTCGTAGCTGAAGCCCAGGGCGCCGGCGATCTCGGCGCTGCCGGCGGCGTCCTGACCCTTCAGGTTCTGACCGCTGGCGTTGAAGAAGTCCTTCTCGTAGCCGGTGTCGGTGTAGGCCAGGTTGCCGCGCAGTGACAGGCCGTCCACCGGGGTCAGCCACAGCCAGTCGGTCTCGACGCCGCGGCTGCGTAGCTGCGAGGCGTTGAACGTCTCGAACTGGATGATCACCGAGTTGAACAGCTGCACCTGCAGGTCGTCGTAGTCGTAGGTGAAGGCCGACGCGTTCACCCGCAGCGTGTTGTCCAGGAACCGCCCCTTCATGCCCACCTCGAAGCCGGCTGCCTCCTCGGAGTCGTAGTAGAGGAAGTCGAAGCCGGAGAAGGTCGGGCTGTTCGGGTTCAGGGCGTTGGTCGGCAGGGCGCTGTTGTCGACGCCGCCGGACTTGAAGCCTTCCTTGTAGGAGGCGTACACGCTGACGTCGTCGTTGACGTAATAGTTCAGCGCGATCTCCGGCGAGACGTTGTCGTCATCGAACTCGAGGCCCTCGACGCTCGAGAAGCCGCCGAAGCCGACCAGACCGGCCGCGGCGTGGAAGTAAGGCAGGTCGATGCGGCCGTCCTTCTCTTCTTCCGTAT
The DNA here is from genome assembly GCA_040219935.1 of Pseudomonadales bacterium. Classification (GTDB taxonomy): domain Bacteria; phylum Pseudomonadota; class Gammaproteobacteria; order Pseudomonadales; family Azotimanducaceae; genus UBA7803. The sequence continues at coordinate 20,383 of JAVJUA010000098.1, read as the reverse complement.
AGCGGGCGCCGGCGGTCAGCTCGAGCCGTTCGGTGATGTTCCAGTAGGCGGCGAAGAACGCCGAGTACACCTTCGTGTCCAGATAGTGGATCTTGGTGTAGTCGGAGCCGCTGCCCGTCACCGGGTCGGGCCCAAACGGCACGCCGGGCGTCGGGTCGAAGCCAAGCGACGTGAGCAGATTGGCTACGCCCGCATTGCCCAGCACCGGGCCAAGGACGACGTAGGAGAACGTATTCGGCACCAGCGCCAGGTTGAAGGCGTACTGGTAGGCCTCGAAGCGCTGCTCCACGTCCTGATAGTAGGCACCCAGCATGAAGTTCACGGGGCCGTCGAAGGTGCTGCGCAGGGTCAGCTCCTGAGACAGGCTCTCGTAGGTGTTGCGGTGCATGCCGCCGAACACGCCGGCATTGCCGTCGTAGACCTCCAGGTCGATGTGGTCGAGGTCGACCCAGCCGGTCACGGCCCGCAGCGAGAAGTTGTCGCTCATGGACCAGTCGGCGCGCAGCGACAGGAAGTCGGTCTCCTGCTCCAGGAACGGCACGCCGTCGCCGCCGCCGTAGGGCAGGCCCAGGGCGAGGGTGGGGTTCAGGTCGTTGAGCGACGTGTTGCCGTTCAGCTTGCAGTCGTCGAAGCCCTGGAACACCACGAACGCGGCGCTGGCTGACGGGATGGCGGTGGGCTGCACCACGCCCTCGGGGCAGGTCTCTTCCATGGTCGCCCAGGGGCCATCGTTCTCGTACTCGGAGTAGGCGTACTTCAGGCGGAAGCGCAGCAGGTCGGTGGGCTCCCATACCAGGGTGAGCCGGTAGTTCTGGGACTCCTCGCCGCGCCAGCGGTTTTCGACGCCGGGGAAGATGTTGTCCCAGCGCTCGTCCGCCTTGGACATTCCGACCGCCAGCCTGGCGCCGAAGGTGTCGGTGATGGGCCCGGAGATGATGCCCTCGTAGTACATCTGATCGAATTCGGTCTCGTGGCCGATCATGCCCTCGAGCTCGAACTCGTCGCCCGGGTCCTTGGAGGTCACCGACACCACGCCGGCGGTGGCGCTCTTGCCGAAGTACAGGCTCTGGGGCCCCTTCAGCACTTCGAGCTGGCCCATGTCCATGTAGGCGTTGTGAATGAAGCGGCCGATGTTCACCACCACGTCGTCGACGTTGATGGCGACGGACTGGTCGAACGCGGCGGAGATGTCGCTCGAGCCGATGCCGCGCAGCCGCAGCACCGAGCCGTTGCCCGACCCGGTGGTGTAGATCTGGAAGTTGGGCACCATGGTGGCCGCTTCCGACAGCTTGGTGACGTTGTAGCGCTTCAGGTCTTCTTCGCCGAGGGCGGCGACGGTGACCGGCACGTCCTGCAGGGATTCGGCCTGCTGCCGGGCGGTGACGATGATCTCTTCGATCACCCGTTCCTCGGCGTAAGCCATGGAGACGGGCGCGAGCAAACCCAGGACCAGCGGCAGATGCCGCCGACTCAGTCGGTGATTCATGACGGGCTCCCCTCGAACTTTATTGGTCTGCAACCCTGGGGGCTTGTGGCTTCGACCGTGTTCGGCCCGCGGCACACAGGCTGACTCCCCGGCGCGGAAAATAAGCCTTACTGTACCGACAGTCAAGTGTGACGGTTATTCGCGTCTGACACCGGGAATTGCCTGCGTCCAGCGGCCAGGTCGCTGGTGACGAAGTGCCGCACGGCGTCGCTGAGCGCGCGCGGGTCGCCGCTGGGTGCGAACGGCTCGCCGATGCGGATCCGGTAGCGGCGGCCGCGCTTGTTGAGCAGCTCCCGGAACAGGGTCATGTCCCGGAGTTCGTGGTGGATGGCGTAGAAGAGGTAGTACAGCCAGGAGTTGCGACCCTCGATGTGCATGGGCAGCACCGGCGCCTGATACTTGATGGCAAGGCCCAGCGCGCTCGGCAGCCACGGCCGCTCCACCAGGCCGCGCAGGGTTGGCTGGGCGAGGCGGCCGGACGGAAAGATCACGATCAGCCGTTCCTCGCGGAACGCGCGGGTCATGTGCCGCACCGTCTCGCGGTTGCGGGCGCGGTCGCGGCGCGTCTCCATCCACTCCACCGGCACCACCAGGTCGGCCATGCCCGGGCAGACGCGAATGGCGTCGCGGTTGGCGAAGAAGCTGACGTCGTCCCGCACCTGCCGCAGGGCGTCGTAGACGGCGATGCCGTCGGCGATGCCGGAAGGATGGTTGGGGGTGACCACCGCCAGGCCTCGGCGCGGCACCTGCTCGAGGCCGCTGCACTCGACCGCGAGGCCCAGGGTGTCGCTCAGATAGTCGAAGGCTTCGCGCCCGGGCAGCGTGGCGATGGCGTCGGCCATGGTCAGCGCGGCCCGGTAGCCGAGCAGCGGATACAGCACGGGCCGCAGGCTGCGCCACAGCCACGGTCGCCGTCGCAGCCGCTCGGCGCGCTCCTCGATCAGCTGGTCGACGATGTGGGGCATGCGCGCAGGAAGCCGGCCATGGCGTCATTGAATGCGGTGGCAGCTTCCATGTTCATGGCGTGGCCGCCGTCGACGTCGTGAACGGTGAGCCCGGGCATGTGCGCCTCGGCATGGTCGCGCAGCGGCAGAAAGCGCCGCTCGCGGCGCCCGCAGACCAGCAGCGCCGGCCGCACGTTGTCCGCCAGCCGCTCGCGCACCGAAGCCGCGGGGGTGGTGTGCAGCAGCGTCGCGGCGATGCCGGCGGGGTCATGGCGCTCGGCGTCGTCGCACAGCGCCCGGTACAGGTGGGCCGGCAGGTTGCGGGCGTGGCGCGGATGCACGGGAATGCGCGCCATGGCCGCCAGGCCGCCGTTGATGATGCGGGCCGCGGTGGCCGGGCCGTCGTCGCGCCAGCGGCGCTGCTGCTCGGCGTCGGCCAGGGCGGACGTCGAGTTGGTGAAGGCGTGGCCGATCACGCGCTCGGGGTGGGTGAGGGCGTAGCGGATGGTCAGTCCCGCGCCCAGGGAGTAGCCGAGCAGCCACCAGCGCTCGGCGCCGAGCGCGCGGCGCACCGCCTCGAAGGCCCGCACGTAGGCGTCGGGGTGGTAGGCGCGGTCGCCCGGATGCGGCGCGCCGGCGTGCCCCCACAGGCTCACCGTCACCGGCGTGCAGTGCTCGCTCAGCGCCGTGAGATTGTCCTGCCACTGCGCCGGGCTGCTCAAGAAGCCGTGCACCAGCAGCAGCGGCGGGCCATGACCCGCATGCACCCGGTAGGGCAGGGTGCTCAATCGCCGAGCACCTGCTGCAGGTAGGTCTTCGGCCGCTGCCAGGCGTGCAGCGCCGCGCTGCCGGCCAGGGCATGCAGGATGGCCGGCATCCTCAGGATTCGGGCTCGGGTCCCCGTCTGCATCATGACTCCCGGCGTGGCATGGGCGAACAACATACTGCAGTCCGCCCGTGCCCGGCCACCGGCGCCGTCAATGGCTACCGTCATTGGGTATGATGGGCGCCCGTTCTGCCAGGGAGCATGCTCTTGGGTCTGCGCCACGACGCCGAGCCGGTGCTGGTGGTCACCACCGGCGGCACCATCGACAAGGTCTACTTCGACGCCCGCAGCCACTACGAGGTGGGCGAGAGCGTGGTGGACGACATCCTGCGTCAGGCGCGGGTGCGGCTCGCCTGGCAGCTGCTGCCGGTACTGCGCAAGGACAGCCTCGAGCTCGACGACGCCGACCGGATCGCCATCCGCGACGCCATCGCCGGGCACGGCGCGCGCCGGGTGGTGGTCACCCACGGCACCGACACCATGACCGCCACCGCCCGCGTCCTCGAGGCGCTGCCGGGGCGCACCATCGTGCTCACCGGCTCCCTGGCGCCGGCCCGGTTCGCCGAGACCGATGCCATTTTCAACGTCGGCATGGCGTTCGCCGCGGTGCAGACCCTGTCCGAGGGCGTGTACATCGCCATGAACGGCCAGGTGTTCGCCGCCGCCGACGTCCGCAAGGATCCGCAGCGCAACGAGTTCGTACGCCTGGCGGACACGCCAAACGCAAGCTGAAACCGCGCCGGGGCACGAGTAGACTGGCCGGCAACATATTCGGGGAGGGAACGACATGGCGCTGGATCTGCTGATCAAGAACGGCACGGTGGTGGACGGCTCCGGCGGCGCCCGCTACCGGGCCGACGTGGGCGTGAGCGGAGGCCGCATCACCGCCATCGGCCGGGTGAACGAATCCGCCGCGCGCACGATCGACGCCGACGGCCTGGTGGTGGCGCCCGGCTTCGTCGACGGCCACACCCACATGGACGCCCAGGTGTTCTGGGACCCGCTCGGCTCCTGCTCCTGCTATCACGGCGTCACCACCGCGGTGATGGGCAACTGCGGCTTCACCCTGGCGCCCTGCGCCGCCGAGGATGCCGATCTGGTGTTCCGCAACCTGGAGCGCGCCGAAGACCTGCCGCGGGAGTCGCTGCTGGCCGGCATCGACTGGCAGTGGGAGACCTTTCCGCAGTTCCTCGACGCGGTGGACGCCCAGCCCAAGGGCATCAACTATGCCGGCTACATCGGCCACTCGGCGCTGCGCACTTACGTGATGGGCGAGCGCGCCTTTGCCGAGACCGCCACCGAAGATGACCTGAAGCGCATGTGCGCTCTGGTGCAGGAGGCGGTGAACGTCGGCGCCATCGGCTTCTCCACCTCGCGCACGTTCAACCACATCACCGCCGACGACCGGCCGGTGGCCAGCCGGGTGGCCGACTGGGCCGAGGTGCGCGCCATCGTCAACGCCATGGGCGAGACCGGCAAGGGCGTGTTCGAGCTGGCGGGTGAAGCCCCCGGCCGCGACCCGGAGCGCATCCGCGAGTACTTCGACCGGCTGCGCGACCTGGCCGTCGAGTCCGGCGTCACCCAGACCTGGGGCATGTTCAGCACCCGCATTGCGCCGGAGCTGTGGCGCCCGTACTTCGATCTGCTGGACGAGACCGCGGCCGCGGGCGGGCGCATGTACGCCCAGGTGCACAGCCGGGCGCTGAACGTGCTGCTGTCGTTCAAGGCCCACACCCCGTTCGACAACTGGGACGTGTGGCGCGACCTGCGCAGCCTGCCGCTGGACGAGCAGAATCGGCGCCTCAGAGATCCGGCGCTGAAGGCCAAGCTGGTGGAAGTGGCGAGCCGCGAGTACAAGGGCCCGCGGGTGGTGGGTGCCGAGGCGCGTCCGCCGCAGTGGGATTGGGTCTACCCCATGGCCGACATGGCGTTCGACGTGCCGAGCATGGCCGAGATGGCGGCCGCCCGCGGCGTGCATCCGGTGGAGCTGATGATCGATCTGTCGCTCGAGCACGACTTCGACATCTACTTCCGCCAGCCCATCGCCAACGAGGATCAGAACAGCGTGCTGGAGATGATGCGTCACCCGCGCTCGCTGGTGACCTTCTCCGACTCCGGCGCCCATGTCGCCCAGATCATGGACAGCTCGCTGCAGACCCATCTGCTCTCGTACTGGGTGCGGGAGAAGCAGGCGTTCACCCTGGAGCAGGCCGTGCGCCGCATCACCTACGACACCGCCACGGTGTGGGGCCTGCACGACCGCGGCCTGGTGCGCCGCGGCCTGGCCGCCGACCTGGTGGTGTTCGACCCGGACACCATCGGCGCCCGGCTGCCGGAAGTGGTGCACGACATGCCCGCGGGCGCCAAGCGCCTGAAGCAGACGGCCAACGGCATCCGCCACACCATCGTCGGTGGCGAGGTGGTGCTCACCGACAACGAGCACTCCGGGGCGACGCCGGGGCGGCTGCTGCGGGTCTGAAGAAAATTTCCGGCGGCTGCGACCATTCGCGCCGCCGGCGCATCTCTATCGATGTACTGCCTTCAGCGGTACAACGTGTATCCCACACGAATTGGGACAAGACTGTTGTCCCGGATTGAATTCCATGGGCTTCCTCGGAGGCCCGCTTTTTTTAGGCCTATCGACTCACGCTACGCCCGGCCAGCCGAGCTCGGGGTCGCGGACGATCATCGACTGGCTGGCGGTCGCCAGCAGCGTGCCGGACTCGCTCCACAGGTGCACCGTGCCGTGGCCGAAGCCGTTGCCCACGTACTCCATCCGGTTGTCGCACAGCACCCAGTCGGTGGGCGCCAGCCGGCCGAAGCGGATGGTGTTGTCGAGGCTGGTGCAATGCATGATCCGGCCCAGGGCGTTGCCGAGCACCGATGGCATGTAGTCGGCGATGATCGCCAGGGCGCCGGCATCGTGGTCCACCTCGGGCATGCGTACCCATAGCAGCGATCGGCCATCGGGGCTCGGCGTGCCGAATCCCGAGAAGCCGAAGCCGCCGCGTGCCAGGCGCAGGTCGATGTGTTCGTGCAGGCTCTCGCCCTCGTGGCGCTGGGGTACCTCTGGACAACGGTCGGGCGGCGGGGGATCGGGAAACCGCTCCCAGCAACCCTCGCCCGCGGCGGGGCGCGAGCCGGCGGCCCCCAGCACGGTGATCACCTCGCGGTCGCCGACGTGGCCCACCACGCGGCCCTGGACGACGTTGCGGCCGATGGCCGGCAGAATCACCTCGAGGTCCAGGCGCTCGTCGGGTCGGGTGAGCGACAGGTACTGTCCGGTCGCCCAGACCACCGGCTTGTTGGTCGCGTGCTCCAGCGCGACGATGCCGGCGGCGAGCCCGGCCCCACCGAACAGCGACCCCCGACCACCACTGACCCGCGCGGTCAGCGCGAGCTGCCAGCGCTGAGTGTCGATCGGATGGGTGAGGGAGAGGAACTCGGCGCAGGACTGCTTCGCCGGTTTCGGGGGGCTCGGGTTCGGCATGGGGTTCTCCATCGCGAGCGCGGCACTCTAGCGAAGTGCCGCCCTGCGGACAACGCAATCCCGAGCGGAGGGCCGCGCTCGGGGCGCCCACGGTCTACACTGGCGCTTCGAGCCGCAACCCGAGCACCGGCCCATGACCACATGGCTGCAGATCACGTTCGAGCGCCTGCGCGGGAGCCTGTGGTTCCTGCCGGCGCTGATGGCACTAGGCGCCGGGCTCCTCGCGCCGCTGTGCGCCCGGCTCGACGCGGCGCTGCAGTCGGGCGTGGATACCTGGTGGGTCGATCTGCTGTACCGAGGCGAGGTCGACAGCGCCCGGACCCTGCTCTCCACCGTGGCGGGCTCGATGATCACCGTGGCCGGCGTGTCGTTCTCGGCCACCATGGTGGCGCTGTCTCTGGCGTCCTCTCAGCTCGGTCCCCGGCTGCTGGTCAGCTTCATGCGCGATCGCGGCAATCAGGTGGTGCTGGGCGGGTTCATCGCGACGTTTCTGTTCTGCCTGCTGTCGCTGGGAGAAACCCGCGCCGTCGATGGTCCGGTCGTGTCGTCGGCGGTGACCGTCGCCCTTGGCCTGGCGATCGGCAGCCTGCTGCTGCTGATCTACTTCATTCACCACATCGCATCGTCCATGCAGGCGGACAAGGTGATCGCGACCGTCGCCGAAGACGTCCGCCGATGTCTGTGCCGGATCTTTCCAGAGTCGTGGTCCGGTGACGGGTCAGGGGCCGGCGAGTCGGAGTTCGCCCGGCCGCAGAACTCCGCCGCCGACGCGATGGTCGAGGCGCCGGCCACAGGCTACCTGCAGGGCATCGACGAGGACGGGCTGCTCAAGCTGGCGGGGGAGGAGGACGTCTGCCTGCACGTGCTCCGGCGCCCGGGTCACTTCGTCGCGACGTCCGATCCGCTGGTGGGCGCCTCGTGCGGGTCGCTCCAGCCAGACGTCGCGCGCCGCATTCAGCGCGCGTTCCTCATCGGCGGCCGTCGCACCGCGGAGCAGGATCCGGAGTACGGCATCAACCAGCTCGTGGAGATCGCGCTGCGGGCCCTGTCGCCTGGCATCAACGATCCGTTCACCGCGATCACGTGTGTCGATCAGCTGGCCGGCGCGCTCGCCGAGATCGCCACGCGGCCCGAGCGACCGCCCGTCCGCAGCGACCGGGAGGGCCGGGTACGGCTGACCCTGCATCCGATCGACTTTGCCGGCGTTGTCGATGCCGCGTTCAGTCAGATCCGCCAGAGTGCGGCGGCAGTGCCCGCCGTGAGCATCCGGCTGCTGGAGGCCCTGTCCGCCGTTGCCCGGCATACCGAAGACCCGGACCGGCATCGGGCCCTGGCCGCTCATGCCGAGCTGATCTACGAGAGCCAGGTAGACCAGCTGCGGGGCCTGGATCGCGACGCGCTGGAGCAACGCTATCGAGCGCTTCGTGACCTGCTGGCCATGACCGGGTCGACGGCGTGACGTCCCGGCTGCAGCGCGCGGGGACTCAGCCTGCCTTGCGGTCGAACTCCACCTCTGGAAAGCCGCTGTTCGCCGACTCGCGCAGCTTGTCGTAGTAGACGTTGGCGCCGCCGAAGTAGATCAGCACCCGCGGCTTCCGGTCTTCCAGGTTCGCGCCCATCATCCACGAGTGCACCTTGTGGCCCTGGGCCATCAGCGTCTGGTTGTGGATGTCGGCGGTGTGCTCCACCCACGCATCCTCCGCCTCCTGCTTCGGCTCGCAGACCTCGTAGCCTTCCCGCTCCATCTTCGTGATGCAGTCGGTGATGTACATGATGTTCTGCTCGATGGAGGTCGGCAGGTTGGCAAACGGCGCCTGCGGGCCGGTGATCATGAACATGTTGGGGAAGTCGGCGACGAACACGCCCATGATGGAGCCGGACACGTCCTTCCACTTGTCCTTCAGAAGCTGCCCGTTGCGGCCGCGGATCGCCAGCGCCTCCTGGGCGCCGGTGTAGGCCTGGAAGCCGGTCGCCAGCACGATGATGTCGAACTCGTAGTGATTCTTCGTGGTGCGCACGCCGGTCTCGGTGATCTCGACGATGGGCTCGCGGTCCTTGATGTCCACCAGGTGCACGTTGTCGCGGTTGAAGGCCTCGTAGTACCCGTGATCCAGCGGCGGCCGCTTGGCGAACAGCGGGTAGCCCTTGGGTGTCAGCAGCTCGGCCACCTCCGGGTCCTTCACCTTCTCCTTGATCTTGCCGGCGATGAAGTCGGCGGCCGCCTTGTTGGAGTCGGCATTGGTCAGCAGGTCGTCGAAGGTCTCGAAGACGAAGCGGAAGCTGCCGCGCGGCCAGTGCTCCTCGAAGATGCGCTGCACCTCGTCCGGCGGCGTGTCCGCCAGGTTGCGGCCGACGGGGCTGTCGAACGCCATGCCGAAGACGTGGTTGCGGCACTTGGCGATGATCTCGTCGTAGTTGTCCTTGATCTCCTGCGCCCAATCTTCGGTCATGGGCTTCTGCACCGCCGGCATGACGAAGTTTGGCGTGCGCTGGAAGAGGGTGACCTCGGCCGCCGTCTTGGCGATCTCGGGCAGCATCTGCACGGCGGTGGCGCCGGCGCCGATGATGCCCACCCGCTTGCCGGCGTACTCGAGCCCTTCCGGCCAGCGCGCGGAGTGGAAGCAGGGACCCTTGAACCGGTCGCGGCCCTTGATGTTCGGGATCACCGGCTCGGAGATCATGCCCATGGCGCTGACGAAGTACCGGCAGGTGTAGGTCTTGCCGCCGGCGTCGGTCAGCCGCCACAGGCCGCTGTCTTCCTGCCACTCGGCGCTGACGATCTCGGTGTCGAGCTGGATGTGGGGCCACAGGTCGCACTTGTCGGCCAGGAAGTGCATGTAGCGCAGCGTCTCCTCCCAGCCGGGGTAGCGCTTCGACCAGGTCCACTCCTGCAGCACCTCCTTGGAGAAGGTCAGGCAGTAATAGTAGCCCTCGCTGTCTGTGGCCGCGCCGGGGTAGCGGTTCCAGGTCCAGGTGCCGCCGATGTCGGATGCCTTATCGAACACACGAATCGACAGGCCGGCTTCGCGCGCATAGTGAATCAGCCCTAATCCGGCGAAGCCTGCGCCCACGGCGAGTACGTCGAAGTCGGGTTGCTGCTTTGAAGCCATGGTCACTCTCCTCCTCTGGAGCCGTGGATTATCCGCAGTGAGCGCTGCGAGGTCGAGCCCGGCCGGGGGCGCGGGCGTTTCGGTTGTCCCGTATGGGTCGCCGGGGGCGGCTGGGGTAGTGTCGGCGGCTTGAGAAGAACCACAGGAGCCCTCATGAGCGCTTACAGCATCGCCCGCGAGCACGTCGACGCGGCCCTGAACCAGGCCGCCGGCGGCGGCGTCGACGCCGAAGCGCTGCTGCGCGCGCTGCTGGCCACCCTGACGGAGCGATATAGAGAGCTGAAAGGGCCCGACGATCTGCGCGCGGTGCTGCAGTTCCAGCTCGACAATGCCCAGGGCGACGAGGACTACATGTTCATGCGGCCATAGCAGGCCCTAGACCGGCATGGTGACCGGCAGGTCGAGCAGCACGCGCCCATACTGCTCGGCGCTGATGTCGAGATCGAACACCGTGTGACACGACAGCGTGTTCATGTCTCGCAGCATGCGCTGCAGGGGGTTGTCCAGGAAGTGGGCGTGGGCGCCGCAGGCCTCGACGACGTCGCGCACCACGTTGCGGGACTGGCGCACCACGTCGCCGATGCGCACCCGCAGCCGGGCGCGCTCCGCATCCGGGCACTGCTCGCCGCTGCGGCCCCACTCCTCCGTCTCCCGCGCGAGCTGCATCAGCAGGATTTCGGCATTCTCGGCGGCCACGGCGATCTGACCCAGCCGGTGCTGGACCACCGGCTTCTCCCCCTGCGGGGTGGTGGTGCCGTACACCATGCGCTCCCGCAGGCGGGTGCGGAACAGCTTCACCGCCTTGCGCGCACAGCCCACCGCCGGTGCGGCCGCGGTGAGGCCCAGCACGGCCATCATCGGCATGCGGTACAGGTGCGAGTCGAGCCACTGCGCGCCCTCGGTGTTGCCGGCGCGCATGCTGGTCACGCTGGCGACCCGATGCGCAGGCACGAAGACGTCGTCGACGGCGACGTCGTTGCTGCCGGTGCCGGCCATGCCCGCCACCCGCCAGGTGTCGATGACCTCAACCTCGTCGATGGGCACCGCGTACATGCAGAGATCCGGCTTGTCGGAGCCCGCGACCGGGGTGAGGGCGCCGAGCAGGGCCCAGTCGGCGTGCATGATGCCGGTTCCCCACTCCCAGCGGCCGGTGACCCGGTAGCCGCCCTCCACCGGGGTGGCCTTGCCCTTGGGGGCCAGCGTGCCGGGGGCGATGATGTAGGGCTGACGACCGAAGATGTCTTCCTGCGCCTGCCGGTTGAACAACGCCAGCAGCCAGTTGTGCTCGATGCAGAAGGTGGTGACCCACGCCGTCGACACGCAGCCTTCGCCGAGCGCCATGCCGATCTTCATGAACGTGGGCATGCCGAACTCCCAGCCGCCGAAGCGCTTGGGCACGAAGTAGCGGTAGACGCCGGTCTGCTCGATGGCGTGCATCACCGCGTCCACCGGCTTGCGCTCGGCCTCGGCCTGAAAGGCATGAGCTTCGAGCATGGGCGTCAGCGCTTCGATGCGTGCCAGCAGCGCGTCTTCCTGCATCTCGCCGTGGGGGATCTGGGCTTCGCTGTTCATGGTGCTCGGGCTCCTTCGGCTGCGTCGGGCTGACGGGCTTGGCGTCAAATGATTTTACACAAACCGGGCGGCGGCTCAATGGTGAGAAGGTTGGACGTAGCGTAAAACCAATTGACACAAGGCCGAAGCGGGGCAAGAATCCTGCTGCGGTACTTAGCTTCCGTAGCATTTGAACAGGGGAGATCACCATGCGGTTACCGGACCTGGCCGGCGCCACGCGCGTCGTTACCGTCATTGCCCTGGCCAGCGCGGCTGCAGGGTCTCATGCAGCCTCGGACGGGCTGATGCTCGAAGAGATCGTGGTCACCGCCACCAAGCGCTCGGAGAGCCTGCAGGACGTGCCGATCTCGATCGGCGTGGTCACGGGCGACTTCATCGAACAGTTCGAGATCGAAGACCTGCGGGACATTCAGAGCTACGTCCCGAACCTGACGGTGCAGCACACCTTCGGCAACTGGGCCGTGCGCATGCGCGGGCTTGGGTCCGGGGTCACCAACCTGGCCTTCGACTCGTCGGTGAGCATCTTCAACGACGGCGTCTACTGCGGCCGCTCCCGCTGCCTGGAGACCGCCTTCCTCGATCCCGACCGGGTGGAGGTGGCGCGCGGGCCCCAGGGCGCCCTGTTCGGCAAGAGCACCATCGCCGGCGCGGTGAGCGTGCTGTCGGCCCGGCCCACCGCCGAGTTCGAGAGCTACGTGCGCGGCGGCTACGAGTTCGAGGACGGCGGCTACATCGGCTCGGCCATGGTGTCGGGGCCGCTGTCGGAGACCGTGCGTGGCCGGCTGGCGGCCGAGTACAAGGACTTCGACGGTTGGATGTCGAACCCGTTTGGCGTCGATGACGAGCCGCAGACCGAGTCGTACGCGGCGCGGGCGAGCCTGGAGTGGGACGCGAGCGAGAACACGCTGATCTATCTGAAGCTGGAGCACTTCGACAAGCAGATCGACGGCAACACCAACCAGCTAGTGAGCCCGGGTCTGTTCGGTGGCCTCACTGCCGACCCGGCCCCCGAGTACCGGCGTGACACCACCCGCCGGGTGAGCACGGGCACCGGCCAGGAGGACTTCGACGAGTCTGATGCCACCAGCATCACCCTGCAGGTTGATCACGACATCGGCGAGCACACGCTCACCGTGATCGCCAATCACTGGGAGCTCGAGTACGAGAACTACCTGGACGTGGACGGCGTGCCGGAGAACTTCCTGAACTCCACGCTCTCCGAGCAGTACGACCAGCAATCCCTCGAGGCGCGGCTGCTGTCGCCCACCGGCAACACGCTGGAGTACATCGTCGGCGCCCTCTACCACAGAAGCGACACGAAGACGCGGCAGCACTCGCCGTTCGGTTTCTTCCCGGCCTTCCTGGCGCCGGTGCCGGTGGGCGGCGACCGCAACTTTGAGCGCGACAGCGACACGATCTCGGTATACGGCCAGCTCACCTGGAACGTCTCAGACCGGCTGCGCGTCATCGTCGATGCGCGGTACACGGAAGAGGAGCAGGACGGCAAGGGCTTCTCGTTCCCGGTGTCGTACCCCGACCTGATCAACCCGGTCTACACGCCCACCGCGTTCGCCCAGCCGCCCGAGTACCTGTTCTTCCAGAAGTACGAGGACGAGCACTTCGATCCATCGATCCGCATCCAGTACGACTGGACCGACGAGGTCATGGTTTACGCTGCCGTCTCCACCGGCTCGAAGCCGGGTGGGCTCAAAGCCAACGACGGCACGCTGGGCCTGCAGCTGCTGCAGAAGGCCGATCCCGCCTACTACCAGCGCTACGTGGGCCAGTCCACTGTCACCGCGGCCGATCTGATCGCCGGCGTGACCCTGGAGCAGGGCAACGGCGTGTTCGACTTCGAGGACGAAGAGGCCGAGAACTACGAGATCGGCGCCAAGGCGGTGCTGGCCGGCGGCCGCGCCACCCTGAACCTGGCGCTGTTCAAGATGAAGTTCGACAACTTGCAGACGTCGTCTTACGACGGCACCCGCTTCATCATCCAGAATGCCGCCTCCGCCGACGTAGAGGGCTTCGAGCTGGAAGGCACCTGGCAGGCCAGCGACAGTCTGCGGCTGCGTGCGTCCGTGGGCCACGTCGATGCCGTGTACGACGAGTTTCTGGGCGCCCAGTGCAAGATTGCCGACGTCGATGGTACCCGTGAGGACCCGACGTGCGTCGACGGCTCCGAAGACCTGAGCGGCGAGCGCCTGGAGCGCACGCCGAAGTGGGAAACCAACCTCGGCGCCGACTGGCAGGCGCGGTTGAGCGACTCTCTGTGGCTGCTGACCAACGTCTCCATGTACTACTCGGGCGACTACTACGCGCGCCAGGACTTCCATCCCTACGGCCGCCAGAGCAGCTTCACCAAGTGGGACGCGCGGATCGCCCTGGCCAGTGCCAACGATACCTGGGAGCTGGCACTGCTCGGCCGCAACCTGACCGACAAGCGCATCATCCAGCACGCCTACGAGGTCGCCGGCTCCAACTTCGTGGCCGACGGCCGCGGCCGCACCGTCAACCTGGAATTCGTCTACCGGTTCCGGTGAGCCACGGGCAGCAGCCAGACCGGCGAGCTCCAGGCGCGCTCCTGGATGGTCGCCGGTACGGCCGGGTTCGGCACGAGGCCGGCCCGCACCGCATCCCACGTGCTCCACCGGCACGTGGGGTGCTCGATCACGCGCGCATAGTAGAGGGCGCGATCTTCGGGCCGATGCTCAGGGTCGCGCCACAGCGCCTTCAGTTCGGCGGCGCCGGCGCCGGCCGGTTGGCTGCAGTCGGCCAGGTCGACGGTGACGCGTGTTGCCGGGCAGCGCCCGGTCGCCGGGTCGGGCTGGTGACCACCCGCGCAGGCGACGTCGACAACCTGTTCCCCGACGACCCCGTCGCGCACCCACAGCTTGACGATCTGCAGACGCTCGAGCCCGGCGCTGGCCGGGTCGCGCAGAGCCCACACGGCGAGTTCGGGCGCCTCGGCGCGGGCGCGCAGCTCGCCGCCCATGGGCGTGGCGGCGCCCTGCGCCTGCGCCCGGTCCAGACCGCCGGGCCGATCGAGCAGGTCTGCGGGCAGGCCGTAGCCGGCCAGCAGGCGGATGCGGATCCGCGGTCCGCTGGTGGCGAAGGTCTCGCCGCGGCGCATGGCATCGTAGAGGGCTTCGCGGGTGTTCTCCGTGGCCCAGACGCCGGCCAGCCCGCCGCTGCCCCAGTAGAGCTGCTGGGCTGCCGCGGCAGCGACCGGCGCGCTGCCGGCGTCTTCGACGGGCAACGGCACGCTGCCGCGCAGCGGCGGGGTGCCGTCGCGAATGCCCAGCTTGCCCGCGTAGTCCGACTCTACGAACGAGCCGCCGGTGTTGTGGGTGTCGCTCGAGCCGACGAAGCCGAACCGGTACGGGTTGAATCCGGACCGCGCCGCCATCGCCAGGCCGTCGAGCAGCGCCTGCCGGCCGTAGGAACCCGGCAGCCGCACCTGCTCGGCGCTGACGCCGCTCAGGTGGCTGGGCCGGTCGCCGAACAGCTCGAAGCCGGCCCACTCGTCGTTGGGCGAGAGCAGCGGGTGGGTTTCAGATGTGCCCTTGGTCTGGGTGATCTCGATCAGCGGCTCGTTGCGCGCGCGCTGCGCCGCGTAGGCCGCGTCGATCAGCGCGCCGTCGCTGCGGGTGAGTGCGAACATGGCGCCGTTGCTCCAGTTCGCGTTGTGCGGAATCGCCATGGCCTCGACGCCGTCGGCGCGCAGGCCATCCAGCCACGACCACAGGTCTTCCGGGTCGAGCGACTGCAGCGCGCCGAACGGCGCCTCGGGCACCCGGGCGCCGCGGAAGATCACGTTGCGGTGCAGGTTGGCGCCGGGGTGCGGCGTGTACTCGAAGCCGACGAAGGTGGTGAACTCACCGGGCCGGTAGTGGCGTTCGGCAGCCGCAACGATGTCCTGCCAGGTGGCGCGCTGCACGCCGACGTCGTCGAGGTTGGGGTCCGCCTCCCCGGTGACGATGCCACGAGCGACGCGGCTGTGGCCCTGCATGACCTCCGCCAGGGTGGGGCTGTTCAGCAGCGCCGCCAGCTCGCGGCGGCATTCGGGCTGCGCCGGCGCCGCCAGCTCCGGAATCACGCCCAGGTATTCGGCGTGGTCGGTCACGGCGAGGAAATCCAGCGGCGGGCCGCCGAGACGGATCTCGCCCGCGGCCGGGTGCGGCAGAGGCGCGCCGCGCGCGTAGCGGTAGGCGTCGTCGGGCGTGGTGCGGATGCCGAACACGAAGGCATCGAACGAATACAGGGTGTGCACATGCAGGTCGCCGAAGTAGGCGTGGCGCCCTGCGGGCTCGTCGGCGGCCCCCATGGTAGCGCCGGCGGCCAGCAGGGCGGCTGCCGCGGTCCGGGTCCAGGCGCGCATCGGCATAGGTGGTGTCCAATATTTGACAGAGCGTGGGATTATAGGGACGGGCCCTCGCCTTGTTCCAGATGGCCCGCACGCTGGAGGTGAGCATGAACCAGGCAGTCGACCTCGACCCGACCTCGGCGGCCTTCCGCCACAACGCCATCGCCATCTATCAGCGGCTGCTGCGCGAGCAGCCGGTGGCACGCCTGGCGGACGGCCGCTATCTGCTCTGCCGGCACGAGGACGTGCGCTGGGCGCTGCGCGATCACGACCGGGTGCTGCGGCCCACCCAATGGTCGAGCGCCCGGAAGCCGCCGGGGCCGTTCCGCGAGTTCGGTCGCAACAACATGATCTCCATGAACCCGCCGGACCACACGCGCTTCCGCAAGGCCATCATGCGCGCCTTCGCGCCGAAGCAGGTGGAGGCGCTCGGCGGCTTCGTGCGCAGCCAGTGCGATGCGCTGATCGATGTCATGGCGACGCGGCAGCGGGGCGACTTCATCGACGACTTCGCCTACCCGCTGCCGGTGGCCGTGATCTGCGCCATGCTGGGCATCCCGGGAGACAACCACGAGCTTCTGCGCGCCGGCTCCGCGGCCATGCTCGCCGGGCTCGAGCTGTCGGCGACGCCGGACGAGCTGGCCCGGGCCGGCGACAGCGCGCAGGCCCTGTTCGACTATCTGCGCGAGCTGGTGGACGCTCGCGCGGACGACCTCGGCGACGACCTGCTCAGCCTGCTGATCCGCCATCAGCGCGAGGATCAGCTCAGCCGCGACGAGGTGGTGTGGGCCGCCATCACGCTGCTGCTGGCTGGCCATGAAACCACCACGCATCTGCTCGGCAACGGTCTGCTGGCCCTCATGCGCCACCCGCAGGAGTGCCGGCGCCTGGCGGAAGATCCAACGCTCACAGGCAACGCGGTGGAGGAGTTCCTGCGCTACGACCCGTCGCTGTACGTGCTGTTCCGGCAGACGGTCGACGACGTGGTGGTCGACGGCGTCGAGATTCCGCGCGATGCGTTGCTGATCCTGTCGCTGGCTGCGGCCAACCGCGACCCGCGCGTGTTCGAGGCGCCGGACACGCTGGACGTGGGTCGGGCCAATGCCGATCAGAACCTGACCTTCGCCGGTGGCCGCCATCTGTGCGCCGGGCACGCGGTGGCCCGGCTGGAAGCCGCCATCGCCTTCGAGCGGCTGCTGGCCCGGCTCGACGATTTCGAGCTCGATGGCGAGCCGGTCCCCCGTGAAGGGCTGATGTTCAAGGGCTATCATCGCCTGCCCATTCGCTATCGGACCCGTTCCTGACCCATGAAGAAGCCCTCCGCACCACCTGCAGCCGGGCCATCGCCCGCAGAGCGCCCCGTGACCGGCCGCATCATGGCCGGGCTCACCCAGGCGCTGGACTGGTTCGACAACAGCCTGCAGAACGTGGTGGCCTCCCGCGGCTTCGAGCCGTTTCACCGCACTCAGTCGATGATCATCATGCACATCGCGCTCGGCATCGACGCGCCGTCGGACATCGCCAGGGAGATGGGCCTGACCCGCCAGAACGTGCACCACATGGCCAAGGGCCTGATCGACAGCGGCGTCGTCGTCAGCACCCCCGACCCCCGAGACCCGCGGCGCAGCCTGTATCGGCTGAGCGATCAGGCGATGGAGCTGCGCGGCATCGCGCTAGCCACCATGACCGAGTTGGAGCAGGTACTGGAGCGCCGCATCGGCGCTGCCCGGGTCACCGCCCTGCGCGACGCCCTGAATGCAGACTGGGGCCCGGACGTGGCCGACGAGCAGGATCTGCGCGACAGCCTGGGTAACAGGCGCGCGCGCTGATCCGCGGTCACCGGATCGTCATCTGGCCCTGGCACGCTCCCTGCCCGAAGCCGAACCGGCAAGCACCAGGGAGACTCCAGCATGTGGCGATCGCTTTCTACCCACCGTCCGGCGCGGCTGGCTGCTGCCGCGCTCGCCGTCACCCTATCGGCAGCCGGGTTGCCAGCCCAGGCAGACAAGGGCGGCCAGCCGGCGGCGACGGCGGGTGCCTTCGTGCACCTCGGCACCTTCGACGTGATGTCCGGCAACGGGTCGGCCGTGGCCGAGATCGTCGACGTCACTGTCAATGGCAAACAGCTCGTCTACACCGACGCTGACCAGGGCGAGATCGGCTTCGTCGACATCCGCCGGGCGCGCATGCCGGTGGGCGAAGGTACGGTGGCGGTGGGCGGTGAGCCCACCAGCCTGGCGGTGCTCGATCCGCTGGTGCTGGTGGCGGTGAACACCTCCGAGAGCTTTACCAATCCGTCCGGCAAGCTGGTGGTGGTGCACAGAAACACGCGTCGCATCGTCGCCGAGCATGCGCTGCCCGGGCAGCCCGACTCCGTGGCCCTGGCCCCCGACCGCAAGCGCGCCGTGATCGTCATCGAGAACGAGCGGGACGAGGACCGCGTGGTCAACGGCGGTGAGGGCCTGCTGCCGCAGCCGCCCACCGGGGCCCTGCTGGTGGTGGACCTGCGCGGCGCGCCGCAGAACTGGTCGATCCTGCCCGTAGACCTGTCGCCGGTCGCCGCAGCCGCCTTCGAGGGATCCGATCTCGAGCCCGAGTACGTGGACGTCAACGATCAAAACCTGGCGGTGGTGTCGTTCCAGGAGAACAACCACCTGGCCGTGGTCGACATCGTCAAGCGCCAGGTGATCAGCCAGTTCTCCGCCGGCACGGCGGTGCTGAACAACGTCGATACCGCGGAAGAAGACCTGATCGTGCTGAACAGCACCATCGAGAAGCGCCGCGAGCCGGACGCCGTGGCCTGGATCGACCACGAGACCTTCGCCACCGCCAACGAGGGCGACTACGAGGACGCCTTCGGCGAGCAGGGCGGCAGCCGCGGCTTCACCGTGTTCCGCATCGACGGCAGCGTCGTCTACGAGTCCGCCGAGTCCTTCGAGCATGCGCTGGTGCGCGCCGGCCACTACCCGGAGGGTCGCTCGGAGAACAAGGGCGTCGAGCCCGAGTCGGTGGAGGTCGGCCGTTTCGGCAAGCGCAACCTGCTGTTCGTCGGCTCCGAGCGCGGCAACGCCGTGGGCGTGTTCGACGTCACCAAGGGCCAGCCGGCGCTGCTGCAGGCGCTGCCCACCGGCATCGGCCCGGAGGGGCTGAAGGCGATACCGAAGCGCAACCTGTTCGTGGTCTCCACGGAGACTGACGTGGCCGACATCGGCGTTCCCACCATGATCAACCTCTACGGCCTGCGCGACGCCAAGCCGCGCTACCCCATGATCGTCTCCGGCGACGATGCGGCCGGCCTGCCGATTCCGTGGGTGGCGCTCTCCGGCCTGGCGGCAGATCCCCATGACCCGGACCTGCTGTACGCGGTCAGCGACGCGTTTCTGGCCGAAGGCTTCATCTACACCGTCGACGTTTCCGCCCGGCCGGCCGTGATTATCGACCGTCTCACCGTGACCGGCGCCAGCGTGGGGCTCGACCTCGAGGGCATCGCCGTGGGTCCGGACGGCGCGTTCTGGCTCGGCAGCGAAGGCAATGCCGGGTCGCGACCCAACCGGGTGCTGAAGGTGGACGCCGCCAGCGGCAGCGTGCTCGCCGAGATCGCGCTGCCCGCGGCTCTGGAAGCGGGCCGGCGCAGCAACGGCATCGAGGGCATCGCCGTCACCGGCACGCCGGGCAACGAGATGGTCTACGTGGTCATCCAGCGCGCCTGGCTGAACGGCACCGGCGACACCGATCAGGTGAACACCAAGATCGGCCGCTACGACGTCGCGACCGGTGCCTGGACGTTCGTGCACTATCCGCTGGAGCCCCAGGGTGGCGGCGACTGGATCGGCCTGTCGGAGCTGACGCTGTTGCCCGACGGCAGCTTCGCCGTGATCGAGCGCGACAAGGGCTGGGGGCCGAGCACGGGCTTCAACGCCGAACTGAAGGCCATCTTCCAGGTGGATCTGGCCGCGGCCGATTTCCGCGCCCTCGACCTGGCCGCACCCGCGGCCGGACTGGTCACCATCGACAAGACGCTGCTGCGCGACGTGCTGCCGGTGCTGGCGAGACGCAGCATATGGACCGCCGAGAAGCTCGAGGGCTTCGCCGTAGCCGCCGACGGCCGGGCCTATGCGGTCACCGACAACGACGGCATCGACGATGCCACCGGCGAGACCGTGTTCCTGCGGCTGGGCCGCTGGGACCGCCGTTAGCGCCGCCTGCTCTACCCAAGGTGCGCGTTGGACCGGAAGCTGAGTCAGGTTTGTCCGAGGAGAAACTCATGGTGCAGCGGCTTACGGATGAGGAGATTGTTCGAGTTCTCGAGGGGGGCGAGCGCCGGCACGACTGTCCGAGACGTCTACCGCAAGCTACGGCAGCCGTCCCCATGCGGTCACCAGTGCCGGCGGGGTGGCCTATGGCTACGATGCGAACGGCAGCCTGACCAGCGGTGACGGCCGCTCGATCGGCTACGGGGTGTTCAACAAGCCGACCTTGATCACGCGCGGCACCCGCACCGTGCACCTGTACTACGGCCCGAACCGGCAGCGCTACCGGCGGGTGGACGACTCCGGCCAGTCGATTCAGACCGAGACCCACTACGTGGG
>JAVJUA010000097.1:0-2485 GCA_040219935.1 Pseudomonadales bacterium | reverse complement strand
GGCCGTCGCGCCGGGCGCGGGCGTCCTGAGCGTGCTGCTGCCCGGCCAGGACCTGCTCGCCGCCGACGACGTGGCCTCGCTCTGGCTGCGCACCGCCGGCCGGCCGCGCGTAATGCAGGTCAGTCCCGAGACCGAGCTGGTCGACCCCGACCGGCCCGGGCCGGAGCTGCTCATCGCCGCCGTGCTCGAAGCCATGGAGCTGGGCGACATCCGCATCGTCCGGCTGAGCCGATACGAGCAACTGGCGGCGGCGGGCGACCTGCCGTTCGACGCCCTCGTGTTCGACCGCGTGTCGCCGCGCACGCCGCCGCCGGCCCCGAGCCTGCACTTCGGACCGCCGCCCCCGCTGGAGCGCCGCGACACGCCAGGGCTTGCGGTGATCGATGCGGAGCAGGCCGAGGGCACCCGCGTGGTCTCCTGGCGGCGCACGCACCCGGTCATGCGCGACCTGGCGCTCGACCAACTCGCCGTCGCCGAGCCATTGATCGATGGCGGCCTGCCCGAGGGCGTGCGCCACACGGTGCTGGCCAGCGGCTCGCGCGGGCCCTTGATCGTCGCCTTCGAGGCCGAGCGGCACCGGCGGATCTGGGTTGGCTTCGAGCCGGCCAGCAGCAACTGGCCCAAGCTGGTGAGCTTCCCGCTGTTCGTCGCCGAGGCGATTGATTACCTTTCGATGCGCGGCTCGCGCGATGCGGCCGACGGCGTGCGCGCGGGCGAGGTGGCGCCGCTCCGGCTCGCCCAGCCGCGCGCGCAGGTGCGTCTGCGTGGCGCGGGCAGCGAGATCGACCTTCGCCTGTCGGCCCCCAGTTCGGCGCCTTCGGTCGGACCGTTCGAGCGCGCGGGCGTCTACCTGCTCGAGCAGCCCATCGCCGGCGACCAGCGAGCCGTGGCCGTGAACGTCATGAGCGTGACGGAAAGCCGGCTGGCGGCGGCCGAGCAACTCGATGGGGCGTGGGGCGGGCTGCGCGCGGAACAGGCCGATGGCGGTGCGCGCGGCGGCGAGCGGGAGCTGTGGCACTGGTTCGTGCTGGCCGGCCTGCTGGTGCTGAGCATGGAGTGGCTGCTGTCCTGGCGCGGTCTGTCGCGGTAGCAGGCTCCAGATTCGCCAGATTTACAATCGAGGGGGGCCAGTGCTCGCTGGTTGGTCCGGAAACGGTCATGTGCGCGCGAATTGGGTGCTGGAACCTTCCGCCATCGGTTCTAATGATGTCCTACCCGGGGCGATGGGCCGGCATTGCCATCGGACCCGGTGGCGTAGACGAGAGAGCCTGAGAGACACCAGACGGGAGAGATCCGATGAAGAATGCGCTGACAACGGCGGCGATGCTGTGCGCCGTGGCCGGAACGGTCTGCACCGCGAGCGCCCAGGACATCATGTGGGACAACGCTGCGGGCGGACTGTGGGGCGATGACTTCAACTGGAATCCGGTCGAGGTTCCCAGTGCGCCGCCCGAGGCGGCCATCATTGCTCTGCCGGGAACCTACGACGTGCTCATCCGCAGCGTGTCGCCCAATCTTGCGGGCCTCTCGATCATCAACCCCAACGCCTTCGTCGGCCTGGGCACCGGTCGAGACCTGACTATCACCGGTCCGATGGCCACCATCGACGGGATGCTGGTCATTAACGACCAGGGCAGCACCTCGGCCGCCCGATTCATCATGAACGACCCGATGGGCATGCTCGTCGGCACCGGCGAGATCGTGCTGAACGACACTTCAACGACGGCCATCGGCCGGGCGCAGATGATCGATCTCATCGGCGGCCGCCTCACCACCATCGGCCCCGACCTGACGGTGCGCGGCTCGGGTCTGGTCTCCTCGAACCTGATCAACAATGGCGTGATCCGCGCCGACGCCGCCGGGCGGCGGTTGAACATCCAGAGCGGCTCCAAGACCAACAACGGTCGCTTCGAAGCCACCGACGGTGGCGTCATGCGCATCGCGATCCCCGACGTCCAGGGACCAACCGGCACCGTCGTATCTGACGGGGGTGTTGTCACGCTGGTCAGCACCATCGAGGGCGGCGAGATCGACAGCCGCAACGGACTGTTCGAGGTCGCCGGCGGGAGCGGCGTCCTCAATAGCGTCGACCGCGTGCAGGGCGACGTCGAGATCGAGAATGGCCGCGACCTGCAAGTCCGCGATGGCTTGACGCTCGACGGAACCATCCTCATCAACCGCGAGGGCTCCACCAGTGGCAGCCGGCTGCTGTTCTCCACGAGCGGAACAATCGACGGCGATGCCGAGATCGTGCTGAACGATTCCTCGACGACCGCGGCCGGACGGGCCCAGGTCATCGACCTGGTGGGCGGGCTGGAGACCACGCTGGCCAGCACCGTGCTCATGCGGGGCTCTGGCCAGATCAATGCCAACCTCATCAACAACGGCACCATCCGCGCCGACGTCGACGGGCTCCTGCTCAACATCATCGGCAGCGGCAAGACGAATAACGGCACCATCGAAGTCGACAACAACGGTATCCTAC
>JAVJUA010000096.1:0-1195 GCA_040219935.1 Pseudomonadales bacterium | reverse complement strand
GACCGACTCGCGATTGCTCACGCTTCTGGACGCCTACCCGGGCGGCCAGGCGATGAGCATTGCCATCACGGCGCTCTGGCTGCTGGCGATGACCAACGCGCTGAACTTCTTGGACAACATGGACGGCCTGAGCGCGGGCGTCGCCGCCATCGCCGGGGCTTTCCTGACCATCGCGATGCTGCTGGCCGGCCAGTGGTTCGTCGCTGGCCTGAGCGCGTGCGTGGTGGGCGCGTGCCTGGGCGTCCTGCCGCACAACTTTCCGAATGCCCGCGTCTTCATGGGCGACGGCGGGTCGCTGGTGCTGGGGTTCGTGCTCGGCTTCCTCAGCGCGCGAGGCACGTACATCAGCGGCGATGCGCATCAGTGGTGGGGGGTCCTGCTGCCACTGCTCGTACTGGCCGTGCCGCTGTACGACCTGACGACGGTGGTGGGCTTGCGGTTGAGCCAGGGCAAGAGCCCGCTGGTGGGCGACCTCCAGCACGTCAGCCACCGCATCGCGGATCGGGGGCTCGGCAGGCGAGGCGCGGTGCTGGTGCTCTGGGCCTTCGGCATGATCGCCGGGGCGTCGGGGCTGCTGCTGCTCACCGTGAACGCCACGGGGGCGATCATCATCGGCGTGCAGGCGGTGGTGCTCATGGCGGTGCTGGGCGTGCTGGAGTTCTGGCCCAGGACGGGGCCCAGGGGCGGCGCGCATGGATAGCCGCGAACGCACGGCCGGGCTGATCCACGGCCTGACCATCATCGTCGCCCTGCTCGCGTGCGTGCGCGCCCTGCTGGCGTTCGACCCCATGCCCGGCTGGGGGCTCGACCCCTACACCGTCGCGGCGCCGGCCGGCGCCTTCGGCCCGCGCGAGGCAGCGCTCATGGACGTGCTGACGCTCCTGCTGGCCGGTCTCGTGCTGCTCCTGGCGCCACCCGTGCGATGGAAGCCGTGGGTGCTCTGGGCCGCCGGGCTGGTGCTGATCGCGGTGGTCGGGCTCTACCACGGCCTTCCCGATGGCCCCAGGCCCAGCGACCTCACCCCCGCCCTCGCGTGGATCGCCGCGCTGGCCGGAGCCGGATGCATTGCCCGGGGTTGCGCCGATGCCCGCACGCGGCGCGCCGTCGTGGCCCTGCTGGCCGGGCTGGTCGTCCTCTGCCACAGCCTGACGGTGGTTGCACGGGGCATGGTGGGCGAGGCCGAGGGCGAACTCAG
>JAVJUA010000095.1:0-2396 GCA_040219935.1 Pseudomonadales bacterium | reverse complement strand
ATGGTCCGGTCGGGCCAGTGCGACGACCTGGACACCCCCGCCTCGCGCGTGCTGGTCGACGACGACCGCTGAGTCGGGGCTTCCCTCGGCCCCGACCGCCCCGTCGTGGAAGCTCGAAGAATCGGGCATGCCACGAAAGTGCCTCCGCGTCGCCGCGTTCGCCGCCGTCGGTTTGCTGGCCATCGGCCTGCTCACGCTGGTCGGGTGCGTCCGCACCAGCGGGGGCGTGTGGTACTTCAACAGCGCCGCCTTCCCCGAAGGCTGGCCCGAGCTGACGCCCGTGGGCGAGGTCCACATCCGCTCGTATCCGGTCTACCGGGCCGCCAGCGTGACGCGCGACGATGCCGACGGCGGCATGGGTCCCATGTTCAACACGCTCTTTGCGCACATCAAGTCCAACGACATCGCCATGACCGCGCCGGTCGACATGGGCTACGCGGCGGCCGATCCATCGGGCGAGCCCGACGCGATGTCGTCCATGGCCTTCCTGTATCGCACGACCGAGCTCGGCCAGGTCGGCAGCGATGGCCTGGTGCGTATCGAGGACGTACCGCCTACGACCTACGCCAGCACCGGCGTCCGCGGCCGCTACTCCCAGAAGAACTTCCAGCGCGGGCTCGAGCGCGTCGAGGCATGGCTGGCCAGCCAGCAGGGCTGGACGCCGGCCGGCCCGCCGCGCTACCTGGGCTACAACGGGCCCTTCACGCCGTGGTTCTGGCGGTATGGCGAGGTGCAGGTGCCCGTGGCGCCGGCCGATCAAGGAGAATAACGCCTCGATCAGAACGGCGACCCCGTACGATCGCCCATGGCCGCCGACGGCTCCAACCCCCGCCCGACCCACCAGACCTGGCCCTCTCGCGTGGTCGAAAACCATCCCTGCCCCACGGCCGCCCCGCCGCCCAGGGCCGAGGACTGCGGCGACCGGGGCACGTACCGCTCGGTCTGGTGGCAGGGCGGCATGGGCTCTAGCTGGAAGGCCGCCGGCATCGTTTTCGCCATCCTGCTTGGCCTGGCCCTGCTGCGGCACGTGATCGGACCGATGCTCTCGCCCGCGGGCCCCTGAGGAGCGTCGGCGACCCACGCCTGCGCGTCCATCGGCCGCCGAGTCCCATGTTTGGTGTAACCCGGGCGCCCACCGCCGGTATACACCGCCGCGGGCGGTCGAACGGCGCGCAGCCGTACTGGCACCCGGCGCGATCGCACCGGTCCGATGCGGCGTCGAGGAACTTTCGAGGGGTGCGTGTTCGAGGGGGCGTGCTCAAGGGGGCCTAGAGGAGGCGTGGAAATGGCGAGCTTGAGGATTCCCACGGCCGGCGCGGCGGCGCTGGCGGCCGTCATCGGGGCGCCCGGGTCGGCCGCGGCCCAGGCGTTCGAATGGACCAACCCCGCGGGCGGATCGTGGCACGAGGCGGCCAACTGGGATCTGCTGGCCGTTCCTTCCAGCGGCGCGACCGCGCGCTTCACGCTGCCGGGCGCCTACCAGGTTCTGCTCCGCGACGAGGACGCCCAGGTGCGCTCCATCGAGATGCGCAATCCCGACGCGGTGCTCGGCATCGGCGCCGCGCGGCAATTGACCCTCACCGGCCCCACCCACGTGCTCGACGGCACGCTGGTGATCAACGACGAGGGTCTGCCGGCACTCTCGGAGCTGACGCTGCTGAGCTCGGGGCCGATCGCCATCGTGGGCACGGGCGAGATCGTGCTGGTGGACGATTCGCACTGGAGCACCACCTATGCCGACCTGGACGACGCGGGCACGCGCAACCCCAAGACCATCGGCCCGGGCATCACCATCCGCGGCTCGGGCTGGGTGAGCCTGGACTTTTCCAACACCGGCACGGTGCGGGCCGATGCGCCCGGGCGCGAGCTGCAGGTGCGAGGCATCGTGACGAACACCGGCGTGCTGGAGGCCACCGACGACGGCGTCCTGCTGATCAGCAGCATCGTCGAGCAGGTCGGCAGCGGGCGCATCGTGGCCAACGGCGGGCGCGTGCGGCTGGCCGGCGACGTCCGCGGGGGCGGCATCATCGCGACCGGCGGCGTGGTCGAGGCTGGCGGCGACCTGACCGACATTACGCTGGTGCAGGGCGACCTGGTCCTGCCCGAGCAGGGCTCGGTCCGCATCCTCGATGGCATGACGATGAACGGCACGCTGCACGTGACCGGCGTGGCCGCCGGAGGATTCTCCAGGGTGTACCTGGCCACCGACCAGACCCTCTCGGGCGCGATGACCATCGCCCTCAACGAGGGCACGCCGGTGGCCATCGGCGCCGCCCAGCTCGCCGACTGGTTCACCAGCCGGCCGACCACGACGCTGGACACCGGCGTCGCGGTGCGCGGCTCGGGCGAGGTGAGCGCCACGCTGATTAATCGCGGCGTGATCAGCGCCGACCAGG
>JAVJUA010000094.1:0-1537 GCA_040219935.1 Pseudomonadales bacterium | reverse complement strand
CGGCCTCGCCCTTCATCGACGTGTACCGCACGCTCGGCTGGCCCGGGCCCTGCATCGATGCGTCGGCGGGCGCTTCGTAGAAGATGTAGCGGATGTCCAACTCGGGCGCCGACTCGCCCAGGCGCTCCAGCTCGCGCACGCGCTCGATGGCCGCCGTCATCGCGCCCACGCCGTAGGGGCACTTGCTCATCACGAAGATCTCGACGGTGTCGTCGAGGCGTTCGGTCACGCCGGTGAGCTCCATGTAGCCGTAGGCCTTGATGGGGCCGGCGGCGAGTACGTCCTGTCCGACCAGTTCGGAATCGGCCAGGTCCTCGGCCACCGCCCCGGTGAGCACCAGGGGCTGGGGCTCGAAGTCGCTGGCCGGGCCGGTGGTGTCGGCCTGTGCGCCGCTCAGCGGCACCAGCACGACGCGTGGCGAGCCGTCCTGGCGCTGCTCGACCAGCAGCGTGCCGGCGACCGTCGAGGGGTCCCAGATCGGGCTGGCGAGCGCCTGCTCGACCTTGGCGTTGACCGACTGCGTCGTGGCCATGGCGGCGACGGCGGCCCGATCGAGGCGATCGAAGTCGACCAGGCCGACCAGCTCGGTCGTGCTCTGGGCCATCCACTGCTGCCAGACCTCGAGCATGCGCGGGTTGTCGATGGTGACGGTCCACACGGGCTGCTGCCCATCGGTCGCGTCGATGCGCACATCGAACTCGGCCCACCCGCCATACCGCTCCACGCCGCTGGCCGCCGCGCCGTGGAACACGCTGAACTCGTCGAGGGTGAGGGCCATCTCGTAGCGGTGGGGGGTGAGCTCGACGGCGACGGGCTGGGCCGCAGCCGCAGTTGTACAAACCAACGAAATGAAAGCGGCAATGTGCATCAGATGGGCTCGCACACGCAGCAGCGACCACGGTACACGGGCAGCGTTGGACCACCTCCGGCGCTTGTCGCAGAACAGTCACCAGTGTCCGAAGTCACTTGGCATGGTGTTAGAACGGATGCGATCCATCCTCTCTCACAAATGGAACTACACGATGGCGTGGGCAATCCAATTATTCCGTCCTGGCAGACCGCCGACGTACTAACCGGTGGACCAGGAGGCCCTTGCTCTCCTTGAGCACCGGGCGGACCCTGGTCCCCCTGATCGCCCTTCGGCCCCCGCTCGCCACGCGGCCCTTCGGGCCCGGCCGGTCCTGCTGGTCCTGCCGGCCCCACGAGCTGCGCCGTGGTTTGCACCGTCCCATCGGGAAACACGAAGCCCTGCCCCGCGCGGATGCGGCCATTGACGTCCAGCGCCTCGGCGGGGCTGGCCACGCCCACGCCTACCTTGCCGCCGGCCAGCGTCATCGTGCGCTGCACCTGCTGGCCGCCGAACGAGGAGCCCAGGTGCAGGGGCCGCCAGCTGTTGGTAATCGTGATGCCGTCATCGGCGCCGGTCACCACCAGGTCGGTGCCGCCGGTGCCCGCCGCGTTGTAGTCGCTGATGTTGAGCAGGGGCCGCGAGGCGTCGTCGCTGGAGCTACGGAGGGTCAGGCGGTGCGTGGCATCG
>JAVJUA010000093.1:0-409 GCA_040219935.1 Pseudomonadales bacterium | reverse complement strand
GTCCGCGAATTCGCCGACTACCAGTGCCCGGCCTGCGCCGCGTTTGCCGACACTGCGGCGCGCATCCGCGAGAACTACGCCGACGAGGGCAAGGTGCGCTTCGTGTTCTACGACTTCCCGCTGCCCATGCATCAGCATGCGCGCCAGGCGGCGGCGGCAGCCCGCTGCGCCGGGCGCCAGGGCGAGTTCTGGGCATACCACGAAGTGCTGTTCGAGCGGCAGGCCCGCTGGTCCTCGGCCGGTAACGTGACCGACGAATTCCTCGACATGGCGGTGGAAAGCGGGGTCGACGCTGATGCCCTGGAACAGTGCCTGGACGAGGGGGCTGCCGATCAGCGGGTAGCCCAGAGCGCGGCGGTCGCCCAGCAACTGCGCGTGACCTCGACACCCACCACCATGGTGGGCAACA
>JAVJUA010000092.1:0-90365 GCA_040219935.1 Pseudomonadales bacterium | reverse complement strand
GGTCATGGCCGGCGGATCGCGCGCCGGGTAACACCTGCTGGCCAGCGGGCGTCAGCGTTTTAGCGGCGGCGGAATACTGCGGGGCCTGAACAGGCCAGCAGGTGTTCCCCGGCACACGCCCGCGCCCCAACCCCCTGTTCTCGTCCTGGGTTGCGTGTCGACGCTGCGAGCGCAATGTCTATGCCGAACCGAGTCGCGTGCTCGCAGACCATGGCGTCGGAAGCTGCACTCTTAAACGTGACAGGCAGATTGTGGGGTGGTGTGGGGGCGTGGCCGGACAGGCCTTTTCGCGCGTTAAGCCACGCATCTCATTTCAGAGCCCCACCACAATGACGGCCGCTGCGCGAAAAGGCCTGTCCGGCAGGCGCCCCCGTTCAACGCCACACAAATCTGCACTCCGGCGCCCCCGTTCAACGCCACACAAATCTGCACTCCGGCGCCCCAATTCAACACAGCACGAATCTGCACCAGCCTACTGATACCGGCACGCCCGCAACCCGTACTGACTGCAGCTCGCCTGCAGCTCCGGCAGATCGGATGCGGTCTTGTTCCGCCAGACGCGGCGCCAGGCGCTGACCACCAGCTCGGGATACTTGAGCCGCCCGCGGCTGCCGTTGTAGCGGCCCAGGGCTTCCACCAGGTCGCCCTGGGATACCTCCAGATAGTGGGCGAGGATGGTGGTGCCGTAGCGGATGTTGGTCTCCACCTCGGTGAGGTTGTCCTGGGGACGGCCGATCTCGTAGCGCCAGAAGGGCATGACCTGCATCAGCCCCTGGGCGCCGACCCTGGAAATGGCGAAGCGGTCGAAGGCGCTCTCCACCTGCATCACCGCCAGCACCAGGTCGGCGTCGAGCTCATGGCGCATGGCTTCCCGGTAGACGATCTGCAGCAGCGTTAGACGCTCCTCGTGGTCCTTGAGGTAGCGCGACAGGCGCTGCTCCGAGGCGCGCAGCCAGACCTCGGCGTCGTAGCGGTCCGGCTCGTCGTGGGCGGCCGCCATGCTGGCGGCCAGCTTCTCGATCAGAACCGGGTCGGCCTCCTCGGCCCAGCCCGGCGCGCAGCAGCCGGCTGCCAGCAGCAGCACGAGCAGGCAGCGCCGGACGCTGACGATCATGGGGCGCCCGTGACCCTGGCGATCACGGCGTCGACGCCGAGCGCGTCCTTGGCGCCGGAGGGCCGGTGCAGGTATTCGAGCTCGCCAGCGGCGAGGCCGCGCTCGCCCACGGTGATGCGATGGGGAATGCCGATCAGGTCGGCGTCGGCGAACTTCACGCCGGGGCGTTCGTCTCTGTCGTCCAGCAGCACGTCCACGTTAAGATCCTTGAGCCTCTGATAGAGCCCGTCGGCGGCGGCGCGCACCGCCTCCGACTTATGATAGTTCAGCGGCACCACGTGAACGGCGAAGGGTGCCACCGGCTCCGGCCAGCGGATGCCGACTTCATCATGATTCTGCTCGATGATGGCGGCCACCAGCCGGGTCACGCCCATGCCGTAGCAACCCATGATCGGCACCACGCTCCTGCCGTTCTGATCCAGCACGCTGGCCTGCATCGGCTCGCTGTAGACGCGGCCGAGCTGAAAGATGTGACCCACCTCGATGCCGCGCATAAAGGCGAGCTCGCCCTGGCCATGGGGCGCCCGGTCGCCCGGGCGGACGTTGCGCAGGTCGGCGATGCGGTCGGCGGCGACGGTCACGTCCCGGTCCCAGTTGACGCCGGTGTGATGAAAGCCGTCGCGGTTGGCGCCGCAGACGAAGTCGGCCAGGGCGAAGGCCTCGGCATCGACGTACATGGGCAGCGTCAGGCCCGCCGGCCCGATGGAACCGGGTGGGCAGCCGACGGCCGCCTCGACTTCGTCGTCGCCGGCCAGGGCGAGCGGAGAGGAAACGCCCGGCAGCTTGGCGGCCTTGATGGCGTTCAGCTCGTCGTCACCACGCAGCACCAGGGCCACCGGACCCTCCTCGCCGCGCACGATCAGCGTCTTCACGCAGTGCGCCGCCGTCACCCCCAGGTGGCCGGCGACGTCGGCGATGCTCTTCACGCCGGGGGTGGCAATGGTGTCCAGCTCGGCGCCGGGTGCGGCGCGCTCGGCGGGAGGCGCCGCCTGGGCCTTTTCCAGGTTGGCGGCGTAGTCGCCGCCGGTGGCATAGGCGATCACGTCCTCGCCGGACTCGGCCAGCACGTGAAACTCGTGGCTGTTGGCGCCGCCGATGTTGCCGGTGTCGGCCTCGACGGCGCGGAAGTCGAGCTGCATGCGGGTGAGGATGCGCCGGTAGCAGTCGTACATCTCCCGGTAGGTGTCGTCGAAGCTCTGCTGGTCGATGTGGAACGAGTAGCCGTCCTTCATGGTGAACTCGCGGGCGCGCATGACGCCGAAGCGCGGCCGCACCTCGTCGCGAAACTTGGTCTGGATCTGGAAGAAGTTGCAGGGCAACTGGCGGTAGCTGTGCACCTCGCGGCGGAACAGGTCGGTGATCACCTCTTCATGGGTGGGGCCGAGGCAGAAGTCGCGCTCGTGGCGGTCCTTCATGCGCAGCATTTCCGGCCCCATCTTGGTCCAGCGGCCCGACTCCTCCCAGAGCTCGGCCGGCTGCACCACCGGCATCAGCACCTCCTGGGCGCCGCTGCGCGTAAGCTCCTCACGGATGATGGCCTCCAGCCGGCGGATGACCCGCAGCCCCAGCGGCAGCCAGGTGTAGAGGCCGGATGCCACCTGCCGGATGATGCCGGCGCGCAGCATCAGCCGGTGGCTGGCGGTCTCGGCGTCGGCCGGATTTTCCTTGGTGGTGGGGATGAGCTGCTGACTCTGGCGCATGCTGGGTTCCTGGGTTTGGTTCATCCGGTGCGGCAACGTCGGCCACGGAATCGCCGGCAATAAAAAAGGGCCGGCTGGCGAACCAAGCGGCCCTTCGCGGTGCCGGAGCCGGCGGGCGTCAGTTCAGCCCACCATCTCCTTCAGCCGCTTCAGCGGGGTGACCCGAACGCGGGTCGTGGCCGGCTTGGCGGGGATCACGATCTCCTGGCCGGTGGCCGGGTTGCGACCCATGCGCTTCTTCGTGGCCGGGCGCTTCACCGAGCGGATCTTCAGCAGGCCGGGCAGGGTGAACTCACCCACGGCGCGCTTCTTGATGTGGCGCTCGATCAGCGATTCCAGCTCGCCCAGCACCGCGTCGACCTGCTTGCGTGACAGGCTGGTGCGCTCTGCGAGTTCGTTCAGGATTCCGGTCTTGGTCATCTTGGCGGAGACCGCAGCGGTGTTCTTGGCGGGGGCGGCTTTCTTGGCCGGGGCCTTCTTTGCTGCGGGCTTCTTGGCGGCCGCCTTCTTGGTGGCTGCCTTCTTCGCCGGCGCTTTCTTCTTCGCCGGCGCCTTCTTGGCTGGAGCTTTCTTCGTTGCCATTAATCGTTCCCTTTGCAGTGATTAACTAAACGGGGCAATTCCTCACCGGTCTGTAGACTTCGGGGTTTCACCCAGTTCCTATTGAGAAACCTCTGCACGTCCGCGGGATCTCAATGCGCCGCTTTATAGCTCAAGCGCATGGTCCAGGCAACAAAATTGCAGCGAAAGCGCTGTATTTTTACTGATTTTTTTAAGATCATGCGCCGCTTCCCAAACAGCTGCTTCCAAGAGATTACCGAGATGCCCATCTACGAGTATCGCTGCCAGAGTTGCGGCCACGAGTTCGAGACCATCCAGAAGCTCTCCGACGCCCCGTTGACCACCTGCCCGGCGTGCGCAGAGGAAACGCTGCGCAAAAAGGTGAGCGCGGCCGGTTTCCGCCTGAAGGGTGGCGGCTGGTACGAGACCGACTTCAAGGCCGGAAAGAAGAAGAACGTGGCCGGTGATTCCGGCGGCGACGGCGGCTCCAAGAGCTCCGACGGCTCCGCCTCGTCCGCTGGCGACGGTGCCGGCAAGAGCAGCGGCAAAGGCGACGGCGCTTCGAGCGCAGGCACCAAGAGCGACGGCGCCAAGGCGGCGTCCGGCAGCAGCAGCGCTGCCGCCAAGAGCAGCGACTGAGCCGGCCGGCAACGGCCCAACACGGATACGGGATCGATATGCGCACACACTACTGCGGCGAGATTCACGCCGCCCACGTCGGCCAGGAGGTGGAGATCTGCGGCTGGG
Source organism: Pseudomonadales bacterium (assembly GCA_040219935.1). GTDB lineage: Bacteria > Pseudomonadota > Gammaproteobacteria > Pseudomonadales > Azotimanducaceae > UBA7803. The sequence goes on along the minus strand of JAVJUA010000092.1, from coordinate 86,243 downwards.
TTCACCGGCGCCGGGACCATGGCGGGGTGATCTTTCTCGACGTGCGCGACCGCACCGGCATCGTCCAGGTGGTCTACGACCCCGATACCGAAGAGAGCTTTGCCACCGCTGACCGGGTGCGCAACGAGTACGTTCTGCAGCTACGCGGCCGGGTGCGGCCGCGGCCGGAAGGCACGGTCAACGAAGACATGGCCACCGGCGAGATCGAGGTGCTGGGTGCGACGCTCGAGATTCTCAACCGCTCGGCAACCCCGCCGTTCCAGCTCGACGAGCATTCCGACGCCGGCGAGGACGTTCGCCTCAAGCACCGCTACCTCGACCTGCGGCGTCCGGAGATGCAGCAGCGCCTGCGGGCCCGGGCGCGCATCACCAGCAGCGTGCGCCGCTACCTGGAAGCGAACGGCTTCTGGGAGGTGGAAACGCCGACCCTGACCAAGGCCACGCCCGAGGGTGCCCGCGACTATCTGGTGCCGAGCCGTACCCATCCCGGGCAGTTCTTCGCTCTGCCGCAGTCGCCGCAGCTCTTCAAGCAGCTGCTGATGGTTTCAGGCATGGACCGCTACTACCAGATCGCGCGCTGTTATCGCGACGAAGACCTGCGTCACGACCGCCAGCCCGAGTTCACCCAGATCGACATCGAGGCGTCCTTCATCGGCGAGGACGAGATTCGCAGCCTCACCGAGGGCATGCTGCGCCAGGTGTTCAGCGAGGTGCTGGCGGTGACCCTGCCGGAGTTCCCGGTGCTGAGCTGGGCCGAGGCGATGCGCCGCTTCGGCAGCGACAAGCCCGATCTGCGCAACCCGCTGGAGCTGACCGACGTCGCCGACCTGATGCGCGCGGTGGAGTTCAAGGTGTTCAACGCTCCGGCCAATGATCCGGCCGGGCGGGTGGTGGCGCTCCGCGCGCCCGGCGCCGCCGCGCTGTCGCGCAAGGTGATCGATGACTACACGGGCTTCGTCGCCCGCTACGGCGCCAAGGGCCTCGCCTACATCAAGGTGAATGACCTGGCCGCCGGCCTCGACGGGCTGCAGTCGCCGATCGTGAAGTTCCTGCCCGAGGCCGTGGTGCGCGAGGTGCTCGAGCGGGTGGGCGCCGCCAATGGCGACCTGGTGTTCTTCGGCGCCGACAAGGCCGGCGTCGTCAACGATGCCATGGGTGCGCTGCGCAACGAGCTCGGCCGCGAACTGGGGCTGATCCGGGAGGGCTGGGCGCCGCTGTGGGTCGTGGACTGGCCCATGTTCGAGGCCACCCGCGAGGGCGGCCTGGCGCCGGCGCATCATCCGTTCACCCGGCCCACCTGCGCGCCCGAGGCGCTGCTGGCCGAACCGGCCGCGGCGCGCGCGGCGGCCTATGACGTGGTGCTGAACGGCTACGAGCTGGGCGGCGGCTCGCTGCGTATTCATGACGAGGTCATGCAGCAGGCGGTGTTCAAGGTGATCGGCATCGAGCAGGAGGCGCACGCCAAGTTCGGATTCCTGCTGGACGCGCTGAAGTTCGGCTGCCCGCCCCACGGCGGCATTGCGCTCGGCCTCGACCGGCTGGTGATGCTGATGACGGGCACACCGGCGATCCGCGACGTCATCGCCTTCCCGAAGACGCAGACCGCCGCCTGCCTGATGACGTCGGCGCCGAGCGAGGTGGATGAGCACCAGCTTCGCGAGCTGCACATCCGGCTGCGCGCGCGGACCCAGGATCAGGGCCAGTGAGGTTGGAGTTTTGAGATATGGCCGGGCACAGCAAATGGGCCAACATCAAGCACAAGAAGGCGCGTCAGGACGCCAAGCGCGGTAAGGTCTTCACCAAGCTGATCCGCGAGATCACCGTCTCGGCGCGGCTGGGCGGCGGCGACCCTGCCGACAACCCGCGGCTGCGGGCCGTCATGGACAAGGCCCTGGCCGCCAACATGCCGAAGGACACCATCGAGCGCGCCATCGACCGGGGCGTCGGCGGCGGCGAGGGTGCCAACGTCGAGGAGCTCACCTACGAGGGCTACGCCCCGGGCGGCGTCGCCGTGCTGGTGGAAGTCATGACCGACAACCGCAACCGCACCGTGGCCGAGGTGCGGCACGCCTTCAGCAAGCATGGCGGCAACCTGGGTACCGACGGTTCCGTGGCCTACCTGTTCAGCCGCCGCGGCGTCATCGGCTTCGCTCCCGGCGCCGACGAAGAGCGGGTGATGGAGGCGGGCCTGGAGGCGGGCGCCGACGACATCGAGTCGGAGGACGACGGCAGCATCACCGTCTACGCGCCCTGGGAGATCACCGGCGACGTCGTCAGCGCGCTCACCACCGCCGGGCTGGCGCCCGCCTACTCGGAGGTGTCCATGGTGCCGGCCACCTACGTGCCGTGTGACGTCGAGCAGTCCGAGTCGGTGCTCAAGCTCATCGACGCGCTGGAGGAACTCGACGACGTGCAGAACGTCTTCAGCAACGGCGACTACCCGGACAGCGTGCTGGATGGGTGAGCGGCGCGTACTCGGTATCGACCCGGGTTCCCGGGTCACCGGGTACGGTGTGGTCGCGATCACGGGCAGCGGGACGGTCTACCTGGCCAGCGGCTGCATCCGCCCCAAAGCGGCCGGCTTCGTCGATCGGCTCGGCGAGATCTACCACGGCGTGGCGTCGCTGATCCGCGAGTACGCGCCGGCGGAGGTGGCGGTGGAGCAGGTGTTCCTGGCCAGCAACCCCGCCTCGGCCCTGAAGCTCGGCCAGGCCCGGGGCGCCGCCATCGCCGCCGCCGCGGCCGCCGGGTTGCCCATCGCCGAGTACGGGGCGCGCACCGTGAAGCTGGCGGTGGTGGGCAGCGGCAAAGCCGGCAAGGTGCAGGTGCAGCACATGGTACGCGTGCTGCTGCGATTGTCCGGCACGCCGGCCGCAGATGCCGCGGACGCGCTTGCGATTGCCCTGTGTCACGTCAATACTGCGCGCTTGAAGCCCCCTCAGGATTCCCCCGCAAGTTCATGATCGGCCACATCGAAGGGCAGCTGCTCGAGGTCTACGACAACGTCATTCTGGTGACCGTCGGCGGCGTCGGCTACGAGCTCGAGGTGACCCACAATGTGCTGGCCACCCTGCCCGGACGCGGCAAGGGGCTGCGCCTGTTCACCCACTTCGTGGTGCGTGAAGAGCTGCAGCAGCTCTTCGGCTTCGCGTCCCGGGCCGAGCGCGATCTGTTCCGGGTGCTGATCCGCGCCAGCGGCATGGGCCCGAAGCTGGCGGTGGCCATGCTGTCGGTGCTGAGTCCGGCGGACCTGGCCGCCGCCGTTCAGAACGGCGATGCCGACGCGCTGATCCGCGTGCCCGGCATCGGCCGCAAGAAGGCGGAGCGGCTGCTGCTCGAGCTCAAAGGCAAGCTGCCCGCATCCCTCGAGCCGGCGCCGCTGCAGCGCACCGGCTCCGACGGTCGCGCCCAGACCGAGGCGGAGGGCGCGCTGGTCAGCCTCGGCTACCGTCCTGCGGAGGCGGCGCGCCTGGTGCAGAGCGTGCGCGCCGAAGGCGATTCCGCAGAGGCGCTGGTGCGCGCCGCGCTGCGGCAGGCGGCCCGGCAGGCGGAGGCCGCACCGTGAGCATCGAACCCGACCGGCTGGTGGACGCCGCCAGTCAGGGGCCCGAGCGTCAGCTCGATCGTGCGCTGCGGCCGCTCAAGCTCTCCGAGTACGTGGGCCAGCAGCCCGTGCGCGAGCAGATGGACATCTTCATCCGCGCCGCCCGCGGCCGCGGCGAGCCGCTGGATCACACCCTGATCTTCGGCCCGCCCGGCCTCGGCAAGACCACGCTGGCGCACATCATCGCCAACGAGATGGCGGTGGCCATCAAGTCCACGTCGGGTCCGGTGCTGGAGCGTCCGGCCGAGCTGGCGGCGCTGCTCACCAACCTCGAGCCGGGCGACGTGCTGTTCGTCGACGAGATCCACCGTCTCTCCCCCGTGGTGGAGGAGATCCTGTATCCCGCCATGGAGGATTTTCAGATCGACATCCTCATCGGCGAGGGTCCGGCGGCGCGCTCGCTCAAGCTCGACCTGCCGAGGTTCACGCTGGTCGGTGCCACCACCCGCGCCGGCCTGCTGACCTCGCCGCTGCGCGACCGCTTCGGCATCGTGCAACGTCTGGAGTTCTACACGGTCGAAGAGCTGACCACCATCGTCCTGCGCTCCGCCGGCAAGCTCGGCCTCCATGCCGAGCCGGAAGGGGCCCGTGAGGTCGCCCGGCGCTCCCGGGGCACGCCGCGGATCGCCAACCGGCTGCTGCGGCGGGTGCGCGACTTCGCCGAGGTGCGCGCCGACGGGGTGATCACCAGGACGGTGGCCGACCAGGCGCTGGACATGCTGGAGGTGGATCGGGAGGGCTTCGATGCCATGGACCGCAGGCTGCTCGACACCATCATCGACAAGTTCGGTGGCGGGCCCGTGGGCATCGACTCGCTGGCGGCCGCCATCAGCGAGGAACGGGAAACCATCGAAGACGTGCTGGAGCCCTTTCTCATTCAGCAGGGATACCTCATGCGCACGCCGCGCGGGCGCGTGGCCACGGAGCGGGCCTATCTGCACTTCGGCCTGACGCGGCCCGAACCCAAGGCGCCGGCGGACGCCGGTCACCCCCGACTCGACCTGGACTGAGGAGGTTCATCTTGCCGGAGCCGTTATCGATATTCGAGCTGATCGCCAATGCCAGCGTGCTGGTGCAGCTCGTCATGCTCATCCTGGTGCTCGCCTCCATCGTGTCCTGGGTGATGATCTTCCAGCGCTGGTTCTACCTGCGCAGGGTCGCCCGGGAGATCGAAGACTTCGAAGACCACTTCTGGTCGGGCATCGACCTGCGTCAGCTCTACAGCGAGCTGTCCGAGGAGGAAGGCCTCACCGGCATCGAGTCGTCGTTCGTCGCCGGCTTCAAGGAGTACACGCGGCTGAGCGAGGAGGGTTCGGGCGATCCCGATGCCATCATGCAGGGCGTGCAGCGCGCCATGCGCATCGCCCTGACCCGCGAGGAGGAGCGGCTGTCGACCCATCTGCCGTTCCTGGCCACCGTGGGCTCCACCAGCCCGTACGTGGGTCTGTTCGGCACCGTCTGGGGCATCATGAACTCGTTCCGCAGCCTCGCGAACATGACCCAGGCGACGCTGGCCTCGGTGGCGCCCGGCATCTCCGAAGCGCTGGTGGCCACCGCCATGGGCCTGTTCGCCGCCATACCCGCCGTCATCGGCTACAACCGGTTCTCCGCCCGCGTCGAGGCGCTGATGAAGCGCTACGAGGCGTTCAGTGACGAGCTGATCAGCATCCTGCACCGCGTTGCGCACGCGCGGCAGAGCTGATCCACAACAGCGAGGCCTGCATGGCTACACGCCGCAAACCCATGTCCGAGATCAACGTCGTGCCCTACATCGACGTGATGCTCGTGCTGCTGGTGATCTTCATGGCAACCGCGCCGCTGCTCACCCAGGGGGTGGTAGTCGATCTGCCGGACGCGCCCTCGGAACCCGTCGAGCAGGCCCAGGACGACCCGCTCGTGGTCTCCGTGCGCGGCGACGGCGCCATCTTCCTGAACGTTGGCATGCAGAACGCGGACGATGAAGGCACGCGGGTGACCATCTACTCGCTCGAGGATCAGGCCGGCAAGATCCTGCGGGCGCGAACCGACGTGCCGGTGTACGTGAAGGCGGATCAGAGCCTCGAGTACGGTGCGGTGGTGCGGGTCATGACGGCGCTGCAGCGCTCGGGCGCCAAGAGCGTGGGCCTGATCACCGAGCCACCGGAGCAGGTGGGCGGCTGAGCTGAGATGGCCGAGCGCGTTCGCCAATATGCGCTGCCCCTGCTGCTGGCCCTGCTGCTGCACGCGGTGGCCGCCTTCGGCCTGTACGGCGGCTGGCACCCGCAGCAGCAGGAGACCCGGGTGATCAGGCCGCAGATCGTGCAGGCGCAGCTGATCATGATGGAGCAGCAGGCGCCCAAGGCGACGCCGAAGCCGGCGCCGCAGCCGCAGCCCAAACCACAGCCCAAACCCGAACCCAAGCCGCAGCCGAAGCCAGAGCCGAAGCCCGAACCGAAGCCGCAACCGAAACCGGAGCCGGTCCAGCCCAAGCCGCAGCCGGATGCCGAGGCGGAACGGCGGCGGGCCGAGGAGCGGGCGCGGCAGGAACGGCTCGAGGCGCTGGCGCAGTCGTCGTTCCTGGAGGCGCTGCAGAGCGAGGCCACCGACCTGGCTCAGGCCGGCGCGGATGCCGAAGAGGCGGCGGCGCAGTCCTACCGAATGGGCATCTACCAGATGGTGGTGGCCAACTGGTCGCGGCCGCCGTCGGCGCGCAACCGCATGGAGGCCAAGCTGCTGGTGGAACTCGTGCCCACCGGCGACGTGGTCGGCGTCACCGTGCTCGAGAGCAGTGGCGATGCCGCGTTCGACCGCTCCGCGGAAGCGGCGGTGCGCAAGGCACGGCGCTTCGAGGTGCCGAAAGAGTCGGCTATGTTCGAGCGCTATTTCCGGCGCTTTACCCTGTTGTTCAGACCGGAGGACCTGTTGCGGTGAGAACCAGCTACGTCACGTTCGCTCTTGGCCTTGCCCTGGCGCTTGCCGCCGTGCTGGCGGCCGCTACCGCCCGGGGCGCGAGCCTGGACACCATCATCATCGACACCGGTTACGACCGGCAGACGCGCATCGCCGTGGTGCCGTTCCGGCGCGGTCCGGAGTTTGCGGGCCAGCCGGAGATGGCGCAGATCATCTCCTTCGATCTGGCGCGCAGCGGCCAGTTCGCGCCGCTCGAGCGCGACAACATGCTGTCCATGCCGTCGCAGCCGGGCGACGTGTTCTTTCGCGACTGGCGCGTGCTCGGCATGGAGTACCTGGTGATCGGCGACCTGGCGACCATGAGCAACGGCGACACGCGGGTGCGGTTCCACGTCTTCGACGTGGTCAACGAGCGCAGCATGCTCACCCGCGAGATCACCGGGACCCGAGCCGAATGGCGCACCCTGGCGCATCGCGCTGCGGATGAGGTGTTCGAGGCGATCACGGGCATCCGCGGTGCCTTCGCCACCCGCATTGCCTACGTGCTGGTGCGCGGCGCGGGCTCCCCGAACGCCACCTACCGGCTTGAGGTGGCCGATTCCGACGGCGAGAACTCTCGCGCGATCTTCGAATCGCGGGAGCCGCTGATGTCGCCGAGCTGGGCGCCGGACGGACGTCGCGTGGCCTACGTCTCCTGGGAGACCGGGCGTCAGTCCATCGTCATTCAGGACATCTTTTCGGGCGCGCGGGAGCAGATCACCCAGTTCACGGGCATCAACGGGTCGCCCGTGTTCTCGCCCGACGGCCGCAGCCTGGTCATGGTGCTGTCGCGCGACGGCAACCCCGAGATCTACCTGATGACGCTGGACGACCGGCGCCTGCGCCGGCTCACCCGGCACCATGCCATCGACACCGAGCCGAGCTTCTCGCCCGACGGCCGCCAGGTCATCTTCACCTCCGACCGCGGCGGCGCCCCGCAGATCTACCGCCTGGAGCTCGCCTCCAATCTGGTGGAGCGGCTCACCTTCCAGGGCCGCTACAACGCGCGCGGGCGGGTGCTGCCCGACGGCAAGCATCTGGTGTACGTGCACCGCAGCGACCGTGGCTCGGACCACATCGCCTGGCAGGACCTCGAGCGCGACGACGTGCGGGTGCTCACCGAGACGTCGCTGGACGAATCGCCGTCGCTGGCGCCCAACGGCACCATGCTGATGTATGCGACGCAGGACCGGGGGCGAGGTATACTCGCCGCCGTGTCCATCGATGGCAGGGTCAAGTATCGCCTCCCGTCATCAACGGGGGACGTTCGCGAACCCGCCTGGTCACCCTTCCTGGACTTCAGCCGATAACCGGAGCTTTTTCATGATGATTAACGGGTTGCGAAATCTGCTGGTTCTGATGATCGCGGGCCTGGTGCTCGCCGGCTGTGCCGGCAGCGGCACTCAGCGCGAGCCCATCGAGCCGTCGACGGAGCCGGTGGAGTCGCCGGACACCATGCGCCCATCGCCGTCGCAACCGGCGCAGCAGCCGACCTTCGACGCCAACGGCAACCCGTTCGAGCCGGGATCGTCGTCGCAGCTGCTGACCCGCGTGTTCTACTTCGCGTACGACCGCTCGGTGCTGAGCCCCGAAGACCTCGCGGCGCTGGAGATGCACGGCACGATCCTGCGCAACAATTCCGACCGCAGCGTGGTGATCGAAGGTCACGCCGACGAGCGCGGCACCCGGGAGTACAACCTGGCGCTGGGCGAGCGCCGCGCCGACGCGGTTCGCTCCTTCCTCCTGTCTGCCGGCGTGTCGTCGCGCCAGATCGAGATCGTCAGCTATGGCGAGGAGCGTCCGGAGGATCCGGGCCATGACGAGTCCGCGTACGCGCGCAACCGCCGCGCGGTGATGATCTATCGCTAACGGAGGCCCGCCGATGTTCGCCAGCCAGACTCCGTCACTCCGCTGGGCCCCACCCGCCGCCGGGCTGCTGCTGATCGCGGCGGCATGGTCCCATGGTGCGGTGCCGGTGGAGGAGTCGGTGGGAACGACCCGGTCCGGCACGGTGCAGCCCGCGCCGGCACCGCGGCCGAGCCAGGCTCCGGCCGGCGCCATCGACGCGCGGTCGATGGACACGCCGAGCGGCGGCGCGGAGTCGAGCCGCTTCGCCGAGCTGTTCTATCAGCTTCAGGTGCTGCAGCAGGAAGTGCAGGAGCTGCGCGGCCTGGTGGAAGAGCAGAGCCACCAGCTCAGCCGCCTGGCCCGCGACCAGCAGGAGCAGTACCTGGACCTCGACCGCCGCATGCAGGCCGTGCGCGGCGGCGGTCAGGCTGCTTCCGGCGCGCCCGGCATGTCCGGCGGCGCGCCCGGTGCCGAGCCGGCGCCGGCGGGCTCCGGCGGTGCCAGCGAGCGCGATGCCTATTCGGCCGCCTTCGAGCAGATGCGGCAGCGGCAGTTCGACGAGTCGATTCGCAGCTTCCAGGCGTTCGTGCGCAACTACCCGAACGGCGCCTACACCGCCAACGCGTTCTACTGGCTGGGCGAGTTGTACCTGGCTCAGAACGACAACGAGCAGGCCCGTCAGTCCTTTGTCCAGGTGGTGAACCTGTATCCGGATCACCAGAAGGTGCCGGACGCGCTCTACAAGCTGGGCGTGGTCTATCACCGGCTCGGCGACCTGACCCGGGCCCGCGAGTACCTGACCCGGGTTCGGGACCGGCACCCCGGGTCGTCTGCGGCCGGGCTGGCGCAGACCTATCTGGCGGAGCTCTGACGCTCCGTCAGGCCTTCTCGTGACCACCGAGCTGCGGATCACCGAGATCTTTCTCTCGCTGCAGGGCGAAACCGCCTTCGTGGGCCTGCCCACTGTGTTCGTGCGCCTGACCGGCTGCCCCCTGCGCTGCGGCTACTGCGATACCGCCTACGCCTTCTCCGGCGGCAGCGTGCTGGACCTGGACACCGTGCTGGATCGGGTGGCCGCCTTCCGCGTGCGCCACGTCACCGTCACCGGCGGCGAACCGCTGGCGCAGCCGGAGTCCCTGCCGCTGCTGGCCGCCCTGTGCGATGCCGGCTACGCCGTGTCGCTGGAGACCAGCGGCGCGCTCGACGTCTCCGGCGTCGATGCCCGGGTGGCCAAGGTGGTCGACATCAAGACGCCCGGCTCGGGCGAGGTGGCGCGCAACCGCTGGCAGAACCTGGCCCACTGCGGCCGCGGCGATCAGGTGAAGTTCGTCATCTGCGACCGTGCCGACTATGACTGGGCGAAGCTGAAGTGCGACGAGCTGGGGCTGGTCGAGCGGTTCGGCGAGGTGCTGTTCTCGCCGTCCGCGTCGGTGCTGCCGGCGCGCACCCTGGCGGACTGGATCGTCGAGGACCGCCTGCCGGTGCGCTTCCAGGTGCAGCTTCACAAGCTGCTCTGGGGCGACGAGCCCGGACGCTGATGGCGCGCACCCCACGGCCCGCCGTGGTGCTGGTTTCCGGCGGCCTCGACTCGGCCACGACCCTGGCAGTGGCCCGAGGCCGTGGCTTTCACTGCCATGCGCTGTCGTTCGACTATGGTCAGCGTCACCGCGCCGAGCTCGTCGCCGCTGCCGCCGTGGCCGCGCACGGCGGCGCGGTGGCGCACCGGGTGGTGAGCATCGATCTGTCCCAGTTCGGCGGTTCGGCGCTGACCGACACCAGCCTGGCGGTGCCGGAGGCGCCTGGCGAAGGCATTCCCATCACCTACGTGCCCGCCAGGAACACGGTGTTCCTGTCGCTGGCGCTGGCCTGGGCCGAGGTGCTCGGCGCCGCCGACATCTTCATCGGCGTCAACGCCGTCGATTATTCCGGCTATCCGGACTGCCGGCCCGAGTTCGTGCGCGCCTTTCAGCGCATGGCCCGACTGGCCACCCGCGCCGGCGTGGAAGGGCAGCGGCTGCGCGTGCACGCGCCGCTGATCGACCTGTCCAAGGCCGACATCGTGCGTCTGGGAACCTCCCTGGGGGTCGACTACGGGGTGACCGTGTCCTGCTATCAGCCCACCGGCGACGGTGCCGCCTGCGGCCGCTGCGACAGTTGCCGGCTGCGCCGCGAAGGCTTCGCAGTAGCCGGCATCGCCGACCCTACGCGCTACGCCGGCCCAGATCGATGAGCTTGCGGCAGGTCACCGCGTAGAGCGAGAAGTCGGCGGTGGCCGCGTGCTGGATGAGCTCCACCGCCCGGCGCCAGGCATCGGCAAAGGCGGTGCGCCCGGCCAGCCAGGCGGCGACGTCGCCGCCGCCCTGCTGCTGCACCTGAGCCGCCAGCCGCCCGCGCTCCATGACCAGATCGTCGATCAGCGAGTCGCGCTCGATCACCTGCCAGTAGCTGGTGGGTGGGAAGGCTGCCAGCCGGTCCACCAGCCAGGGAAAGTCGAGCTCGCGGCCCAGGTCGGCATAGGTGCACAGCAGCTCGGCGGGCTCGACGCCGCTGGCGTGGGCCGCGGCGATCACGGTCAGGGCCGACGACAGATCTGCCGATCCGGTGAGCTGGTCCGCCGTGTCTGCGGGCACGCCGTGATCGAGCAGGCGCTGCAGCCGCTGCTGGCGGCGCGCCTGCACGCTGGCGCTGGACAGGGCGTCGCGTTCGCCGCGCAGGGCTTCGATGGCGTTCCGATAGCGCGCCACCAGGGCGCCGACGTGGAGGTTGCCGCGCTCGTGACGCAGCAGCCAGCGGGTTGCCCGCCGGCCCAGCCATACCAGCTCCTCCAGGGCCTCGAGCCGGGTGTGCGCGTCGACGCCCGGCAGTGCCTCGATCTGCCGGAAGCGCTCGCGCAGGCCGAAGCACTCGGCGGCCACCAGGTAGGCGCGCACCGTGTCTTCCACGCTGGCCCCGACGAACTCCATGAGGTGCGTGACGAAGGTAATGCCCATGTGGTGCACCACGTCGTTGGCGAGCTGGGTGGCCACGATCTGCGCGGCCAGCCGGTGGGCGTCGATGGCGGCGCCGTGACGGGTCTCCAGCAGCCGCGGGAACGGCTCGTAGATGCAGGGGCGCACGTCGGCATCGTCGGCGATGCTGGAGCGGTTGAGCGCATTCTTGATATGGGTCTTGGCGAACGCCATCAGCACCGCGAGTTCAGGCCGGGTGAGCAGCTCGCCGCGAGCCACCCGCTCCTGCAGCAGCTCGTCCGTGGGCAGCCCCTCCAGGGTGCGGTCGAGCTGCTCCTGAGCCTCCATGAGGCCGATGAAGCGCTGGTACTCCATGGGATGGTCGCGCACCTGGCGAGCGGCGAGGCTCAGCAGCTGCGCCTGGCGGAAGTTGTTGGTCAGCACCAGCTCGGCCACCTCGTCCGCCATCTCCCGCAGCAACTCGTTGCGGTGCTTGGCGGTGAGGTCGCCCTCCATCACCAGACGGTCGAGGGCGATCTTGATGTTGACCTCGTGATCCGAGCAGTCGACGCCGCCAGAGTTGTCGATGAAGTCGGTGTTGATGGCGCCGCCGGCCAGGGCGAATGCCACCCGGCCGCGCTGGGTCACCCCCAGATTGCCGCCCTCGCCGATCACGGCAGCCTGCAGCGCCTCGGCGTCGACCCGCACCGCGTCGTTGGCGCGGTCGCCCACCTCGGCATGGGTCTCGGCAGCGGCCTTGACGTAGGTGCCGATGCCGCCGTTCCAGATCAGGTCTACGGGCGAGCGCAGCAGGGCGCTGATCAGCTCGTCCGGCGACATTCGCTCCCGGTCGATGCCGAAGCGGTCGCGCACCTCGGACGTCAGCGAGATCGATTTCGCGCTGCGGGCGTGGACGCCGCCGCCGGCCGACAGCAGGCCCTGGTCGTAGTCGGCCCAACTCGAGCCCGGCGTTCCGAACAGACGCTCGCGCTCTGCGAAGGCGGCCGCGGCGTCCGGATTCGGGTCCAGGAACACGTGCTGATGGTTGAATGCGGCCACCAGCAGGATGCTGCGCGACAGCAGCATGCCGTTGCCGAACACGTCGCCGGACATGTCGCCGATGCCGAGCACGGTGACCGGGTCGCTCTGCACATCGATGCCGCGCTCGGCGAAGTGGCGCTGTACCGACACCCAGCCGCCCCGGGCGGTGATTCCCATCTGCTTGTGGTCGTAGCCGTTGGAGCCCCCGGACGCAAAGGCATCGCCGAGCCAGAACCCGTACTCCCCGGCTACCGCGTTGGCGGTGTCCGAAAACGTGGCAGTGCCCTTGTCCGCGGCCACCACCAGGTACGGGTCCTCGCCGTCGTGGCAACGCACCGAGTCTGGATGCACCAGCGTGCCGTCGACCACGTTGTCGGTGAGGTCGAGGAGGCCGCGGATGAAGTCCTGGTAGCAGGCGATCCCCTGGGTGCGGAAGGTGGCGCGGTCGTCCGATGGATGGCGGACGATGAAGCCGCCCTTGGCACCGGTGGGCACGATGACGGCGTTCTTCACCGTCTGCGCCTTCACCAACCCGAGCACCTCGGTGCGGTAGTCTTCGGCGCGATCCGACCAGCGCAGACCGCCGCGGGCGATGGGGCCGCCGCGCAGGTGCACGCCCTCCATCTGCGGCGACGACACGAAGATCTCGAACGCGGGCACCGGCCGCGGCACGTCGTCGATGAGGCCGGGCTTCAGCTTGATGGACAGGAACGGGCGGTGGCGGCCCTGGGCGTCGGTGCGGAAGTGGTTGGTCCGCAGGGTGGCCTGCATGAGCGCCAGGTAGCGTCGCAGGATGCGGTCCTCGTTGAGCAGCGCCACCTGATCGAAGGCTTCCACCAGCCGTTGCTCGATGGCGGCGGCATCTTCGTCCGCATTGGCGGCCGCATTGGCGGCCGCATCGGCGGCCGGGGCGAAGCGGGTTTCGAAGTAGCGGACCAGATCGGCGGCAATGTCCGCATAGCGGCACAGCGTGTCGCTGATGAACTGCTGGCTGAACCCGAACCGGATCTGCTTCAGGTAGCGCGCGTAGGTGCGCAGCACCTGTATCTGCCGCCAGTCGAGTCCCGCGGCCAGCAGCAGACGGTTGTAGCGATCGTTGTCGGCGTCGCCGCGCCAGATCTGCCCGAACGCCTCGTTGAACCGCTTGCCGGTGCCGTCGAGGTCGAGCGGCTGCGGCAGCTCCAGATCGAAGTCGAGCAGGGCGGCCGAAGGCTCCGTAGCCCGCTCGATGTGGTAGGGATGCTCGGAATGAATGCGCAGCCCCATGTTCTCCAGCGTCGCCACCACGTCGGAGAGCACCAGTGACGGCCCCAGGTGAAAGAGCTTCAGATGGGCCCGATCGGCTCCGTCTTCCGGGCGCCGGTAGAAGTAGCTGGCCAACACCCGCTCGCTGGACAGGCTCTCGATGACGTCGAGGTCTTCGACGGCCGTGGCGATGTCGTAGCGCTCCCGGTAGCCGGCGGGAAAGGCAAGCGCGTACTCCCGGGCGACGTGCCGGCTGCGCGACTCGCCGAAGCGGCTTTCCAGCGCGTCCTGAAAGTCGGCGTTCCAGTCGCGGGTGACCGCGACCAGGCGTGCTTCCAGCGCCTTGGGGTCGGCTTCCGGGCGGGCGCCCGGCGTGATCCGCAGGTTGATCTGCAGGCGCACAAGAATCGACTCGCTGAAGAACGGTTCGAACTCGGCGTCCTGGGCCTGGTAGGCCTCCACCAGAATCTCCTGAATGCGCAGCCGCGCCTGGGTGCTGTAGCGGTCGCGTGGCAGGTAGATCAGGCAGTGCACGAACAACCCATAGGGGTCGTGGCGCACGAACAGCCGTGTGCGCCGCCGTTCGTGGATGTAGGTGATGCCCATGGCGGTCTGGAACAGCTCGTCCTCGCTGATCTGGAACAGCTCGTCCTTCGGATAGGTGGCCAGCACCTGGCTCAGCACCTTGCCGTCGAAGCCGGCCGGGTCGAGGCCGGAGCGCTCCAACACGCGTGCCACCTTGCGCCGCACCACGGGGATGCGCTCGGGGCGCTCGAGGTACACGCGTGACGTGTACAGCCCGAGGAAGCCGTGCTCGCCGATGACGCGGCCGTCGGCATCGAACTTGCGCACGCCGATGTAGTCCGGATAGGCGGGCCGGTGCACGCGCGATCGGGTGCCGGACTGGGAGAACGCCAGCACCGACGGCTCCAGCAGGAAAGCCTGCACCCGGTCGCGCTGTCCGGACAACGGCCGTGGCGTTGCCGTGCGGCGGTTGCGGATCACCCCGAGGACGCGGGCGTCGTCCTGGCGGATCAGGTCGTCGCGATAATCGAAGCTGCGATAGCCGAGGAAGGTGAAGTTGTTCTGCGACAGCCACTCGAGAAAGCCCAGCGCCTCGGCAACGTCGTCCGGCGGCAGGGGTGGGGGCGCGCTGCGCAGCGCTTCGGTGAGATCGGTAAGAACGGCTTTGATGGCCGCGAAGTCGCTCACGGCGGCGCGGACGTCCGCCAGCGCTGCACTCAGCCGCTTGTGCAGGGCCTCGACTTCCTCCTCGCCGATGCGGTCGATCTCGGCATAGATGAACACCTCGCGGATCGGCCAGCTACGGTCGTTGGAGATGGCCTCCACCGTGCCGCTGTCGCTGCGTTGCGTGGACAGCACCACGTTGCCCAGGTGGTGGGTGACCAGCCCGTCGTGGGACAGCGCCATCAGCACCGAGTCGGTGACGAAGGGCATGTCGGGCGTCATCACCGTCACCACGGTGTGGCTCGAGTGCCAGCCGTCCCGAGCGGGCGAGGGATTCGTCACCTTGATCTGGGTGGCTTCCGGGTCGCGGCTGCGGAACTCGCGCCAGGCGGCGATGCTGGCGGCGGAGTCGTTTGCCGCGCTGCGGGGCAGCAGATCATCCTCGGGAATGCGCGACCACCACAGGCGCACGAATTCCATCAGCAGGGGGTCGTCGCCGTCGAGGCGTTCCGCCACGGCGTGGAGCAGGAGGCGGATCTGCGCGCTGTTGTCTCCGATCACGATCCCTTCCGGCCGCGCTGGGTCGGCGGCCATTGTAAGGAATCGGCGCTGCGGCTGCGCGCCTTGCGGTTGGGGAGGTTGGTGGGTCGTCTGGGGCTCGAACCCAGGACCAACGGGTTAAAAGCCCGGTGCTCTACCAACTGAGCTAACGACCCGAAAAAATAGGCGCGAATTGTAGGGCCCGAATCGGGCGGAAACAACCCCGAGCCTTTTCCAATGAGAGATGAGCCTGAAGGGATGGGGTGATTCCAACGAGAGATGAGCCTGACGGGTATCGGGTTCTGGGATCATCGGAGGATGATCGTGAAGTTAGATACCCATCGCCTGACGACGCTGGCCGAGGTCCGCGCCTTCCTGGCCGGCAGCAGCGGCTGCGAGCTCACCCAGACCGGCCGGGCAGACGCCTATGAGTGGATTGAGACCACCCTGCGCCAGTTCGGCTACCTGCGCCTTGGCAAGACCGATAAGGGCACGGTGAAGGCCTACGTGGAGAAGGTCACCGGCTTGTCCCGGGCCCAGGTCACCCGGCTCATCAGCCAGTACCGGCGCCACGGCCGCATCCGCGACCGCCGGGGACCGCCGGCCAAGCCCTTCGAGCGCCGCTACGGCCGCGAGGACGTGGCCGCGCTGGTGGAGATCGACACCCTCCACGGCACCCTCTCCGGGCCCGCCACCCGCAAGCTCTGTGAGCGCGCCTATGAGCTGTTCGGCGATGCCCGCTATGCCCGCCTCGCCACGATCTCCAACGGCCATCTGTACAACCTGCGCCACTCGCGTGGCTATCGCCAGCGCCGGCAGCGCTTCGAGAAGACCCGGCCCAGGCAGATCAAGATCGGCGACCGGCGCAAGCCCAACCCCGAGGGCAGGCCAGGGTACCTGCGCGTCGACAGCGTCCACCAAGGCGATCTGGATGGGGTAAAGGGGCTCTATCACATCAACGCCGTCGACGAAGAGACCCAGATGCAGGTGATCTTCAGCGTCGCCCACATCAGCGAACGGTTCCTGCTCCCGGCTCTCGAACAGCTGCTCGAGCGCTTCCCCTTCGTGATCGAAGGCTTTCACTGTGACAACGGCTCGGAGTACATCAACCACCGCGTGGCCAAGCTGCTTGAGAAGCTGCACATCGAGCTCACCAAGTGCCGGGCCCGGCAGTCCAACGACAACGCCCTCGTCGAGAGCAAGAACGGCTCGATCATCCGCAAGCACTTCGGCTACAGCCACATCCCGGCCCGCTATGCCGAGCCAGTCAACGACTTCGCGGTCAACGTGCTCACGCCCTATCTCAACTTCCACCGGCCCTGCTACTTCCCCGAGACCGTCTTCGACGCCAAAGGCCGGCAACGCAAGCGCTATCGCTACAAAGACCTCATGACCCCCTACGAGAAGTTCAAGTCCCTGCCGGCGGCCGCGACCTACCTCAAGCCCGGCATCACCTTCGCGGACCTCGACGCCCTCGCCATGGCCGAGAGCGATAGCGCAGCCGCCCAGCGCGTCAACGCCGCCCGCGAGGCGTTGTTCGAGTCCATCGACATCGATCGGCGGGCCGGATGAGAGCAGGGTTCGCAGCGGCGGGGGCGCTTACCCCAAACGGCCCGTGGGCCCGCTTGATGCGTCAGCCGATCCGCGGGCCACGCCTGTCGTTGTCCGGGGTAAGCGCGTCGTCATCGGCAACGGATGCGCCGCTGCTTGGCGCTGCCGCTCGCCTCCGGGTAACCTCTTCAACAGCGCCCCGATGGCGGGGCAACAGCAACCGCCAACACCCAGATCGAGCCTGTCAAGACCTCTCGCGAAATCTCCATACTTCAGGCTCATCTCTGGATTGGAAACTACTCCCCGGTCCTGCCCAAGGCGCGGATCCGGTGTAGAGTGAGGGCTTTGCAGCTTCGGTCGGGGGCGCGCAGGTTGAGCGGGCCAGAGGAGAGACAGCCACCCGAGGCGGACGGCGCCCTCGGGGCGCGCATTTCCGCTCAGGCCAGGGTCAACGTGCGGGCTCTGGATCAGGCGTTGCGTGAACTCTGGGAGCTGGGCCGGTACGTGTTCCTGCTCTGGTCCCGAGGCGAGCACGGGGTGACCGTGCTGCGGCTGCCCCACGAGAACCTGATCGCGTTCCTGGGCAACCATCCGGACTGGGTGTCCTGGCGGAACGACGGCGCGAGGATGACGGCCGAGCAGTTCCTGATGTCGCTGATGGGCGGTAGCCGTCTGGTGTCGGCAGACGATCTGCAGGCGGCAGGGTCGCTGCTCGGCGCCGAGCGAATCGACATCGCCGTGCCGCACCCGGGGGCGCTGCGCCAGGGCGAATCCGGCGCCATCGATGCGCTGATCGGGCGTTACGGCATGAGCTTTCACAGCGGCTGCGCCGTGGTGCTGCTCGATATCGTCGACTTCTCCCTGTTCCGGCCGCTGGAGCAGGTCACCCAGATTCACAGCCTGTCGACCTCGCTGAACTGGGCCCACAGCGCTTTACTGCACAGGCGCATCGACGTCCGCTTCGCCCGCTCGTCCACGGGGGACGGATTCTACATCTGGAATCGCGACTCGGGCCCGGGTGCGAACATCAACCTCTACCACCTGATGCATCTGATGCTGGCCAACAACGCGCTGCGGCGGCGCTCGGCGCCGCGGAGATCGGTGCCGGAGGTGAAGACGGCGTTCCACGTCGGCAGCTACTACGACATCTACCTTGCGGAGGGCCTGCGGCCGGTGGCCGACAGCGTCATCGTAGGCAACGTCACCGTGGAGCTGGCGCGCATACTCGGCGCTGCCCGGCCCGGTCAGATTCTGGTGGGCGACTTCACGGCCTCCGCGCCCGCTGGCGAGAGCGCGTCCGATCGCAACCGCACGCTCGACTCGGTGAGCTTCATCGAGGCCGTGCAGCCCACGCTGTCGGCCCTGCGCGGCATAGAGCTGCTGGACGATCGGCTGCTGGAGGTACGCTGCTACCTCACCGGCAGCGCGCGGCAGGGCGGCGGCTTCGACATCGGCCGCTACCGTGTCGTCGACAAGCACCAGCGCAGCCGCAACGTCTTCAATGCCAAGGTGAACATCACGCCCGAGCGCGGCGACCCGGTGTATCTGGGGCTGCAGAACCACGAAGTGGTGCTGCCGAGAGCCTGAATCAGTCTGGCTTGTCCCGGTACATGAGCGCATCCGCCTCGGCCAGCAGGGCCTGCAGATCCTTCTGCTGTCCGGGCTGCAGGGTGGCGATGCCCACCGCCGCCCCCAGCCGGTAGCTGACGCTGTCCTGGGCGTTGTAGGCGGCCAGAGCCTGATCGAGCCGCAGCCGCACCCGCATGGCCTCGTCCTCGGCGGCGTCGATCATGAGCGCCACGAACTCGTCGCCGCCGATGCGGGCGATGAGATCCGACTCCCGGAAAGTTCCCTGCAGCATGTCGCTGAACGCGCTGAGGGCACGGTCGCCTTCCGCGTGACCGAAGCGGTCGTTGATCGCCTTGAGGTCGTTGAGGTCGATGAACAGCAGCGTGGCCGGCTGCCCCAGCCGCTCGGCCAGGCGCACGGCGTCGGCGGCCCGCCCCTCGAAGCCGTGCCGGTTCAGCACCCCGGTGAGCGGGTCGGTAATGGCCTTGTGATGATCGTTCAGCTCCTTCTCCACCAGCGCCGCCAGATCGATCAGCAGCGCCCGCTCCTCCTTGCTGAACGTGCGCGGCACGGTGTCGATTACGCACAGGGTGCCCACGGCGCTGCCGCCGGCGGTGCGCAGCGGGCAGCCGGCGTAGAAACGGATGCCAGGCGCCTCGGTGACCAGCGGGTTGTTCTGGAACCGTGCATCCAGCCGGGCGTCTGGTACCACCGTGACGTCCTCGTCCTCGTCCTCGATCGCGAACGCGCAGAAAGACGTGTCACGGGGGGTTTCGCGGACGGCCAGACCGGCATGGGACTTGAACCACTGGCGATCCGCGTCGACCAGGCTCACCAGCGCGATGGGCGTGCGGAACAGGCGTTGAGCCAGACGCGTGAGGCGGTCGAAGCGCGACTCCTCGGGCGTGTCCAGCACGTTCAGCGCCCGCAGGGCTTCCAGGCGCAGGCTCTCGCGGGTGGCGTCGTGGTTGCGCGCCCAAGGCACCACGTCGCTGCCGGCCATGGGCCGGGCGATGTGGTAGCCCTGCACGAGGTCACAGCCGATCTGGCGCAGGAACGACATGGTCTCCGCATCTTCTACCCCCTCTGCAGTCGACTTCAGACCGAGGCTGCGACCCAGGTCGACCACCGAACGGACGACGCTGCGCGACTCGCCCGATTGGGTGGCCGTCAGCACGAACGACTTGTCCACCTTGATCTCGGAGAACGGCAGCCTCACGAGCTGCAGCATGGACGAGTAGCCGGTGCCGAAGTCGTCGATTGAGAGCTGAAACCCCTTCATCCGCAGCCGCGTCATGATGTCCAGCGACGCCACGGGGTCGTCCATGGCGCTGGTCTCCGTCAGCTCGAGGATCAGCCGGTCTGGGGTTACGCCGCATTCGGCGCAGCGCGACTCCAACCAGTCGAACAGCTCGACGCTGGCGAGTGACATCGCGGAAACGTTCACCGAGACGGTCAGGTTGGCCACCGTCTGCGGCGACAGCACGGGTACGTTGGCGGCCCCGGCATCGTTGCGCAGCGCCGCGAACCAGTCCAGGGCTTTGGCGAAGACGATGCGGGTGAGGGCGTCCATGCGGCCACTGCGCTCCGCGAGCGGAATGAACCGGTCAGGCGGTATCAGCCCCTGCTCCGGGTGCTGCCAGCGAGCGAGCACCTCGAACCCGGCCAGGGCGCCGGACTGGCAGTGCAGCTTCGGCTGATACATCACGAACAGCTCGTCGCGCTCCATGGCCAGGTCGAGATCGGCGGCGGTCAGGTCGCCGCGTGTTGCGTTGGGCGCCGGGCGTCCGCGCGGGCGCCCGGCGCCGCGGTCGGTGCGAAGTGCCTGGGTCAGCAGCTCGCGCAGCGCCGCCGGCAGAAACGGTTTGGCGAGAATGCCGACGATGTCCAGGCCGTGCTCGCCGGCTGAGCGGGCGGCCGCCTCCAGCACGCGGGTGCCCACGCCGCTGGTGATGATGATGCGTGCCTGGCAGCCGCGGGCGGCCAGCGCGTTCATGACCTCCACGCCGTCCATGCCCGGCATGACCAGGTCCAGGGCGATGACGTCGGGCTGCCATTGCGCCACTTCGGTGAAGAACGTGTCCGGCAGCGTCGTGGAACGCACCTCCAGACCGGCGAACTCGGCGATGCTCTGCATCGTCTGCCCGGTCATCACGTCGTCGTCGAGGATGAGAAGTCGGCCGTCGGCCATGTATCAGCGTCCTTGTCCGGCCACCTTGCCCGGAAGCTAATCCGATACGTCGCACCGCGGTGCACGATATCGTGCTCAGTATAGTCGGAGGTGACCTGCGCGCGGATGTGATGGTGTCGGCGTTGTGCAGCTCGCGCCTGCGGCAGGCCAGCCGCTGCCATGGATCAATCGCCCGGGTCGAGCCGGTGCCGCTCGCTGTGTCGGACAAGAAAGTCCCAGATCCTGCTGTCGAGGTCGGCGTCGTGGTGCTCGGCCCAGTCGTGCAGCGCGATGAGCAGATTCATGCCTTCGGCGTGCACGGCGTCGACGTCGGTGAGCCGCAGGCTGCGCGGGGTGCGATCGAGGAAGGCGGCCGCTGCCGGCTGGCGGGCCGGCTCGGCGTCTGCAGGCGCGCTGCGCAGCAGGCTCTTGATCTCGTCGATGTCGGTCATGCGCGCGTCCACCGCCCGCTCGGCATCCAGGGCGAGCGCGCCCAGCAGCATGCTCACCATGCCGGTGTTCGCCATGGCGTAGCGCGAGCCGGCCTCCGGGGCGATGTCGCGGGCCAGCTTGGCGGCCAGGTCGGCCAGCCCCTGGGACAGCCGCGGAATCACGCCAGCGGCTCCGTGTAGCGGTGGGGTGAGCCGGGCCGCAGCCGGTCCACCAGGATGCGGTTCTGCCGGTCGGTCATGACCCAGCCGGCCAGCGCCAGGATGGGCTCCTTCGACTGGCCGCGCACGAAGTCTTCGGTGGACGAGATCCAGATGGCGAGCGCCTTCAGCGAGGCGAACACCTGCCACCAGCGGAACAGCTCTCGATCGACGCGCTGCCCGCTGGCCGCCTCCCAGAGGCGAATGGCTTCGGCCCTGGGGAGCAGCCCGCCGGCTCGCTCCCGCGCCGGCCAGCCCCACAGCGGGTCCAGGGACCAGGCCAGGTCTTCCAGCGGGTCGCCGATGTGGGCCATCTCCCAGTCCAGCACGCCGCGGATGCGCCCGTCGCCGTCGAACAGCAGGTTGCCGGCGCGGTAGTCGCCGTGCACCAGCACGTGGCGCGGCGACGGCGGCGGCAGATGGCGGCGCAGCCAGCGAACGGCGGCCGCTGCCACCGGCTGCGGGTGCAGGGCGTCGGCCTCGATGACGCCGGCCCAGTAGTCGAGCTCACGGGCGGCGGTGTGCTCGGGCATAGCCATGAAGCCGGTGACCCCCAGCGCGTCGATGTCGAGGGCGGCGAGCCGGCCCAGCAGCGTCCAGGCCTCTTCGCCCAGCGGCTGGCGCTGCGCTTCCCGGCCCGGCTCGGCCAGCACGGCCACGGCGGTCTCGCAGCCCTCGATCTCGGCCATGACCGAGAACGGCCGTTCCAGCGGCGCCGGGTCTTCCTCCAGCAGCAGCGGCTCCGGCACAGGAATGCCGCTGCCGTGCACGGCCGCGTAGGTGCGGTACTCGAGCGCGCGCTCGGTGTCGATCAGGCTGGACGGCGGATCGCGGCGGACGATGACGCCGCGCTCGCCGGTGGGCGTGTCGAGGCGCACCCGGTAGGTTTCCCGGGAGGCGCCGCCGGGAATCTGCTCGATGTGCTTCAGCGTCAGGGGCTGCCGCCAGCGGCCGCTCAGATAGGCCACCAGGCGCGCCCCCAGTTCGGTCAGGGCGGGGCTCACCGAGCGCTCAGGCGGCCTTCAGCCGCACGCGCACCGGCAGGTGCTTCAGCCCGTGCACGAAGCTGGCGCGCAGGTGTGCCGGCTCGGCGGTGAGCTCGAGGCGGTCGAGCCGGCGGATGAGCTGGGTGAAGAAGATGCGCATCTCCAACCGCGCCAGCAGCAGCCCCAGACACTGGTGCGGGCCGGTGCCGAAGGCCAGGTGGCGATTCGGCTTGCGGTCGATGCGGAACTCGAACGGCGCGTCGAACACGGCCTCGTCGAAGTTGGCCGAGGCGTAGAACAGGCCCAACGTATCGCCCTCGGCGATGGTCTGCCCGCGCAGCGCGTAGTCGCGCGTCGCCGTGCGCGAGAACTGGGCCACCGGCGTGGTCCAGCGGATCATCTCCTCCACCGCCAGCTTCACCGCCTCCGGATCGTCGACGTTGCGGCGCAGGGCGTCGAGCTGGTCGGGGTTGGTGAGCAGGGCGTGCAGGCCGCCGGAGATGGCCGTGCGCGTGGTCTCGTGTCCCGCGGTGGCGACGATGATGTAGTAGCTGATCAGCTCCTTGTAGGGCAGGTACTCGCCGTCGATGCGGCCGTTGGCGATGTACGACGCCAGGTCCTCACCAGGCTCGGCGCGGCGCGCGTCGGTGAGCCGGGTGAAGTAGTCGTACAGGTCCTTGATGGTCTCGAAGATGGACAGCGGGTCGTCACCCGTGCGCTTCATCTCCGGGTCGTCGCCGGCGAACAGCTCGTTGGTCAGCTTGAGAATGCGCCACTCGTCCTCTTCGGGCACGCCGAGCAGCTCGGTGATCAGCTTCAGCGGCGGCCACACCGCCACGTCCTGCACGAAGTCGAGCTCGCGCTCGTCGCCGCTCAGGTCGTCGAGCTGCCGGGCGATGATGCGCTCCAGCCGCTCTTCCAGCCGCTTGATGTTGCTCGGCTTGAACCAGGGCTGCACCAGGGCGCGGTACTTGGTGTGATCGGGCGGGTCCATCTGCACCAGCGAGCGGATCAGGCCACCTTCGCCGGCGGTCGCCAGCACCTCCAGCAGCTTCGGCGAGTCGGACAGGCGCGCGAAGATCTGGGCGATGATCTCCTCGCGCAGCTCGGGCCGGGTCACCTCCGGCGACAGCAGCGGCCGCGGCGCGCTGGCGAAGATCTCGGGCTGCTTCTCGATCTCGACGATGTCGGCATGCCGGGTCACCGCCCAGAACGGCCGGAAGTTCTCGGGGCGTACCAGCCGCAGCGGGTCGTTGGCACGCAGCCAGGCGAAGGCCTGGTGCGGGTGACCGACGCGGCCGTAGACCTCGGGGGCGATGACGTCGTCGTCTTGAAAAACGTAGTCCTGGTGCATGAGATCGCTGCTTCCTGTCCGGCCCCTCAAGTTATCCGCATCCCTCCCGGCAATGCAATTGCGTTGCAATCCGGGGGGAAGCCTCGCTACTCTGCAACGCTTCACGGCCGATGTATCCAGAGGCAAGATCGGTGCATGCGCAGGCGGATGGGGCGGAGGCCTGGGGGCGTTGAGCGCGCTCGCCGGCCAGCATGCGCTCATCACCGGCGGCGGCAGCGGCATCGGCCTCGCCTGCGCGCGGGCGCTGCTGGCGGATGGCGCCCGGGTCACCATTGCCGGCCGCAGCGCCGACAAGCTGGCCGGGGCCAGGGCCGCGCTGGGCGCTGGTGACCGGGTGCGCAGCGCCGTGCTCGACGTCGCCGACGAGGACGCGGTGGCTGCCGTGGTGGACGCCGCCCACGCTGCGGCGCCGCTCACCATCGCCGTGGCCAATGCCGGCATGGGCGGCCTGGCACCGCTCACCGCCACCGCCGATGCAGACTGGCAGCGCATCCTGCAGACCAACCTCACCGGCACCTTCTACACCTTCAAGCACGCGGCACGGGTCATGCAGGCCGCGGGGCGCGGCGGCGCCCTGTGCGCCATTTCGTCCATCGCCGCCGTACGCACCCACCGCTTCATGCACGCCTACGTGGTCAGCAAGGCCGGCATCGACATGCTGGTGCGCAACACGGCGGACGAGCTCGGCGCGGCCGGCATCCGCGTCAACAGCGTCTGTCCGGGGCTGGTGAACACCGACCTCGCAGCCGGCCTGTTCGCCACCGAGCCGGTGCTGCGCTCCTACCTCGACAACATTCCGCTCGCGCGCACCGGCGAGCCGGACGACGTCGCCCGGGCCGTGCGCTTCCTGTGCGGGCCCGAGGCGAGCTGGATCACGGGCACCGTGCTGTCGGTGGACGGCGGCCAGCACCTGCGCCGCGGGCCCGACTACGAACCATTCATCAACCGGGGAGCATCATGAGACTGAGCAAGCTGTCACGATCGATCGAGGGCAAGGTGGCGGTGGTGACCGGCGCCGCCAGCGGCATGGGGCTCGCCACCGCCCGCCTGTTCGCCGACGAGGGCGCCCGGGTGGCCATGCTGGACATCAACGCCGACGCCCTGGAGCCGCTGGCCGCCGAGATTCGTGATGCCGGCGGCGATGCCCGGGCCTGGGGCATCGATCTGGCAGACGGGGCCGCCATCGGCCGCGTGTTCGGCGAGATCGCCGACCACTTCGGCGGCATCGACATCCTGATCAACAACGCCGGCATCTCGCGCTTCGCACCCATCGACAGCGATGACTACGAGGCCAACTGGAACATCTCGCTGGCGGTGCTGCTGACCGCGCACACCCGCACCATCCGCGCCGCGCTGCCATGGCTGCGCAAGGCCGAGCATGGGCGCATCGTCAACATCGCCTCCACCGAGGGGCTCGGCGCCACCAAGTTCGGCAGCCCCTACACGGCGGCCAAGACCGGCGTCATCGGCCTCACCCGGTCGCTGGCGGTGGAGCTTGGCGGTGAGGGCATTACCGTGAACTGCATCTGCCCCGGGCCCATCCGCACCGGCATGACGGCGGCCATTCCCGACGACGCGAAGCAGGAGTTCGCCCGCCGCCGCGTGGCGCTGAAGCGCTACGCCGAGCCGGAGGAGGTGGCCCACATGACCCTGTCGCTGGTGCTGCCGGCGGCCGGGTTCACCACCGGGGTCGCGCTGCCGGTGGACGGCGGCCTCACCATCAAGAACGCCTGACCCGCGGCATGACCGGAGCCTCCGGCGACCCGCATCGCGTGCCATGGCGCATGGTGCTCGCCTATGGCGCGCCCGGCATCGGCGCCGGGTACATGTACCTGCTGCTCGGCCTGTACGTCATGAAGTTCTCCACCGACGTGCTGCTGATCGCGCCGGCGGTGATGGGGCTGATCTTCAGCGCCTCGCGCATCTGGGACGCCGTCTCCGACCCGCTGGTCGGCTACCTGTCCGACCGCACCCGCAGCCGCTGGGGGCGCCGGCGGGTCTGGCTGATCGCCAGCATCGTGCCCATCGGCGCGGCGTTCGTGATGGTGTTCGCGCCGCCGCGCGGGCTCAGCGACGGCGCGCTGGTGGCGTGGATGGCGGTGGCCATCATCGGCTTCTACTCGGCCATGACCGTGTTCTTCGTGCCGCATCTGTCGCTGGGCGCCGAGCTGTCGAAAAGCTATCACGAGCGCAGCCGCCTGTTCGGGCTGCGTCACGCCTTCTACACCTTCGGCTCGATTCTGTCGCTGGTGACCTTCTACGTGCTGATCCGGGCCGAGCAGCAGGGCGCCGACGTGGTGCGCGACCTGGCGCAGTGGCTGGCGGTGGGCACCGCTGTGGTGATGGGGCTGCTGATCGCCTTCGCCGGCAGCCAGCTTCGCGAGCGCGCCGAGTACCAGGGGCGGGTCAACGAGAATCCGTTTCATGCCTTTCGCGACGTCTGGCGCAACCCGCACGCGCGGCTGCTGATCATCGTCACCTTCATCGAGAACATCGGCAGCGCCGCCATCGGCGTGCTGACCCTGTACGTGGCCCAGTACGTGGTGGGCGCGCCGGCGTTGGCACCCTTGTTCATCCTCTGTTACATGGTGCCGTCGACGCTGTCGGTGCCGATGTGGATTCCGCTGTCGCGCCGCTTCGGCAAGGTGCGGCTGTGGATGTTCTCCATGGTGCTGACCGGGGTGTCGTTCGGGTCCATGTTCGCGCTGCCGTTCATCGACGGCCTGCTCGCCAAGTCCATCTACATCTCGGTGGCGGCCGTGTTCGCGGGCCTGGCGGCCGGCTGCGGCGGCACCCTGTCGCCGTCGGTGCAGGGCGACGTCATCGACTACGACGAGCTGATGACCGGCGAGCGCAAGGAAGGCTCGTACTTCGCCGCCTGGAACTTCGTCTACAAGAGCGGCATCGGCGTGATGCTGCTGCTCACCGGCTTCGTGCTGCAGTTCTCCGGCTTCGTCCCCAACCAGCCGCAGACCCTGACCGTGCAGCTAGCCATGGTCACGTTGTACGGCCTGTTTCCGCTCGTCTGCTACCTGATCGGTGCCGCCCTGTTCAGCCGCTTCAAGCTCGACGAGGCCGCCCATGCCGAGATCCGGGACGAGCTCGACCGCCGCGCCGCGGCCGGTTCAGTCGATGGCCAGGGTCGCCAGGCAGGCGAATGACGGCACGGCGAGGCCGTCGCGGCGGCCGCTCAGCCAGCGGGCGTTCTGATCCCGGGCGGTGAGCAGCTCGGCCACCCGCCAGCCGGCGGCGGTGGCCAGGTCGGCCAGCGCGTCCGGCTCCAGAAACGTCTTCATGGGCTCCTGCTGCAGCGCCGTGGCCAGCCGGGTACCCCACAGCAGGGCGGCACCGGCGGGATCGAACAGCGGGGCCTGGCGCCAGAAGTCCATCACCAGTCTCGACCCCGGCGGCGAAGCCGCGGCCAGGTCGCGCAGCGTGGCGCCAAGGGCCTCCCGGCTCAGGTAGTAGGTGGTGCCGAGCCAGGAAAAGAACTGCGGCGCCGACGGCGGCGGCAGCACGTCGGCCAGGGTCTGGCGCTCGAAGTCCACGGGGCAGAGCGTGAGACCTGCCGGCAGGCCGCCGCGATGGCGGACGATCCAGTCGTGCTTCCAGCGCTGGGTGGCGGGGTGATCCACCTCGATGACCGGCAGGCCGGTGGCGGTGAAGTCGTGGCGCAGGGCGTAGGTATCGAGGCCGGCGGAGAGCACCACGTAGCGGCCGATGCCGGCGTCGCGCGCGGCGGCCAGGGCGTCTTCAGCGGCGCGGGCGCGCACCAGCACCTGGGCGCGCATGCGCGTCACGCCGCTGCGCCGCTGCCGGAAGGTGCGCCGCCAGCGCTCCGGCAGGGCGCCCAGGCGCTCGAGAAACCGGCGCTGCGGCCAGGGCAAGAGCTCGATGGCGACCGGGTCGTCGAACACCAGAGGCGCATCGTCGGCCACCCGGTGCAGGGCCCGCAGAAAGGCGGTGGCCATGGCGGTCTGGCTGGGGCGGTCGGCGCGCATGCCGTTGCTCAGGCGTCCCGCGGATAGCCCACCAGGTGGCGGGCCATGACGATGCGCTGGATCTGACCGGTGCCCTCGACGATGTCCATGGCCTTCACGTCGCGGTACAGCTTCTCGATCAGGTGCTCGCCCTGGGCGCCCACCGCGCCCAGCAGCTCCATGCCCAGGCTGGCGGCCTCCATGGCCACCTCCGCGGCGGTGGCCTTGGACATGGACGCCTCCACCATGTTCGGCGCGCCCTGGTCCGCCAGCCAGGCCGCCTTCAGGCACATGAGCCACGCCGCGCGCGCCTTGCGGCGCATGCGCTCCAGGCGATCGTGGCAGCGATGGCCGGCTGCGCCGGCGTCGCGGGCGAACGCGGCGGCTTCGTCGAGGCACGCCCGGGCCATGCCCACGGCATTGGCCGCGATGGCGGGGCGGGTGGCGTTGAAGGTCTGCATGGCCCCCTTGAAGCCGGCGCCGCGGCTGCGCGCCTCGTAGTGGGCCTCGCCGCCCAGCAGGTTGTCGGCCGGCACCCGCAGATCGTTCATGGTGAACGACGCAGAGGCATAGGCTTTGATGCCCATCTTCTTCTCGGGCTTCGGCTCGGACAGCCCGGGCATGCCGCGCTCGACGATGAAGGCGCGGTGGCCGGCGCGGCCGAGCGACGGATCGACGGTGGCGAACACCACGATCCAGTCGGCGCGGTCGGCATTGGCCGAGTACAGCTTGGCGCCGTTCAGCACCCACTCGTCGCCATCGCGCACGGCCCGGCTCTGAATGCGGGCCACGTCGGAACCGGCGCCGGGTTCGGTCATGGCGAAGGCGGCCCACTTCGGCTCGGTCATGTCGCGAAACCGGGTCATGAGCCGCGCCCTCTGTTCCGGCGTGCCCATGCTCATCACCGGCCCGCCGCCGAGGCCGGGGCCGGGCAGGGACGACGACACGCCGCGATCCCAGTAGGCGAGCTCGTTGCCGGTGATGACCCGCAGCACGGCAGGGCCCGGACCGCCGGCGCCGCCATCGGCGCGGTCTGGGGCACGGGTCAGGCCGCGCTTCAGCACCTCGCGGAAGAACGGGTGATCGGGCGGCGTCGGCGAGCCGGCACGGTCGCGCTCGATGCCGAGCGGGCGGATGACGTCGCGGCCGAATTGCCGCAGCACCTCGACGTGGGCGGCGGTGGTCTCGTCCAGATCGAAGCGCATCACAGCACCCCGCCCGCCATGAGCGTCATGTCCCGGCTCTGAGCCGCCTCTTCGCGGGCCTGGTCGGCACCGCCGAGCAGCAGGCCCAGCAGGCGCGACTCGCGCATGTACTTCTCGACCGGGTAGTCCTGCATGAAGCCCAGGCCGCCCAGCACCTGCACCGCGTTCGGGCCGATGAAGCTCGACTGCTCCACGGTCTCGGTGAATGCGGTGGCGGCCGCCTCTGCTGCATCGAGGCCCGCGTCGGCGCGCCAGGCCGCGTCCTGGATGAGCAGCCGGGCGCCGGTAACCGCCGTATGCATGTCGGTGAGCAGGAACGCCAGCGCCTGGTGGTGGGCGATGGGCTTGCCGAACGCCACCCGCTGCTGCGCGTAGTCGCGGGCATAGCTCCCGGCCGTGTCCAGCACGCCGAGCAGCAGGCTGGCCAGATACAGGCGCGCCCGGGCCAGCAGCGGCGCCACCGGCAGGCGCCTGAAGCGGGCCACCGGCGCGGCGTCCAGCCCGATCCGCACCGGGTTCATGGCCTTCAGGCCGCCGCCACGCACCGGCGTGGATTCGATGCCGTCGCGGATCAGGGCGACGCCGCCGGCGGACACCACCACCAGATCGGTGACGCCGGCCGGCGCGAAGTGCAGCACGCCGCTGGCGTGGCGCTCGGTGATGTTGACGGCCCCATCCTCCGGCGTCGCCAGCCAGGCGCGGCGGTGCGGATTGTCAGTGACCGCCGCCACGCCCTCGCTGCCGTCCAGCGCCCACAGCGCATAGCCGGCGTGCCCCAGCCGATCAAGGGCCAGGGCCGCGCCCGGGTCGGCTCCACCGAGGATCTGGTTGACCAGACAGCGCGCCTGCATGCCGAGGCCGCCGTCGGCGAACTCGAGCCCCATCAGCCCCAGCGACTCGTACAGGGCGATGGTGGCCAGGTCGGGGGCCCGGTTGGCTTCGGCCACGCGCGCCTGCGGCGCCAGCGCGTCCCGGGCGAAGCGTTCGACGGCGTCGCGCAGCAGGGTCTCGTCCTCACCGATGCCGAAGTCGATCATGTCGCCCCTCCACGGCCTGGCATGTTCAGCCAGGCCCCGCGCCTTTGCAACGCGGGGGCCTTCGGATCATGCGAAGCCGCTCAAACGCTGCAGCATCCAGAAGGCGGCCAGCGTGCCGATGGGATAGGCAGCCATGCGCGTGAGATGGGGCGCGGGCAGCAGCCGGGCGAGCGCGAACAGCGCCGGCAGCAGAACCAGCACGAACAGCAGCTGACCCGCCTCCACCCCCAGGTTGAACGACAGCAGGGCCATCGGCAGCTCGCGCTCCGGCAGCCCGATGTCGTTGAGCACGGCGGCGAATCCGAACCCGTGCAGCAGCCCGAACGCGCTGGCGACCAGCAGCGGATGGCGCCAGGTCAGGGTGTCGCGGCGGTCGCGCACCAGCTCGGTGGCCAGGAACACGATGCTGAGGGCGATGGCGGCTTCGACCGGCGCCACCGGCAGCCACAGCAGACCCAGCGCCGCACCGCCGAGCGTTGCCGAGTGGGCAATGGTGAAGCCGGTGATGGCGAACGCCAGACGCCGCAGGCTGCCCGTCAGCATGACCAGGCAGCCCACGAACAGCAGATGGTCGAAGCCGAGCAGGATGTGCTCGACGCCCAGGGTCAGGTACTGGCGGAACACGGTGCCGGTGGTGGCCTGGGACTCAAGCTCGATGGTCGTCGCCCCGGGTGCCCCCCGCAGGGTGATGGATGAGCCGTCCGGCCACTGCATGCGGACCAGGGTGGCCAGCGACGGTGCTGGGCCGGGAAAGGTCAGGGTCACGGCGTCTGGCGCGGCGCCAGCGGCGCAGTCGTACCAGCGCACGCCCTCCAGCACCGGAACCTGGCCAGTCGCGGCTCCCTGGCGCGCGGCGCAGCGGCCAACCAGCCGGATGAGCGGTGCCTGCCCGGGCTGCACGCTGTCCGGTACCTTCCAGGCCAGCAGCACCTGACCATCGTGATGCTGATCGATCTGCAGGTAGATCGGCCGGCTGTCGTGCGCGGCCGCGGTGCCCGCCAGCAGCAGGGCGCAGAGCAGCAGCCGCGCGTCGCGGCTCATGGCTTGCGCTCGATGGGCAGGTCGGCGGCGAGTTCGGTGCGGTAGCGGGCGACGATGACGCGAATGAACGCATCGCGCCGCTCCCGGGCGCGCTCCGCCCGGTAGTCGCGCAGCACCCGCTCGCGTACCTCGCCGAGCTCGGGAAACCGTTCCGGCGTCCGGTCGAGCACCAGCACCGCATGGCTGCCGTGGGCGGAGGCGAACACGCCCTGCCACCGGGCCGGATCGGCAGGCAGATCGAACAGCTCGGCGGTCATGGCTGCGCCGAAGTGGCCGGCGATCTCGTCACGCGACCATGCCACGTAGTTGGCATGGTAGGGAAAGCGCTCGCCGA
Source organism: Pseudomonadales bacterium (assembly GCA_040219935.1). Lineage (GTDB taxonomy): Bacteria > Pseudomonadota > Gammaproteobacteria > Pseudomonadales > Azotimanducaceae > UBA7803. The sequence continues at coordinate 55,024 of JAVJUA010000092.1, read as the reverse complement.
ACGCCGTCGCGCCGCTGAATGCCACCTGCGTGCGGTTCAACTCGGCGAGGGCGGCGCGGGCGAGGGCGGCCGCCTGCCCGGTGCCGTGCCGGGATGCGCTGAAGAACACGTGGGTGAGGGTGATGCGCTCGGGCTCCGCATAGGCGTTGCGGTGACGGCCGTACCAGTCGGCGAGCACGTCGTCTGGCGGGTCGGCCAGGTCGGCGGCAACGCCCTCGGCCATGTACTCGACCTTCTGGACCAGGCGCCGCTTGATGACGTAGTCGTCCTGCTCCAGCCCCAGCTCCAGGGCGGAGCGGTACAGCGCCTGCTCCCGCACGTACTCGTCGACCAGATCGCCGAGCGCCTCCGGCGTCAGCGCCGCCAGCCGCGCCTCGGCCGCCGTGGCGTCGAATGCCTGGCTGCGAAGCTGCATGAACGTCAGCAGCGCGGCCCGATCGACGACGATGCGCCGAGGGTCGTCACTGCCGACGGACGGGTTCAGCGCCCACCACGCGGCGAACATCAGGCCGCCCCCCACCAGAAAGTGCAGCAGCGGATCCCGCAGCAGGCGCAAGGCCTGGCCCCGCCACGAAGCCGTGCGTGGGCTCAGGGCGTGTACCAGATCGGCGAGGTGTAGGCGCGGTCCTGGATGCTGCGGGGCGCTTCCGGCGGCGGTTCGGTGCCGAAGTACACGGCGTCGATCAGCGACCAGCGCGGCCTCGGAATCTCCAGCACCCGCGCGTAGTAGAAGGCGCGCTCGGCCGGGTCGAAGTCCGGGTCGGTCCACAGCGCTGCCAGGTCGGACGCGCCGATGCTGTTGTCGAAGGTCGCGGTCTCGAAGTCGACGCTGGAGCCCACCGCGGGCAGCTTGCCGGTCTCCGGGTCGATGGCGCGATCGCCCGACCAGGCCACGTCGTACACCTTCTCGTGCAGCGCGCCGTCGGCGTCGAGCCAGCCCTTGACGATCTGCACCCGGTCGAGATTGGCGCCGTCCGGATCCTTCGCGGCCGCCACCAGGAAGGTTGCGGTCTTGCCCTGCGGCGCGGCGGTCAGGTCGCCGCCCATGGGCACGCCCCGCGAGTAGCCGATGTCGACGAAGGCCGGGTTGTCGATGTCGCCGGGCCGATAGTCGAAGCCGCCGAAGAAGCGCACCTGGATGCGCGAGCCGGTGGTGGCGTAGACCTCACGGCGGCGCATGGCCTCGAACAGGGCCGCGCGCGTGTTCTCGCGCGCCCACACCGCCGCATAGCCGGAGGCGACCAGCTTCCAGTTGGGATCGAGCTGGTGGGCCATGCGCGTGGTGAAGCGGTTTTCCGACGGCTCCGACTCGGGAAACTTGCCGAAGAAGTTGTCTTCTTCCGCGGTGACGATGGAGTTGTGGCCGTCGGTCGATCCGATCAGGCCGAACTTGAACGGATTGACGCCGAGCTCGGATTCCTTGCGCAGACCGTGCTTCAGCACGCCGCGCGCGTACTCGTACTGCAGCATCCAGTCTTCCTTCGGCCGGGTGTTGCTGATGTTGAAGGTGTCCCAGTTCTCGAAGTCGGCGAACTCGTCGGTGGGTGAGAGCCGCGGATGGGACTCGCTGTCGCCCTTGACCTGGGTGACCTCGAACAGCGGCTCCCAGCGGGCGCTGAGCTCCGCGTAGGCGCGGTCCAGCGGCTCGCCGTCGAGCATGCGCTCGCCGTACATGAGGCCATTGGACAGATTGCCGTTGTGGCCGATGGCCAGCGCCTCACCGCCGGTCGCCGCTTCGTAGTCGGCCAGCCACCGCCACAGATCGCGGGGGTCGATGCTGTCCTGGGCCGAGAACGGAATGGTCTTCGCTACCTTGTCGGCGCCGTCCTTGAACACCACCACCCGGTGCAGGTTGCTGCCGTCGACCATGGACGTCCATTCGTAGCCGATGAAGGCGGTGAAGACGCCGGGTGCATCGTGCTCGTCCGCGGTGATGGCCACGTCGGTCCAGATCCGCTGGCGGGTCGCTTCGGGAAACGGCGGGTGGTTGGCCGGATCGTTGATGCTGCCGGTGAACGACATCATCATGCGCACCATGTCGCCCGCCTGCGCCAGCTCGGCCCACGCCTTGCCGACCTCGGTGTCGCGGACGATCGGATCGTTCACGGCGAACCGGTAGTAGCCCCCCAGGTACTCGGCGTGGTCCGAGACCACCAGGAAGTCGAGCGGTCGCCTGAGCTTCACGCGCATGCCGTTGTGGGCAACCGTCTCCTGCCCCCGCGCGAAGCGGAACGCGTCCGCCGGCGTCAGGTTCATGTTGCCGAGCGAGTAGGCATCCGCCGAGTTTCGGGTGTGCAGGTGCGTGTCGCCGAAGAACACCCGTTGCGGGTAGTCGCGGCCGACGCCGGGGCTGTAATCCGGGGCGGCGGCCGCACCCTCTGGCAGCACCACCAGCAGCGCAAGCAGCCATGCGCTGGTCCAGGTCCGGCTGATCATCGAGCGCTTCTCCCCATTGCGAATGCCCCGACGGATGGTAACCGGAATTCCGTCCCATCGGACGGCCGGCGCAGCCCGGCGGACGGCCAGCATGACCCGCGCTTGGCTTCCTTCGGCCTGCGAGTATATCGTCATGCCTCGACCGGCACGGCGATTCGACTCGATGACGCGCGATGACACCCCTTCCTGCGGCCCCGAATACCCCTCGGTGGCCGCAAGCGAATGAAAGCCTACGCCATAGCCATCACCCTGCTGCTGGTGATCTTCGGCGCCATCGGTGCCTATCTCTATCAGCGCTTCAGCGCCTTCGCCAGCATGGACTTCAGCCCGCCGCCGGTGACGGTGGCGGTTTCCACCGCGCGCGCCGAGACCTGGGCCGAGACCCTGAGCGCGGTGGGGAGCATCCGTGCGGTGCGTGGGGTCGAGCTCACCTCCGAGTCCAGCGGGGAGATCGTTGCCATCCGCTTCGCCTCCGGCGACCAGGTGGAGGCCGGCCAGGCGCTGGTGGTGCTGAACGACGAGGTGGAACGCGCCAGCCTGCGCAACCAGCAGGCGGCGCTGGAGCTGGCCGAGATTCTCTACGAGCGCGACCGGGTGCTGCTCGAGCGGCAGTCGATCCCGCAGACCCAGTTCGACCGGACCCGGGCCGACCTGGAGCGGGCGCGGGCGCAGCTCGCCGAGACCCAGGCGCGGCTCGACAACAAGCGCATCGAGGCGCCGTTCGCCGGCACCATCGGCATCAGCCGTCTGGACGTGGGCGACTACCTCTCGCCGGGCACGGTGATCGCCACCCTGCAGGATCTGTCCGAGCTCGAGATCGACTTCACGGTGCCTGCCCGGTTCGTGCCCGGGCTGCGCCCGGGGTTGCCGATCACGGTGCAGGTGGATGCCTATCCGGGGCGGGATTTTCCGGCGCTGGTCACCGCGGTTGATCCGCGCATCGATGCCGAGACCCGCAACATCCTGCTGCGCGCCAGGCTGCAGCGCACCGACGGCCTGCTGCCGGGCATGTTCGCATCGCTCGCGCTCGATCTGGGCGAGCGCCAGGCGCTGGTCACGGTGCCGGAGACCGCCGTGACCTACGCGCTGCAGGGCAACCTGATCTACGTCGTCGAGCCGCTGGAGGATGGCGCGCTCACCGCCAGCGCCCGGGTGGTGCGCGTCGGCAAGGTGCGTGACGGCCGGGTGGCCGTGCTCGACGGCGTGGCGGCCGGAGAGCGCGTGGTCAGCGTCGGCCAGAACAAGCTCTATCGCGGCGTGCGCGTCGTCATCGACGAGCGCGTGGCGCTGTAGTGCCGCGCTTCACCGACATCTTCGTGCACCGGCCCGTGCTGGCGCTGGTGATCGGCGCGGTGATGCTGCTGGTCGGCCTGCAGGCCGGCACCCAGCTCAGCCTGCGCGAGTACCCGGAGGTGGAAAAGAGCGTCATCTTCGTGCGCGCCGCCTACCCCGGGGCCAGCGCCGAGACCGTTCAGGGCTTCGTCACGACGCCGCTGCAGCGCCGCATCGCCTCTGCCAAGGGCGTCGATTACGTCACTTCCCAGAGCGATGCCGGCGTCGCCCAGATCCAGGCATGGGTGCGCCTCGGCGAGAACTCCACCGACGTACTCGGGGAGGTGATCACCAAGGTCAACGAGGCCCGCTTCGAGCTGCCCCGTGAGGTGGAAGACCCGGTGGTCAGCAACCGCACCGGCGGTGACGCCATGATGTACCTGGCGCTGCTGAGCGAGCAGATGAGCGTGCAGCAGCGGGCCGACTACGCGGTGCGCACGATCCAGCCGGTGCTGTCCACCCTCGAGGGCGTCGGCGAGGCGCGCGTGCTCGGCGTCGGCGAGTTCGCCATGCGAATCTGGTTGAACCCGACCCGGATGGCCGCCTTCGGCGTCACCGCCGCAGACGTGGACGCCGCCGTGCGGCGGGACAACTTCATCTCCGCCGCGGGCACCACCCGGGGCGAGCTGGTGCGCGCCAGCGTCGATGCCGAAACCGACCTGGAGAACCCGGATCGGTTCGCCGCCATCGTGGTGCGCCAGGAAGGCGATCGCCGCGTCACCCTCGGCGACGTGGCCACGGTGGAGCTTGGCAGCGAGACCTATGACTCCGCCGTCTACTCCAGCGGCCAGGCGACGGTGTTCATCGCCATCACCGAGGCGCCCGGTGCCAACCCGCTGGAGATGGCGGTGCGGGTCAAGGACAAGGTGGCCGAGCTGAACGGCCAGCTCCCGGCCGACCTGTCGATATTTCTCGACTCCGACCTCTCCATCTACATCGGCGAGGCGCTGGATGAGGTGGTGCGCACCCTGGTGGAGGCATCGGTGATCGTGGTGCTGGTGATCCTGCTGTTCCTCGGCTCGCTGCGGGTGGTGGCCATTCCCATCGTCGCCATACCGCTGTCGCTGGTGACCGTGCTGTTCCTGATCTGGCTCATGGGATTCTCCATCAACCTGCTGACCCTGCTCGCCATGGTGATCGCCATCGGCCTGGTGGTGGACGATGCCATCGTGGTGGTGGAGAACGTGCACCGCCACATCGAGGCCGGCGAGCAGCCCCTGGCGGCTGCCCTGGCCGGCGCCCGGGAGGTGGCCTGGCCGGTGGTCGCCATGACCCTCACCCTGGTCGCCGTGTACCTGCCCATCGGCTTCCTGGGCGGCCTGACCGGCGCCCTGTTCAGCGAGTTCGCCCTGACCCTGGCGGGCGCCGTGGTGATCTCCGGCGTCGTCGCCCTGGTGCTCAGCCCGATGATGTGCGCCTACCTGCTGAAGGACCACGAGCATCAGGGGGCGGTGGCGAGCTGGCTTGACGCCCGCTTCGACGAGCTGCTCGGCCGCTACCAGCGCTGGCTCGGCTTCTGCCTGGACAACCGCGGTGCGGTGATGCTGTTCGCCGTGGTGATCTTCCTGAGCCTGCCCGTGTTCTACCAGCTCGCGCAGAAGGAGCTGGCGCCGGAGGAAGACAGCGGCAGCATCTTCGCGGTAGCCACGCCGCCCGACTACGGCAGCCTGGAGTACACCACCTACTTCCTCGACCAGATGGTGGAGGCCTGGCGGACCGTGCCGGAGGTGACCCACTCCTGGCAGGTGAACGAGCCGACGTCCGTGTTCGGCGGCCTGGAGCTCAAGCCGTGGAGCCAGCGGGAGCGCAGCCTGGAGGCCGTGCGCCAGGAGGTGCAGGCCAAGTACGACGCGATCAGCGGGCTCGAGATCTTCACCTTCCCAGCCGGCGGCCTGCCGGGTGCCGCGTCGGGCCTCCCCGTGCAGTTCGTGATCTCCGGCAACGCCGGGTATCCGGACCTCGACCGGGTGGCCGACGAGGTGCTGGCGCGGGCGCGGCAGTCGGGCATGTTCGCCTTCGTCAACAAGGACCTGCGCTTCTCCCGGCCCGAGGTGGGTGTGCGCATCGACCGCGAGCTGGCGGCGCGGCTCGGCATCTCCATGGAGGACATCGGCCGCACCCTGCAGATCATGCTGGGGGAAGCGGAGACCAACCGCATCAGCATCGAGGGCCGCGGCTACAAGGTGATTCCCCAGGCCGGCCGCGACTTCCGCCTCACCAAGGAGTGGCTGGAGCGCTATTACGTGCGCACCGGCAGCGGCAGCCTGGTGCCCCTGTCCACCGTCATCGAGGTGAGTCAGTCGGTGAAGCCCAACACCCTGAAGCAGTTCCAGCAGCAGAACAGCGTGACCGTTCAGGGGCTGATGATCCCGCCGAACTCGCTGGGCGATGGGCTCGCGTTCCTGGAGCGCACCCTGCAGGAGGTGGCGCCGACGGGCTTCCGCGCCGGCTACCTCGGCGAGTCGAGACGCTTCGTGGAGGAGAGCCAGAGCTTCCTGCCGCTGTTCGCGGCATCGATGGTGTTCATCTACCTGGTGCTGTCGGCCCAGTTCAACAGCTTCCGCGACCCGCTGATCGTGCTGATCAGCGTGCCGCTGTCGATCTTCGGCGCCGTGGTGCCGCTGGCGCTCGGCATGACCACGCTCAACATCTATACCCAGGTGGGGCTGCTGACCCTGATCGGCCTGATCAGCAAGCACGGCATCCTCATCGTCGACTTCGCCAACCACCGGCTGCTGGACGGCGCAGACCGGCGCACGGCCGTGCTGGAGGCCGCCGGACTGCGGCTGCGGCCGATCCTGATGACCACGTTCGCGACCGTGCTCGGGGTGGTGCCCCTGCTCATGGCGTTCGGCGCCGGCGCCAACGCCCGCTTCGCCATCGGCCTGATGATCGCCGCCGGCATGCTGGTGGGCACGCTGTTCACCCTGTTCGTGCTGCCCACGTTCTACGAGTTGATGGGCCGGCGCCAGGTGGGCGTCAGAGCCAGCGGCGCACTCGTGACTGGTAGCGGGTGAAGGTGTCCCCGAACTTGCCGCGCATGTGGCGCTCTTCGGGCGCGATCTGGAACAGGTTCATGTACAGGACGAAGGCGGGAACGAGCGCCAGTGCCGGGACGCTGCGCACGTACACGCCCCAGGCGAGCAGCAAGAGCAGCATGCCCAGGTACATGGGGTTGCGGGTGAAGCGGTAGATGCCGGTCGTGACCAGATGCTCGGTGCGATCCGGCGCCCGTGGGTCAACGGTGGTGCCGGCCGACCTGAAGGCGCCGACGCCCAGCAGGGCGATGACGACCCCGGCCGCGCCCAGCGCGATCGAGGTCGTGGTCGTGCCGGGCAGGTCGATCCGCCATCCGGGCAGTGCGGCAGACACCGCCCACATGCAGCCGGCGGCCAGCAGCACCAGCGCCAGCGGCGGAATCTTCAGCTCGAGCCAATGCGTGTCCATGCCTGCTGTCCTCGACTCGGCATGCCGGTTCCCGGCCTTCCACCGCCTGGCGCACCGCTCGGGGCGCCGTGACGATGACCTGGGAGGTCATCGTCACCAAGTCCCCGGCGGATGACAATGGTGGCCTTTCGCAGGGAGATGTGACGTGACGACCTTGAGAGTGCTTCTGGTGATTCTGCTCGCGGCGGTCGTGATCTACACGATTCCGGTGGCCGCCAACCACGGTCTGGGGCTGCTGCCCGTGTTCTTTGGCGACATCGCGAAGATGGGCTGGCCGGGCCAGTTCAACGTCGACTTTCTCGGCTTTCTGATCCTCTCCGGAACCTGGCTGGCCTGGCGCCACCACTTCTCGGCGGGCGGCTGCGCGCTGGGCGTGCTCGGCTTCTTCGGCGGCATCCCGGTGCTCACGGCCTACCTGCTGATCATGAGCTTCCGGGTCGACGGCGACGTCGCCGTGCTGCTCCTGGGCGAGCGGCGGGCGCAGCGGGGCGCTGCCTGAGGCGCTATCGGGGCTGGGCTCCGGGCGCGCCGCCGTCCACCAGCGCCGCGGAAGCGGCCGCCCAGTCGAAGTCGGCCATAATCTTGTCGTGGCGCTTCTGCACCAGGGCCTTGAAGCGCGGGTCGGTGAAGATGAACAGGCGATTGGCGATGATGGCGTCCAGCACCAGGCGGCCGACCACGTCGGGGTCCAGACCCCGCTTCAGGTCGTCGGTCGACACGCCGTCGGCGACGATGGACTGCTGCGGACCGAAGCGCTGCGGGCGGTTGCGGGGCGCCTCGAAGATGCGGGTGTTGACCCCGCCGGGGCACAGCACCGAAGCGCCGAAGCCGCCGCTGCGGCCTTCCTGGCGCAGCACCTCGGTGAGACCCACCACCGCATACTTGGTGGCGTTGTAGGGCCCCCAGGCGGCCATGCCGCCCAGCAGCCCGGCCATGGAGGCGGTGTTGACGATGTGGCCGCCCTCCTGCTGGCGCTTGAGATGCGGCACGAACGCCTGGCAGCCGTGAACGACGCCCAGAAGATTCACGCCGATCACCCAGCTCCAGTCCTGCTCGGAGCAGTCCTCGATCGAGCCGCCGCTGGTGACGCCGGCGTTGTTGCACACCACATGCACCTTGCCGAAGGCGGCGAGGGTGGCCTCGGCTGCCGAAAACACCGCGTCCCGCTGCGAAACGTCGCAGACCACGGTCTCGACGGTGGCGCCGTCCCGGCGCAGGCCGTCGGCCGCCGACGCCAGAGCCGCGGCCTCGATGTCGGCCAGCATCACGCGCATGCCAGCCCTGGCGAAGGCGCGCGCCATGCCGAGGCCAATGCCGCTGGCGGCGCCGGTGACGAAGGCCGTCTTCCCCTGCAGGTCGTCCATCGCTGCTCCCCCTGTGCCTCAAAGGTGGAAAGTATGCGAGCCGGGTGGGGCGCATGGCCACCGGCACCGGGACCTGCAGTCTCCATAGAACGCGTTATACAATGCGCGCCAGTCACCCCATTCACTGCACGCTCCGGAGACGCCATGACCACTGAAGCCTGGATCATCGACACCGCCCGCACGCCCCGCGGCATCGGCAAGGTGGGCAAGGGATCGCTTGCCCATCTGCACCCGCAGCACCTGTCCGCGACGGTGCTGAATGCCCTGAAGGCGCGCAACGGCATCGCCACCGCCGAGGTGGACGACGTCATCTGGGGCTGCTCCGCCCAGCGCGGCAAGCAGGGGTCGTGCATCGCCCGAATGTCGCTGCTGGCCGCCGGCTGGGACACGCAGGCCAGCGGCGTCACGCTCGACCGCTTCTGTGGCTCCGGCATCACCTCGGTGAACATGGCCGCGGCCAGCATCATGTCCGGCATGGAGGACCTGGTGGTGGCCGGCGGCGTCGAAATGATGTCGTACACGGCGCAGCTTGCCGCCCAGGGCGGCGGCGCCATGCTCGACGCCGGCAACCTGGCGCTGCGCGAGCTGCATCCGCAGCCGCATCAGGGCGTGTGCGCCGACGTGATCGCGACGCTGGAGGGCATCAGCCGCGCAGACGTCGACGGCCTGGCCTTCCAGAGCCAGCAGCGCGCCAAGGCCGCCCTGGAGAACGGCTACTTCAAGAAGAGCGTGGTGCCCGTCTACAACGAGGACGGCACCCTGGCCCTGGACCGCGACGAGTTCCCGCGGCCGCAGACCACGCTGGAGGGCCTCTCCCAGTTGCCGCCGGTATTCGAGACCTTCATGCCCATGGCCGTGGACGAGACCGGCGAGACCTTCGATTCCATCGTTCGCCGCACGTATCCGGACCTGAAGATCAACCACGTGCACCACGCCGGCAACAGCTCGGGTGTGGTGGACGGCTCCGGTGGCGTGCTGCTGTGCTCGCCCGACTACGCCAGGGGCCAGGGCTGGAAGCCGCGGGCGCGCATCGTCGCCATGGCCAACGCCGCCGGCAGCCCGGAGCTGATGCTGAACGAGCCGGTGCCCGCTGCGCGCAAGGTGCTGAAGAAGGCCGGCATGACGCTCGACGACATCGACCTGTTCGAGGTGAACGAGGCGTTCGCCGTGGTGGCGTTCAAGTTCATGCGCGACCTCGACCTCGACCCGGCGAAGGTCAACGTCAACGGCGGCGCCATTGCCCTGGGTCACCCCATCGCCGGCACCGGGTCGATCCTGATCGGCACCCTGCTCGACGAGCTGGAGCGCCGCGACCTGACCACGGGCCTGGTGACCATGTGCGCCGCCGGCGGCATGGCGCCCGCCATCATCATCGAGCGGATCTGAGCGGGCTCGTGCGTGCAACCTAAGTACGCACACATCGAGGTCGAGCCGCTGACCCCGAGCCTGGGGGCTGAGGTGAGCGGCGTCGACCTCGGCGACCCGACGCCGCCCGTGATCGACGAGATCCGGCGCGCGTTCCGCGAGCACTTCGTGCTGGTGTTCAGAGACCAGCAGCTCACCCGTGATCAGCACAAGGCGTTCGGCCGCCTGTTCGGCGAGCTGCAGACACACCCGGCGAAGACCAACCTGGGCATGCGCGGCGATCCGGAGATCTTCGATATCCACATCACCGCCAAGACCCGGGTCGCCAACGGCGAGGGCTGGCACACGGACCTCTCCTGCGAGCCCATCCCGCCCATGGCCTCCGCGCTGTACATCACCGAGGTGCCGGCATCGGGCGGTGGCGACACCCTGTTCGCCAACATGCAGGCAGCGTACGCGACGCTGAGCCCGGCCGTGCAGCGCATGCTGCTGGGGCTGACGGCGTTTCACAGCGGCCAGCGCGACCTGAAGGCCTACGGGGTCGAGCTGCAGCCGGGTCAGACCTACCCGAGCGCCAACCACCCGGTGGTGATCCGGCATCCGGACACCGGTCAGCCGGTGCTGTACGTGAACGAACCGTTCACCGAGCGCATCAACGAGCTCTCGCCCCGGGAGAGCGCGGCGATTCTGGGCATGCTCTACCGTCACATCGAGTCCAACACGCGCTTCCACTGCCGCGTGCGCTGGCGGCCGAACACGCTGGTGCTGTGGGACAACCGCGCCGTGCACCATCATGCGGTCTGGGACTACTACCCGGAGACGCGCCGCGGCGAGCGGGTGACGGTGCGGTGCGCCGCGGCGCCGGCGGCTTACGATGCGGAGGCCGCTCCAGCCTCTACACCCCGGCAACCGCCGCCCGCGTACTGAGGAAGGAGAACTTCCAGCGGGTGTTTGAGTGAGCGGCCCCGTCACGCCACACTGTCCCGACCCGATGGCCGCGTTGCGGAGCGAGCTGCTATGAACTGGATCATCCCCCTGGCCCTGCTGCTGGCCGCGTTCTGGACTGCCGTGATCGTGAGCTGGATGGTGACGGTGGTGCTGCTACCGGTCGCCATCTGGGCGGTGGCACGGTTCTACCTGCGCGGTGACGATCTCAGCCGCTACGACGGCGAGCGGCCTGGCGGCGAGCCGCCACCGCCGAGCGACGCCCACTTCGAAACCGTCGAGCTGCTGCAGCGCATGGGTGAGAACGCGCCGAAGGGTCCGCGCCGGCAGCGGCTGAAGCGCCTGCGCGAGGCGATGGACCAGATGGGCGAAGGCCGTGCGGGTGATGCCGAGATCCGCGCGGTGGACGTGGCCGGGGTGCCCGGCGAATGGGTGCTCGCGCCGGGTGCGGATCCGAGTCGCCGCCTGCTGTACCTGCACGGTGGGGCGTTCGTCATGGGCTCGCCGATGAGCCATCGCCCGATCACGGCCAGACTCTCCGAGATCGCCGGCGCCTCGGTGCTGGCCGTGGACTACCGGCTGATGCCCGAGCACAAGCGCCTCGACTGCCTGGCCGACTGCCAGACGGCCTACCGTTGGATCATCGACCATGGGCCCGCGGGCGCCGCGCCGGTGGCGACGCTGTTCGTGGCCGGCGACTCCGCCGGCGGCAACCTCACCCTGGCACTCATCGCCTGGGCCCGCGACGTCGGGCTGCGGCGGGCCGACGCGGCGGTGGCGCTGTCGCCGGCCACCGACGCCACGCTGTCGTCGCCGAGCATCCTCGAAAATCTGGACAGCGATCACATGCTCGGGCCGATGTTCCGGCCGTTCGCGAAGCTGCCGAAGACCCTGGCGCTGTGGTTCGGCTGGCTGACCACGGGTGTGCGGCCGTGTGACCCGCGGGTGTCACCCGCCCACGGCAACCTCGACAACCTGCCGCCGACGCTGGTGCACGCCAGCGAGGCGGAGCTGCTCATCGACGACGCCAGGCGCTACGTGAACAAGGCACGGGCGGCCGGCTCGCCGGCCGAGCTCGAGACCTGGCACCACGTGCTGCACGTGTGGCACATCTTCGAGGACCGGCTGCCCGAAGCGCAGGCGGCGTTCGAGCGCATCGGCGTCTTTCTGGAGAGCGTCGCGCCGCGGCGCTCATCCGGTGAATCTTCCACCCCGCAAAGCCTGGATGCCGGGTAGTCGGCCATTCTGCTCAACCCGGTCAGGTTCCTGGAGTCCACCATGCGAAGCGTCGTATGCGAACAGTTCGGCCCGCCGTCCTCGCTGAAGGAAATCGACGTGCCAACGCCCCGTCCGGGGCCCAGGCAGGTCCTGGTGCGCGTCACTGCGACCGGCATCGGCTTCGTGGACGGCCTGCTGATCCAGGGTCTGTACCAGGTCAAACCACCGCTGCCATTCCGTCCCGCCAGTGAGTACGCGGGCGTCGTCGAGACGGTGGGCGCGGAATGCTCACGTCTGGCGGTTGGCGACCGGGTGTTCGGCAGCGCCAGCGGCGCCCTGTCCGAATTCGTGTGCGTCGATGAAGCCAGTTGCTGCTCGACCCCCGAACCGCTGACGGACGCCCAGGCGGGCGGTCTGTTCATCAACTACCTGACCGCGATCTACGGCCTGCGAGACTGCGGAAATCTCCAGCCCGGCGAGACCGTGCTGGTGCTGGGCGCCGCCGGCGGCGTGGGCTCCGCGGCGATCGCCGTAGCCCGAGCCATGGGCGCCCACGTGATCGGCGCCGCCTCCACGGAGGCCAAGCGGCGTTCAGCCCTGGCAGCCGGCGCTCACGCCACCGTGGACTACACCGCCGAGCACTGGCGCGATGACCTGAAGACCGCGCTGGCGGGGAGACCTTTGCTCATGGTCTACGACCCGGTGGGCGGCGACGCGTCGGAACCGGCGTTGCGCTCACTCTCACCCGGCGGTCGGTTTCTGGTGGTCGGGTTCGCCAGCGGCACCATCGCGAAGATCCCGCTGAACCTGCCGCTGCTGAAGCGCTGCGCCATCGTCGGGGTGGATTGGGGCGGTGATGCCCGGCAGAACCCGCACATCAACGGCCCGCTGGCGGCGACCCTGGTCGACTGGATTTCCTCCGGCAGGCTGACGCCGGCGCCCATCACCGAGCGTCCGGCCGCCCAGTTCGTGCAGGCGTTCGAGGACCAGCTCGCCGGCAGGGTGCTGGGGAAGCTGGTGCTGGTCAGATGAAGCCGGGCTCGGGGATCGGTGCCTAGAGGCGTATAGTTGCCGCTGGCCCACGTGTTGCCGGGAGAGCTTGACGATGACTGACGAGACAGTGGAACCCGCCGCCACCAGCCTGTTCGAGATCTCCGCTTTCGACCCCGTAGCGCGGGAGAACCCGCACCCCCGCATGAAGGCCCTGCGCGAGCGCGGCCGGGTGCTGCGCGACGAAGCCATCAAGACCTGGCTGCTGACGCGCTACGACGACATCCGCGCCACCGTGAACGACGGCACGTTCGTTCGCCATCCGCGCAATGCTGAGGAGGGCTCGATCTCCCGCATGCTGCTCGACCCCAACGATCCGGACGGCACGCGCACCAGCATCCTGTTCATGGACAACCCCGATCATGCCCGCAACCGCGGGCCGCTGATGGAGGCGTTCTACCGCCGCATCAAGACCATGCGAGGCGAGATCGAGGCGCTGATCGACGGCGTCATCGAGGCCGCGCCGGCGTCCGGACGCTTCGACCTGATGGAGCACATCGCGGTGCCGGTGCCGATCCTGGTCATCGCCCACATCCTCGGCGTCGACGAGAGCCGTCTCAAGGAGTTCCGGGAATGGTCCGAGGGCCTGATCCTGGGCCTGAACCCCCTGCGCACCCCGGAGCAGACCGCGTTCATGGAGGACAGCGCGGCCAAGCTCGACGCCTACTTCACCGAGCTCATGGCCGAGCGCCGCGAGCACCCGCGCGAAGACCTGATCAGCGACATGGTGCAGGCCCAGGCCGCCGGCGGGGACTTCTCCGACAACGAGCTGCGCATCAACCTGCAGGCGCTGCTGGTGGGCGGCAACCTCACCACCACCGATCTGATTGGCAACGGCGTGTGGCTGTTCCTCACGCATCCCGAGCAGCTTAAGGCCTTCAAAGCCGATCCGAAGCTCGACCAGACGGCGGTGGAGGAGGTGCTGCGTTACGAGGCGCCGGTGCAGGCCACGTCGCGCATCGTCTCCGAGGATCGCGAGGTCGCCGGCTGCCCCATGAAGAAGAGCCAGCCGGTGTTCATGTCGCTGGCGGCTGCCAACCGTGATCCGGAGAAGTTCGCCAACCCCGAAGTATTCGACGTCACCGTGAAGCGCCCCTCGCACGTCTCCTTCGGCGGCGGCGCCCACATCTGCATCGGCGCGCCGCTGGCGCGCATCGAAGCCCGGCGCGTATACCGCAAGCTGTTCGAGCGCTACCCGAACATGAAGCTTCCGGATCAGGCGCTCACCTGGCGGGCGCTGCCGTTCTTCCGCGGCATCGAGAAGCTCGAGGTCGAGGTCTAGAAGGAGGTCCATCCATGCCTGACATGCCGCTCTCTGAAGCCATCTACAACTGCCGCGCCATGCGCAAGCTGGAGTTCCGCGAGGTGCCGGAGGCGCTCTTGATCAAGCTGATCGACGCGGCGAACCAGGCGCCATCCGGCTCCAACGCCCAGCGGGCGCGATGGGTGGTGGTTCGTGATGCCGGGCAGAAGCGCAGGCTGGCCGAGCTGAACCGGCAGTTCGCCGAGCCGTACATCAGGCCCAGCCTCGAGAACCCGGCCAGCGACGCTCAGGCGCGCATGCTCAAGGCCGTGGTCTGGCAGATGGAGCACATGCACGAGATTCCGGCGCTGATCGTCGCCTGCCTCGACTACGGTGAGCGGGTGGACGGGCTCGGCATCTATCGCCAGGCCGGCTCGGTGTGGCCGGGCATCCAGAACCTGCTGCTCACCGCCCGCTCGCTCGGGCTCGGTGCGGCGCCGACGACGCTGGCGCTGCGCGACCAGGATGCCGTCCGCGAGGTGTTGAACCTGCCTGAGACGTTTGCAGCGCTGTGCCTGATTCCCGTGGGCTATCCGAGCGGCAAGTTCGGCCCGGTGCGGCGCAAGCCAGTCGAGGAGATCATGCGCTTCGATCGCTGGTCCTGAGCAACCCCCGCAGCAGCCGCGGCGACCGCGCGAAGCCGAACGCGGCGGCGACGCGCAGCGCAGGCTCCAGCGGGTAGGGCAGGGTATGCAGCCCACCATGCACGCGCACGGCCCCCGGGACGGGCGCCTGCGGGTGCAGCCAGTCCCGCACCGCCAGCAGCCCGTTCACCGTTCGTGACTGGCGCGGCGTGAACGACTCCACACCGAAGGCGCCGGCGCCGCCGAAGGCGGCCGCGAACACGGGGTGGTTCAGAGAGCGGGTGCGGGTGATGGCCGCGCTGTTGGCCGATACCCGCAGCGGCTGCGGCGCATCCTCATCGGGTGCGCCATGTGTGGCCCAGCATTCGGCGGTCATGATCTTGCCGAGGTACTGAGCGGCCTGGTAGCTGGCGCCTTGGATGGACACCACGGTGCGCGTGGCGGCGGCGTCGCCCACGGCTTCGTAGCCGCCGCCCCGGCCCAGCAGCCCGGCGGCGGCCAGCATCGCCTCCCAGGCCGGCCGGGACTGCCGGCGTCGGGCCACCCGCTGCTGATCGTCAGGGGTGAGCGCCGTCGGCGTGGTGGGGGAGACCAGCAGCGTGACGCTGGCGATCAGCGCTCGGGGCAGCGCGTCGACGATGGCGTTCATGGCCCCCGTGAGCCGCATCTCCCGCGCCTGGCCCGGCGCGTAGGCGTACAGGCCGAGGTCCACCGGCCGGCCGTCGGCAAACTCGACAATGGTCGCCAGAATCGAGTGCGGCGCGGTCAGCAGGTCGGCGCCGCCCTGCCGCGGCCAGCAGAGTCGTCCCGCCGGGCGGAACGACGCGAGCCAGTCCGCGGGCGGCGGCACCACGTCCAGCCACAGCACCTCGGCGCCGGCTTCCAGCCAGGCGCGCGTCGGCGCCATCTCGGCGTTGGCGCCCAGCATGACGATCCTGCGTCCCGCCAGGGTGAGGTTGCCCTGCTGGAGTTGCTGCTCGGCGAGCCAGGTGAGTGCGTCTGCGGCTGCCGGCGTGATCACGTTGCGCGTCACCAGCCGCTCGGCGAGCGCCGGGATCTGCGGCGCCGACCAGCGTTCGCCCCGGTAGGTCAGTTGTGGCGCCCAGCCCGGATCGGCGCCGGGCTCGAGCTGCGCGAGCGGCAGCGGCGTTGCGGCAGTCTCCAGTGCGTGCGTCAGCGGCACGACTCCAGCCGGACCCGCCCACTCCAGGCTGCGCCGGCTGGCGGCCGCCATCGCTCTGGCGATCGCCGTCCGCTCGCGGCTCGCCAGGCGCGCGGCCTCGAAGCGCGGCAGCACGTCGGCGTAGCGGTTCCGGAAGGCCTGCGGATCCTCCGGCAGGGCGGCCTTCGACAGCGCCGCCGGAAACGCCGTCACCGCCTCCGCGAGGATGCGGTGCAGGATGGTCGAAGCGGATTGCTGGTCGGCGAGGCGGACGCTGCCGGTGTTCGAGGCTGCAGGCATGGCAAGTGACGTCGGTCTGAGCGTGCCCGGCAGCCTAGCATCGAATCAGCCGGGGTTGTGCGCCTGCAGCGCCCGCGCCAGCAGGTCGATGGCGCCGGCAGCGAACCGCCACATGTTGGCCTCGCGGTCGGGGCTGCCGGTCTCGAGCGTGGTGGTCAGCGTCACCGGGCCGGTGACGGCGATGACGCTGATGCCGGGGGCGTGGCCGTAGGGTGTGCCGGTGGGGCCGGCGGCACCCAGCTCGGCCAGCCCCCAGGTGGCGTCGAGCTGGGCGCGGGCACGGGCAGCGAAGCGTTCGGCCATGGCTTCGGTGAGAGGCTCGAGGCCGGCCACGTCGGCGGCCGTAATCTCGAGCAGCGCGCGCCGCGACGCCAGGGTGTACACCACGCTGCCGCCCAGGAAGTAGGCCGATGCCCTGGGCACGGCCAGCAGCGAGGCGGCGATCAGGCCACCCGTGGAGGACTCGGCCACGGCCACGGTTTCGCCGCGCGCCTTCAGCAACGCCGCGACGCGGCCGACCTGATCGGTTATCAGGATGCCCGTCATGGGCGTGTCAGCGGCTTTTCGAGCACGACGAACTCGAGGTGAGCCACCTTCGGGATGCCGAAGCGCGGGTCGGTGGGGAAGGGCAGCGTCTCGCCCGTGGGCGCGTAGCCGCGCCGGCCGTAGTAGTCGATCAGCTCGCGGCGCAGGCTGATCACGCTCATGCGCATGTGGGTCACGCCCCAGCGCACGCGAACCCGCTGCTCCGCCGCCTCGAGGAAACGGCGCCCCAGGCCCTGACCCTGGTGGCCGGGACGTACGGCGAACATGCCGAACCAGGCGCGGGCGCCGTCCTGTGCCAGGTGGGCGCAGGCGAGCAGGCCGGCGTCGTCGTCGGTCACCAGGAACATCGAGTCGGCGGCTTCGATCAGCTCCCCCACCTCACCCGCGTCGGTGCGCTGGCCGTCGAGCAGGTCGGCCTCCGTGGTCCAGCCGAGGCGGCTGGAATCGCCGCGGTAGACGGCATTGATGAGGCGTACCAGGGCGTCGATGTCGGCGGGGCCGGCTTCCCGCAGGGTCAGGTCGGTCACGAGCGTGCTCCCGCGTCGTGGTGGTGCATCGTCGGCTCGGTCATGGCAGGCACTGTACGCCGATTGATTCGCCGGCGGCACCGCCGCAGACTGCCGGACATATCCAGAACGGCCAGGATCCACCCATGATCGACCTCACCCGGGACGGCGACGTCTTCACCCTCACCATGACTGCCGGCGAGAACCGCTGGAACACCACCTTCGTGCACGCGTTCGCCGCCGTGCTGGACGAGGTGGAAGCCTCCGAGGGCGCCGCTGCTCTGGTCACCACGTCGGCCAGTGAGAAGTTCTTCTCCAACGGTCTCGACCTCGACTGGGTGCGCGATCCGGCCGCCCATCCCGAAGGCGGCGATCGCGGCCCGTTCGGCGACCTGTTCATGAAGCTGATGGCGCGCCTCATCACCTTTCCGATCCCGACCGTGGCGGCGGTCAACGGCCACGCTTTCGGCGCCGGCTTCATGCTGGCGCTCTGTCACGACGTGCGGGTGATGCGGGCCGACCGCGGCTTCATCTGCGCCAACGAGATGCAGCTCGGCATGGCGATCCCGGAGCCGGAGCTCGCCCTGTTCCGCCACAAGCTGCCCATGAACGTATTCTTCGAGACCGTGCAGCTCGCCCGGCGCTGGACCGGTCCCGACGCGCTGGCCGCCGGCATCGTCCAGGCCACCGCCGGCGCCGATGACGTGCAGGATACGGCGCGGCGGCGGGCGGCGGAGCTGGCGCCGCTGGGCGCCAACCGCGCGCTGTTCCGCGGCCAGAAGGAGCGGCTGTACGGCGAGAACGCCGTGCTGAACGGTCCCCACGGCGCGGCCTACATGCTGCGCAACCTGGATCAGTACGGCCACTGAGCGGGTCGGCTCAGCGCGCGGTCACCGCCTCCAGCGCCGCGCCGAAGGTGCGCACGGTGCGGTCCACGTCCTGGATCTTGTCGAGCCCGAACAGGCCGATGCGGAACGTCTTGAAGTCGGCCGGCTCGTCGCACTGCAGCGGCACTCCGGCGGCGATCTGCAGCCCCTGGGCGGCAAACGCCTGACCGGTGCGCAGCGCGTCGTCGCCGGTGTAGCTCACCACCACGCCCGGCGCCTGGAAGCCGGGCGCGGCGACGCTGGCGAAGCCCTGCTGCTCCAGCAGCCCGCGCACCCGGCCGCCCAGCTCGGTGAGGGCCTGGTGGGCACGGTCCTTGCCGAACGCCAGGGTTTCCGCCATGACGTCGCACATCACCCGCAGCCCGTCGGTGGGCATGGTGGCATGGTAGGCGTGACCGCCGTCCTCATAGGCGCGCATGATGTCGCGCCATTTTCTCAGGTCGCAGGCGAAGCTGGTGCTGGTGGTGTGCGTCAGGCGTTCGGCAGCGGCCGGGGAGAGCATCACCAGGCCGGCGCACGGCGAGCCCGACCAGCCCTTCTGCGGGGCGCTCACCAGCACGTCGACGCCGGTGGCGGCCATGTCGACCCACAGCGTGCCCGAGGCGATGCAGTCCAGCACGAACAGGCCGCCGTGGGCGTGCACGGCGTCGGCCACCGCCTTCAGGTAGTCGTCCGGCAGGCGCATGCCGGCGGAGGTCTCCACATGCGGAGCGAATACCAGGTCGGGCTTCTCGCGGCCGATGACGTCCACCACCTCGTCGATGGGGGCGGGCGCGAACGGCGCCTCGGGCCCGGCGTGCTGGGGACGCGCCTTCAGCACCGTTTCCGCCGCCGGAATCGAGCCCATGGCGAAGATCTGGCTCCAGCGGTAGCTGAACCAGCCGTTGCGGATCACCAGGCAGCGGGCGCCGGTGGCGAACTGGCGCGCCACGGCCTCCATGGCGAAGGTGCCGCTGCCGGGGACCACGGCCACGCTGTCGGCGGCGTAGGTCTCGAGCAGCATCCCGGAAATGTCGCGCATCACCTGCTGAAAGCGCTGGGACATGTGGTTCAGGGCGCGGTCGGTGTAGACCACCGAGTACTCGAGCAGGCCGTCGGGGTCGACGTCGGGCAACAGGCCGGGCATGGCATTCTCCGGTTGAGCGGGCAAGGCGCGGATTGTCGGGAATCCGCTCCGGGCGCACAACCTGCCGCACAACCGGCCGGGGCCGGTCAGACGAGCAGGTTGCGCAGCGACAGGCCGATGATCAGCAGCCCCACCACCACCAGAAAGGGGCGGGCCGGCAGCCGGCTGGCCAGCCAGGCGCCCAGGGGGGCGGCCACCAGCCCGCCCAGGGCGAGGCCCAGCACGATCTCCCAGAAGATGGTGCCCAGCATGACGATGAAGGCCACCGACGCGGCGGTGGTGACGAAGAACTCCACCGCGATCACGCTGCCCACCGTGGTGCGTATCGCGGCGCCACGGGCCAGCAGGTTGGAGGCGACGATGGGGCCCCAGCCGCCGCCGCCGGCGGCATCCACGAAGCCACCCACCAGGCCGAGCGGGGCCAGGTGGCGGGTCACCGAGCGCGGCGGAAAGCCGCGGAACGCCTTGACGATGATCACCACGCCCATGAGCAGCAGGTAGACGGCGATGATGGGTCGCATGGCGTCGGCGGGCACGCTGGTCAGCACGTAGGCGCCCAGCACGGCGCCGACCACGGCGGGCAGCACCAGCCGGCGCACCAGGTCCCGGTCGATGTTGCCGAAGGCGTGGTGGGAGACGGCGGAGACGCCGCTGGTGAAGCACTCGGCCACGTGCACGGTGGCGCTGGCCGCCGCCGGCGGGACGCCGGTGGACAGCAGCAGGCTGGTGGCCGTGATGCCGTAAGCCATGCCCAGAGCGCCGTCGATGAGCTGGGCGGCGAAGCCCACCAGCACGAAGGTGAGCAGATCCGATTCCATCACTCAGGACTCCGGCGTGCCGTGGTTGCCGCCGCGAAGACCATTCGGGCGGGCGCGCATCCTCTCACGGCGGATTCGGATTTGGCAGCCCCCCGAAGCGGTCAGCCCAGGTTCATGCAGTTGGCATAGAAGGTCACCGTGGCCGGCCAGTCGCTGAACACGCCGATCACGCCGACGTCGCGGGCCAGCACGTCCAGCACGGTGTAGACGTCACCGTCGCGCTCGATCAGCTCGGCCACGCTCTGGTAGTAGAAGCCGCCGCCGCCGGCCAGGCTGCCGGAGCGCTCCAGTGTCCAGGTGACGATGTCCAGACCGGCGGCCCGTGCGGCGCGCGCATAGGCGGAAGGGACGATGCGGCCGTCCTCGATCGTCAGCAGCACCCAGACCGGCGGCGCGATGACGCGCACGCCCATGGCGGTGAGCTGCGCCATGGTCGGTTCGAGGCGCTCTGGCGCCGCCGGGTCGAAGGCGTCGCCGGCGCCGCGGCCGTCGAGGTACACCACCCGGTCCGCAAACTCGGGATGCCGGTTGATCCAGTGGCGCACGTCGTCGAGCGAAAACGACTGCGGCCACACCCGCGCCGGTGCGATACCGGCGCGACGGTAGTCGTCGATCAGGGCATCGGCGAGTTCGGCCCGGGTCAGCGAGCCCTGGAACGGCATGGGTACCTCGGGCGCCTTCAGCTCCGGGGTCATGGCGACGCCCAGGCGATCGAACAGGGTCACGCTCTCGGCGTGGGTCATGAGGGTGCCGCAGGGCTCGCCGCGGGTAGGCGCCAGATAGTCGGCCACCGACGCCGCCGTAGCGTCCACCACGTCGCGCCGCCCGCACAGCCCGCGGAACTCGGTCAGGGTCAGCTCGCTGGTGCAGCAGCGCGCGCCGGCCGGGCGGCCGGTAGCCGGGTCGGCCGCGGCGAACGGCTCGCGACAGCGCTCTGCCAGCGCCGTGTCCAGGATGTTGGTGGTCGAGTGCAGGTCGCACTGGGCATGGCGGCAGACCAGCGTCCGGTCGGCGGTGAAGGTGACGTCGCACTCCAGCACGCCGGCACCCTGGGCGGCGGCGGCCGCGTAGGACTCGCGCGTGTGTTCCGGAAAACCCAGGGGCGCGCCGCGGTGGCCGATGGCGAACGTGCTGGGACGGGCCTCCTGGCCCCGGCAGGCCTCGAGCCGCATCTTCAGTGGCCCGTCGGGCAGGGTGTCCAGCAGCGCCAGCGGACGGTCGTCGAGTCCGGTCAGCCACTGCGGTGGCTGCTCGGCGCCGCACGCGGCGGCGGCCGAGAGCAGGACCAGGATGACGAGCGGGCGGCGTGTCGGTCGCATGGGCATCATGGTCGGCCAGGCTTGGGCCTGTTCACGTTACGGCCGGCACCGCGTCGGTGGCCACTTTTTTCCGAATCGAGGCGCTGTGAGTGTGGCGTAGCAGAGCTACGCGAGCGAGCAGCAACGAAGAGTCGGGGAAAAGTGGCCCCGACCCGAAGGGTTGCGCCCAGAATGGCGTCCTGCGTCGTTGCTCGTCGCTCATTGAGCCCAGCTCAACCACGCTCCTCGCGCCTCGCAGGACGCCATTCTGCGCAGCAACGCGGCGCCGGGCGTAGCGTGAACAGGCCCGAGCCGCGGATTGTGACAGAAGCGAGGCGGCGGTCGCGCTGACCGGGGCGGCCGGAGGCGGCGTGCTAGACTGCCCCCTTTGCCCGGATCGGCCGTGGCCAGCAAGGACATCTTCAAGGCGCTGGAAGTCGCCGACTTCCGCTGGCTGTGGATCGGCAGTCTGGGCTCGTCCTTCGCCATGAACATGCAGATCGTGGCGCGCGGCTGGCTGGTCTACACCCTTACCTCGTCGGCCATGGATCTGGCCTGGGTGACCCTGTCGTTCATGCTGCCCACCGTGGCCTTCTCGCTGTGGGGCGGCGTGCTCGCCGACCGCATGCCGAAGCGGCGCGTCATCACCCTGGCCCAGGCTTCGAACTGCGCCGCCACCCTGGTGATGGCGGCGATCATCTTCGCCGAGCGGGTCACCTTCTGGGACTTCATCTGGTTCGGCTTCTTCAACGGCACCGTGCTCGCCCTGTCCATGCCGGCCCGGCAGGCGTTCGTGCCGGAGCTGATCCCGGACCGTCTGATCTTCACCGCCATGGCGCTGAACACCACCGGCTGGAACCTGTCGCGCATCCTCGGGCCGGCACTGGCCGGCTTCCTGATCGCCTGGGTGGCTTCCGGCGACACCTCGTCCACCTACGGGGTCGGCATCGTCTACCTGATGATCGCGTTCCTGTACTTTCTGTCGGCGGCCACCATGCTGCTGGTGAAGAAGCCGGGCAACGTCAAGACCGCCGACGGCAAGAGCCCGCTCACCGACATGCTGGACGGCATGCGCTACGTCCGAGCCAACCCGCCCGTGTTCGGCCTCATCCTGCTGTCCATCGTGCCGTTTCTGTTCGGCATGCCGCTCAACACCCTGCTGCCGGCCTTCAACGAGGACATCCTCGGCGGCGGCCCGGACGACCTGGGCCTGCTGATGTCGGCCATGGGCGGCGGCGCCATCCTCGGCTCGCTGATGCTGGCTTCCATGGGCGACCTGCGCAGCAAGGGCGCCTGGCTGATCGGCACCTGCGTGGCCTGGGGCGTCTTCACCGCCGCGTTCGGGTCGGCGCAGGTGGTGTGGCTGGCGGTGGTGCTGGTGGCCGTGATCGGCTGGCTGTCGGCCTGGAACATGTCACTGAACCGGGGGATGCTGCAGATGCAGGTGGACCCGACCATGCGCGGCCGCATCCTCAGCATCGACATGATGTCTCACGGCCTGATGCCCATCGGCGTGATCCCCATCAGCTTCATCGCCGAGCGCTACAGCGTGGCCGTGGCGCTGGAGGTGGCCGGCGCGGTCTTCGTGGTGGTGGTGCTCTGCCTTGCCGCGTTCACCTCCTCAGTCCGGCGGGTGGACGAGAAGATGGGCGAGGCGATGGCTGCCGGCGAGCGCTAGAGCTCAGAGCAGCGCCGCCAGAACGGCGCGCACCCGGCTGGCGGGGCGTCGGCGTCGAGGAAGTGTTCGTGCAGGGCAATGGCGAGCGCGGCCATGCCGGATTCCTGCCTCGGCTGCGAGTCCGGCAGCCACTCGGCATTGTCCGATAGGTAGTTTCGGGCCCTGCGGATGGCCGCATGCCGCTGACGGTCAGCCTGGTCCGCATAGTCGAATCGCCAGCGCATCGCCCGGGCGGCCACCTCCGACTGCTCCAGGCGTTGCGGCGCCATGCCGGCCGCGGCGAACACGCGGCAGTCGTATCGGCGGCACGTGCGCGGGCGCTGGTGATAGATCGAGCAACGCCCATGCTGCAGCATTGGGCAGCAGCCGGCGGCGTCGAACCCCATGACCCGGGTACCGTCGCGGTGGCCGGGCGCGGAAAACAGCAGCGCGGGCGGAATGGCGGCCAGCGTCTCGGTCTCGTCCGGGGCGATGTGCACGAATTGGCTGGCTCGACAGCAGGCCGTGCACTCGCCGCAGGGCACGTCCATCTCGTCGCCCGGGCGGGTCGGGTCGGTGGCGTCGCGAAATGCTGCGAGCCAGCCGCTGAAGCTTCCCGCTGGCAGGGTCTGATCGGTGTCGTCGCTCGCCACGCCGTTGTCCTCACGCTGGCGCGATGTCGTCGAGCACCGGCTTGATCTCCGCGAGGAATCGCGCCGGATCCTCCGACATCGGAAAATGCCCTAGGCCGGGCATGGTCCGGTAGCGGGCCCCGGGTATCAGCGCCGCCAGCGCCTCACCGTGGGCGGGGGTGCCGCTCCAGTCGTACTCGCCGTTCAGGAGGTACACCGGGCAGCGTCCGGTATCGATTGCCGCAGCAGTGTCGCGCACGTCATGGTCCACCGAGTAGTAGTAGAGGTCGCCCTTGAACACGGACGGCGCTCCCTGGCTGTAGACCCACGTGGTCTCGTGCCGGAAGCGCTCCGGGCTGGTGGGCGCCATCAGCCCGTACATCAGGTGGGCCTTGAAGTCGTTGCCGATGGCCGGGTGATAGAACTCGTCGGCATAGCCGCCCGGGGTGTGAGCCGCCGCCTCCAGGCCGATCACGGCGCGGAACGCGTCCGGGTGGTGCAGCGCCAGGTCCACCGCCAGGTGGCCGCCGATGGAGCTGCCCATGTAGGCGGGGCGCTCGCAGCCGAGCGCATCCGCCAGGGCGAGCGGTACCTGCATGAGGAAATCGCGGGTCAGCCGGTACGGCTCCGTCCACCAGCGCACCTGTTCCGGCGGCAGCGACTTGCCGTGGTAGGGCAGGTCGTAGGCGATCATGTGAAAGCGCTCGCCGAGACCGGCGTCCGCCAGCAGGTGGCGCCACTGCCGACCGTCGGCGCCCGCCGTGTGCTGCAGCAGCAGCGGCACGCCGGAGCCGGCCTCCTCGAAGTAGACGCGGTGCTCGACCCCGTCCAGGGTCAGATACACGTAGCGGCCCACGGCCGTGTCAAACCGCGCCATGGCGAACCTCCCGCATCAGCTCCAGCAGGCGCCGCACGGCCGGGTAGTAGGCGCAGCGGTGATGGCTGTCGCCGATGAGCTGCACGCCGTGGTGCACGCTGGCCGCCCACAGGTCGTGATAGAACGGCTTCGGCACGGGGGCCAGCAGCGCGTCCCAGGCGGCGGGGTCGGCGCCGATGGTCAGGTCGGCACCGAAGTCGGCCGGGCGCCACGGTCCCACATCGGTCAGCGCGCCGTCCACCAGCCGCAGGCGCGTGCTGCCGTCGCCGTGGCCGATGCGTATCCGGGCGTTCCAGAACCGCGCGTGCAGGCGAAACTCGCCGTCGTCGTTGGCCCGCCGCGCCAGGTGATCCCAGTCGAGCATTGGTTCCCCTCCCGCCGCTTGAGGTACCCTACGGTACTCGCGCATTCGCTGGAAATCGATCATGCACTGGGATCTGCTGATCCGCGGCGCCACCGTGTTCGACGGCACCGGCACGCCCGGCCGGCGGGTCGATGTCGCGGTCAAGGACGGACGCATCGCCGCGCACGGCGCCGGCCTGCCGGCTGAGGCGGCGGCTCAGGTGCACGATGCCGACGGCGGCTGGCTGATTCCGGGGCTGCTCGACATCCACACCCATGAGGATCTCGAGGTGGAGCTCGAGCCCGGGCTGCCGGAGGTGGTGCGCCACGGCACCACCAGCGTCGTCGCCGGCAACTGCAGCATCGGCCTCGCCTTCGGCAACCAGCGCCGTGACGGCCAGGACCCCATCGTCGACTGCTTCGCCCGGGTGGAGAACATCCCCAAGCCGGTGCTCAGGAAGGCCGCCGACCTCGCCACCTGGCGCACGTCAGCCGAGTACCTGGCTCATCTCGACGACCTGCCGCTGGGCGCCAACCTGGCACCACTCTTGCCGGACAGCATGCTGCGCATCGAGGTGATGGGTCTCGACGCCAGCATCCGCCGCGATCCGGACGCCGACGAGCTGGCGCGCATGGAGGCGCTGCTCGACCGGGCCATGACGGAGGGCTACGTCGGCTTTTCCACCGATGGCCTGCCGCTGCACTTCCTGGCCAATCAGCCGCACAAGGACAAACGCATCCCCACCCAGTACGCGTCGTTCGCCGAGTACCGGCGGCTCACCGACGTGGTCCGCCGCCACGGCCGCGTCTGGCAGATGACGCCGGCCACCGACGACGGCGCGCTGACGCTGAAGCTGTTTCTGCTCAGCAGCGGCCGGCTGTACGGGCGGCCGCTGAAGATCACGGCGCTGGCGGCGCTGGACTCGGTCAGCAACCGCACCACGCGCAGCATGGCGAAGCGCTTCGCGCGGCTATTCAACTCGCGCCTGCTCGACGGCCGGTTCCGCATGCAGGCGCTCGCGGCGCCGTTCAAGATCTGGAGCGAGGGCGCCATCAGCCCGCTGGCGGAGGGCAACCCGCTGATGCGGCGCCTGATCGAGACCGAGGTGGAAGACCGGGAGGCCCGGGCGCGCATCCTCGACGAGCCGGCGTTCGTCGACGCGTTCCGCGCCATGTGGAATCGCGGTAAGTCCGGGTTCAGCCTGGCGCGGCTGCTCCGGCTGCTGCGCCTGGAGAACGAGTTCCTCACCCGCGACCTGAACGACATGGTGATCTACCGGTCGCCGGTGCCGGACTGGGCGGGCCTGACCATGGCCGAGCTGTTCGGCCGCTACCTCGACTGGCGCACCCACGGAGGCGACGACAACGCCGAGCAGGCCCGCGCGTTCGCCGCCATCGGCGCCGGCGTGCGCGACGACGGTGAGTTCTTCCTGGCGCTGTTGCGCCACTTCGATCGCGACCTGTACTGGCACTACGTGTCGGCCAATCGTGATCCGGCCGTGGTCCGCGAGCTGCTGCTGCACCCGCAGATGCTGCCCGGCTTCAACGACAGCGGCGCCCACGTCACCAACATGGCCTACTACGATGGCAACCTGCGCGCCCTGCGCATCGGCGCCGCGGAGTCGGAGGCCTTGTTCTCGCGCATGGTGCAGCGGCTGACCCGGGAGCCGGCGGAATTCTTCGGCCTGGACGCGGGTCGAATGGACATCGGCTGCCCGGCGGATCTGGTGGTGCTCGACCCTGACAAGCTCAAGACCTATGACGGCGATGCCAACATCCGGCTGGTCTACCGGGACGCTTTCGAGTGCCAGCAGCTCGTGAACCGTTCCGACGGCGTGGTGCGGGCCACCTACGTGGCGGGGCGGCGGCTGTGGAACGGCTTGGATTTCGAGCCCGGGTTCGGGCAGGCGCGCGCGGGCCGCGCCCTGGTGGCATCGTGAGGCCTGTGTTGGCGGGTGTGTGGGCTGGCCTGTTGCTCGCCGGCGTGGCGGCAGCGGCCGCTGCAGCAGCGGGCGATCTGTCCGCCGGGCAGGGTCGCGAGGTGTTCGTCACCGTCGGCGAGCATGGCGAGGTGAGCTTCTCCGACGTGGCCTCGCCCGGCGCCGAGCGGCGCACCCTGCCACCGGTCACCGCCAACGACGACGCCCTGGCCGACCTCGAGAGCAGCATCCGGCAGACGCTGGACGTGGCGCGCGCGCTGGAGGAGTCGCGCCTGGCCCGCGAGCAGGCCCGCGCCGAAGCCAGGGCTGCCGCCGCGCCGCCGGCAGCGTCGCCGGTCGTCTACGTCGAAGAGCGCTACGCGCCGTTTCCCTATGTGTACGCGCCGCATCGGTTTCCGCGGCATCCGCACCAGCGGCCGCCGCCGGCCGAGCCTCCGGATTCGGCGCCGCCACCGGAGAAACCCCGTTCCCGACCGTTCGTCTGGCGCAACGACTAGTGGGGCTGCGTATCGGCCTCATCTCCGACACCCACCTGCCGGAGGCCCGCAAGGACCTCTGGCCGCAGGTGTTCGAAGCCTTTGCCGGCGTCGACCTGATCTTTCACGGCGGCGACATCCACGAGTTCTGGGTTCTGGACGAGTTGGAGCGCATCGCGCCCGTCTACGCCGCCCGGGGCAACGGCGAGGACGGCAGCGGCGGCCGGCCGGTGCAGCCGGAAGACCCGCGGGTCAAGTACGCCTGGCTGCTCGAGCTGGGGGGGCTGTGGGTGGGCATCACCCATTACGTGCCGGTGCCGGAGCGGCCGCCGACGTTCACCCTGGCGCGCTGGATCGACCGCTTTTTTCCGGAGCGCAAGCCGGACGTGATCGTGTTCGGCGATACCCACCGGGAATGCATCGCCGAGGTGGACGGGGTGCTGTGCGTGAATCCCGGCTCCCCCACCTATCCGCACAACTACGACACGCAGTTCGGCACCATCGGCTTCCTGGAGATCGACAACCTCGAAGCCCGCGCCAGCGTCTGGCAGCTTACCGCCGATGGCATCGAGCCTTTCGACTGGGACGGCATTCCACCCTGGAAGCGGCGCTGAGGTCCGGTCACCCGCCGCTGGTGATCTCGGTGTGCTGGCCCGTGACCGTGCCCTCTGCCAGCCATAGCTGATCCTCGATCTCCGCGAGCACCAGTCCGAGCACGTGCACCGGCAGCGCGCTGGTGAAGCCGTAGCCGGCAGCGGCGCGGCCGGGCACGAAGGCGGTGACCGTACCGAAGTAGCGGTCGCCGAGGGTGAACGTGAACACGGCGGCGCGGTTGACCACACGCGACTCGATCAGCCTGCCGCGGGCGTCCCGTTGCTCGAAGCGGTGGTCGCCGGTTCCGGTCTTGCCGCCGATGGCGCCGGCCCAGCGTGACGCCGTCCACTGCAGCCGGCGCGCGGTGCCTTCCATGACTACGCCCCGCAGCGCCTGACGGGTGACCGCAGCGACCTCGGCCGGCAGCACCCGCTCGGGCGCGGCATCCCCATGACCGAGCGCCACCTCCCATGGCGTGGCTGCCGCGAACCGCAGGTGCTCCACCGCTCGCGTGGGCAGGCGCACGCCGTCGTTGACGATGATGCCGAGCAGCTCCGCCAGCGCGGCCGGCTGGTCGGCGGCGCTGCCCAGGGCCGAGGCCAGAGAGGGCACGATGGCGTCGAACGGATAGCCGAGCCGTGCCCATTGGGCGTGGATGTCGAGGAACGCCTCCTGCTCCAGCAGCGTGGCGATGCGCCGGTCCTGGGCGCGCCGCCGTTGGGTGCGGAACAGCCAGTGATAGGCATCGAGGCGAACGTCGCGGCTGGCATCGATGACGTCCTGCAGCGGCGCTGCCGGCTGCTGGCGCAGGTGCCCGGCCAGCCACAGCTCGAGCGGGTGCACGCGGGCGATGTAGGCCCGGTCCACCAGCGACATGCGTGCCGGCGCGACCGCTGCGATCAGGGCACCGAGTTCCGGATCCGCCGGCCGGGGCCGGTCGGGCAGGTAGTCGTCCCACAACCGGCGCAGCAACGGCAGCGCGGCCTCGGGGTCGAGGCTGGCCGCCAGGGTGGCCAGCGCGTTGGGCGTGACCCGCGCCCGTTGCACCAGCCGCGCCATGACCGCTTCGCCGTCGGCTCCTGAATACTGAGCGTGGAAGCGGCGCAGGAATTCGGTGCCTTCCTGATCGGCGAAGCGCTCGAGGTAGGCCCGGCGCTCGGGGCTGTCGGCCTGCTCCAGCAGACGCTCCGTGGAGTAGGGCATCTCCGCCTGATAGTAGGCGACCAGGTCGCGCATCATGCGCACGAACACCAGGTTCACGGAGCGATCGAAGGCCTCGGCCACGGTCAGAAAGCGCTGATCGTCCTCGCTGTCGAAGTTGGAGAACTCGTGCCGGCCGCCGCCGGTGAAGAAGCGCTCTCCGGGGTTGGCGGAGTAGACCCGGCGCATGCCGGACTCCAGCAGCGTGATCAGCGGCAGGCCCGGATGCGCGCGAAGCTGATCGATCACCCACAACCCCAGGGCGTCCCGGCGGCGCAGGCTCTCGGCCAGCAGCTCGGCGCGGCCGAGCGCAGCGTAGCGGCCGTGCAGGGCGGCCAGCACGTCCAGATAGGTCACCAGGGTGCGCAGCTTTGCCGTGGAGCCGAGGTCGAGCTTGGCGCCGCGATTGAGATCGAACGGTCCGTCGATGTTGTCTGCCTGAACGCGGATGCGGTTGGCCTGCGGGCCACGCTCCATGATGGTGACGCTGTAGCGAACGCCGGCGGGGTCGCCGCGCTCCAGCAGGCCCTGCCCGATCAGCCGCAACGTCTGCACCTCGGCCGGATCGCCCAGCCGTGCCAGCAGGCGCGCGGTGCGCGCCTGCGCTTCGCCATCGATCGTGGTGGCTACGCTCATGTCCAGACGGTCCAGCTCGTAGAGCGAGCCGACGCCGAGCGTCTCGGTCAGTCGGGCGCGCACGAAGTAGGGCCACTTCCGCTCGGTGAACGGCGGCGGCTGGGGCCGCGTGCCCGGCTGCCAGCGCAGCTCGGCGGCGGCCGCCTGCTCGTAGAGGGAGCCGCCGATGACGCCGTCCCGGGCCAGCAGCCGCAGATAGCTGTCGGTGAGCGTCTCGAGCTCTGCCTGACGCTGCCGCAGCAGGTCGGACGGACGCCGCTGGGCGATCAGCAGGCTCAGCACCTGACGATAGGCAGCGCCGGCGGCAGGCGAGTCGGGGTCGGCGAGCCGTGCGTTCACCTCGTCGAGATCGGCGCCGAACCAGGCCCACAGCCCGTCGCCGAGCCCGTGCACCTCGCCGAATCCCGGCACGGCGGCCAGCGGCACCGTGTTCACGTACTCGGTGACCAGCGCTCGGCGCGCGGCGCGGGTGTCGGTGCCGTGCCGGTAGGCACGCAGCGACGCCGACAGCATCTGGCGCGCCTTTTCTTCGACGCCGTCGGTGCGGCCACCGGGTGAGTGACGGTACTTCTCGATCTGGGTCGCCAGGGTGCTGGCACCGTGCACGTCCATGTCACGGCCGACCAGATGCATACCCATGGTGCCTAGGGACAGCGCCAGACGCTTCCACTCCACCGCCGGATTGCGGGCCGCCGGGTCGTCATCGAGCAGGCTCTGATTCTCGATGTACAGCAGCGTCGCCACCACCACCGCAGGGATGTCATCGAAGCGGGCATAGCCCCGCTCCGGGTAACGGGCCCCATGGAGGCGTCTACCGTCCTGGTCGGTCATCTCCAGACCCGCGTGGTGCTTGCGATCGTAGGGCACGAACGCGCCCCAATCCGCCAGGCGTGTGAGCTGGGGCGTCCAGGTGGCCTGGGCATCGATGCGATAGCCGCGGGCGGTGAGCCGCTCGAGCATGGCCGGCAGTCGGGTGTAGCCGAGCCGGCGGTCCCACTCGCCGTCCTCGGGATAGACGATGCCGCGCCCGGGGCCGCTGCCGAGTCCGTAGTCGGCGCCCGCCGTCAGCCCCGCGAACCACTCGGACTGGAAGCGGAACGATCGCATCTCGTAGGCGGTGACCGCGATGACGCCGACGAGCAGCGTCAGCAGCAGGCCACGCACGATCCATGTGAGCCACCTGAGCATGGGAGTTCCAGAACCAAACTGATTGGGGATTGCCGACCCGAGCCAGGCTAGTGTTTCACGAGCGGCGGCGAAAGTCCGTCAGCGGCTTTTGGGCCGCGTCAGCCCCAACCGATCAGAGCTCCAGCGGCTGGAGCTGTGCGACCCGCTGCGGATCGCGGCGCCAGACGTCGGACGCGTCGATGTAGAGCTCGATGGTGTTGCCGTCCGGGTCATCGAAGTACAGCGACTTGGTAACCTCGTGATCCACCGGCAGCGGCGTGACGCCGGCGGATTCGAGCACGGTCTTCGCTTCGATCAGCTCTTCGAGGCGGGTGCCGATCCGGAACGCGACGTGATGCAGGCCGGGTGCCTGCTCGCCCGGGGCGGCATCGGCGCCGGAGACCTCGGCCAGGGCCAGATCGTGGTGGTCACCGAGGCTGAAGAACGTCATCTTCATGCCCTGCTCGTCGAAGCGGGCGCACACCGGCATGCCGAGCAGGCCGTGGTAGAAGGCTTCGGCGCGGGCGAGGTCGGTGACCTTGAGGACGACGTGTCCTAGCGAGGCGATCTTCATAGGCGGGCTCCCGGGGCGGCGGTGGCCGGACTATGCTCCCGGTGTCCCGGCATGACAAGCGCCCCAGGCCGCGGGTGTGGGTCGGAGCAGGTACACTGGCCCTCCCTGGTGACGTGCAGTCTGTCTTGACCCCCCGGTATCGCGCCCGCAGGAAGATTCACCCGCTGCGCCGGCTCTGGCGTGGTCTGGCCTGGTCGCTGGCTGCCGTGCTGCTGGCGATCGTGGCTCTGGTCGCGGCGCTGCGGGTCGCCGATCCGCCCACCACGGCGTTCATGGTCGGCGCGCGCCTCGAGGCCTGGCGCGGCGACCGGCAGATGTCGTTCGACCAGCGCTGGGTACCGGGCGCCTGCCTGCCGGACTCGATTCGTCTGGCCGTCATGGCCGCGGAAGACCAGAAGTTTCCCCGCCATCGCGGCTTCGACGTCGACCAGATCACCAGCGCGCTCGCCGACGCGCGGCGCGGCGAGCGCCTGCGCGGCGCCAGCACGCTGAGCCAGCAGACGGCCAAGAACCTGTTCCTGTGGCCAGGGCAGAGCTGGCTGCGCAAGGGGCTCGAGGCGGCGCTGACGGTGCTGATCGAGGCGCTCTGGCCGAAGCAGCGCATCCTCGAGGTCTACCTGAACGCCGCCGAATTCGGCCATGGCGTGTACGGGGTGGAGGCCGCCGCGCAGCGCTTCTTCGACAAGCCTTCGCACCTTCTGTCGGCGCCGGAGAGCGCCCTGCTGGCGGCGGTGCTGCCGAGCCCCAGGCGCCTCGACGCCGCCGCACCGTCGGCCTACCTGCGCGAGCGGCAGCGCTGGATCCTCGGGCAGATGCCGACCCTGCGCGAGCTGCCCGGCACCCGGGCGGTGCTGCACGGCGACCGCAGCCGCGACCTGACGCGATGCGGCGGGTAACATTCCGGGCTCCCGCGGGTCACACCCATGGGCGCCGCGGCCAACGAGGATACGGATGAGCCACCAGATCGATGCCAGCACCCTGATCGGCCGGGAGTTCGGCGGCCGTTTCACGGACCCGGCGGTGACCGCCGACGGCAGCCCGCGCGCCCGGGTGGACCTGCGCCGCATCGACACCCTCTGGCTCAACACCGGCACCCTGTGCAACCTGGCCTGCACGCATTGCTACATCGAGTCGAGCCCGAGCAACGATCGCCTCAGCTACCTGACGCGGGCGGAGGCGGCCGGGTACCTGGGGGAGCTGGCCTCGCTCGGCCACGGCACCCGCAGCATCGGCTTCACCGGCGGCGAGCCGTTCATGAACCCCGACTTCATGGGCATGCTCGAGGATGCGCTGGCGGCCGGCCACGAGGCGCTGGTGCTGACCAACGCCATGAAGCCCATGTACAAGTGCCGCCACGAGCTGCTGGCTTTGCGCGAGCGGTTCGGCGCGCGGCTGACGCTGCGCGTCTCCGTGGATCACTACCTGCCGGAGCGGCATCGAGAGGAACGGGGCCCACGGTCGTGGAAGCCCATGCTCGACGGGCTGCGCTGGCTGGTGGCGGAGGGATTTCGCACCCACGTCGCCGGCCGCACCCTGTGGGACGAGTCGGAAGACGAGCTGCGCGCCGGCTTCGCGCGCCTGTTCGAGCGCGAGTCCATCGCCCTTGACGCGCACGATCCGCAGACCCTGATCCTGTTTCCGGAGATGGACGAGGCCGCCCAGGTGCCCGAGATCACGGATGCGTGCTGGAAGCTGCTCGGCGTCGATCCCGCGCAGATGATGTGCGCCAGCTCGCGCATGGTGGTGAAGCGGCGGGGCGCCGCCCGGCCGGCCGTGGTCGCCTGCACGCTGCTGCCCTACGACCCCCGCTTCGAGCTGGGCATCACCCTGGCCGAGGCGCTGGCCCCGGTGCCCCTGAACCACCCGCACTGCGCCCGCTTCTGCGTGCTCGGCGGCGGCAGCTGCGGCGGCGGCTGAGCGAGCGGCGTCAGCGCCGGCGGCGTCAGCGCCGGGCGTTCAGCGCCTCACGCAGCAGTGACCGGGTGGCTTCGCGCTCTCGCGGATTGCGCACGAACTCCGAGGCGGCAAAGTCGGTGACGCCGGCATCGGCCATGGCTTTGAGCCCGGCGCGCACCTGCGACGGGTCGCCGACGATGGCCACGTCCGCGGGCCCGTCCACACCTTCGCGTTCGAACATGGCGCGGTAGGACGGCAGCCGGCCGTACATGGACAGGCCGCTGGCGATGGCGGCGCGCACGCCGTCCGGGTCGTCGGTGACGCACACCGGCAGGGTGGCGATGATGCGCGGCGCCGGTCGACCCGCCGCCGCGGCGGCCTCGCCGATGCGCGGCACGATGTGCTCGCCCACGGTTCTCGGTCCCACCCAGGCCAGGGTGGTGCCGTCCGCCAGGGTGCCGGCCACCTTCAGGGCCTGGGGCCCCAGGGCGGCCACCACCACCGGCGTCATGACCGCGGGGGGTTTGAACACCTGGGCCTGGCAGGCCAGGGTGTCGCCGTGGAAGTCGGCCCGGCCGGTGCGCAGCAGCGCCATGAGGATGGTCAGATACTCGCGCAGGTGGCGGATGGGCTTGTCGAAGCCGATGCCGAGCTGGGCCATCATCGGCTCGTGGGACAGGCCGATGCCGAGCGTCAGCCGATGGTCGATGGCGGCGGCGGTGGTCAGCGTCTGCCCGGCGAGCACCATGGGATGGCGGGGAAACGTCGGCACGATGGCGGTGCCGAGCTCGATGCCGGGCACCCGTTGCCCCACCAGGGCCAGCACGGTGAGGGCGTCGAAGCCGCCGCTGGGGTGCTCCGCCAGCCAGTAGCTCGAGAACCCGTCCCGCGCCGCCGCTGCGGCGTCGGCCGCGATCGCGTCCACGGACGCCTTCTGCACCAGCCCGGTGCCGTTGATGCCGATCTTCATGTCTCGTGCTTTCCTGCAGGTCCGCGTGGCGCAGGCTCAGACTCTATGCCGTCAGGCACCGTCTTGTACAACCGGCCGGCGGCAGCGCCGCTTACAGATGCATGAGGGCCCGGTGTGAAACCGATCACATTCCGGTGACAGGGTGGACGCCTGGGTGGGGGACAATGCTGACCGTGCAGGCAGGCGTGCACGCGCACGATACCGCCGGCACCGGAGGGCAGCATGAAGACCACCATCACCATCGAGCAGAACGACATCAAGATCGCTTTCGCGCCGGAAACCGAGCTGGAGCGTCTGTCGCTCGTCGAGCTCGGCGACGAGATCAGCATCTCGCGCAGCCACCAGAGCCTGGTGCTGCGTCCCCGCAAGGGCGAGGTGCGGCGCCTGGCCCTTGCGGCGGAGCCGGCGCAGTACGCCGAGGCGTAACCGGGCGCCGATCAGTCTTTCGGCTGGCCGAGAATGCGCTCGGCGATGATGTTGCGCTGAATGTTGGGGGTGCCGCCGCCGATCACCACGTTCGGCCACGACAGGCTCGACTTGGCCCAACGGCCGCCGTCCACGGCGGCATCGCCGCCCGGCATCTGCAGGCCCGCCTGACCGGTGAGCTCCACCGCGAAGTCGTCCATCTCGATCTCCAGGCTGGCCCGGTGCAGCTTGTTCACGGAGGTCTCGGACGACAGCGGCTCGCCCTTGAGCTGCGCGGTGAGGTAGCGCAGGCCGTTGTACTTCATGGCCGCGATCTTCGCCTCGAACAGGGCCAGGCGCCGGCGCACCAGCGGATCTTCGCTGGCCGGGCGGCCCTGCTTGGTGGTGCGCTTCACCAGATCGCGCAGGGTGTCGAGCTTGTCGAACATCTGCGTCACCTCGCCGATGCTGGAGCGCTCGTTGGCCAGCGCCGAGACGGTGACCATCCAGCCCTCACCCTCCTTGCCGAGCCGGTTCTCCACGGGCACCTTGACGTCGGTGAAGAAGACCTCGGCGAAGTGGCGGTCGCCGGCCATGTTCTCGATGGGTCGTACTTCCACGCCGGGCGTGGTCATGGGCACCAGCAGGCAGGTGATGCCCTGGTGCTTGTGCTCCGGGTCCCAGTGGGTGCGCACCAGCAGGATGATCCAGTCGGCCCAGGGGGCGCCCGATGTCCAGATCTTCTGGCCGTTGACCACGTAGTGATCACCCTCACGAACTCCCTTGCACTGGATGGACGCCAGGTCCGAGCCGTAGTTGGGCTCGGAGTAGCCCGTGCACCACGACACCTTGGAGTCGAGGATGTCGGGGATGAAGCGCTGCTTCTGCTCATCGGTGCCGTACTGCATGATGCCGGGGCCGACCCAGGCCAGGCCCATGAACGAGGTGCCGAGCGGCGGCGCCTTGGCCAGCGCCATCTCCTCCTTGAGGATGGCCTGCTCGATCAGGCCGCCGTCGCTGCCGCCGTACGCCTTCGGCCAGGAAAAGCCCACCCAGCCCTTGTCCCGCACCTTGGCCAGCCACTGGCCGAGAAACTCGCGGCCGCGCTCGCGCTTGGGCGGCAGGTTCTGCTTCAGAAAGCCGCGCACCTCCTCGCGGAAGGCCTGCTCTTCGGGCGTGTACTCGAAATCCATTACAGACCTCCCAGGCTGGCGACGCGGTCGAGGTGGTAGTCGGAGTCCCCGAACATGGGGCGCGCCCACTTCGAGCGCTTGAGGTAGAGCTGCACGTCGTACTCGGCGGTGAAGCCGATGGCACCGTGCAGGCCGACGCCGTCGATGCCGAGCCGAGCGAAGGCGTCGGCGGCGTAGCCCTTGGCGAGCGAGACGGCCCGCGGCAGCTCGTCCGGCGCTTCGTCCGCGGCCCAGGCGGCGTAGTAGAGCAGCGACTTGATCGACTCGACGTCGACGAACATGTCGGCCAGCCGATGCTTCACGCCCTGGTACTGGCCGATGGGCTTGCCGAACTGGATGCGCTCCTTGGCGTACGCGCTGGTCATCTGCAGGGCGGCTTCGGCGGCGCCCACCATCTCGGCGGTGACGGCCACGGCGCCCAGGTCGGTGAGCCAGGCCAGATCGTCGTCGCCCAGCGGCAGCACGTGATCGGCATCGACACGTACGTGGTCCAGGGTGATGCTGCCGGTGGGCTTGGTTCGGTCCATCACCGGCTGCGCCTTCACCGCCACCTGATCCCGGGTCAGGGCGGCCAGCGCCAGACCGTCAGGGCCGCGGAAGGCCAGCAGGTGGTAGTCGGCGGCCATGGCATCGGCGACGAACGGCTTGACGCCATCGAGCTCGATGCCGCCGTCGACGGCGCGGCCGCGCAGCGTGATCGCGTCCGGGCTGATCCAGTTGGCCTCGTCGTACAGGGCCAGGGTGCAGACCGCCTCGCCGGAGGCGAGATGGGGCAGCCAGCCCGCCTGCTGGGCGTCGCTGCCGCAGCGCAGGATGGCGGCGCAGGCGAGAGCCTGGGTGGCGATGGGCAGGGGCGACAGGCCGCGCGCGGTTTCCTCCAGCACCACCGTCAGGTCGATCCACTTGAGGCCGAGGCCGCCGTGGGCCTCGGGCACGATCAGGCCCAGCCAGCCGAGCTCGCCCACCTGCCGCCAGAGGTCGCGGTCGAAGCCGTCGTCGCGCGCCATCACCTCGCGCACCTTGGGCATGGCCAGTGCGTCGGTCATGAACCGCCGTACCTGGTCGCGCAGCAGGTTCTGTTCCTCGGTGAAGCCGAAATTCATGACACGATGCCTCGCTGGAAGTAGTCGTCGATGGCGTCGCCGAGCCCGAGCTCGGCGAGGATGTCGCGGGTGTGCTGGCCCACGGTGGGGGCCGGGGCGCCGGGCGCCGCCGGGGTCTCGGAAAACCGTGGCGCCGGCCGCGCGTCGCGCAGCCGTCCGGCCACCGGGTGGTCGAGCTCGCGGAACACCTGGTTGTGGCGCACCTGGGCGTCGTCGGGCAGATCGCGCAGGCGCCGCACCCGGGCGAAGGGCACCTGCTCGGCACTCATGCGCCGCCCGGCCTCCTCGAGGCCGAGGGTGGCAGCCGCGTCCGCGACTTCGGTTTCGAGCACGGCACGCAGCTCGAGCCGATGCTGCATCCGGGCGTCGAGGCTGGCGAACCGGGGGTCGGTGGCCACATGCTCGACGCCGAGGGCGCGGCACATGCCTGCGAACTCGGCCTGAGTCAGGGTCATGGTGGCAGCCCAGCCGTCCTGGTAGCGGTGCAGCATGCCGGAGGCGCCCACCGGCGGGCGCTGATCGACGCCGTCGCCCAGCAGGATGAGATCGGCGGCCACGTCGCTCCACGAGAAGGCGATGGCGGTGTCCAGCATGGACAGCTCGATGTGCTGGCCGCGCCCCGTCTTGGTCCGCGCCAGCAGCGCGGCGGTGACCGCCTGGCAGCCGGTGGCCGCGGTGAGCTTGTCGAGCAGCAGCATGTTCACCTGCTCCGGCTGGTCCGGATGATCGGTGTGGATGCGCCCCTGCACCTCGGCGAGGCCGGCGTAGCACTGGATGATGGGGTCGTAGGCCCGCTCGCCGGCCCGGGGCCCGGTCTGGCCGAAGCCGCTGATGGACAGGTAGACCAGCCCGGGGTTGTCCGCCGACAGCGCTCCG
Source organism: Pseudomonadales bacterium (assembly GCA_040219935.1). Classification (GTDB taxonomy): domain Bacteria; phylum Pseudomonadota; class Gammaproteobacteria; order Pseudomonadales; family Azotimanducaceae; genus UBA7803. The sequence continues at coordinate 16,799 of JAVJUA010000092.1, read as the reverse complement.
TAGCCGATGCCGAGGCGGTCCGTCACGCCGGGGCGGAAGTTCTGGATCACCACGTCGGCCTGGCGCGCCAGGCGGCGGACGATGTCCACGCCCTCGGCCGTGCCGAGGTCGAGCGCCAGCGAGCGCTTGCCGCGGTTGAGCACGTGGAAGAAGCCGGAGTAGCCGTTGCGTCGGCTGCCGACGTGACGCTGGATGTCGCCGGCGCCGGTGCGTTCCACCTTGATCACGTCCGCGCCCTGATCCGCCAGCAGGGCACCGGTCAGGGGACCGGACACCACCGCCGACAGATCCAGCACGCGGAAGCCCGCGAGCGGCCCCGCCATGGCGGCCTAGGCGCCGCGCATCGGGTTGATGGGCGGCCACTGCTCCTTGCTGGCGAGAATCTTCTCGCCGATCTCGGCCACGTCCCAGGGGCCCTGATCCAGCGGCCGGTCGGCGATGGGGGTGAGCTGCCAGGACAGCAGCGAGACGTTGTTGCCGCCGATCAGGAACTGCCGTCCGGAAACATCCTTGGCTTCGTCGCTGCACAGCCAGACGATGGCGGGGGAGACGTTCTCCGGCGGGAACTTGTCCTGCACGCCTTCCGGCAGAATGTCCTCGGTGAGGCGCGACATGGCGGTGGGGGCCAGCACGTTGACGGTGATGCCGTACTTGATGCCTTCGAGCCACAGGCAGCGCATGAAGCCGGCGATGCCGGCCTTGGCGGCGCCGTAGTTGGTCTGGCCGAAATTGCCGAGCAGGCCCGAAGTGGAACTGGTCATGATGATGCGCCCGCCGGTGCCCTGCTCCAGCATGCGGTCGTAGGCGGCCTTGGTGGTGAGGTAGGTGCCGCGCAGGTGCACGTCCAGCACCACGTCCCACATGTCGTCGTCCATGTTCTTGAACGACTTGTCCCGCAGGATGCCGGCATTGGCGATCAGGATGTCGAGCTTGCCGAACGTCTGCACGGCCTGATCGACCATCTCCCTGGCCGCCTTCTTGTCCGATACCGAGCCGTAGTTGGCCACGGCCTGGCCGCCGGCGGCCTTGATCTCCTTGACCACCGCGTCCGCCATGCTCTGGGAGCCGCCGGTGCCGTCCCGGGCGCCGCCCAGGTCGTTGACCACCACCGAAGCCCCTTCCTTCGCCAGCAGCAGCGCGTGTGCCCGGCCGATGCCGCCGCCGGCGCCGGTGACGATGGCTACCTTACCGTCCAGCAGTCCCATGTCCTCTCCTCCTTAGAACGTGTTCTACGGTCGAGCCCGGCAGTCTAAGGTAGGATGCCGGAAACGTGAAGCGGCGCGCCGCGGCGCGCCGGTTCGGGCAAGGTCGCGGCGGAGTCGTGACGCACTGGGCGAAATCCGCATTCGATCCCGGCTGCGGCCCGGTGGGTCCGGGTTTCTCGCCTATGCTGTCGCAGTAAGCTCAATCACACGGTGCGCGATTGCCAGAATGGGAACCACGGTGACGGAACGAAGCGATTACGAAGTACAGCTCAACCAGTCGATCGACGACGTCATCGACCTGCTCGAGCGCGAGATCGAAAGGTTGCAGGCGTCCCTGGAGACCTATCGGCTGTCGGATCATCCGCGCCGCGGCGACATCATCCGCTGGCATGTGAAGAGCCTCGATGAGCGCCACGATGCGCTGGAGGAGCTGCGTGCGCTGGTGATGGCGCAGCACGACAGCGGCCACCTCACCCCCCACTGACCGCTCAGCGAACGCTGCGGGCCCGGCTCACGGCGGCCACGGCGTCGGCCGTGACGTCGTGCCCGTAGACGCGGGCCAGCGTCTCCAGCCCCCCCGGGTTGGCCACGTTCACCTCCATCAGGTAGGGATCGCAGATGTCGATGGCCGCGAAGCCGATGCCGTTGGCCTCGAACTCGGCGGCCACCGCCGCCACCAGGGCCCGCTCGGCCGGGGTCAGCGTGGTGGGCTGGGCCCGGGCCCCGGTGGCCAGGTTGGTGCGGAAGTCGCCGTCCGGCAGCCGCAGGTAGCTGCCGACGATCTCGCCGCCGGCGATCAGCGTGCGCTTCTCGCCCGCCTCGATCTGCGGCAGGTAGCGCTGCATCAGGCAGAACCGGCCGGGTTCCCGGCGCTGACCCACCAGGGCGTCGATGATGGCCTCGCCGTCGGCGCCCGCCCGCACCCGGTAGACGTCGCGGCCGTAGCTGCCGGCGGCCGGCTTGGCCACCCAGGTGCCGCCATCGCCGAGCAGGGCTTTCAGCCGCAGCGGGTCGTTGCTGGCGTGGGTCTCCGGCATGTACCGCCACCAGGCGTACTTGGCGTGCCGGTGGATCAGCGCGTCTACAGCATTGACGAAGCGCGCCTGGGGCAGCAGCCGCAGCAGCTGGGCCCGGTCCAGGAAGGTGTCGGCGCGGCCGAGCCCCAGCAGCCAGATGAGGTCGAAACGATCCGGGTCGTCGTCGCCCAGCCGCACGCCCGCGGGCGTTAGTGCCACCGCCGCCTGGGGCAGCTCGGTGACCTGCCAGCCGGCGGCGCGGAAGCCGGCCGGCAGCCGGGTGTGGTTGTCGTTGCGGGCCAGCTCCGGCGGGCCGAGCAGAAAGGCGATGTGGGGCACGGGGGCCGGCGCCGGCTCAGGCCGTGATGGGGATGTGCCGCGGCTGGGCTGCCACCCGCTCGAGCCAGCCGCGCAGCGCGGCAAACGGCGCCAGGTCGAAGCCGCCCTGGTGCGCCACGTGGGTGTAGGCGTAGAGGGCGATGTCGGCGATGGAGCAGGCGCTGCCCACGAACCACTCGCGCCCGGCCAGATGCGTCTCCATGACGCCGAGGGCGGCCAGGCCCCTGGGATGATTGGCCGCAATCTTCTCGGCGTTGGCGTCGGCGCTGCCCTGGATGTGAATCCAGAAGCGGTTGGTGGCGATGAACGGCTCGTGGCTGTACTGCTCGAAGAACATCCACTGCAGCACCTGGGCGCGTTCGAAGGCGTCCGTGGGCAGCCAGGGCGAGCCGTCGGCCAGGTACCAGAGGATGGCGTTGGACTCGGGCAGGGTGCGGCCGTCGTCCAGCACCAGCAGCGGCACCCGGCCGTTGGGGTTCAGGGCCAGGAACTCGGATGTGCGGCTTTCACCCTTGAGGATGTCAACTGGTTTGCGTTCATAAGGGCGATCCAGCAGGTTCAGCAGCAGGCGGACCTTGTAGCAGTTGCCGGAATCGGCCATTTCATGGAGTTGCAACATTGAAATTGTCCCTCGCGCGCCATACAAAGCCTGATAGAGGCCATTTGAAATGAATGCACAAACGCCATTGCCCGATTACACGCTCCCGGCGGAGCGCATTCCACTCTACCAGCCGGATCATGTCGATCCGATGGAGAAGGTGGCCCTGCGCGACGAGATCAAGGCGCGCCTGGCCGAGCGCGGCGCCGTGCTGGTGGCCCACTACTACGTCGATGCCGACGTGCAGGACCTGGCCGAGGAAACCGGCGGCTGCGTCTCCGACTCGCTGGAGATGGCGCGGTTTGGCCAGCGCCACGACGCCGACACGCTGGTGGTGGCCGGCGTGCGCTTCATGGGCGAGACGGCGAAGATACTCTCGCCGGAAAAGCGCGTCATCATGCCCACCCTCGAGGCCGAGTGCTCGCTCGACCTCGGCTGCCCGCCGGACGAGTTCGAGGCGTTCTGCCGCGAGCACCCGGATCGCACCGTGGTGGTGTACGCGAACACGTCGGCGCGGGTGAAGGCGCTGTCCGACTGGGTGGTGACCAGCAGCGTGGCGCGGCCCATCGTCGAGCGCCTGCACGATCGCGGCGAGAAGATTCTGTGGGCGCCGGACAAGCATCTGGGCCACTGGATCCAGACCGAGACCGGCGCCGACATGCTGCTGTGGAGCGGCGCCTGCGTGGTGCACGAGGAGTTCAAGGCCAAGGCCCTGTTCGACCTGAAGGCTGTCTATCCTGATGCCGGCGTGCTGGTGCATCCGGAGTCGCCGGCGGCCGTGATCGACATCGCCGACGCCGTGGGCTCCACCAGCCAGATCATCAAGGCGGCGGGCGAGCTGCCCCACAAGCTGTTCATCGTCGCCACCGACCGCGGCATCTTCCACAAGCTGCGCCAGCGCAACCCCGACAAGCGCTTCATCGAAGCGCCCACGGCGGGCGAGGGCGCCACCTGCCGCAGCTGTGCCCACTGCCCGTGGATGGCGATGAACGAGCTGAAGCGGCTGGCGGAATGCCTGCGCGACGAGCGCGCCATGGCGGCCAACGAGGTGCTGGTGGACCCCGAGATCGGCCGCCGCGCCATGGTGCCGCTGCAGCGCATGCTCGACTTCAAGCCCTGAGCCGCCGCCGGGCGGCGGCTCAGGCGGTGCGCCCGGCTACCAGTCGAAGTCCAGGCGCACGAACACGTTGCGGCCGAACCCGGGCAGACGCTCACCGACGGCGATATCGGGATTGCCGGCCACCCGGTTCAGACCGGCCAGGTGATCCCGATACCTTGCATCGGCGACGTTGTCGACGCCGAACCCGAGCCGGAACTGCTCGCTGAGCTGCCAGTAGCCCTTCAGGTTGACCAGCACGTAGCCGTCGCTTGCCAGCTCGGCGTTGGTGGCGGACACGCGGTTCTGATCGGCATAGGCGAAGGTCTCCAGGGTCAGACCCCAGGCCGGGCGCTGGTAGGCGATGGCCACGAAGGCATTGGCCGGTGCCAGCCGGTACAGGTCGTCGTCGACGTCGTCGCGCTCGCCGCGCACCAGGTTGACCACGCCCTCCAGCGACCAGTGCTCGCTGAGGCGGAGCCGCCAGTCGACGTCGGCGCCGTAGAGCACGGCATCGACGTTGGCGAACTGCAGCGGCGGCGGGTTGGCGGTGCCGTTCATGGTGTTCATCATGGCGACGAACATGAGCGCCGCGCTGTTGCTGGACGGCGTGCCCTGTATGTAGTCGTCGATGCGACGATAGAACAGGCGTGGGGCGACGCGGAGTCTTTCGCCGTCCCAATCGAAGCCGAGCTCGATCTCGTGGGCGACCTCCGCATCGAGCGCCGGGTTGCCGGTGTAGGTGCGGCCGTCGGCAAGACCGGCAGTGGCTTCCAGCGGCAACCACAGGTAGCGCTCCTGGTAGGAGGGCGACCGCGACTTCCGGGCCAGCCCCGCATACAGCACCGTCCGTTCCCCTGCCGGCAGGTAGGTCTTCAGCGTCCAGTCGTAGTTGGTCTCGCTGCGCGAGCGGTCGGCATCGTTGAACGCCTGACGCAGGGCAACCGCGGCCGGCATGTTCATGCGCGCCGGCGTCGCGTCCACCGCCCCGGCGTCCATGTGTACCCGGTTGACGCGGGCGCCGAGTTCCAGGCTCATGCCGCGACTCAGCTCGATCTCGCGCTCGGCGTAGACGCCGAGCACGCGCCGTTCGGCGTCACGGAAGTTGACCACGAAGAACATCGGCGCGGCAGGGTTGTCGATGTCGCTGTCGTGACGCTCCTCATGGCCGTCGACGCCCAGCTTCCACGGTCCTTTGACCAGCTCTGCCGCAAACCCCCGGTTCTCGGCGGCGGCGACGTTGCGTCGCAGCATGGCCGGGTTGGCGGGCGGGGTGCGCAGATGATGGTTGGTCATGCCGTGACCGATGTCGCCGTAGTAGGCCCGGGTGGACACCGTCAGCTCGGCGCCGCTGAACTGGTATGCCAGACGGTAGAGATCGGCGTCGATGTACTGGATGTCCATGGGCAGCGCCGCCGTGCCGGCGTCGCCGGTGTCGTTGCGGCCGTAGTCGAGACGCAGCGTGTGCGGCCCGCTGCGCAGGGCGTAGCCGACGTCGTAACGCTCGCGCCGGTACTCACTGGGCAGAATCCTGCCGCCCGGGAAGTCGGCGTCGTCGGCCTGCTCGGTAAGCCCCGACAGCCTCAGGTACTGCTGCCGGCCGGCGAGCACGGCGGCGGCGCTCAGCAGCGAGCCGTCGTTCACGGACTGAAATCCGGTGCGCGCCCGGGCGGAGACGCTGGGGCCCGATTCCGCGAATTCGCCCTGCCAGGTCGTGGCGTGCAGCACGCCGCCGATGGTCTCCTGCCCGGCGCTGACCGGGGCGATGCCGCGGTACACCACCAGCGAATCCAGGTGAGCGGCTGGTGCGTAAGACAACGGCGGATCCATCCAGTTGGGGCCGCCCGGGCTGATCACGGCGCCGTCAATGTGGGCGCCGATGCGGGCGCGCGACATGCCGCGAATCTGGGCGATGCCGGTGATCGGCCCGTTGCTTTCGACGTTCGCGCCCACCGCCTTGCGCAGCAGCAGCGCCGAGTCCGGTGCGATGTCCACGGTGCGGGCGAGCTCGATCGTGCGTTTGTCGGGTGTAGCTGTGACCACCATCTCCTCGATGATGGGCTGCGCCGCCGTCGCGGATGCCGCGGACAGCACGAGCGCGAGGCAGAAGCCTCTTGGTTTCATGTCAGTCTCCTCATGCGGATATCGATGGGCAGGCAGCGGACGGCTGCCTGCCGGTCAGCCGGCGTCCTGGCGCCGGCGTTCGATCAGCCGAGGAGCAGAGGCGGGGCTCGGGGTTGGAAGCTCGACGCCGTGCGCCGGACCGCGACCGCGGCATCCGGCAGTCGAACCTGGCCGTGTCTGGCTGGAATGGGCGCCCGCTGGGGCAGCGTCTCTACGGTGGCGGCGGCTGCGAAGCCGGCACCGAGCTGGCACTGCTCGGGCATGGCCACCGCGTCGCCGCCAGCCGATGCGCCGTTGTCGGGCGCGTGGTGATGGTGGTGGTGATGAGCTTCGCCCAGCAGCGCCTGCATCGCTGCCACCGGCAGTCCGTCGGGGCAGAGCTGCAGGAACCAGCCGCCCGCCAACGCCGCCGGCATGTAGCCGGCGGGCACCAGCACGCGCAGCAGAACCACGGCGCCGAGGGTGGCACCGAGACCGACGCGACGTAGCTTTTTGGCGGCGCCCGACATGGCCGCCATTCTAGCCGGACTGCGCAGCCTCGATCACGGCTGGGTCGGAATGGCCGGCACGCCTTGGTCGAGCGTCACCCAGGCCTGCTTGCTGTCGCACCAGGCGTGGAACTGCGGCTTGAACGCCGCGGTGTCGTCCAGGGTGCCGGTCTTGAGGAACAGCAGGTCCGGCTGGCCGGGGATGGCGGAGTAGATGGGCGACCCGCAGTCGCCGCAGAAGTAACGCTCCACCGGATTGCCGCTCTTGGTGTCGGTGTCCTGGTAGAGCTTCGGCTTGCCGCCGGTGAACCGGAACGCCGCCTTCGGCACCCCGGCCAGGGTGGAGAACGCCGATCCCGCCTGGCGCTGGCAGTTCTTGCAGTGGCAGACGCCGGTCATGGCCGGCTCGCCGTCGAATTCGTAGCTGACCTTGCCGCAGAGGCAGTGTCCGGTGTGGGTCATGATATTCAATGCCTGGCTTCCCGAGTTGCCGCCAACCATAGGCGGAATCGGACGCCATGGCGAGGATGGCTTGGGGTTGGCGGAGGCGGGTCAGGACTGGGCGACCCGCAGCGCGGTGCGGAAGTCGTTGATGCGCTGATCGAGGCGGGCGGCGAGCTGGGCATCGTCGCGATCGGCCAGGCGGCGGGCGTACTCCAGGTGCTGAATGGCACGCTGATAGGCGCCATGCAGCGCGAAGTACTCGGCCCGGGCGCGGTGCACGCCGATGATGTTGCCCGCCAGCCCCGACACCTCCGCCAGGTTGTACCAGACGTCGACGTCGTCGCTGCGCACCAGGCTCTGGCGGGCCAGCACGGCTTCGGCCTCGGCGAACTTGCGCTCCTTGGTGAGGGCTTCGGCGTAGAGCATGGCCAGCGGCGCGTTGTCGGGGTTGATGGCCAGGTGGTGCGACAGCAGGCGCTCGGCCTGGTCATAGCGCTCCGCCGCGATCAGCAACTCGCCGTAGGCGGCGATGTAGAGGATCTTGCGCGGATCCGCCGTGAACAGCGCGTCGCCCATGGCCACCGCGTCGTCATGCTCGTCGGCGCGGGAGAGCGCCAGGGCCAGGCCGTAGCGGGCCGGCACCGAGTCCGGCTCGTCGCGCACGGCTTTCTCGAACTGCCGCACCGCGAGCTGGGGGGTCTCCGCATAGCGCACCATGGCGCGGGTGCGCATCAGCATGTAGTCCAGGGAGTCGCTGTAGGACTTCGGCGCCAACCGCATGGCCTGCTGGCGGGCGTCGGCGACGCGCGATTCCGACAGCGGGTGGGTGAGCAGGAACTCGGGTGGCCGGCGGGTGAAGCGGTAGGCGTTCTGCATGCGCTCGAACATGCGCGCCATGCCATTCGGATCGAAGCCGGCCTCGACCAGCGTGTTCATGCCGATGCGGTCGGCCTCCTGCTCGCGGGTGCGGCTGTATCGAAGCTGGTTCTGCTGGGCTGCCGCCTGCGCCGCGGAGATAGCGGCGATGCCGGCGTCGCCGCCGCCCACGGCGCCGATCATGATGGCCGCGATCAGCGATGCCAGGGTGGGCAGCGTCTGGGCACGCTGCTCCTCGACGCCGCGGGCGAAGTGGCGCTGGCTCAGGTGCGCCAGCTCGTGGGCGATGACCGAGGAGTACTCGTGAATGTCCTGGGCGGCCAGCAGCAGCCCGAGGTTGATGCCCACCACGCCGCCGGGCGCCGCGAAGGCGTTGATTTCCTGGTTGTCGATCAGCACCACCTGCATCAGGTTGTCGCGTAGCTGCGAGTGCTGGGCCAGGTCGGTGATGTGCCAGGTGACCCAGTACTTGAGTATGGGGTCGTCTACCGTACGCAGCGCGGCGTGGAGCTGCTTGAGGAACTGGCTGCCGATCTCCCGCTCCATGCCGGGAGAGATGACGCCGGAGGATGCGTCGCCGAGCACGGGCAGATCTTTGGCCTCCACGTCGGCGCGACCGGGCGCGGCCGCCAGGCACAACCAGCCGGCCAGCAGCCAGATTGCGGCGCTTGCGCGGCGATTGGGCAGGAGGGTGAGCATGGCGGGCATGATACCGCATGGACGCGAGGGCGCGGCGAAAGTTCCCTTGGCGCCCCTGCGCCTGGCGCGCTACCCTGCGCGTCTGCAACCCGCTCTCCAACCGATGCTGGCCATGACCGATAGCGATTCCGAAGCCCGGGTGCTGGACGTGTGCGGGCTCAACTGTCCGATGCCGCTGCTCAAGGCCAAGAAGGCCCTGAACGACATGGCGCCCGGTGCGCTGCTCAAGGTGCTGGCCACTGACCCCGGTTCGGTGCGCGATTTCGAGGTGTTCTCGAAGCAGAGCGGCAACGAGCTGCTGGTCTCCGAGCGCGACCACGACCGCTACGTCTACGTGCTGCGCAAGAAGGCCGGCTGATGCGCTTCATCGAGGTCATCAGCGGCTGGATCAACCGCCACTTCTCGAACGAGGAAGCCATCTACCTGGTGGTGATGCTGGTCACCGGGTTTCTGGTGCTGTTCGTGCTCGGCAGCGTGCTCGCGCCGATTCTGGCCGGCCTGGTGCTGGCCTTCCTGCTGCAGGGCCTGGTGCGCCGGCTGATGGTGTGGCGGGTGCCGGAGCGGGCGGCCGTGTACATCACCTTCGTGCTGTTCTTCGGCCTGATGGTGCTGTTCCTGGTGATCATCGTGCCGCTCGCCTGGCAGCAGACCCGGGCCATGATGGTGGCCCTGCCCGGCGTGATGGGCCGCATCCGCGAGATCGGCCGCGATCTGGCCGAGCGCTTCCCGGAGTTCCTGACGCCCGAGCAGATCGATCAGTGGCTGGGCGCTGCCACCAATCAGGTCGGCGCGCTCAGCGGCAACGCTCTGGAAACCCTGGTGGCCAACCTGCCGTCGCTGGTGGCGCTGCTGATCTACGTGGTGCTGGTGCCGATCTCCGTGTTCTTCTTCCTGCGCGATCGGGCCACGCTGATGCGCCTGTTCCTGTCGCTGCTGCCGGAGCGCCGGCCCATGCTCAATCAGGTGGGCAAGGAGATGAACCGGCAGCTCGCCAACTACGTGCGCGGCAAGGCCGTGGAAATTCTCATCGTCGGGGTGGTCACGTTCGTGACCTTCTCGCTGCTCGGCCTCGACTATGCTGCCCTGCTCGGCCTGGTCACGGGACTGTCGGTGCTGATTCCCTTCATCGGCGCCGCGGTTGTGACCATTCCCGTCGCCCTGGTCGGCATCATTCAGTTCGGCGCCTCGTGGGATCTGGCCTGGGTCATGATGGCCTATGGCGTGATCCAGTTTCTGGATGGCAACGTGCTGGTGCCGCTGTTGTTCTCGGAAGCCAACGACCTGCATCCGATCACCATCATCCTGGCCATCCTCGTGTTCGGCGGGCTGTGGGGATTCTGGGGCATCTTCTTCGCTATTCCGCTCGCCACCCTGGTCAAGGCCATCTACAACGCCTGGCCCCGCCACGAGCTCGAAGCGGCGGCGGTGCCGCCGGCTGCGCCGGCGCCGCCACCGGCCGAGCGTCCTTGAGATGGCTGCGCCGGCTCTTTACCATGGCGCGATTTCGAGGGGCGCAAGCAGCCTATGTTGAGGGGAAGTCTGGTCGCCCTGGTGACGCCCATGAAGGCCGACGGCGCCGTCGACTGGGACGCGCTCGAGGCGCTCATCGAGTGGCATGTCGCCGAAGGCACCCACGGCATCGTGCCCATGGGTACCACGGGCGAGTCCGCCACCCTCGACACGCCGGAGCACCTGGTGGTCATCCGCCGCACCATCGAAGTGGTGAACGGCCGCATTCCGGTGGTGGCCGGCACGGGCTCCAACTCCACCTCGGAATGCATTCATCAGACTCAGGAGGCCGAGCGCCTGGGCGCCGATGCCTGCCTGCTGGTGACGCCCTACTACAACCGCCCCACTCAGGAAGGCCTGTTCCGGCACTATCAGGCGGTGGCGGAAGTGACCAACGTGCCGCTGGTGCTCTACAACGTGCCGCCGCGCACGGCCTGCGACCTGCAGCCCGACACCGTGGGCCGGCTTGCCCGGATCGACGGCATCGTCGGCATCAAGGAAGCCTGCGGCGACCCGAATCGGGTGGCCGCCATCCGCGAGCGCGTGCCGGACGACTTCTTCATCCTGTCCGGCGAGGACGCGCAGACGCTGCGCATGATGGAACTCGGCGCGGTGGGCACCATCTCAGTCACTGCCAACGTGCTGCCGCGCATGATGGCCGATTTCTGCAACGCCTTCCTGGAAGGCGATGTCGACAAAGCGAGGGAACTCGACGCGCTCATGCAGCCGATTCATCAGATTCTGTTCGTGGAAACGAGCCCCAGCCCCACCAAGTGGGCGCTGTACGAAATGGGCCGCATCGACCGTGGCATACGCCTGCCGCTGCTCGAGCTGTCCGAACGCCATCGCGACGAGCTGGATGCCCGGCTGCGCCGGGTAGGGGCGCTGTGATGCGGGCGTCGAGCGCGCTGCTGCTGACCGTGACGCTGGTGCTGCTGGGCGGCTGCCGGTGGATGAACGATGACAAGGGCATCTTCGTCAACAAGACCGACGACTACATCGACGTCCAGGAGAACGAGCCGCTGGTGATTCCGGAGGGGCTCGACACCGACCGCGTCCAGGACCCGTTCCCCGTGCCATCGATCACCAGCCGGCTGCGGCCCGAGTACTACCCCTCGAGCCCGCCGCGGCCCAACGCCATCTACGGCAGCGACACCCGCGACGAGGTGCGCATTCAGCGTCTGGGCCAGCGGCTGTGGCTGGTGGTTCCGGAACCGCCCACCACGGTCTGGCCGAAGGTGCGTCAGTTCCTGGCCGAAAACGGCGTTGCCCTGGAATGGGAGGCCCCGAACCGCGGCCGCATGGACACCGCCTGGCTGGAGATCACCGACGAAGCCTACCGTGACGTGGTGCGCCAGACCGTGCGCGACGGCAAGGCCGAGGCCGACCTCGAGGGCGGCCGCGACCGGCTGCGGCTGCGCATCGAGCCGGGGCTGCGCGAGCGTGCCACCGAGGTGCACGTGCGCCACGAGAACGACGGCTTCGCGCCGCCGGGTCCGGAAGAGCTGGTCGACCTGCGCGGCACGCCCTCGCACCTCGGCAACGTCGAGCAGGAGCTCCTGAACGAGCTGGGCGCCTACATCGCCGCCCGGGTGGCGGAGCAGACCGTATCCATGGTGGCGCTGGACATCGGCAGCGGGGTCAAGTCGTACCTGGACATCGACGGCGGCGGCGACCCGGTGCTGCGCCTGCGCCTCGACCGGGAGCGCGCCTGGGCCACCGTCGGGCAGTCGCTGAACCGCGCCGACATCGACGTCGCCGATGCCGACGAGGCCACCGGTGTGTACCGCATCACCGTGCCGGAGGATCTGGACATGGAAGCGGAGGAGCGCGGCTTCTTCCGGCGCCTGTTCTCGTTCGGCGGCCGCGACACGCGCGATCTGCAGCTCAGGCTGACCCCGGCCGACAACGGCGACTTCCTGCTCACGGCGCTGGCCGATGACGGCAGCGCCATCGACCGCGAGTTCGGTCAGCAGGTGCTGGTGCTGATCCGCGAGTACGCCAGTTGACCCGCTTCGCCTCGCTCGGCAGCGGCAGCCGCGGCAACGGCACGCTGGTCGAGCTCGGCGGCGAGCTCATCCTGGTGGACTGCGGCTTCACCCTGAAGCAGGCGCTGCAGCGTCTGGCCCGGCTCGGCGTCGCCCCGGGCGACCTGTCCGCCATTCTGGTGACCCACGAGCACTCCGATCACGTCGGCGGCGTGGCGGCGCTGGCCCATCGCTACGCGATCCCGGTGCACGCCTCGTTCGGCACCCTGAAGGCCGCCGGCCTCTATGGTCACGCGTTCGACAGCCACGCGCCGTTCCAGATCGGCGCCGTCTCGGTGCGCCCGGTGATCGTGCCCCACGACGCCCGCGAGCCCACCCAGTTCACGTTCGAGCACGGCGGCGTGCGCCTGGGCGTGGTGTCCGACCTCGGCCACGCCACGCCCTTCGTCTGCGAGCAGTACGCCGGCTGCCACGGGCTGTTCATGGAGAGCAACTACGACCCGGCCATGCTGCTGGGCGGCCGCTACCCGGAGCCGGTGAAGCGCCGCATCGCCGGCAACCTCGGCCACCTCTCCAACGAGCAGGCGGCAGGCTTTCTGGCCACCGTGGCTCACGACGCCCTGCAGGTGGTGGTGGGCCACGTCAGCGAGCAGAACAACCACCCGGAGCTGCTGGAAGCAGCCTTCGACGGCCTGCGCGACCGGGTGGCCTACCTCGACTTCGCCACCCAGGACCACGGCGTCGGCTGGGTGCAGGTGGCGGCGCGGGCGCTGGCCTGAGCGGACCGCTGCCCGGAACTGCCGCCGCGCGAGGGTAGAAATCTACCGCCCGTTTCCACAGAATACGCGGCCCGGCCGGCGGCTGACCCGCCGCCGACGTTTTCCCGGAGAGGTGGCCGAGTGGTCGAAGGCGCCTGACTCGAAATCAGGTATACCGCAAGGTATCCAGGGTTCGAATCCCTGCCTCTCCGCCAACGATAATGGGCCCCATCGGGGCCCATTTTCGTTGGTGGACGGGGTGGTGCGATGAGAGCCGTTCGGTTCGACAAACTCGCGGAGCGAGTTTGGACGCTGCCGCGTAGCGGCGGCGCCCCGAAGGGGTGAGGCGCGGTCCCCCGCGCCGAATCAATCCCTGTCTCCGCCAATAAAAACAAGCACTTACGCGACGTTTCGTGTGCTTCCAGGGCGACTGTAGCCACACCTTGCAGCGCACGTTCTTCCGATTTTCTACCCGCAGCCCTGGCTGTCGTTTGCACGAAGCTCGCCGCGCGGGGGCTTGAACATCAGCTTCGATGTCCCCATATCGACTCCTGATCGGGGGAAAGGTGGAACGGATGGCCTTGCAGGGCGAGATGCTATTGCGCATCTGGGACGTGGAGCATGGCGCGTGTGCGATGCTCCATCACCAGTTGAACGGGTATGCTGGTCGGCTAGCCATGATCGATTCCGGTTGCACTGCGGAATGGCGTCCCAGCACGTTCATCAAGCACGTTCTCGGTAGGGACAGGCTCGATCACCTGTTCATTACGAACGCTGACCAGGACCACATGAGCGATCTTGAAGGCCTCTGGGAGGAAGGTATCAAGGTCACGACACTGACTCGCAACCCTCATCCCCCCGCCGATGAACTGAGGAAGATCAAGGCGGCAGGCGGAATGTCAAGCGACATCGAGCGCTTCCTGCGCATCCATGCCTCCTACAACCAACCTGCCTCAGAGCCGTTCAACGACCACATGGGTGGCATTACCCGGACGACCTTCTTCAATAAGTATCCGCGTTTCACCGATACGAACAACCTGAGTTGCGTCATTTTCATAGAATTTGCGGGGTTCAAGATTCTCTTCCCCGGCGACCTTGAGGAAGAAGGGTGGTTGGCTTTACTTGAGCGTGAGGATTTCAGAAGTGAACTGGGTAGCGTGGACGTACTGGTGGCTTCCCACCATGGCCGTGAGAACGGCTATTGCGCCGACGTTTTCGACTACTGCTTCCCACGCGCTGTGGTTATGTCAGATAAGGCGATTGTGCACGACACGCAGGGAATGGCCCAGACGTATCGTCAGCGGGTGATAGATAACTGGCCTGATGGTGTCAAGGTTGCAACGACGATGAAGCAGCGACGTGTCCTGACGACGCGCCGTGACGGTTGGATTCAGTTCACAGTCGACTCCGCCGGAACCTTTGTCATCACGACAGAGAAGCGTGGATGAACAACAACAGCGAACGCTCGCTAAAGTCGCTCAACATGAAATGGCTGGTGCTACTGGCAGTTGCCGATGTGCTGGCCGTTCTCTTCTTCGTCGCACCTGAGCTCCTAAGCGGCGCATCACTAACTGAAGTAGGCATCGGACGCGTGCTCACCACAACGGTGATGCCTGTCGTAGTCCTGTTGCTAGTCAATGTGGTACCGCACGACATCAAGTCGATGTTGGTGTACTGGAAGGCGCGAGGCTGGCTGCCCGGGCGTGAAGCATTCACCAAGTACGGACCCAATGATCCACGCATCGACATGGCTGAATTACAGTCAAAGGTTGGACCATTGCCCACTGCCCCCTCCGATCAGAACTCCAAGTGGTACAAGCTCTACAAGCAGGTTTCCACGGAGACTGACGTGAGCGAGGCGCATAAGTTATTTCTAATGTACCGAGACATGGCCTCAATGTCTGTGTCGCTAGTTGTGCTCATTCCGCTGTCCCTGTATTTCGCGGGGACAGCACCAGCAGCGCTCTGGCTCGCGGCGGCGCTATTCGCGGCACAATATGTTCTTACCGCGCTGAGCGCTCGGTGGAGCGGAATCCGATTCGTGTGCAACGTTCTAGCCGTCCATTCAGCCCGCGACAACGATGTGGAGCGCTCGTCGACGTAGCCTTCAACCGAATTCAGGAGAAACAGTGTCTGGTATCGAGCGAAGCGAAAGGTTTTCGGTAGAAGAGTCGCAATTTTCGCGGGAACAACTAATTGGGGACGCGCCCCCCAGTTTGGCCGATGACCTCAGGTGCAAGGACGTAATCATTCTTCCCTCCCATGGGTCCGACGATGCGTTCTACGCTGGCACTCTCGACACCCTTGACTACCTCAATGAGCATCACCTGAATTCTGACGTTTACGCTACGGACGAGGCGTATAGGGAACTGAGCCTCCATGCTGCAGACCTATGGCTAGGCACGTTCTTCATTGCGAACGTCGCGATCCCAATCTTCTGCGGCGTAATTTCCTCCTACATCTATGAGAGGCTGAATGCAAAGAGTAGCGACAGGATTTCCCTGAAGTTCATCGTGGAGAAGAAGAAGGGCAACGCGGTCACGGTGAGCTTTGACGGCAAGGTTGAGGATCTTGACAAGGTTATCGATGCGGTAAAAAGCGTCAGCAATGAAGATTAAATTGTTAACACTTGAGGACGCGCAGAACGATAACGTTACAGAGATGCTTGATGCGCTCAACAAGAAGAGGCAGCAAGCAGTAGATCAAGGAGATGAAGCTCTGGCAAACGATTGCTGGAGAGAGATAGAAGCGCTCGAACTGAATCTGCTTTTCGTCGAGGCGTTCCACAAGCTTGGAGAACATCAATACCGAGAAGCGTGGCATGACTTGGAGCGCTGTGAAATCAAGTGCGAGTCGCTCAAGCGCAATACTTCCGATCAGTACTTCGAAAGGTCTAGAGCGCGTTTCATTCAGCAAATGGTGACTAGGTGGCAGTCGCTTTACCCGTACTGCATCTTCGTTAGCCCAGCGATGACTGTTGGATACTACGAATGCAGCATCTGCGGCCATAAGATCAGGCCACGCTCAAGATGCACACACCAAAAGGGCAGGGTCTATTTGGGCGAACTTTGTGTCCACGTTGCCCGAGATGTACAGCTTGGTGAAATATCCTTAGTGACGAATCCAGTTCAGAAGTATTCAGTACTCCACAATGACGAAACCTTGGATTTTTCACTCATAAGCCACCTGCGAGAGATGCTTGATCACCCGTTCGAACCATGGGATCTCAATTGGACTACCAAGAAATTCCCAAGAGAACGATTCTCTGCTGTCACAGGCGATGCCGCGTGCCCCTGCAAGAGCGGAAAGGCCTTTGGGGATTGCTGCATTGATCAGCCCGAAGTCGAGATTCCGCACGTTGACTTCCTCTTGAGCAAGCAGGTCACGGTCAAGGAGCAGTTTCCTAACTAGCTCTGACTCAACAGTCATCCATGCACTGCTGCATCAACTCCGCCTGCTCGGCCATGGTGGCCGCCTCCCACTCCTCGCGGTCATCGGGCTTGGGAGGCGGGGGCCAGTGACCTTACCCCCTCTGGGTAGCCACGTTGGCTGAGGGTTTTCCATTCTAAGCCGCCCGCTTTTCGATGCGAGCGGGCGGCGTATATCCCAGCGCGCTGTAGGGTCGGACTTCGTTGTAGTGCGTTCTCCAGTCGGCAATG
>JAVJUA010000091.1:0-1131 GCA_040219935.1 Pseudomonadales bacterium | reverse complement strand
CGAACCGAGTCGGGCTCGCGCCGGACGGCATTGCGGACGACGCGCAGGGTGGCCATGAGTTCGGCGGAGTCCTCGCTCAGGCTTGCATCCTCGCGCGCCAGCGGGCGGTCGTGCGCCAGTTCCTTTCGGAGCACGGCCAGCTTCGCGGCCTCGTCGAGTTCTTGATAGTTGTCTTCGACGCCCGCGAGCGAGAGCAGTTCGGCCACCGCGGCGGCGTGCACGCCCGAATGCTGCCGGATGTCCAGCGTGGCCAGGTGCAGGCCGAAGGCCCGGGCCCGGGTGATGGCGTCGGCCAGCAGGCCCTCCTCGGCCACGCGGACGAGCCCGGGCATGGCGGTATGGTTCAGGGCCGAACGCAGCGAGAGCAAGTCGTCCAGCAGTGAGCGGGAGGTGTAGCGGGCGTCGTCGAGCCGGCCGATCATCTCGGTGATCTTCACGCGGAGTGGCTCGTTGCGATGCTGGCCCTCATCGTCGGCGGGCAGGTCACCGCCCAGATCTGCACGCTGGCTGGAGACCGAGAGCGCATCATGCAGGCGTGAGAGTTCGCCCTTCCACAGCTCGAGCGCCGTCTGGCGCATCAGCTCGAGCGTGCGGCGGGTGACGTCAGCGGTGACGTTCGGGTTGCCGTCGCGGTCGCCGCCGATCCACGAGCGGTAGCGGAGCATTGCCGGCAGGTCGTTGGTGATGATGTCACGCTGGTCGTGGCCGAACGTGCGCCGGGCTGCCCACGCCACGTCACGGACGAGCCGGGGCACGGCCTTCCAGATGGTGGTGCGGACGAAATACAACCCGTTGCGCACCTCCGCGGGCACGTCCAGCCGCTGCACGCGCACGTCGTCGGTGGTCAGCAGCAGCGAGATGGCGCGTTCCAGCCGGCCGTGCACCTCGGCCCGCTCCCGTGCGGTCAGGTCGTCTCGGCCCAGCCGCACGACGCTGGCGGCCACGTCGGCCTGCTTGTCCAGCACGGTGCGGCGGCGGGCCTCGGTGGGGTGGGCCGTCAGCGTGGGGCCGATGTCCAGGCTGGACAGCAGCCGGGCGATGCCGCCGGCGTCCATGCCCTTTTCGACCAGTTGCTCCATCGCTTGCTCGATCGATTCGGGCCGGGCCGGTCCGTCGGCCGAGGCCAGCTCG
>JAVJUA010000090.1:0-899 GCA_040219935.1 Pseudomonadales bacterium | reverse complement strand
CTGGCAAGAGGCCGTCTTGGTTGGCGCCATCGTCAGCTCGACCGACGCCGCGGCCGTGTTCGCCGTGCTCCGTGGCGGCCGCCTGCGCGTGAAGGAAAACGTGCGCACCACGCTGGAGGTCGAGTCGTGCGTCAACGACCCGGCCGCCGTCATCCTCACCGTGGCCGTGGTCGAGACGCTGGCGGCAACCGATCCGCCAGGGTGGTCGCTACTCTTCGAGATTCCATTCCAGCTGGTGGTGGGCGGGCTCTTTGGCCTACTCACGGGCTGGCTCACCCGGCTGACGCTGACGCGCGTCCGCTTTGCGACCAGTGGGCTGCACCCGGTGCTCACGCTCGCCAGCGCATTCATCGCCTTCGGCGGCGCCACGCTCATCCATGGCTCGGGCTTCCTTGCGGTATATACCGCGGCGGTTGTTCTGGGCGTCGGTTCGCCGCCCTACCGCGCGGGCCTGCGCCGCGTGCACGACGCCATGGCCTGGCTGAGCCAGGTAGGCATGTTCGTGATGCTCGGGCTGCTGGTGTTCCCAAGCCAGTTGCTCCCCATCGCCGGCGTGGGGCTCACCCTGGGCCTGGCGCTGGCCGTCATCGCGCGCCCGGTCGTGGTCTGGCTCTGCCTGCTGCCGTTCCGCTTCACCCACACCGAGCGTCTCTACGTGTCGTGGGTGGGCATCCGCGGGGCGGTGCCGATCATCCTGGCCAGCTTCCCGGTCATCGCCGGGCTCGACAATGCCCAGGGCGTGTTCCACCTGGTGTTCTTCATCGTGGTGGTCAGCGCCATCGTCCCTGGCGCGACCATCGTGCCGCTCACGAGATGGCTCAAGCTCGACAGCCCCGAGCCGCCCGAGCCGGCCGCCGCGCTGGAAGTCCACTCGCTGGGGCGCCTCAACGGTCGCTTCC
>JAVJUA010000089.1:0-47075 GCA_040219935.1 Pseudomonadales bacterium | reverse complement strand
GGCGCTCCGGGCGCCCCTCGTTCCCCGATGTGGCCCCCTCCGCGCTCCATGCGCCACCCCGGGCTCCCCCCCTGGCTGGTGGGATGCGATGCCCTCGCCGGTCGCTGCGTGGTGCGCAGCACCACCGTCGACCACGACGATCGTCAGCGGGAATCTGGGGACGCGGCAGCCGATTTCAAGGCGTCACCGCTGGCAGCAGGCGCCGCTGCCCGGCGGCGGGCGATTGCGACGACGACGCGAAGGACGGGCCGGGGAAGCATCTGCACGACCCTGTGGGCGAAGCCGAGGGAGGGAAATTGACGCGACCGGGAGCGCCGCAGGCGCGCACGGTCGCGGCAACTTTCCAGACCGAGGGTAGCGCGGAGCGCCTGAGCCGGGTCGTGCAGATGCTTACCCGGCCCGGCCCTCCAGACGTCAACGCAAATGCCAACCTCCGGGCGGCAGACTACTTCCAGCCGGTGACCTCGGACAGCGCATCGCCGATGTCGGCCAGGCTCTCCACCGTGCGTACGCCGGCCGCTTTCAGCGCCGCGAACTTCTCCTTCGCGGTGCCCTTGCCGCCGGCGATGATGGCACCCGCATGGCCCATGCGCTTGCCCGGCGGCGCGGTGACGCCGGCGATGTAGCCGACCACGGGCTTGGTGACGTTGGCCTTGATGAACTCGGCGGCCTCCTCTTCGGCGGTGCCACCGATCTCGCCCACCATGACGATGGCCTCGGTCTTCGGGTCGTCCTGCAGCAGCGTCAGGATGTCGATGAAGTGGCTGCCCGGAATCGGGTCACCGCCGATGCCGACGCACGTGCTCTGGCCGTAGCCGCGATCGGTGGTCTGCTTCACGGCCTCGTAGGTGAGGGTGCCGGAGCGGGAGACGATGCCCACCTTGCCGGGCAGATGGATCTCGCCCGGCATGATGCCGATCTTGCACTCACCGGGCGTGATCACGCCGGGGCAGTTGGGGCCCACCAGGCGCACGCCGGTGGCGTCGATGGCGGCCTTGACGTACAGCATGTCCAGGGTCGGGATGCCTTCGGTGATGCACACCACCAGCTCGATGCCGGCGTCCACGGCCTCCAGGATGGAGTCTTTGCAGAACGCGGCGGGCACGTAGATCACCGAGGCGGTGGCGCCGGTCTCGCGCACGGCGTCCTTCACGGTGTCGAAGACGGGCAGGCCCAGATGCTTGGTGCCGCCCTTGCCCGGGGTGACCCCGCCCACCAGCTTGGTGCCGTACTTCAGCGCCTGCTCGCTGTGCAGCGTGCCCTGGGAGCCGGTGAAGCCCTGACAGATGACCTTGGTGTTCTTGTCGACCAGAATGCTCATGCTTTGCCCCCTGCCGCTTCGACGGCCCTTTCCGCGGCGTCTGCCAGACTCTTGGCAGCGATGATGTTCAGACCGCTTTCCGCCAGGCGCTTGCGCCCGGCCTCGGCGTTGTTGCCCTCGAAGCGCACCACCACGGGCACCTTCACGCCCACCTCCTCCACCGCGCCGATGATGCCGTCGGCGATGGTGGCGCAGCTCACGATGCCGCCGAAGATGTTTATCAGCACCGCCTTCACGTTCTGATCCGACAGGATGATCTTGAACGCCTCGCCCACCGTCTGCCTGGTGGCGCCGCCGCCGACGTCCAGGAAGTTGGCCGGATTGCCGCCCTTGGTCTTCACCAGGTCCATGGTGCCCATGGCCAGGCCGGCGCCGTTCACCATGCAGCCGATGTTGCCGTCCAGGGCCACGTAGTTGAGGTTGTGCTTGGCCGCCTGGGCCTCGCGCTCGTCCTCCTGGCTCGGATCATGCATCGCCGCGATCTGCTTCTGCCGATACAGGGCGTTGTTGTCGATGTTGACCTTGGCGTCCAGGCAGTGGATGTCGCCAGCCTCGGTGATCACCAGCGGGTTGACCTCGAGCAGGGCGCAATCCAGTTCCTCAAAAAGCTTCGCCAACCCCATGAAAAGGTTAGTGAACTGCTTGATCTGATCGCCCTTCAAGCCCAGCGCGAAAGCCAGCTCTCGGCCCTGGAAGGGCTGGGGGCCGACATACGGGTTGATGACCGCGCGCAGAATCTTCTCCGGCGTCTCCTCGGCCACCTTCTCGATCTCCACGCCGCCCTCGGTGGAGGCCATGAAGACCACGCGGCGGCTGCCGCGGTCCACCACCGCGCCCAGGTACAGCTCGCGGTCGATGTCCGTGCAGCTCTCGACGTAGATCTTGCTGACCGGCTGGCCGTGCTCGTCGGTCTGGAAGGTCACCAGGTTCTTGCCGATCCACTTGTTGGCGAACTCGCGCACCTCGTCGGTGCTGTCGGCCAGCTTGACGCCGCCCGCCTTGCCGCGGCCGCCGGCGTGCACCTGGACCTTGACCACCCAGCGGTTGCCGCCGATCTTCTTCGCCGCCTCTACGGCCTCATCCGCTGTGTCCACGGCATAGCCGTCCGACACCGGCAGGCCGTAGGCCTTGAACAGGCTTTTGGCCTGGTACTCGTGTAGGTTCATGTCGTTCCCGTTCCAGTGGTTACTTGCGTTTCTTGCGATTGACCATGTGAATGGCGTGACCGGCCACGCCCAGCGCCGCCTCGTGCACGGCCTCCGACAGGGTCGGGTGGGCGAACATGGTCAGGCCCAGATCCTCGGCGCTGGCATCGAACTCCATGGCGATGACCGCCTGGGCGATGAGCTCCGAGGCCTGAGGGCCGAGGATGTGCACGCCGAGAATCCGGTCCGTCTCGGCGTCCGCCAGGATCTTCACCATCCCCTGGGTGTCATTGGCGGCCAGCGCCCGGCCGCTGACCGAAAACGGAAAGCTGCCGACGTTGTAGGCATCGCCGCTGGCCTTGAGCTGCTGCTCGGTCTGTCCGACCCAGGCGACCTCGGGGTGGGTGTAGATCACCGACGGCACCGTGTCGTAGTTCACCAGCGGCTTCTGGCCGGCGATGCGCTCCGCCACCATGACGCCCTCCTCCATGCCCTTGTGCGCCAGCATGGGGCCGCGCACCACGTCGCCCACGGCATAGACGTGGGGCGCATCCGTGGCACACAGGTCGTTGACATAGAGGAAGCCGCGCTCGTCGAGGTTGACCCCGCAGTCAGAGGCCAGCAGGCCCTCGGTGTATGGGCGCCGCCCCACGGCGACGATCAGCTTGTCGAACTCCAGTGACTGCTCGCCGCTCTTGTCCTGGTAGGTGACGTTGACCTTCTTGCCCTTGACCTCGGCACCGGTGACCCGGCAGCCGAGCTTCACGTCCAGGCCCTGGCCGGTGAAGAGCTTGAGCGCGTCCTTGGCGATGCGCTCGTCCGCCATGGGCAGGAACTCGTCGAGCGCCTCCAGCAGCACGACCTCGGAGCCGAGCCGGCTCCAGACGCTGCCGAGCTCGAGGCCGATGATGCCGGCGCCGATCACGCCCAGCCGCTTGGGCACCGCCTGAAATTCCAGAGCCCCCTCGGAGTCGACGATCATGTCGCCGGACAACGGCGCCGGCGGGATCTGCACGGGCACCGACCCCGGCGCCAGAATCACGTGCTCCGCCTGCAGCGTTTCCGGCTTGCCCTTGTGGGGCGTGAACTCCACCTGCCGGCCCGCCAGCAGCTTGCCGCTGCCGGCCAGCGCCGTGACGCCGTTGCCCTTGAAGAGCTGGGCAACACCGCCGGTCAGGCCCGCCACCACCTTGTCCTTGCGCGCCATCATGGCCGGCACGTCGATGGACACCTTGCCGGTCTTGATGCCGAGATCGGCGAAGCCGTGCTGCGCTTCGGCGTACTTGTGGGAGGTGTCGAGCAGGGCCTTGGAGGGAATGCAGCCCCAGTTCAGGCAGGTGCCACCGAGCACGGGTTTGCCGTCGCCGTCGAGAGACTTGTCAATGCAGGCCGTCTTCATGCCGAGCTGGGCACAACGAATGGCCGCGTGATAGCCCGCGGGACCGGCACCGATGACGATGACGTCGTACTTATCGCTCATGTTCAAAGCTCCAGCAGAATTCGGGCGGGATCTTCCAGCATCTCCTTGATCGCCACCAGGAAGCGCACCGCCTCCTGGCCGTCGATCAGGCGATGATCATAGGAGAGGGCCAGGTACATCATCGGCCGGACGACGATCTCGCCGTCGACGACCACCGCGCGATCCTCGATCTTGTGCATGCCGAGAATGCCGGTCTGAGGCGGATTCAGGATCGGCGTGGACAGCAGGGAGCCGAAGATGCCGCCGTTGGAAATGGTGAACGTGCCCCCGGTCATGTCGTCGATGCCCAGCTTGCCCTGACGGGCGCGGGTGCCGTAGTCGGCGATCTGGTCCTCGATCTGCGCCAGGCTCAGGGCGTCGGCATCCCGCACCACCGGCACCACCAGGCCCCGCTCCGTGCTGACGGCGACGCCGACGTCGTAGTAGCCGTGGTAGACGATGTCGTTGCCGTCGACGGAGGCATTCACCGCCGGGAAGCGCTTCAGGGCCTCCACGGACGCGCGCACGAAGAACGACATGAAGCCGAGCTTGGTGCCGTTGTGGCGCTTCTGGAAGTCGTCCTGATAGCGCTTGCGCAGCGCCATCACCGCGGTCATGTCCACCTCGTTGAAGGTGGTGAGCATGGCCGCGGTCTGCTGCGCCTCCACCAGCCGGCGGGCGATGCTGGCGCGCAGCCGCGTCATGGGCACCCGGCGCTCCACGCGCTCGCCGGCATACGTCGCGGCCGGCTCACCGTCCTGGGCGGCCGCCTTGCTGTCGGCGGCCGGTGCCGGCTCGGACCCCGGCTCCTGCGCCGGCTGAGCGTCGGCTCGAGCCGTCTTGCCGGCGCCGCCCGTATCGACCGCCTTGGCCACGTCTTCCTTTGTGATGCGTCCGGAGCGGCCGGACCCCTCGACGCGGCGGATGTCGACGCCGTGCTCGTCGGCCATCTTGCGGGCCGCCGGGCTGGCGCTGACCTCGGCCGGCGGGCCATCGCTGTGGGCACCGCTCTTGGCGGCGCCGCCGGTGGGCGCGGTGGAACCGGTGGGCGCGTGATCGGCAGACTCGGCGTCTGGCGCCTCGCCGCTGTCGGCGCTGACGGCGCCCGCCTCGAAGCGGCCCACCACCTCCTCGCTGGTCACGGTCTCGCCTTCCGCGGCCAGAATCTCCACCAGGGTGCCGTCGGCGGGCGCCACGACCTCGAGCACCACCTTGTCGGTCTCGATTTCCACCAGCACGTCGTCACGCTGCACGGCCTCGCCGGGTGCCTTCAGCCAGCCTGCCACCGTGCCCTCGCTGATCGATTCGGGAAATGACGGGGCCTTGATGTCGGTGGTCATGGACTGGTTCCTTTCATCCAAAGAGGGCCTCTTCGACCAGGCGCTTCTGCCTGAGGGTGTGCATGCCGGGATGCCCGCCCGCAGGCGCGGCAAACGGCTCGCGTCCAGCGTAGCTCAGGTACAGCGCTTCATCGTGACGCAGAATGACCCGGCGCATGTGGTGCTGGCTGGCGTACCAGGCGCCCTGATTCATGGGTTCTTCCTGGCACCAGACCACCTCCTGCAGGTTCCCGTACGGGGCGATCACCTGCCCGAGTTCGGCCTCGGGGAACGGGTAGAGCTGCTCCAGGCGGACGATGGCCACGCTCTGGTTGCCGGCTTCGCGCCGCGCTTCCAGCAGGTCGTAGTAGACCTTGCCGCTGCACAGCACCAGGCGTTCGACGCCGGCCGGGTCGAGGTCGTCGATCTCGCCGATCACGGTGTGGAACTGCCCGTCGCAGAGATCTTCCAGCGTGGACACGGCCAGCTTGTGGCGCAGCAGGCTCTTCGGCGTCAGCGCCACCAGCGGCTTGCGGGCCGGACGGATCACCTGTCGGCGCAGCATGTGGAACACCTGAGCGGGCGTGGTCGGCACGCAGACCTGCATGTTGTGCTGGGCGCAAAGCTGCAGGAACCGCTCGAGCCGCGCCGACGAATGCTCGGGGCCGGCGCCCTCGTAACCATGGGGCAAAAGCATGGTCAGGCCGCAGAGCCGCTTCCACTTGGCTTCGCCGCTGGAGATGAACTGATCGATCACCACCTGAGCGCCGTTGGCGAAGTCGCCGAACTGGGCCTCCCAGACCACCAGGCCGTTGGGGCTGGTGGTGGCGTAGCCGTACTCGAAGGCGAGCACGCCCTCTTCCGACAGCAGCGAGTCATAGATGTCGAAGTTGACGTCGTCGCGCAGGTGGTTCAACGGGATCCAGCGCTTGCCGTTCTTCTGGTTGTGCAGACAGGCGTGACGGTGCGAGAACGTGCCCACCCCGCTGTCCTGGCCGCTGAGCCGGACGCCGTAGCCCTGGTGAATGAGGGTGGCATAGGCCATCACCTCGCCGTAGCCCCAGTTGATGGGCATGGCACCCGCGGTCATGCGGTGCCGGTCTTCCATGATCTTCTGCACCTGACGCTGCAGCACGAAGCCGTCGGGCAGCACCTCGAGGCGGCGCGCCAGATCCTGCACCACGGGCAGCGGCACGCGGGTGTCCGCGGGCTCGGTCCAGTCCTTGTTGAGATAGGGCGTCCAGTCGACGAACAGCTTGGTGTCGGGCTCGTGGACGATGGACAGCGCCACCCGGCCGCCGTCCTCGAGGGTCGAGCGGTAATCCTCCGACAGCTTGTCGGCCCCCGCCTGATCGATCACGCCCTCACCCACCAGCTGCGTCACGTACAGGGCGCGCGTGGAGTCATGGGAGCGGATCTTCTTGTACATGAGCGGCTGCGTCTTCATCGGCTCTTCCGCTTCGTTGTGACCGCGGCGCCGATAGCAGATCAGGTCGATCACCACGTCCTTGCGGAACTCCATGCGGTAGTCGGCCGCGAGCTGGGTCACGAACAGTACGGCCTCCGGGTCGTCGCCGTTCACGTGGAAGATGGGCGCCTGCACCATCTTCGCCACCTCGGTGCAGTACTCGGTGGAGCGGGCATCGTCCTGACGATGGGTGGTGAAGCCGATCTGATTGTTGATGATGATGTGGACGGTGCCGCCGGTCTTGAAGCCCCGGGTCTGGGACATCTGGAACGTCTCCATCACCACGCCCTGGCCGGCGAAGGCGGCGTCGCCGTGGACGATGATGGGCACCACCAGATCGCCCTCGTAGTCGCGCCGGCGGTCCTGGCGGGCGCGCACGGAACCCTCGACCACCGGGCCGACGATCTCCAGGTGTGACGGGTTGAAGGCCAGCGCCAGATGCATCTCGCCACCGGGCGTCATGACGTTGGTGGAGAAGCCCTGGTGGTACTTGACGTCGCCGCTACCCTCGTCCATCGACTCGTCGGCCAGCTTGCCGTCGAACTCGTCGAACAGGTCCCACGGGTTCTTGCCGAGCACGTTCACCAGCACGTTCAAACGGCCGCGATGGGCCATGCCGATGACGGTCTCGATGACGCCATGGGAGCCGAGCCGCTGCAGCAGCTCGTGCAGCATCGGCAGGAAGCTCTCTGCACCCTCGAGGCCGAACCGCTTGGTGCCCGGGTAGCGACCGTGCAGGTACTTTTCGAGCCCCTCGGCCGCCGTCAGCCGCTCCAGCACGGTGCGCTTCTGCTCGCCGGTGAAGACCGGCCGCGAGCGCACGGACTCCAGCCGCTGCTGCACCCAGAGCTGCTCGCTGGCATCGACGATGTGCATGTACTCGGCGCCGACGCTGCCGCAGTAGGTGCGTTCCAGCGCGTCGACCAGCTCGCGCAGGGTGGCGGTGCCCTGGCCGTAGTGGAAGGTGCCGGTATGAAAGGTCTCTTCCAGGTCGGCCGGCGTCAGATGATGATAGGCCAGGTCGAGGATGGGCATCTGCGGCCGTTCCATCATGCCCAGCGGATCGATGTTGGCCTTCTTGTGGCCGCGATGCCGGTAAGCCGAGATCAGGTCCTGCACCCGCATCTGCTTGAGCTCGTGGGCGCTCTCGACCAGCGTGCTCTCGCGCTCCGGGCGCGCCTTCAGGCGGTTGCGGCCCAGCCGCTCGAAGTGCTGAACCACGGTGCTGTGAGGCACGTCGCCCTTCACCACCCCTTCCACCCGGGGCAGCTTCTCGAAGTAGTCGCGCCACTCTCCCGGAACGGTGTTGGGATCGTCCAGGAACGCTTCGTACAGCGATTCCACGTAAGCCAGATTGTTTCCGGCGAGATGCGAGCTGCGCCGCATCCGCTCCATGAACGATTCCGCCATGTAGGATCCTTTGGCTGCGGCTACGTGCCCTGCTGCAGCAGCATGGTTCGAATCTTGCCGATGGCACGCGTCGGATTGAGCCCCTTCGGGCAGACGGCAACGCAGTTCATGATGCCACGGCAGCGGAACACACTGAAAGGATCATCCAGCTCGGCCAGCCGCTCGGCCGTCGCCGTGTCGCGGCTGTCCGCCAGGAACCGATAGGCCTGCAGCAGCCCGGCAGGGCCGATGAATTTGTCCGGGTTCCACCAGAACGACGGGCACGCGGTGGAGCAGCAGGCGCACAGGATGCACTCGTAGAGACCGTCGAGCTGGGCACGGTCCTCCGGCGTCTGCAGGCGCTCCTGTGCCGGCGCCGGCTTGTCGTTGATCAGGTACGGCTTGATCTTCTCGTAGTTCTTGTAGAACTGGGTCATGTCCACGATCAGGTCGCGGATCACCGGCAGCCCGGGCAGCGGCCGCAGCACCAGCTTGCCGCCCTTGGCCACCTCCGACACCGGCGTGATGCAGGCCAGGCCGTTCCTGCCGTTCATGTTGATGCCGTCGGAGCCGCAAACGCCTTCCCGGCAGGAGCGCCGGTAGGTCAGGGACGGATCCTTGGTCTTCAGCAGCTCCAGCACGTCGAGCACCATCAGGTCCTTACCTTCCGGCAGATCGACGCTCATCGAGCGCATCTGCGGAACCTCATCGACCTCCGGGTTGTACCGGTAAACGCTTACCTGCATGACTTCCTCTTCACCTGTGTTCGTGCGAGCAGACTCAGTATTTGCGCTCGGTGGGCTGAAACGCTTCCATGGTCTTGGGCGCGAAGTTGACCTTGCGCTTGCTCACCGCCTTGGTCGTCGGATCGAACAGGGAGTGGCACAGCCAGTTCTCGTCGTCGCGCTCCTGGTAGTCCTCCCGGGCGTGGGCGCCGCGGCTCTCGGTACGGGCCTCGGCGGCAATGGCGGTCGCCTCCGCCACCTCGAGCAGGTTGTCGAGCTCCAGGGCCTCCATCCGCGCGGTGTTGAACACCCCGCTCTTGTCCGCGAGGTGGGCGCGGCCGATGCGCTCACGCAGATCGGCCAGCTTCTTGATGCCTTCCTTCATATGGCTCTCGGTGCGGAACACGCCGAAGCTGTTCTGCATCACCTGCTGCAGCTCCTTCTTGAGGTCGGCCACCGCTTCGCCGTCCTTTGAGGTGTTCCAGCGATTGAGGCGCGCCATGGCCGCCTCGATGTCGGAATCGCTGGGCTCCCGATGGCTCACGCCCTGTCGCATCACCTCCTCGATGTGCAGCCCGGCGGCGCGGCCGAACACCACCAGATCGAGCAGGCTGTTGCCGCCCAGCCGGTTGGCGCCGTGCACCGACACGCAGGCGGCCTCGCCGGCCGCGTACAGGCCGTCTACGAGCACGTCGTTGCCATTGCCGTCCCGGGTCAGGGCCTGGCCGGAAACGCCGGTGGGGATGCCGCCCATCATGTAGTGGCAGGTGGGAATGACCGGGATGGGCTCCTTCACCGGGTCGACGTGGGCAAAGGTGCGCGACAGCTCGAGAATGCCGGGCAGGCGGCTGTTCAGCACGTCCTCACCCAGGTGGTCGAGCTTGAGCAGCACATGATCGCCATCCGGCCCG
This sequence comes from Pseudomonadales bacterium, assembly GCA_040219935.1. Taxonomy (GTDB): domain Bacteria; phylum Pseudomonadota; class Gammaproteobacteria; order Pseudomonadales; family Azotimanducaceae; genus UBA7803. The sequence goes on along the minus strand of JAVJUA010000089.1, from coordinate 37,338 downwards.
GCGCCCCGCCCTTCCAGAATCTCGATGATCATGGACCGGGCCACCACGTCGCGTCCGGCCAGATCCTTGGCCGTGGGCGCGTAGCGCTCCATGAAGCGCTCCCCATCCTTGTTGATCAGGTAGCCGCCCTCACCGCGGCAGCCCTCGGTCACCAGGGTGCCGGCGCCATGAATGCCGGTGGGATGGAACTGCCACATCTCCATGTCCTGGAGCGGGAAGCCGGCGCGCAGCGCCATGCCGGCGCCGTCACCCGTGCACATGTGGGCGTTGGTGGTGCTGGCGTAGATGCGCCCTGCCCCGCCGGTGGCCAGTACGGTCGCCTTGGACTCGACGAATACGGTTTCACCGCTCTCGATGTCGATCGCGATCAGACCCACCACGGCACCGTCCTGATTCTTCACCAGATCGACGGCGAACCACTCGTTCAGGAACGTGGTCCTGGCGCGCAGGTTGGCCTGATACAGCGTGTGCAGCAGGGTGTGACCGGTCCGGTCGGCGGCCGCACAGGTGCGGGCGGCCTGGCCGCCCTTGCCGAAGTTCTTGGACTGACCGCCGAACGGTCGCTGATAGATGCGGCCGGCCTCGGTACGCGAGAACGGCAGCCCCATGTGCTCGAGCTCGAAGACCGCCTGCGGGCCCTCGCTGCACATGTACTCGATGGCGTCCTGATCGCCGATGTAGTCCGACCCCTTGACGGTGTCGTACATGTGCCAGCGCCAGTCGTCGTCGGGATCGTCGCTGGCGATCGCGCAGGTGATGCCACCCTGGGCGGACACGGTGTGCGACCGGGTGGGGAACACCTTGGTGATGACGGCCGTCTTCAGTCCCGACTGGGCGAGCTGCAGCGCTGCCCGCATGCCGGCGCCGCCGCCACCGACGATCACGCCGTCGAAGGTCATTTTTCTGATGTTCGCCATGCTCTCAAAGACTCCAGAAGATCTGCAGGGCCCAGGCCACGTACCCGAACAACACCGTCAGGCAGAGGGCCTGATACGCCAGACGCCAGGCGGTGGCGTGCGCACCGAAGTAGTGCGGCCGGACATAGTCGGTGCCCACGGTCCACATGCCGATCCAGGCGTGGGCCGCGGTAGCGAGCACGGTCAGGGTGCTGAATACCTGCATAAGGGTACCGCCGAAGTAGTCGACGAGGCGTGAATGCGAGAGCTCAGGGGTGCTGGCGAAGAAGCCGACCACGCACAGGGCGTAGGCGGCGATGATGACCGCGGACACGCGCTGGACGACGAAGTCCGCCAGGCCGCTGCGGGTTAGGCTGGTGACGTTGGTGACGCTGCTTACCACAACCATACCCCCGCCGCTGCCGCGGCAATCAGCGTGGCGGCGAACACCACGATGGCGCCGTTGCGCCCGCCCTCCAGGGTGTCCAGGTGATGGAAGTCCATCACCATGTGCTTGATGCCGGCGAACAGGTGGTAAGCCAGCGCCACCAGCACGGCCAGCATCACCAGCTTCGGCAGTGGCTGCTCAAGCAGGGCGCCGGCATGCTCGAAGCCGGCCGGAGACTCCAGCGCCACCGCGAGCAGCCACAGCAGGTAGGCGATCGCGGCGAACAGGGCCACACCGGTGACCCGGTGGGTAATCGACGCGATGGCCGACATGGGCCATGCGAATTGGGTAAGCGACAAATACACAGGGCGCTCGGTCTTCATATCCCTAACGTCATCCGTCAATCGGTTGATAGAGTGCAGCGGGGAGGGTTCCGCAGGCCGCCGGAGACGCTACGTCCCCGGGGCGCAGATTGTAGTCGTCATGTTCGACAAAGCCAAGAATGACGCCGCCCGCGGGGATGCAGACTGCGGCGGGCGCCGGCGCCTGCACAGGTCTGAATTGACAACCTCCGCAGGCGTAAATAGGCTCGCTTGCTCCGAATGAGCCCTCGTCCGGATCGGCCCGGCCGCAACAAGTCGCGCTCGGGTATGCCTCCGGGTCGTCTCGCTGACCGGCACCTCGGGAGGGGCGGCAGCCGATAAACAGAAAGCAGTAGTCTTCAGGGAGGACGCATGGCCGATCAGGCGGGCAAAAAAGCCCAGCTTCTCATCGATGGCAAGACCGTCGATCTACCGGTGCTGGGAGGCACGCTCGGACCCGACGTCATTGACGTCGGCAAGCTGACCGGCGAGGGATACTTCACCTACGACCCCGGGTTCGTTTCCACCGCGGCCTGCGAATCTGCCATCACCTACATCGACGGTGGCGAGGGCGTGCTGCTGCACCGCGGCTACCCCATCGAGCAGTTGGCCGAGCACTCCGACTATCTGGAGCTCTGCTATCTGCTGCTCAACGGCGAGCTGCCGGAACCTGCCCGCAAGCGGGAGTTCGTGGACACCATCAAGCGCCACACCATGGTGCACGAGCAGCTCGTGCATCTGTTTCGCGGCTTCCGCCGCGACGCGCATCCGATGGCGGTCATGTGCGGGGTCACCGGCGCGCTGTCGGCCTTCTACCACGACTCCATGGACATCGCCGACGCCGTGCAGCGCCGCATCACCGCGCACCGGCTGATCGCCAAGATGCCCACGCTGGCGGCCATGAGCTACAAGTACGCGCTCGGCCAGCCGTTCATGTACCCCCGCAACGACCTCGACTACGCGGCCAACTTCCTCTACATGATGTTCGGCACGCCGTGCGACACCTACGAGGTCAACCCGGTCATCGCCCGGGCCATGGACCGCATCTTCCTGCTGCACGCCGACCACGAGCAGAACGCGTCGACCTCCACCGTACGCCTGGCAGGCTCCACGGGGGCCAACCCCTATGCCTGCATCGCCGCCGGCATCGCCGCGCTGTGGGGACCCGCCCACGGCGGCGCCAACGAAGCGGTGCTGACCATGCTGCACGAGATCGGCGACGAGAAGAACATCGACAAGTACGTGAAGCGCGCCAAGGACAAGGACGACCCGTTCCGGATCATGGGTTTCGGCCACCGGGTCTACAAGAACTACGATCCGCGCGCCAAGGTGATGCAGCAGACCTGCAAGGAAGTGCTGGAGGAGCTGGGTACGGAGGACGATCCGATTCTGCGCATCGCCCAGCGTCTGGAGAAGATCGCGCTGGAGGACGACTACTTCGTCGAGAAGAAGCTCTACCCCAACGTCGACTTCTACTCCGGCATCATTCTGAAGGCGATCGGCATTCCCACCGAGATGTTCACCGTGATCTTCGCCACGGGCCGGACACCGGGCTGGATCGCCCACTGGAACGAGATGATCAGCGGCAGCTACAAGATCGGCCGGCCCCGGCAGCTCTACACGGGCCCGGCGAAGCGCGACTTCGTGCCGCTCGACAAGCGCTGACCCCGGGCCGATCTGGCGGTGCTGGGCGCCGCCAGATCAGCCGAGTATGGCCTCCCGGGTGAAGCCCTGGCCGAGCAGCATCTCCCGCAGCTCGCGCATGGCGTCCACCTGAATCTGCCGCACCCGCTCCCGGGTCAGGCCGATCTGCCGCCCTACCTCTTCCAGGGTGCAGATGTCATGGCCACGCAGGCCGAAGCGTCGAACCACCACATCGTGGGATTTCTCGCACAGGCGATCCAGCCAGGCGTCGATGTGACGGCTGAGCTGATCACTCTGCAGCATCTCCCACGGATCTTCGAAGTTGACGTCCTCGAAAGCGTCCCACTGGCCACGCTCGGGCTCGATCACGGAGATCTCGGTGCAGCTCACGTCGTCGGCCAGGGTGAGCAGCTCGCGCACGCGCTCCACGGGCTTGTCGGTCAGCGCCGCGATGTCGTCCGGAGTCGGGTCGCCGTCGAGCTTCTGCGACAGCTCCCGCTGGGCGCGCAGCAGCACGTTCAGCTCCTTGGCGATGTGAATCGGCAGGCGGATGGTCTTCACCTGGTTCATCAGGCCGCGCTCCACGGCCTGGCGGATCCACCAGGTCGCATAGGTGGAGAATCGGAACCCCTTCTCCGGGTCGAACTTCTCGACGGCCCGAATCAACCCCAGGTTGCCCTCCTCGATCAGATCGAGCAGCGGCAGGCCGCGGTTGAGGTAGCGCCTCGCGATCTTCACCACCAGTCGCAGGTTGCTCTCGATCATGCGTGCCCGGGCCGCCATGTCGCCCTTCTGCACCTTGCGCGCCAGGCTCTTCTCCTGGTCCGCGGTGAGCAGTTTGGCGCGACCGATCTCGGCCAGATACATGTCGGTAGCGTCACCCACCTCGCGGGCGCGACCCGCCCGGGCCGGTCGGGCGCGGCGCTTGACGGGCGCCGGCTCGTCGGCTTCCAGGTCGTCGTTCTGGTCGTCTTCGTCACTGATTTCGTCGGCGTCGAGCGATTCCGGCTCTACCTGGAACCAGTTCTCGAGCTCTTCGGCGTCCTGAACTTCGGCGTACGTAGTCATCCCTGTCTACCCCTGGTCGTTATTGGAACCTGCGACTCCCCGAACCCGCACTCGCGCAGCACGTCCTGACTGGAGAATGGCTTCTTCAGCAGCACCTGGGCGCCGGCGGCAAGCATCTTGTTTTCGGTCTCCGGCGTGTGGAAGCCGGTCATCGCCACCACCCGAACGCCGGCGGTCGCCGGATCGCTCTTCAGGCGGCGGCACACCTCGACGCCGTCGATGCCGGGCATCATGACGTCGAGCAGCACCACGGTCGGACGGTGGGCCTGAACCTGACGGCCGGCCTCGAAGCCATCCATGGCCGAGTGGATTTCGAGATCGGGCACGTGGGCGCTGAACAGCGCTACCAGGTAGTCGTTGAGCTGCTGATTGTCGTCGACGATCAGCAGGCACGGACGCCGGCCGGGCAGCGCGATGCCGCGCTCACGGGCGAAGTTCTCGATCACGTGGCGGGAGAAGCGGCGGTGGCCGCCGGCGGTGGTCTGGGCTTCCAGCAGGCCCTTCTGTGCCCACTGCCGCAGGGTGATGGGCGACACCAGCAGAAGCCGCGCGGCCTCGTTCGGTGTCAGGAACTCCTTGTCGCCCATGCCTTTGATCCCTGTCCCGGCGGCCCCCATAGCCGCCTCCACCCCTTGAGGCTTGCCCGGTGCGCCACCGTGGCCAGCCCATCGCGATATCGTTTGCATCGTTTAGATCGTTTCAATCGATATCGATGGGAAGAAAGTTAATCGGTTACATCGTTTTTTTCTAATACTGATTCGCTATAAGTTGATCCGCGTTTTTGCACTAAATGGAATTGAGCGACCCGGCCGCAGTATGCGTTGGCGCCGGGTGGACCTTGGGGTAACGTTGCTGCCGAGGTCATTCATGTCGCAGCTTCGCCATCTCCCCAGCATCGATCGCCTGCTGGCCGCCCCCGCCATGGCGCCCGTCATCGCCGGGTTCGGCGCCGCGTCGGTGAAAGACACCCTGCGTCGACTGCAGGCCGACTGCCGCGACCAGGGTGAGCCGCCGCCCTGGAGCGGCGAAGCCGACGGCTGGGCGGAAGCGGTGACCCGCGCGCTGCGACCGGGCGCCTACCGGACCGTGTTCAACCTCACGGGCACCATCATTCATACCAACCTGGGTCGCGCCCTGCCGCCGGCCGAAGCGTTCGACGCCGTTCGCGACCTGGTGACCCGGCCCATGAATCTGGAGTTCGATCTCGATTCGGGACGGCGCGGCGATCGCGAGACGCCGGTGGCCCGCCGCCTGTGCCTGCTCACCGGCGCCGAGGCCGCCACCGTGGTGAACAACAACGCGGCGGCGCTGATGCTGGTGCTGAACACGCTGGCACGGGAGCGCAACGTGCCGGTGTCGCGTGGCGAGCTGATCGAGATCGGCGGCAGCTTCCGGCTGCCGGAACTCATGGAGCGGTCCGGCTGCCGGCTGCTCGAGGTGGGCACCACCAACCGCACCCATGCCGCCGACTTCGCGGCCACGGCCGACCGGAATCCGGCCCTGCTGCTCAAGGTGCACCCCAGCAACTTTCACGTCAGCGGCTTCAGCAAGACGGTGTCGACCACCGAACTCGGGGGCCTGTCCCGCGATCTCGGCGTGCCGCTGTGCGTCGACCTGGGCAGCGGCACCCTGGTAGACCTGCGGCGCTGGGGGCTGCCCCACGAGCCCACGCCCGCCGAGGTGCTGGCCCAGGGCGCCGACCTGGTGACCTTCAGCGGCGACAAGCTGCTGGGCGGCATCCAGTCGGGCCTGATCGTCGGCCGCCGCGACCTGGTGGAGGCCTGCAAGCGCAACCCCATCAAGCGGGCGCTGCGGGCCGACAAGATCACCCTGGCACTGCTCGACCGGGTGCTCGCCCTGTACGAGGCGCCGGATGAGCTGGCGGCGCGTTTGCCGCTGCTGCGCACCCTGACGCTGAACGCCGGCGAGCTGACGCGGCGCGCGCACGCGGTCTGCAACGCATTGCGGCCGCGATTGCCGGGCTGGACCCTGGAGGTGGTCGACAGTGATGCTCAGATCGGCAGCGGCTCGCTGCCGAACCAGGCGCTGCCCAGCGTGGCCGTTCACGCCACCCACCCGCAGCCGTCCCGGGCCGCCGATCTGCAGGCCGCGCTGCGCGCCCTGCCAACGCCCGTGATCGCCCGGCTGCAGCGCGACGCGGTGTGGCTCGACATGCGCGGCGCGGAGCCGGAGGCCGAGCTGCTGGGCGAGCTCGCCGGGCTGACCCTGCCGGCATGATCGTCACCCTGGCCGGCCACGTCGACCACGGCAAGTCGACCCTGGTGGAGCGCATCACCGGGGGCGGCACCGACCGGCTGGCCGAAGAGCGCCGCCGCGGCCTCACCATCGATCTGGGCTTCGCCTACCTCAAGGCCGACGGCCAGACGCTGGGCTTCGTGGACGTGCCGGGCCATCACCGCTTCATTCACAACATGGTGGCGGGCGTGGCCACGCATCAGCACGCCCTGCTGGTGATTGCCGCCGACGACGGCCCCATGCCGCAGACGCGCGAGCACCTGCAGATCCTCGAGCTGATGGGCATCCGCCAGGGGACCGTAGCGCTCACCAAGTGCGACCGGGTGACGGCCGAACGACTGCAGCAGGCGCACACGGAGATTCGGGGCCTGCTGGCGGGCACGCCGCTGGCCGACGCCGCCGTGTTCGAGACCGCCGCCTTGAGCGGCCAGGGCGTGGACGCCCTGGTGGCACACCTGCTGACCTGGGCCCGGAACGAGTCCGCACCGGCGCACACCGGCCCGTTCCGGCTCGCCGTGGATCGGGCTTTCCAGCTCAAGGGCACCGGCCTGGTGGTCACGGGCACCGTCCACGGCGGCGCCATCGCCGTGGACGGCACCGTGCGCCTGTTCCCGGGCGATCGGGCGCTGCGGGTGCGCGGCCTGCACGTGCAGAACCAGCCCGCCACCAGCGCCCGCGCCGGCGACCGGGCGGCCATCAACCTGGCCGGTCACGACGGCCAGCTACCGCAGCGCGGCGCCTGGCTCACCGCCCTGCCCGAGCCCGGCCACCGGGTGCTGGTCACCCGCCTCAAGGTGCTGGACGACTTTCCGCGCCCGGTGCGGCACTGGACGCCGGTGCACGTCTACCAGGCCACCAGCCACAGCACGGCGCGGCTGGCGCTGCTCGACGGCAGCCGCGCCCAACCCGGCGATACCGTGCTGGCGCATCTGCAGCTCGACGAGCCGCTTCCGGCCCGGCACGGCGACCGACTGGTGGTGCGCGACCATGGTCTCGACCGCACCCTCGGCGGCGGCAGCGTCATCGACAACCGGCCGTGGCGCGGCCGCCGCCGCCACCCGGCACGCCTGCGCGAGGTCGAGGCCCTGGAAGGGCTAGATCCCGCCCGGGCCCTGGCCGCGCTGCTGGCGCTGGGTCCGGTGGATATCGCGCCTCTGCACGGCCTCTGGCACCTGGACACCCCGGATCTGGAGGCGCTGCTGGCCGGCAGCGACGCCTCGGCCCATCAGGGCCGGCTGGTGGCCGACGCGCGCTGGCAGGCGTGGCGGCAGATGCTGCAGCAGGAGTGCCAGTCCCGGCATGCCGCCGACGCCGCCCTGCAGGGGCTGCGCGAAAACGATTTCGAGGCGCCGGTGCCGGCCGACTTCCGCGCCGAGCTGCTGAACGAGCTGACCACGGCCGGCACGCTGCAGCAGCGCGCCGGCCGTTACCAGCCGGCGCGCCACCAGGCCGCCCTCAGCGGCGAGGAGTCGGCGCTGCTCGAGCGTCTCAGGCCGCTGCTCGATCAGCCGCAGCCGCCCAGCCTCGGCGACATCGGCAAGATACTGCGCATGCCGCTGCGGACCCTGCAGTCGGGCGTCGCGGCCCTGGCCGGCAAGGGCGCGCTGGCCCAGGTGAACGAGCGGCGCCTGTATCTGGCCGACCGGCTCATGCATCTCGCCGATGTGGCGCAGTCGCTGTCGGGCGACCGGGAGTTCACGGCCCGCGAGTTCCGCGACGCCGCCGGCATCGGCCGCAACGTCGCCATCGACGTGCTGGAGTACTTCGACGCCCGCGGCTTCACCCGCCGTCTGGGCGATACCCGCCGGGTGGTGGGCGACCGATCGCGCATCCTGCGGAAATCGAGCTAGAGCGAGCGAGGCGGACTTTGTAGACTCGTCCGCGGAAGAGCATCGTCCCCGGTGGGGCGCGCGGCCTTCAAAGCCGTCGAGGTGCGAGATCGTGCCTGGTGGGTTCGACTCCTACCTCTTCCGCCACCGCATTCCGCCCGCGCGCGGCGCTGATGCGTTCGAACAGGCCGGCCAGGAATGGCCGGAGTTCCGGCGCCAGGTAGGCGAAGTTGCCGCCCCGGTCCATCAACTCCCAGAACTGGTCGCGGTCGTCCTGCAGGAGGCCCTGGCGCAGCCGCTCCAGGCGCTCGGGGCGCTCGCCCGCCAGGTCGGCGGCGATACGCTCGGCGCGCGCGTGATCGCCGTGGGCGAGCAGCCGGGCGCCGAGCTGGATCTGGCTGCGGCGCACGCCCAGCAGGCTGTCCTCGTGACTCTCCTCGCGAATCTGCTGGTCGAGCGACAGCAGGCAGTCGAGCAGCGGGTCGGCGCCGGGGGAGCCGGTGTCGAGCGCCACCTCGATCAGCTTGGTGACGTCATAGGCGGCCGTTTCCAGGAGGAACGAGATGCCCATCTTGTGGGCGATCTGGCCGTACTCGCGCAGAAACCCGGCCACGGTCACGGCGCTGGCGGCGTCGTCGTGCCGCAACCGGTGCTCGCCCACCAGCCGGTACTGGTCCATCAGGAAGTAGGCCGTGCGCGGATCGCGAGCGTTGATGCAGGCGCGCAGATAGCTGTTCAGAGTGTGCATGCACAGGGCCAGCAGCTCGGGCCGCTCGCCGCCGAAGCGGCAGGCCAGCTCCTGGGTGTGGATGCCGATCAGGTTGGCGACGTCGCGGGCGTGGCCGGCCCCCTGCCCCATCAGCGACAGGTAGCGGCGGAACACCTTGCGCTCCAGCCAGATGCGCTGACGGCGCACGTCCGCCAGGGTGTCAGCGCCCAGTGCCACGAAGTCCGGGTCGCGAGCGACGCTGCCGGTCACCTCGAACCAGGGCTCCGGCAGGCGGTCCCGCACCTGCTGGTAGTCCACCAGCAGCCCGGCCATGGCATCCACCGCCGCCATGGCGATGCTGCGATCGCCCTGGGTAATGGCGCTGCGCGCCACGTCCTGGAGCTGGTCGACGGCCTCCTCCACCCGCTGCTGGCTGCGCTCGACGTTGCGCTCGTCCACCCGCAGCACCTCGCGATAGGCATCGCGGCAGATGCGCTCGATGACGGACAGCGGTGACAGGAACGTGAACACGAAGTAGATGTACGGCACCAGCAGCAGCAGGCTGGCGGTGACCAACCCCAGGTTCAGGGCGATACCCGGATGGGTGGCGAGTGTGACGTCGCCCGCGTCGCCCACCACCATGCCCACCCAGATGCATTGCAGGGTCGCCACCACCAGCAGCCCCAGCACGACCTGGTTGACGGGGTCACGAAGGAACAGTCGGGTGATCTCGTGGCTGTAGCGGTTGGCGGCCAGCTCGACGACGATGGCGACCACCGTGACCACCACGCCGAGCACGGCCGCCATCAGCTCCGCGGAGTTGGCTAGCGCCTCCAGCGCGGCGTCCAGCCGCAGGTCGCCCCACGCAACCGGAACCGGGCCGAACCAGGCCGTCAGCAGCAGCACCGCCGCGCTGAGCGCGGTGAGCGCAAGCAGCAGCAGCAGCGGCGTCAGCAGCGGCCGATACCGGGGAACGGCGGGAATGGGGGCATCCATGGCGGCACAGAGTGCACCAAGCTCCCCGCACTGCCAACCATGAATACAAAGCACGGCGGTTCCGGTTAGACTCCGCTCCCGCCCAACGATCCGAAGCTGCCCCGGTCCTGTCCATGTCCGCTACTCAGCTCCACGTGCTCGACACCGACCTGCGGATGCAGGAGGGCTCCCTCACTCGCCCCACCCTGGCCTACGAGACCTGGGGACGGCTGAACGAGGCCAGGGACAATGCGGTGCTGATCTTCACCGGGCTGTCGCCGTCGGCGCATGCGGCGTCGTCGCCGCGGGACCGGCGCACCGGCTGGTGGGAGGACATGCTGGGCCCGGGCAAGCCCATCGACAGCAACCGGCTGTTCGTGGTCTGCGTCAACTCCCTGGGTAGCTGCTTCGGGTCTACCGGTCCGGCGTCGGTGAATCCCGATACCGGGGAGCCCTACCGGCTGACGTTTCCGGTGCTGCACGTGGAGGACATCGCCAACGCCGGCGCCGCCGTGCTCGACCACCTGGGCATCGAGCAGCTTCACACGGTGCTCGGCGCGTCCATGGGGGGCATGACGGCGCTGGCGTTCACGCTGCAGCATCCGGCACGCGCCCGGCGCCTGGTGTCCATCTCGTCGGCCGCCCGCAGCCTGCCCTTCTCCATCGCCATCCGCTCGCTGCAGCGGGAGATCATCCGCCGCGACCCGGCCTGGCACGGGGGCAACTACCCGGTGGACCAGCCCCCGGCCACCGGCATGCGCCTGGCGCGCAAGCTCGGCATGATCACCTACCGCTCCGCCGAGGAGTGGGCCGAACGCTTCGGCCGCGAGCGGGCCGCCAACACCGGCGCCGTCAACGGCGACCCGTTCGGCCTCGACTTCGAGGTGGAATCGTATCTCGAGGCCCATGCCCAGAAGTTCGTGGGCAGCTTCGATGCCAACTGCTACCTGTACCTGTCACGGGCCATGGACCTGTTCGACGTCGCCGACCACGGCGGCAGCCTGGCGGAGGGGTTTTCCCGCGTGAACCTGGAGCGCGCCATGGTCATCGGCGTCGAGTCCGACTTCCTGTTTCCCATCGAGCAGCAGGAAGAGCTCGCCCTGGGGCTGCGGGACCGCGTCGGCGAGCTCAGCTTCCATCGCCTGGCGTCCATTCAGGGACACGACTCTTTCCTGGTGGACATGGACCGGTTCCGGCCGGTAGTGGCCCGCTTCTTCGACGCCGGGCGGCCGTAACCGGCGCGCGTCAGCCGACCGCGCCGCGCACCAGCGACTCGAGCGTGGCCGCGTCCACGTAGCCGCCGGCCAGCAGCCGGCGCTCACCGCCGACCTCCAGCACCAGATTCGGCAGCGCCTGGGTTCCGTAGCTCCGCGCGCCGGCGAACTCGTCCGCGAGCAGCCCCTGCAGCACCTCGTCACCGAAGGCATCGGTCACCACGACGGCCGGCACGCCGAAATCCGTGGCGGTGGCCGCCAGCAGCGCCGGGTCGCCGATGTCGCGCCCTTCGGCGAACAGGAGCTGCTGCAGGCGATGCAGGTAGCCGAACGGAGCCCGCCCCAGCGCCCGGCGCACGGCGGCCACCGCCAGGCAGGCAGGGGTGCTGTTGTAGACGAAGGCGTCCGGCAGCCGGTAGGCGAAGCTCGCCCCGGTGGTGGCCTCCACCTCGCGCCAGATGCGCATCAGCAGGCGGCGGCCATAGTCCCCCACCGGCAGCGTGCCGTGGGTGTTGATGCCGCCGAGCAGCAGATCGAAATCCACCACCTCGGCCAGCGACCCGGCGGCCGCATCCACCGCCGCCGACATGCCCCAGCACCAGGAGCACATGGGGTCGGTGACCACCAGCAGGCGGGGCCGCTGGCCGCTCACCGGTCGCGCACGCGCCACGCGCCCTGCTGGGCGTAGCCGATCACGGCGGCGTCGGCAAAGCCGGCCGCCCGCAGCGCCTCGACGCAGGCGTCCGCCCGGTCGCCAGGCACGCCGGCCAGCAGGCCGCCGGCCGTCTGCGGATCTGCCAGCAGGCGCCAGCGGGCGTCGTCGGCCGCCACCCCATCGCCGTGGAAGTCGGCCAGGGCCTGGAGGTTGTTGGTCTGCAGCGAACTCGCCACCCCGGCCGCCATCAGCGCGGCCGCCCCCGGCAGCAGCGGCACCGCCGCCAGATGCAGCGTTACGCCGCAGCCGGAAGCACGCAGCATCTCGCCGAGGTGGCCCGCCAGGCCGAAGCCGGTGACGTCGGTGAGCGCCCGCACGCCGTGCGCGCGCAGCACCGGCAGCGCCGGTGCGTTGGACTGATCCATGGCCGCCAGCGCCGCCTGCAGCCGATCCGATGAGGCCCGGCGCCGCATGTGGGCGGCCAGCACCACGCCGGTGCCCAGCGCCTTGGTGAGAATCAGGGCATCACCGGGCTCGAGGCCGCGCTTGCCGAGCACGGCGCCGTCCGGCGCGCCGGTGATGGTCAGCGACAGCGACAGCTCGGCCCCCTCGCTGGTGTGGCCACCCACCAGCGCCACGCCGTGGTCGTTGAGCACCGCCACCGCTCCAGCCAGCATCCGGTAGAGGTCGTCCTCCATCATCGGCTCGGCCATCAGCGGCACGGTGGCGTGCGCCAGGGCCGCGATGCCGTGGCCGCCCATGGCCAGCACGTCGTTCAGGCAGTGCTGAGCGGTGATGCGGCCGAATTGATAGGCATCGTCGACGAAGCTGCGGAACCCGTCCACGGTGAGCAGCAGCTCGCCCGGTTCCACGTGGAGCGCGGCGGCATCGTCGCCGATGCCGAGCCGCACCCCGTGACGCCGCTCCAGCTCGCCCTGGGAAGGCAGCCGGGCCAGCACCCGGCGCAGCGGGTCGGCCCCCAGCTTGGCGCCGCAGCCGCCGCAGCGCATGGTGTCGGGGCTGCCGGCCCGCAGCGCCGGCGCCAGCACCGGGGCCGGCTCGGCCATCTCCGGCAGCACCTGGAAGCGGCGCATGAACCGCCGGTCGATGTGCTGCTTCCAGCGCCAGACCCAGCGCCCGTGGGCGGCCAGGGGGCCACGACTCGCCACCGCCCGACCGTCGGCGGTGCCGATCAGGGTCAGGAACCGGCGCTGGGCGCGGAACCGGCGCAGCGGCCGCCCCTGCAGGGCCCGGCGCACGTTGTCGGCCAGCACCGGCCCCTCGCGGACGGCAAACACGCCCGACTTGGGGCGCGGCTGGCCGCGCAGCGCCGCGACGTCGCCGGCGGCGAACACGTTGGCATGGGACAGCGAGCGCAGGTACTCGTCCACGGCCAGGAAGCCGGCATCGTCCGTGGCGAAGCCGGCGGCGCGAATCCAGGGCGGAGCGGCGACGCCGGTGACCCAGAACAGCTCATCGGCCCGGCAGCGGCGCCCGTCCACGGCCGAGATCTCCAGAACCTCGCCATCGCGCCGCGCCTGCGTCACCCGGAACCCCTGCTCCAGGGCCACGCCGGCCGCCGCCAGGGCCCGCTCCAGCAGGCGCCGGGCGCGCCCGTTCTGGCCAGGCAGCAAGGCGTCGGTCAGGAGCTGCACCGACACCGAAGCCGGCAGCACCCGTCGCGCTGCCAGCGCCAGCTCGACGCCGCCGGCGCCGCCGCCCACCAGCGCGATCCGCTGGCCGGGCCGGGCCGCCGAGAGCACTTCCGACCAGCGCGGCAGGAAGCGGCCGATGGGTTTGACAGGCTCGCCAACGGGATCGGTGACGCCCGGCGCGGCCCCGGTGTTCACCGACAGCCAGTCGTAGCGCAGCGGCGGATGCCCGTCGAGCTCGAGCGTGCCCGCCGCCGGGTCCACCGCGGTCACCTCGCTGCTGATGAACCGGGCCCCGGCGAAGGTCGCCAGGGGGCCGAGGTCGATGTGGATCTCGCGCCAGTCGTAGTCACCGGCGACGTGGCCCGGCAGCATGCCCGAGTACGGAGTGAAGGGCTCGCGGCTGATCAGGGTCAGGCGCACGCCGGGCAGGGGGCGCATGCCGAAGGCACGCAGCACCTGCACGTGGCTGTGGCCACCGCCGATCAGCACCAGGTCTCTGACTGGTGGTGCCGGCGGCGACGGCGCGCGCGGGTTAATCGTCGGTGTCCAGATCCAGATCCAGGTAATCCAGATCCTTGCTCAGGCGTTTGGCTTCGAGCCGCTCTTCGATGGCGCGGCGAATGGCCAGGGCACGTGCGTTCTGGTCCTTGTGACTCAGCGCTTCATCGACCACTTTCAGATCTTCATCCACTTCGTCGAACTCATCCAGCTCGTCTTCGTCGAGGTCGTCTGCAAACTCTTCTTCGGTGGTTTCCTGCTCAGGGGCCTCCTCCTCGACGGATTCGACCTCTTCCTCTGCCCCTACCCGGCTCTTGTCTTCCTCGTCGAGATCGCTCATGGATGCTGCCGAAACCCCAGCGCTGACCGATGAATGTACGGCGCTTTTTAGGCTTCGCGTTTCGGGGTGTCAAGGCATGGCGGCGGCTTTTTCGCCGCCCGGCCGACACGGCCGCTCAGGCCAGAATCGGCAGCAGCAGGTACGCGCCGAAGGCCAGCAACGCCAGATAGCTGATCGGATCCAGGGTTCGAAGGAATCGCATGGGCCGGAATCGTATGCAAGCACCCGGCAGCAGCGGAAGAATCATTTGGCGCTAAAGATATAACGGCAGCGGTCACGCCAGCCAGCGCACCAGCACCAGGGTGGCCGGCACCGCCGCCAGCCACAGCGCCAGCGCCTGCCACAGCATGCGTCCGCGCAGCCGGGCCACGGTGGCACGGCTGAGCCCCGTGCCCACCAGAAACAGCGCCAGCACCAGCAGGGCCTTGCTGACCGCGGCCACGCCGCCAACCTGGGCCGCGGTCAGGCCCAGCCAGGGCGCGGCCACGGCAGCAGCAACGAACAGCACGATGAAGCCCGGCACCCGCAGCCGCGGCGCCGGCGGCGCGTCGACGTCCGCTGCGGCCGCGCGCCGCTGGGCCGACTGCTCGACCACGCTCACCACGAACGACAGCGGTATCAGCCACAGGGTGCGGCCCAGCTTGACCGTGGTCGCCACCTGGGCGGCACCGTCGCCGTACAGAGCGGCGGTAGCCACCACCGAGCTGGTGTCGTGAATGGCCAGTGCCGCCCACAGCCCGAACTCCAGCTCCGACATCGACAATGCCCGGCCGATGGCCGGGAAGGTGAACAGGGCGGCGCCATTGAGCAGGAAGACGATGGCCAGCGCCAGGCCCGTCTGCTGCGGCGTGGCGCGGACGATGCCGCTCAGCGTGGCAATGGCGGTGCCGCCGCAGATGGCGGTGCCGCCGCTCACCAGCTTGCTCGCGGACGGCTCGACGCCGAGGGCGCGGCCGAGCGCGAGCCCCACCGCCAGCGTGATCAGCACGTAGCCGGCGACCGCCCAGGAATACTCGGCGGACAGCCGCCACAGCGTCTGCACGTCCAGGGTGAGCCCCAGCAGGACGATGGCCGCCTGCAGGCAGTAGCCGCCGAGTCGGCCGCCGTCGGCCATGGGCGCGCGATCGAACGATAGCGCAATGGCGCCGCCCACCAGCAGCGCCACTGCCGGATTGCCGTACCACACCAGCGCCGGCAGCAGCAGCATGCCGACCGCCAGACCCGGCGCATGCCAGGCGGCTGTGGTGCTCAAGAGCGCCGCGTCACGGCGCCGGCGTGCCGGCCGGGCAGCCCTCGGCGGCGGCCGCGCAGGACTCTGCGAACGCCGCCAGCGCCTCCTCGGCAGCCGGCCGCATGGGCACCGCAGCCAGCCGTTCGCGCACGTCGTCCAGGGCCGCGCCGCGGCGCACCTGCACGGCGCCCCAGATCATGCCGGCGCGATTGCCCGACGCGCAGTGCAGAAGCACGGGCGCGCCACCGGCCTCGCCGATCAACCGGGCGACCTCGGCCACGGCTGACGGATCGATCGCGGCACCCGGCACCGGAACGTTGTGATAGTCGACGCCGCGTTCGGCCGCGGCCGCAGCCGACTCGCTGGTACCCTCCTCGGCGCTGCGCAGGTCGATGACGCGGGTGCCGGCGGGGAGCCGGGCGAAGGCGTCGGCGTGCAGCGCGCCGGCCACCGTCACGCCATCCGCCATGGGCTGCTGGAAATCCGACAGGGGCCCGGCCTCGTCCGCCCGGACGGCGGTCGAGCCCAGCGCCATCACGGCCGCGCAGATGGTCAGCAGATGCAGGCATCGAATAGTCATGAAGCAGCCTCCCGCCGCTGTCCGTGGTTGAGCAGGTGCGCCTCGAGGCGCCATCCCGGCAGCACGCCGCCGGCAATGTTGGCGCGCACGGCCGGCACCAGCAACCGCGGCGCATCCAGGTCGCGGTCGCGCGCCCGGCGCGCGGCGGCAAACTCGCCGGCATCGGTGTCGCCCCGCAGCATGCGGTTGCCGGCGCGCTGCGCGGCCACCGTGGTCAGAAAGCGATGATCGCGGCCCCCGGGCGCGTAGTCGTGGCACATCAGCATGCGCACGTCGTCCGGCAGGCCGTACAGGCGCTGCACCGACTGGTACAGGGCCTCGGCGCTGCCGCCGGGAAAATCGCAGCGTGCGGTGCCGTAGTCGGGCATGAACAACGTGTCGCCGACGAACAGGAAGCGGTCGAACAGATAGGCCACGCACGCGGGTGTGTGGCCGGGCACGTGCAGCACGCGGCCGACGCTGTGGCCGAGCGCCAGGCGATCGCCATCCGCCAGCAGGCGGTCGAACTGGCGGCCGTCGCTGGCCTCGGGCACGCCAAACGCAGCGCTGAAGTGGCTCTGCACCTCGGTGACCCGCATGCCTATGGCGAGCTGCGCGCAGGCCAGCCGCGACTTCAGGTAGCGGCCGGCGCTGAGGTGATCGGCATGCACGTGGGTCTCGAGAATCCACTCCGCCCGGTAATCGTTGGCAGCGATCAGCTCGAGAATGCGATCGGCCAGGCGTGTGCCGACCGCGCCGGCGCCCTCTTCGTCATCGAAGTAGTCGAGCACCGGATCGATCACGGCGCAGCAGCCGGAGCCGGGATTGGCGAGCACGTAGCTGTAGGACGAGGTTGCCGGATCGAAGAACGGATGCACGACCAGGTCCATGGGATCTCTACATCACCCTGTTGCCCCGAGCCTACGCGACCCGGGGTGGGAATTAGTCCCAATCGACCCCTTGTCAACGAGCGAATTCGGGATGGATCACCAGCCGAAGGCCGAGATCGGGGGTTTCATCCCGTTCCGGGACGAGCCGGTGGCGCTGCGGACCGCTACGCGGCCGGCTACGCTGCCGCGCGCAACGCGTCGCTGACGATGTTGAACATCTCGGCCATGTCGGCCCGGTCCATGACGAACGCCGGCCCGAACTGCACGGTGTCGCCGCCGTAGCGCAGGTACAGGCCCCGCTGCCAGCAGTACATGGCCACCTCGTACGGACGCCGCGCCGGCTCACCGGGATAGGCGGCCAGGGTCAGGGCGCCGGCGAAGCCGAGGTTGCGCACGTCGAGCACGTGGGGGTGATTGGCCAGGCCATGAATGCAATCTTCGAAGTAGCCGGCCTTCTCCGCCACCTGGACGTCGAAGCGCTCCCGCTCGAACAGGTCCAGCGCCGCCAGCCCGGCGGCGCAGGCCAGCGGGTGACCCGAATAGGTGTAGCCGTGCGGGAACTCCACCATGTACTCGGGGCCGCCCTGGCTCATGAACGTCTGGTAGATGTCTTCGCGCACCACCACGGCGCCCATGGGCACGGTGCCGTTGGTCATCTGCTTGGCGAAGTTGGCGATGTCCGGCGTGACGCCGAAGAAGTCGGCGCCGGTGCGTGCGCCGCAGCGGCCGAAGCCGGTGATCACCTCGTCGAAGATCAACAGGATGTCGTGGCGGGTGCAGATCTCACGCAGCCGCTGCAGGTAGCCTTTGGGCGGCGGCAGCACGCCGGCGGAGCCGGCGAACGGCTCGACGATTACGGCGGCGATGTTCGACGCGTCGTGCAGCGCGACCAGCGCCTCCAGCTCGTCCGCCAGGTGGGCGCCGTGCTCGGGCTGACCGCGGGTGAACTGGTTCTCCGGCAGCAGCGTGTGGGAAAGGTGGTCGGTCTCCAGGGTGGTGCCGAACAGCTTTCTGTTGGGGCCGATGCCGCCCACCGAAATGCCGCCGAAGTTGACACCGTGGTAGCCCTTGGCGCGGCCGATCAGGCGCGTCTTGCTGGGCTGACCCCGCTGCCGCCAGTAGGCGCGCGCGATCTTCAGCGAGGTGTCGGCGGCCTCGGAGCCCGAGTTCACGAAGAACACCTTGTCCAGCCCGTCGGGCGTCAGCGAGCGCACCCGGCTCGCCAGCTCGAAGGCCTTGGGATGCCCGTACTGAAAAGCCGGCGCGTAGTCGAGCTCGCGGGCCTGATCGGCGATGGCATCGGCGATCTCGCGGCGATTGTGGCCGGCGCCGCAGCACCACAACCCGGACAGGCCATCGAGCACGCGGCGGCCGTCGACGGTGATGTAGTGCACGCCTTCAGCGGCCCGGATCATCCGCGGGTTGGCCTTGAACTCCCGGTTGGCGGTGAACGGCATCCAGTAGCTGTCGAGATCGATCGGGCGGTCGGCGGCAGTCATGACGCGTGGTCTCCTCCGGTACGCACCGCATTGTACGGGCCTCGGGCCCACAAGCCAGCGTCGGGTAGCGTACAATCGGCCGCTTCCATGGCACGCCGCAGCCAGGTCAGAGGGGGACATTCGTGCAGCAACCGCCCGGCATCTTCAGTGAGGCCACCCGCCGCTACGCCCTGAGCGTGCTGGTGGTGGTGTACACGTTCAACTTCATCGACCGGCAGATCCTGTCGATCCTGCTGGAACCCATCAAGAACGACCTGGGCCTTTCCGACACCCAACTCGGCCTGCTCACCGGCTTCGCCTTCGCGGCCTTCTACGCCACCCTCGGCATTCCCATCGCCCGCTATGCCGACCGCAGCAACCGCCGCAACCTGATCGCCCTGGCGCTGGCCATCTGGAGCGGCATGACGGCCCTGTCCGGATTGGCGCAGAACTTCTGGCACCTGCTGCTGGCGCGGATCGGCGTCGGCGTCGGCGAGGCCGGTTGCAGCCCGCCGGCGCATTCCATGCTCGCCGACTATTACCCGGCTGAACGCCGCTCCACGGCGCTCGGCATCTACTCCCTGGGCATTCCGGTGGGCATCCTGTTCGGGTTCCTGGCCGGCGGCTGGATCAACGAGTTCTTCGGCTGGCGGATGGCGTTCTTCGTGGTGGGCATACCCGGCATCCTGCTGGCCGTGGTGGTGCGGCTGTCGGTGCGCGAGCCCGACCGGGGCATGTCCGAAGGCCGCACGGTGACGGGCAATCAGCCCAGCATCACCGAAACCTTCGCCTACATGTGGCAGAAGCGGGCGTTCCGGCATCTGGCCTTCGGCGGCGCGCTCACCGCCTTCGTCGGCTACGGCGTGGTCACCTGGGTACCGTCATTCCTGATCCGCTCCCACGGCATGCAGACCGGCGAGGTGGGCACCTGGCTGGGTCTCATCCTCGGCATTCCCGGCGGCATCGGCATCGCCCTCGGTGGCTATCTGGCCGACCGCTTCGGCGCCCGGGACCCGCGCTGGTTTCTATGGGTGGTGACCGTGGCGCTGCTGGCCGGGGTGCCCTTCTCGCTCGGCGTCTACCTGGCCGCCAGCCCGTACCTGGCCCTGCTGATGCTGGTGCTGCCGGTGGCGCTCGGCAACTTCTACCAGGCCACCACCTTCGCCCAGACCCAGGGGCTCGCCACCCTGCGCATGCGCTCCGTAGCAGCCGCCGTGCTGCTGTTCATCCTCAACATCATCGGTCTCGGCCTCGGCCCGCAGTTCACGGGCCTGCTGAGCGACATACTCCGGCCCCAGTTCGGCGACGAGTCGCTGCGCTGGAGCCTGCTGATCTGCTCGCTGGTCAACATCTGGGCCGCCTACCACTACTACGTGGCGGGCAAGCTGCTGAAGGCCGACCTCGCCGCTACCGTGCGGGACGAGCAGGCGCCGGCACAAGCTGCATGACCCCGGCGGGTGCTGCCGGCGCCCGGATCAGCCGCGCCCGGCAGGCGCCGCCTCAGTCAGTCGATCGCCTGCCCAGAAAGCCGATCGGCAGCGACGACGCGCCGTCGGTGGCAAGATCGGCCAATGCCTCTCCGATCACGGGGGCGAACTTGAAGCCGTGGCCGCTGAAGCCGCAGCCGAACACCACGTTGGCATGCCGCGCATGGCGGTCGACCACGAAGTGGCCGTCCGCCGACATGGTGTACAGGCAGACGCGATCGGCGAGCCGCCGGCCGCTCAGCCCGCCCACCAGGGGCGCAACCGCCGCGCGCAGGGTGGCGAGCTCCGCTGGGTCGACGGGGCGCCGGGCCTGATCAGGGTCTGCCGCCTCCCCGGGTACATGGTGGGCGAGCTTGACGCCCGGATTCGCCGCCAGGGAGCCGGGCAGCGCCGGAAAGCCGTAGAACAGGCCCGGCCGATCAGGACGCTGCACCGCCCAGCACGGCGTCCGGCCGAGCTGCCACGCGGCGAGGCGGTCCGGCTCTGGAGCCACCCAGAACAGGGGCTGCCGGGTGACCTTGAGGGCGACGTCGGCATCGTTCAGCAACCCGGCGCTCCAGGCACCGGCGGTCAGCACCAGGGCGCCGGCCAGGTAGCGCCCGCGGTCCGTCTGCACCGTCACCCCGGCAGGCTGTGCCGACCAGCCGACCACCCGCTCGCCGATCAGCGTGTCGGCGCCGGCCGCTGCCGCCAGCTCGACGGCCGTGCGCACCGCGCGCTCGCAGAGCACGAGCCCGGCTTCCGGCTCGAACAGGGCCACGTAATCGTCGGGACGACGGAAGTTGGGGAAGCGCCGGGCCAGCTCGGCGTCGTCCACCCGATGGAGGGCGATGCCGTGGGTCGCGGCGGCATGGCGTGAGCCGGCGATCAGCTCGCTGTCCGGGCGGCCGAGGTAGAGGGTGCCGGTTTCGAGCAGCAGCGAGCGTCCCGACGCCGCCTCCATGCCGCGCCACAGCCGATACGATCGCTCGAGCAGGGGCACGTAGTCGGCATGCTCGAAGTAGGCCTTGCGGATCAGCCGCGAGTCGCCGCCGCTGGAGCCCTCAGCGTGGCCGATGGGCCGTGGATCGATGCCGAGCACGCGCACGCCGCGCCCGGCCAGCGACCACAGCGCCGCCGCGCCCATGGCGCCGAGCCCGACCACGATCACGTCATGGCTGCGCATCCGCCAAGCCCTCCCTGAATTTCGCATGGCTGCCGGCCTGGCGTATTCTGCCATGCAGATGCCACACCGCCTCTCGCCATGCCCGCAGCTCTGACCTGGTCGTCACGCGCCACCTTCGTGCTGGCCGCCGTAGGCGCCGCGGTCGGGCTCGGCAACATCTGGCGCTTCCCCTACCTCACCGGCACCCATGGCGGTGGCGCCTTCGTGATGGTGTACCTGGCCTGCGTGCTCGCCATCGCCATCCCCATCCTCATCGCCGAGCTGATGCTCGGCCGCCACGGCCGCGGCAGCCCGCCCACGGCCATGGCCAGCATGGCCGGCCAATGTGGGCGCAGCCGCGCCTGGTCGGGGGTGGGTTGGCTGGGGGCCTGGTCCGGCTTCCTGATCGTCAGCTTCTACAGCGTGATTGGCGGCTGGACCCTGGTCTACGTGCTGCGCACCTTTTCCGGCACCTTCACCGACGCCCCCGGCACCGCCACCGCCGCCGCGTTCGCCTCGCTGCAGGGGTCGCCCTGGCTGATGACCCTGTGGCACAGCGCCTTCATGGCCCTGACCCTGCTGATCGTCGCCCGCGGCCTGAATCGCGGCATCGAGGCGGCGGTGCGGCTGCTGATGCCGGCCCTGTTCCTGATGCTGGTGGTGACGGTCGGCTACGCGGCCGCGACCGGCGACTTCGCCGCCGGCTGGCAGTTCCTGTTCCACTTCGACCCCGGCGCCCTGAACGGGCGCGTGGTGCTGCTGGCGGTCGGCCAGGCTTTCTTCTCCATCGGCGTGTCCATGGGGCTGATGATGATGTACGGCGCCTACCTGCCGGCCGACCAGCCCATTCCGCGCTATGCCGTCATCATCGCCCTGGCCGACACCCTGGTGGCCGTGCTCGCCGGGCTCGCCATCTTTCCCCTGGTGTTCGCCCACGGCCTGAATCCCGGCGAGGGCCCGGGGCTGATCTTCGTGACCCTGCCGGTGGCCTTCGGCGCCATGCCATTCGGCGCCCTGTTCGGCGGCCTGTTCTTCCTGCTGCTGGTGTTCGCCGCCCTCACCTCCGCCATCGCCCTGATTCAACCCATGGTGGCTCGGGTGGGCGAATGGCCGGCGATGACGCCGCTGCGTGCCGCCGTGCTGGTATGCCTGGGCGCCTGGCTGCTCGGCATCGGCAGCGTGCTGTCGTTCAACGTCTGGGCCGACGTGGCTCCCCTGGGCTGGCTGCCGGGCGCGTCCGGGCAGACCGTCTATGCGCTGCTCGACTTCGTCACCGCCAACCTGATGATGCCGCTGGGCGGCATGCTGATCGCCCTGTTCGCCGGCTGGCTGGTGCCGGACCGGGTGCTCGCCCAGGCGCTGCCGGGCTGGCGCTCCGCGTCGTTCCGGCTGTGGCGGCTGGCGGTCAGGGTGCTGGCGCCGGCCGCCATCCTGCTGGTGTTCCTGGCCAACCTGCGTTGACGATGCGTTCACGGCTGCGGGTTAAGATGACGGCCCCTGGTCGCCGGCTGCAGCATGGATCCGATCTCCCAGGCGGCGCTGGGCGCCGTCACCGGTAAGGCCGTCGGCCACGCGCGGCTCGGCTGGCGCGCGGTGGGCGTGGGCGCCGTGGCCGGCGCCCTGCCCGACATCGACGTGCTGTTCTCGCTCAACGGCGACTATTTCGACCAGCTCGTCCTGCATCGCGGCATCACCCACTCGCTGTTCTTCGCGCCGGTGGCGGGGCCGCTGCTGGGCGCCCTGGTGTGGGCCTGGGAGCGGGCCCGCGCCGTAACGCCGCAGGGCCACGGCGACGCGCCCGGAGCCGGTGCCACCAGCGCGGGCAGGCTGCGGGCCTGGATGCTGGTGGTGACCCTGGCGTTGCTGTCGCACCCGCTGCTCGACCTGCTGACCCCGTACGGCACGCAACTGCTGCTGCCGTTCAGCGACGCCCGCTTTGCCGTCAACGCCATGCCCATCATCGACCCCGCCTACACGCTGATTCTGCTCACGGGCCTGGCCGCCGGCGCCTGGCGATGGCGGCAGCAGGCAGGACGGGTGGCCCTGGTCACGCTGCTGCTGTCCTGCAGCTACCTGGCCTGGGGCGGCTATCTGAACACGGGCGCGGAGCGGGAGGCGCGCCGGCAGCTTGCCGCCGCGGGCATTCACGACGCCACCGTGCGGGCGTTCCCCACCATCCTGCAGCTTCACTACCGGCGCGTGGTGGCGCGGCTGCCGGAGGAGGACCGGGTCGGCTTCCTGTCCACCTGGCGGCCGTGCGACATCGACTGGCAGCCGGCGCCGCGGACGGGCGAGCACCCGGCCGTGGACGCCTTCCTGGCGAGCCGGGAGGGCCGCATCTTCGACTGGTTCACCATGGGCTGGGCCCGCTACCGGATCGATCTCGAGCAGGGCAGCCTGGTGGCGACGGACCTGCGCTACGGGTTCGACGCCGACCCGGATCGCAGCATCTTCAGCGCGACGGCGCCGCTGGCCGACGACGGCGGCCTGGCCGGTCCGGTCCGCGCCGGGCGCGGCGAGGTGGCGGTGGGTGACCGCCTGGCGCTGCTGTTCCGAGACACCTACGCGTCGGACTGCGCCACCGCCGGCTGACGCGGCCAGGCCAGCACCACGATCAGCACCAGCAGCGCCGGCAGCGAGCCCCAGAGCACGCCCGACCAGCCCGCGCCGTGCACCACGGTGCCGGCCAGCAGCGAACCGAGGGCGGCGACGCCGAACACGGAAAAATCGTTCACCGCCTGCGCGGTGAAGCGCTCGGCCGGCCGATAGCTCTGCACCAGCAGCGTGGTGCCGCCGACGAACAGGAAGTTCCAGCCGACCCCGAGCAGCAGCAGTGACACCCAGTAGTGCATATAGGCGTGCCCCTGCAGCGCCACCACCACCGTGGCGGCCAGCGCCGCCAGCCCCAGCCACATCAACCGGGTCACGCCGAGCCAGCCGATCAGCGCCGCCGAGGCCAGGGACGGCAGGTACATGGCCAGCACGTGGGTGCGGATCACCGACGCCGTCTCCGGCAGCGAGAAGCCGTCCACCACGTGCATGGAGATGGGTGTGGCGGTCATGATGAAGGTCATCACCCCCTGCCCTACCACGCCGGCCAGCACGGCGGTGAAGAACAGCCGCTGGCCGGCCAGCTCCCGCAGCGGCCGGCGCGCCTGGGGCGCCGACGGATCGATCTGGGGCTCCGGCTCCACCAGCGCCATGAGCAGCGCGGCGGCCAGCAGGTAGAAGACGGCAATGGCGAGAAACGGCGCCACGAAGGCGTGCGCCGGCCATAGCCCGGCGCTGCCGGTGACGATGGCGGGCCCCAGCAGCGCGCCGCCCACGGCCCCCACCAGCACCAGCGATACCGCCCGTCCGGCGCGGTCGGCGCTGACGCTCTCGGCAGCGGCGAACCGGTACTGCTGGGCGAAGGCGACGTTGACGCCGATCAGCAGCGTGCACAGACAGAACAGCACGAAGCTCTGCTGGGACACGGCCCAGGCCCCCAGCAGGGCCGCGGCGGCGGCGGCGCAGCTCGCCGTCACGTACCCCAGGCGTCGGCCGATGCGCTGCATCAGCAGGGCGGCCGGTATGGCGCTGAGCGCGGTGCCGACCACCATCAGCGACATGGGCAGAGTACCGATGGCGGGGTCCGGCGCCAGGCTGACGCCGACGATGCCGCCGATGGTCACCACCAGCACGGTGCCGCCGGTGGCCACGCTCTGACAGAGCATGAGGATCGGCAGGTTGCGCCGGATGGGCTGATTCAATGACGTTCCACGCCGTGCGGTTCGGCGGAGTATCGAGCAGAATGGCCTGCGGAACAAACCGGGAGGGGAAGTTGCAGAACCAACAGCCGCAGCAGCGGGCCGATGGCGGCCGCGAGCCCCGGGGCGCCAGCGTCGCCGACGTGCTGGTCACCATCGGCATCACCGTCGGCCTGCTGGCCCTGTCGGTGGTCATGTTCGGCGCCGACTCCTCCAGCGGTGCCAACCAGATCGCCCTGGTGATCGGCGCCGTGATCGCCACCGTCATCGGCATCAAGAACGGCCATAGCTGGCAGGTCATCGAGCGCAACATCATCGACGGCATATCCACCGCGCTGCCGGCGATCCTCATCCTGCTGGCCGTGGGCAGCCTGATCGGCTCGTGGATGCTGTCCGGCACCGTGCCCACCATGATCTACTACGGCCTGCTGCTGCTCGACCCGTCGGTGTTCTATCCCGCCACCTGCCTGCTCTGCGCCATCGTCGCGGTGTCCATCGGCAGTTCCTGGACGGTGGCCGGCACCATCGGCGTGGCCCTGATCGGCGTCGCCGGCGCCATGGACCTGTCGGTCGAGATCACCGCCGGCGCCGTGATCTCCGGCGCCTACTTCGGCGACAAGATGTCGCCGCTGTCCGACACCACCAACCTGGCTCCGGCGGCCACCGGCATCGACATCTTCACCCACATCCAGCACATGCTGTGGACGACCACGCCATCGTTCGTGTTCGCCCTGATCGCGTTCGCCCTCATCGGCCTGTTCCAACCCGCCGGTGGCAGCGTCGTCAGCCTGGCGTCGACCCTCGAGCTGCTGCAGCAGAACTTCCGCATCAGCGTCTGGATGCTGCTCCCCGTGCTGCTGGTGGTGGTGCTCGCCGCCCGCAAGGTGCCGGCGGTGGCGTCCATCCTCGCCGGCGCCGCGTTGGGCGCGGTGATGGCCGTGCTGTTCCAGCGCCCGGTGGTGATCGCCTTCGCCGACGCCGGCGACGCCGGCACGGCAGCGACCCTGTTCAAGGGGGTGTGGGAGGTGCTGTTCGACGGCTACCGGGCCGACACCGGCGGCGAGAACCTGGACGCGCTGCTGTCCCGCGGCGGCATGAGCTCCATGCTCAACACCGTCTGGCTCATCATCACCGCCATGACCTTCGGTTCGGCCATGGAGAAGTCGGGCATCCTGCAGCGGCTGCTCGAGGCGCTGGTGTCGTTCGCGCACAGCACCGGGGCGCTGATCGCCACCACCGTGGCCACCTGCATCGGCGTCAACGCCCTGGCGGCGGACCAGTACATGTCCATCGTCATCACCGGCCGCATGTTCCGGGAAGAGTACCGGCGCCGCCGGCTGCACATGAAGAACCTGGCCAGGGTCCTGGAGGATTCGGGCACCATCACCTCGCCGCTGGTGCCCTGGAACACCTGCGGGGCCTACATGGCCGCCGCCCTCGGCGTGCCGACGCTGGCCTATCTGCCCTACTGCTTCTTCAACCTGGTGAGCCCGTTCGTGTCCATCGTCTACGGCTACACGGGATTCACCATCGCCCCGGCGGACCCCGAGGAAGATGCCCGGGCGCCGGCCGAGACGGTCAGCCGGGTGGATGCATGAGCGTCCAGCGCAGCACGTCGCTGCCGCGCAGCAGGCCCACCACGCGGCCGTCACGGATCACCACCACCGGCTCGTCGCCCAGGCGGCTGAGCTGCCGCAGCGCCATCGAGGCGAGCTGGTCCGCCGGCAGGCTGACCAGCTCGCCGAGCGGCGTGGCCAGCTCGCCGACGCGCCGCCGGGCGCGCTCGGGCGCCGCCAGCGCGGCAACGTCGCCGTAGCTGACCGCGCCGATGACACGCTCGCCCTCGGTCACCGGCCAGAGCTGCTGGCTGCTGCGCAGCAGGTAGTCGTCGATGAAATCGGCGACGGAGGTGTCCCCGGGCACGGTGTCGAAGCGGGTGCGCATGACGTCGCGCACGTGGGCCGAGCGCAGGGTGCGCTCGGTGAGCATCTGCTGATAGCTGGAGCGCGCCAGGTAGGTGAGGAACCAGCCGATGAACACCAGCCACAGTCCGCCCAGGTTCTTGAGCGCCAGCACGTTCCAGATGCCGAGGGCGATGATGCCCCACCCCACCAGCCGGCCGGCTTCGGAAGCCAGCCGGGTGGCGCGCAGCGCATCGCCCGTGGCCCACCAGACAGCGGCGCGGAACACGCGGCCGCCATCCATGGGAAACCCGGGAATCAGGTTGAACACCGCCAGCAGCATGTTCACCGAGCCGAGCCACAGGCTGGCGGTCACCGCCGGGGACAGCGTGCTCATCACCGCTTCCGGATCTTCGGCCAGCCCGGCCAGCGCCTGCTCGCCCATGGCCAGGGCCGCCAGGCCGCTGAACATCACCCCGATGACGGCGCTGGTGATGGGGCCGACGATGGCGATGGCGAACTCCTCCTTGGGCGTGCGGGCGTCTTCCTCGATCTCGGCCATGCCGCCGAACAGGAACAGGGTGATGCGAGGCACACGGATGCCGTAGCGGCGCGCCATCAGCGAGTGCGCCAGTTCGTGGGCCAGCAGCGACGCAAAGAAGATCACGCCGGCGGCGAGCGCGGTCACCCAGGCGGTGGCCGGCGTCCAGTCGGGATGCCACTGCGGAAACAGGCCGGCGCCCAGGCTGTAGACGATGAGCGTGAAGATGATCAGCACGCTCCAGTCGAGGCGGATCTCGATGCCGAACAGCATGAAGAGGCGCAGTCCGGCGCGCTCCGCGCCGGCAGATCTGAGGTCGGTCATGACGGTCCTGGCAATGTGCGACGCACCCAGCATACCCCGAGGGGGCGGACGTGCAACGGCGCGCTCAGGCCGCGTTCAGCCGCAGCGCCTCCCGCAGCCCGACCAGGATCAGGTCCGGCACCACGGCGTCGAACAGGCCTTCCTGATCGAACAGGTGCGAGAAGCCGCCGGTGCCGATGACGAGCGGCGCCTCGTCGGGGAAAGCCTCCGCCGTCATGCGCGCCACCAGCTCCTTGACCATGCCGACGTTGCTCCAGTAGAGGCCGTTCTGAATGCTCTCCACGGTGCTGCGGCCGATGGCGTTCTCCGCCGGCACGATCTCCACCGACGGCAGCTTGGCCGTCTTCTCCACCAGCGCCTCCAGCGCCAGCCGCACCCCGGGCAGGATGTTGCCGCCGAGGAACTCGCCGTCCCTGGTGATGGCGGTGAGCGTCGTGGCGGTGCCGAAATCCACCACGATCAGGTTGCGGCCGGGATAGAGCTTGACCGCGCCCATGGCGTCGGCGATGCGGTCGGCGCCCACCTCCTTCGGATCCTTGTAGCGGATCTTCAGCCCGGTCTTGGCGCCGGGGCGCAGGATCATGGGATCTTCCCGGAAGTACTTCTGGCAGCACGAGCGCAGCGAGTACAGCATGTCCGGTACCACCGAGCTCAGCGCGATGCTGGTCACCAGCTTCGGGTCGATGCCGTTCTCCCGAAGCGCCGCCAGCAGGAACACGCCGAGCTCATCCGAGGACGCCCGCGCCGAGCTGGTGCGGCGGAACTGACAGACGAGCTGATCGCCGTCGTAGACGCCGCAGTAGAGCTGGCTGTTGCCAACGTCGAGACACAGGATCATGAGATCGGCTCCTCAGCCGTTGGCCGCCGCAGCCATCGGGGCCGACAGCGGTACGTTGTCGATCAGGCGCACGTCGCGCTCGGCGCCGTGCACCACCACCGCGCCGAAGCGGCGGCCGTCGCGGCTCTCGACGTAGTCGACGTCGAAGCCGGCCTGAGCCAGCCGGCGGGCCACCTCAGTATCGCCCAGGGGCAGCCGCAGCAGCTCGGCGAACCGGGGTGCCAGGCGTCGCCCGGCGGCGTCCAGCAATGCGTTGCGCGAGCTCAACGCCAGCCCGTCGTGCTCGCGCACCGTCGCGCAGGGCACGATCTCGGTGTCCAGGAAGAACGCCTCGGCCATGCCGCGGATGAGCTGGTACTGCTGGAAGTCCTTCTCGCCGAAGTAGGCGCGATGGGGCCGGACCAGATTCAGCAGCTTCATGACCACGGTGAGCACGCCGGTGAAGTGGCCGGGGCGGTGGGCGCCGCAGAGCGACTCGGAGAGGCCCCGTTCGCTGATCTGGTAGCGGAACTCGTCAGGGTACAGGCCGGCGAAAGATGGCGTCAGCACCGCGTCGACCCCCAGCGATTCGGCCAGGGCCAGATCGGCGGGCAGCGTGCGCGGATAGTGCGCCAGGTCCGCGGGGTTATTGAACTGGGTGGGGTTGACGTAGATCGACAGCACGGTGACCTCGCACTCGGCCGCGCTGCGCTCGATCAGCGAGGCATGGCCGTCGTGCAGCGCGCCCATGGTCGGCACGAAGCCGATGCGGCCGGTCAGCGCGGCGCGGGCCGCGCGCCATTCCGGGAGACCCTCGTAGACCTTCATGCGTAGGACTCCTCCCGGGCCGGAAAGGCGCCATGCTGCACATCGGCGTGATAGCGGTTGACCGCGTCGCGCACCACGTTGAAGCCGTCGGCGTAGTGGCGTAGAAACTTCGGCTTGAAGCCGGGGTCGGTGCCGAGCAGGTCCTGCAGCACCAGCACCTGGCCATCGGTGCGGGCACCGGCGCCGATGCCGATGGTGGGGATGGCGATGCCGCGGCTGACGCAGTCGGCCAGCCGTGCCGGTACGCACTCGAGCACCAGCGCGAAGCAGCCGGCATCCGCCAGGCGCCGGGCATCGTCCGCCAGCTCGCGGGCCGCCGCCTCGTCACGGCCCTGCACCCGGTGTCCGCCTATGCCGTGCACGGCCTGGGGGGTGAGACCCAGGTGCCCCATCACCGGCACGCCGGACTCGACGATGTGGGCGATCAGGTCGAGCTGACCGGCCGCGCCCTCCACCTTCACCGCGTGGGCGCCCGACTGCATCAGGGTCTGCACCGCGTCCATGGCGCGCTCCAGGCCCTTGCGCATGCTGAGAAACGGCATGTCGCTGACCACGAACTTGTCCGGGGCGCCGCGGGCCACGGCGCGCGTGTGCAGCGCCATCATGTCGATGTCGGCATAGACGGTGGAGTCGTAGCCGTGCATGACCATGGCCAGGCTGTCGCCCACCAGCAGGCAGTCGACGTCGCTCTGGTTGAGCAGCCGCGCGGACCAGTGGTCGTAGCACGTGACCATGGAGATCTTGCGGTCGGTGCCCTTCATGGCGGCGAAATCGAGAACGTTCAGATGCTTTCCCATGGGACCTCCATGGGCAAGCGGACCGAGCGACGAGGGACGGGCGTCGGCAAGCGCGCGGGTGCGGCCGTCAGCGGCCGGTTTGGCGTGTGCCGTTGCATTCGGGTACCTGTCCATTCACCGGGATCAAGTCCACCTGCCGGGGTTGTGATCTGCGATACACTCGGGTCAGACTGCCGCTGCCGGCTCGCTGCCGCGAGTGGCGAAACGTACGACAAGCGGATCGGAAAGTCCAACCCGACGCGTTGGCAGCAGGGCGCCCGAAGCGGCGCCGGGACAGGGGGAAACTGCATCATGACGACCCATCTGACGGCGCGCCGCGCCGCCATGCACCGGACGGCCTGGATGGCGCTGCTGCTGGCCGCCATCGCCGGCTGCGGCGAGCCCGCGCAGCAGACGCCGCCGGACAGCGCCGATCTGGTGATCACCAACGCCCGGGTGTACTCGCTGGCCTGGGGCGAGCCCGCCGCCGACGGCACCCCGGCCGCCGACGCGCCCCATGACGCCGACGGCTGGCATCCCGACGCCGAGGCGGTGGCCGTCCGCGACGGCCGCATCGTGCTGGTGGGCAGCAACGCCGAGGTCCGGGCGTTGGCCGGCCCGGAGACCACGGTGGTGGCCCTCGACGGCGCCACGGTGATTCCCGGGCTGGTGGATTCCCATACCCACGTCTTCAACCTCGGCGCGGCCCTGTCGCGAGTGAGCCTGTTCGGCGTCGACACCGAGGAAGAGGCCGTGGCCCGCATCGTCGAGGCCGCCAGGCACGTCCCGGAAGGCGAGTGGATCGTCGGCCAGGGTTGGGACGAGGGCGCCTGGGCCGACCGCTATCCGGATCTCACCCTGCTCAGCGAGCGGGTGCCCAACCACCCCGTCTACATGCGCAGCCTGCACAGCTTCGCCGGCTGGGGAAACCGGCTCGCGCTGCAGCGGGCCGGCATCACCGCCGACACCGAGACCCCGGTGGGCGGCGAGATCCGCCGCTTCGAGAACGGCGAGCCCAACGGCCTGCTGCTGAATCGCGCCGTGCCCCTGCTCGAGAACGCGATTCCGCCGCCCGATCACGAGACGCTGAAGACGCGCGTGCTGCTGGCGCTGGATCAGATGGCGCGCGACGGCTACGTCACCGTGCACGACGCCGGCCTTGATGCCGCGGAGATGGCCGCTCTGGAGGAACTGGAAGCCGAGGGCCGGCTGCCGATCCGCGTCTACGCCATGCTGTCCGTGCGCGACGCCGATCTGGCCCGCGCCTGGCTAGACAAGGGCCCGGACACAGACCACGACAGCTTTCTAGTCACCCGCTCGGTGAAGGCCTTCTACGACGGCGCGCTGGGGTCCCGTGGTGCCCGCCTGCTGGAGGACTACAGCGATGCGCCGGGCCATCGCGGGGTCAGCGGCGACCAGTACGGCTTCGACCAGGCGCTCACCGCCGCCATGATGCAGGCGGGCTTTCAGGTGGGCGTTCACGCCATCGGCGATGCGGGCAACCGCGAGACCCTCGACTTCATCGAGTCGGTGTACGCGCTGGATCCGGACGCCCGCGCCTACCGGCATCGGGTCGAGCACGCCCAGGTGCTGCACCCCGACGACGTCGGCCGGTTCGCCGCGCTCGATCTGATCGCGTCCATGGAGCCGCCACACGCGGTGGAGGACAAAGCCTGGGCCGAGGACCGTCTCGGTCCGCAGCGCGTCCGCGGCGCCTACGCCTGGCGCAGCCTGCGCGAAGCCGGGGCACGGCTCACCTTCAACGCCGACAACCCCGGCTCCGACCACGACATCTTCTACGGCCTGCACGCCGCCGTGACGCGCCGCGACAAGGACCGCGAGCCCGCCGCCGGCTGGTATCCGGATCAGGCGGTCACCATTGAAGAGGCGGTGCGCGCCTACACGGCATGGTCGGCCTACGCCGCGTTCCGGGAGTCGGAAACCGGCATGCTCGCCCCCGGCCGCTGGGCGGACCTGACCGTGCTCGACATCGACCCGTTCCAGGTGGCCGCCGACGACCCCGGCGCCCTGCTGGAGGGCGATGTGCTCCTGACCGTGGTCGCCGGCACCATCGTTCACCCCCGCTGATCGGAGACAGCACACATGAGGATCTGGATCGCCCTGCTGCTGTCATCCGCCCTGGGCGTCGCGCTCGCGCCGGTGCCGGCACACGCGGCTGTGCCGGTGGGCATCGTCGTCAACCCGTTCAACGGCGATCGCGCCGGCCCGGAGATGGACGGTGACGCCCAGGCCATGCTGGACGGCGGCCTCGCCGCCGTCATCGAAGCCGCGGGCGGACGGGTGGCCAGCATCCAGACCGTCGCCCTGACTGCCGAGGACGAGCGTCAGTACGGCCGCTGGAACCGGTTCGGCCTGGCCAGCGGCCATCTGGCCGGGCACGCCGCGCAGCATGCCGCCGCGGGCCTGATCAACCTCGGCCTGTACAACAACTGCAGCTCGCTGCTGGGCATGCTCGGCGGGCTGCGCCATGCGACGGCGACGCCGCGCCGCGTCGGGCTGGTCTGGATCGACGCCCACGGCGACTACAACACCCCGGAAACCACGCTGTCGGGCATGCTGGGCGGCATGCCGGTAGCCATCGCCGCCGGCGATGCCCTGCAGCGCATGCGCGAGCAGGCACGGCTCGATCAGCCCATCGCCAAGGCCGACATCGTCATGGTGGGCGTGCGCGACACCGACCCGCTGGAGCAGCAGCGCATCGACGCCGACGGCATCGCCCAGCTCAGCGTCGCCGACGTCCGCAGCCTGGGAGAGGGCTTCCACGCCGCCCTGGCGGAGCTCACCGCCCGCACCGACGTGGTGTACGTGCACGTCGATCTGGACGTGCTCGACCCCAGCGTCATTCCGGGGCACCCGCTCACCGTGCCGGACGGCCCCACCGGCGCCGAGCTGGGCGCCGCCATCGAGGCCATGTTCCGCTATCCGAAGACCGAAGCCCTGGGCCTTGCCTCCTACCCCCATCAGGATGATCCGGCCGGCGTCACCATGGCCGCCATCCGTCAGCTCGTGGCCGGCGCCGTTCGCGGCGCGGCCAACCGTGGCGGTCGGCCATGAGTGAGCTCAAGCGCAGCACCATTTACGTGCACGGCACCCTGGGCCTGCCGCTGGCCGTCATCGGCTATCCGCTGTCCATCTGGATTCCCGCCCACTACGCCGGCAGCCTCGGCCTGCCCCTGGCGCTGGTGGGCACCATCCTGATGCTGGCGCGGCTCACCGACGTCATCACCGACCCCATCATCGGCGAGCTCTCGGACCGGGTGCGCACGCCGTTCGGCCGGCGTAAGCCGTGGCTGCTGGTGGGTGCGCCGGTGATGATGCTGGGCGTCTATCAGCTATTCGTGCCCTCCGGCGAGGTCAGCGTCTGGTACTTCCTGTTCTGGCTGACCCTGTTCTTCCTGGGCAGCACCATGATCGCGCTGCCCCACCGGGCCTGGGGCGCGGAGCTGTCGCCCGACTACCACCAGCGCAGCCGGGTCACCGCCGCCCGCGAGTTCTACATTCTGGTGGGGCTGATGGTGGCAGCAGCCGTGCCCATGGTGGTGGAGATCATGGCCGACACCGGGGTTGGCGTCGGCGACGTGGCCGCCCGGCTGTGGGCCGATGCCACCGGCGCTTTTACCGGCGACATCATGGACCGCGAGACGGTCAGCCGCGCCACCCTGACCGGACCCGTGCTGATGGCGCTGGCCTGGGTCATCATCGGCCTGCTGCCGCTGGCCACGGTGCTGGTGCTGATCGGGGTCAGGGAGCCTGCCGCCACCGGCCGGGCCCACGTACCCCTCCGGGAAGGGCTGCGGCTGGTGATGAAGAACGGCCCCATGAAGCGGGTGCTGGCCATCGCCCTGCTGGTGCACTTCGGCGAGTCGTTCCGCAACGCGGTGTCGCTGTTCTTCATCCGCGACATCGTCGGCATCCCCACCATCGGCGCCGCCTACTTCTTCTACTTCGTCGCCGCCCTGGGCGCGATTCCGTTCTGGCTGTGGCTCGGGCGCAAGGTGGGCAAGCACCGGGCATTCATGGGCACCCTGGTCGTCGTGGCCATGGTCAGCGGCGCCAACCTGCTGCTGGGCTACGGCGACTACCTGCCGTTCTTCCTGCTGTTCATCATCAAGGGCTTCTGCTTCGGCGGCCTGCAGTTCCTGCCGATCGCCATGCTGGCCGACGTGGTGGACGTGGACGCCGCGCGCTCCGGCAGTCAGCGCGCCGGTGCCTACTTCGCCGTGCTCGGCTTCACCGAGAAGATCGCCATCGCCTTCGGCACCGGGGTGTCGCTGAACATCGTCGGCCTGCTGGGCTTCGACCCCTCCGGCGGCGTGCAGGCCAGCACCGACATCGGCGTGCTGTCGCTGCGCCTGGTGTACTGCCTGGGGCCCATCGTCTTCTACGGCCTGGCCATGAAGCTGATCTGGAGTTACCCGCTGACGCCGAACCGGCACGCCCGGCTGCGCCGCGCCATCGAGCGCCGCAACGCCCGACTGGCCGACGTGCGCAGCGCGCCGGACCCGACCTAGGCGTCGCGTTCGGTAGCGCTACGCTCCAGCACCACCACCGGGATCTCGCGATCGGTGGCCGCCTGATAGTCGTCGTACTGGGGCCAGATGCCGCGCATCACGGCCCACAGCCGCGCCCGCTCGTCGCCCCGGGCGGTGCGGGCAGTGGCGGCGAACCTTGCGGCGCCCACCTGCACGCCCACCTCGGGGTGGGCGTCGAGGTTCAGGTACCAGGCCGGGTGGCTGGGATGCCCGCCCTTGGAGGCCACCAGCACCAGCCGGTCACCGTCCTGGCCGTAGATCAGGGGCAGCAGCTGCCAGCGCCCCGAGCGCCGGCCCAGGGTGGTGAGCAGCAGGGTCGGCACGCCGTTCCAGAGATGCCCCTCGGTCCCGCCGCTGTCCAGATACTGCTGGATGTGATCGCGTATCCAATCGGGCAGATCAGGGTTGACGTCAGGATGGTCGATATCGGACACGGTTGCCTCCAGGGGTGACGACGCGCCACGTCACGAAACTGTCACGAACGACCGCTATCGTTCGCGGCCATGTACCGTCGCAATTGCCATCGCCCCCTGCTCGCCGCCCTGCTGCTCGGCCTCGGTGCGGCTGCAGCCGCCGCAGAGCCCCCCGCCGCTGTGAGCCCGGACCCCGGCGTCAGCGCCGAGCCCGGCCACAACTACTGCTTGGGCGGCATCGAGGACCGCAAGCTGATCGTCGAGGAAGACCGGATCAGCAACCCGTTCCGTCAGACCTCACGGCTCGGCTGCGAAGTGGACGGCGGCAGCCCGCAGATCATGCCCGACCTGCCGGCACCGGCCGCGGCGCAGCAGATCCTGGCCTGATCCTGCCGCTTCCTCCCCATTAGTGGGGCGTCAGGCGGTCGCCCGGTGGCCGGGTTCGCCCGGAGGCCGGGACGCAACCGCCCTCGTCTTTACTTCAGCTTCTTCATCACCGGCCCGAACAACTCATCGTCCGACAGCAGCTGCTTGGTCTGCTGCAACGGCTTGGAAACCCAGGTCTCGTTGATGAGGTCGCGCCACGTGATGTTGTTGTTGGTGCCGTTGCCGCCCCACGAGCCGCACCCGAGCGAGAACGTCTGGCGCATGCCGTTCCAGAGGTTGCCGCTGTTCGACGCAGCCTGAGGCTGATTGACCATCACCCGCGACGTACGGGTGGCGTTGGCCAGCTTCATGATGTTCTCATCGCTGTTCGAGTAGATGCCGCAGGAGTGCCCCTGACCCTGATAGGCCTGAATGGCATTGGTATGGCGGATGGCATCGTCGATATCGTGCACCCGGTAGACGGCCATGACCACGGACAGCTTCTCGCCCGAGAACGGATGCTCCTGGCCCCAGCCGGTTTCCGGAACCATGAAGAACTGCCTGCCCTCGGGCAGCTCGATGCCGGCCATGGCGGCGATCTTCTCCGCCGGTTGGGCGACGATGGCGGTGTTCAGATGGCCGTCGTGCCAGATCGTCTTCTGCAGCCGCGCCTTCTCTTCTTTGCTGACCAGATAACCGCCCTGGTGCTCCAGCTTTTCGATCATCCGATCGTAGATCGCGTCGACCAGCAGAACGGAATTGTCCGAAGAGCAGGAGGCCGCCAGATCGAGCGTCTTGGAGATGCGGATCTTCTCTGCGGCATCGTCCAGATTGGCGGTCTCGTCGACGGTGATCACCGCGTTGCCGACCCCCACCCCCAACGCCGGCGTGCCGCTCGAGTAAGCCGCCGTGACCATGGCGGCACCCCCGGTGGCCAGCACCCGATCGCACTGCCGCATGAGTTCGTTGGTGGTCTCCAGCGACGGCTCCTCGATGGCGATCACCAGATCCGCCGGCGCCCCGAACTGCTCCAGGGCACTGCGCATCAGATCGCAGATCATCTTGTTGGTGCGCTTCGCCCGCGGGTGCGGCGCCAGAATGATGGAGTTGCGGCCTTTGACCGCCGAGATCGCTTTGATGACCGGGGTTGCTTCCGGGTTGGTCGACGGACACAGCGCGCCGATCACGCCCACCGGCTTGGCGATCTTGACGATGTTGCGTTCCGGCACCTCTTCGATGATGCCCACCGACTTGTCGTCGATGATGTCCATCAGGGTCGCCCGGGTCTTGCGGTGAATCTTCAGGTACTTGCCGTCGTAGTTTCCGAGCTGGGTCTCGTCGACCGTGAATCGCGCGATGTCCTCGGCCACCCCGGGCCGAGCGACCGCCCAGACCATGGCGCGGATGAGCAGGTCGACCTGCGCCTGGGTGTAATTCTCGATCTGCGCCTGAGCCGCTCTGGAGCGCTCGATCAGACCCCGCACCTCCTGCTCCGGAGAGGGGTATTGCGTTACCGGCTGTTCAGACATCTTCGACCTCCTTCGGGTGGCGACGTACGCTCGACAGGCCACTTGGCCATCCCGTCGACCGCTGGATAAGGCGGAATATACTATACAGCCGCCGCCACATTGGCCACTCGGCAACCCTTGACTGTGGGGAGCACATGATTTGTCCGGTCTCGTAGCACGTAGAGTGTCCGGTTCTGTTTCAGCCGCATGGAGGCTGTGTGAACCGGACTCGGCTGCTACAGGAGATACGGATGATGAGGTTCGAGGAAGCCTATACGAACTGG
>JAVJUA010000088.1:0-2095 GCA_040219935.1 Pseudomonadales bacterium | reverse complement strand
ACCGTCGGCTCGACGCTTCGCCCCTGCGGGCCAGGCGACCGACACGCGCCAATGATGGCCCTCCGGTAACGAGCCAGACGCACACGCGTACACGTCCGACACCACGAGCACCCACACGATCCAGAGCGGCTCCCGCCCAATTACCGCCCGCCGTTCCCACACCCCACACATTTGAGCGTGGCATGAGCAACACCAGGACCCCCCGTCGCCTCCTCGCCCTGGCCCTGGCCACCTCGCTGCACGCCTCGGCCCTGACGGCCCTGGCCGATGAGACGAGCGTCGCCACCCTGGCCCAGGCGCGGGCCCAGGCCGACCAGTTGATGGCCCAGGGCCAGTTCGTCCGGGCCCAGGCCACGCTCATGAGCGCCCTGAGCGACGCGACGGGCTCCAGCGATGAGCGAGCCGAGACCCTCGTCGCGCTGCGAAACATCCGCCAGAAGATCTCGGGCGCCGATCGCCTGGAGATCGCCCTGCAGCAGGCCGACCTGGCCATCGCCGAGGGCAACCTGGCCTTCGCCGCCAGCCGCGTGGCGTCGGTGCTCGAGGCAGCCGAAGCTGGTTCGGCCCTGTTCACGCGGGCGACCGAGGCGCAGGCTCAGATCGAACGCCGCCAGGCAGCGCTGCGTCCGCTCGTGGCCGACGCCCTGAGCCAGGCCGCCGCCGACCTGGACGCGGGCCGCTACGCCCAGGCCAAGAGCCAGCTGGCCGTGGTCCGCCGGGCGGGCCTCGAGCTGGATCGCAAGCAAGGCGAGAAGCTCAGCCGCATGGAGCTGCGCGTGGCCGATGCCGAGCGTTCGGCCGGCACGACCTTCGACGCCAGCGCCGCCGCCGCCGCGGGCGTGCAGGCTGGCGTGGTCCGCGGCCGCCAGGACGGCCAGCCCGCCGCTGGCGGCCAGCAAGGCGATCCCCAAGAGCTGTTCCGCGAGGCCATCCAACAGGAGGCCCGGGCCAACCTGAGCCAGGCCAACGCCGCCTTCGAGGCCGGCGAGCTGGCCGAGGCCCGCCGCCTGTACGTTTTGGTCCGCGCCAACCAGGACCTGCTGACCCCCGAAGAGCGCGAGCTGGTCGCCACCCGC
Organism: Pseudomonadales bacterium; assembly: GCA_040219935.1. Taxonomy (GTDB): domain Bacteria; phylum Pseudomonadota; class Gammaproteobacteria; order Pseudomonadales; family Azotimanducaceae; genus UBA7803. Next base: position 1,019 of record JAVJUA010000088.1, on the reverse strand, counting down.
ATCGACGAGATCGACGTGCGGCTCTCGGGCCGGCCGAGCGGGCAGGAAGGCCTGGGCGGCACCCGCGACCTGGTCCGCCAGAACGCCCTGGCCGAGTTCCGGGTGGGCGTCAACGAAGTCGAGCGCCAGCTGGCCCAGGGCAACCTGGGTGCCGCTCGCGCCCAGCTCTCGCGCACCCGCGTGGACTTCCAGCGCAACCGCGACGTGTTCGCCCAGCCGGAGTTCGAAGCCCGCATCAGCGAGTTGAACGACCTGCAGGCCCGCATCGAGTCGGCGGCCATCCAGATCCAGGAAGATCGCGCCCAGGAATTGGATGAGGCCGCCCGCAGCGCCCAGGAGCAGCGCGCCGCTCAGCAACGCAACGAGCGTGAGCGCACGATCAACCTGCTGCTGGACCAGGCCCGCGAGTACCAGATGAACATGCGGTACCGCGAGGCGCTGGACACGATCGAGCAGCTCTTGCTGATCGACCCGATCAACCCCTCGGGCCTGCTGCTGAAGAACGCGTACGAGAACATCCTCATCTACGTCGACTACAACCAGATCCGCAAGACGCGCGACAAGAACTTCGCCCAGTTCCGCATCGAGGCCGAGCGGGCCCTGATCCCGCCGCTGGACGTGGTGAACTACCCCGAGAACTGGCCGGCCATCAGCCACAGCCGCGAGGCCCAGGCCGAGTTCGTCGACAGCGCCGAGAACCGCCGCGTGCTGTCCCAGCTCGAGTCCAGCCGGGTGCAGATGAACCTGCAGGACAACCCCCTCGAGAGCGCGCTGGCCTACATCGCCCAGCAGGCCGAGGTCGACATGGACGTCGAGTGGGAGACGCTCGAGCGCCTGGGCATCGATCGCCAGACGCCCGTTACGCTCCGCCTTGCCAGCACCGTGAACGCCACGACCGCGCTCGATCGCCTGCTGGCCAAGGCAAGCCCCGATGACTTCAACGCCGCCGACTGGGCGGTCATCGACGGCCTGCTGACGATCTCTTCGGCTGAGACCCTTCTCGACAAGACCGCCGTTGG
>JAVJUA010000087.1:0-373 GCA_040219935.1 Pseudomonadales bacterium | reverse complement strand
TGTCTCCTCCGGCCCGATCGGCGTCGTGACCGTCGAGCCGTCAGGGAGCGTCGTGGACCGTTCAGCGTCATCGGGATGCAGCCATAGCGACTCGTGGTCGCGGCCGTTCCGCCGCCGGCTGATGCGCACGCCGAGCATCATCCGCGCGATGCGAATCTGCCACGTGGTCAGGCCCGCCTCGGTGGCTGCTTCGACTACCGCCCGCGACGGCACCCAGCCGCCGCCGGCGTCGCGCATGATGCTGGTGAGCGCCACAACCGCACGTTGCACATCGAGGCCGCTCATGGGCACCACCCCGCCTGGTCGGCAGGGACGAGACCCACGTACTCCTCACCCGGCCGGCACGCCTCCTCGACGGTGCAGCTGTAGTTGA
>JAVJUA010000086.1:0-2100 GCA_040219935.1 Pseudomonadales bacterium | reverse complement strand
CGGGCTTCGTGATCGAGCTGCCATTGCTGTGGCTGGCCTTCGACAAACACCGCAAGCCCGGGCGCGTCCTGGCCGCCATCGCCCTGGCCAACGCGGCGACCGCGCTCGGCCTCATCTGCTGGTACGGCGTAGCGAGCGATCTGTCGCTTGCCAGCCGGTTCGACTCGGTGAAGGAGCCGGCGATGGTCGGGCTGGAGGGAACGCGCGAGGCGAAGACCGAGGACGGCGCGGGCGGCGCGTTTCCGTGGGTGTATTACATCGCGCGCGATGGGCAGACGGTGCGGCGCGTCCGGCTGGATGGCAGCGAGGATGAACGGGTTGGCGCGTTGCCCGAGGCGGTTGAAAACGGCGGGCTCAACGGCGGACTGCGGCACGATGGCGGCGTCGATCTGCTGGTGCGTGCGCACGAGTTCAAGGAACTTGGCCAGTCGCAGGACTGGTCGCAGACAGCCTACCGGGACTTCTACGAACGCGACTCAATCTTACTGCGAAACGTGGGTGCTGCGGCGAGCGTGTTTGACGATCATGCTCCATGGGTTGCTCCGCTTGATGGCTCACAAGATTTGTACAACGACATCCACGCCAGTCCGGCGTATGGCTTGCGGATTTCTGGCACAGGCATGCAGGAGCGACACTTCTGGCTCTCGTCGCCCTTGGTGTTCTTCAGCGGGCCGATCTCGGCCAGCCGCGTTCCAGGGGACGTCCTTGTGTTCCAGGTGGGCAACCTCATTGGCAACCACTCCCGCGGCATCAACGTCGCGTCCCTCGACACCATGCGCATCGCACTACTCGTCGAGGACGGCAGAGCGCCGTGCGTGGTCTACGACCATCCCCCGCCCAGCTGGGACGCCGATGCGCTGCTGGAGCGCCTGCAGAATCCCCGTTGACACTGCGCACGCGTCGGGCCCATACGCTCACGCGTGCCCGCCACCTTCGCAGAGCGCTCCACCCCCGGCATCGCCTCGGCCGTCGCCGTGTTCGAGATTCGTGGGGAGGGTGGCGGTGACATCGACGCCGCGTGCGAGGCCCTCGGCTTCACCGCCCCCGAGGTGGGCAAGGCCGCGCTGCGCACGGTGCCACACGTCGACACACTGCTCGCCATCCGTCCCAGCGATTCCGTCCTCCTGCTCACCCCCCACGGCGGCGTGCAGGTCTGCCGATCGCTGGCCCGGGCGTTGCTCGACGCCGGGCTCACACGCACCGACGCCGAGCCCGCGTGGCCCGAGGCCGCCAGCGAGGTCGAGGCCCGCATGCTCACCGCGCTCTCGGGCGTCCGCGGCGAGCGCGCCGTGGCCCACCTGCTGAGCCAGCCGGCGCGCTGGGCGTCCGATCAAGACGAAGTGCCCGCCCACATCGCGCGAGAACTCGCCCGCCTGCTCCACCCGCCGCTGGTCGTCGCCACCGGCCCGGCCAACGTCGGCAAGTCGAGCCTCATGAACGCCCTGGCCGGCCGCACCGTCGCACGCGTGGCCGACCGCCCCGGCGTCACCCGCGACGCCGTCGCGGTGGACCTCGAGCTCGACGGCCTGCTCGTCCGCTGGCTGGACGCCCCTGGGATCGATCTGTCCGATGACGAGGTGCTGGCCGAGGCCCAGGCGCTGGCACGCCAGGCCATCGACGCGGCCGACCTTGTCCTCTGGTGCCAGGACGCGGGCTCGGCTCCGCCCCGGGCCAAAGGCCCGAAGATCGCCACCCGCGCCGACCGCCACCCTGGCGCTGCCCCGGCCTGGGCCGACGCGGCCGTCTCGACCGTTACCAGCGACGGGCTGGCCGACCTCACGCGCCTGGTCCGCCTGCACCTGGTGAGCGACGAGGCGCTGGCCCACCCGGGGGCCTGGGCGTTCTGGCGGCCGGGCCCCTAAACTCGCCCTATGGACGAACGCCACGGACAGCTCAGGGACAAGGCCGGCATCGACGTGTCGCGCATCAACGAGGAATTCCGGGACTTCCTGGTCAAGTGGGGCCCGCGCCTGCTGATCATCGTCGCCCTGGTGGCCCTGGCCTTCAGCGGCCGGCGATACCTCAACCAGAAGGCCGACGAGCGCACCGACGAAGCGTTCGTCCAGCTGGCCCTGGCGACCGGCAGCGACGCCACCAGCC
>JAVJUA010000085.1:0-21944 GCA_040219935.1 Pseudomonadales bacterium | reverse complement strand
CGGCCTTCGCCCAGCCGGAGCGGGCGGCCGGCGTCCTCGAGGAGGTGGTGGTCACCGCGACCCGGCGCACTGCGTCGCTGCAGGACGTGCCGATCTCGGTCACCGCGATCTCCGGCGACCGGCTGCAGAGCAACTACCCGCAGGATGCCCGCGACCTGAACGGCATCGCGCCCAACGTGCAGCTTCAGCCGGTGGGTGCATTCCAGAACGCGGCCGCGTTCTACATCCGCGGCGTGGGCAGCACCGACATCGAATCTGCCACGGACCCGGGCATCGCCACCTTCATCGACGACGTCTACATGGGGCGGGTGTCGACGGCGCTGCAGGACTTCGTCGACGTCTCCGCGGTGGAGGTGCTGCGCGGGCCCCAGGGCACGCTGTTCGGTCGCAACGCCATCGGCGGCGTGGTGCACCTCAAGCACAACGAACCCGACCTCGAGCAGAGCGACTTCGGGGTGTCGGTGCTGGCCGGTAGCCGCAACCGTCTGGACGTGAAGGCGGTGGCCAACCTGGCGGCCACCGACACGGTGGCTTTCCGCGTCGCTGCCAAGACCACCAACGCCGACGGCTTCTACAAGAACCGCGCCCCGGGCGCGCCGGAATTGAATGGTCAGGACCGGGTCACGGTGCTGCCGAGCGTCAGATGGGCGCCCAACGAGCAGTGGGACGTGGTGGTGCGTGGTGAGTACAGCCGCACCCGCGACGACTCGTGGGCGAACATTCCCTACAGCGCCTGCCGGGCCGACCCGCGCACCAGCGCCCCGTTCAGCGGCCAGAACGACGTGGTCATCGACTTCATCTCCGCCGTGTTCGGCAACCCGGAGGCGGCCGCATCGTTCTGCGGACGCGAGGTCAGCGACAGCAGCTTCGACGTCCGTCACGACCAGCCCATCGGCAGCTTCTCCGACTTCGACGTCTGGGGCATCACCGCCAACGTCGACCGCCACATCGACGGCGTCGGCACGCTGACCTACATCGGCAACTACCGGGACGTGGAGGAAGACGTCGCCAACGACTTCGACACCACCAGCTTCAACATCTTCCACACCCAGCGGATTCAGGACCACTACCAGTTCAGCCACGAGCTGCGCTTCGCGTCCGAGTTTTCCGAGGCCGTGAACCTGGTGACCGGCGCGTACTACTTCGAGCAGGAGTACGAGATGGACCAGTTCACGCGCGGCGCCCTGGTAGCGCCGGCGCCGGAGATCTACGGCCGCAGCATCCAGCTCAACGAAGCCTGGGCCGTGTTCGCCAACGTCGACTGGAACGTCACCGATCAACTCGTGCTGACCGCCGGCCTGCGGTACTCGGAGGAGGAGAAGACGTTCGATCACTGCGGCGTCGGCTTCGGCGACCCCGCCACCCGCAGCTGCAGCATCAGCGTCGGCGGCACGCCCGTGAGCACGCTGATCGAGAAGAGCCAGAAGTGGGACGACGTCAGCCCGAAGCTGGGCGCCAACTACTTCGTCACCGACAAGGTGATGGTCTACGCGAGTTGGGCCCAGGGCTTCCGCTCCGGCGGCTTCAACGGCCGCGGCAACACCGAGTTCAGCGTCGGTCCGTTCGACGAGGAGACGGTGGACAACTACGAGATCGGCATCAAGGCCGACCTCTGGGACGATCGCCTGCGCCTCAACGCCTCGGCGTTCTTCATGGACTACCAGGACCTGCAGCGGGCCAGCATCCGTCCGGCACCCGGCGGCGCCGGCCAGGAGACCGTCACCGACAATGTCGGCTCGGCGGAAAACAAGGGCGTGGAGCTGGAGCTGACCGCGCTGGTCACCGAAGCCCTGACCGTGAACCTCACCGTGGGCTATCTGGATGCCAGCAACAAGGACTGGTGCTCGGCCGTGCGCGGCGTGTCGGCGACGCCGAACCCGCCCGCCGGCTTCACCCAGTGCGGTGACGCCGTGGAGGTGTTCGCCCCAGGCGGCGCCTCTGCCGGCTTCCTGGTGCCCATCGACGTCTCCAGCCTGCCGCCGTCGCAGTCGCCGAAGTGGATGGCCCGGCTCGATGCGGCCTACGAGATCCCGCTGGGTGACAACGGCTCGCTGACCCTGAACGGCACCTGGCGCTATGCGGACGAGGTGAGCCTGGTGGCCGCCGGCCTGCCCGCCGGCACCCTGAACGGTGTGGTGAACTACGACGGCACGTTCATCAATCCGGTGCGGGACGCCTACGACATCGTCGATCTGGGTGCCACCTGGCGATCGGCCGACTCCCGGTACCGGGCGTCGCTGTTCGTGAAGAACGTGACCGACGAGATCTATGCCTCCACCGGCACCTTCGTGGCCGGCCTGTTCAACTTCGTGCAGGTCAACGAGCCCCGGCACTGGGGTCTGGAGCTTTCCTACAACCTCTGAGCCTCGGCTAGCGGCCGGCGGCCGTCCGCCGGCCGCCGCCGCTTCCGCCCGCGCTCCTCAGTCGTCCGGCTCGACGTCGAACGAGATGCAGATGCGCGGCTGCTCGCTCTGGAACGGCACCGTGCCGTGATAGAAGTACGAGGGAAACAGGACGATGCGTCCGTAGCCCGGGCAGTAGTCGCGCAGCAGCGGCGGCGAGCGCGCGCCCAGCTCGGGGGTCGGCTCGCCGAACCGCAGCCAGCCGGCGTGATCGTCACCCCGGGTCACCGCTTCCGGCAGCGCTACGTACAGCACGCCGCTCAGCCAGCCGTTGGGATGGATGTGGCTGCGCTCGTGACCGCCGTCGCGCATCACCACGCCCCAGCCGGTGAGCTTCCAGCGCCGCGGCGCCCAGCGCACCATCGGGTGGGCGGCATCGTCCGGCAGGGCGGCCCGGTAGGCGGCCACGGCCTCGCCGATGATGGGCGTCAGCGCCGCCATGGGCCCCTGCGGCGGCCTCAGCAGCTCCCCGGTGTGCGACCCGTTCACCGTCGACAGCACGTCGGCCCGCAGGCTGGGGTGGCGGCGGACGTGCTCGGCCAGGGCGGCATTGAAGGCGTCGAGGTCGGGGTATCCGCGGGGCGCCGTGAACGGGTGCAGGCGCACCAGGCGCTCGTAGTCCAGCAGCGCGGCGGCAGCCTCGTCCCGGCCGGCGTCCCGCAGGGCGTGGGCCTTGTAGGCCAGGGCATGAAACTCGCGGCCGATGACGGCCATGCAGCGGTCGAAGATCGCCACGGCCCGGTCCGCTTCGCCCCGGCGCAGATGCAGCGCCCCCAGGTTGTAGTAGGGGTCGGGATAGGTGGGGGCGGCGCCGATGGCCCGGGCATAGCAGTCGGCGGCGGCCTCGGCGTGGCCGGCGGCGTCGTGCACGGCGCCCAGGTTCATCAGGTAGCCGGCATGCTCGCCGGCGGTGGCCACCACCCGCTCCAGCAGCGCCACCGCGGCGTCGTGGCGGCCGGCCTGGAAGGCGATCATGCCCAGCCCGTTGAGGGCGCCCGGGTGGTCGGGCCGGGTCTGGAGGATGCGGTGATACAGCTCGGCCGCCTGGCGGTGGCGGCCGGCGTGGTGCAGGCGCACCGCCTCGGCTGCCAGAGCCTCCAGGTTCATGGCGCGGGGTAGGCGTCGAAGAAGTTGCGGCTGCGGGCCAGCAGCGCAGTCGCGCGCGCGGCGGGGTCGGGATAGCGCTCGCGCCACGCCCGGGAGCGCACTTCCAGACTCAACGGGCAGCCCGCCGGCAGCAGCCCCAGCAGCTCCACCAGCGGCAGCTCGCCGTCGCCGGGTGCGGCTCGCAGGTCGACGGCGTCTTCCAGGTAGTGCGCCGGCGTGTCGGCACAGGTCGCGAGCCCGTCGCAGAACTGCACGTAGGGCAGCAGGCTGGGGTCGACGTCGCGCAGCGCCCCGGGCCCGTGGCCGCCCCGCTGCAGGTGCAGGGTGTCGATCAGCACGGCGGCGGCCGGATGGTCGCAGGCCGCCACCACGGCCAGCGCCTGGTCGAGGGTGCGGATCGGCGTCAGCATCAGGAACTCCAGCGCCACCCGCATGCCGGCGGGCGCGGCCCGCTCGCAGAGCGAGCGCAGGGCGTCGGCGGTGCGGCCGATGTCGGGCTCGGAGCTGACCACCAGCAGGTTGCGGGCGCCGAGTTCGGCGGCCACGTCGACGATCAGGCGGTGGCCGTCGGTGACGGCGCCGCCGGCCGGAATCCAGATCACCTCCGCGTCCAGCACGGTCAGGCCCCAATGGTCCACCCGCTCCTGCACCCGGCGGGTCATGGCGTCGCTCCAGGTGGTCGGGTCGACGGTGAACCCGACCATCGGAAACCCGGCGGCACCGGCGGCCTCGGCCACTACGTCGGCGCCGAACTCGGGCAGCACGCCCGCCGCCAGAGACAGCGCCCGGGTCATTGCCTGGGATCCACCAGGATCTTCACCTCGGACGGTGACCGGCTCAGAGCCTCGAAGGCGTCGCCCATGGCCGTGAGGCCGACGGTGGAGGTGTGGAGCGGCTGCAGGTTGAGGCGGCCGTCCAGCACCAGAGACTGGGTGAGGGCAAACTCCTCGCGCTGGTAGCCGAGGGAGGTGACGAGCCGTATCTCCCGCACCAGCCACGAGGCGCCGTGAATCTGCGACGGCCCGCTGGGCACCCCCACCAGCGACACCGCGCCGCCGCGTCGGGCCAGGGACACGGCGGCCTCGATGGTGGCCGGCACGCCGGCGCATTCGAACACCACGTCGGCACCGGCCACGCCGAGGTGGCGCTGCACCTGCTCGGCGACGTCTTCCGCGGTGGGGTCCACCACCAGGTCGGCGCCGAGGGTGCGGGCCAGGGCGCGGCGCGACGGCTCCGGCTCGACCAGCACGATGGTGCCGGCGCCGGCCGCCCGCGCGCACTGCAGCACCAGCAGGCCGATGGGGCCGGCGCCGAGCACCACCACCGAGTCGCCCAGGCGCAGCGGCGTGCGGCGTACCGCGTGCAGGGCGATGGTGGCCGGCTCCAGCATGGCGCCCTGGGCGTCGTCGAGGCCGGCTTCCACCGGGTAGAGCCGGCCGGCATCGATGGCGATGGCGGGGGCGAAGCCGCCGTGGGGCGCCGCCAGCGGTCCGGCGCCGATCAGGCCGGCGAACGCCGCCTCGCAGTGCTCGCTGTCGCCGCGCCCGCAGCTGCCGCAGCGGCCGCAGGGCGGGGCGATGCCGATGGCCACCCGGTCGCCCTCCTTGACCCCGACCCCGGCGCCGGCGGCGGATACGGTGCCGCACCACTCGTGGCCGCAGATGGCCGGGTTGTAGGGTTCTCCCGACAGGTAGGCGTGGACGTCGGTCCCGCAGATGCCGCAGCAGGCGATCTGCACCACGGCCTTGCCGGGGGCGGGGACGGGGTCGGGGAAATCCTTGAGCTCGATCCGGCGGTGGCCGGTCACCAGTCCAACTTGCATCATCACGCCTGCATCACGGGGTGGTCTTCATGCTAAGCCCATCGCCAGGAGCCGCCAAGGGCCGAAACCGGACACCATGACGGTTTTGGGTTATCGTTGGCGGTTGCGAACTCGCCCGCCGGCGGCGGCGGGCACGAACAGCCGGACGAGCATGAGGAGGTTGCGTGGATCTCAGGTTCAGTGATGCAGACGAGGCGTTTCGTGAGGAGGTCAGGGCCTTTCTGGACGAGCGGCTGACGCCGGACATGCGCGAGGGTGCACGCCGCACCACAACCGTCTTCGCCGACAAGGATCTGGCCATGCGCTGGCAGCAGATCCTGGTGGAGCAGGGCTGGGCGGTGCCCGCGTGGCCGGAAGAGTATGGCGGCACGTCCTGGACCGTCACCCAGAAGTACATCTTCGGCGAGGAGTGTGCCAAGGCACACGCGCCGGGTCTGATACCGCTGGGCCTGCGCATGCTGGCACCGGTGCTGTTCAAGTACGGCACCCCGGAGCAGAAGGACTACTACCTGCCGCGCATCCTCTCCGGCGAGCACTACTGGTGCCAGGGGTACTCCGAGCCCGGCTCGGGCTCCGACCTGTCGAGCCTCAAGACCACGGCGGTGAAGGATGGCGACGACTACGTGGTGAACGGCACCAAGATCTGGACCACCCACGCGCACTTCGCCGACCACATCTTCTGCCTGGTGCGCACCGACAGCAAAGGCAAGCCCCAGGCCGGCATCACGTTCCTGCTGATTCCCATGAACACGCCGGGCATCACGGTCGAGCCCATCATCACCATCGCCGGTGATCATGAGGTCAACCAGGTGTTCTTCGACGATGTGCGGGTGCCCCAGAGCAACCGGGTCGGACCCGAGAACGAAGGCTGGACGGTCGCCAAGTACCTGCTCGAGTTCGAGCGCGGCGGTGGCGGCGCGTCGCCGCGGCTGAAGGTGGCACTCGACGAGCTGAAGACCATCGCCAGCAAGGAAAGCGCCGACGGCGTGCCCATGATCGAGCAGCCGGCCTTCCGCAGCCGCTTCAACGAGCTGGAGATCCGGCTGCGGGCGCTGGAGTTCGCCGAGCTGTCGAATCTGGCGCGCATGTCCCGTGGGGAGTCTCCCGGGCCGGGGTCGTCGCTGGCCAAGAACACGTCGGTGTCGCTGGAGCAGGCGCTGCTGGAGCTGAAGCTGGAAGCGGTGCAGCACTACGCGCTGCCCCACGCCAACTTCATCTCCCTGAACGGCAACAACGAGCCGCCAGTGGGCCCCGACTACGCCGAGACCACCACGGCCAAGTACCTGAACGCGCGCGCGGCGTCGATCTTCGGCGGCTCCCAGGAGGTGCAGAAGAACATCATCGCCAAGGCCGTGCTCGGTCTATGACCTGAGGCGGCGCCCGCGCCGCGACGCAGAGTCTCGAGGCGCCGACTCCGGCGGCGCCTTCACCTCGAATCCCGGCCACAGCAGTGCGGTGGTGTGGTCCGTGGCATCTTCCAGGCTGGCGGTGTCGTCACGCAGCCACCACAGGGTCACGTAGTGCAGAGCGCCCACCAGAGCGTAGGACCACACCGTGGCCACCGAGCCATCGGCGCCCTGAGCCTGCCGATAGGCGGCGATGCGCTCGGCAAAGCGGGCGGCTGCACCGTCGGCCAGCAGCAGCGCGTGACGGATGCGGTCGGCGCCGGCGCCACCGGCGCTGACATAGAGGTACAGGTGACGATCGGCGCCGGCGCATTCGAGATAGCCCCGGATCAGGCAGCGCAGGGCGTCCCGCGGCCCAGCGGCGGCGGCGACTCGTTCCTCGACCTCGGCGGCGAGCCGTGCGGTGAGCCGTTCCGCCAGCGCGTAGGCGAGCGCGTCCCGGTCGCCGACCCCGCGGTAGACGATGGGCTTGGTGACGCCGGCCTCGATGGCCACCGCGCCCAGCGACACATCAGGGCCCTCCCGGCGGATCAGCCGCTCGGCCGCCGCGAGCAGGGTCTCGCGATCGGCAATGACGCTGGTGCGCCCGCGCGGGCGCCCCGGCGGCCGCCGGCGGGCGTCGGTGTCTGCGGCGGATCGCTTACGTTCGGACATGAGGGCCACCGAATTAAATTACCTAGGGTAGATTTGGCTTCTGGCAGAGACTAGCATACCGGTCATCGTCCACGTCACGGAGACTTCCCATGGCCAGCCAGCCCATGCCCTCGTCAGACCAAGCCACACCGGTCCACCTGCGCGGCAACGGCCGCCCGGTCGCCGAGGAGCGGACCCTCACCCAGCTCAACGTGCGTGGCACGATCCCGCCCGAGCTGGACGGCCGCTACGTGCGCAACGGCGCCAACCCGCAGAGCGGCACCAGCGCCCACCCGTTCTTCGGCGACGGCATGGTGCACGGCGTGCGGCTGCGCGACGGCCGCGCCGAGTGGTATCGCAACCGCTACGTGCGAACGCCGTTCATCACCAATCCCGGCCTCGACATCCTCGACATGTCGGTCGCCATGGACATGACCGCCTCCAAGGCCAACACCCACGTCGTCGGCCACGCCGGCCGCATCCTGGCGCTGGAGGAAGGCCACTTCCCGTACGTGCTCGATGGCAACCTGGACACGGTGGGGCCGCTCGACTTCGGCGGCGGGCTCGCCGGCTCGTTCACGGCGCATCCGAAGATCTGCCCGGTGACCGGTGAGCTGCTGGCCTTCGGCTACTCGGCGATGCCGCCCTACCTGCGCTACCTGCGGGTCTCGGCCGATGGCCGGCTGGTGCAGACGGAGAACATCACGGTGGGCGGTCCGACGATGATGCATGACTTCAATATCACCCGTAACCACGTGATATTCATGGACCTTCCTGCGGTGTTCGATATGGCCATGGCGATGAAGGGCGAAATGCCCATCCGCTGGGACGACGCCTATCCGGCGCGCCTCGGGGTGATGCCGCGCAACGGCAGCGATGCCGACGTGCGCTGGTACGACATCGATCCCTGCTATGTCTTCCATCCCATGAACGCCTACGAGGACGGCGATCGCATCGTCCTCGACGTCGCCCGGTTCGACTACATCTGGCGGGACGGCGCCATGGACTTCCCGACCCCCAACCTGTGGCGCTGGACCATCGACACCGCGTCCGGCAAGGTCCGTGAGGAGCAGGTGGACGACCGCGGCGCCGAGTTTCCGCGGGTGGCCGACGCCGTGGTGGGCCTCGAGCACCGGTTCGGCTACATGATGGCCATGACCGACGCCTTCGGCGGCGATCCCCTGCAGACCAGCGGCGCGATTCTGAAGTATGACCGCAAGCAGGGCACCCGCTCGGAGATCGCGCTGGGCCGCGGACGCAGCCCGGGAGAACCGGTGTTCGTACCCTCGGCTTCCGCCCGCACCGAGGACGATGGCTACCTGCTGACTTACGTGCACGACGCCGCATCGGACAGCAGCGAGCTGGTGATCATGGATGCCGCCAGCATGGATGCGGAGCCGGTGGCCGTGGTCGCGCTGCCGCGGATTCCCTCGGGCTTCCATGGCAGCTGGATTCCGGCATCCGTGGTAGGTTGATGCAGCACCGGCGGCCACAGACGAAGGAGATCAGATGAAGTTCGGATTGGCGTTTGCAAGCAGCGTCGGCATCGACGGCCCTGCGGCGGTAGAAATCTGCCGGGTGGCGGAGCAGGCCGGCTTCGAGTCGGTGTGGGGCGGTGAGCACGTGATCCTGCCGAGCCGCATCGACTCGCGCTACCCCTACACGGCGGACGGCAAGATTCCGGCCGAGCCGGACACGCCGATCCCGGATCCGCTGATCTGGCTCGCCTTTGCTGCGGCCGCCGCGCCGACGCTGCGGCTGGGCACCTGCATTCTGATCGTGCCGCAGCGCAACCCGCTGGTGCTCGCCAAGGAGCTGGCCACCCTGGACCGGCTGTCCGGTGGGCGGGTGGAACTGGGCATCGGCGTCGGCTGGCTGGAGGAAGAGTTCAACGCGCTGGGGGTGCCGTGGGCGCGGCGCGGTGCCCGCAACGACGAGTACGTGGCCGCCATGCGCACCCTGTGGAGCGGCGCCGAGGTATCGTTCCGGGGTGAGTTCGTGGAGTTCGAGTCGGTGACCTGCAGCCCGCGTCCGGAGGCGGGCGGCATACCCATCATCATCGGCGGCGACACCGACGCGGCCATTCGCCGCGTGGTCCGACTGGCCGACGGCTACTTTCCCGGTGAGGGGGACCCGGAGCGGCTGGGCGGCCTCATCCGGCGGGTACGCGAGGCGGCCGAGCGCGCCGACCGCGACCCGGACACCATCCAGATCAACGCCATGTTCGGCCAGCAGATGGCCGATCCGGCGGCGGGGGCGGAGCAGCTTGCGGCGCTCGGCGTCAATCGGGCCATGGTGCCCGCGTTCTTCTTCGCCGGCCCCGGCGGCATGGACCGGCTGGCCGAGTTCGGGGAGCGGGTAATCGGCGCCACCCGCTGACGGGCGCTGACGGGCGGCTGCGGCCTCGGGTCGGCCTTCAGCTTCGCAACGCGGCGCTGCTGACGGCGCGCGACGACTCCGGCGGCTCGTCCAGCGGGTGGATCAGGCCCTCGTGGGCGGCGATGGCCACCGCCTGCGTGCGGTTGCGGGCGCCCAGCTTGCGAACGGCGTTGTCGATGTGGAACCGGGCCGTGGCCGGCGATCGATGGATCACGGCGCCGATCTCCACGTCCGTTCGGCCCAGAGCCGCCCAGGTCAGACATTCCAGCTCGCGCTCACTGAGCTTCGATGACCCTTCGGCGTTGGCGTCGGCCTCGGCGCGGGCGGCGTAGACCATCTCCATGAAGCGGTGCCCGGCCGCATGCAGCAGATCGCCGTGCTCGGTCAGCACCACGGCGAGGTCGAGCTCCTGCTGCCGGGAGTACCACGATACCGAGCCGGTTCGGCCGCCGGGCATGTGCACGGGGATGGTGATGCCGCCATAGAACCCGTTCTCCGGGGTCAGAGGCCAGCGGATCCGGCCCTCGCGCCCTTCGAGCACCGCGTCCGCCACGGTCTGGGCGTCCCACCAGAACGGCCGCATCGACATGCGGCACACGGCGGCGATGGGGCTGACCAGGTGCAGGCGCTGAGCCCGCCACTGCTCGACGAAATCCGGGTCCCAGCCGAGCACGCTGGTGAGGGTCCGACCGTCCTCGACGGTGAGCAGCCGGCTGGAGGAATAGTCTTCGATGACGGCCGGGTGCGGCATGTCGATGGCGGTGCCAATGGCCTTCAGGGCGGCGACCGCTGCGCTGAGGTCCGGGCTGTCGCAAAGCTGCTGGTAGGCGTCTTCGACAACGCGAGTCGGTGACAGCATGACTCGTCTCGGAAGAATGGATGCCGGTCGAGTCTGACAGCCCCGCCTGATGGCGTCCAGGCGAGCGCTCTCGCTCGCGGCGTCAGTACGGCGAGATGCCACCGTCCACCGACAGCAGGGCGCCGGTGATGCCGCGGCCGGCCGGGCCTGCCAGCAGCAACGCCATCTGCGCCACCTGATCCACGGTATTGAGCTCGCCGGTCAGGGTCTTGGACTTGAAGATCTTGTCCACCATCTCGTCGAACGTCATGCCGAGCGATGCGGCCAGGCCCGGGCCGCCGTCGCGCACCGCGTCGGTAAGGATGAGGCCCGGGCAGATGGCGTTGACGGTGACGCCCTGGCGGCCCACCTCCGCAGCCACCGCCTTGGTGAGTCCGTTCAGGCCGTGCTTCGAAGCGACGTAGGCCGCCATCGAGGGGGCCGCCGTTTTCCCTTCCACCGACGAGATGTTGATGATGGCGCCGTAGCCGGCGGGCAGCATGTGACGCAGGGCGGCCTTGGTGGCCAGGAACGCCGACGTCAGGTTCAGCCGCAGGTCGCTCTCCCAGGCCGCCTCGGGCAGTTCGGTGATGGGCATCAGCGCGCCGCTGCCGCCGGCGTTGTTGACCAGCACGGTGAGCTTGCCGAAGCGTTCCACCGCACCGTCGATGAGCCGGTCCAGGTCTGCCGCGTCGGTGGCCGAACCCGGGCAGAACCACAGCTCCTCCGGCGCGCCCAGGGCGTCCACCAGGGCCTGGCCCTTGTCGGCGCTGCGGCCGTTGAAGGCGACCCGGGCGCCGGCTTCGAGAAAGGCCTCGACGATGCCGGCGCCGATGCCGCGGCTGCCGCCGGTGACGACGGCAACCTGGTCCTTGAGTGATGTCATCGAGTCTCCTTGCTGGTCAGTCGAGCAGGCTGAAGGCGTTCAGTTCTTCGAGGGAGCGCATGGCGTTGCCGAGCAGCGTGCGGCCCAGGGCCTGGCCGCGTTCGTTGGACAGATCCAGGGTGCCGGCGATCACCACCGCGAAGCACAGCAGGTACAGGGCGCACACCCGGTAGCGTTCCCGGCAGGCGTCGAGATCGTAGTCGATGCCGTGGCCGGTGAGCGCGCGGTGGTAGACGGCTACCCAGTCCTCGGCGTGCCGCACCGACTCAGGCAGGCTCTGGGTGACGAAGTAGGCGAGGTCCTGCTCGGGAGCCGAGATGCACACCGACTGCCAGTCGACCAGGGCGATGGCGTCGTCGTCGAACAGCACGTTGTCGAGCCGCAGATCGGCGTGGGCGACGCAGGTGGGCTCGCTGCACATCAGCTTGAGCAGCCGCGGCACCGCGGCCGGCACGGCTTCGCCGAGGCGGTCCGCGTTCGCCGGCAGCAGGTCGGCGAACTGCGCCTGCACCACCGGCCAGCCCATCCGGAACCCGGCCATCATGCCGTCGCGCTGGGCCGGGTTGTCGTGGCAGACCACGTCCGCACCCGGCCGCCAGCCCCAGGTGGTCGCGTGCAGGCCGGCAATGGCCTGGACGATGCGATGGGCATCGTCGAGGCCGCATCCCACCACCTGGTCGCCGACCCGCAGCGCGCCCAGGTCTTCCATGAGCAGCAGGAAGTCGGTGCCGCCCGGGTCGAGGGCGGCGTAGTAGCAGGCGGGCACCCGCAGCGAGATCTTCGGCGCCACGGAGCGGTAGAATCGCACCTCGCGCTCGTACATGTCGTAGGTTCGGGCCACGGCGCGGTTGGCCGCGGCCGGGGAGGGAAATTTGGCAATGATGGTGGCCGGTCCGGAGGGACCGGTGAGATGGACGCGGGTCACCATGCCCATGATGCCGCTGCCGGCGCCGAAGCGCTCGACGCGGAAGTCGCTTACCGGTCGGCCCAGGGCGTCGCTCAGGAAATCCGGAGTCAGCCCCTCGGGGGCGGTGGGAAACGTCATCGCTTGGATCTGCCCATGTCTCGTCTCTCCCCCGAACTCGATGGCGGCCCGGCAATGACCGTCAGGCGTGATGGTTTTAGCGGATCGCCCCCCGTGAGTCAACGCGGCGCGCGATGCAACGTGCGGGCAGGAGGGCGCTGGTCACGCCGTTCCGCCCGGGCGGCCGATCCGGTACCCTGTGCCGCCGCGCGGGCGGGCGCGGATCGTCTTTGGCTGTGGTCGAGGTGCACCTTGCAACGCATTGATATGGGTCGATTAAATCTTGAAGGTAGCCGCGTTCGGTCGCGGCGCCAGCGGGTCGCCCGGTGAGCGTCGAGCTGTCCATCGCCGAGGTGCAGGAGGCTATCGCCGCCGCCATCCCCGACCGCGAGGCGCTGGTGTTCAGGGACCGGCGCTTCAGCTACGGGGAGTGGAACCAGCGCACCCGGCGCCTGGCCAACCATCTGCGCGATGCCGGGTTCGGCTGTCACCGGGAGCGGGACACGCTGGCGGGATGGGAATCGGGCCAGGACCACCTGGGCCTGTATCTGTACAACGGCAACGAATACCTGGAAGGCATGCTCGGCGCCTTCAAGGCCCGGGTGGCGCCCTTCAACGTCAATTACCGTTACGTCGACGACGAGCTGGTCTACCTGCTGAACGACGCCCGCACCCGCATCCTGATCTACCACGCCGAGTTCGCGCCGCGCGTTGCGGCCGTGTGCGATCGGGTGCCGACCCTGACCCATCTGCTGCAGGTGGGCGACGGCAGCGGCCAGGCGCTGCTGCCCGGCGCCCTCGATTACGAGGCGGCGCTGGCCGCCAGCACGGCGGACGCGTGCCCGCCAGGGTCGCCGGACGATCTCTACATCCTCTACACCGGCGGCACCACGGGCATGCCCAAGGGCGTGCTGTGGCGGCAGTCGGACATCCTGTTCTCGGCCCTGGGCGGCGGTGCCCATGCCTCGCTGGACAGCCTGGTGGCCGCCGCCCGGCAGGGAGCCTCCCTCGGGCCGATGCGCATGCTGCCGGCGGCGCCGTTCATGCACGGCGCCGGGCACTGGGTGGCGTTCAGCGCCCTGAACGGCGGCCACACCTGCGTGGTGCAGGGTCAGGTGCAGCGTCTGGACGCCGACGAGATCTGGCGGCTGTGCGAGCGCGAGCGGGTCAACTTCCTGCAGATCGTCGGCGACGCGTTCGCCCGGCCGCTGCTCGACCAGCTCGCGCGCGGCAGCTACGACCTGTCGTCGCTGCGCATCCTGCTGTCGGGCGGCGCGCCCCTCAACGCGGCGCTGAAGACCCAGCTTCTCGACCGGCTGCCGGCGCTCAGCATCGTCGACGGCCTCGGCTCCTCCGAGACCGGCGGCCAGGGGTCCCACGTCTCCACGCGCGAGTCGGGCGGCGCCACCGGCCGCTTCACCCCCGGGCCCGACAACGTCATCGTCGACGAGACCTTGAGCCGCGTGCTGGCGCCCGGCCACGAGGGCATGGGCTGGTGGGCCAAGCGCGGCCGCGTGCCGCTCGGCTATCTCGGGGATGCCGAGAAAAGCGCGCGCACGTTCGTGACCATCGACGGCGCCCGCTATGCGGTGCCCGGCGACCGCGCCCGCCATCTGACGGACGGCAGCGTCGAGCTGCACGGCCGTGACTCGGTCACCATCAACTCCGGCGGCGAGAAGATCTTCGCCGAAGAAGTGGAGCACGCGCTGAAGCAGCACCCGGACGTCTATGATGCCGTGGTCACCGGCCGCCCCAGCGAGCGCTGGGGCAGCGAGGTGGTGGCCGTGGTGCAGCTTCGCAGCGGTGCTGCCGCCGATGCCCCGACGCTGATCGAGTTCTGCAGCGCGCACCTGGCGCGCTACAAGCTGCCGAAGGCAGTGGTGTTCCGCGACCAGATCGTCCGCTCGCCGTCCGGCAAGGCCGACTACCGCTGGGCCCGGACCCAGGCCGTGGGCGGCAACGAACCATCCTGAAGAGGTAGCCGCAGATGACCGAAGCTTCCGAGATTGCCGAGATCCGCAGCGCCGTGCGCGCGCTCTGTGCACGCTACGGCGAAGACTACTGGTTGGCCCTCGACCGCGATCGCGGCTACCCCACCGACTTCGTGCGCGAGCTCACCGAGGCGGGCTTTCTCACCGTGCTGATCCCGGAGGAGTACGGCGGCGCCGGCCTCGGCGTGCGCGAGGCGGCGGTGGTGATGGAGGAGGTGTGCCGCTCGGGCGCCCACGCCGGCGCCTGCCACGCCCAGATGTACGTCATGGGCTCGGTGCTGCGCCACGGCAGCGACACCCAGAAGAAGAAGTACCTGCCCGCCATCGCCGCCGGCGAGCTGCGGCTGCAGAGCTTCGGAGTCACGGAACCCACCACCGGCACCGACACCACCAATCTGAAGACCACCGCCCGGCTGGACGGCGACGTCTACCGCATCAACGGTCAGAAGGTCTGGATCAGCCGCATCGAACACTCCGACATCATGGTGCTGCTGGCGAGAACCACGCCGCGGGATCAGGTGGCGAAGAAGACTCAGGGCCTGTCCGCCTTCATCGTCGACGTCGGCGCCTCGGTGGGCAAGGGGCTCACCATCCGTCCCATCGAGTCGATGATCAACCACCATAGCTGCGAGCTGTTCTTCGACGATCTGGCGGTGCCCCGCGAAAACCTGCTGGGCGAGGAGGGCGACGGCTTCAAGGTCATTCTCGACGGCATGAACGCCGAACGCATCCTGATCGCGGCGGAGTGCGTCGGCGATGGCCGCTACTTCATCGACAAGGCCAGCGCCTACGCCAAGGAGCGGGTGGTGTTCGGGCGTCCCATCGGCCAGAACCAGGGCGTGCAGTTCCCCATCGCCCGCTGCTATGCGGAGGTGGAGGCCGCCGGTCTCATGGTCGACAAGGCCGCGGGTCTGTTCGATGCCGACCAGCCCTGCGGCGCGGAGGCGAACATGGCGAAGATGCTGGCGTCCGAGGCATCCTGGCGTGCCGGCGACGTCTGCATGCAGACGCATGGGGGGTTCGCGTTCGCCAAGGAGTACCATATCGAGCGCAAGTTCCGCGAGACGCGCCTCTACCAGATCGCGCCCATCTCCACGAATCTCATTCTCAGCTTCATCGGCGAGCACGTGCTCGGCATGCCGCGCTCGTTCTGACAGGAGGGGAAGCCATGACCAACCAGGCCCCGACCACCCTGGATCAGGTCGCCACCCTGGGCGATCTGTCCCGGTTTCATGCCCGCCAGCGCCCGGGCAAGGAGGCCATGCTGTTCGACGGCCGGTCCACGTCCTATGGCGACCTGGACCGGCATGCCAGCCAGGTGGCCAACGGCCTCATCGCCGACGGCCTAAAGCCGGGCTCGCGAGTGGGGTTCATGGACAAGAACTCCGACGCCTTCTACGAGGTGGTGTTCGGCTGCGCCAAGTCCGGCACGGTGTCGGTGGGCATCAACTGGCGGCTGGCACCGCCGGAGGTGGCCTACGTGCTCAACGACAGCGAGGCCGAGGTGCTGTTCGTCGGTCCCGACTTCTACGCGCTGGCGGAGAAGATCCGCAGCCAGGTGCCGAGCCTGAAGCGCATCGTCGCCATGGAGGCCGGGCACCCCGAGTGGCAGTCCTACGCCGACTGGCGGGCCGCCCAGGCCGACGTCGACCCCCGGGTGCCGGTGACCACGGACGACGTGGCGATTCAGATGTACACCAGCGGCACCACGGGCCACCCGAAGGGCGTGCAGCTCATGCATCGCTGCTTCTTCGATCTGTGGCGGCAGCCGCCCAACGACGACATGGCGTTCAACGAGTGGACCGAGGACGACGTCAACCTGGTGGCCATGCCCAGCTTCCACATCGGCGGGGTGGGCTGGGGGCTGATGGGGCTGCGGCCCGGGGCACGCAACATCGTGGTGCGCGAGTTCGATCCGGGCGTCACGCTGGACATGATTCAACAGCACGGCATCAGCAAGCTGTTCCTGGTGCCGGCCGCCATCCGCATGGTGCTGCAGCACCCGCAGGCCCGGCAGACCGACTACTCGTCCGTGGGCTACATCTGCTACGGCGCCTCACCCATACCGCTCGACCTGCTGCGCGAGGCCATCGACGTGTTCCGCTGCGGCTTCGTGCAGCTCTACGGCATGACCGAGACCACCGGCTCCGCCACCTACCTGCCGCCCCAGGATCACGACGTGGCCGGCAACGAGCGCATGCGCTCGGCGGGCAAGCCGTTTCCGGGGGTGCGCCTGAAGGTCGTTGACGAGGGCGGAAAACGGCTGCCGCCGCGGCAGGTGGGCGAGATCTGCATCTCCTCGCCGGTGAACATGCTCGGCTACTGGCATCTGCCCGAGGCCACCGAGAAGACCCTGATCGACGGCTATGTGCACACCGGTGACGCCGGGTACCTGGACGAGGACGGCTACGTCTACGTGCACGACCGGGTGAAGGACATGATCGTCTCCGGCGCCGAGAACATCTATCCGGCGGAGGTGGAGAGCGCCCTGTTCGGGCATCCGGCGGTGGCCGACGTGGCCGTGATCGGCGTGCCCGACGATCGCTGGGGCGAGGCGGTGAAGGCGATGATCGTGCTCAAGCCCGGCAAGAGCGCGAAGGCGGACGAGATCATCGGCTTCGCCCGCGAGCGCATCGCCGGCTACAAGCTGCCGAAGAGCGTGGACTTCATCGACGAGCTGCCCCGCAACCCGTCCGGCAAGATCCTGAAGCGCGAGCTGCGCAAGCCCTTCTGGGAAGGGCGCGATCGCCACGTGAACTGACGTGACGAACGAAGCCACAAGGACAGAAGCGCCCGATCGGACCGGCGGGCATGGTGCCGGACCGCTGACGGGCCGCGTGGTGCTGATCACGGGTGCCGGTACCGGCATGGGGCGTGCCGCGCTGGCGCGCTTCGCCCGGGCGGGCGCCACCGTGATTGCCGTTGGCCGTACCGAAGGCACCCTGGCCGATGCGGTCGGCGAGGTCAGGGCCGCCGGCGGCGCGGCCCACTTCGTGGTGGCCGACGTCGGCACGGAAGCGGGGGCGATCGCCGCCGTGGGCTTTGCCGTGCAGACCGCCGGCGGGCTCGACGTTCTGATCAACAACGCCAGCGTCGGCTGGGCCTACGAGCAGGTGGTGCCGGGCAGCATGGCGGCCACCGCCGACGTGACCACCGCTGCCTGGCGTGATGTGGTGCGCATCAATCTGGAGTCGGTGCACCTCATGTGCCACCACGCCATTCCGGCGCTGCGCCGGCGCGGCGGCGGCAGCATCGTCAACGTGTCGTCGGTGGGCGGGACGAAGGGGATGGCAGATGCCCATGCGTACGCGGCCGCCAAGGCCGGGGTCATCAACCTGACCCGGTCCCTGGCGCAAACCTATGGGCCCGAGCAGATCCGCAGCAACTGCTTCGCACCGGGCGTCGTCGACACCGGCATGATCGACCCCTACCGGGAGACGTTCGAGGCCGCGTTTGCGGACCCGGCCTCGGCGGCAGCGCTGTGCCCGCTGGGACGCATGGGCACCGTCGAAGAGGCCGCAGAGGCCATGTTTTTTCTCGCAACGGCCGGCTATTGCAATGGCTCGGTCCTGGTCATGGATGGAGGTTCCTCAGCATGAGTTTGAAGCACGTGGGACCCGGCGCCGGTGCGCCGGATGCCATCAACGTGGTGGTGGAGATTCCGGCCAACACCGGGCCGGTGAAGTACGAAGTGGACAAAGACACCGGGGCCGTGTTCGTGGATCGCTTCATGGCCACGGCCATGTTCTATCCGTGCAACTACGGCTACGTGCCCGACTCGCTGGCGGACGACGGCGACCCGCTGGACGTGATGGTGGTGACGCCGCACCCGCTGATCGCCGGCACGGTGATCACCTGCCGTCCGGTGGGGGTTCTGGAGATGGAGGACGAAGCGGGCGACGATGCCAAGATCGTGGCGGTGCCGATCTCCAAGGTCACCCGGATCTACGATCGCGTGCAGGTCGCGGCCGACCTGCCGGAAGGTCTGGTGCACACCATCGAGCACTTCTTCGCCCACTACAAGGATCTGGAGCGCGGCAAGTGGGTGAAGGTGCGTGGCTGGGGAACGGCCGATCAGGCCCGAGAATACATCGCCAAGGCCATAAAGCGCGTTCAGGATGATCGCGGCCGTGCCTGATGGCGTGACGTCTGCCGCCATGAACGAGCTCGGCTTCTACACCCTCGCCGGGGCGCCGCGCTCGCCCCGGGATCTGATCGACGAGGTGCGCGCCGCCGAACGGCTCGGCATCGGCGCCTGCTTCATTTCCGAGCGCTTCAACATCAAGGAGGCGGCGACGCTGTCCGGCGCTGCCGGCGCGGTGTCAGAGCGCATCGGCATCGCCACCGCGGCCACCAATCACAACACGCGGCATCCGCTGGTCACCGCCGCGTACGCCAGCACCATGCATGCGCTGACCGATGGCCGCTTCTCCCTCGGCCTCGGCCGCGGCGTCGACGTGCTGTTCGACGCCATCGGCCTGCCGCGCATCAGGACCGCCCAGATCGAGGACTTCGTCGGCCTGATGCGGCGGCTGTGGCGCGGCGAGACCGTCATCGATCACGACGGCCCCTGCGGCCGCTATCCGTTTCTGCGTCTCGACCCCGACTTCGACCTGCACATTCCGCTCACCTTCACCGCGTTCGGGCCGAACTCGCTGGCCCTGGGCGGCCGCGCCTTCGACGCCGTGGTGCTGCACACGTTCTTCACAGACGAGACCACGCAGCGCTGCGTGCGCACGGTCAAACAGGCGGCCGAACGGACCGGTCGCGACCCGGCGTCGGTGCGGGTGTGGTCGTGCTTCGCCACCATCGGCGATCACCTGCCGTATGCGGTGCGGCTGAAGAAGACGGTGGGGCGCATGGCGACCTATCTGCAGGCCTACGGAGATCTCATGGTGCGCACCAACGACTGGGATCCGGACGTGCTGGCGCGGTTTCGCGCCGACCCGCTGGTGGCCGGCTTTCGCGGCGCCCTGGACCAGAAGGCCACCACCGAGGAGCTCGAGCAGGTGGCTACGCTGATTCCCGACGCCTGGCTGGCGCCGGCCGCCGCCGGGTCGCCGGCCCAGTGCGTGGCGGCCATCCGCCGCCAGTTCGATCTGGGGTGCGACGGCGTCATCCTGCATGGCGCCGCGCCCGCCGACCTGGAACCCATTCTGGCCGAGTATCGGGCGAGCCGCCCGGCCGGCCGCTTCGACCATTTGCCCGCCAATCCGGCGCTGGCTGCCTGAACACCGTTTCGAAGGAGTCTCTACCGTGAGCGCATCTAATCCGAACCTGTTCGACCTCTCCGGCAAGGTTGCTGTGATCACCGGCGGCAGCCGCGGCCTCGGCCTGGCGATGGCGCAGGCGTTCGCCGAAGCCGGCGCCGACGTGGTGATCGCCAGCCGCAAGCAGGAGGCCTGCGACGCCGCGGCCGCCGACATTGCCAGGGCCACGGGCCGTGATTGCGTGGGCTTCGCCTATCACGCCGGCAACTGGGACGATGGCGACCGGCTCGCCGCGTTCGCCTACGAGCGCTTCGGCCGGGTGGACGTGCTGGTGAACAACGCCGGCATGTCACCGCTCTACGAGTCCCTGACCGCGGTGACCGAGGCGCTTTACGCCAAGGTGCAGGACGTCAACCTGAAGGGGCCGTTCCGGCTGTCGGCGCTGATCGGCGAGCGCATGGCGGCCGGCGACGGCGGCTCCATCATCAACGTCAGCAGCATCGCCGCGGTGCAGCCCACCCCTACCGAGCTGCCCTACGGCATGGCGAAGGCGGGGCTGAACGCCATGACCCTGGGGCTGGCCCGGGCCTTCGCGCCGAAGGTGCGGGTCAACTGCATCATGCCGGGGCCGTTTCTCACCGACATCAGCAAGGCCTGGGACATGGAGGCGTTCGAGCTGCGGGCGCGCACGGCCATTCCGCTGCAGCGGGGCGGCGAGCCGGAGGAGGTGATCGGCGCGGCGCTGTACTTCGCCAGCGCCGCATCGAGCTACACCACGGGCGCGATCCTGAAGATCGACGGCGGCTCGGCATACCCAGCGGCGTGAGGGCGCGCCCTGGGCGTCAGCCGACCAGCTTGCGCCCGATCACCATCCGCATGATCTGGTTGGTGCCCTCGAGAATCTCGTGGACGCGCAGGTCGCGCATGAAGCGTTCGATCGGGTAGTCCATGAGATAGCCGTAGCCGCCGTGGAGCTGCAGCGCGTCGTTGGCGATGCGTGATCCCGTCTCGGTCGCCTTGAGCTTCGCCATGGCGGCGTACTCGGTCTTGTCGGGCGCGTTTTCGCTGACCTTCTGGGCGGCTTTGTAGAGCAGGGCGCGCGACGCCTCGAGCTCGGTCTTCATGTCGGCCAGCATGAACTGGGTGTTCTGAAACTCGGCGATGGAGCGGCCGAACTGTTGGCGCTCCTTGACGTAGGCGACCGCCTCGTCCAGGCACCGCTGCGCGCCGCCCAGCGAGCAGGCGCCGATGTTGAGGCGGCCGCCATCCAGGCCGGCCATGGCGATGCGAAAGCCATCGCCCTCGGCGCCCACCAGATTGGTCACCGGCACCCGCGCGTCTTCGAAGCTCACCATGGCCGTCGGCTGCGAATGCCAGCCGAGCTTGCGCTCCTGGGCCCCGAAGCTCACGCCCGGGTTGTCCTTCTCGACCACGAGACAGGAAATGCCGCGGTGGCCCTCGTCGCCGGTGCGCACCATGCACACGTAGACCTCGTTCTCGCCGCCGCCGGAGATGAACGCCTTGCTGCCATTCAGCACGTAATGGTCGCCGTCGCGCACCGCCCGGGTCTTCAGTGACGCTGCGTCGGACCCGGCGCCAGGCTCGGTCAGGCAGTAGCTCGCCAGGTGCTCCATGGTGACGAGCTTCGGAAGGAAGCGACCCTTGACTTCCGGCCCGCCATAGGCGGCGATCATCCAGGTGGCCATGTTGTGAATCGAGATGAAGGCGGAGGTGGAGGGGCAGCCGTACGCCATGGCCTCCATGATGAGCGCCGCTTCGACCCGCGACAGGCCGATGCCGCCATCCGCTTCGTCCAGGTAGATGGCGCCGAAGCCCAGCTCCCCGGCGGTCCTGATGGTGTCCCGCGGGCACACCTGCTCCTCGTCCCAGCGCGCGGCATGGGGCGAGATCTCGTCCGCGGTGAATCGTTCGGCCATGTCGATGATGGCCTGCTGGTCTTCAGTTGGCCGCGTGTTCATGCGCCATTTCCCTTCCTTGCGTGGTCCGAATGAGTGAGCTGACTGGTCCGGCGCGCGTATTGTGCCGTGCCGCCCCCGGACATTCATCCTTGACGGTCAAGTGCTGTGACTGTCAAGGGTTGCCGAGTGTTGGTAGCAAGTAGATCTGTCCGGTTTTGTAGCACATGAATTGTCCGCTTTGGGTGGACCGCCGGCGGGCGAGCCGTAAGGTGAGCTCGCCTGCCGGCGGCGGGACCACGCAGCGGGTTACGCAGCCCTCTTGTTCGG
>JAVJUA010000084.1:0-234078 GCA_040219935.1 Pseudomonadales bacterium | reverse complement strand
CTAGCCCGCTTCGCTCACCGATTGTGATTGCAGGGGGATTTAGGGCGCCGGAGTAGCGACGCGGCGCGTATCTTCCGCGGAAGCCGCGCTCATTTTCCGCGGAAGGTGAGATTCAGGCGTGGTTGTCGGCTCATCGAGCGGTTCGCAGCCGGTTTGGCCGACGTCAAGGCGAAGGGCCCTCGGCCAGAGCGCCCTGGCCTCGAGGGTTTGGCGCAGCAGCGCTTAGCTGGGTGGCGCCCAGGCCGGATAGCGGCGGACGTTGGCCAAGATCTGCGCGAAGTCGCTGGCGTAGGGATAGGCTTCCGAGAACGACAGCCAGACCTTGCGCACGGTGATCCGGATCCGTGCACCGATCTTCAGCAGCTTCAGCCGGATGGTGGTGCACTGAGCCCTGGCGTGCTGAGTGCCTTCAAGGCCGAGCCGGCGCAGGCCGTGCATCAGCACGTAGGCGAACGAGGAGAAGTACAGCCGTAGCTGGTTGGCCCGCATCGTCTCGGTGCTGGTACGGTCGGCAAACAGGCCTAACTGCTGCTCCTTGATCCGGTTCTCCATCTCGCCGCGCACGCAGTAGAGTTTCTCGTAGAGGCGCTTCGCACCCGCCCGGCTGACCGGCAAGTTCGTCACCACGAACCGCGGATTGGCTTTGCCCGGGAGCACTTCCGCTTTGCCTACCACCCGCCGTTCGCACGACCAGGACTTGCGGGTCCGATAGCGGAAGTCGCGGAAGCGGCGCGCCGGCTTGCCGGTGATCGCGTGCTCGGACCGAGCGGCGGCCATCTCCCGGCCCAAGGCCCGATGCAGCCGCTTGTTCCGGGCCAGACCCAGCACATAACGAACGCCGTTGTCCTCGCACCAGCGCATGATGGCGTCCCGGCAGAAGCCCGAGTCACCGCGGATCACGATCCGCGTCTTCGGCCAACGGGCGCGGATCTGGGCGACGATCCGCCCGAGTTCTTCAACGCTGCCCGCCGCACCATCCCGGTTCGACGGCCGCAGGCGGGCGCACAACAGATGCTCGCCGCAGAAGATATACAGCGGCAGATAGCAGTAACAGCGGTAGTAGCCGTGGAAGAACCGACCCTCCTGGTGGCCATGCAGCGGATTATCGGTCGCATCCAGATCCAGCCAGATCTCCCGCGGCGGCTGCTCATGAGACTCGAGGAACAGGTCCACCAGCAGCCGATCCAGCGCCGCCGGGTCTGCCGCGATCTTCTTGTAGCGATCGCCGGCGGCTGAGTCGGGGATGCTGAGCTCAAGGCGGTTGAGCGTGCTCGACCCCGCCATCGGGTAACCTTTGTCTCGGTCCCGTTGTCGATCCTTACCGGTGAGATCCCGCTTGCCCACCAGCAGCGCCAGCACGCTGTCCGAGCGCAAGACATCATGATCGTTGAGATCCTCGTAGCCCAGCGCCAGACCATAGAGCCGCTGCGCCACCAGCGCCCGCACGTCGTGCTCGATGCTGTTGGGGTTGCGGTAATCGGTGAAGCAGCCAGCGAGCCGACCAAGCATCCCGATCCGGTGATCCACTTCGCGCAGCAACAGGCCACCGCCGTCCGAGGTGAGGCGGCCGCCGTCAAATCGGCCCGTCACATCGCGGCTACCAAGTGCGTGAAATTCGAGCTGCGCCGGAATACACTCTGTCGTCATAGGCCTCTTCTTCTGCGCGTGGGTAAGTGCTTGGTCGCTCTTACTTTATGCACAAAAGAGAGGCCTATTTCCATTCTAACGGTGAGATTTCCGGGCTAGGGTTACTTTAATTACTCTGGGATTTAGATTTATTCTGGACCCACCGCTTGGTTTTCCCGCCAGCCGGAGCTGTTCCGGTCTCCCCCCGGGCGAGCCGTGAGAAATTGCAACATTTTGTTTCGGGTGTCAATCGCATTAAACGCTCCACGGAGACCTCCGTGGCGACAGCGGGAACCCGGCACGTAGCCAGCCTCGCTTGGCAAGAGCGTGGCGGCACGCGTGCGCCGCCGACGGCGGTGTGCCTCCGGGAAGCAGAAGACTGCCCGCCCATCGGGCAGCGCGGTCTCTCTCGGCCCAGCCGGCGAGCTTTCGCGCACTCGTGGCATTGCGCTTCACGAACAGCGCGAGCAGGTTCCGCCACGCACGAAGATCGGCCTCAATCCAGCCGCAACCGTACCTTCAGGTGCTTGACGCCCCCGATGAATCCCGATCGCAGACGCTCAGGCGGCTCGATGAGCTCAATCTCCCGCATTCGTGCGAGCAATGTTTTGAAGATGGCCCGCAGCTCGTTGCGCGCCAGATGCGCGCCCAGACACAGGTGCTCACCGATGCCGAAACCGATCTGCGGATTTTTGTCACGCTGAACGTCGAATCGCATCGGTTCGGAAAATACCGTCTCGTCGCGATTGGCAGATGGGTAAAACAGCGTCAAGTGTTCGCCCGCCTTGATGGACACGTCGCGCAGGGTGACGTCGCGGTTCGGTGTACGGCAGAAGTGAATCACCGGACTGGTCCAGCGCACCATCTCTTCGACCAGCGAATCGAGCAGCTCGGGCCGCTTCTGCACCAGCTCGAGCTGGTCGCGATGCTCCATGAGCGCCAGCACGCCACCGCTCGTGGCATTTCTCGTCGTCTCGTTGCCTGCCGCGATCAGCAGAAACAGGTACGACAACAGCTCCAGAGGTGGAAGATACCGACCTTCGATCTTCGCGGTGGCCAGCACCGTTGTCAGGTCATCGCGGGGATGCTTGCGGCGGTCTTCGACGAAGTCGTTGCAATAGGCGAATACCTCCTCGATCGCGCGCTCCGCCAGTTCCCGACCCGTTGTTCCGTCCTCACGCCGAAACTCGGGGTCGTTCGCGCCCACGATCTCGTTCGTCCATCGGAAGAACTGGTCGCGATCCTCCTGCGGAAGCCCCATGAGCTCCGCGATGACGGCCAGCGGCAGGATCGCCGACACGCGCGTGACGAAATCCATCTCCGTCTCGTCCGCCACGCTGTCGAGCAGATCCTCCGCGACGTGATCCAGCCGCTGCTGATCCTCGTTCAACCGGCGCTTGGTGAAGTACCGGCTCATGAGCTGGCGGTAGATACGATGGTCGGGCGGGTCCATGTTCAATAGCGTCCGCACGCGTGAGATCAGGTCTTCCTCGGCCTCCGGCTGAACGGAGAGCAGTGGCGCGTTCTCGAAAACGCTCGGCTGCTTGGAGATGTTGACTATGTCCTCGTAGCGGGTGACCGCATAGAAAGGAACCAGCTTCGGGTGCTTGCAGTAGGCAATGGGACGGTCGCGACGCAATTCGGCCCAGAACTCGTGGGGGTAGCCATTCTGCTGGTAATAGTCGGGATCGATGATCTCGATGGGAGCCGTCGGTGTCTGCATTGTCGTTCTCCAGCGTCAGTCGTCGGTCACGGTAATGGCGAGCCTTGGGCAGAGTTGGGCCGCCGCTTCCACCTTGGCCCGCAGCTCCTCACCCGGATGCTCCTTCAGCAGGATCAGCTTGTCGTCGTCCGTGAGCTGAAACACCTCCGGGCATTCCATCACGCAGAGCGCGTTCGCTTCGCACAGCTCCATATCCACGCTCACCTTCATGATCATCTCCCTGATCCCATAACCCTGTTGTACTTTCGCACATATGTGTTAAAAGTAAAGCTGTTGCGTCAGCCGGCGATATCCGCCCCCGGGAAGGAAGGAATCTTGCCACCGCCATCAGCCAACGTCGTCAAGTCTGCTGCACGTGTGCTGGAGATCTTCGAGCTCTTTGATGAGCTGCGCAGGCCGGTGTCGATCAATGAAGTCGCCGAACGCCTCGGCTATCCACATTCCAGCGCCGCCGCTCTGCTGCGCAGCCTGGAGAGTCTCGGTTACCTCGAGTACGACTCGACCGAGAAAGAGTTCTTTCCGAGCATCCGAATATCGATGCTGGGACAATGGGTCGAGCATGAGAGTCTGCCCGTCAAGGCTGTGCAGAGGCTCATGCAGGAACTGCTCGATGCCACGCAATGCACGGTCATCGCCGCCATCCGGTCCGGCGTGCACGTGCAGTACATCAAGGTCCTGCAGGGCACGACGGCCATCCGTTACCACGTCAAGCCGGGCACCCGAAGGCTGCTTCATGCCTCCACACTGGGTCGTGTGCTGCTAAGCCAGTACGACCCGCCGGAAGCCGAACGCCTGCTCCAACAATCCATGGCCCGCGACCCGGACTGCAAGGCGTCACGCGATGACCTGCGGCGCGCGATCAAGCAGGCGCGAGAGCACGGCTTTGCCGTCTGCACAGGACTGATCGTGCCCGGCGCCACCATGGTGGGCGTGCCGATGAACCTGGACCGGAGCGGCCGGCCCGCCGCCATCGGTCTCGCCGCGCCGGAAGAGTGGATCGCCACCAGGCGCCAGGAGTATCTCACCGTGCTTAGAAAGACGCTCGACCGATACGCTACGCCTGCGGAGAAGCGCGCGTGAGCGCGCCCTCGACCATCCCGGCTATGCCCCGACCACGCATAGAGACGCGTCTGTGCCATCTGCTGGGGATTCAGCACCCAATCGTGCTGGCCGGCATGCCCGGAGTCGCCGGCCCAGAACTCACTGCCGCCGTGTCCAATGCCGGCGGATTGGGAATGCTGGCTGTTCATGCTGGTATGCCGGACGAGCTTCGCGCCCTGATCCGCCGCACCCGCGAACTCACCGACAGACCGTTCGGCGTCTTCCTCACCCTGCCGGATTCCCGGCCCTGCGAATTGCCGCGCCCCGGACAGCGTGCCCGCCTCCCCGCAGACGAGTTGGTCGACTGTCTCGAATTCGCCGAATCCTTCATGGAGCAGCACGGTCTCGACCATCAGGACGAATCCGGACCGCCAGGCGTGATCCCACTATGCACGCCCGCATTTCTCGATGCCCACCTCCAGGTAGTGATCGAGGAACAGGTGCCTGTCTTCTCTGCCGGCCTGGGAACACCGCTTCCCGATCTCGAGGTGCTCCACGATCACGGAATCCTGGTGATCGCCTCGGCCGGTACGGTCCGGGACGCGGTGCGGCTGGCGACCGCCGGTGTCGACGTCGTAGTCGCCCAGGGCCACGAGGCCGGCGGACCGAACGCACCGGTCGGTACTCTGCCACTCGTACCTCAAGTCGTCGACGCCCTCGGACCGGGGCTGCCCGTGCTGGCCGGTGGCGGCATCGGCGACGGGCGCGGTGTGGCGGCCGCGTTGATGCTCGGTGCGGTGGGCGCGTGGATCGGCACCGCTTTCCTTGCGGCGTGCGAGGCCCGCCTGCCGGACTACCAACGGTGCATGCTGATCGGTGCCGGCGACGATTCGACGGTCGTGACCCGTTCCATCACCGGTCAGCCACTGCGGACATTGCGCTCTCGCTGGACCGACACGTGGGAGCGCACCGAACTCGAGCCGCTCGCCGCACCCTACCAGGCCCGTATATCCGGCCCGGTGCTGGCGGCCGCTCTCAACAGCGGCCGCGCGGACGTCCACCCCGGCACCGCAGGGCCGGCCGCCGGCTTTATCCGTTCCATCCGGCCCACCGGCGACATACTCGCCGACCTGGTGTCCGGCGCGCGCGCGGCCCTCGATCAATCATTCGATGTCGGCGCTCACCCTACCCCCCTCGCTCAGCAGCTTCGGAGGATACCCTCATGAGTTACCCCATCATCTCCGCGGACTCCCACATCACGGAAGCGCCGAACACGTATACCGACTACATCGACAAGCAATGGCGTGAAAAGGCGCCGCGCATCGTGACGACCGAAAGCCAGGGCGACGTGTTCGTCATTGACGGCATGGAGCGCCCCATCGCGCTCGGCCTGGTCGCCGCCGCCGGCAAGGATCCCGATGAGCTCGCCGAAGGCGGTGTGCGGTTCGACGACCTGCATCGCGGAGGTTGGGATCCACAAGCCCGGCTCGCCGAGCAGGATCAGGACGGCGTGGCGGCAGAAGTCATCTACCCCACGGTGGGCATGATGCTGTGCAACCACAGCGACTTCGCCTACAAGGACGCCTGCTTCGCGGCCTACAACCGCTGGATCGCGGAATACTGTGCCACCCACCCGGCCCGTCTGCTCGGCTGCGGTCAATCGGCTGCGACGAACCCGCAGCGCACGGTGGAAGACCTCCGGGAAATCAGGAAGTTCGGCCTGCGCGGGGTCATGCTCTCGGGAAACCCGGGGGAGAAAGACTTCGACGACCCGGTCTGGAACCCGGTATGGGAGGCGGCCATCGAGCTCGGTCTGCCGGTGTCGTTTCATATTCTGACCATCCGCGGGTCGAACCACTACCGCGGCCCGCGCATCAACAGCTTCCTGTCCATCATCCGCGGCAACCAGGACATCATGGGAACCCTGATCTTCGGGGGTGTATTCGAGCGTTACCCCGATCTGAAGGTCGTCTGCGTGGAAGCGGACGCAGGCTGGGTTCCACACTACATGTATCGCATGGATCATGCCTACAAGCGGCACCGCAAGTGGCTTGCGCCCGGCGTCACGCTGTCGAAGTTGCCGAGCGAGTTCTTTGCCGATCACATCTACACCACGTTCCAGGACGACTGGGTGGCCTTTCGCTCCGCCGATCAGATGAACTGGCGCCGGCTGATGTGGGCCAACGACTTTCCCCACTCGGATTCGACCTGGCCCTGGTCACAGCAGATGCTGGCCGAGCACACGGCTCAGCTCACCGACGAGCAGAAACGCGCCATCCTGTGCGACAACGTCGCCGAACTCTATGGCATCGACCTCGGAACACTGCGGGCCGCGGCCTGAGTGAGAGCCCGGTTCAGCAGATCGAAAACCACGTTGGAGGAGTGATGCATTTTGGACTGAGCGAAGAGCAGACAATGCTCCAGGACATGCTGCGCCGCTGCCTGGAGGAGCGTCTCGATCTGGAGACCTTGAAGCGCACGGCCGGCCAGCCATGCGACCCGGATCTGTGGCGGGCGCTGGTGGAGCTCGGCGTCACCGGGGCGTTGATTCCGGAAGACCACGGCGGCTCCGGGCTCGGCATGCTGGAGGCGGAGGTGATTGCCGAGTCCATGGGGCGGTCGGTGGCGCCCGTCCCCTATCTCGGCACCGCGGTGCTGGCGCCGCTGGCTTGGCAGCTCGCCGGCACACCTGAGCAGCGGGAGCGACATCTCGCACCGATCGCCAGCGGCGCACATCGCTACGGCGTCGGCCTCACCGAGGTCGCCGGAGCACCACGCCAGTTCGGCAAGGTAACCCTCGAGGGCGACCACGCCTGGGGACGCTGCTACTTCGTTATCGATGCGAGCGACGCCAGCCATTTTCTGCTGACCGCCAACGCAGATACGCTGGTAGTCATCGAGCGTGGTGCGGAAGGCGTGTCGATCGAGTTGCTGAACGACGTCGACCATACCCGCAGCTTGGCCGTCGTCGGGCTGGAACGCACACCGTTCGAGACCGTCGGTGAGCCTGGGCGTGCGGCACAGGCCATCGACGCCCTGCTGGCTGCGGGGCGGCTGATGCTCGCAGCCGATACCTTTGGCGCCGCCGAGGTCATGCTGTTCCGGGCCCGGGATTACTCGATGGAACGCTTCCAATTCGACCGCCCCATCGGCTCGTTCCAGGGCGTCAAGCATCTCCTGGCCAACATGGTCACGGACCTCGAGCCCTGCCGTTCGCTGATATGGTACGCCGCCCACGTCTTCGACGCAGAGCCGGCGGAGCGGGTCCTGCACGCCTGTCACGCCAAGTCCCTGGCCTCGGAGATCGGCAAGTTCATCGCCCGCTCCTCGATCGAGATCCACGGCGGGATGGGCTTCACCGAAGAGCTGGGCCTGCACCTCTGGTACAAGCGCATCGAAGCCAACCGTCAGCTGCTCGGGGGCCCCGAGACCGTCCGCCACGCAGCCGCCGTCGATCAGGGCTGGGTCCAGCCGCTGACGGCCACCGCCACCTGAGGAGTTTTTCATGGATCTGAGCTACGGCCCGGAATACGACGACTTTCGCGCCGGAGTGCGCGAGTTCTGTCGCAATCAGCGTCCGGCAGAGCACCGCAGCCGGGGCATACCAGGCGTCACCGAGCGCCCCGGCCCCGAGGTGCTGGAATGGCAGGCCAAGCTCATCGAGCACGGCTACGCGGCTCGCACCATCCCCAAGGAGTACGGCGGCTACGGCGCCAAGCCCGACATCATCGAGAACCGCATCATCCAGGAGGAATTCCTGGCCGCCGGCCTGCCTCTCGGGCTCAGCAATCAGGGCATCTCGATGCTGGTGCCGACCCTGCTGGAAGTCGGTACAGCAGAACAATGCGCCACCTACATACGCCCGACGATCTATGGCGAGATGATCTGGTGTCAGGGTTACTCCGAGCCTGGCGCCGGCAGTGACCTCGCCAGCCTGCGCACCCGCGCGGAGCTCGATGGCGACGAGTGGGTCATCAACGGCCAGAAGATCTGGACCAGCTCCGCCCACGTCGCCGATATGTGCTTCATCCTCGTGCGTACGGAGCCGGAGGCCCCGAAGCACCACGGAATCAGCTATCTGCTGATGCCCATGGACCGGCCCGGCATCGACATCCGTCCGCTGGTCACCATGACCGGAGACGCGACGTTCAACGAGGTTTTCCTCACCGACGTGCGTATCCCGGCAATGAACATCGTCGGTGCCCGCGGCCAGGGCTGGCATGTGGCCAACGTGACGCTCAAGTACGAGCGCGGCATGCTCGGCAACGCCGGTCAGGGGCAGAGCGGCATCAAAGGCCTAGTGGAGCTGCTCCAGGAGGAAACTGTCGGCTCGGGCAGGGCCATGGACCTCGACCACTACCGCGACCGGCTGCTCAGGCTTCAGGGGCGTACGCTTGCCAACAAGTACCACGGGATGCGGCTGCTGTCGCAATCGATCAACGGCGAGCAGACCGGCACGGAGGGTTTGATCACCAAGCTCTCGGCAACCGAGCTCGCGTACGACATCTATTCCCTGGGCGTGGACGTGCTCGGCGAGACCGGCACGCTCTACGACGGCAGCCCCTACCAGGCCGAGCGGGATTGGCAGAAAAGCCTGCTCGGCTGCTTTACGGGCATCATCGGCGGTGGCTCCGCAAACATCCAACGCAACATCATCGCCGAACGTGGTCTGGGGCTGCCGCGTGAGCCGCAAGTGCGGTTCGACAACGGTCGCTGGGAGATGATGCCGTCCGCGAGCAACAAGGGAGGTAACTGATGGCCGCAAAAGCGCTGTCGCCTGACATGGTGGGGACCGAGTTCGAGCCCACCACGGTAAGCTGGAACGAAAAAGACGTGATGCTCTACGCCCTGGGAGTCGGCGCACGGCCGAGCAGAGATCTCGATTTCATCTACGAAGGGCGGGGGCCCAAGGTGCTGCCGACTTTCGCCGTCATTCCCGGGATGCGGGCCATGGGCAGCATCAACAAGGTGGTGGAGCTCCCCATCGCGCGGATGCTGCACGGAGAGCAAGGCATCACGTTGCACCGGCCGCTTCCGCCAAGCGGCGAGCTGACCATGACCAGCCGAATCTCGGAGATCTGGGACAAAGGCAAGGCGGCCGTAATCGGCGTCACCGCCGATTTCAGCGACGCCGACGGCATCGTATTCTCGACACACTCCACGCTGTTCTGGATCGGCGGCGGCGGGTTCGGCGGCCAATCCGGGCCCAGCACCCGCGACCTCAATCAGCCGCCGGACCGCGCTCCAGATCACGAGGTACGGGACGTGACGAGGGAGGAACAGGGTGCAATCTATCGTCTGAGCGGCGATCGGGTCGCGCTGCACATCGATCCCGAGTTTGCGGGGAAGGCAGGCTACGACAAGCCGTTCATGCACGGATTGTGCACCTACGGCTTCGTCGGCCGCGCCTTGCTGCACGAGCTGTGCGGCGGAAACCCCGCCAACTTCGTGAGTCTCGAGGGGCGATTCTCCGAGCGCGTGGAGTTCGAAGACGAGATCATCACCCGCATATGGGTCGAGGAACCGGGCAGCGCCGTCGTGCAGGCCGTGACCCAGGACGGCAAAGTCGCGCTGTCCCAGGCTCGGGCCCGGTATCGCGCGTGAGCACGTTCGCCAACCTGTTCCAGGCCCGCCGACAGAATGGATCCTGGACCTTCGAGCTCGAAGCACGGTTCAACGGCGCCTTCGGTGGCACCAACGGCGGCGTTGCGGCGGCGGTCTCGCTACACGCCGCCCGCGGCGAACGGCTCGAGCTGGTGCCTGCAGCCATCGATTGTCATTTTCTGAAGGGCTGCCGGCCCGGCACGGCAACCGTGACCACACGGCCGCTGAGCGAAGGCCGTACGCTGACCGTGATCGCTACCGAGACGCGCGACCACACGGGATCGCTCTGCACCACGGCGCTGGTGACTCTGGTGAATGCCGACCGGCTCGAGCAGGCTCTCAGGGTTCTACCGACGATCTGCGTACCCGCCGACCACTCCGCGGAGCCGCTGCCATGGCGACAGCCGGCAGGCCACCCAATCCCGTTGATCGACACCTTCGCACCCGAAATCGTCGCCAGTTCCGGCGACAGCACGACGACCCGCATCCGTCTGGGGTTCGATGTCCGGGGAGCGACCGCCGAGGCGGTGTGCATCGCCGCCGACATCTCGGTCGGGCCGCCGGTGGGCCGGGCAGTGAGCGGGCGTGCGTCGTTGCCGAATCCGAACCTGGCCCTGCGCTTCTCCGGCGCCCGCTATGCAGGATCGCATCTGCAGAGTTACTGCCGGCTCGCCCAGATCGAGGCTGGCCTCGCGTGCACCGAGATCCGGGTAGGCAGCGACGATATGCTGCTCGGCACCGGCACCTCCATGACCACGTGCCTGCCGCTGCCCGGATCCAGCGGCCGAGGCGGCGGATAGACGTGGCCGGACCGCTCGCAGGCGTGCGCATCGTCGAGATGGCCGGCATCGGCCCCGGGCCGATGTGCGCCATGCTGCTCGCCGACCTTGGCGCCGAAGTCGTCCGTGTCGACCGCGTGGCGCCCGCCGATCTCGGCCTGCCGCGGGAGCCGGCGGCGGATCCCCTGCTGCGCGGCCGCCGCTCGGTTGCCGTGGACCTCAAGCAGCCGGAAGGGGTGAGCACGGTCATGGCGCTGGTGAGCCGGGCGGATGCCTTGATCGAGGGCTTCCGCCCGGGGGTGATGGAGCGGCTCGGCCTGGGGCCGCAGGCCTGCCTCGCCGAGAATCCCCGTCTGATTTACGGTCGCATGACGGGCTGGGGGCAGGATGGCCCGCTTGCCCAGGCGGCCGGGCACGACATCAACTACATCGCGCTGGTGGGCGTCCTGGATGCCATCGGCCGCGAAGGCGAGGCGCCCGTTCATCCCCTGAACCTGGTCGGCGACTTCGGGGGCGGTGCCCTCTATCTGGTCATGGGCGTGCTCGCCGGCCTCATCGAGGCCGGCCGCTCCGGTCAGGGTCAGGTGATCGACTGCGCGATGACCGACGGCGCCGCGTCCCTGATGACGCTCTTCTACGGTATGAAGCACGCCGGGCGCTGGCGCGAGCGCCGTGGCACCAATGCCATCGACGGCGGCTCGCACTTCTACAACGTCTACGAGACCCGCGACGGCAGGTACATCTCGGTGGGCGCGATCGAGCCGAAGTTCTCCGCCGAGTTGCTCGACAAGCTGGGGCTC
Organism: Pseudomonadales bacterium; assembly: GCA_040219935.1. Lineage (GTDB taxonomy): Bacteria > Pseudomonadota > Gammaproteobacteria > Pseudomonadales > Azotimanducaceae > UBA7803. The sequence goes on along the minus strand of JAVJUA010000084.1, from coordinate 222,505 downwards.
GACCCCTCGGACCTGCCCGCTCAACACGACCGCACCGCCTGGCCGGAAATGAAGGCGCGGTTCGCCGCCGTTTTCCGCACCCGCACCCGGGACGAGTGGTGCGAGTTGCTCGAGGGCAGCGATACCTGCTTTGCGCCAGTGCTGAATCTGTCGGAGAGCCTCGAGCACCCGCACAACCGGGCGCGACACACGTTCGTGTCCCCGGGCGGCGTGCCGCAACCGGCGCCGGCACCCCGCTTCAGCCGCACGCCCTCCCAGCTCACGCGACCGCCCGCCGCGTCCGGCGCGGACTCCCGCACGGTGCTGCTCGACTGGGGGTTCGATGCCGATCGCGTGCGGCGCCTCGAAGAGGCGGGGGCGATCCGCCAGGCCCCCGAACCGCCCCCGGACTGAGGAGACCCTCCATGCGCAAGCTCGGCCCCTACCCGCTGCTGGACGTGACCCTGGACGACGACCACGTCGCCACCGTCGAGCTGCGGAACGGCGACTACAACCATTTCAACATGGACATGCTCACCGGCCTGGCGGACGCATTCGAGGCGCTGGACGAGGAGCCGGAGTGCCGGTCGATCGTACTTGCTGCCGCCGGACGGGCCTTTTGCGCCGGCGCCGACTTTCAGGGCGGACGCGAGGGGGCCCAGCCGGCTGGATTGCGCAGCTCGCGCGGCGAGGGTGTCGACGGACACCTCTACGCGCAGGCGGTCAGACTGTTCGGCAATCGCAAACCCATCGTCGGAGCCATCCACGGCGCTGCCGTCGGCGGCGGGCTCGGGCTCGCCCTGGTGCCCGACTTCCGCGTCGGCTGTCCGGAGTCACGCTTCAGTGCCAACTTCACGCTGCTCGGCATCCATCCGGGGTTCGGCCTGAGCTATACGCTGCCCCGCCTGATCGGCGTGCAGGCCGCGTGCGACATGTTTTATACCGGTCGCCGGGTCAAAGGCGACGAAGCGCTGGCGCTCGGGCTGCTTGATCGGCTGGTCGGCCGCGAGCAAGTTCGCGAGGCCGCGCGGCAGAAGGCGTTGGAGATCGCCGCAGCAGCGCCGCTCGCCGTGGTCTCGGTGCGGCAGACTCTGCGCGGGCATCTGGCCGAAGAGGTGCGGCGGGCCACGGCGCACGAGCTCGAGGAACAGAACTGGCTGCTCAAGACGGCGGACGCGCGCGAAGGCGTGCGCGCCGTGGCCGAGCGCAGAACGGGGAGGTTCGTAGGACAATGACCACGTCAGCCGCCCGGGAGCGGACCCTGCGCGGCCGCGCCGCCATTGCCGGCGTGGGCGAAACCCGCTATTACAAGCGCGGCGCCGCCGAGGATCCGGAATTCGTTCTGGCACTGAAGGCCATTCTGGCGGCGGCGCAGGACGCCGGCATCGACCCGCGCGAGATCGACGGCTTCGCCTCCTACAGCAACGATCGTAACGACCCCTCCCGGCTCGCCGCCGCCCTCGGCCTGCCGGAGCTGCGTTTCGCCAGCATGCAGTGGGGCGGCGGCGGCGGCGGTGGATCCGCTGCCGTGGCGGCCGCGGCGGCGGCTGTCGCCACCGGCATGGCTCACTGCGTGGTGGTGTTCCGGGCCCTGGCCCAGGGCCAGTTCGCCCGCTTCGGCCAGGGGCCTAGGCTCCCGGGCGTCTCGGGCGAGCCCGCCTACACGATGCCCTACGGGCTGATGTCTCCGGCCCAGATGTTCTCCATGCGTTGCATGCGCCACCTGCACGAGACCGGCATCAGCCGCGACACCTACAAGGCGGTGTCCCTGGCCGCCTATCACCATGCTCAGAACAATCCCCGGGCGGTGATGCGTGGCCGGCCCCTGTCCTCTGAGGCCTACGACGAGGCGCGGTGGATCGTCGAGCCCCATCGCCTTTACGACTGCTGCATGGAAAACGATGGCGCCGCGGCACTCGTCGTGGTGTCGGCCGAGCGTGCCCGCGACCTGCCGAGCACGCCGGTGTACCTGCTGGGGGCGACCACCGGATCCGAGCACCGCGCCGGCGCCCCATGCCACAACGCGCCGTTGTACGCGACCGCCTGCTTCACCACGCTGGCGCCGCGGCTCTACGAGATGGCCGAGGTGACGCCCGGGGACGTCGACGTGCTGCAGAGCTACGAGAACTTCACCGGCGGCGTGGTCATGTCCATCATCGAGCACGGTTTCTGTACGCCCGAGCAGGCAAACGAGGTGCTTACGTTCGAGAACCTGATTGCGCCCGCCGGCCGGCTGCCCCTCAACACCAGCGGCGGCAACCTGGCCGAGTGCTACATGCATGGCCTCGAGCTCGTCATCGAGGCGGTGCGGCAGATCCGTGGAGATTCCCCGAACCCGGTACCTGGGGCCCAGGTCTCCATGGTTACTTCGGGACCCATGGTCACCCCGGCGAGCAACGCCATCTTCGGCAGCGAGGAGGTTCTGTGAACGCCGCACCGAATTATCTGCCCGCGGGCCTGCCCGCGCCGCGTCCGGCCCGCGACGGCCTGGATGCGCCCTACCACGAAGCCCTGCTAGGCGACAAACTGCTGATTCAGCGCTGCACCGCTTGCCGAGGCTGGCAGTGGGGGCCTGAGTGGATCTGCCACCGCTGCCTGTCCTTCGATCTGGACTGGGCCGAAACCGAAGCGGCCGGGCGTATCTTCAGCTGGGAGCGGGTCTGGCATCCGGTGCATCCCGCGCTCGCGCAGCACGGGCCGTATCTGGTGGTGCTCGTAGAACTGCCTCAGGCGGACCACGTCCGGCTCGTCGGCAATCTGCTGGGCGACCCCCATCAGCCGGTACCCATCGGCGGCGCTGTCGAAGGCGTTTTCGAGCATCATGCCGACGGTCAGCCGCCGTACACACTGCTGCAATGGCAGCTCACCCGTTAGCGGACCTGCACTTCCCGAGTTTTCAGGAGGATAGTCATGGAAGCGAGAAAGATCGACGTCAACGAACCGAACCGCTGGCGCCTCGAAACGCCCGGTGCCGAAGGGTGGCCCCGGACGGCGCGGCCCACGGACCCGGACAAGCTGTTCGTGGTCTCCGCTGACGGCCACGTGAACGAGCCGTCGAACCTGTTCTATGATCGCATGCCCGCGCGCTTCAAGAGCCGCCTGCCCCGGGTGGAAACCGACGAGAAGGGCGGCAAGTGGATGGTCTCGGAGGGATTTCGCCCGACCAAGCTGCGCGAGAGCATGTTCGAAGGTGAAGACCTGGCGCGCAGCCAGGCGGGCCGATACCCGCAGGAGCGGCTGGCCGACCTCGCCATGGACGGGGTCGACGCGGAAATTCTGTTCCCCAACAAGGGTCTCATGATGTGGGCCACCCGCGACGCCGAGTTTGCCCAGACCATGTGCCGAGTCTGGAACGAATGGGCCTGGGAGACCTTTGCCGACCACAACGACCGGCTCTCACCCATGGCGTGCGTGGCAACCGCCGACATCGAAGGATCGATGCGGGAAATCGAGCGGTGCGCCAAGCTCGGCTTTCGCGGCCTCTGCCTGCCCTGCAAGCCCATCTTCGGCCCGCACAATCACGACGACCTGAACTACAACCTGCCGGACTTCGAGCCGCTTTGGGAGCTGATCGAGGACGTCGATCTGCCGATCACGTTTCACGTGTCCACCGGCCGCGACCCCCGGGCGTCGAAGGGACACGGCGGTGCCGTCATCAACTACGTGTCACACTCGCTGTCGCCGACCATCGAACCGCTGGCCAACCTGTGCGCGTCCGGCGTGCTCGAGCGGCACCCGAAGCTGCGGTTCGCCACCATCGAAGCCGGCATCGGCTGGGTGGCGTGGGCGCTCGAAGCGATGGACGAGGCCTACCGCAAGCACCACATGTGGGCGCGTCCGAAGCTCCAGGCGCTGCCGTCGGAGTACTACCGCCGCCACGGTTTCTCGAGTTTCCAGGAAGATCCCGTGGGGCTCGCACTGGCGGAGCCGTTCGATCTGGTGGACAACTTCATGTGGGCCAACGATTATCCTCACCACGAGGGTACCTGGCCGCACTCCCCCGAGGCCATCGAGCGGACCATGAAGGCGCTCGAGCCCGAGTCGCGGGAGAAGATCCTCGGCGGGAACGCGGCGCGGCTGTTCCGGTTCCGCCCTCAGACGGCCGGTTGAGAGGGGATCATGGACCTTCAGCTCAGCGCCGAGCAGGATCTCATCGTCGGCATGGTGCGTCGTTTCGTCCGTGAGGAGATCCTGCCGCTGGAGCTCGGACTCGACCCCGACGCCGACAGACTCGATCCGGAAAATTACGCCCGGCTGGTGGAGCTCACCCGCGGCATGGGGCTTTACAATCTCGGTGTGCCGCCGGAATACGGCGGCCCCGAGGTCGATCTGGTGACCCACGTGCTGCTCGCCATCGAGATGAGCCAGCACCGGGCCGGACTGTACGCGCCCTGCTACGGGGTGTTCGGGGGCATGGGACTGGCGCAGCTGTTCGAGGCCACCGAAGACCAGAAGGAACGTTACCTTTATCCGGTGCTGCGGGGTGAGAAGCGCGGTTTCTTCGGCCTTACCGAGGCCTCCGGCGGCAGCGACCCGGCACGTGCGATCCGCACCCGCGCCGTCCGGGACGGCGACGACTGGATCATCAACGGTACCAAGATGTTCATCAGCGGTGCTCACGAGGCCGAATTCGGCCTCGTGTTCGCCCGCACGGATCCCGACAAGGGCCGCAACGGCATTACCTGTTTCCTCGTCGACACCGACCTCCCCGGCTTCCACGTGCGTCGCGTCGTGCCGACATTGCGCTCCGCACACCCGGCCACCGAGCTGCAGCTCGAGGACGTGCGCGTGCCTCACCGCAACGTCCTCGGCGAGGTCAATCACGGTTTCGCCATCGCCAATGACCGGCTCACTCGACAGCGGCTGCCCTACGCAGCAGGCTGCATCGGCGTTGCCCTGAAGGCTCAGGAGATGGCCTTGGAGTACGTGCCTCAGCGCGAGACCTTCGGCGCGCCGCTGGCGTCACGCCAGGCGATCCAGTGGATGCTGGTAGACAACGAGATCGACATCCGCCAGGCCACGTGGCTCACCCTCGAGGCGGCCCACAAGGCCCAGCGCGGCGAACCCTTCCGCAAGGAGGCCGCCATCGCCAAGCTGGTGGCGAGCGAGGCCGGTGGGCGGGTGGTGGACCGATGCATCCAGATGTTCGGCGGCTACGGCGTGACCAAGGACTTCCCCTTCGAGCGCTGGTACCGCGAGATGCGCATCCGCCGGATCGGCGAGGGGCCGAGCGAGGTACAGCGCCACGTCATCGCCCGGGATCTGCTCGGCGCGTCGTTGCGCTGATCGGAAGCTCCTGAAGCAGCAGCTCCGCCACCGCTTCCGGGACCTCCATCGGCAGAAGATGACCGCCCGCCATGGTGCTCACCCGACCGTGGGGCATCTTGGCCGCCAGCGCCTCATAGAGGCCCCGTGGGAAATGGCCTTCAGTGGCTCGAACGATGTGCACGGGCACGTCGATGTCCGCGGCCCGGGCGTACAGATCGATGGAGCCCGTGTGCCCGAAGATCGCGGCCTCCACCTCCGGCGCACACGCCAGCGTGACCCCATGCGCATCCTCGCGAAGTCCGTGCTCCAGATAGCGCTGCAATGCCCGCTTCGTCCAGTCCGCGAACAGGGGCTTGTCACGCCACCCGGCCGCCGCAGCGGCCCGAGACGGCCAGCGGCGGCGCCGGCGCCGCGCCTGCTCGGCGATGTCAATGGGACCGCCGTCGGGCCGCGGCAAACCCAGGGTCCTGCGCGTGACATCGTCCGGCAGCACTGGCGGATCCAGCATCACCACACGCGCCAGAACGCCCGGCCGTTCCCCGGCCAATGCTGCAGCAATGACGCCACCCAGTGAGCTGCCGGCACAAAGCGCCACCGTACTACCCCCAGTTTCCGCGAGCAGCGCGGACACGACCTGATCGACGTCGGCCACCAGGTAGCACCACTCGTAGGCGCCGGGCGGCGGCGGAACGGAAGACGCGCCGTGCCCGCGCGCGTCCAGCGCAATCACGCGGTAACGTCCGGCCATCCTGCCAGCCACCTCGTCCCAGGTGGCGGCACAGAAACCGTTCGCGTGCAGCAGCACGACGGTCTCGTCACCGGCACCCCACTCGAGCCCGGCAATTTCCAGGGCGCCACCAGTCGCGTCGTCGGTCACGCTCCAGCGGCGCGGTCGTGGTTCGTGGTCGTGCTTCATCGGCCATTAGTCAGCAGGCTTACAAGAGGTTACCATCATACCCCATCGACAGGGCGGCAAGCCGGCGTCGCTGTCGCATCCCGGGGGAGAAAGTGATGGGAAAGCTCGAAGGCAGGGTCGCCCTGATCACCGGGGCCGCCCGTGGGCAGGGCGAAGCGGAAGCGCGGCTGTTCGCCGCCGAGGGCGCGACGATCGTGATGACGGACGTGCTGGATGCACAGGCGTCGGAGGTGGTCCGCAGCATCGGTCCGGCAGCCAGCTACCATCGTCTGGACGTGACGGAAGAAGCTGGCTGGAAGCACATTGCCGATGACATCCGCTCCCGGCACGGAAAACTCGACGTGCTGGTCAACAACGCCGGCGTTCTGCGGCTCGGCCCGCTCGAGCACACCACGCTCGAGGACTATCTGGCGGTCATACGGGTGAACCAGGTTGGTGTTTTCCTGGGCATGCGCGCCGCCATTCCACTCATGAAGGCCGCCGGTGGCGGCTCCATTATCAACGTCTCGTCCATCGACGGTCTCGTCGGCATGACGTACGGGACGGGCTACGTGGCCAGCAAGTTCGCCGTGCGGGGTATGACCAAGGTTGCTGCGCTCGAACTGGGCCGGGAGCGCATCCGCGTCAACTCCATCCACCCCGGCGGCGTCGATACCGCCATGGTGCGCGGCGACGGCAGCCGTGAGACGTCGGGCCAGCCGTTCTCGAACGTGCCCTTGGGCCGAATCGGCGTTCCCGAGGACATTGCCCGCATGGCGCTGTTCCTCGCGAGCGACGACAGCGCGTACTGCACCGGTGCGGAGTTCATCGCGGACGGCGGCCTCACCGCTGGCTTCGACGTCAGCGACTTCCTCGGCCGCTGAGCCGGCACCGCCCGCTCCGAACGCGTGCTAGCCGCCGAAGTCGCAGCGCAACGATGCTCCATAGATACCTCGCTCGCTCAAAAAGTAGCCGGATTCGCCGCCAATGACCATGTTGCCGATGCCGCGGACACTGAAACTGTAACCCCCGAAGTTGGTGGCCGTATAGCTCACGCTCGGGGCGTTCATCTGGAGCTCTGAGGACAGCCCGTGGCGACGGTGTGCCGGAGATTAATGACAGCGACGGCCCATCCGGTACGCCGAGTTGAGCGAGGATGCTGCCACCATGATTCTCAACGTGCGCTCGACAACCCACGGGCAGCGAATGCTGATCTCATCGGGCCCCGAGGCGCGCACCTCGAGGCCGAGCCAGCGGTGATAAGGGGGGCTGAGTAGTATCTGGCCAAGATCCAGCCTGCCGCGCACCGAATCCGTCAAGCGTTCTCCTCCTCCTCAAGGCCCTCAAGAAAGGTCCGGACTGCCGACGTAAACGCGTCGTTCTTGTCTCCGGCGACCATGTGGCCGGCCCCGGAGATATCATCGAACCGAGCATTTGGGACCACTCGCAGAAACGCCTCGGCTGCCTCAGGCGTCACAAGTTCGCTCATTCGCCCCCGGACGAGCTGCACCGGCAGATGAAGGCGAGCAGCCGCTTCCTCCAGGCGCTCAAAGCGCCGCTCCTCCCGGGTCGTGACAACATTGCGAATGAAGCTCGGATCCCAGTGCCAACGATAGCGCCCGTCAGGCCAGCGCCGGAGCGAGCGTCGCAGACCGTCGCTACTTCGCCGCCTGTCTCGGTGCGGCAGATAGGCAGCTACGGCTTCTGCTGCTTCGTCGACCGACCCGAATCCATCCTCCAGGTGCGCATGCATAAACCCGAGGACCTTCATCACGCCTACGGGATCCATCCGGGGGGTGATGTCAACCAGCGTCAGGCTACGAAAGGAACCGGGCGCCACCTCACCCTCGGCAATCAGCGCCGCCAACCCGGAAAGCGAAGCACCGACAACCGCCGGCCTGCTGGGGAGCTGACCCGCTATAGCGATCAGGTCGTCGGCAAACGCTTCGATCTGGTAAGTCCCATCCGACGCCCAGTCGCTGTCTCCGTGTCCCCGAAGATCGATGGCGACAGCCAACCAGCCTGCCTCACACAGCAGCTCCCCCGTCTGCCTCCATGCGTGGCGGGTTTGGCCGCCTCCGTGTCCCAGTAGAACGGGAGGTGCGCCATCGTTGCCCCAACGGCTCCCCCGAATGGTAAGACCTGAGGGAGTGCGGAACGCGATATCCTGCATGGTGTTAGTATTACGGCATACGATATGCAACGATACTATCTGATCGCACCCACAACAGCAAAGAGGTTTCCGGCAATGGGTCAGGCGGCGAGGTGGGACGCAGAACAAGACCCCGGTTTTCTTATCGCGGACGTGGCACGGCTGCTACGTGCGGCCTTCGAGCGACAGATCTCCGAGACCGGTCTCACCCGCACGCAATGGCAAGCGCTGGTCTACTTGATCCGCCAAGAAGGACTGACCCAGACAGAGCTCGCACAGCGACTGGACATCGGTAAGGCAACGGTCGGCGGCGTCATCGACCGGCTGGCCCGGGCAGGCCTGGTGGAGCGACGCGACGACCCGATAGATCGGCGCGCCAATCGGGTTTACGTGACGGATGCAGCAAGGCGATTGGTTCCCCTCACGTGTTCGAAGGCAGCCGAGTTGTACGATGAGGTGTTCGGCGACCTCCCCCCGAGGCAGCGGGAGCACATGCTCGCTGCCTTGCAGCGTGTGCGCTCGAAGCTGTTGGACGTCCCTGGCTGAAGCCGAGAGGAGCGATGCTGCTGCAAGCGCTGAGAGGCAATCCACCGTGCCCAGACTATGGCGCTAGCAGACGCCAGCGGCTCCGCGAATCCGTTGGAGACAGCACATTGTTGCCGAGTGGTCACGCCGCCGTGGACAACCTGACGACTGACATGCCAACGTAGCACGCGAGCACCTGACCCTGTGGGAGCGCTCGCGGTCGGTGAACTGGCGTCAACACCCGCCGCCGCGCCCGCGCGTGCTGGGTCTGATAGGTGCCATCCCGATTGGTCCGGCAGAGTTGAATGAGCTGGTGGTTCAGGTCTCGCATCGTGTGAAATTCTTCGGTAAGTGTTTTTGACCCACCGGATGGCCGCAGCCTATCCAGTCCGCGAGGCGGCAACGGGTCACGGGACACTGGGCCCATCAACCTGAATATGCCTGGCTGAAGGCAACACCGGTTCTTCCTGTGGGAATCGGTCCGGCGTAAACCAGCCGACCCTGGCGTGGGTCGGGTTCGAGCGTGGATCTACCTCCGTGTCATAAGTGCGAACGCGGGTTCGCGGGGTTGATGGGACTCGGTCACGAGCACCGAGCGGTTGATGAAGGAACCGGGTGGTTCCGATCGGCCCGAGCGGCCGATGAGCAGTCGAGGATAGCCCGGCGATCCTGAGATCGCGGCGTCGTTTTCACGGACCTCGACGCCTTGCCACGTTAACCGCCGTGGCGGGCGGATAAATCGTCGATGGGTACGCAGTCTAGGAACCGATCACTCACCGGTCATCCGGGAAATCCTCCGGAATCGCGCGCGTTTCCTCGGGTTGACGCCCGCGTCACTACCCGCTCCGCCGGTAGTGACGCGGGCCGTTTGCTGGATCCGAATTCAATGGAGAGTCTGTGATTACACGTGTGGTCATTCGATCGCATCATGCTTTGCCCTGTTGCTCTCGGGATGACGCTACTGATTACCCGCAAATCACTCCGTAAGGCTGACGATACGACAACTACTCGCCAAGACCCACTTCCCGCGAGTCGAAGGAATCATCTCGCCACGCGCTACAGTTCTCGCATCCGTCTGACTCGCGTATACCGTAGCATCACGGCCATCTCACGATCTCACCATGACTCAGATGAGCGTGAACTGGCTGACGATCAGAAAATTTTCGGAACAGACTGGCTACTCCGAACACGCCGTTCGGACTAAGATCCGGGACGGGGTGTGGTTGGCGGGCCGGATATGGAGAAAGGCCCCCGACGGCAGAATTCTGATCAGCGTAGATGGATATCACCAGTGGGTAGAAAGCCACGAACCGGTGTCCGAGCCGCCAGCGCGTCTTCGATCGAAATCTCCTTCACCTATCGGGGCAAACGGTGTCGCGAGAAGATCAAGCTCAAGCCCACCCCCGCTAACCTGAAGCGTGCCGAGCGACATCGCGCGGCCATCCTCAGCGCGATTGAGAACGGCACCTTCGACTACGCGCAGACCTTCCCGAGGTCGAAGAACGCACTGCTGTTCAGCGATCAACCCGGCGCCGCCATCAAGGTCGAACGCTTTCTGTCGGATTGGTGGCGCGGAGAAGAGCCAGAACTCAGAGCGTCTACCCGAACGGTGGACAAGCGAATCCTGTTCAACCAGCTCATCCCGAAATTCGGCCATCTCGCCCTGACCGATCTCCAATGGCATCTGATCCGCGACTGGGCCAAGTCGCAGGGGTGGAGCCGGAAGACTCAGAACAACAAGCTCAGCGTGCTACGTCGTGCACTCAACGAGGCCGTCGAGCAGGAACTGATCCATCACCATCCGATGGCCAACAAGATCATCCGGCGACGGCGATCGCATAGCGACGGAACCGGCAATGCCAGGACGAGAGTGGATCCCTTCGGCCACAAGGAACGCACATCGCTGATCCACACCGCCCGCGGGCAGATGAAGAATCTGGTGCAGTTCGGATTCTGGACGGGACTGCGGCTCTCCGAACTTTTCGCGCTCAACTGGGAAAACGTGGATTGGATCAACAAGCGCATATACGTCACCGGCGCGTTCACGCAAAACGCAGATGAGATCGAGCCGACGAAAACCGAGGCCGGTGAACGAACCGTTGATCTGCTGCCGCCCGCCTCGTTGGCCCTGAAGGCGCAGCAGGAGCACACATTCCTCCTGGGAGACGAGGTGTTTCAGAATCCACGGACCCGGAAACGGTGGACCGGAGACATGGCCCTCCGGGCACGCCAGTGGAAAACGCTCTGCCGGCAGGCTGGTGTCCGCTACCGCCCACCGGGCCAGATGCGTCACACGTTCGCTTCGATGACGTTGATGGCAGGGGAGTCGCCTCAGTGGGTGGCGGCCCAAATGGGCCATACGGACTGGACGTTCACCGCGCGCGTTTACTACCGCTGGATTCCTCACGACGCCGGCGACGCAGGCGCGAAAACCCTCCAGAAATGGGGCGGGGAATCGGAGTCGGACCGCTGACGATCATATCCCGGCAAGCTCAGACTCCTTAGCCGGTCGGTTGCGGTAGTCCCCGCCTCGGGACGCGTGGCGAAATCGTGTCTTAAATCGTGGCTAACTGGACCCGGAGCAACCCAAAACAACCCTAAAAATAGACACGCTAAATTGCTAAGTGGTTGATTTTATGGCGGAGAGGGAGGGATTCGAACCCTCGATACGTTGCCGTATACACACTTTCCAGGCGTGCTCCTTCGACCGCTCGGACACCTCTCCGTAAAAGGTGGCAACCCAAACCAGCCACACCCCGGCACACGAGTCCGTCGCTACCGTTGCTCCCTTCCGGGCCTGGCGGGGTTCACAACGTATCGTTGCGGGGGGACCGGAATGGGTCACCATTGATCGCAAGGACGCGTATCGTAGCGAATCTGGCCCCCGAAAGGTAGGAGCGCGGCCCATGCGCCGGGACCATCGTCCGTACCCCGCCAAACGCCTGCACCGCGCCGTGGAGCGAGCCTGGCTCGAGCACTTCATCGCGCCGCAGCTCGACGCCATGGGCGACCACTGCAAGGTGCTGAAGCCCTGGCACCTGAAGATTCACGGCCGCCAGATCACGTTCGGCCGCGCCGTTCACGTGATCACGGCCGCCGACCGGCAGGTGCGCCTCACCACCTGGGAGCATGCCGACGGTGCCGGCCGCATCGACGTCGGCGACTACGCCCTGCTCTGCCCCGGCGTGCGCCTCGACTCCGCGGTGGGCGTCACGGTCGGTGCCAACTGCATGCTGGCCGCCGGCGTCTACCTCACCGACGCCGACTGGCACGACGTCTACGACCGCACCCGCATCATCGGCGCCCACGCGCCGCTGGTGCTGGAGGACAACGTCTGGGTCGGCGACGGCGCCATCGTCTGCAAAGGGGTCACCATCGGCGCCAACACCGTAGTTGGCGCCGGCAGCGTGGTGACCCGCGACCTGCCCGCCAACGTCATCGCCGCCGGCAACCCGGCGTCCGTGATCCGCCCGCTGGATCCGGAGCGGCCGCTGGTCAAGCGCGCGTCGCTGCTGGCCGATCCGGAGGCCCTGGATGTGCGCATGGACGGCCTCGACCGCTGGCTGCTCGGCGGCAACGGCTGGTGGGGATGGGTCAGAAGCATGATCCGGCCGGGCCGTGAGGACTGACCCCTACTGGCGCGCGGTACGGATCAGCGGCCAGGGCCCGGGCCGGTCGGCCCGTATGGGGTTGATGTCGATGCCGCCGCGGCGCAGGAAGTAGCCGGCCACCAGCAGCCGCTCGCAGCCGCAGCGTTCGGCGAGGTCGGTGTAGATCCGCTCGACGGTGGTCTCATGAAACGCGGCGTGCTGCCGGAACGAAACCAGGTAGCGCAGCAGTGACTCGTGCTCGATGGCGAGACCACGATAGCGGATCAGCACCGAGGCCCAGTCCGGCTGGCCGGTCACCGGGCAGACGCTGCGGAACAGCTCGGTATGCACCGTCTCCTCCGCCGTTCGCTCGCCGCAGCGCAGCAGGCTCGCGTCGGGCTGGTAGGCGTCAGCGGCCACGGGCAGGCCATCGAGGCAGGTTCCCGGCAATGCGGTGACGGCGCCGGCCAGCGCCGCCAACGGCTCGAGGCGCACCGCCACGACGCCGCCGAAGGCGGCCCCCAGGTCGGGCTCGAGCTGCTGCCGCACGGCGTCCGCCGACTCGAATCGGGCCTGGGCAAAGCCGTTCAGGTACAGCTTCATGGACTTGCTCTCCACCATGCGCGGAGAGGTCGCATCCGCCTCCAGGGTCAGGCCGGCCACCCGAGGCAGGCCCTCAGCGTTCAGCCAGGAGAACTCGTAGCTGCGCCACAGGTCGACGCCGGCCCACTTGGGCGCCGCCGGCAGCCCCTGCTCCTCGCGCGAGCGCGAACGCTCCATGGGCGCGAGCAGGGTGGCGTCGTAGCCGTCGGCGTATCGGGTCGGCTTGCCGAGGGGGGTGTCCATGGCGCGCACTAAACGGCAGCGGCAACTCTCTGTCAACGCGGCCGGCTCAGCTACGGGCCGCCAGGGCGCCGAGCTGGCGCTCATGGGCCTCGAACCGGAACGGCGTCACCAGCAGGCAGGCCACCACCAGCAGGCCGCCGATGATCATGAACACCCCGGCGGTGTCGACCGGGCCGGCGATCGCGCCATAGAACCCGGCGCCCGCGGAGCGGGCGAGGTTGGCCACGGCCATGTAGACGGCGAACTGGGTGGCGGCCACCCGCGCCCAGCTCATGTTCATGTACTGAGCGATGAAGGCGATGAACACGACCTGCGCGCACACCTGGCTGAGCAGCAGGAACGCCAGCGCATAGGCGGGCTGCGACCACAGCGCCGGCGTCAGCGCAAAGGCAAACGTGGCGGCCGCCGTCGCCAACAATCCCCAGACCATGGCCGGCCGCGGTCCCACGCGATCGATCAGCGGGCCGAACGCCAGCCCGAGCACGGCGGCGGCGACGCTGGCGACCGCGATCGCCATGCTCACCTGCTCGCCCGGATACCCAAGCTCCTGAACGCCGACGATGGGAATCACCACCAGCACCATGCCCGTCGCGGCCCGGGCCAGGAACACGATTGCGGTCAGCAGCAGGCTCATGGGCAGCGCCAGCGCACGCAGCAGCGACCCTGCCATGACCGCGAACGACTTAGGCGGCCGCGGCTGATCCGGGTTCGGCGCCCCCGCCGTCCACGGCAGCAGACGCTCGCCGGCGCGCTCGCGGGTAGCGATCGACAACGCCAGAATTGCCGCTACCGACAGCGCCGCCACGCTCGCAGCGACGTCTAGGCCGTACCGCGCCAGCAGCACGCCCGACAAACCGCCGAACAGGCCGAAGCCGAGCACCTGCCCGAACGCCATGAAGGCGTTGGCCCGGCCGCGCTCATCGAAGGGCACCACGTCGATGGCCATGCCGTCGGTGGCCACGTCCTGGGTCGCCGCGCAGACGTTCACCAGCGCGCCCATCACCATCAGTGCCGGCAGATAGCCCTGGGTCGCATCGCCGATGACGCCGAGCACGGCCAGGCCCGCCAGGGCCAGAACCAGCGCCGCCTGCGTGCCGATGACCCAGGGCCGGCGGCGCCCCATGGCCAGGTACTGATAGCGGTCCATGAACGGACCCGCGATGAGCTTGAAGGCCCAGGGCAGCCCGATGGCGGCCGCGTAGGCGCCGATCGCGCCGGCACCCACACCCTGCCCGGCGAGCCAGGCCGGCATGGCCACGTCGAGCAGGCCGATGGGAATGCCCTGGGCAAAGTAGAGGCTGGCGAGGCTCAGCAACCGCAGCCGGCTCGACTCAACCAGTACCATTCCGATGCTCCTGCCAATTGGGCTCACAACCCCGAGACCGCGCAGCCAGGTCTCCACTGGAAGGGCCTGCATCGGTGTCAACGAGCTCGCAAACACGTTAGGGTGACCGCTTCGTCGATGCAAGAGGAACGGCTGGCACGATGATCGAGACTTTCCAGAACGCCGCCCGCAGCTTCGCCGAGCTGGCGTGGGGGCCCTGGCTGCTGGTGCTGCTGCTGGGCGGCGGCTTGTTCTTCCTGGTCTACACCCGGTTCGCGCCCTTCCGGCACCTTCCCCACGCCATCGCGCTGCTGCGCGGCAAGTACGACTCGCCGGACGACCCCGGCGACATCACCCACTTTCAGGCGCTGTCATCGGCGCTCGCCGGCACCATCGGCATGGGCAACGTCGCCGGGGTGGCACTCGCCATCGTCATCGGCGGCCCGGGGGCCATCTTCTGGATGTGGATGACGGCCATCCTCGGCATCGCCACCAAGTTCTTCACCTGCACCCTGGCGGTGATGTATCGCGGCCGCGACAGCGGCGGCACGCTGCGCGGCGGCCCCATGTACGTGATCCGCGAGGGGCTGCCCCGGCACTGGCACTGGCTGGCCTACATGTTCGCCATCTTCGGCATGATCGGCACCCTGCCCGTGCTGCAGGCGAATCAGCTCATCCAGATCCTGCGCGACGTGGTGTTCATCGGCAACGGCTGGCTGCCGGAGACCGGCGAGCATTTGCCGTTCAATCTCGGCGCCGGCGTCGTGCTGACCATCGTCGCCGGGCTGGTGATCTTCGGCGGCATTCACCGCATCGGCCGGGTTGCCAGCCGCATGGTGCCGACCATGAGCGTGCTCTACATCGGTGCCACGCTGGTCGTGCTCGCCCTCAACGTCGAGCGCCTGCCCGCCATGCTATGGCTGATTCTCGAGGACGCCTTCACGGCGCGATCGGCGGGCGCCGGCGCGTTGCTGACCGTGATTCTCTACGGCGTGCAGCGCGGCGCCTTCTCCAACGAGGCCGGCATCGGCACCGAGGCCATGGCCCACGGCGCCGCCAAGACCCGGGAGCCGGTGCGCGAGGGCCTGGTGGCCATGCTCGGGCCCATCATCGACACCCTGCTGATCTGCTCGGCCACCGCCTTCGTCATTCTGCTGTCGGGGCAATGGGCCGTGGACGGCGACCTGAACGGGGTCACCCTCACCGCCACCGCCTTCCAGACGCATCTGGGCACCGCCGGGATGATCATCGTCGTGCTCACCGTGATTTCGTTCGCACTGACCACGATCTTCACGTACTCGTTCTACGGCACCCAGTGCGCGGGCTTCCTGTTCGGCGCCCAGCACCGCCACCACTACCGATGGCTGTACCTGTCGTTCATCGTCGTTGCCAGCGTGGTGACCCTGGAGGCGGCGATCAGCATCATCGACGGTGCCTACGCGCTGATGGCGATTCCCACCATGGTGTCGGCGCTGCTGCTGGCGCCCAAGGTCAAGGCAGCGGCTACGCGCTACTTCGCAGAGATCGACCGCATCGCGCCCTGACGGCCGGCCGCCGCCTCAGAGGGAGGCGCCCCACGCCTGCGCCAGGGCCTGCCAGACCTCGTTGCCGCCGGAGCCATTGATCAGCGCCGCGAAGCCGAGGCCGGCCTCCGGCAGCACGAAGTAGATGCTGCGCCAGCCGGCGCTGCCGCCTGAATGCTGCACCAGTCGGTGCCCGGCCATCTCGCCCAGGAAGTGGCCGAGGCCGATGTGAAAGTCCATGCCGCCGGCACGTTCCGCAAACATGACCGGCTCGAACATGGCCCGGAAGCTGTCGGCGGAGAGCAGGCCGGCGCCGGGCACGTCGATGCCCGGGCGGTCGAACTCCGCGCGCACGAACTTCGCCAGGTCGCCGATGTCGGCGGTCATGGCCCCGGCGGTGCGGTGCGAGTAGCGGTATCGGGGCAGCCGTTCACCCAGTTCGTCGTAGGGAACGGCATAGCCGGGATGGTCCGGATCGAGCGTCTCGAACGTCGAGTGCTCCAACCCCAGAGGCGACAGAACGAACCGATCGAGATACTCGGCCGCACGCAGGCCGGTGACCTCTTCGATCAGCAGATCGAGGATCACGTAGCCGCCGCCGGAGTAACTGAACGCCTCTCCGGGGGTGCGCAGCACGCGGATGGCCTGATGCTTGGTGGCCGGATCGAATCCCCACTTCCGGGCGTACGCGAGCTGGCGCTCGTCCATGGCGGGCGAGCGGCCATTCAGCACGCCCTCGATGGCGGGCAGCGGTACGCCGGGCGGAATGCCCATGTACCCTTCCACAGGCAGCCCCGCCGTGTGGCTGAGCAGGCGGCGCACCGTCACCTGCCGGTGATCGAAGTCCGACTCCGGCAGCTTCCAGCGGCTCAGGTATGACTCCACCGGCGCGTCGAGATCGATGCGGCCGTCGTCGGCCAGACGCATGAGGCCCCAGGCCGAAACCGCTTTGGAGATGGAGCAGACCTGGAAGACGGTCTGCTCCGTCACCGGCTCGCCGCGGGCGACGTCCGCCAGGCCGTAGCAGCGGATGTCGGTATGCTCGCCATCGAGCAGCGCCAGAGCGAGGCCGGGGCAGCGCTGGGCCTCCAGCAGCTTCGGCGCCTGCCGATCAATGTCGTCCAGCAGCGAGTTCCCGGTCATGCGAGCCGCCTCCCGGCCAATTCGACGTCCGCTCAGAAGTCGTAGGTGAACTCGATGCCCCAGCGGCGATCCCGGGTGAGGTCCTGTACGCTCGGGAAACCGAACGTGAACAGCGTGACCGTGTCGTTGCCGACGTTGTCGACGAAGCCGGTCACGCGCCAGCGCTCGCCCGCCACCCCCAGAGCCACATCGACCACCTCCAGATCCTCGATGGGGTTGGCCTCGTTCGGGCTTTCGTAGCCGCCGATCTCCCAGGAGCTGTTGACGTTGCCGATCAGGCGCAGCGCGGTGCCGGTCAGCGGTACGTCCCAGCTCAGGAACAGACTGGCGGTGTGCTCGCGCACCCGATTGATCATGGAGCCGGAGATGTCGGTGCCGAAGTTGATGCCCTTCTTGATCTCAGGGTCCATGTAGCCGTAGGCGAGGCCGCCGAACAGCCAGGGCGTAATCTGGCCGTTGATTTCGAGCTCGACGCCGACGGTCTCGGCCTTGCCGACGTTCTGCAGCGCTGAGAAGAACGGGTTGACCGGGTCTTCCGCGAACAGCAGGAAGTCGTCCTGCTCGAACAGGAACACGCTGGCGTTGACGTTGAGCCGCCCCTCCATCCAGGTCGACTTGGCACCCAGTTCCCAGGTGACGGACTCTTCCGGGTCATAGGGTATGTTGGCCGGCTGCGTGGTGGTGGTGTTGAAGCCGCCGGCCCGGGTACCCGTCTGCACGCTGGCATAAACGTTGATTCGATCGTTCACCGCAAAGCGCAGACCGGCACCGGGCAGCCAGTTGCTGAAGGTGTCGGAAATCTGCGTGGCGAAGTCCGGAAACAGCAGACCGAAGAAGCCGAAGGCGCCGAAGTTGCCGACGCTCGGGTCGCCGTAGATGGCCAGACACACGGCGGGCAGGTCGCAGTCCGTGAACTGGCGGAAGTCGATGCGCTTCTCGTCCTCGATGTAACGCAGGCTGGCGAACCCGGTGAGGCGATCAGTCAGGTCGTAATCCACGGACAGAAAAGCCGATACCGACTCGGTCTCGAGCGGCGAGTTCACCGGCAGGTAGGTCCGCGTGGTCTGCAGCCCCGAAACCCCGGGCGCGAGCGGCGTGACGTCGAAGTCGATGACCGATTCGATCAGGCGCTCGAAGTCGAAGTTCTCCTCGTAGTACGACACCCCGGCCACCCAGATCAGGCGCTTTTCCTGGGGCGACGTCCACAACAGCTCGACGTAGGTATTGTCGACGTCCTCGCTGGGGCGGCGCACCGACGAGCTGACGAAGAAGCCTTCCGACGGATCGAAGTCGCCGGAGTCGCCATCGCGAACGCCATCCATCTCGTAGTTCCGATACGAGGTCAGCAGGTTCAAGGTGCCGAGGTCGGTCTGCCACTCCAGGTTTGCGGAAAGGTAGTACTGCTCGAGATCGAGGTACTCGCGGGTGTCGCGCCGGATCGAGTCGGGCGATTCGGCCGGCCGCGATGCGCCCGGCAGACCCAGAAGGCTCAAGAAGTCGAACAAGCCGCCCGGCGAGTAGGTGAGAAACGACGGGCCGGATGCCTTTGCGTACTCACCGGTCAGCAGCAGCGAGACGCGCTCGGCCAGGTCCCAGCGGGCGGACAGCCGCAGCCCTTCGTCCTCCACGAAGTCGAGATCCTCTCCCCGCAGCACGTTCTTGAACTGACCGCCTTCGGTGTCGAACCACCATGCGGCAGCGCGCACCGCCAAGGTGTCGGAGACGGGGATGTTCACCATGCCCTCGAGCTCCTTGCGGTCATACTTGCCGTAGGTGACGCCGGCGTAGCCGTCGAACTCGTCCTTGGGGGTGCCGTAGACGATGTTCACGGCGCCGCCGGAGGAGTTACGGCCGTACACGCCGCCCTGGCTGCCCCTGGAAACCTCGAGACGCTCGACGTCGACCTGGGTGCGCAGGTTGGTGCGGCTGCCGCCGTAGAAGATGCCGTTCCGATAGAGGCCGAAGTTGGGCTCGATCTGCGGGTCCGGCTGACGGATGCCGCGGATCACGATGTAGGTGTTCAGACCTTCGGAGTCATTCGGCACCGTGGCGTTGGGCACGAGCCGCATCATCTGGGTGATGTCGTCGAGACGCAGGTCGCGCAGCAGGTCCTGATCCAGAACCGACACCGACACCGGCGTCTCCTGAAGCGACTCGGCACGCCGCCGCGCGGTGACCACCACCTCTTCAATGGCACCCTGGGCGCCCGCCGCCTGCGCCGCTGCCGGAAGGCCCGGCGCCAGCGCCATGGCCAGAACACCGGCTACCAGACAGATTCTTGCTGACATGATCGATACCTCCCGAGACCGGCCGAACCCCCTCTGCCACATATGAACACTGTTCGCATATGTGAACGCCGTTTATATCCAGGCGGCGCAGAGGTGTCAAGCCGTAGTCGGCGGAAGCGTCACCCCAGCCGATGCTCGAGGTCGCGGAACGCCCGGCCCTGCAGCAGCGAGTCGAGCACGGCATCCGTGAACTGGTCGATCTCTTCGGGGCTCGAAAACCCCACCAGACCGTCGATGACGTCGCGGGCAAGACCGTTGAGCAACGCGAACATGGCGTAGCCGTGAACGCATCGCTCGTGGGATGCCTTGCGGTCGTTGCGGTCGTACACAGGCTCGCCGTAGAGGTCGTTGACGCTGGCTTCGAAGGCATCTTCGGCGGCATCGAGATAGATGGGGTACTGGTTCAGAGCGGCCACCAGATGACCGAACATGAGCTGGTAGGCCTGGGGCTGGTCCGCCGCCAGGTGGATGAACTCCCGGGCCGCTGCCCGGAGCCGCAGGATCGGCTTGCGATGGCGGTTGCGCGCCGCCTCGGTGCGCGCCGACATCGCCCGCAGCTTCTTGGCCCCGAGGTGGGCCAGCAGCTCGTTCAGGTTCTCGAAGTGGTTGTAGAAGTTGCCCGGCGTCACGCCGATGGTGCTGGTCAGGCGCCGGACGGTGATGCTCTCCAGCGACTCCGTGTCGAGGATGTCTTCGGCGGCGCTCAGCAGGTCTTCCCGCACGTTGCCACGATGGTAGGTTCTCTTACCTTTCCCCTGCATATCCTTGATCCACCTCGAATTGATTAGTCATCCCGGGACCCGCTCCCCAGCGCGCGGGCGACGTTTTCCGCGAGCCCTCGGGAGATTCCCGGCGTGCCGGCCACGCGCCCCAGCGCGGCACGCATCAGCGCCTGGCGGCCGTCGTCATAACGGCGCCACTGGCTGATCTGCGGCATCAGCCAGAACGACCCGGAAGGCCGAACCCGGTCGACGCGAATGAGGGTGTCGGCCAGGAATTCGTACCCTATCCCGGACGGGTGGTGAAACGCCTGGCGATTCTGCCGGAAGAACGACCCGAACAGGGCCATGCCCAGCGCCGGATCGCCGACGTCGACGTCCGGGTGGGCGGTGAGCGCCATGACCCGATCCACGGTGTCCGGCGCGGTACCCAGCGCCTGGGCGATCAGCCACTGCCCGAGCGCGATGGGATGATCCCGCCAGCGCTCGAGGCAGAGCGCCACCGCCTCGTCGCGCTCCGGGCACGGCCAGTGGCAGAGCCCGGCCAGGGCGGCGTAGCGGTCGTTCATGTTGTCGCTGCTGCGGGCCTGGGCGAGGGCGAGCCGCCTGCCCTCCCCGCCCGGAGCCGCCAGCAGCAGATCGAGGCAGGCGTTACGCAGCGCCCGCCGCGCCATGTCCCGCGGCTCTGGGCGATAGGCTCCGTCGTCGGTCAGAGCCTGGTAGCGCGTCAGCAGCCGCGTCAGGAACCGCTCGGCCAGATGGGCCCGCAGCGCTCGACGCGCGGTGGCGTGGCCGTCGACGTCCACCCGCGGCAGCCCCTCGGAGAGGGTGGGTTCGTCGGGCACGCCCAGCAGGCGTGCCAGCAGCGCCTGGTCGGTGTCCTCATCGTCGAGCAGCGCCTCGAACATCGAGCCGTAGACGCCGACACCGGCCTCGGCCAGCGCCAGCCCATCGCTGACCCGTCGAATCACGGCGGTGGCGAGCTGCTGAGCCGCGTCCCAACGGGCCAGCGGGTCGGTCTCGCAGGCCGCCAGCATGGCCAGCTCCCGGTCCGACCGCGTCACGTCCACCGATACCGGCGCCGACAGCCCCCTGAACAGCGAGGCCACCGGAGGTGCCGCCACGCCGTCGAACACGAAGCGCTGCTCGCGCTCGCGAAGCCACAGCACGCCGGTGCCGGCATCATCGATCACCACGTCCGGATCGGCCGACCGCATGGGCACGGGCCGACCCCGAGCATCGAACAGCGCGCAGCTCACCGGCATCAGCAGCGGCGGGTCGACCTCGGCCGGCGGCTGCGGCACACGCTGCTGCAGCGACAGCTCGAAGCGCCCCGTGGCGGCGTCGTGACGCGTGGTCACCTGCACCCGGGGCCGGCCGGCACGCTGATACCAGGGGCGGAACGCGGCGAGGTCGTGGCCGCTCTCGGCCTCCAGCGCCGCCAGCAGCTCCTCGGTGGTTACGGCCTGGCCGTCGTGCTGCTCGAGGAAGCGGCGCAGGGCGCGGCGGAAGGCCGGCTGACCCACCAGCACCGCCAGCATGCGGATCAGCTCCGAGCCTTTCTCGTAAACCGTGGCCGTGTAAAGGTTCTGCACGTCGGCGTAGCGCGTCGGCTTCACCGGGTGCGCGGCGGCGCCGTCGTCCTCGGCGAACTGGTTGCGGCGCAGCAGCGACACCGCGTCGATGCGCTTGGGGCCGGGCGCCGACATGGCCTCGGAGAACTGCCGGTCGCGGAACCGGGTCAGCCCCTCCTTGAGGCAGAGTTCGAACCAGTCGCGGCAGGTCACCCGATTGCCGGTCCAGTTGTGAAAAACCTCGTGGCCGAGGATGCGCTCCAGCACCAGATAGTCGTTGTCGGTGCTGAACGCGGGGCTGGCGACGATGCCCTTGGCTTCGAACAGGTTCAGGCCCTTGTTCTCCATCGCCCCGGTGTAGTCGTCGATGGCGACGATGTTGTAGTGGGACAGGTCGTACTCGAGGCCGTAGGCGGCCTCGTCCCAGGCCAGCGCCCGCTTCAGGGCGCCCATGGCATATCCGCAGTCGTCGATGTGCTGGGGCTCGGCGTAGATGGCCAGCGCCACTTCACGGCCGCTGCCGGTGACGTAGCGGTCGCGCAGCAGCCGCAGGTCGCCCGCCACCACGGCGAAGATGTAGCTCGGCTTCGGATGCGGATCACACCAGACGGCGAAGTGGCGACCGTCCTGCAGGCTCCCCGACTCCATGCGGTCGCCGTTGCTGAGCAGCACCGGATACGTCGCGGCATCCGCCTCCAGACGCACCGTGAAGCGGCACATCACGTCCGGCCGGTCGGGGAAGAAGGTCATGCGCCGGAAGCCGTCCGCCTCGCACTGGGTCACCAGGCAGTTGCCCGCCGCGAACAGCCCCATCTGCGAGCGGTTGCGTGCCGGGCACACCACGGTCTCGGCCTCCAGCACGCAGCGGTCGCCGGCATCGGCAACCACCAGCCGCTCGGCGGCGCGATCCCAGAACGACGCCGGCAGCGGCCGCCCATCCAGCGCCAACGACGCCAGCTCGAAGTCGCGGCCGTCGAGCTCGAGGGGGGCATCCGCTGCCGCTTCGGGCGTGCGCTCCAGCACCAGCCGCGAACGGATGACGGTGCGTTCCGCATCGAGCAGGAACACCAGCTCGGCGTCGGTCGCCCGGAACGCCGGCGGCCGATAGTCGGCTTGATGGACGTAGGCAATGTCGCTGGCCGCCATGAGGATATATACATCGTTCACATAAGACGGCAAACTACCGCAACCGCGTGCAGAAATATAGTGCCATGATCGAGCTTCCCACCGCCCACCAGCGCACCCCCTCGGGCAAGCTGCGGGCCCGTGGCGCCGGCATCCCCTTCGACGGCGAGCCGGGCCCCTGGAATGCCATCACCGACGTAGCCGGCGTCGCCGTCGGCTACCGGACCCTGATCCACGGCCACGGCCCGCTGCGGCCGGGCGAGGGACCGGTGCGCACCGGGGTGACGGTCATCCTGCCGTCGGGGCTCGACCGCGCCGCGTCCGCGGTGTGGGCCGGGGTCAGCGCGCTGAACGGCAACGGCGAGATGACCGGCTTCGCCTGGGTGGACGAGGCCGGCCGCTGCGAGGGCCCCATCGCCCTGACCAACACCCATTCCGTAGGCACCGTGCGTGACGCCCTGATCGCCTGGCTTGGACGCCAGCGCTCCCACCGACACCCCAACGACAGCCGCTTCTGGCTGCCGGTGGTGGCGGAAACCTACGACGGCGAGCTGAACGACATCGACGGCCAGCACGTGCGCCCGGACGACGTCGCTGCCGCCCTGGCCGCAGCCAGCAGCGGACCGATCGACGAAGGCAGCGTTGGCGGCGGCACCGGCATGCGCTGCTATCAGTTCAAGGCCGGCACCGGCACCGCCTCGCGGCAGGTGAAGACGGCGGCGGGCAGCTTCGTCGTCGGCAGCCTGGTGCAGGCCAACTTCGGCCGCCGCTACATGTGCACCCTGGCCGGCGTGCCGGTGGGCCGGCACCTTCCGGTGACGTCGGAGCCGGCCGATGCCCATCTCGAGACCGGCTCGCTGATCGTGGTGCTGGCCACCGACGCGCCGCTGCTGCCGCATCAGCTCAGGCGCCTGGCCCGCCGCGCCGCCCTGGGCATGGCCCGCAGCGGCGGCGTCTCCGCCCACTACTCCGGCGACCTGTTTCTGGCGTTCACCACCGCCAACCGGCACGCGCTTGCCGCGGCGGAGGTCAGGGTCGCCATCGACTACCTGCCGGACCAGGCCCTCACCCCGCTGTTCGAGGCCGCCATCCAGGCGACCGACGAAGCCATCGTCAACTCCTTCGTCGGCACCGCTTCCATGACCGGCCGCGACGGCGTCACCATTCCCGGGCTGCCCGTGGCCGAGGTGCAGGACCTGCTGCGCCGGCACGGGCGCCTCAACGCGGTGGATTCGTCCCATGTCTGATTGCTTCGTGACCCATCTGGAGTGCTCGGCCACCGGCGAACGCTATCCCGCCGGCCAGGTGCACGGCCTGTCCGCGGCCGGCAAGCCGCTGCTGGTGCGCTACGACCTGGCCGCAGCGGCCCGGCGCCTGTCGAAGCCGGAGCTGGCGGCACGCCCTGGCGGCTTCTGGCGTTACCGTGAGCTTCTGCCCATGGCCGACGCCGGCAGCGCCATCGACCTGGGCGAGACCATCACGCCGCTGCTGCGCCTGCCCCGCCTTGAAGACGGCGCCGGCGAGCTGTGGGTGAAGGACGAAGGTCGGCTGCCCACCGGCTCGTTCAAGGCCCGCGGCCTCGGAGTCGCGGTGGCCATGGCGCGCGAGCTCGGCCTGCGCCATCTGGCCATGCCCACCAACGGCAACGCCGGCGCCGCCCTGGCCGCCTACGCGGCGCGGGCCGGCCTGCAGGCCACCGTGTTCTGCCCGGCGGACACGCCCGAGGTGAACGTGCGCGAGATCGGCGCCCTGGGCGCGCGCGTGCTCCGCGTCGACGGGCTGATCAACGACTGCGGCCGGCTGGTGGGCGAAGGCCGGGCCGCCCACGGCTGGTTCGACCTCTCGACCCTGAAGGAGCCCTATCGCATCGAGGGCAAGAAGACCATGGGCCTGGAGCTGGCTGAGCAGCTCGGCTGGACCCTGCCCGACGCCATCTTCTACCCCACCGGCGGCGGCACCGGCCTGATCGGCATGTGGAAGGCGTTCGACGAGCTGGAGGCCATGGGCTGGATCGGCAGCGCCCGGCCGCGCATGTTCGCGGTGCAGGCCACCGGCTGCGCGCCCATCGTCCGCGCCTTCGAGTCCGGCGTCGAGCACGCCGAGCCCTGGCAGAACGCCCACACCATTGCGGCCGGCATCCGCGTGCCGGCGGCGGTGGGCGACTTCCTCATCCTGCGCGCGGTGCGCGCCTCGGGCGGGGCCGCGCTGGCGGTGACCGACGAGGCGATCGTCGCCGCGGTGGACGAGGTGGCGCGCCGCGAAGGCTTCCTGCTCTGCCCCGAGGGCGGCGCCACCTACGCCGCCTGGCGGCAGGCCCGGCGCGACGGCCTGATCTCCGCCACCGACCGCAGCGTGCTGTTCAACTGCGCCACCGGGCTGAAGTATCCGCTGCCGGACCACAGCCGGACGTTTACCGGCTGGACCGACTTCGACGCGGAGCCCCTCGCATGACCGACTACCGGCCGGTGCGCATCCTGACGCTGGAGCAGATGCAGCGCCACGTCGATCTGGGGGAGGCGCGCAGAGCCATCGCCGACGGTTTCATTGCCTACAGCCGCGGCCTGGCAGTGACGCCGCCGGTGGGCGAGATGGTGTTCGAAGATCCGCCCGGCGACGTGCACGTCAAGTCGGCGTGGATCCAGGGCGATGCGCACTTCGTCATCAAGACCGCCACGGGCTTCTACGACAACGCCCGCCGCGGCCTGCCGGCCAACGACGGCGCCTTGCTCGTCTACGAGCGCGACACAGGCCGGCTCGTCTGCGTGCTGGTGGACCGCGGCTGGCTCACCGATCTGCGCACGGCGCTGGCCGGCGCGCTGGCGGCCGAGGCCCTTGCTCCGGCCGAGATCAGAACCATCGGCGTGCTGGGCACTGGCGTCCAGGCCCGACTGCAGGTGGAGTGCCTGGCTGATGTGACCCCCTGCCGGCAGGTGCGGGTGTGGGGACGCGATGCTGCCCGGGTCGAGCAATGCTGCGAGGACCTGGCGGCGCGCGGCTTTCACGCCGTGCCGGCCGAAACGCCGGAGGCCATGAACGACTGCCAGCTCATCGTCAGCACGACGGCGTCCCGCCAGCCGGTGCTGCAGAGGCTGCCATCCGGCTGCCATCTAACCGCCGTCGGCACCGACTCGCCGCACAAGAACGAGATCGCGGCGGCCGTGTTCGGCAGCGCCGACCTGGTGGTGGCCGACAGCATCCCGCAGTGCTCCGAGCGCGGCGATCTGCATCACGCCCTCGCCGCCGGCGCCATCGACCTCGACCGGGTCGTGGAGCTTGGCCGGTTGCTGGCGGCGGAGCACCCGGGACGCACCGACGACAACCAAAGAACCATCGCCGACCTGACCGGCGTGGCGGTGCAGGACGTGCGCATCGCCCAGCACGTGATGAAGCATCTGGCAGAGGACGAGTCATGACCCTTCCGACCTTCGCGCTCGAGCGCAACCAGTCGCTGTGGGAGAACCACGTCACCCACAACCTCACCGAGAGCGGCCTGCATCCGCACGCTCTGGCCGACGTGCTGAGCCCTGAAGAGCTCACCGAGGTGATGTCGCTGCCGCTGGGCTACGGCTACACCGACGGCGACCCCGAGCTGAAGGCGCGCATCGCCAGCCTCTATCCCGGTGCCGGCGCCGCCAACGTGCTGGTGACCAACGGCTCGGCGGAGGCCAACTTCGTCGCCATGTGGAGCCTGCTCCAGCCCGGCGACGAGATCGTCTACATGGTGCCGAACTACATGCAGATTCACGGCATCGCCCAGGCGCTGGGCGTCACCGTGCGGCCGTGGCCGCTGCGCCAGGCGCTCGGCTGGCAGCCGGACCTGGACGAGCTCGAACGCCTGATCAGCGACCGCACCCGCGCCATCGTCATCTGCAACCCCAACAACCCCACCGGGGCCGTGCTGCCGCCTGAGACCCAGCGCGCGATCGCCGCCATCGCCGAGGCCCACGACCTGTGGGTGCACAGCGACGAGATCTACCGGGGATCGGAGCTGGAGGGCGACGAGGGCCCGAGCTTCGCCGGGTTCTCCAGCCGCGGCATCGTCGTCTCCGGGCTGTCGAAGGCGCTCGGCTTTCCCGGGCTCCGGCTCGGCTGGATCGTCGCCCCGGCGGCGCTCATCGAGGAGTGCTGGCGCCGCCACGACTACACCAGCATCAGCACCTCGATCATCAGCCAGTACGCGGCCGTGCGCATCCTGGCGCCGGGCACCCGGGAGCGGCTGCTGCAGCGCGGCCGCGAGCACCTGCGCCGCAACCTGGCGCTGGTGGAGCAGTGGGTCGACGGCTATCAGGGCCGGCTGACCCTGACGCGCCCCCAGGCCGGTGGCATGGCCTTCATCGGCTACGACGCCGCCCTCGACTCTCAGGGTCTGGTGGACCGCCTGCGCAGCGAATGCGACGTGTTCCTGGTGGCGGGCACCTGGTTCGGCATGGAGGGATACCTGCGGATCGGCATCGGCGTCACCCACGAGACGCTGGAGACGGGCCTCAACCGCATCGATCCGGTGCTGAAGAAGCTGCTGGGCGTCGGCCCGTGAAGCTCGAGGTCAGCGTCGACGCCTGGCCGGTGCGGCGGCCGTTCCGCATCGCCTATCACACCTTCCATCATCGCGACCTGCTGCGCGTGGCGGTGACCGAGTATGGCCACCGCGGCTGCGGCGAAGCCGGCGGCCACCCGCACCTGGAGCCCATCGACCAGGCGCGGGAGCGGCTGCTCGGCCTGCGCGACGCGCTGCAGGAGGGCGTGGACCGCCAGCGCCTCCTGACCCTGCTGCCCCCCGGACCAGCCCGCAACGCGCTCGACTGTGCGCTGTGGGACCTGGAAGCCAAGCGCAGCGGTCGCCGCGTGTGGGCGCTGGCCGGCCTGCCGGCGCCACGGCCCATCGAGACCGCCTACACCATCGGCATCGGCCCTGCGGCCGACATGGTACGCGAGGCCCGGGAGCGCGCCGACTTCGCGGTGCTGAAGCTGAAGGTCGACGGCGACTCGGGCTTCGAGCTCCTGGCCGAGGTGGCCGCAGCGCGGCCGGACGCCACCTTCATCATCGACGCCAACGAGGCGTGGGGCATCGAGCGGCTGGAAGCATTCGCAGCGGCAGCGGCGTCCCTGCGGGTAGTGCTGATCGAGCAGCCGCTGCCGCGGGACGCGGACGAGCCGCTGGCCAACTTCCGCATCCCGATTCCGCTGGCCGCGGACGAGTCGTTCCACACCGCCGCCGACATCGACCGGCTGCGCGACCGCTACCAGGCGGTGAACATCAAGCTCGACAAGGTCGGCGGCCTGACCGCGGCGCTGGAGGCGGCGCAGGCGGCGCGCCGGGCCGGACTCGACGTGATGGTGGGCTGCAACGGCGGCACCTCACTCGGCATCGCCCCGGCCTACTGCGTCGGCCTGCTGTGCCGCTACGTCGACCTGGATTCACCGCTGCTGCTGGCCAGGGATCGCGACCCTGCTCTGCCCTACCGCGCCGGCCGCCTGCGGCCGCCGCCCGCTGCGGTCGGGGGCTGAGCCGGCTCAGCCCGCTGCCGCCGACCGGGTGCAGGCCACCAGGCCGTCGGCCACCCGGTCGACGATCAGGTCGATGTCGGCCGTGGTCATGGGCGTGGAGAGCACGAACATGCCATACGGCACGATCTGCACGCCGGCATTCATGAGGTGCCGGTGGAGCTGCCCCATCAAACGCCGCTCGGCCTGGCCGTAGGCCAGCTCCCGGAAGTTGCGGGCCGCCTTGTCCCCGAAGGCCAGCGCCACCACCGAGCCCTGGCCCCGCACCTGCCCGGCCACGCCAGCCGCGTTCAGCGCCGACCTCAACCCCGCCTGCAGCCGCGCGCCCAGCCCATCCAGATGCTCGAAGGCGGCCGGCGTGAGCTGCTGCATGCAGGCGAGGCCGGCGGCCATGGTCATGGGGTTGGCGTTGTAGGTGCCGCCGTGCTCCACCCGCAGCGGCGGCCGGGTCTGATCGAACACGGCCATGACCTCCGCGGAGCCGCCGGTCGCGCCCACTGGCAGGCCACCGCCGATGATCTTGCCCAGCGCCGTCAGGTCCGGCTCGATGCCGAACAGCCCCTGGGCGCCGTGATAGCCGAAGCGGAACGAGAACACCTCGTCGAAGATGAGCAGGATGCCGAGCTCGCGGGTGACCGCCCTGACCATCTGCAGGTAGTCGCGGGAAGCCGCGATCATGCCCATGCGCGACACCACCGGGTCGAGCACCACGGCGGCAAGCTCGCCGGCGTTGGCACGCAGCAGCGCTTCGGTGCCGGCGACGTCGTTGAACGGCAGCACCACGGTGTCGCCCAGCACGCTCGGCGGAATGCCCTCGCAGGCCGGCACCGAACGGGGCGCGTGATCGGGGCCCGCATCCACCCCAAACGGCGACACGCTCACCTCCATGGGGTCGAGGTTGCCGTGATAGGCACCCTCCACCTTGGCCACTTTGGCGCGCCCCGTGTAGGCACGCGCAGCGCGGAGGGCGAACAGCACCGCCTCCGACCCCGAGTTCGAGAACCGAACCTGGTCGACCGCGGGCAGGCGGTCCACCAGCAGCTCCGCCAGCGCGATCTCCGACTCCGTGGGCATGCCGACGGCCATCAGCCGCTCCATCTGCTGCCGCACCGCCTCCAGCACCCGGGCGTTGCCGTGCCCGTGAATGAGCGACGACCAGTTGTTGACGCAGTCAATGCGCTCGACGCCGTCCACGTCCGTCACCCAGCAGCCACGGCCGGTCGCGGCGTACGCGGGATACGGCGCCAGAAAGACGCCATGGCGGCTGTTGCCACCGGGCATGACCCGTCGCGCCCGCTCGTACAACGCCGCCGAGCGGCTGTTCTGATCTGGATACATCGTGCCTCCCGGGCCCCAGGGGCCGATCTAGGTGAACGCTTCTGGAAACAGCCGCTCGGCCTTGCGCAGCACCGCCGGCCAGGCGAGCCCGGCCGCTGCGGTGAAGTCACGCTGCGTCTGCCGGCCCACGTGCTCGCGCATGCCCTCCGGCGCCGCATGCAGGCCACCGCCACGCTGGGCTTCGATCTGCACCTGGCAGGCGCGCTCCAGGAAGTACATGCGCAGGAAGGCCTCGCCCACCGATCGCCCGGTGGTGAGCGTGCCGTGGTTGCGCAGGATCAGCACTGGCGCATCGCCGATGTCGCGGCACAGACGTTCGCGCTCGTCGAGGTCGCGGGCGATGCCCTCGAACTCGTGATAGCCGACGCCGCCGGAGCCGGCGATCATGGCCGTCTGGCAGATCGGCAGCAGGCCGTCGGCCTGACAGGCAACGGCCTGACCCGCCACCGTATGCAGATGCATGACGCACACCGCATCGCTGCGGCCGCGGTGCAGGGCCGAATGAATGATGAACCCCGCGGGGTTGGTAAGCCCTGCTCCACCATCCACCACACGGCCGTCCGCATCGACCTTGAGCAGGCTGGATGCGGTGATCTCCTCGAAGGCGAGATCGAACGGGTTCAGAAGGAACGTCTCGCGGTCGCCCGGCAGCCGAACAGAGAGATGGGTGAACACCAGATCGTCCCAGCCCCAGTGGGCAAACATCCGATAGGCAGCAGCCAGCTCGCAGCGCAGCTTCCACTCGTCCATGGCATCGTCCCCGGGCTCTGCTCGCATCACCTTGGCCAAGATCCATCCCTCCGGCTCAGCAGCCAAATATATACAGTGTTCATATGCTAGATCGACGAGGACTTCCAAATCAATATGAACTCTGTATATATTTGGCTGGCCGATCCGATCCGGGGCGCGAGAACCCATGTCAGAACCGAATCAGCTCCTGGACGACCTGGTGCAGCGCATGCACGCGAAGAGCCAGGCTCCGGCCCTGCTCGGCGTCTCGGCGCCGCTGCACGGCGTGCGCTGGCGGGGCGCCGTGGGCCCATTCGCCCGGGGTGAAGACCGCGCCGCCGCCGCGGACGACGGCTTCCGCATCGCCAGCATGTCGAAAACCTTCACCGCCACCCTGCTGATGATGGAAGTGGAGACCGGCAGGCTCCACCTGACCGATCGCCTCGACCGGTTCTTCCCGAAGGATCTGGTGAACCGGGTGCATCCCGACGCCTCGTCCATCACCCTGCACCACCTGCTCAACCACACCGCGGGGCTTTGGGACTTCGCCCTCAGCCGGGCCTGGTTCGAGGAGCTGAGCCGGGACCCGGGCCGCTTCCGGCCGCCGCAGGAAACGCTCGGGTGGGCGATCGCCAACGGCAGGCCGGCAGGCCCGGTGGGCGGCAAGCACGTCTACTCCGATACGGGCTACGTGCTGCTGGGGCGCGTGCTGGAGATCGTCACCGGCCAGCCGTACCACACGCTGTGCCGCGAGCGCCTGTTTGCGCCGCTGGGCATGCACAACACCTGGCTGGAAGGTCACGAGGCTGCGGCTTCCACCCTGACGCACTGCTACTTCGACGATACGGACGCGCTGGTCATCAACGGCAGCGCGGACTGGGCCGCCGGCGGCCACGTCTCGACCCTGGACGATCTGCACCGGTTTCTGACCGGCCTGCTTCGCGACAATGCTCTGGTGGCACCGGAGACGCTGGAACGCATGCTCGTCCCGGTCGCCACCCCCAACCATCACTACGGACTGGGCGTCGGCATCCGTCGCGAGAAGACGACCACCGGCCCGGCCGGGTACCGCACCTTCTGGGGCCACTCCGGGCACTG
Organism: Pseudomonadales bacterium; assembly: GCA_040219935.1. Taxonomy (GTDB): domain Bacteria; phylum Pseudomonadota; class Gammaproteobacteria; order Pseudomonadales; family Azotimanducaceae; genus UBA7803. Next base: position 190,887 of record JAVJUA010000084.1, on the reverse strand, counting down.
GGGCTCGTTCATGTTCTACGTGCCGTCGCTGCGCGCGACGGTCTGCGGCACCGTGAACCTGGCCGGTCAGGACAACCGCTGGATCTTCGAAGCCGTGCTCGACGTCCTCGAAGCGCGGGTCCCAGAGGGCCCGGAAACCGCTTGATTTGACACAATGACCGATTCGTTTAAATTGGTCAGTCATGAAATCGCCCCAGCTCTCAGACGCCGCTCCCGAGATCGAGGCGTTTCTATGGCCGGAGCAGGATCCGAAGCTGCGCCAGAAGCGTGAGCGCATCCTGAAGGCGGCGACCGATCAATTCGTCCGCCTCGGCTACCGCAAGACCAGCGTGGAAGACGTTGCCCAGCATGCAGGGGTGGCGAAAGGCACGGTGTACCTCTACTACCGCAACAAGGCCGAGCTCGCCTACCACGCCATCGCCCTGGAGAAGCTCGACTTTCTGCGTCAGCTCGCCCCGCTGGCGGACGCGGCGCAGTCCCCACGCGAGCGCTTGACCGCACAACTGGCCCTGGGCGTGCTGATGAGCCGCGAGATGCCGCTCACCACCCGCCTGCTGCAGGGCGATCACGACATCGAGTTGGCCCTGCGCGACATGGACCAGCGCGTTCTGAACGAGATGAACGACCGGCAGGCGGGCTGGCTGCGACAGCAGCTCGACGACGCTACCGGACGCACCCTGACGCAGGACCAGCTGGACACGCGGGTGCAGGTGCTCATGGACCTGCTGTTCGCCGTCTACACCTCGAACCGCGCCAATGCCCAGGGCATGCCCTGGCCCGCCTACGCCCGCGCCCTGGCCGAACTGCTGGTCGAGGGCGTGGCCCACGATGCCGAGACAACGCCGGCCCTTCGGCGCCCGGGAGGTCAACCATGATCGATCTGTCGCGTCCCGTGAACCTGTCGTCGCCGGACTTCATCGATCACAAGTACGACTACTACGAGCGCATGCGCGAGGTGCAACCGGTCGGCCGGGCCCGGGTCAGCGTCATGACGTTGTACACGCTGTCGCGTTACGAAGACTGCACCAGCATCCTGAAAGACCCCCGGGTGCTGAGAAACCGGTCGACGGTGACCGGGGGCAGCCGCGTGCCGCTGCCGATGCCCAGGTCGGTGAGGCCCCTCAGCGAAAGCATGATCACCGAGGACGCCCCCAACCATCGGCGGCTGCGCGAGCTGGTGCGGCGCGGGTTCCGGCCCCAGGCCATCAAGACGCTGGAGTCCCGCATCGACAGCTACAGCCGGGAGCTGCTCGACCGGCTGCCCACGGCGGGCCCGTTCGATCTGCAGGCGCACTATGCACTGCCCATACCCGTGCGCATGATCAGCGACATGATGGGCGTGAGCCACGCCGACATGCCGACCTTTCAGAACCTGTTCGGCGTGCTGACCAAGGGTTTCTCAGGGCTGCGGCTGATCCGCACCATGTTCTGGGACCTGCCCGAGGTCGTGCGCTTCGTGCGCAACATGGTGCGGGAAAAGCGTGGCAATCCCGGCGATGACATTCTCACGGGCCTGATCGAGGCCGAAGACGACGGCGACAGCCTGAGCGAAGACGAGCTGGTGGCCATGGTGTTCCTGCTGGTGATCGCCGGCTTCGAGACCACCGTGCATCTGATCACCAACGGCGTGCTGACCCTGCTCGATCACCCCGAGCAGCTCGAGCGCCTGCGCGCCGACCCCGCGCTCATCGACTCCGCGGTGGAGGAGATCCTGCGCCATCGCGGGCCGGTGCAGAGCACCAAGCCGGGCTACGCCACCGAAGACATCACCCTGCATGGCGTGACCATTCCCCGCGGCAAACCCATCATGCCGCTGTTCGGCGCCGCCAATCACGATCCGCGCGCGTTCGATTCGCCGCAGACGTTCGACATCGGCCGCACGCCGAACCGGCACCTCGGCTTCGGGCACGGCGTCCACTTCTGCCTGGGCGCGCACCTGGCCCGAGCGGAGGCCCGCTTGGGCATTCTCAACCTGATCGAGCGATTCCCGGACCTGCACCTGGCCGTGGATCGCAGCGCCCTGACACTGCAGAGGATGCCCGGCTGGCACCGCTACGACGCGCTGCCGATCGCCACGCGACGGCTGCGCGCCGCGGCCTGAGCGCCCGTCACAGCACTGGCCTGGGCCCAGCGTCGCGTGACGCACCGCTGAAGCCAGTGCGGAGACGGACCGTGTCACGGCGCGCTGGCTGTGGCAGGCTTCACCATTCCCACACGTGAGGCAGACCATGACCATCGACATCAGCGGCACCTGCGCCGACCAGCTCAGCGCGGTGAAGGACGCCTTCGCCGAAAACTTCGCCGACAGTGGTGACGTCGGCGCCTCCGCTGCCGTGGTGATGAACGGTGAGCTGGTGGTCGACCTGTGGGGCGGACACCTGGACGTCGAGCGCACCGCGCCGTGGCAGCGTGACACGCTGATCAACGTGTACTCGACCACCAAGACCATGAGCTGTCTGTCGTTGCTGGTGCTGGTGAGCCGGGGGCTGGTCGATGTCGATGCGCCGGTGGCCCGCTACTGGCCCGAGTTCGCGGCGAACGGCAAGGACGGCGTGCTGGTCCGGCATCTGCTCTCCCATACGGCCGGGGTGCCGGCATGGGAGTCACGGATCGATGCCACCGATCTGTACGATTGGGACAAAGTCACGGGGCTGCTCGCTACTCAGGCACCCTGGTGGGAGCCGGGGTCGAAATCGGGCTATCACGCGGTCACCCAGGGCAATCTGGTGGGTGAGGTCGTGCGGCGCGTCGACGGCCGCTCGGTCGGCCGGTTCTTCGCCGAGGAAATCGCTCAGCCCACCGGCGCCGACTTCTTCATCGGCGTCCCCGCCGAGCACGACCATCGCGTTGCCCGGGTCATTCCTGCGCCACCGCTGCAGTTCGGCAGCAGCGACGGCTCGGTGACGCCCGATCGCGATTCGATTCCCTATCGAGCCGCGAACCCGCGCCTGGTCGCCGAGCAATCCTGGGAAATCCCATGGCGCCGCGCCGAGATTCCCGCGGCCGGCGGCCACGGCAATGCCCGGGGCGTAGCGCTGGCACAGGCCGCGGTATCCCACGGCGGATCGCTGCGCGGCGTCGAGTTGCTGTCGAGCCGAACCATCGACCGCATCTTCGACGTGCAGGCTGCGGGCCGCGACCTCGTGCTCGGCATCGGCGTCACCTTCGGCGTCGGCTATGGCCTCAACTCACCGAAGAACCCGATCAGCCCGAATGCGCGGGTGTGCTACTGGGGCGGCTGGGGCGGCTCGCTGGTCGTCAACGACGTCGATGCCGGCTTTACGCTCGCCTACGTCATGAACCGCATGGGGCAAGGCACGGTGGGCGACGATCGGGCGCACAGGTTGCTGCGCGCGATGTACGCGTCTATCGGCTGAGCGCCCTGCGGCGCTTGTACTCCGCGACCAACCGGTCGGCCAATCGCAGCGGCTCTGGAAGACGATACCCGCCGCCCGAGGCCAGCACCCAGCGGACGGCGCTGTCGTGGTCGATGAGGTGCCCCGGGCTGACATAGACGGGTTTGACGCCGTCGCGGGTACGCAGCACCGTGCCGATGCGTTCGCCGTCGTCCAGCAGCGGCACCCGGTCGCCGCGGATTGAACCCGGCATGGCATCTGCGCCGCACAGGCGCGACTTGGCGCAGCCCGCGGTAGGCAGACCGATGATGACGCCGAGGTGGCTCGCCAGGCCGAAGCGGCGCGGGTGGGCAATGCCCTGGCCGTCGCAGAGCACGCCGTCGACGCGGCTGCGCACCCCCCGCAGCACCGCCAGCAGCGCCGGCACCTCGCGAAACGACAGCAATCCAGGTACGTACGGGAAGCGCAGGGGTGCCTGCGCGCGCCGTACCTCCAGCACCGAGCCTGCCGCCACGTCCCAGACCACGGCAACGGCCAGCACTCGGGTCTCCGTGAAGGCACAGTCGAGACCGACCACGCGGCGCGGCAGCGGCTGCTTCAGCAGACGCACCTGCCCTGCCAGCCGCCGCTGTATGGCCACGGCCTGGGTAGGCGAGATCTGCCAGCGATGGGGCGTGCGGGGTAGGTTCATGTGGGCACCGCCGACAGGGTAGCATCGACGAGCCATCGAACGACGATCCGCACCGTCAGGGGAGGAACACCATGAGCGACCGCCGCGACCCGAAGCCGGCGACGAACCACACGCGCAGCAGCAACCAGGCCGTGCTGGAGGCGCTGCCGTTCCACGACCGGCGCAGCTTCGAAGATGCCGCCCGCGGCTTCATCGCCAGCCTCGACCCGCTGACCATTCCCCACGACCGGGGCCGGCGGCCGGCGTTCGACATGACGCCGCTCGGCTTTCTCGACGCTGAGGCGCCGGACACAGCCAACCCGAGCCTGTGGCGGCAGGCGCAATTGAACGCGCGCTACCACGGCCTGTTCGAGGTCACCGACGGGCTGTATCAGGTGCGCTCGTTCGACATCGCCAACATGACCCTCATTCGCGGCAAGCGCGGCTGGATCGTGGTCGACCCGCTGACCAGCGCCGAGACGGCACGCGCCGCCCTGGCACTGGCCAACGAGCACCTGGGCGAGCGTCCGGTGGTGGCGGTGATCCACACCCACAGCCACGTCGATCACTTCGCCGGCGTCCTCGGCGTGGTGCGCCCCGAGCAGGTGGAGTCCGGCGAGGTCGCCGTGATCGCGCCCGAGCACTTCGTCGACGAGTCGCTGTCGGAAAACGTGCTGGCGGGCAACGTCATGAACCGGCGCGCCACCTACATGTACGGCAACCTGCTGCCCCCCTCACCCACCGGCTTCATCACCACCGGCCTCGGCGCGGCCGTCTCCATGGGCAGCACCGGCTTCGTGGTACCCAACGACATCGTCCGCCGCACCGGCGAGACCCGTCGCATCGACGGCGTCGAGATCGAGTTCCAGATGACACCGGGCACCGAGGCGCCGGCCGAGTTCGTGTTCTACCTGCCGCAGTTCCGGGCGCTGTGCATGGCCGAGATCACCTCCCACCACCTGCACAACGTCTACACGCCCCGCGGCGCCCAGGTGCGCGACGCCCTGGCCTGGAGCCGGCAGATTCAGGAGTCGATCGACCTGTTCGGCCACCGTCTGGAGATTCAGTTCGCCAGCCACCACTGGCCGATCTGGGGGCGCGAAGCCGCCGTCGAGTACCTCGGCAAGCAACGCGACCTGTACAAGTACATCCACGACCAGACGCTGCGGCTCGCCAATCACGGCTACACCAAGGAGGAGATTGCCGAGCAGATCCGGCTGCCCGACGCCCTGTCGCGCGAGTTCTACAACCGCGGCTACTACGGCACCGTGCACCACAATGCCCGGGCCGTGTACGTTAAGTACCTGGGCTACTTCGACGGCAATCCCGCCCACCTCTACCCGCTGCCTCCCGTGGAGGCCGGCCGCCGCTACGTCGATTTCATGGGCGGTGCCGATGCGGTGGTGGCGAAGGCCGGTTCGTCGTTCGAGGCCGGCGACTACCGGTGGGTGGCCGAGGTGCTGAACCATGTGGTGATGGCCCAGCCGGAACACGAAGCCGCCCGGTCGCTGCTGGCGGACACCCTGGAGCAGCTCGGCTACCAGTCGGAGTCCGGGCCCTGGCGGAACTTCTTTCTCTCCGGCGCCCTGGAGCTGCGTCACGGCCTGCCGGCGACCGGCGCCCGGTTCACGGCCAGCGAGGGCACGGCGCGGGGCATGCCGCTGGCCAACCTGTTTCAGCTTCTGGCGGTGCGCCTCAACGGCCCGAAGGCCGACGGCGTGCGGCTGGCCATGAATCTGCTGCTGACCGATCTCGACGAACGCTACCTGCTCAGCCTAGACAACAGCGTGCTGCACGCGCACCCGGACAAGCAGTCGAACGCAGCACAAGCGACCCTGACCCTCGAGTCTCTCGACTTCAAGCGGCTGATGCTGGGCCTGGCAGAAGCCGACGCGCTGATCGACGAAGGCCGGCTGACAATCGAAGGCGACCCGGGGGCGCTGGCGCGACTCAACGGGCTGCTGGATCAGTTCGAGCGCCGCTTCCCCATCGTCACGCCGCGGCCCGCGGCGCCCTGAGCCGCGGCACCACGGCCACCGCCGCCAGCGCCAGGCCGAGGACGATCTGAGACGCCCGGCCGGAGCCGGTGATCGCCGGCAGCAGCGGCGGCATAGCCACCAGCACGCCGCCGACGGCCAGCAGCAGGCGCTGCAGCGCGTTCCAGCCGCTGCCGAGCCAGGGCACCCAGCCCTGCAGGCCCCACACCAGCAGCAGGATGCCGGCCAGCGCTTCCAGCACCCCGGCGACCACGGCCCAGGCGTCGCCGTTCAGGATCAGCGCCGGGTTCAGCACGAACATGAACGGAATGAAGTAGATGATGCTGCCAAGGCGCATGGCCGCGAGGCCGGTGGCCAGCGGCCGGGCCTGGGCGATGGAGGCAGCCGCGTAGGCGCCGAGCGCCACCGGCGGGGTGATGAACGACAGCATGCCCCAGTAGAGGATGAACAGGTGCACGGCCATGGGGTCGAGACCGCCCTGGATCAGCGCCGGAGCCAGCACGATGGCGAGAAAGATGTACGCGGCGGTCACCGTCATGCCGATGCCGAGCACGAAGCTGGTGAGCGCACCCATCAGCAGCAGCAGCCAGATCGAGTCGCCGGCCAGATACAGGAGGTCGTTCACCAGGGTGCCGGCGAGACCCGTCATGGACAGCGCGCCGACGATCAGGCCGACGCCGGCGAGCACGGCCACCAGCTCGGCCAGCAGTCGGCCGGCCGCGAACAGGAAATCGACGACTTCGCGCAGTCGCCAGCGATGCCGCCGGGAAAACTGATTGAGCAGCAGCAGCGCGGCGGTGGCGAGGTAGGGAGCGACCGATTCCCGCTGCAGCACCACCAGCAGCACCACCAGCACCACGAACGCGCCCAGGTAGTACCAGCCGTCCAGCAACGTGCGCCGCACCCGCGGCAGGTCGGCGCGGTCGAGCCCGGCCAGACCCTTGGCCGCGGCATGGGCGTCCACCTGCAGGAACAGGCCGGCGAAGTAGAGCAGCGACGGCACGGCGGCCGCCAGCGCCACCTGGTAGTACGGCACCTCTAGAAAGGTCGCCATCACGAAGGCCGTCGACCCCATGATGGGCGGCAGCAGCACGCCGCCCGTGGAGGCGCAGGCCTCCACACCGCCGGCCACTTCCCGGCGCATGCCGGTGGCCGTCATGGCGGGAATAGTGATCTGGCCGGTGGTGAGCACGTTGGTGACCACGCTGCCACTCATGGACCCCATCAGCCCGCTGGAGACGATGGACACCTTGGCGGCGCCGCCGCGCACGTGGCCCAGCAGCGCGAACGCAAGGTCGAGGAAGAAGCGGCCGCCGCCCGTGTGCTGCAGCGCCAGCCCGAACATGACGAAGCCGATCACCAGCTCGGCAAACGCGCGAAACGGCAGGCCGAACAGGCTCTCGATGCTGAGCACGTGATAGGCCGCCGTCTGCGACCAGTTCGATGGCATGCCGGCGAACGGCCCCGGCAGGCTATCTGCCACCAGCGGCATCAGAGAGAACGTCAGGGTGATGACGAACAGCGCCCAGCCGCCGGCGCGCCGCACCGCTTCCAGCAGCATCGCCCACAAGGCCAGCGCCAGGGCCGTGGCCACGGGCGGCGCGCCGAACTCCCAGCCGAGGTCGACGATGTCGAGAGCGTGCACGAAGAAGTACGCGCAGCAGCCGACCACGCCGAGCGCCAGCGTCACGTCCAGCGGCCGCCAGCGCGGAAACACCAGAAAGGCCAGCGGCAGCAGCAGCGCCAGCAGCAGAAAATAATAATGGGTCTCGAGCTGCACCCAAGCGTCCAGCAGCGGGTCGTCGCCGAACAGGCGCAGCGTGTCCATGGCGACCACCAGCGCCGCGGCGGCCGCCGCAGCTACCAGGTAGCGCAGGAACGCCGGCGCAGGCCCGGCGGCAGGCTGCCCGGTGACGCTCAGAGCGAGCCCGCCGCGGTCCAGATGGGATCGAGGCCGGCCGCGACCAGGGCATCGGTGCGCGCCCGCAGCCAGGCGTCGGTGAACGCCTCATCCGAGGCGTGGCTGCCGGCGCGCACGCGCTCCCAGGTCTCGAGAAGCACCGTCTGCCGCCGCAGCAGTTCCTGGTTGTGGGCCTCGCGCACATCGTTCCAGACTCCGAGCTGCCGAAACAGCGCCACGGTGCCTTCGTGGTAGGGCACCACCCAGTCGAAGAGCTGACGCTCCAGCGCCCAACCCACGGCGCCGGGGTCGGCCTGCCGGTAGTCGTCGTAGTGCCGGATGATCACCGCCGCCAGCGCCTGCACCACCTGCGGGTCGGCATCCGCCAGCGCGATCAGCAGCGGATAGGGATAGGTCGCGCCCTCGTGCGGTTCGGCGGCGGAGATGCCGGCGCCCCGGGTGGCCAGGTGCGGCGTGAAGTAGGGGGCAATCTGCCGAACCCGGGCCCAGCACGCGGCATCGCCATGGGGCACCGGCGGCCAGAAGATGCCGCGCGGCGATGCCTCGAGGCGGCGGGTGGGACCGGACACGGTGGTGGCGTAGGCCGCGTCCACCTGTCCGTTGACGATGCCGGTCCACATGGCGTCGTAGCCGGGGAAGTCGACGCGCTCGACATCGTCCCAGGTGAGCCCGCCACAGGCCAGCAGGGCCTCCGTGGACACGTTCAGCGACGGCGCGCCGCGCACATAGGGCACGCGGCGCCCGCGCAGCTCGGAGAACCTGGTGATGCCCGTGTCGGCCGCCACCGCCAGGGCCTGATTGCTGTCGCCGTTGGAGCTCAGCACCAGCCGCAGCGGCAACGGCCCCCAGCTCGGATCAGCGAACTGGAACACGCCCTCCTGAGCGAATACGGTGGCCACGCCGTTGGCGGAGAACTGCACCCGCCCCCGCACCAGCGGCAGCAGCCGGGAGACGTCGTTCTTGCCCGGCAGCACGCGCAGGGTGACGCCGTAGTGGTCCTTCAGCACCTTGCCGATGGCGACGGCCTGGTTGTAGCCGGTGGTGCCGAGGTTGTAGGCGGTCCACGCCATGGTGCGAGGCAACGCCTGCCGATCCACTGCCGGCGTCTCGGCGGCCGTCGCCGGCGCCGCCACCAGCAGTAGCAACGCGCGCCACAGCAAACGCCATGCTCCGAGCCGATACCCTGCCACGCTGTCCCCTCCGTAACCTCCGGCGCACCGGCGCCATTGTAGAGTACCGAGGATGCGTGGGGGCGATGGTCGCGGTAGGCTTCGGGGCTGGGGCTCCGGGAGCGGAATCATGACCATCGTCGAGACCACCAGCGGACCCGTCCAGGGCCGCGACAAGGACGGCGTGCTGCTGTTCGCCGGCGTGCCCTACGCCGCACCACCCATCGGAACCGGCCGCTTCCGGCCGGCGACGGCAGCGGAGCCGTGGCGCGAGGTCCGCCCGGCGACCCGCTTCGCGCCCGCCGCGCCGCAGACGCCCAGCGGCGGCCTCACCGCCAGCGCCGCCGTGCGCTGGGACGAAGACTGCCTGTACCTCAACATCAGCACCCCGGCCGCCGACGACGCCGGCCGGCCGGTGCTGTTCTGGATTCACGGCGGCGGCTACCGCAACGGCCAGGGCGCCATTCCCTGGTACAACGGCGCCCGCTTCGCCGCCCGCGGCGACATGGTGGTGGTCAGCATCAACTACCGGCTGGGCGCCTTCGGCTTTACCGACCTGTCGGCCTTCGGCGGCGCGTTCGCCGACTCCGGCGCCGTCGGGCTGCTGGATCAGATCACCGCCTTGCGCTGGGTTCAGGACAACATTGCCCGCTTCGGCGGCGACCCCAGCCGCGTCACCATCGCCGGCGAGTCGGCGGGCGCGTTCAGCGTCTGCACCCTGCTTGCCAGCCCGCTGGCCCGGGGCCTGTTCCGGGCCGCCATCGCCCAGAGCGGCGGCGCGCATCACACCCTGCCCCCCGCCGCGGGCCGACAGGTGGCCGAGCGGCTCCTGGAAGCGGTGGGCGTCGACAGCGCCGAGGGGCTGCAGGGGCTGCCCCCGCAGGCGTTGCTCGATGCCCAGAACCGCATCATCGATGCCATCGGTGACGGCGCCGGCGCCCTGGACGCTCTGGGCGTGCCCGTCGCCCCCTTCTACCCCGTGGAGGGAAACAGCGTCGTGCCGGAGTCACCCATCACGGCCATCCGCCAGGGTGCGGGGTCTTCGGTGCCGCTGCTGGCGGGAACCAACCGCGACGAGACCACGCTCTGGGGGTATGGCGACGTGGACGAAGAACGCCTCGCCCGCCTGGCCGGGCGCTACGGCGCCGAGCGGCCGCTGGCCGCCTACCGGGCGCACCGGCCCGGCGCCGGCGTCGAGGCGCTGACCATCGCCCTGACCACCGACCACATGTTCCGCATTCCCGTGATCCGCATGCTGGAAGCGCGGGCCGACACCGGGGCGGCGCCGAGCTGGCTGTACTGGTTCTGCTGGTCTTCGCGCGCGTTCGAAGGCCGTCTGGGGGCAACCCACGCGCTGGAGATTCCCTTCGTCTTCGACAACCTCGACCGGCCCGGCGTCGATGTCTTTCTGGGCCCGGGCGAGCGCCCGCAGGCGCTGGCGAACCGCATGCACCGGGCCTGGATCGATTTCATTCGCGACGGCGACCCGGGCTGGCCGGGCTATGACCTGACGCGCCGCCCCACCATGCGCTTCGACACGGTGAGCGGCGTGGTGGACGACCCGGACGGCGCCGAGCGCCAGGCGTGGGACGGCATGCGCTGATGAGCCACGGGCGCGGCCCAGCGCCCTGGTTGTTCCTGTTCGGGGCACTGGGCTGGACCTGGACGCTGATCGGCCTCGCCGCGCTGAGCGGGCAATCGGCGACCGACCCAGCAGGCCTCGTGCTGCTGATCTGCGGCGGTCTCGGTCCGGTCATCGTGGCGAGCGTTCTTGTCTCCCGCGGCTACTGGGACGCTGCGCTGGATCGAAGCTGGACGGCTTTCCTCGTTCGCTGTCTCGACCCGCGGACGCTGTCCGCGCGGGGATACCTGGTCATCATCGCCCTGATCGGCTGCGTCGCCCTGGGTCCGGTCGTTCTGGATCCCGCCGCGGACCTTGCCGGGGTCGCCGCCGGACCCACCACGTTTCTCATTATCGGCGCGGTGTTCGGCGCGCTGGAGGAACCCGGCTGGCGAGGTTACGCCCAGGAGGGGCTGCAGCGCCGCTGCAGCGTGGTCACCGCCAGCCTGCTGATCGGCTTGTTCTGGGCAGCGTGGCATCTGCCACTGTTCTTCGTGCCGGGCACCTATCAGGCCGGACTGGGTCTGGGCACTGCGGCATTCTGGGCCTTCATGCTCGCGCTGGTGGTCGGGTCACCCGTCTACGGCTGGCTGTACAACCGGCTGGGCCGCGTGGCCTTCGGTGCCGTGCTCTACCACGCGGGAGGAAACGTCGCCCGGGAACTCCTGCCGGACGCAAACCCGGTGATCGCGCTCGGTGTGGAGGCAGCGCTGGCGGCGATTCTTGTCGCCGCCGCGTGGCGATGGATGCGGATCAGCCGCCCATCTGCGACTGCAGGTAGTTCTCGAGCCCCGTCTTGTCGATGAGGCCGAGCTGGGTCTCGATCCAGTCGATGTGCTCTTCCTCGGAACGCAGGATCTCCTGGAACAGCGCCCGGCTGCCGTAGTCGCTCACCTTCTCGCAATGGGCCACGGCTTCACGCAGCACGGGCAGGCCTTCCATTTCGAGCTTGAGGTCGCACTCGAGCATTTCCTGAACGTCTTCACCTATGTACAGCTTGCCCAGATCCTGAAGATTGGGCAGGCCGTCGAGAAACAGGATCCGCTCCATCAGCTCGTCGGCGTGCTTCATCTCGTCGATGGACTCCTCCCGCTCCTTGTCCGCCAGGCGCTTGAAGCCCCAGTCCTCCAGCATCTTGGCATGCAGGAAGTACTGGTTGATGGCGGTGAGCTCGTTCTTGAGCACCCGGTTGAGGTATTCGATGACGGCCTTATCGAGGGTCTTCATGCTTGAGTTCCATCCAAACGAGCCGACAGGATGCCTGACTCGACCACCGATATCAAATCTAAGTGCCTGATTTTTAAACGAAAATCGTTATCAAAGAGAAACGGGACCCAGTAGCGAATGACAACCTGTACCGGTTGCAACCGAGAATGATTTGCATTTAAATACCCGGCAACGCTGAAGAGGGGCCGCCATGTTCGTCTGCGTCTGTCATGCCATCACCGACCGTGACATTCACAAGGCCGTGGATGATGGCATTCATCACGTCGAGCAGCTCGAAGCCCACTGCGGCGCCGGCAGCAGCTGCGGCAACTGCCGGGACATGGCACAGGCGCTCATCGAAAGCCGGCTCGAGGAAGGCCAGGCCTACGCAGCCTGATCCGCGCCCCCGCCGCCTCGCCGTCAATAGCCGATCTGATCATCCACCGCATGCCCCCGCTTGGGGATCAGCATGGTTCGCTCGAAGGAGATCACCACCTCGCCACGCTGGTTCAGCCCGCGGCTGCTGACGCTGACGATGCCCTGATTGGGGCGCGACTTCGACTCCCGGATCGACAGCACCTCTGACTCCGCATAGATCGTGTCGCCCACGAACACGGGCCCGGTCAGCTTGACGTCGTTCCAGCCGAGGTTGGCCACGGTCTTCTGGCTGACGTCGGACACCGACATGCCGGTGACCAGCGACAGGGTCAGGCAGGAGTTGACCAGCACGCGGCCGAACTCGCTGGCTTCCGCGTACGCCTTGTCGAAGTGCAGCGGATGCTGGTTCATGGTGAGCAGCGTGAACCAGGTGTTGTCGGTCTCGGTGATCGTCCGGCCGGGACGATGCTCATAGACGTCGCCGACCCGAAAGTCCTCCAGGTAGCGGCCGTAGGATTCCCGATACCGTTGCCCGCCCAGCGGCTTTGCTTCTGCGACCATGCCTGCTCCCGTCAGCGTCCCGTGTACACCGGCTGGCGCTTCTCGAGAAACGCCTGCACCCCTTCCTTCGAGTCCTCGGTCTGCCGCAGCCGCTGAATCTGCTCGATGGCCCAGCGGCCGGTATCGCGCCAGTCCGGCTCCACCGTACGCCGCAGGCCGGCTTTGAGCGCCTGCACCGCCAGCGGCGGGTTGCCGGCGATCTTCGCCGCCAGCGCCATGGCGGTAGGCATGAGGTCGTCCGCCGCCACCACCCGCGACACCAGCCCCATGGCGTGGGCGGCGGTGGCGTCGATGATGTCGCCCGTGAACAGCAGCTCCGCTGCCCGCTCCCGGCCCACCAGGGCTGCCAGGCGGCCGAGGCCGGGCGCATCGCAGCACAGGCCGCGCACCACGAACAGCTCACCGAATCGCGCCTTCTCGGAGGCGACGCGGATGTCGGCCATCAGCGCCAGCTCCATGCCCCACCCCACCGCCGGGCCGTTGACCGCGGCGATCACGGGGATGTCGGTGTACAGGAGCGCGTCCGCAGCCGGCGTCAGGCCGCCGGTGCGCTTGCCGCGCTCGGCCATCTCGGCCGGTGCCGGCTCCTTGCTGCCGAGAATCTGCTTGACGTCGTCGCCGGCGCAGAACGCACGGCCGGCACCCGTGATCACCATGACCCGGGCCTGGCAGCCTCGGACGGCGTCTTCCAGCGCCGCATAGAGCGGATAGCTCAGTGAGTTCATGGCCTCAGGTCGATTCAGCGTGATCACGGCGATGTGATCCTGCTCTTCGTACTTCAATACGTCTGTCATGACATCCCTCCCGAATCGAAGCGCATGATAGCGATTCGCGGACCGAGCTGGCGAGCCGCCGACGGATCCTCGGCCCGGGCGAGGCGCCAGAGGCTCGCCCCGATCTGTGACCCTGGCCACGTTTCCGGGCCAGGGCCAGGCCTATTCTGCAATCGTTCAGGTTGGCGCCCATATGCTCTGGCGCTGATCGATACAGACCGGAATCGGAGGTTGCGATGGCTCGAATCGTGTTCGGCGCTGCTCTGGCGGGCATGGCACTGCTGGCCGGCTGCGCGAGCCTCAGCAAGAGCCAATGCCTGGCCGACGACTGGCAGACCGTGGGCTACCGGGACGGCCTAGCCGGCGTGCAGCAGAGCAACCTGATGCGTCATCAGAACGCGTGCATCAAGCACGGGGTGCATCCGGATCGGGAGGCGTATCTGGCCGGCTGGCGCGATGGCGTGACCCAGTACTGTCAGCCCGCCAACGGCTTCCGGGTCGGCGAGAACGGATCAGGCTACGGCAACGTCTGTCCGGCGCACCTGCAGGGCGACTTCACCTCTGCCTACCAGGATGGCCGGCGCCTGTACCTGGCCGGCACCGAGGTGCACCGGCTGCGCGAGCTGCTGGCCTCTCATGACCACCGGATCCGCGACATCAAGGGTGAGCTGACGGCGATCACGGCCGCCATGCTGGAACCGCAGCATACGCCCGCAGACCGAGCCGCCATGCTGCTCACCGCCAAGGATCTGGTCGAGGAAAAGTCCCACCTGGAGCGGGACATGGACGGCCTGCGCGTCGAGCTGGCAGTGAAGGAAGAAGAGCTGACCCACCTGCGCCACCAGCTCGCCTACGCGCAGTAGGCGAGCCCGGCCGGCGGCTCAGCCGCCGAAATCGCCGGCGGCCTAGCCGCCGAAATCGCCGGCGGCTCAGCCGCCGAAGTCGTCCAGAAGGATGTTTTCGGGCTCGACGCCAAGGTCTTCCAGCATCTGCAGCACCGCAGCCACCATGGGCGGCGGTCCGCACAGATAGTACTCGCAGTCCTCCGGCGCCGGGTGATTCTTCAGGTACTGGTCGAAGACCACCTTGTGGATGAAGCCGACGTGGCCCTTCCAGTCGTCCTCGGGCAGCGGATCGGACAGCGCCACGTGCCATTGAAAGTTGTCGAACTGCTTCGCCAGCTCGTCGAACTCCTCGGTGTAGAACATCTCACGCAGCGACCGGGCGCCGTACCAGTAGCTCATGGGCGTGGTGCGCCCCCGGCGCTTGAGCTCATCGAAGATCTGCGAGCGCAGGGGCGCCATGCCGGCCCCGCCGCCGATCCAGATCTTCTCCGCATCCGTGTCCTTCACGAAGAAGTCGCCGTAAGGGCCGAACGCGGTGAGCTTGTCGCCCGGCTTCAGGTTGAAGACGTACGACGACATCTTGCCCGGCGGCACGTCCATGCCCGGCGGCGGTGAGGCGATGCGGATGTTGAACTTGAGAATGCCCTTCTCTTCCGGATAGTTGGCCATGGAGTAGGCGCGAATCGTCGGCTCCGTCACCTTGCTGTGGTGCTTCCAGACGTCGAAACGGTCCCAGTCGCCGTGATACTCGGGATCGACGTCGATCTCCTTGTAGTCCATCTCATACGGCGGAATCTCGAGCTGCACGTAGCCGCCGGCGCGGAAGTCGACGTTGGCGCCTTCCGGCAGCTTGAGGTTCAGCTCCTTGATGAAGGTGGCCACGTTGGGGTTGGAGATCACCTCGCATTCCCAACGCTCGACACCGATGGCGTCTTCGGGAATCTGGATCTTCATGTCCTGCTTGACCGCAACCTGACAGGACAGACGCCAGTTTTCGCGGATCTCGCCCCGGGTGAAATGGGTTTCCTCGGTGGACAGGATGCTGCCGCCGCCTTCCAGCACCCGGCAGCGGCACTGAGCGCAGGTGCCGCCGCCGCCGCAGGCGCTGGCTAGGAAGATGCCCTTGTTGGCGAGCGTGCCGAGCAGCTTGCCACCGGCCGGCACCACCACCGCCTTGGACGGGTCGTCGTTGATCTCGATGGTCACGTCGCCGCTGCTCACGAGCCGCGAACGCGCGACCAGGATCACCATGACCAGGAACAGAACCGTTCCGGTGAACATGGCGACGCCCAGGGTGATGGTGGTGTCAATCATGACGACTCCTCAGATGTCGATACCGCCGAATGACATGAAGCAGAGGCTGATCAGGCCGACCGAAATGAAGGTGATGCCGAGCCCGCGCAGGCCCTGGGGCACGTCGCTGTACTTCAGCTTCTCGCGCACGCCGGCCAGGGCGGTGATGGCCAGGGCCCAGCCGACGCCGGCCCCAAGGCCGAACACGGTGCTTTCGGCAAAGCTGTAGTCGCGCTCGACCATGAACAGGGAGGCGCCGAGGATGGCGCAGTTGACCGTGATCAGTGGCAGGAACACGCCCAGCGCGTTGTACAGGAACGGCACGAAGCGATCGAGGAACATCTCCAGGATCTGCACCATCGCCGCGATCACGCCGATGTAGGACAGGAGCCCCAGGAAGGTGAGGTCCACGTTCGGGAACCCGGCCCAGGCCAGCGCACCCTCCTTGAGCAGGTGATTCAGGATCAGGTTGTTGACCGGAACGGTAATGGCCAGCACCACGACCACGGCCACACCGAGGCCGACGGCGGTGGAGATCTTCTTGGAGATGGCGATGAACGTGCACATCCCGAGAAAGAAGGTCAGGGCCATGTTCTCGATGAACACGGCCCGGATGAAAAGGCCCAGGTATTGCTCGAGCACTACATGGCCTCCTTGTACTGGAGATTGGGCGCGATCTCGTACTCCGCGGCCTCGACCTGCTCGGGCTTCCAGGCGCGAATCGCCCAGATGAACAGGCCGATGATGAAGAACGCGCTGGGCGCCAACAGCATCATGCCGTTGGCGTAGTACCAGCCGCCGTCAGCGACCCGGGGAAACAGCTCGTAGCCGAGCAGCGTGCCGGAGCCCAGGGGTTCCCGGATCAGGGCCACCCCAACCAGGATGACCGAGTAGCCGAGCGCCGTACCGAAGCCGTCCAGCGCCGACAGCAGCGGCGGGTTCTGCATGGCGAACGCCTCTGCCCGGCCCATGACGATGCAGTTGGTGATGATCAGGCCGACGAACACCGACAGGCTCTTGGAGATCTCGTAGGCATACGCCTGCAGAAACTGGTCCACCACGATCACCAGCGAGGCGATGATGGTCATCTGCACGATGATGCGGATGCTGGAAGGCACCCGGTTGCGCACCAGCGACACCGCCGTGTTCGACATGGTGGTAACGAAGATCACGGCGATGCACATCACCAGCGTGGTGACCATGTTCACCGTCACCGCCAGGGCCGAGCAGATGCCCAGCACCTGCAGCGCGATGGGGTTGTTGTTGAAGATCGGATCAATGACGACTTCTTTGGGCGTTGCCATGTCTCTAATTCCTGTCGCCGGGCGCCGCTACGCGGTCGCCTTCAGATTCTTGAGGAACGGGCCGAAGCCCAGCTCGCCGGTCCAGAACCGCACCAGATTTTCCACCCCCTTGGTGGTGAGGGTGGCTCCGGACAGAGCGTCCACCTCGTGTTCGGCCTGGGGGCTGCCTTCCGGCGAGCGGCTCTTGACCAGGCGCACGGCCGGGTCGCCGCCGTCGTCGTAGATGGTCACCCCGGGCCACTGCGCCTTCCACATCGGGTTGTCCACCTCGCCGCCGAGGCCGGGCGTCTCCTTCTGGGAGTAGAAGCCGAGTCCGGCCACGGTCTGCAGATCTCCCTCGAGGGCCAGGTAGCCGAACAGCGTGCCCCACAGGCCATAGCCGCGAACGGGGATCACCACCTTGTCGATCTCGCCGGACTGATCACGGCGGATGTAGACCTCGGAGATGTCCTCGCGCCGGCCGATGGTGGCGATGTCCTGCTCATCGGTCAGGTTGGTGGACATCGACGGATCCTTGGCGGCGCGGATCGGGTCGTAACCGTCGGGGTCGACGGCGTCGGTGAACTCACCGGTGCGCAGATCAACGGCGCGCACCTCGAACTGGCTGAACAGCTCGTCGACGCTGCGGCCCTGCGCGTCGACGTTGCTGCCCTGGGGCAGCATGCCCGCTGCGCGCAGGATGTTCTGCTTCTGATCGTACTCCTGGTTCAGCAGCTGGCGCGGCTTCAGCACCACAGCCGCCGACGACACGACGACCGAGCAGACCAGACAGACCGAGATCGCCACGAACAGCACGTTGCGCAGGCTTTCCTTGTCGAACGACTGCTTCGGCTTGTCCTTCTTCTCCTCAGGCACAGGCTTCTCCTCAGGCACGGGCCAGCCTTCGCTTGACGTTGCGTTGAACCACCACGTAATCGATGAGCGGCGCGAACAGGTTACCGAACAAGATGGCCAGCATCATCCCCTCCGGAAAGGCGGGATTGACCACCCGGATCAGAACGCACAGGAACCCGATCAGGATGCCGTAGGCCAGCCGACCGGTGTTGGTCATGGCGGCGGACACCGGGTCGGTGGCCATGAACACCGCGCCGAAGGCGAAGCCGCCGAGCACCAGGTGCCACCAGAACGGCATGGCGAACATGGGGTTGGAAGAGCTGATGGTGTTGAACAGCAGCGCCGTCGCCACCAGGCCGATCAGACAACCGAGCATGATGCGCCACGAGGCGATGCGGGTGGCGAGCAGGATCGCCGCGGCCACCAGGATGGCGAGCGTGGAGGTCTCACCCAGAGAGCCGGCCATGCTGCCCAGGAATGCCTGCAGCCAGCCCACCCCATAGGCCTCGCCGATGGCGGCGTTGCCGAGCGCCGTGGCGCGTGTGTAGCCGTCCACAGCCACCCACACGGCGTCGCCCGACATCTGCGCCGGATACGCAAAGTACAGGAAGGCGCGGCCGGTGAGCGCAGGGTTGAGGAAGTTCTTGCCGGTGCCGCCGAACACCTCCTTGCCGATCACCACCCCGAAGATGATGCCCACCGCCGCCATCCACAACGGCGTCGTGGCCGGCAGCGTCAGGGTGAACAGGATGCTGGTGACGAAGAATCCCTCGTTGACCTCGTGGCCGCGCTTCGAGGCAAACCAGATCTCGAAGGCGATGCCCGAGGCGAACACGACGATGTAGAGGGGCAGAAAGTGCGCCAGGCCGAATATCAGGCAGTCCCAGACGCTGCCGGGGTCATAGCTGGAGAGCAGGCCGACGAAGAACCCGCGCCAGTTGTCCAGCCCGGTAACCCCGGTCTCCTGCACGGCGCCCAACGCCTGCTGGCCGACCACGTAGCTGCCCACCAGGGCCGGAATCCAGGCGCAGCTCCATACCGTGATCATGATCCGCTTGAGATCGAGCCCGTCGCGCACGTGCGACGCACCGGCGGTGACATGACCGGGCGTGTACAGCGCGGTGTCGATGGCTTCGTAGACCGGATAGAGGGCAGCGAAGCGCCCGCCCTTCTCGAACTGCGGGGCCAGGCGGTCCATGAACGAGCGCAGGCTCATATCAACCTTCCTTCTCGATCTGCGTCAGCACGTCCCGCAGCACCGGGCCGTACTCGTACTTGGCGGGACATGCATAGGTGAGCAGGCCGACGTCGTCCTCGTCGAGCTCGAGGCAGCCCAGACTGATAGCGTTGTCCAGATCCTTGACAAGCAGAGCGCGAAGCAGCTGGGTCGGCAGAATGTCCAGCGGCATCACCCGCTCGTAGGTGCCCACCGGCACCATGCCGCGCGGGCTGCCGTTCGAGGTGGTGGTAAACCGCAGCGCCTTGCGGCCGAGCCAGCTCGACAGGTAGATCGGCAGCACCGAGTGCCGGTCCGGACCCGGCGTCAGGTACCCGAACAGACGACGCTCGTGGTCTTCCGGAAGCACCGACACCTGCTGGTGATAGCGGCCGAGATAGTCGACCGGCGCCTCAGCGGTGCGGCCTGCCAGCACCGAGCCGGAAACGATCCGCTGCTCGCCGCTCTGGAGCTGACCGGCAGTCAGCTCCGTGAGGTTGGCGCCGGCCACGGTGCGCAGCAGCCGCGGCTGCTTCACGCCGGGCCCACCGAGGGCCACCACGCGCTCGCGGCGCAAGGTGCCGGTGAGGAACAGATGGCCGATGTCGATGACGTCCTGGTAGCCGATGAACCAGACGGTCTTGTGGGCGCTCACCGGGTCGAGGAAGTGGATGTGGGTGCCTGGCAACCCGGCCGGGTGTGGACCGGAAAAGGTCTCCGCCCGGAACTGTCCGCCGCTCGGCAGCGGCAGCGCCTCGCCCGGGGACTGGCAGACGAACACCGGACCCTCGGTCAGATGACCCAGCACGCGCAGGCCGGATCGGAACGCGTCCTGCTGCTCACCGATGATCAGCCGGGGTTCCGCGGCCAGGGGGTTGGTGTCGATGGCGGTCACGAACAGTGAGTGCGGGACGCCGTCGATGGCGGGCACCCGACTGTAGGGCCGCGTGCGCAGCGTCGGCCAGAGGCCGCTGGCCACCAGGTTCTCGACCACCCGATCGCGCGACAACCCGTCGAGGGCGCCTTCATCGCAGCGCTCGAAGGTCTCTTCGGCGTCGCCGTCGAGCTCGATGGTCACCGACAGCAACGCGCGCTTGGCACCTCGGTGGATGCCGGCGACCACGCCTGCCCCCGGCGCGGTGAACTGGACGCCCTCGTTCTTCTTGTCCGTGAACAGCGGCTGACCGAGCTTCACGCGATCGCCTTCTTCCACCAGCATGGTCGGCTTCATGCCCGGATAGTCGTCACCGAGGACGGCCACCGACCGAACCGCCGGCGCGTCTTCGATGACGGGCTCGGGCCGTCCGGCAATGGGCAGGTCGAGCCCCTTTCTGATCTTGATCATGGGCGGCAACTTTTCATCATGGAAGGCACCGTCTAGCAACAACGCTCATCGGGACGAACCCGATGAAGGAAACTGTCCTGACCCAGATTCGGCCCCAACTGGGAGATCTGCCTGCCCTATGCGGCCGGCAAGGGTAGAGGCATTACCATTGTGATGGCTCTAGGTGCCTCGGCGGGCCGCGCAAATTATAGAGGCCGCGGCCTGCCGATGCCAACGTCTCGGCATCAGAATCCCTGATGCACCACGTCCTTCGGCACCAGCGGGTAGGCAATGCCCGCCCACTTCTGCACCACGCGCACCACCTGACAGGCATAGCCGAACTCGTTGTCGTACCAGGCGTAGAGCACGACCCGGTTGCCGTTGGCCAGGGTCGCACCGCCATCGACGATGCAGGCGTGGCGGTTGCCGACGAAGTCGGACGACACCACCTCCGGCGACAGCGTGTAGTCGATCTGCCTCTGCAGCGGCGAGTGCAGGGCCATGTAGCGCATGTACTCGTTGACCTCCTCGACCGAGGTGTCGCGCGACAGCGTCAGGTTGAGGATCGCCAGCGATACGTTGGGGGTGGGCACCCGGATGGCGTTGCCGGTGAGCTTGCCGTCGAGCTCCGGCAGCAGCTTCACGACAGCAGAGGACGCGCCGGTCTCGGTGATCACCATATTCAGCGGCGCCGCCCGACCGCGCCGGTTCTTCTTGTGATAGTTGTCGATCAGGTTCTGGTCGTTGGTGTAGGCGTGCACCGTCTCCATGTGGCCGTGGACGATGCCGAACTCGTCGTTCATGGCCTTGAGCACCGGCACGATGGCATTGGTGGTGCAGGAGGCGGCCGCCACGATCTGGTCGCTCTTGGAAACGGCGTGGGAGTTGATGCCGGCGACGATGTTCTTGATGTTGCCCTTGCCGGGCGCCGTGAGCACGACGCAGGCGGCACCGTTCGACTTCAGGTGCTGGGACAGGCCCGCCTCGTCCCGCCAGGCGCCGGTGTTGTCGATGATCACCGCGTCGTGGATGCCGTACTGCTCGTAGTCCACCTCCGCCGGCGAGCCCGCATAGATCACGCGGATGACGTTGCCGTTGGCGATGATGCAGCAGTTCTCCTCGTCGACCCGGATGGTACCGAGGAAGCTGCCGTGCACGCTGTCGCGCCGCAGCAGGCTGGCGCGCTTCACGAGATCATCGGCACCGCCCTTGCGCACGACGATGGCCCGCAGCCTGAGCTGCTGGCCGCTGCCGGTCTTCTCGATGAGCAGCCGCGCCAGCAACCGGCCGATGCGGCCGAAGCCGTACAGCACCACGTCCTGAGGCTTGTCGATGGGCGGGACATGGCGACCGATCACGTCGCCGCACTCACGGGTCACGAACTCGAGCGGGGTGATGCCGTTGCCGGCCGACTCCTCCATGAAGCGGGTGGCCAGCTTGCCCACGTCGATGTGGGACGGCCCCAGATCCAATTGCGCCAGGGCCTCGATGATCGGGTAGCTCTCGAACTCCGACAGCTCGTTCTGGGCCACCTGCCGCACGTAGCGGTGGGTCTTCATGATCTGCAGCACGCTCTGATTGTTGAGCGCGCGGCCGTAGCAGTAGGTCACCACGTTGCTGCGATACAGGCGGCCGATGATGGGAATCATCGCCTCGGCGAGCGCCTCGCGCTCCTTCCAGTCAGGGAAATAGTCGTCAAGGCTGGGTAGTGCCACGGCGTATCCTCGCTAGCTCGCCCGGGAGGGGCCTGCAGGTGGCCCCGTGAAGGGCGCGTATTATCGAAATTTCAACAACCTGCCGCAAGGACGGATAGTGGCGTGAGGTTGTAAGCGGGCTGTTCGGGTCATCCCCGCCCGCTGCGTGCTCGTACCACCCCGCACACCCTGCCGCCACCAAAGCGCGCAAGAGCGCGCGCCCCACCGCTCTCAGCTTCCGGTAGTCGACCGAAATGGCATGAGGTGAGTTGGCGGCGCGGGCTGAAACGCCTGCTGCCGCGCCTGTGGCGAAGCCGAGGGAGGCGATTTGACCGCCCGGCGGGCAAATCGGAGACCGAGGGTACCGCGGAGCGGCTGAGCGTGCGCTCGCCTTGCGAGCGCCAAGCTGAACGAAGTTCAGCCCGAAGCGGCGGCAGGCGTTTCAGCACGTGCCGCCAGCCCAGACCAGTCCAACTGCAGTCGACTACCGGAACGCCTCGTTGATTTTGGCCAACGCGTCGTTCCCCGGGCAGAGCTCGTCTTCGTTGAGCGAGTTCAGCGGCCGCTGCACGGTCTCCAGAATCTCGTGGCAGTCGGACGCGTCGGGGTCGACGTACAACATCCCCGTAACCACCTCCCCGGCCGCCTGGCGCTCCTGAACATGGGCCAGGGCCGCCACCCGATCATGAGGGTCGTAGTCGCGGTCGAGCTTGAGCAGCCGCAGCATCGAGCCATCCGGCATGCGCACGTCTTCGGTGGCGCCGGGCTCGTAGTCGGCCGTGATCTCGGCATGGGCGGGCACGAAGTCGGCTGCCACCATGGTCTCGCTGTGGCCGCGCACGTAGTCGTAGCTCTTGGTGGAGCCCTGATGATTGTTGAAGGCCACGCAGGGCGAGATCACGTCGATGAAGGCGAAGCCCCGGTGCATGAGGCCGGCCTTGATCAGCGGCACGAGCTGGCGCTTGTCACCGGAGAACGAGCGGGCCACGAAGCTGGCCCCGACCTGCAACGCCAGGCTGACCAGATCGATGGGCTCGTACAGGTTCGGCTTGCCCTTCTTGCTGGTGGACCCCTTGTCGTTGGTGGCGGAAAACTGGCCCTTGGTGAGGCCGTAGGTGCCGTTGTTGTCCACCACGTACAGCATGTTGATGCGCCGGCGGACGATGTGGGCGAACTGGCCGAGGCCGATGGAGGCGGTGTCGCCGTCGCCGGAGATGCCGATGCAGTACAGCTCCCGGTTCGCCAGGTTGGCGCCCGTGGCCACCGACGGCATGCGCCCGTGCACCGAGTTGAAGCCGTGCGAGCGGTTCAGGAAGTAGCTGGGCGTCTTCGACGAGCAGCCGATGCCGGAGATCTTGGCGAACCGGTGCGGCGGCAGCGACAGCTCGGCGCAGGCCTGGACGATGGCGGCGCTCACCGAGTCGTGGCCGCAGCCGGCGCACAGGGTGGAGACGGAGCCTTCGTAGTCGCGGCGCGTCAGGCCGAGGTCGTTGACCGGCAGGCGCGGATGATGCACCCGGGGCTTGGGCACGAACGTCATGACTTCACCTCCGTCAGGCGCGGCAGCTTGCAGGCCGTGTAGTACTCGGACACCTGGCGCTGAATCTCGTCGGCCGAGATGGACAGACCGCCGAAGTAGCGCACCGACACCAGGTCCGCCGGGTTGAGCCCGCCCTCGGTCACCAGCAGCGTCTTCATCTGGGCGTCGCGGTTCTGGTCGACCACGAAGATCACGTCGTGGTCGTCGATGAACCGGTAGACCTCTTCGCCGAACGGGAAGGCACGCAGCCGCATGGTGTCGAGCTCGATGCCCTCCTCCGCCAGCAGGTCCAGCGCCTCACCCATGGGCAGGGCGCTGGTGCCGTAGTAGATGATGCCGGCGCGCTGGCCCGTGCCGCCGATCTCGGCCTTGGGCACCAGCGTCGCGGCGGTGGCCCACTTCTTGAGCAGCCGGTCCATGTTGCGCAGGTAGGCGTCGGGCGACTCCGTGTAGGCCGCATACTCGTCCCGCGACGTGCCGCGGGTGAAGAACGCACCCTTGCTCGGATGGGTGCCCGGGTAGGTGCGGTAGCCGATGCCGTCGCCGTCCAGGTCGAGGTAGCGGCCAAAGCGCTCCACGGATTCCAGGTCGTCGGCGTCCAGCACCTTGCCGCGATCGTAGCGGCGGGCATCGTCCCAGGTCAGCGGCTCGCTCAGGTTGTCGTTCATGCCGAGCTCGAGATCGCTCATCACGAGCACCGGGGTCTGCAGCCGGTCGGCCAGGTCCAGCGCGTCGGCGCCGAAGTCGAAGCACTCTCTGGGCGTCGACGGGAACAGCAGCACGTGCCGGGTGTCGCCGTGTGACGCATAGGCCGCGCCGATCAGGTCGGCCTGCTGGGTGCGGGTGGGCATGCCGGTGGAAGGGCCGGCGCGCTGGATGTCGAAGATCACCGCCGGAATCTCGGCGAAGTAGGCGAGGCCCAGGAACTCGGACATCAGCGAGATGCCCGGACCACTGGTGGCGGTGAATGCCCGGGCGCCGTTCCAGGCTGCGCCGATGACGATGCCGATGGCGGCCAGCTCGTCTTCGGCCTGGATGATGGCGAAGCGCCGCTCGCCCCGCTCCCTGTCGAGGCGCAGCCGCTCGGCATAGCGCTCGAAGGCCTCGGCCACCGACGTCGACGGCGTGATCGGATACCAGGCGCACACCGTGGCGCCGCCGTACAGCGCGCCCAGCGCGGCGGCGGTATTGCCGTCGATCATGATCTTGTCGCCGTTCAGGTCGGCGCGCCGCACCTGAAACGGCAGCGGGCACTCCAGGTACTCCCGCGCGTAGCTGCGGCCGATCTCGAGGGCGTGGATATTGGGCCGGATCAGATCGTCCTTGCCCTTGTACTGCACCGACACCATGTTGGTGATCACCTCGAACTCGATGTTCAGCAGCGCCGACAGCGCGCCCAGATAGGTGATGTTCTTGAAGAGCTGCCGCTGCTTGGGATCATCGAACTCCGACAACAGCAGCGTGGAGATGGGAATGCCGATCTCCTTGATGTCGCTGCGGCGCAGCTCCCGTCCCAGGGGCTTGGAGTTGTCGTAGAGCAGGTAGCCGCCCGGCTTCAGGCTGGCCACGTCCTCCTTATAGGTCTCGGCATTCATGGCCACCATGATGTCGACGCCTTCGCGCCGGCCCAGATACCCCTGCTCGTTGATCCGCACCTCGAACCAGGTGGGCAGGCCCTGAATGTTGGACGGGAAGATGTTCCGGGTCGCCACCGGAATGCCCATGCGGAACAGCGCCTTGGCGAACATGCCGTTGGCGCTGGCGGAGCCCGAGCCGTTGACGTTGGCGAAGCGGATCACGAAATCGTTGTAGACGGTACTCATCTTGATTCCAGTCTGGGCCTCTCGATCAGGCCTCGGCGAAGGAGCCGAGCTGGGGCACGTGAATGATGGACTTCTGCATGTCCCAGGCACCGGTGGGGCAGCGCTCGGCGCACAGGCCGCAGTGCACGCAGACGTCCTCGTCCTTGACCATCACCCGGCCGGTGGCAAGCTCGTCGGACACGTAGAGATCCTGGTCGGTGTTGAGCGCGGGCGCCGTGAGCCGCTGGCGCAGTGCCGGCTCCTCGGCGTTCTCGGTGAACGAGATGCAGTCCATGGGGCAGATATCGACGCAGGCGTCGCACTCGATGCAGAGGTTGTCGGTGAACACCGTCTGCACGTCGCAGTTGAGGCAGCGCTGCGCTTCCCGGGCGCCGAGCTCGCGGTCGAACCCGAGCTCCACCTCCACCTTGATGTTCGACAGCGCCTTCTGCTTGTCGGCGTGCGGCACCAGGTAGCGCTTGGCCGGGTCGTGCTCGCTGTCGTAGCTCCACTCGTGCATGCCCATCTTCTGGCTGAGCAGGTTCACGCCTTCCGGCGGCCGGTCGTTCTTGACGTCCCGGCCCTGCAGGAACAGGTGGATCGAGATCGCCGCCTTGTGGGCGTGCGCAGACGCCCAGATGATGTTCTCGGGGCCGAACGCGGAGTCGCCGCCGAAGAACACGTGCGGCAGGCTCGACTGCAGCGTGTCGCGATCGAGGATGGGGCAGTCCCACTTGTCGAACTCGATACCCAGGTCGCGCTCGATCCACGGGCAGTGGTTCTCCTGACCGATGGCCATGAGCACGTGATCGCACTCCATGTACTCGGTCTCGCCGGTGGGCTCGTAGCGCAGCTTGCCGTCGTCGCCCTTTACCGGGGTCACCACCTCGAAGACGATGCCCTTGAGCTTGCCGTTCTCGTGCACGAACTCCTTGGGCGGGCGGTTGTTGATGATGGGGATGCCCTCGCTCATGGCATCCTCCTTCTCCCACTCCGAGGCCTTCATCACCTCGAAGGCCGAGCGGACCACCACGTGCACGCTCTCGGCGCCCAGGCGGCGGGCCGTGCGGCAGCAGTCCATGGCGGTGTTGCCGCCGCCCATGACGATCACCTTGCCGTCGATCTTGGTGGTGTGCCCGAAGGCGACGCTGGAGAGCCAGTCGATGCCGATGGAGACGTGGGCGTCCACCTCCTGGCGACCCGGCAGGTCGAGATCGCGGCCGCGCGGCGCGCCGGTGCCGATGAAGTAGGCATCGAAGCCCTTGTCGAGCATGGCCTTCATGCTGGTCACCTCGTGACCGAAGTGGGTCTCGACGCCCATGTCGAGGATCAGGTCGACCTCCTCCTCCAGCACGTTGGCGGGCAGGCGGAAGGCCGGGATCTGGGTGCGCATCATGCCGCCGCCGAACGGGTCCTTCTCGAACAGATGCACCTCGTAGCCGTGGGGCAGCAGGTCACGGGCCACCGCCAGCGACGCCGGGCCGGCGCCCAGCAGGGCCACCCGCTTGCCGTTCTTCGCCGTGGGCACCCGTGGCAGGTAGGCGGAGATGTCGCCTTTGTTGTCGGCGGCCACCCGCTTCAGGCGGCAGATGGCCACCGGCTTCTCCTCGGTGCGCACCCGTCGGCACGCCGGCTCGCAGGGGCGGTCACACGTGCGCCCGAGGATGCCCGGGAACACGTTTGAATCCCAGTTGAGCATGTAGGCTTCGGTGTACCGCTCCTGGGCAATCAGGCGGATGTACTCCGGCACCGGCGTGTGGGCCGGACAGGCCCACTGGCAGTCCACCACCTTATGGAAATAGTTCGGGTCGAAGATGTTCGTGGGCTTCATACGCGCCAAAGCCGACGGCCACCTGCTCCGGTGTGCCGTCTGGCGTCTCCCTCTCTAGCTGTGATTGGAACCGATGAAATGCGATCGCGTCTATCCGTTCGCCGAACTTTACCCCGGTAGCGGCGAAAGTGCCACGCACTGACTCGCCCTGCCATTGCTCGTAGAATAGCCCGCCTCGAGAAGTCAGCAGACCGACCATGAACGCCACCACCGGCGCCGCCGACCGCCGCGACCCCCGCGATCCGCCGCCGCCGCCGGGCAGCGGCCAGCGCAGCCAGTGGCTGGGCCTGCCCGGCGCCGCCGGCAGCCTGGCCATCGCGCGCGCGGCCGCAGGCCACCGCGGCGTCACCGTGATGATCGCGGCAGATACGGCCGGCGCCCAGCAGCGTCTGCGGGAGCTGGCCTTCTTCGCGCCGGCGCTGCCGTTGCTGCAGTTCCCCGATTGGGAAACGCTGGCCTACGACGCCTTCTCGCCCCACCAGGAAATCGTCGCCGAGCGGCTGACCACCCTGCGCGACCTGCGCAGCCGCGCCCGACAGGCGCCATCACCGTTGCTGCTGGTGGTGCCGGTGCAGACCCTGCTGCAGCGGGTGGTGCCCACCAGCTACGTGGACGGCCGGGCCATCGCCCTGGCCACCGGCCAGCGTTTCTCACCCGAACTCGAGCGCCGGCGCCTCGAAGCCGCCGGCTACACGGCCGTGGACACGGTCAGCGGCCACGGCGAATTCGCCGTTCGCGGCTCGCTGATGGACATCTACCCCATCGGTGCCGATCTGCCGGTACGCGTCGACCTGTTCGACGACGAGATCGAAAGCCTGCGCACGTTCGACCCGGAGACCCAGCGCACGGTGGACCAGGTGGCCGAGATCACCCTGCTGCCGGCACGGGAGACGCCGCTGGACGACGCCGCCGTGGCCCGCTTCCGCGACCGCTGGCACAACACCTTCGATGTCGACGTACGCCGATGCACCGTCTACCAGGACGTCAGCCATCGTATGGCGCCGGGCGGCGTCGAGTACTTCCTGCCGTTCTTCTTCGAGGCCCTGGACACCCTGTTCGACTATCTGCCGCCCGGCAGCCTGGTGGTGGAAGACGGCAGCATCGAGTCCGCGGCCGGACATTTTCTCGACGAGGTGGCGCACCGCTACGAGAACCTGCGCCACGACGTCGAGCGGCCCATCCTGCCGCCGCCATCCCTCTATCTGTCGATCGAGGAGCTGCGCGAGTCCCTGAACCGCTGCGGTCGGGTGCAGCTCGACCGCGATGGCCGGCACCCGGTCGCGTTCGCGGCCGAGCCGCTGCCCGCGCTGGAAGCCAACCCGCGGGCCCAGGAGCCCGCCCAGGCCCTGATCCGATACCTGGAGCGGGCACCCGCACGCACCCTGTTCGTCGCCGACACGGCCGGCCGCCGCGAGGTGCTCACCGAGTTCCTCGCCAGGGCCGGCATCCGCGTCCGCTCGGTGGAAGGCTTCGACGACTTCACGGCCGGCAGCACCGACGCCGGCATCTGCATCGCCCCGCTGGACCGGGGGCTGGCGCTGCCCGACCTGCGGATCATCACCGAGAGCCAGGTCTTCGGGCATCAGGTGCAGGAGCGGCGGCAGCGGGCCGCCCGCGTGCTCGACCCCGAGCAGATCGTGCGCAACCTGACCGAGCTGCACGTCGGCGAGCCGGTGGTACACCTCGAGCACGGCATCGGCCGCTACCAGGGCCTCACCACCCTGGAGATCGACGGCACCGCCCACGAGTTTCTGATGCTCGAGTACGCCGAGGGGGCGAAGCTCTACGTACCCGTCACCGCCCTGCACCTGATCAGCCGCTACGCCGGCGCCGAGCCCGAGCACGCGCCCCTGCACCGGCTGGGCTCGGACCAGTGGGAAAAGGCCAAACGCCGCGCCCGGGAGAAGGCCTACGACGTGGCCGCCGAGCTGCTCAGCATCTACGCCCGGCGCGAGGCCAGCACCCAGTTCCAGTTCGCCGACCCCGGCGACGACTACCGGCGCTTCGCCGAGCAGTTCCCCTTCGAGGTCACGCCGGACCAGCAGCGCGCCATTGACGAGGTGATCGCCGACCTGTGCTCGGAGCGGGCCACCGACCGGCTGATCTGCGGCGACGTCGGCTTCGGCAAGACCGAGGTGGCCATGCGGGCCGCCTTCGTGGCGGTGCAGAGCGGGCGTCAGGTGGCGATTCTGGTGCCCACCACCCTGCTCGCCCAGCAGCACCACGACACCTTCCGAGACCGCTTCGCCGACTGGCCGGTGCAGATCGAGGCGATTTCGCGGCTGCGCAGCGACGCCGAGGTGAACGCGGTGATGGAGCGCGTGAGGGCGGGCCGGGTGGACATTCTGATCGGCACCCACAAGCTGCTGGGTCGGGCCAAGGCGTTTCGTGACCTCGGGCTCGTCATCATCGACGAGGAGCACCGCTTCGGGGTGCGCCAGAAGGAGCAGCTCAAGGCGCTGCGCGCCGAGGTGGACGTGCTCACCCTGACCGCCACGCCGATCCCGCGGACGCTGAACCTGGCCATGAGCGGGCTGCGGGACCTGTCCATCATCGCCACCCCGCCGGCCCGCCGCCTCTCCATCAAGACCTTCGTCATGGAGAAGCGACGCCACGTGATCCAGGAGGCGATCAGCCGCGAGCTGATGCGCGGCGGCCAGGTCTTCTACCTGCACAACGAGCTGAAGACCATCGAGGCGGTGGCCGCGGAGCTGGCCGCCTGGGTGCCCGAAGCCCGCATCGGCATCGGTCACGGGCAGATGCCCAAGCGCCAGCTCGAGCAGGTGATGAACGACTTTTACCATCGCCAGCTCAACATCCTGGTGTGCACCACCATCATCGAGAACGGCATCGACGTACCCAACGCCAACACCATCGTCATCGACCGCGCCGACAGGTTCGGCCTGGCACAGCTGCACCAGCTGCGCGGCCGGGTCGGCCGCTCCCACCGCCAGGCCTACGCCTACCTGCTGACGCCGCACCCGAAGGCGATGACGGCGGACGCGGTGAAGCGGCTCGAGGCCATCGAGGCGGCCGGCGAGCTGGGCGTCGGCTTCACCCTCGCCACCCACGATCTCGAGATCCGCGGTGCCGGCGAGCTGCTCGGCGAGGAGCAGTCCGGGCAGATAGAGACCGTCGGCTTCGCGCTGTACTCCGAGATGCTGGAGCGCGCCGTGCGCGCCATCCGCGAGGGCCGCACGCCCGATCTGGATGCCCCCCTGGAGCCGGTCAGCCAGGAGGTCAACCTGCACGTCGGCGCCCGCATCCCCGACGACTACCTGCCGGACGTGCACGCCCGGCTGATCCTCTACAAGCGCATCGCCAGCGCCGGCAGCCAGGACGAACTCGACGACCTGCAGGCCGAGATCGTCGACCGCTTCGGCCCCGCGCCGGATTCGCTGCGGAAGCTGCTGAAGGTGACCGGCGTGAAGCTCGGCATGCAGAGTCTGGGCATCCGCAAGCTCGACCTCGGCGCCCAGGGCGGCCGCCTGGAGTTCGCCGCCGACACCCGGGTCGACCCGCTGACCGTGGTGCGTCTGGTGCAGACCCAGACCGCTACCTACCGTCTCGACGGCGCTACCCAGCTCCGGGTGACCCGCAACCTGCCGGACTTCGATGCCCGCCTGGCATTCGCTCGGGACCTGCTGGCGATGCTCGACAGCCGGCCGCCCATGAGCCGGGCCGCCAGCGCATGAACCGCACGCGCCCTTACCGCTGGCAGCCGGCCGGCGCGACGCTGACGGTCGCCCTGGCCTTCATGCTGGCCGGCTGGCCGCTCACGGGCAACGCGGCCGACGGCGACGTCAGCCAGCGCTGGTACTACACCGAGGTGGTCATCTTTCAGCGGCCCCAGGTGCTGGAGCACGCCGGCGAGGAGACCCTGGTACGCGAGCGCGGGGCCCGGCTGCCCCGGGGGTTGCGGCTGATGCAGGGCACCGGCGTGCGGCCGCCGCCCCTGGACCCGATGACGCGTCTGTGCCTGAACTTTCCGGTGCTGACGCTGGCGCCCGCTCCGGCGCCGTTCGACGCGATCGGCACGGAGGCCCCCGCCATAGCACCCCGGCTCGAGCCCGATCCGGTGCTCGACGCCCTGCGCCGGCTGCGCGCGTTCGAGGACGAGCTGACCGCGTCGAGCTATCGCTGGCTGCCCGCGGACACCCTCACCCTGGGGGCACATGCCGCGCGGCTGGCCCGCCGCGGCGGCTATCAGGTACTGCTGCACGGGCGCTGGCTGCAGCCGGTGCCGCCCAGGGAAGCCCCCGTGGCGATGCTGGTGCAGACCGGGCCGCGCTACGGTGACGCCTACGCGCTGGAGGGCAGCATCGGCGTGACCCTGGGCCGGTTCCTGCACTTCCGTGCCGAGCTCGCCTACCGGGAGCCGCTGATGGGGCGCGCGCCCATCGATCAGGCTCTGGCGCCGGCCACAGACGGCAGCGACGCCGCGCGCGCCGAGCCGCTGCGGGCGCTCACCCCCGGCGAGCTGGTGCCGGACGGCTATCTGCTGCTGCAGGAGAGCCGGCGCATGCGCAGCGGCGAGCTGCACTACCTGGATCACCCGAAGCTCGGCATTCTGGTGCGCATCGAGCCGGTGGCCGTGCCCCCGGATCTGGCCGCCGCCCTGTCAGCCGCCGGCGAACAGCGCCCGTAGCAACGCGTCCACCGCCGCCATGCCGGTTGCCGAGACGCGGCGGATGGCGTCCATGTCGAAGGGGTCGGCGGCGCGCCCGGCGGCCGGGTTCACCACCAGCGACACCAGCGCGTACGGCAGCCCCCGCTCGCGGGCCAGGGCCGCCTCGGGCATGGCCGTCATGCCGACGATGTCGCAACCGTCCCGATCCATGCGCTCGATTTCGGCCGCGGTCTCGAAGCGGGGGCCCTGGGTGCACCCGTACACGGCCTGCTGACCGAGCTCGACCCCGGCCCGCTGCGCGGCGGCCGCCAGCGCCCGGCGCAGCCCGGCATCGAAGGGCTCCGCGAAGTCGGCGTGCAGAAGCGTCGCCGCGTCGCTGAAGGTGTGGGGCCTGCCCCAGGTGTAGTCGATGAGCTGATGGGGCAGCAGCAGCGCTCCGGCGGGCGCCCGGGCGGTGATGCCGCCGACGGTGGTGAGCGCAATCACGCCGCTCACCCCGAGCCGGGCCAGCAGGTCGACGTTGGCCCGGCTGTTGATGGCGTGCGGCGCGATCCGGTGCGGCTCGCCGTGGCGCGCCAGAAACACTACCTCCGTGGCGCCGATGCGCCCGCGCCGGGGCGCTGCCGAGGGCGGCCCGAAGGCGCCCTCGGCGACGTCGAAGGCCTCGAACCCGGCCACGGCCGGCAGCGCCGCGGAGCCGCCGATCACGGCCCAGCTCACGGTGCGCCGTCGCCGGCAGGCAAGGCATGAATGTCGGGCAGGTTGCGCCAGTAGCCCTGAAAATCCATGCCGCAGCCGAACAGAAAGCGGTCGGGGCATTGCAGCGCCGCGAAGTCGGCCGCCACCGGACGCGTGGCGGCGACGACCTTGTCCACCAGCACCGCGGTCAGCACCCGGGCGGCGCCGGCGTCGCGCGCCCAGCGCACCAGCGCTGCCAGCGTCTCACCGCGGTCAAGGACATCGTCGATCAGGAGCACGGTGCGGCCCTGGAGCGGGTAGTCAGGGGCGGCGTGCCAACGCAGCTCGCCGCCGTCGGTGGCATCACCGTAGCGGCCCACGTGCAGGTAGCCCACCTGCAGCGGAAACGGCAGCCGGGCCAGCAGCCACCCAGCCAGCGGCAGCGCGCCGTGCATCACGGTCAGCAGCCACGGGTTGGCATCCTGCAACTCGACGGCGAGCCGCACCGCCAGCCGGTCTACCGCCCGGGCGACGGTCTGCGCGTCCACCAGGCATTCGGCCCGCGCCCGCGCGGCCAGCACTTCGGGCGGCACCTGGGTGCGCTCAGAAGTAACGGGTCAGCTCCAGCTGCAGGTAGTCGTCGCGCTGCAGCGCCCGGCTCTTGACCCGGCCGTCCAGCAGCACGGGCAGCGGTGCCCCGGCGGGCAGCGGATCGGCACCGCCGAACAGGCGCGCCTCCAGGGACATCTGCCAGCTCGCGCCAAGCCGGCGGCTGGCTTCCAGGCTGACCAGATACTCATCGGTGCGCACGTCCTGAATCACCCCCAGCAGGGCCGTGGTGTCGGCCAGATCGTTGGCGCGCCAGCGGGCGCCCACCGCCAGGTCGTGCTCGAAAAGCGTGTTGTGGGCAAGCTCGTCGCGCTGGTCGTACATGTACTCCACCACCACGCCGAGATCGCTGCGGGTGCCGAGCACGCCAACCAGGGTGCGCTCGAAGCCGGCGGTGACGGCGTGGTAGCGATCGCCATCGCCGCTGCGGGTGAGGGCCTCGAGCTTCCACGCCCAGTCGCCGAAGATGGCCTGGGCGTCGATGCCGGTCTGATCGATGACATGATAGGCCGGCCGCAGCACCACGCCGCCGCCGTCGGCCACCGGCGTGAACCGCGGGTCGCGGCTGGTGCCGGAGAAATGATGAATGCCGAGGCTGAGCGGGCCCAGGTGGTGCGACCAGCGCACCGCGCCGTCGATCCGGTTGCGGCCCGCGCCCGACGCATACCAGGCGTCATCGGTGTCCACCTCCACGGGTAGCCGCAGCCGGCCGTCATCGCCCGGGAACGTGCGCTCCCGGAAGCCGGTGAGCAGGAACAGATCGACAATGCCCCAATCGCGCACCAGGGAAAGCTGCACCATGGGCTGGCCCAGCTTCTCCTCGGTGTCGATGTCCTCGACCAGGTCGGTCTGGTTGACGATGTCCACCAGGTGGTTGAACTCGGTCACGCCCCAGAAGATCTGCCGGGCGCCGACGTGCAGCTCCCAGTCGGGACCGACCCGGGTGTAGTAGAACTCCCGCAGGTCGGCGTGGGTGCGCTCGTCGTCCTCCGCGTCTACACGCACGAACGGCACGGCCTTGAAGGTCGAGCGATCGTCATTCCAACTCGCCTGGTACTCGAGGCGGGCGCTGAAGGACGGCTGGAAGCGGCTCTGACCGAACAGGCCCCGCTGCCGGTAGGCGCGGCTCTGCAGTCCGAGATCGAAGTCGGTGTAGGAACGCATGCCGCCGTCGTCCCGACCGGCATCCGCCGCTGCTGCGCGACGGGCGGGTCGGCTTGCGGCCGCCATCGCCACCGGCGGCCGGGTGCCGGCGGCGGCGGGCTCGGGGACCGGGTCTATCGACTCCGCCGAGGTGGAGGCGGTGATGGTGGACGGCCGTTCCAGCGTGCCGCGGACCACCCAGATGCTGAGTCCCTGAGCGCGGGCATTGCTGCTCAGGGCGTCCATGGCCTCGGCCGTCAGCGGTCCGGTGCGCACCCGCCACCAGACGCCGTCGTCACGGTGCACGCGCTCGACCCGGAAATCGGCGTCCAGGCGGCCGTCCAGCGTCTGCGCCCAGCCACGGGCGTTGGCTTCGCTGCGGAAGCTGCCGAACACCAGGCTCTCGGTGGCGGCGGCAGCAGCAGCGGCCGCACCCGCCGCGGCCGTCAGGGCCAGCATGGCGGCCAGCAGCCAGACGCCGGCGCGCCGGACTTCGTGCCGACGCGGCGCGGCGCGGCGTCCGCTCATCGCGCCCTCATCAGGCTGTTGGTGGAGAAGTCGCGCTCCGCGGTCAGGCCGATGCCGAAGCGGAAGTCGCGCCACAAGAGCTCCGTGGTCTTGCCGGTCTGCAGGTTCTCCATGAACATGCGCCGCGGCTTCCAGAACCGCTCTTCGTGCAGCACGTAGTCGTCGTTCACCAGCGTCTTCAGAGGCCGCCCGGCGCGATCGAAGTAGTCGATGCGCTCGACGCGCAGGCTGCCCGTCTCCAGCAGCACCTCCTGGCGGGAGTAGCCGGAGTACGGATCGTGGGGTACGCGCTCAACCCGGTAGCAGGCCTGGCCGCCGCACGACTCGGTGCCGAGCAGCTGGTAGTCGAACTTCTCGATCTGCTGCAGCGCCAGGTCTTCGAAGGCGAACTCGCTGCCCAGGAAGGGGCCGGACTTGTTGCGCGAGGCGATCTTCTTGACGCGCCGCTGCGCCGGCAGGTAAAGCCACTGGTCGTCGTCGGCTTCGATGCGGCTGTAGCTCAGAAGGGCCGTGCCGCGGATGGGCTTCGGCGTATCGAACACCACCAGCAGGCGGTCGCCATCGTCGTCAATCTCGAGCTGACTGATGGACAGCTCGCGGCGGGATTCCGTGCCGCGACGGTCGCGCAGCACCATTTCGAGGCCGACCTCCAGATCGCGGTAGCCGGACTCCAGACGGTCTTTCTCCCGGAAGATGGCGAGGCCCTGCTGCGCCGGCGCCATGCCGGCCAGCTCCGGCAGCGCCGCCACGGGCTGCGCCGACGCTGCAGCCGCCCATGCCAGGCCCAACCACATCATCCCGATGCCAATGGGCGTGAGCCCTACAATCCGCATGACGCCTGTTTGCTTCCCGTGGCTCGCGAAGCGGATGGTATGCAGCAATTCGGGGCGGTGCAAATGGCCCGTGTGCTGTATATACTCCCAGCCCACTGTATATCCACACAGGCGCCCCATGGACCACCTTACGCCCCGGCAAGCCCAGGTACTCGATCTGATCCGACAGCACATCAGCGACACCGGCTATCCGCCGACCCGGGCCGACATCGCCGAGCGGCTCGGCTTCCGCTCGCCGAACGCGGCTGAGGAGCATCTGAAGGCGCTGGCCCGCAAGGGTGCCATCGAGATGATCCCCGGCACCTCCCGCGGCATCCGCCTGCCGGAGCCGCCGGGCCTGCCCATCGTCGGCCGGGTCGCTGCGGGCAACCCGATCCTGGCAGAGCAGAACATCGAAGATCACGTCGACATTCCCGCGGGCTTTTTCCGGCCGCGAGCCGATTTTCTGCTGCGGGTGCGGGGCGACAGCATGCGCGGCATCGGCATTCTCGACGGCGACCTGCTGGCCGTGCATCGCACGCCCGAGGCCGCAAACGGCCAGGTGGTGGTGGCCCGCGTCGACGACGAGGTGACCGTGAAGCGCTTTCAGCGCACCCGGGCACGCCATCGCGTGCTGCTGCTGCCGGAGAACGACGACTTCAGCCCGATCGAGGTTGACCTGACCCGGCAGGACTTCCACATCGAAGGGCTGTCCGTGGGTGTGATCCGCCAGGGCTCCTGAACGAGCCAGGCGACGGCTTGGTCAGTGCAGGGTGGGCGGCACGTCCTCGTCGTCGTCGTCGGTCACGGTGGCAGCCTCCGCGTCCGCCTCGAGATATTCGGTGGCGGCATCGATCATGGCTTCGGCCACGCTCACCAGGTCCTTGCCGAGCATGTCGCGCACCTCACCGGAGAAACGGATGCGCACCAGGGGCTCCGACTGGGCGCCCGGCTCCGTGTCCGCCTCGCGCAGCACGACGTCGCCGTTGGCCAGCTCGGTGATCTCCAGAAGTGTTGCAGTCATGATCCGGCACCCCTTTCCTGGCCGTCGGCGGCCGACGACTTGCTGCGTTTCGCCGAGGCTTTGGCCTTGGGCTTCGCTTTGGCCTTGGGCTTCGCCTTGGCGGCTGCCCGCTTGCCGCCCGATCCGCCGCGGCCGTCCTCGGTGACCCAGCGGCCGTCCTGATAGACGGCGCGCCAGCCTGTCGCCTTACCGTCTTCCTCCGACTGCACGTACTGGGTGCGCTCCTTGCGGCTGAACCGGATCACGGCCGGCCTGCCGTCGGGATCGTGCTCCGGGGCGTTCAGGAGGTAGCGGAACTTCTCGTCGAGCTCGTTGGCATGGGGCTTCAGCTCGCTGACCAGGGGCGCCCGGGTCTCCCGGTTCTTGGGAAACTGGCTGGCCGCCAGGAAGATGCCCGAGGCGCCGTCGCGCAGCAGGTAGTAGTCGTCCACCTTCTCGCAACGCAGCTCGGGCATGGCGATCGGATCGGCCTTGGGCGGCGCCGGCTGACCGTTGCGCAGCAGCTTGCGCGTGTTCCTGCAGGCGTCGGACGTGCAGCCGAAGTACTTGCCGAAGCGGCCGGACTTGAGCTGCATGTCGGCGCCGCACTTGTCGCACTCGATCACGGGGCCTTCATAGCCCCTGATGCGGAACTGGCCCCGCTCCACCTCGAAGCCGGCGCAGTCGGGGTTGTTGCCGCAGACGTGCAGCTTGCGCGTTTCGTCGATCAGGTAGCTGTCCATGGCTGCCGAGCACACCGGGCAGCGATGCTTGGCGCGCAGCAGCCGCGACTCGCCTTCATCGTCCTGCTCCACGTCCACGGCCTCGTCCCCCGGGATGAGGTTCATGGTGTGGGTGCAGCGCTCCTTCGGCGGCAGGCCGTAGCCCGAGCAGCCGAGAAACACGCCCGTGGACGCATTGCGGATCTGCATGTGCCGGCCGCACTTCTCGCAGGGTACGTCGGTGTCGGTGGGCTCGTTGGCGCGCATGCCGCCGGTGGCGTTCTGCGCCACTTCCAGGCGGTTGCTGAAGTCATCGTAGAACTCGTTCAGCACGCCGCGCCAGTCCACCTCGCCGTCGGCCACCTGGTCGAGCTCGCGCTCGAGCGCCGCGGTGAAGCCGTAGTCCATCAGGTGCTGGAACTGCTCCACCAGGCGGTCGGTCACCAGCTCGCCGATCTTCTCGGCATGAAAGCGGCGACTGCGCAGCGTCACATAGCCGCGATCCTGAATGGTCGAGATGATGGCCGCGTACGTGGACGGCCGGCCGATGCCGCGCTTCTCGAGCTCGCGCACCAGGCTCGCCTCGGAGTAGCGCGGCGGCGGCTTGGTGAAGTGCTGCACCGCCTCGACGCCGGCCAGGGTCAGCTTCTCGCCCACCTGGTAGTCGGGCAGAGGCCGGTCGTCGTCGCTCTGGGTCTCGTCCTTGCCCTGGTCACGCTTGTCCACCAGAGGCACCCGGGTGTAGCCGTCGAACTGCAGAATGCGGCCGCGAATGCGCAGCTCGAACTCGCCGGCCTGTACGTTGACGACCGTGCTCAGGTAGCGCGCCGGCGTCATCTGGCAGCGCAGGAACTGGGCCCAGATCAGCCGGTAGAGGCGCACGCCGTCATCTTCCACGCCCGACAGCATCTCCGGCCGGGTGCCGACGTTGGAAGGCCGGATGGCCTCGTGGGCTTCCTGGGCATCCGCCTTGCTGCTGTAGACATTGGGCGCTTCGGGAAGGTAGTCCTCGCCGAACGTCCTGGCGACGTGGTCGCGGCAGGCAGAGACCGCATCCGCCGACAGATTGGTGGAGTCGGTGCGCATGTAGGTGATATAGCCGGCTTCGTACAGCCGCTGCGCCAGGGTCATGGTCTTCTTGACGCTGTAGCCGAGCCAGGTGCTGGCCGCCTGCTGCAGGGTCGAGGTGATGTAGGGTGCCGATGGCTTTGATCGGGTGGGCCGGTCTTCCCGGCCGCTGACCACGAACGCCCGCTGCTCCAGCCTGGCCATGGCCTCGTGGGCCGGCTCACCGGCGCCGGGGCGGAAGTTCTCGCCGCCGTCCTTCAGCACCTGGAAGCGCTGCGGCTCTGCGTCCGGGTGGCCGGCACGGCCGAGATCGGCGAAGCCTTCCCAGTACTCCTCGGGCACGAAGGCGCGGATCTCGCGTTCGCGCTCCACCACCAGACGCACGGCGACCGACTGCACCCGGCCCGCCGACAGGCCGCGGGCGACCTTGGCCCACAGCAGCGGCGACAGCTCGAACCCGACCACCCGATCGAGGAAGCGGCGGGCCTGCTGGGCGTTGACCCGGTTCATGTCCAGCTCACCCGGCTCGGCGAAGGCCTGCTCGATGGCCTTGCGGGTGATCTCGTTGAACACCACCCGCCGGTAGCGTGCCGGATCGCCGCCGATGGTCTCCCGCAGGTGCCAGGCGATGGCCTCACCCTCCCGATCGAGGTCGGTGGCGAGGTAGATGGTGTCCGCCTTCTCGGCCAGGCGCGCCAGCTCCTGTACCACCTTCTCCTTGCCCGGCAGCACCTGATACTCGGCTTCCCAGCCCGACTCGGGGTCGACGCCCATGCGCTTGATCAGACGCTCGCGCGCCCGCTTCCGCTGGTGCTCGGCCTTCTGCTCCGGGGTCAGCTTGCGGGTCTTCGCCGCCTGCTTGGCCCGCGCCTTGGCATCCGTCTCCTGGCCGCCCACCGGCAGATCACGGATATGCCCAACGCTGGATTTGACGATGAAATCTTTACCGAGATAGCGGTTGATGGTTTTCGCTTTGGCGGGAGACTCAACGATGACGAGGGAGCGGGCCATGGACCTCCAGGCGGGAAAATTCGGCGCCGTTATAAGGCCAGCCCGAAAGCAGTGTCAAATGTTTCCTGGATCGGTCGCAGGCTCGAGAGAGGCGTCCAGAGCGCCCAGAGCGGCGGCGGCGGCAGCCAGCTTCGAGGCCAGGGCGGGCACCGATTCAGACCCGCTGCCGGGGCTTTCCAGCCAATAGGCACCCACCTCGTGACCGCGCCATTCCAGCGCGATGACGTCGTCCGGCAGGGTGTCGACCAGGGCGGCGAGCGCGTCCAGGGTGGCGCCGAGACGCGGGTGCTCGGGCTTCGCGCCCAGCTCGAACGACCATCCCGGCCAGGCAGGGGCGCCCAGGTCGCCGCGCAGCACGCGCGCCGGGGGCAGGTGGCGCAGCCGCTTCGCCAGCGGCTGCTGATATACCGCGCACTCGCGGCTCAGATCCAGCGCCCGGCCGCCGGCGGTTACCCGCTGGTCCGGCGTCGGGTCCGAACGCGGCAGACGTCCCAGCTCGACCCGCAGGCCGGCCTGCAGCGCCTGCTGCCGCAGCCGCGCGAGGCGGCGCTCCCGTGGCGTCGGCATCAGCCATAACAAGGGGCCGAAAGCGACGATGAAGATCACGATGATGATGATCCAGGCCACGGCAGGCAGGCTCCTCGGCGCGCGTCGGGCGGCCGCTTGTGGGGTATACGCTTTGTGTGTATCGTCGCCGCAATCGACGCCGGGGGGCAACATGCCGGGGGGCAACATGTCTGACTACCGTCGCATCCTGCTCGCCGTCGACCTGACGGAGGAATCCAACGCCGTTGCCAACCGTGCGCGCCGTCTCTGTCAGGCCTTCGACGCCGAACTGCACGTAGTGCACGTCATCGAGCCGCTCAGCCTCGCCTACGGCGGCGACATACCCATGGATCTCTCCACCGTTCAGGATCAGATTCACGAGCAGGCGAAATCTCATCTTGCCGAGTTCGCTGCTACGCTGTCGGTACCGGCCGAGCGCCAGCACCTGATCTTCGGCCGGCCCGAGAGCGAGATCCAGCGCACCGCCGACTCGATCGGTGCCGACGTGATCGTGGTGGGCAGCCATGGCCGGCACGGCCTGGCCCTGCTGCTCGGTTCTACCGCCAACGGGGTGCTGCACGGCGCGCGTTGCGACGTGCTGGCGGTTCGGGTCGGACAGGAAGGAACGGAGTCGTCCTGAAAGAGTCGTCCTGAAGGAGTCGTCCTGATCATGCGATATCTACCGTGGAGCGGCCGGAGCGCCGTCCTGCTGGTACTTGGATACCTTCTGCTCGGCGCGGCGCTGCCCGCCGGCGCCATCGTGCCTCAGGAGCAGAAGCGCGAGCTGTACCGCCAGGCCATCGGCCACCTGCACGCCGGCCGCGCGCCCGCATTCCGCCAGGCGCGCACGGCGCTGGACGACTACCCACTGGCACCCTATCTCGACTACTACGAGGTGGAATCGCGGCTGGGCCGCATCAGCGACGCCGACATGCTGGCCTTTCAGTCCCGCCACGCCGACCTGCCGGTCACCCCGCTGCTGCACCGACGCTGGCTGAAGATGATGGGCGCGCGCAACGACTGGGCGCGGCTGCTGGCCCACTACCAGGAGACGGCGGACCCGGAGCTGCGCTGCTACCGGCTGCGGGCCCTGCAGGCCACCGGCGATCGCGCCGCGGCCATGGAGGCGGTGCCCGAGCTCTGGACCGTCGGCCGCTCCCAGCCGAAGGCGTGTGATCCCCTGTTCGAGTCCTGGATTCGCGGCGGCCATCTGACCGAGACGATGGCGTGGGAGCGCATGCAGCTTGCCCTGCGCGCCGACCAGCGGCAGCTCGCCCGCTATCTGCTGCGCTTCTTCGACGGTCCCTTGAAGCCCTGGGCCCGGGCCCTGTACGACGTGCACGTCGATCCGCAGTCGGTCAGCCGCAGGGGCATCTGGAGCCGCGACGAATCGGCCGCGCGTGTGGTCATCGCTCACGGCATCCGCCGGCTCGCCGCCCAGAACGCGGCCGCGGCATCGGCAGCCTGGCAACGCTACCAGGACAGCCACGCCTTCAGCGACGAGGCTGCCCGCGAGGTGAGCGAGGCCGTGGTGCTGGCCATGGCCCGCGCCGGCGACTTCCCCTCCCGCGCCCCGGCGCTGGTATCCGCCGGATTCGCCGAAGGCATGGCCGACGCCGCACTGGCGGTGGAGAACTGGAAGGCAGTGGCGGAGTGGATCGAGCGCATGCCGCAGGATCGCCGCAACGACCTGCGCTGGCAGTACTGGCTGGGCCGGGCGTTGCAGCAGTCACAGCTGCAGAGCGAGCGCGCCACCCAGACCTGGAAGGCCATCGCCGACGAGCGACATTATTACGGCTTTCTGGCCGCCAGCCGGCTGGGCCAGCCGACGCGCCTGAACGCGGCCGCCGAACGCAACGACCCGACCATCCGCGCGCGCCTGGAGACCCTGCCCCCCGTGCAGCGGGCGCTGGAGCTGTACGCGGTGGGCGACCTGGTGAATGCCCGCCGGGAGTGGTTCGCCCTGGTGCCCCGACTGACCACGGACGAACGCTTCTACGCCGCCCGGCTGGCCAACGAGATCGGCTGGGTCAACCAGGGCATAGCCATCGCCAACCAGGGCGAGCTGCGTGACGACGTCGCCCTGCGCTTCCCGGTGGCGTACACGGATGCCTTCCTGCGCACCAGCCAGATCACGTCGGTGCCGAAGCCCTTTCTGATGGCCGTGGCACGCCAGGAAAGCGCGTTCGACCCCAAGGCGCGCTCCCACGCCAACGCCCACGGCCTGATGCAGCTGCTGACGCCGACGGCCAGCCACGTCGCCCGTCGGGCCGGCCTGGCGGAGCCCACCGCCTTCCAGCTCTACGACCCCGCTACCAACGTCGAGCTGGGTGGGCGGCACCTGGCCCGGCTGCTGGAGCGCTACGAGAATCGCCGTCCGGTGGCGGCCGCAGCCTACAATGCCGGCGAGGGCCGCGTGGACCGCTGGCTGCGCAATGGCGCCGGACGGCCCATGGACGTCTGGATCGAGACCATTCCGTTCCGGGAAACCCGCGACTACGTGAAGAACGTGCTGGCGGGCACCCAGGTGTACGGACACCTGCTGCAGTCGCCTCAGCCGGTGCTCGGGCCTCACGAGACCCAGATCAACTGACCGGGTCGAGAAGGCGCGCCAGCGTCTCGCGGGTGAACGGCCAGTCGAGTTCCCGGCTGCCCACCCGCAGCACCGGCAGACGCGGGCCGTAACGCTCGAGCAGCACCTCGTCATTGGCGACGTCGACCACGTCGAGCCGCCGGCCGCGCAGTTCTGGCATACTCGCCAGCAGATCCAGCGCCCGTTCGCACAGGGCGCAGTGATCGGTAGAAAACAGGGTCAGCATGGGTTCGGGTCGTGCGCCCATCGGTAGTCCCATCGAGCAGTCGTTGACGAGTCCATTGACCAGTCGTTTCATGTCCGCCATACCCACCCAGCGCTTCGCCGACCCGGACACCGTCCGCGCCTATCCGCTGCCGGTGTCGGGGCCGGCGCCCTGGCGGCACCGGGATGGGGCCTGGCGGCTGGCCCTGCCATTGCCCGACCTGTCGCCGGGCACGATCCTGGTGCCCAGCCTAGCATCCGCCGGCGACGCACCCCAACGCTACCGCTGGACGCTGCGCGCCGCAGGGGGCTCCTGGCCGCTGCTGGAGATTCCGGCGGCAGGCAAGGTGGCCGGCGTCCCCTCCGGCGGCCCGGTCAGCACCCACATCGACTGCTTTCACATTCATCGCCCGCTGCCGTCACCGGTGCTGCACCTGACCTTCATGGCCGCGGCGTCCCCCAGTCGCTACCTGGTTACCGTGTCCACCCGCGCCCTGACTCTGGCGGTGCCACCGCTGCCCCGGCGCAGCGTCATCCTCCCCGTGCCGCCGCCGCCGCGCAGCCAGCTGCGCGCGCCCGAGGAGATCGCCCAGCGCATCTGCTCGCCTACCTGCGTTTCCATGGTGCTGTCGATGTGGCACCGGCCTCACGACTGGCTCGCGCTCACCGAGTCGTGCCGCGACCCGGTGACGGACACCTACGGGGTCTGGCCGCTGGCCATCGCCGCCGCCGCCCGACACGACTGCGTGGGCGCGGTGGAGGTCTTTCCCGATTGGACCGACGCGCTCGACGTGCTCGACCAGGGCGTGCCGGTGGTGACCAGCATCCGCTTCGGCGACGGCGAGCTGCCCGACGCCCCGCTGCCCCAGACCAACGGCCATCTGGTGGTGGTGTACGGGGCCGGCCCCGACGTCGTGCACGTCTGCGACCCGGCCGGCGCGGACGGTGAGGTGGTGCGCCGCTATCCGGCGGCCGCGTTCAGCGGGGCCTGGCTTCGCCACCGCGGCGCGGCGTATATTCTGCCGCGATGAGGTATCTGCTGCGCTTTCTGCTGCTGGCTCTGGGATTCGCACTCACCACCGCCGGCCTCATGGACTGGCACGGCCAGGGCTTCACCTTCCGCGGCATCTGGCTGCTGGACAACGACTTCCGGCTGCACCCTCTGCACCTGCTGATCCTCGGGCTGGCCATGATTCCGCCCGCGCTCTGGGAGATCTTTCTGCTCGAGCATCAGGAGCGTCATGAGCGCTGACGAGCGCGTCTACCTGCGCCCGGTAGCCCGCCGCGACCGCCATGAGTTCCTGGAGCTGATGCAGCAGAGCCGGCGGCTGCACGACCCGTGGATCCAGCCGCCGCTGACCAGCGTCGCATTCTTCAACTATCTCGCCCGCACCCACCAGGAGGATCACGAAGGGCTGCTGGTCTGCCGCGGCGTCGA
Source organism: Pseudomonadales bacterium (assembly GCA_040219935.1). Classification (GTDB taxonomy): domain Bacteria; phylum Pseudomonadota; class Gammaproteobacteria; order Pseudomonadales; family Azotimanducaceae; genus UBA7803. The sequence goes on along the minus strand of JAVJUA010000084.1, from coordinate 146,567 downwards.
TGACGCCATCACCGGCGTGATCAACCTCAACAACATCGTCCGCGGCTCGTTTCTGTCGGCCTCGCTCGGCTACTACGCCGGTGCTCCCTTCGCCGGTCAGGGCTACATGAGCCAGGGGCTGGAGCAGGTGAAACGCTACGCCTTCGGCGATCTCGGCCTGCATCGGCTCGAGGCCAACATTCAGCCCGACAACGCCCGCTCGGTAGCGCTGGTGCAGCGCTGCGGCTTCCAGTTCGAGGGGCTGTCGCCGGCGTTTCTGTTCATCGCCGGCGCCTGGCGTGACCACCAGCGCTGGACCGTCTACGATCCGCGCGCGACCCTGCATCCCTGACCCGGAGACACTCATGGTGAACCCGACCGCGCTCGACGTCGCCGTGCTGATGGGCGGACCTTCCGCCGAGGCCCAGGTGTCCCGGGTGTCGGCCCGGGAGGTGGCCCGCGGCCTCGAGGCAGCCGGCCATCGCCCACAGCTCATCGAACTCGACCGCCACTGCGCGCGACGACTGCTGGAGCACGAGCCCGACGTGGTGTTCCCCGCCCTGCACGGCCCGCCCGGCGAGGACGGCACGGTGCAGGGCTTTCTGGCCTTGCTGGGGCTGCCCTACGTGGGCAGCGACGTGCACGGCAGCGCCCTGGCCATGGACAAGAGCCTGGCCAAGGCCGTGTTCCGCCGGCTCGGCCTGCCGGTGGCGGACGAGGTGGTGGTGGAACCCGGCACCCCGAGCACCGAGGCCGCCGCCGCGGTGCGCGAGCGGCTCGGCGACCGGGTGGTGATCAAGCCGTTGCGTCAGGGTTCGGCGCTGGGGGTGACCCGTCTGCCCAATGGCGGCGACGCCGAGCCGGCCATCCGCGCCGCCCTCGACTTCGGTCACGGCGTGCTGGTGGAACCCTTCGTGCCGGGACGCGAGATCACCGTCGGCGTGCTGCACCTGCACGGCGAGGCGCCGCGGTCGCTGCCCGTCATCGAGATTCGCACGGCGCAGGACGAATGGTACGACTACACCAACCGCTACACCCAGGGCAAAAGCGAGCACCTGATTCCGGCCCCGGTCACGGACGCCGTGCGCGACGCCGCCCAGCGCATCGCCCTGACCGCCCATCGGGCCCTGGGATTGAGGGACCTGTCGCGCGCCGACCTGCTGGTCACCGATCGCGACGAGATCGTGCTGCTGGAGGTCAACACCCTGCCGGGCATGACCCCCACCAGCCTGTTCCCGGATGCGGCTGCCGCGGTCGGCTCGCCGTTTCCCGAGTTGATGGACGCCCTGGTTCGCAGCGCCCTGGCGCGGGGTCCGGATCTCGAAGCCTGACCCCGGGCACCCCGCTCAGAGGTCGTAGCCACGCTCGTTGTGGGAGACGATGTCCAGGCCCTCGACCTCCTGCTCGTCGCTGACCCGGTTGCCGATCAGGGCCTGGGTCACCAGCAGGATGCCGGCCGTCACCAGGGCCGTGTAGACCAGCGTGACGCCCACGCCCAGCGCCTGCACACCGAGCTGCTCACCGATGTTCAGGTCCACGTGACCGCTGAACATGCCCAACGCCGAGCTGGCGAACACGGCGGTGAGCAGCGTGCCCAGAATGCCGCCGACCCCGTGCACCGGGAACACGTCCAGCGAGTCGTCGATGCGCAGGGTGCGCTTCAGATAGTTGGTGGCCACGAAGCAGATGACGCCGGCGAGAATGCCGATCACCAGGGCGCCGCCGGGACCCACGAAGCCCGAGGCCGGCGTGATGGTGCCGAGCCCGGCCACCATGCCGGTCACGGCGCCGAGCGCGCTGGGCTTGCCGAAGCGGATCCACTCCGCCACCAGCCAGGTGAACGCGCCCGCGGAGGCCGAGATGTGGGTCACCAGCATGGCCATGGCGGCATCGCCGTTGGCAGCAAGCGCGCTGCCGCCGTTGAAGCCGAACCAGCCCACCCAGAGCATGCCGGCACCGGCCACGGTGATGGTCATGTTGTGCGGCATCATGGGTGTCTCGGGGAAGCCGCGGCGGCGCCCGAGCATGAGCGCGGCCACCAGCGCCGCGGTGCCCGCGGTGACGTGCACCACGGTGCCGCCGGCGAAGTCCATGAGCCCCAGCTCACCCAGCCAGCCCCCGCCCCAGACCCAGTGGCAGACCGGCACGTAGACCAGCAGCAGCCACAGCGCCGAGAACAGCAGCATGGCGCCGAAGCGCATCCGCTCGGCGAAGCCGCCCACCACCAGCGCCGGGGTGATGATGGCGAAGGTGAGCTGGAACAGCGCGAAGGCCGGCTCCGGAACGGTGCCGCTCACCGAGTCGGTGCCGACGCCGTTGAAGAACACCTTGCCGAGTCCGCCGATGAAGGGCCCGCCCTCTGAGAAGGCGAGGCTGTAGCCGGCGATCAGCCACAGAATGGTCACCAGGCAGGTGATCACGAAGCACTGCATGAGCACGCTCAGCACGTTCTTGCTGCGGACCAGGCCGGCATAGAACAGTGACAGCCCGGGAATGGTCATGAACAGCACCAGTGCCGTGGCCGTCAGAATCCAGGCCGTGTCGCCGCTGGACAACGCCGACTCCGCATGGGCCGAAGCACCGGCCGCCAGGGCGACCAGCCCGATCAGCATCCGCAACATATGATGTCCCCCAAAAATCACCCGGCCGCGCGGCCGGTCGAATCCCCGTTTCTAAAGTCGGCTCAACTCGCGCACCAGCGCCGGTCCGCGATAGATGAAGCCGGTGTAAATCTGCAGCAGATCGGCCCCCTCCTCCAGCATGGCCCGCCCCGCAGCGGCGTCCATGATACCGCCGACGCCGATCACCGGCACCGTCGCGTCGAGGTGCCGGCGCAGCTCGGCTACTGCAGCGCGCGCCAGCGGCTGCAGCGGACGCCCGCTCAATCCCCCCGCCTCGGCCGCCCGCGGCGCCGCCTCCAGCCCGGGCCGGGTGATGGTGGTGTTGGTGGCGATCACCCCATCGATGGCGAACCGGGTCACGGCGTCTGCGACCACGGCGACGTCGGCCGCGGCCAGGTCGGGCGCGATCTTCAGCAGCAGCGGCACCGTACGCCGGTGCGTCGACGCCAGCCGCGCCTGCGCCTCTTTCACCTGGCCGAGCAGCGGCGCCAGGGCTTCGGCTGACTGCAGGGCGCGCAGCCCCGGCGTGTTCGGAGACGACAGGTTCAGGGTCAGGTAGTCGGCGTAAGCGTAGACGGCGGTCATGGCGGCCACGTAGTCGTCGCCCGCGGCCTCGAGTGGTGTGTCCTTGTTCTTGCCGACGTTGACGCCGAGCACGGTGGCGCCGAGGCGGCCGCGGCTGCGCAGCCTGTCCAGCCGCCCGGCCATGGCCGCGGCACCGCCGTTGTTGAAGCCCATGCGGTTGATCAGCGCCTGCGCCTGCGGCAGCCGGAACAGCCGCGGCTTCGGGTTGCCCGGTTGCGGCCGTGGCGTCACGGTGCCCACCTCGACGAAGCCGAATCCGAGCCGGGCCAGACCTTCGACTGCGGCTGCGTCCTTGTCGAGACCGGCGGCCAGCCCCACCGGATTGGCGAAGTCGAGGCCGAGCAGGCGGCGCGAGCGACCGGCGGCGGGCACGATTCTGCCCGGAAGGCGTCCAAACGCACGTAGCCCGGCCAGTGCCAGGTTGTGACTGGCTTCCGGCGGCAGGGCGAACAGCAGGGATCGGACCGGGGCGTACATCGGCGCGAATTCTACGCCCCCGGCCGCTACAATACCGGGCTTTTCGATCGGACACGTCATGAGCGCAGTGCATTCCCTCGAGCAGGACCGCGTGCGGGCCGTCACCGACTGGCTCACCGGCCGCATCATCGGCCAGCACGCCCTGCTGCAGCGGCTGATGATGGCGCTGCTGTGCGGCGGCCACCTGCTGGTGGAGGGCGCGCCCGGCCTCGCCAAGACCCGGGCGGTCAAAGAGCTGGCCAACGCCGTCGACGGCGACTTCCACCGCATCCAGTTCACGCCCGACCTGCTGCCCAGCGACATTACCGGCACCGAGGTGTTCCGCCCGGAAGACGGCTCGTTCAAGTTCCAGCCGGGGCCCGTGTTCCACAACCTGCTGCTGGCGGACGAGGTGAACCGGGCACCGGCGAAGGTGCAGTCGGCCCTGCTCGAAGCCATGGCCGAGCACCAGGTCAGCGTCGGCCGCCAGACGTTTCCGCTGCCCGAGCTGTTCCTGGTGATGGCCACCCAGAACCCCATCGAGCAGGAGGGCACGTACCCGCTGCCGGAAGCGCAGCTAGACCGCTTCCTGATGCACGTCCGCGTCGGCTATCCGGACGAGCAGTCCGAGACCGACATCCTGCACCTGGTGCGTCGCGAGGCCGGCACCCGCACACCACCGCCGGCGGCCCCGTACCGGCTGACCCAGGACGACGTGTTCGCCGCCCGCCGTGAGATCCTCAACATCTTCATGGCGGAGCCGGTGGAGCGCTACATCGTCGCCCTGATCATGGCCACCCGCGAGGCCCGGGGCGCGCTGTCGGGTCTGGTGGAGTTCGGCGCCAGCCCCCGCGGCACCATCGCCATCGACCAGTGCGCGCGGGCGCTGGCCTGGCTTGAGGGCCGTGACTTCGTCAGCCCCGACGACGTTCAGGCGGTGGCCCACGACGTGCTGCGCCACCGCCTCATCCTCACCTTCGATGCCGAGGCCCAGGGCGTTTCCGCCGACCGGGTGGTGGACATGCTGCTGGACCAGGTGCCGGTGCCCTGAGGGCGGCCATGACGGACGCGAAGCCCGACGGGAAGCCCGACGTCCTGCTGCGCGGCCCCTATGTCGACCTCGACGGCCTGCTCGCGCTGCGCTTCCGGCCGCTGACGGAACCGCTGACCGCCAGCAGCGTGGTCAGCGCCCGCGGCGGCACCCGGCTGTCGCGGCAGCGCGGCCGTGGCATCGACTTCTCCGAGGTGCGCCTCTACCAGCCGGGCGACGATGTCCGCAGCATCGACTGGCGGGTGACGGCCCGCAAGCGCGTGCCGCATACCAAGGTGTTCCGCGAGGAGCGCGAGCGTCTGACCCTGCTGGTGGTGGACCAGACCCAATCCATGTTCTTCGGCAGCCGCGAGCGGCTGAAGTCGGTGGCGGCCGCCGAGTTCGCCGCCATGGCCGCCTGGCGCGCCATCCGCCACCACGACCGGGTGGGTGCCGTGATCCTCGGCAATGACGACCTGGCGATCCACAAGCCCTACCGCAACATCAAGCCCCTGGCCCGCCTGCTGGGCGATCTGGCCAGGTTCAACCGAGCCCTGCAGCGTGGCGGCGAAGGGCCGGACGCTGCTGCGTTCGGCGAAGCTCTGCTGCGCGTGCGCCGGCTCGCCCGCAGCCACTACCGGATCTACGTGGTCAGCGACTTCGCCCATCATCACGGGCTTTGGCGCGACGCCTTCCGCGCCCTGGGCCGCCACAACGAGGTGGCTGCGGTGCGGGTATTCGACCCGCTGGAGCGCGACCTGCCGCCGGCGGATCGCTACACGGTGACGGACGGCGTCGACCGTTGGCAGTTCGACGCCGGTGATCGGCGCCTGCGCGAGCGCTACCGGGCCCGCTACGACGCCGGCGTCAGCGCCGTCGAGCAGGTCTGCCAGGAGTCGAAGGTGGTGCTGGCGTCGCTGCCCACGGATGCCGACGTCCGCGCCAGCGTGGGCTGGCTGTGAGCGCGGCACCATGGCCATGAGCCCCGACCGACTGCAGCAGCTGCGCGACATCCACCTGCCCGACGCCCCGGGCTGGTGGCCACCCGCGCCGGGCTGGTGGCTGCTGGCGGTCACCGCTGCCGCGCTGCTGCTCTGGGCCGCATGGCGGCTGCGCGCGAGCGCCCGGCGGCGCCGCCCGGTGGTCCACGCCCGCCGCCTCTATGCCGAGATCTATCGCCGCCATCGGGCCGGCGAGATGGGCGAGCGCGCGTATCTCGACGCCAGCAACGAGCTGCTCAAGCGGCTGCTGATTCATGCCCTGGGTGAGGATGCGGCCCGGCGCGCCAGCGGCGATGACTGGCTGCGCCTGCTCGACCGCCACGCCGGCGCCGCGGTGTTCAGCGAGGGCCCGGCACGCGCGCTCGGAGACGCCCGCTTCCGAGCCGACCTGTCCGCCGACACCGAGGCCGTGCATGAGCGCATCGAGGCCCTGCTGGCCAGGGCATCGGCACCCTCCGCGGCGCCGGAGGCACGGGCGGCATGATCGAGCTGGTGTGGCCGTTGATGCTGCTGCTCGCCCCCCTGCCCTGGCTCGTGCGGGTGCTGGCCCGGCCCAGCGCCCGGGAGCAGGCGGCGCTGACCGTGCCCGACGTGGCCCGGTTCCGCCCCGACGGCGACAGCGCCGGACGCGGCCTGCGCGGCCGCTGGCCGTGGCGGCTGCTGCTGCTGTGGATCATCTGGCTGGCCGTGGTCACCGCCAGCGCCCGTCCGCAGTGGACGGGAGAGCCCATCACCCTGCCCACCACCGGCCGCGATCTCATGCTGGCCGTGGACCTGTCCGGCAGCATGGGCACCGAGGACATGCAGCTCGGCAATCGCCTGGTGAACCGGCTGGTGGTGGTGAAGCACGTGGTCAGCGACTTCATCGCCCGCCGCCAGGGTGACCGGGTGGGCCTGATCCTGTTCGGCACCCACGCCTACCTGCAGGCGCCGCTCACCTTCGACCTGGCCAGCGTCGAGCGGCTGCTGCAGGAGGCGCCGATCGGCATCGCCGGCGGCAAAACCGGCATCGGCGATGCCATCGGTCTGGCCGTGAAGCGCCTGCGCGAGCGGCCGGAAGGCGAGCGCGTGCTGGTGCTGCTCACCGACGGCGCCAACAACGTCGGCGAGGTGGCGCCGGTGAAGGCGGCGGAGCTGGCCGCGGTGGAGCGCATCCGCATCCACACCATCGGCTTCGGTGCCGAGGCCATGCGCATGCCGAGCCTGTTCGGCGTGTTCTCGTCCGGCATCGTCAATCCTTCCGCCGAGATCGACGAAACCACCCTGCAGGCCGTGGCCGACGTCACCGGCGGCCGCTACTTCCGCGCCCAGAGCACCGAGCAGCTGCTGGAGATCTACGACCTGATCGACACCATGGAGCCCATCGAGCAGGACGCCGAGACCTATCGACCCATCGCCTCGCTGTACCACTGGCCGCTGGGTGCCGCCTGGCTGCTCGCCCTGGGCCTGCTGGCCCTCGACCAGCGGAGCCGTCATGCCTGAGCTCGCCGACCTGCACTTCCTGCGACCGGCGTGGCTGCTGCTGCTGATCCCGGCCATGTGGCTGCTGTGGCGCTGGGCCCGCCTGCACGGCAGCGGCAGCCATTGGCAGCAGGCCATTGCCCCGGAGCTGCTGACCGTGCTGCTGGAGCCGGGCAGCCAACGCGGCAGCCGGACCCGCGCGGCGCTCATGGCGCTGCTGCTCACCATCGCTGCCCTGGGGCTCGCGGGGCCGAGCTGGGAGCGTCTGCCGCAGCCGGTGGAGCAGCGCACCGACGCCCTGGTGATCGTGCTCGACCTGTCCCTGTCCATGTTCGCCGAGGACGTGGCGCCATCGCGCATGGTGCGGGCGCGTCAGAAGATCGCCGACGTGCTGCGCCGGCGCGACGAGGGCTTCACGGCGCTGGTGGCCTACGCCGGCGACGCGCATGCCGTGGTGCCGCTCACCGACGATGTGCGCACCATCGAGAACCTGCTGCCGGCGCTGGCGCCGGACATGATGCCCGTGCTCGGCAGCGAGCTGGGTGCCGCTCTCGACATCGCCCGCGACCTGCTCGACAACGCCCGCATGCAGCAGGGTCGCATCCTGGTGATCACCGACGGCATCGACCGGCCCACCGATGCCACCGAGCGCCGCGACCCGCGCTTCCCCATCTCCGTGCTCGGCATCGGCACCGACCGTGGCGCACCGATTCCCCTGGACTTCGCCAACCAGCCCGGCCAGGTGCTGCGCACCCAGCAGGGGGAGGCGGTGCTGGCGCGCCTCGACGTCGACCGGCTGGCCGGAATCGCCGACGTCACCCATGGCCGCTATCACACCATCACCCTGGGCGACCGCGACGTCGATCATCTGCTGGCCACCCCGCTGCCAGGCGACGACGAGACCGTGGCCGTCGAGCGCGACTTCGACACCTGGGCGGACCAGGGGTACTGGGTCTGCCTGCTCATCCTGCCGCTGCTGCTGTCCGCCTTCCGGCGCGGCACCCTGGTGGTGCTGCCGCTGCTGGTGCTGCCCCTGCTGCTGCCAGCGCCCGCGCAGGCGGGTCTGTGGGACGATCTGTGGCAGCGCCGCGACCAGCAGGCCCATGAGGCGTTGACGGAGGGCGACCCGGCCACCGCGGCCGCCCTGTTCGAAGACGCCGCCTGGCGCGCCGCCGCCCTGTACCGGGCGGGCGAGTACGAAGCCGGCGCCGACGCCTACGAGCGGGCGGCGGCACGGGCAGCCTCCGAGGCCGCAGCCGTCGAGGCGCGCTACAACCTCGGCAACGCGCTGGCGCACGCCGGCGAGCTGGACGCCGCCATTGCCGCCTACCAGAGCGTCCTCGAGCAGGCGCCCGATCACGACGACGCCCGGCACAACAAGGCGCTGCTGGAGGAGCTGCGCGACGAGCAGAACGCGTCGGACCAGAACGACGATTCCCGCCAGCAGCCGGGCGGCGAGCAGCCGGACCAGAGCAGCAGGCCGGATGCCGCCGACCAGCCCGCCGGGGGCGGCGACGACCCGCCTGCGGACGAGCCGCCCCCCGATCAGGCGCCCACGGAACCGGACCCGGACGGCCAGGGCGAGAGCGAGCAGAACCGGGACGAGCAACGGGAGCAGGAATCCCTTGCCAGTCGTGACGAGCAGCAGGACGCGCTGGAGCAGTGGCTGCGCCGCGTGCCCGACGATCCGGGCGGGCTGCTGCGGCGGAAGTTCCAGTACGAGACCAATCAGCGGCTGCGCCGCGGCGACTACCGCGCCCAGGACTCGGAGAAGATCTGGTGAGCGGACGCGCGCGCCCATGGCGCCTGATCGCCGCCGTGCTGGCCGGGCTGCTGCTGGCGCCGGCCGCGGCCGCCGAGCTGCGTGCCACCATCGAGCCGCGCATCATCGACGAGCTGGACACCACCCGGCTCACCATTCGCGCCACCGGCAGCAACCAGACCACGCCCCTCGCGCTCGACGCGCTGGACCCGGATTTCGAGGTGCTGAACACCCGCAGCAGCAGCCAGTACCGCTCGGTGAACGGGCGTGTGGAGTCGTGGGTGGAATACCAGGTGGTGCTGCGGCCGCGGCGCGCCGGCGAGCTCACCATCCCACCCATCGCGGTGGGCAACGAGGTCACCGAGCCGATCACGCTGCAGGTGCGCAGCCTGTCCCCGGCGCTGAAGGATGCCATCGACCGGCTGGTGTTCTTCGAGACCGAGCTCACCGTCGATCCGGTGTACGTGCAGGCGCAGACCGTGCTGATCCGCCGCCTGTACTACGCCAGCGGGGCGCAGATCTACAGCGACCTGCCGGGCATGCCCGAGGTCGACGGCGCCGTGGTGACGCCGCTCGGCGAGACCGTCTCCTCCACCAGCATTCGCGACGGTCAGCGCTACGGCGTCATCGAGCAGCGATTCGCCCTGTTTCCGGAGCGCAGCGGCGAGCTCACCATTCCCGCCATCGCGGTGACCAGCAGCGTGCGCCTGCAGACCGACGGCCGCACCCGGCGATCCGGCGTGCGCATCGCCACCGAGCCGCTGACCCTGACCGTGCTGCCGATTCCGCCCGAGTACCCGTCAGACCAGCCGTGGCTGCCCGCGGAGTCGGTGACGCTGAGCGACGTCTGGACGCCCGACGACGGCCGGCTGCACGTCGGCGAGCCGCTGACCCGCACCGTGCGCGCCGACGTGGTGGGCAACGGCAGCTCGGTGATCGCGCCGTTGCGGGCGGCGCTGCCCGAATCGAACTTCCGCACCTATCCAGAGCCGGCACGCCGCGCCGACGATGCCTCCGGCGCCACGGTGCGCGGCAGCCGCTCCGAAACCTACGCGCTCATGCCCACCGCACCCGGACGGGTCGTCCTGCCCGGGGTGGAGGTCACCTGGTGGGACGTGAAGCAGCACCGCTTGCGCACGGCCACCGTGCCGGGGCGGCGGCTCACCATCACCGGCAGCGCCGTGGCGGACGCCACAGCCGGCGCCGAGCCGGCTGCAGACCCGGAATCTCCGGCAGCCGGGAGTCCCATCCCGACCGCGCCCGCGGATGCCGGCAGCGACCCGGACGCCACCGCCCCTGCCGGCTGGCTGCCGGTGCTCCATGGCGGCTGGCTGGCCGGCGCGATCGCCGTGCTGCTGCTGGCGCTGGCCGGCTACTGGGGGTTCGGTCCGGGCGGACGCTGGCGCCATCGCGTCCGCGGACGCCGGGCGCCTGCTGGCCCCGGCGCCCGCCGGCGGCTCCGGGCCGCATGCGCGACGCAGGAGCCGGCGGCCATGTACCGCGCCCTGCTGGCCTGGCTGGCCGACCACTACGGCACCAGCCAGCACCAGGCCGCCAACGCCTTCCGGCAGGCCGGTCACGGCGACCTGCTGGACCGCCTGGCAGCAGCCGCGTACCGGCCGGGATCGGTGGCGGCGCCCGTCAGCGGCCGCGAGGTGTTGGGCAGCGTACGCCGCCTGCCAGGCGGCGGACTCCGCGGCGGCGGCCTCGGAGGACGGCGCCTGCGGCGGCCACCACCGGAGCCGCTGCCCGCCCTCTACGACTAGGACCCGTTCAGTCCGGCGCTGCCAGCCCCTTGCTGACCACTTCGAACAGGTCGGAGGACAGCTTCGGCGCGCCGGCCAGGGTCTCCAGGGCCGCCCGCATGGCCCGCCCCCGGGTAGCGTCGTAGCGCCGCCACCGGGTCAGCGGCTTGACCAGGGCCGCCGCCATGGCCGGGTTCCGGGGATCGAGGCTGCCGACCCGCTCCGCCAGCAGCCGGTAGCCGTCGCCGGCCGGATCGTGGAAGCGGCGATGATTGAGCCGGCTGAAGGTGCCGTACAGAGCGCGCAGCTTGTTCGGGTTGCGGTCGTCGAACGCCCGGTGGGCGGCCAGCGAACGGACGCCGTCGGCGTCCACCATGGGGCTCGCCGCCTGCAGCGCCAGCCACTGGTCCACCACCAGTGCCTCCTGCTGCCAGCGCCGGTAGAAATCCTCGAGCAGCTCGGCACGCAGCCCGGCATCGACCGACTCATGCGCCAGCAGCTGCTGCAGCGCGGCGCGGCGGTCGGTGAGGTTGTCCGCCAGGCGGTACTGGTCGGCCAGCACCGCCCCGGCCTCGTCCCCGGACAGCGCCGGCGCCAGCAGCGCCAGCGCCGCATGCTTCAGCGCCCGGCGCGCCATGGCCCTGGGATCTGTGGCGTAGGCGCCGTCCGGCGCGTTGGCTTCCAGCAGGCGCTGCCAGCCCGGCCGGTGGGCGGCCGCGATGGCCTGCCGGAGCGCCGCCACGGCGTCGCAGGTGCCGTCCACGTCCACCACCGTCGCCTGCTCGAACAGGTAGCCCGGGTCCGGCAGCGTCAGCAGCACGGCCAGCAGCGTGCGGGCTTCGGCATCGTCCGGCGCCGCCAGGGCACCCTCGCCGAGGCGGCCGAACAGGGCCACCAGGTCGGCATCGGGCTCGCCGCCGCCGCGCAGCCGGTCGATTTCGGCCACCACCAGCGTCTGCAGCGCATCCCAGCGGGCGAAGCCGTCGCTGTCGTGCTCGGCGAGGAAGACCAGATCGGTGGCCGGACGCTGGTAGGCCAGCCGCACCGGCGCCGAGAAGCCGCGCAGCAAGCTGACCCGGGGACGATCCCGGAGCCCGGACAGCTCGACGCTGGCCTCGGCAGCGCGGAGCTGCAGCAGAAAGCCGCCGGCCACGTCTCCGTCCGCCGGCCGCCAGGCCAGCGGCTCGGTGGCCTCGACCCGCAGCCCGGCGCCGTCGACGTCGCCGCCATCGGCCCCCACCAGGGCGAACAGCACGGGAACGTGGAACGGCGCCTTGTCGCGCTGGCCCGGCGTCGGCGGGCAATGCTGGGCCACCGTCAGGGTCAGCCGTCCGTGCGCGAACTGCTCGCGCACCGTCAGCACCGGCGTTCCCGCCTGATCGTACCAGCGCTGGAACTGGGTCAGGTCGAGGTCGCCCGCCCAGGCCATGGCGGCGACGAAGTCGTCGGTGGTCGCCGCGCTGCCGTCATGGCGCTCGAAGTAGCGGTCGCTGCCGCGGCGGAACGCTTCGGGACCGAGCAGCGTGTGCAGCATGCGCACCACCTCGGCACCCTTCTCGTACACCGTGGGGGTGTAGAAGTTGGAAATCTCGATGTACGACCCGGGCCGCACCGGATGCGCCAGCGGACCCGCATCCTCGGCGAACTGCACCGTGCGCAGCAGCGCCACGTCCTCGATGCGCTTCACCGTCCGCGCGTGCATGTCCGAAGTAAACTCGGCGTCGCGGAATACGGTGAACCCCTCCTTCAGGCTGAGCTGGAACCAGTCCCGGCAGGTGACCCGGTTGCCGGACCAGTTGTGGAAGTACTCGTGCGCGACCACGGCCTCGACACGCCGGTAGGCGGCGTCGGTGGCGGTGTCGGGCGAGGCCAGCACGCAGGACGTGTTGAATATGTTGAGACCCTTGTTCTCCATGGCCCCCATGTTGAAGTCCTCGACCGCGACGATCATGTAGACGTCCAGGTCGTACTCGCGGCCGTAGGTGGTTTCGTCCCAGCGCATGGCGCGCTTCAGCGCGCCCATGGCGTAGCCGCACTGACCGATGTTGTGCGGCTCGGAGTAGATCTGCAGGGTCACGGCGCGGCCAGAGGCGGTGACGAACTCGTCCTCCAGCACGGCCAGGTTGCCGGCCACCAGGGCGAACAGATAGCTCGGCTTGGGAAACGGATCGTGCCAGGTCACCGCCAGACGGCCATCCGGCAGCGTCCGCTCGCTGATGCGATTGCCGTTGGCCAGGAGCTGCGGATAGCGGCCGCCGTCGGCGACGATGGTGGTGGTGAACACCGACTGCACGTCGGGGCGGTCCTGATAGTAGGTGATGCGGCGGAAGCCCTCCGGCTCGCACTGGGTGCAGTACATGCCCCCGGACTGATAGAGGCCCTCCAGGGCCGAGTTGGCCTCCGGGTGGATGCGGGTCACCACCTCGACCTCGGCGCTGGCGGGCAGATCGAAGATCACCAGCGAGGCATCGTCCGAGCGGTACTGATTGGCCCCCAGCGTCACGCCGTCCACGGCCACCGAGCACAGCGTCAGGTCCTGCCCGTTCAGCACCAGGGGCGCCGCCGAGTCGGCGCCCGGACGCCGCTTCACCCGCAGCCGGCTGCTCACCTGGGTCTCGCCGTCGGCGATCTCGAATGTTAACGCCGTCTCTTCGGTCAGGTAGTCAGGTGCCTGATATTCCGAAAGAAGTATGGTCCTCGGCTCCGCGTCACGCGCCATGCGTCAACCTCCTCGTCATCACTTCTCAAAGACCACCGACAGCGGCGCCGCGACCGCGCCAGCCGGCGGCCAACGCGGCCAGCGCGCCGGCCGCCAGCCCGCCCCAGTGGGCGGCATTGGCCACGTACAGCCCGAACGGCTCGGTGATGCCCAATGAGAACAGCACCAGAAATGCCACCAGCACGACGGGCAGACCGGCGGGCAAGCGCCAGGCCGGAACCTGGGGAGCCAGCCGCTGGCGCACCACCACGTAACCCAGCAGCCCGTAGGCCACGCCCGAGAGCCCGCCGAACAGGGGGCCGCCGCCGAACGCGTACTGGGCCAGGTTGCTGACCAGGCCGAGCCACAGCACCAGGACCCACAGCGGGCCACCGCCCGAGGCCGACTCGACGCGGCGCCCGAGCTCGACGACGATGGCGCAGTTGAAGCCCAGGTGCCAGACCGAGAAGTGCAGCAGCGCCGGTGTAAACCAGCGCCAGACCTGCCCCTCCAGCAACAGCCCGAAGAGCCCGGGCAGCGGCGTGCCGAACCGGGCCGGATCGACGATGGTGAGCCACGCCGCCACCTCGGTGAGGCGACCCTGCCCCAACAGGTAGCTGAACGGGAACGCCACCAGGGTGAGCGCCATCAGCCCGGTCAGGGCGGGATACCGGGCCAGCGCCTGGATCCAGCGTCCGGAGGGCCGGGGCGGCGCCACCGGCGCCAGCGTCAGCTCGCCCGCGCGCCATGACCGGTAGGCGGCCAGCACCCGCTCCGCCTGCCGCGCATCGGCGAGCTCCAGAATCTGCACGCCGCGCTCCTCGAATACCCGGTGCGACAGCCGCTGCTGCCACAGGTAGTGGGAGAACGGCGCCAGATCGTCGTCCAGCGTGGTCTCGATCAGGCGCATGAAGGCAACCGATGGGCGTAGTACACTGGCCAGGCACTTTCACTCAGGCTGTCATTGCGATGCAAGCGGTGGACGAAGAAGTCATCGGCCGGGTGCTCACCTGGCTGGAAGCCGGCAAAGCGTGCTGGCTGTGTACCGTGATCGAGACCTGGGGCTCGTCGCCGCGGCCCGTGGGCTCCCTGTTTGCCTGCGATGGCGGTGGCCACAGCGTCGGCTCCCTGTCCGGCGGCTGCGTCGAGGACGATCTGCTGGAGAAGCTCGGACGCGGCGAGCTGGCCCGGGAGCGGCCGCAGCTATTCCAGTACGGGGTCACCGCCGAGGAGGCAGAGAAGTTCGGGCTGCCCTGCGGCGGCAGCCTGCACATCGCCATCGAGCCGCTGCGGCCGGACCCGGAAACCCTGGCCCACGTCCGGGCGCTCAGCGAGCACCTGGCGGCCCGAAGCTGGGCCGAGCGCGAGGTGGACCTGGGCTCCGGCCGCCGCCAGGTGCGGGCGGTGACCGCGTACCGCCCGCTCGCCCTCGATGCGGCGCGGCAGCGCCTGGTGCACGTCTGGGGGCCGCGCCACCAGCTCTTCATCATCGGCGCAGGTATGGTCTCCAAGTATCTGGCAGAGCTCGCTTTGAAGCTGGATTACCAGGTCACCGTCTGCGACCCGCGCGAGCATCTGCTGGCCGACTTCGAGGTGCCCGGCGTGCGCCTGATCAACGACATGCCCGACGATGCCGTGCGCCGACACGCCAGCGATCGGGACTCGGCCATCGTCGCCCTCACCCACGATCCCCGCATCGATGACATGGGCCTCATGGAAGCCCTGAACACCGACGCTTTCTACGTCGGCGCCATGGGCTCCACACGCACGTCGGCCAGCCGCCGCGAGCGGCTGCGCGCGCTCGACGTCGGCGACGAGGACCTGGCGCGGCTGCATGCGCCCATCGGTCTGGCCATCGGCAGCAAGACACCGCCCGAGATCGCCATCGCCATCGTCGCCGAGCTGATCGCCGAGCGGGCGCGGCTCGGCGCCGCAGCCGACGACGCGTCCGCGACCGCATGCGCGGCGGCGGGCGCCGCGGCCGGCTGACCGGCCGCCTTGACCGGCGGCGCCCTGCTGCTGGCCGCCGGCTTCGGTCGCCGATTCGGCGCCGACAAGCGCCGTCAGCGCCTGGCCGACGGCACCCCGCTGCTGCTGGCCAGCCTGACCCGCTACGGCGCCGCGTTCGCGGCGGTCACCGTGGTGCTGCGACCCGAAGACGACGATCTGGCGGACCAGGCCCTGGCGCTGCCGAGCCGCGCCGCGGTGCGCGTGGTGCGGTGCGCCGACGCGGTCCATGGCATGGGGCATTCGCTGGCCTGCGGGGCTGCCGCCTGCCGCGACTGGGACTATCTGTTCGTGGCGTTCGCGGACATGCCCTGGGTGCGCGAGGACACGCTGGCGCGGCTGCTCGAGGCCCTGACGAAAAACATGACGGACGACCCGGCGCGCATCGTGGTGCCCGAGTACCGCGGTACGCCTGGCCATCCGGTGGGTTTCGGTGCCGCCCACCTCCCGGCCCTGGCGGCGCTGACCGGCGATCGTGGCGCCCGGGCGGTGCTGCAGGCGTCTACCACGGCACCCCTGCGTATCGACGTCGACGACCCCGGCGTGCTGCGCGACGTCGACCGCCCCGAAGACCTCGACGCGCCAGCCTGAGCCGGCCCGGCGTTGGCGTGGGGATCAGCCCTGGCCGCGGCGGCTGCCGCCGAGGCGGGTCGCCCAGTCGAGCTTGCTGCGACAGGATTCGTAGAAGTTGTGGTCCACCGGATAGATCAGCCGCAGCGGCCGCGTGTACTTGCTGATCCGCACCTCGCTGCCCGGGCCCAGCGCCAGGTCCACCTGGGAATCGCAGCTCACCACGGCGTCACCCGTGCCGCTCTCGCCCAGCAGCACGCGGATGCGGGACTGCCCACGCACCACCAGCGGCCGCGAGGTGAGCGTGTGCGGAAACATGGGGACCACCACGATGGCGTCCAGCGCCGGATGCATGATCGGCCCGCCCGCCGACAGCGAGTACGCCGTGGACCCGGTGGGCGTGGCCACGATCAGGCCGTCGGAGCGCTGGTCGTAGACGAACTGGTCGTCGACCCACAGCGACAACTCCATCATCCGCGACAGCGCGCCGAGGTGCACCACCACGTCGTTCAGCGCCGGCGACTCGCCGGTGAGGCGGCCGTCGCGATACACGGCCGCGTGCAGCAGGAAGTGATCTTCGGCGTGAAAGTCGCCGTCCAGCACCGCGGGCAGCCGGTCGTCGATCTGCTCTGGCGCGATGTCCGCGAGGAACCCCAGGCCGCCGCGATTGACGCCGACCACGGGGACGCCGAACCTGGCCAGATCACGCCCCACCCCGAGCAGGCTGCCGTCGCCGCCCACCACCACGATGAGGTCGCAGCGCTCCCCCAGGGCCTGCCGCTCCACCACCTGATCGGGCGTCTCGGGCAGGTGCCGCGCTGTGTACGTCTCCACCAGCACGGTGCGCCGGTGGCGCTGCAGGCAGTCGTAGACAGCGGCGACGCTGTCGGCGATCTCGGGCTTGCCGCGCCGGCAGATCAGACCCACGGTGTCGAAGCTGGCTCCCATGAACCGATCCCCCAAAAGCCCGGCAGCAAAGCAAAGAACGCACACTACACAGCGCCCCCGGGGTCGGCAACCGAAGCCTGAGCGGGTCTGGTATTTTCGCCGGGGCGCCACTACCCTGCGGGACCCCGCGGACGGAGACGTCTAGATGAACACTGCCGTGGACCAGCGCTACGCCGAAGCCGTGGACAGCGCGCGCCGCGCCGACGGCAGCGAGGGCAGCGCCGCGCTGTGGTCGCTGATGCGCGAGGAAGCGGCGGTGAAGGCCGCCCAGGAACCCATCCTCGGCAGCTACTTCCACGCCACCGTGCTCAATCACAAATCGTTCGGCTCGGCACTCAGCTTCCGCCTCGCCAGCAAGCTCGACAACCCGATGCTGCCTACCATGCTGATCCGGGACGTCATCACCGAAGCCATCGACACCAGCCCCGGCATCCTGCAGGCGGCCGCCCTCGACATCGTCGCCGCCTACACCCGCGATCCGGCCTGTGAGGACCTGTCGACGCCGTTTCTGTTCTTCAAGGGCTTCCACGCCCTGCAGGCGCACAGGATCGCCCACTGGCTGTGGGGGCGCGACCGCCGCACCCTGGCCCGATTCTTCCAGAACCAGATCAGCGTCACTCTGGGCGTCGACATGCATCCGGCCGCCCGCATCGGATCCGGCATCATGCTCGACCATGCCACCGGCATCGTCGTCGGCGAGACGGCCGTGATCGAGGACGACGTCTCCATGCTGCACTCGGTGACCCTGGGCGGCACCGGCAAGATCAGCGGCGATCGCCACCCCAAGATCCGCCGCGGCGTGCTGCTGGCGGCAGGCTGCAAGGTGATCGGCAACATCGAGGTGGGCGCCGGCGCCAAGGTGGGTGCCGGCAGCGTGGTGCTGGAGGACGTGCCGCCGGGCGTCACGGTGGCGGGCGTGCCGGCGCGCATCGTCGGCCGCGCCCGCGGTGACGTGCCCGCACACGAGATGGATCAGTCGCTCGACTGATCGGGCAGGCAGCAAGGAGCCAGCCACCATGGCCGAACCCAAGTGTCCCGACTGCGGCATCCAGGGCATGCAGCACATCGTCTCCCGGGAGAGCGCCGAGCGCTCACGCAACCGGCAGCCGTGGTTCCTGGTGGTGCACTGCGACGGCTGCGGCCACGTCTACGGGGTGGTGGCCAAGCACGTGTTCAGCCAGGCGGTGCCGCCGCGGCTGGTGCTGCCTAGGACGGACTAGGGCCTGTTCACGCTCTGTCCTTCGCCGCGTTGCTGCTCAGAATCGCGCCCTGCAAGGCACGAGGAGCGTGGTTGAGCTGCGCTCAATGAGCGACGAGTAACGACGCAGGGCGCGATTCTGGGCGCAACCCTTCGGGTCGGGGCCACTTTTCCCCGACTCTTCGTTGCTGCTCGCTCGCGTAGCGGTGCTACGCCACGCTCACAGCGCCTCGATTCGGAAAAAAGTGGCCGCCGACGCGGCGAAGGACAGAGCGTGAACAGGCCCTACCCCACCAGCCGCTCCCGGGCGCGGGCGATCAGCTGGCGCATGACGTCCACCGGCTGCGCGCCCGGAATCGCGAACCTTCCCGCCAGCACGAAGCAGGGAACCCCCTCGATGCCGGCCGAGCGGCCGAGGTCGAGCTCGGCGCGCACCTTGTCGGTCTCGTCGTCGGTGGCGAGCATGGCCGCCGCGCCGGCGCGGTCCAGGCCGACCTGCGTCGCCAGCGCCGCCAGCTCCGCCGGATCGCCGACGTCACGGCCCTCGCGGAAGTAGGCGCTGAACAGCGCCTCCGCCAGCGCGTGCTGGCGGCCGCTGGGTTCCGCCCAGGACATCAGCCGGTGTGCCCGCAGGGTGTTGGGTGCGCGCTCGATGCGGTCGAAGTGCAGATCCAGGCCGGCGCCTTCCGCCTCGCCGAGGATGCGGCGGTAGACGTCGCCGGCACGCGCGCCGTCACCGAACCGGGCGCGCATGAACTCGTCGCGGGGCATGCCGTCCGCGGGCAATCCCGGGTAGAGCTGATAGGGGCGCCACACCACCTCGACGCCGGCGGCGTCAGGCTCGGCGAGCACCGCATCGAGCCGGCGCTTGCCGATGTAGCACCAGGGACAGACGATGTCGGAGAAGATCTCGATCAGCATGGCGGTCACCTCGGCCGCCAGGATAACGCGGCGCCGGTGCCGGATGCGAGGGCGCCTCGGGCGCCCGCGAGCTCAGACGTCGCCGCGCAGCAGCTGCTGCAGCCGGCGGTTGCGCTCCCGCTCGTGGCGCAGCGACGACTTCAGCTTCTGAATCTCTTCGCGGCAGGCCTTGATCTGATCCAGGTAGCTCTGCTGCTGCCGCTGCAGCTCGCTGCGCAGGTGCTCCGGCGGCGGCGTCAGCCCGCCATCGGTGGCGACGCTGGCGCGGTCAGCGGCAGCGCCCCGGGCGCGGTCAGCGGCAGCGCCCCTGGCGCGGCTGCGTGACGTGCGGCCGGACGACGTCTGCAGGCCTTCCACCCCGCCGCCGCCACCAACGGCGAGTCGGCTCCCGAACCGCTGCTGCTCGGCCACGCGGATCTCGGCCGTGGCGCCCAGCGCCTCATCCAGCTCCTGCACGGCCTCATGGGGCTTGCGACGCTGCGTGGCGCTGGCCACGGCGGCGCGGCGCACCTTGGTCACCGGTGCCGGCTTCAACCCCAGACGATTGCGCCAGACGGCCTTCTGCACGAGCTGCGCGGCGTGCGCATCACCGACCGTCGCCGGCTCCCAGAGATTGATCGCGTGCCAGGGCACCGGGCATTGAGCGCGGCTGGCCATGCGGATGCGGCCGAGCCCGAGGTCGGGGCCGAGGCCGGCGTTGCTGGCCATGTACTCCAGCGGCAGGTTGAAGGTGGGATCGAGCCGGCCTTCCTCGTCGACCCGGAACTGAAAGAACACCACGGCGCGCACGGCGAGGCCGGCGGCAACCTGGACGTAGGCCGCGCGCACCAGGCTGGCCGCGTGGCTGCACAGGGTCTCCCGCCTGGCGACCAGCGCCTGAAACGCGTCGAAGCCGAGCTCCACCTCCACGGTCGAGCCGCTGGCGTCGAATACGACCACCATCTCCTGAGCGCCATCCTGAGTAGCCATGAACGTCCTCTGCCGATGCCCGCGCAGCATGTACCAATGGGTTCTGCCGCCCGTCCGGGGTTTCCTGGTCGAAGGCGGCTGACGGGGTGATTAGAACAGAGGCGATTGCGCGGATTCGTGCGGTCGGTCACGTTCCACGACGGCCGCCGCAGGCAGCGCGGGGAAGGGGCTCAGACCTCGTAGGCGTCCACCCAGTCCGGCGCGCCGTCGGCGCCGTCCTGGTCGGGAAACCAGCCCGGCTCCGGGGCGACAGGTTCTGCGAGTTCTTCGAGTTCCATGGTTACAAGCTCCTGATTTCCTTGAGCATAGCTCAGATGGAGCCGCCCGGCGCCGCCTCCAGCAGCGCGGCGATGTCCTGATAGTGGAAGGCCGCGCGGGCGGGGGCCGCGGCGCGTTGGTTCGGCGTTCGCCCGGCCGGCAGCACCGCCTCCGCATAGACCAGGGCGTCACCGCCAAGCTGGCGAACGTCGACGATGCGATAGCGCCCGTCGGCCACTGCAAAGCTCCTACCCACCAGATGTCTCATGACACACCCGCGGCTCGATTCATGGACGCCTAGCTTAAGGGCGGCACATGACGGCAAGATGATGGCCTTTGTATGGGCATTGTCGGCGGATGCGCAGATTCGCCAGATGTTCGCGCATTGCCCCACGCCACGGCCCGGACGGAACGACAATGCGCCTGATTCCGGAGCACGGCGATTGGCACCCTGATTGCATCTCGAGCCTTGAACCCCCTACCGGCTGGAGACCGTCGACATGCACAAGTGGATCTGGATGAGCGCCGGCGTGATCCTGGGAGCGCTGGGGCTGGTGGGCCTGATCCTGCCCATCATCCCGGGCGTGCTGCTGCTGGCCGGCTCCGCCGCCTGCTTCGCCCGGGCGAAGCAGCTTTGAGGCACTGACATGAGCCGAGTCCTGATCTGCGGAACGCTGGCCTACGACGACATCGGCGAGTTCGACACACCCTGGTCCGATGGGCTTCGCAACGTCAAGCTCACGCGTCTGCACCGGGGCTTCGGCGGCTGCGCCATGAACCTCGCCTACAACCTGACCGGCCTCGGGCATGTGGCGGTACCCTTCGTATATGTCGGCGACGACTACCCGGGTGACTATGCCCGGCACGTGGCGGGGCACGCCATCTCAGAGGCCGGCGTGTTCCAGATCCAGGGTACCCCCTGTGCGCGCGGCATCGTCCTCACCGGCCCGCACGGGGTGCAGTTCACCGCCTTCTACCCGGGGCCGTCGGGACTGGAGCGATGGCGCGACGACCTCGACCCACTGCTCGAGCGCGGCGGCTTCGATGCGGTGATCATCGCTGCCGACCTGCCGCAGAAGATGGCCGGCTGCGCCCGCCGGACCGCCCATCTGCCGCTGCGGATCTGGAGCCCGGGTCAGTACGCCGAAATGCTGTCGGCCGAAGACGTCGCCCCCCACCTGGCATGCGGCGGCTGGCTGGTGGCGAGTCGGCACGAATGGCAGGCGCTGCTGGCGCTGCGGCCGGCCACCGAATGGCAGGCGGCATTCGAGCAGATCGTCATCACCGACGGCGCGCACGCGGTGCAGGTGCTGCCGGAGGGCGAAACCCATCCGGTGCCTGCGCCGCCACGCGTGGTCGACCCCACCGGCTGCGGCGACGCCTTCACGGCGGCACTGGTGGCCGCCCGGCTGAACGGCGCGCCGCTGGCCACGTCCGTCCAGGCCGGCATCCGCCTGGCAGGCCGCTGCCTGGGCCATGCCGGAGCGCAATGCCATGCCGTCGATGTCGGCGTGCTCAGCGGGCGCCCGACGACCGGTTGATCTGAGCCTGGGCCACGGAGGCCTTCACTACCGGAATCTCATGATCGGCCAGCGGCGCCAGGCGCCGCTTGCGCGCCAGCGCGGCCTCGACGTAAGGCGCGAGCGCGGCGGCCTTGGCAGCCTCACGCTCGGTGCGGTCGGCGGCAAACCCCGGCAGCACCTCGGCGGCGAACAGCTCCAGCGATTCGCAGATGTGCTCGTGGCGATTGCAACCTGCCTGCTGCATCAGGATCACCTGGTCGACGCCGGACGCCTGCATGGCGGTCAGATGCCGGATCAGATCATCCGGGGTGCCGATGCCGGGCGCATGACCGAACCGGGTGGGATCGTCGGCGGCCGCCAGGGCCAGCAGCTCGTCGGTCTTACCCTCCCGTGCCGCCTGGAACTCCTGCCAGAGCCGCGTCCGGCCTGGCACCGTGTCCCTGGCCACCAGCGCCTGCAGGGCGTAACCGAAGAACTCGAAGCCCTCCTGGCCGCGGCGGATCGCCTCGGCGCGATCGCGGTGAATGGAGAACGACGACACCATGGCGATGTTGGCGTTGACGCTGTGACCGATGGGCACGCAGGCGTCGCTCTTGATGATGTCGTAGTAGATGCGGCTCCAGGCACCCGCCTCCTCGGGGTCGACGAACGAGAACGCCAACGCGCCGATGCCGAGGCTGGCCGCCACCCGGATGGTGTCGCGGTTGGTGCAGGCCATCCACATGGGCGGATGCGGCTTCTGCAGGGGCTTCGGCAGCACGTTGCGGCAGGGCATGGAGAACGACTCGCCGTCGAAGCCGGGATACGGCTCCATCACCATCATGTTGGCGATCTGCTCTGCGGCCTCCAGCGCCATGGCGCGCTTATGCTTCGCGGGAATGCCGAAGCCGCCGAGCTCGAGACGGGTGGCGCCCTCGCCGATGCCGAAGTCGACACGGCCGTGGGAGATCAGGTCGAGGGTGGCCAGGCACTCGGCCGTGCGCGCCGGATGGTTGTAGTTGGCGATCACCTGGCGGATGCCGTGGCCGAGGCGGATGCGCTCGGTGCGGGCGGCCGCTGCCGCCAGGAACACTTCCGGCGCCGAGGCGTGGGAGTACTCGTCCAGGAAGTGATGCTCCACCTCCCAGGCATAGTCGATGCCGAGACGGTCGGCCAGCACCACCTGGTCCAGGGCCTCGTGAAACAGCCGATGCTCGTCGTCGGCTGCCCAGGGCCTGGGTAGCTGCAGCTCGTAGAACACGCCGAAACGCACGTCGTCACCCCCTTGGTCAGCAGATCGTGGACGGCCACATTGTGGCCCATGCGGCGCACGCCGTCCCGCACGTATGTAGAATCCGTACCGCGATGGCAGGACGGGGGCCGCCATGAATCATCATTGGATCAGCGATGCGCCGCGGCTGCCGCTGGGCTTTCTGCCGACGCCGCTGGTGCCGCTGCCGCGCCTGTCCCGCCTGCTCGGCGGACCGCGGATCTGGATCAAGCGCGACGACTGCACGGGCCTCGCCACCGGCGGCAACAAGACCCGCAAGCTGGAGTACCTGCTGGCGGACGCCGAGCGCGAGGGCGCCGACGCGATCGTCACCTTCGGCGCCACGCAGTCGAACCATGCGCGGCAGACGGCGGCCGCCTGCGCGGCCGCCGGCCTGCCCTGCCATCTGCTGCTGGCCCGCAAGGTATCGTGGCCGAACCCGGCCTACGAACGCTCCGGCAACCTCCTGCTCGGCCGTCTGCTCGGCGCCCAGGTGGAAGTCGTGAATGCCGACGCGATGGCGAACCGGCGGCGGGCGCTGCTGGACGCCCTGGAATCCCGGGGTCGGGTGCCGTATCTGATTCCCGTAGGGGGTTCCAACGCCGTGGGCGCCATGGGCTATGCCCGATGCGCCATGGAGCTGCTCGAGCAGAGCGAAGCCGCCGGCTTCGAGCTGACCGACGTGGTGCACGCCTCCTCCAGCGCCGGCACCCAGGCGGGCCTGCTGGCCGGCTTCGCCGGCCTGCTGGCGGATGACGCGCGCACCCGGCCACTCGTGCATGGCATCAACGTCTCCGAACCGGAGCCGGACGCGGTCGGTCGTGAGGTGCGCCGGATCGCCGACGCCGTGATCGAGCGGCAGGGCCTTTCGGTGTCGATCGGCGAAGACGAGGTGCGGGTGGATCATCGCTTTCTCGGCCCCGGCTATGGCCTGCCCGACCAGGCCACGCTGGATGCCATCCGCCTGCTGGCGCGCACCGAGGGCATCCTTCTGGATCCGGTCTACTCTGGAAAGGCGTTTGCCGCCCTGTCAGCGCGCGTGCGCGGCGGAGAGTTCGCCAACCGCCGCGACCTTGTGTTCCTGCACACCGGCGGCAGCGCGGCGCTCGCCGTCTACGACGACGCCTTCTCTGCCTGAGTTCGTCTCACCCCGCGTCGGCGGCGGTGACGCGCACCACCAGCACGTCGCGCTCGACGCCATGCAGCACGGCGTTGGCCGTGGAGCCGAGCAGCAGGCCCAAGCCATGGCGACCGTGGGTGCCGATGACGATGAGGTCTGCCGAAGCGCGTTCGGCCAGATCACGAATGTCTGCCGACGGCGTGCCGAGCAGCACGTGCGCATCGGCCTCCGCAACCCGGTAGCGTCGTGCCAGGGCGGCGAGCTGCGCACGGGCCTGATCCATGGCCTGCTCTTCGAAGGACACGGCCCGACCTGCCAGCGGCGCCATGTCGATGCCGCCATAGACCTGAATCAGCGGCTTGACCACCGAGATCAGGGATAGTCGGGCGCCATGCAGATCCGCCTCGGCCCGGGCGCGATCCAGCACCTGGGTCGATTCCGCTGACAGATCCACGGCTGCTAGGACGTGCTGGTAGCTCATGATGGCTGGTTTCCGGAAAGGAGACGACAAGCCTAGTGGCGACGGCCGGATTCAGCCATAGGAACAATCAACATGGGAGCCTCGGATTCCCCTTAGTGCGTGCCGGCCGGTCGTTGCCCATGGTGCTGGTGCAAGACGACCCCGGTTTGCGTTACCGTGAGCGGGTCAGCGCACCACGACTGTTGTCCTGTGGGACAAAGGAGCTACAACGGTGAATCTCGACGCCACCAAGGCCGTCCTCGAGCGCCGCCTGGCGGAGCTGCAGGAGCGGCGGGAGCGAATCGCCCGCCACACCCGCCACCGGGACGAGCCCCTGCCACCCGACTTCGCAGAGCAGGCGGTGGAGCTGGAGAACGGCGAGACCCTGGTGGCGCTGGACCGGGAGGTGAGCGCCGAGATCCGCGAGATCGAGCGTGCGTTGCGCCGGGTCGCCGACGGCAGCTACGGTAGCTGCACCGAGTGCGGAGACGCCATCGGCGAGGAACGCCTGAAGGCGCTGCCGTTCGCCGGCCTGTGCATCGAGTGCGCCAACGGCAACACGCCCGATCAACGCCCCTGAGCGGGCACCCGGCGAATCGAGTCGCAGATCGCGGCGAGGCGCTCCTCGCCCAACGCCAGGCTGGTGTCGACGCGAACGGCCTCCGGTCCGGGCGTCTCGAATACATCCTGCTGCCGCGCCAGCACCGCCAGATCGGCATCAGACGGGTCCTGCCCGGCGGCCGCCCGCGCCGTCACACGCTCCCTGAGCAAGGCCACCGGCGCATCGCACCAGAGCACGACACCGGGCACGCCGTGCCGCTCGGCGATGGCGAGAAACCGCGCGCGGCGACCCGCTTCCAGAAACGCGGCGTCCACCAGCACGTCGTCGCCCGCCGCCAGCAGCGCCTCGGCAGTGTCGGCGAGCCCGTCATACACGGCATCCGAGAACCCGGGACGATACAGCCCCTCGCCCACCGCCGCCCCCGCCGCCGTGTCCGGCGTCAATCCGGCCAGCCGCTTGCGGGCCACGTCCGAGCGCAGGCGCAGCGCCGGCAGCCTTGCCGCCAGGCGCTGCGCCAGGTAGGACTTCCCCGACCCCGACAGGCCGCAGGTCAGCACCAGGCGGCCGGGCTCGCGGCTCTGCAGCCGCTCGGCCCAGCGCAGGTAGTCGAGCAGGTCCGGCAGCGAAGACGCGGTGGCGGCATCATCCTGAGTGGCCCGGATCGCTGCCACCTTGGCCCGGACCATGGCCCGATAGGCCGCGTACAAGGGCAGCAGACGAGCGCCGTCATAGTCGCCGGAAGCGTCCAGGTAGCCATCGACGAACGCATAGGCAAGGTCGGCACGACCTCGGACGCAGCAGTCCATGTACAGGAAGGCGACGTCGCTCATGGGATCGATCCAGCGCAGCGCCGGGTCGAACTCGAGACAGTCGAAGGCGGTGACGACGCCGTCCAGCAGCACCAGATTCGCCAGGTGCAGATCGCCATGACATTCACGGATGCTGTGACTCATCCGCCCCAGGAGCTGCGGGCGTGCCCGTGCCATCGCCATCTCCATGGCGGCGGCGACCCGCTCGAGCAACGCCTGCTGCTGCGCCAGCGCGCCCACACGGTTGCGCAACCGGCGCAGCACCGTGACGTTGTCCCGCATCGGCGCCAGCACCAGGGGCTCGAGGTCACGGTCCGACAGCGGCCGCGCCGGCCGGGCGGCATGGCGCTCCGCCAGTTCGCGCCCGAACCGCTGCAGCGGCTCCAGGGTCAGCGCCCCGGCGGCCAGCAGCCGGTCCAGCTGCTGCTCGCCGTCGAACTGGCGCATGCGCACGGCCCACTCCAGCACGACACCCTCGCCATCCACGGCAACGGTGCCGTCGGCGCAGCGAACCACCCGCACCACATCCCGGTACAGGGACGGCGCGAACGCACGATTGCAGCGCACCTCCTCGCGACAGAAGTGCTCGCGCCGCGCCAGCGTGGAAAAGTCGACGAAGTCGAGCTTCACCGGCTTCTTCAGCTTGTAGGCGTAGCTGCCCGTCAGCAGGATCCAGGAGATGTGGGTCTCGATCAGCTGCGGCGGGTCGCACGGATGCGGATAGGCATCCGCCTGGAGCAACCCCGCCAAGGATTCGGGCAGGCTCATGCGACCCAGTGTACGGCAGCGGCCGGCCACCGGGGAAACTACGGATGGTACCGGCCCGCCCCGGCACCGAACATCGATGCACCATGGGGACGCATATGAAATCACCGATCACCGGGACGTGGACGATGCTGGCCGCGCTGGCGTGCTGGGCTGCCGCCGGCGCGGCCCTGGCCCAGGCCGAACCGGGCGCCGAGCGCACGGCAGCCGAGGCCATCGCCGACGGCCGGACGGCCTATCTGCGCCACTGCGCCCGCTGTCATCAGGCAGACGGACGCGGCATCGACGGCGCCTACCCGTCGCTGCGCGCGGCGGCGGAGTCCTGGCAGAATCGCCAGGCACCCATTCGCAGCGTGCTGGCCGGGCGGCGCGGTCCCGCCGACGACAGCGGCCTGTTCGACCGGGTCATGCCCACCCACGGCTATCTGGGCAATGACACGGTGGCAGACACCCTGAGCTACGTGCAGAGCACCTGGGGCAGCAGCGGCGCGCCTTTCACCGCCGAGGAAGTCGCCACCGTGCGCGGCGATCTGATCGAGCACCCGCCCGCGGCCGCCGACCCTGCCACCGGCCCGAGCCCGCTGGCCGAGATGCAGGCCGGCGAGTACGTCACCGGCGAGGGCCCGGCCATGACCGTGGCCGACTTCGAGCGCGCCCGGCGCCTCTACTACGGCCGTTGCACCGGCTGCCACGGCGTGCTCCGGGAAGGCACCGCCGGCAACGGCCTGACGCCGGAGGCGATGCGCGCCCGCGGCACGGAGTACCTGCAGCGCATGATCGCCCACGGCACCGTCACCGGCATGCCCAGTTGGACCAGCGACCAGCCACTGGACGGCGAGGACATCCACCGCCTGGCCCTGTTTCTCCAGCACCCCGTGCCGCAGCCGCCTGACCTCGACGCCCACCAGATCCGCGAAAGCTGGCACCAGCACCGGCCCGTGGCCGAGCGCCCCGTGGCCCCCGAGCACGACTACCGGATCGATCGGATGTTCGTGGTGGCGCTGCACGACGTCGGCGAAATCGCGCTGATAGACGGTGTCGGCCGCGCCCTGATCGCGCGGGTTCCGGTTGGTCGCGCCCCTCACCGGATCGCCGCCTCAGCCTCGGGCCGATACCTGTACGTGATCGGCCGCGACGGCCTGTTGAGCCTGGTCGATCTCTACAGCAATCCACCACAGCGCGTGGCCTCGGTGCGCATCGGCTACGAAGCTCGCACCGTTGCCGCCTCGACCTTTCCCGGCTACGCCGATCGATTCGTGCTGGCGGGTGCGTACTGGCCACCGCAGCTAGTGATGCTCGACGGCCGCAGCCTCGAGCCGCTGACGCTGGAATCCACGCGCAGCTACATCGCCGGCACGAGCAGCTACCACCCCGAGCCCCGGGTCAGCGACATCGTCGCCTCACCCCACCACCCCGAGTTCATCAGTCAGATCAAGGAAACCGGTCATGTGCTGTTGTTCGGCTACGAGGGCTCGCGGCCGAAGCTGGTGCGCGATCTCGCTGCGGAGCGGGAGCTGCGCGCCGGCAGCTTCGCGGCGGACGGCCGCCACTATCTGACGCCCACCGACACCAACGCCGTCACCGTGCTGGACACCGAGCGTCGCGCCATGGTGGCCCGATTTCCCGCACCCGTGTTCGGTGCCAACGCCGGCACCGGCTACGTCGACGACGAACTCGGCCCGGTCTGGGTGACCAGCTCCATGGTGGACGACCGGCTGGTGGTGGTAGGAACCGATCCGGCGGGCCATCCGGACAATGCCTGGCGGGTGATCGCCGAAGTGCCGGCGCCCGCCGCCGGCTCGCTGTTCGTGGCCAGCCATCCGGCGTCCGGCCACCTCTGGGTGGATACGCCGCTCAGCGCCCGCACCGCACAGTCGCGCAGCATCGCCGTTTACGACCGACAGAACCTGGAAGGCGGCCACCGCAGCCTGCCGATAGCCGAGTGGTCGGGGCTGACATCGGGCGATCGGCGGGTGCTGCAGCCCACCTACAGCGCCGACGGCAGCGAGGTGTGGATGGTGGTCTGGAACCAGCAGGACCAGCCATCCGCCATCGTCGTCGTCGACGATGCCAGCCTCGAGCCGCTGCACGTCATCCGCCATCGCGACCTGGTGACCCCCACCCGAATCTACAGCGTTGCCGAGTTACAATCCGGCCACCGGCCAGCGGGAGACAAGCATGCAGCCGACAGCTCTGGAACGGGTGCTGATCGCCAGTGACGGCCTGGACGGCATGGCGGTGGCGCTGGACAAGGCGGCCATGATCGAGCACTACACCGGGGCGCAGCTGCTGGCCGTGCAGACCGTGTACGACCGAATCGCCGAGGAGCCCCCAGGGGTGCTGCCCGCCGCTCAGCAGGTCGAGCTGATCGAGGCGTTGAAGGCGGCCGAGCGCCGCGCCCTGCAGGCGGTCGCCGGGCCGGTGCAGGCGCGGGTCGCCTCGCTGGAGCTTCAGGTAGCCTGGCACCGGCAGAGCG
This sequence comes from Pseudomonadales bacterium, assembly GCA_040219935.1. GTDB lineage: Bacteria > Pseudomonadota > Gammaproteobacteria > Pseudomonadales > Azotimanducaceae > UBA7803. Next base: position 117,394 of record JAVJUA010000084.1, on the reverse strand, counting down.
CCGAGGCGATTGCCGACGCCGCGCGGCGGTTCCAGGCGAACCTGCTGATCAAGCCGGTCTCCGCTCACCATCCTCTGGGCGATTACTTTCACACGCCCCTGGACTGGGCGCTGATGCGCCAGGCCCCGTGTCCGGTGCTGGTGTCCCGGCGTCCCGACTGGCGGCCGCCCCACCGCATCCTCGCCGCCGTCGACATTGCCGACACCGATCACGAGGCGCTCAACGCAGCCGTGATGGCCATGGCCGGCACCCTGGCCAGCGTGCTGGACGCCGAGCTGCACGTCGCGACCGCCTATCCCGACCTGGGCCAGCGGGTGAACGCGCTGCAGGTGGCCACCGACTTCGAGGGCATCAAGGCGAGCATGCGCAGCAACCGCCACGCCCTGCTCGCCGACGCCATTGCCGCGATCGGCCTCGAGGTGGACCAGATCCACGTGCTCGAAGGACGCCCCGCGGCCGTCATTCCGGACCTGGCCAGCCGCATCGAGGCCACGGTCACCGTGCTCGGCACCGCGGCCAGGCACGGGCTGTCCAAGCTGGTGATCGGCAACACCGCCGAGGATCTCATCAGCCGCCTCGCCGGCGATCTGCTGACGGTACGCGCGTCATGAGCCAACGCCTGACACCGGAGCAGCTCCGCCGCCAGGCCGACGCGCCATCGCTCGGCTTCGCGAGCACGGCCGATCTGGAGCCGGGCGCAGGCCGGCTCGGTCAGATGCGGGCCGAGCAGGCCCTGGACTTCGCCATGGACATGCGCTTCGAAGGCTACAACCTGTACGCGCTCGGCGCCCCGCAGATCGGCATTCGCGAGTTCGTGCACGCGCGCCTCGCCCCCCGGGCTCGCGGCCACGACGTGCCGGAAGACTGCTGCTACCTGCACAACTTCGCCGACCCGTCCAACCCGCGGGTGGCGATGCTGCCGGCCGGTATGGGCCGCCGCTTCAAGCATGACGTCGCCCAGTTCGTGGCGGGCGTGCGCGCCACCCTGCCGGCCGCCCTGGCTTCGGACGAGTTCCGCCAGGCCACCGCCGAGCTGCACCAGCAGCTCCAGCAGCGCCAGATGGCGGACACCACGGAGCTGCAGCGCGAGGCGGAGAAGCTGGGCCTGACCATGCTGCCGACCCCCAACGGCTTCGCCTTTGCGCCCGTGGTCGACGGCAAGGTCATGGAGCAGGAGCAGTTCGCCGCGCTGGACGAGGCGGAACGCACCCGGCTCGGCGAAGCCATCGAACAGATGAGCCAGCGCCTCATGGAGCGCCTGCGGGACTACCCCCGGTTTCACGAGGAGCTGGTTCGCAAGCAGACGGAGCTGACCCGGGAGACGGCCGGCCGGGTGCTCAAGTCGCTGGTGGCCCGGCTGCGCAGCCGCTACCAGACGTATCCGGCAGCCATTCGCTTCATCGTCGAGGCGGAAACCAACCTGCTGGACAACACCGAGCGCATCGTCGCCCTGGAGCGCGGCGAGATGGGTGCGGCCGGGGTGCCCCCGGCGGCGGCCGCCGCGGCGGCCGATCAGTTCTTTCTCCAATACCAGGTCAACCTGATCGTCGACAACGCCGACCTGGACGGCGCGCCGGTGGTCTACGAGAGCAACCCGAGCCTCGACAACCTGGTGGGCAAGCTCGAGCACCGCTTCGAATACGGCACGCCGGTGACCGACTTCAACATGATCCGCGGCGGCGCCCTGCATCGCGCCAACGGCGGCTATCTGCTGCTCGATGCCGACCGCGTTCTGCAGAAGCCGTTCGCCTGGGAGTCGCTGAAGCGCGCCATCGCCGACCGCACGGTGCGGGTGGAATCGGTCAGCCAGCTTCTGAACATGGCCTACTCGGTTTCCCTGGATCCGGAGCCCGTGCCGCTGGCGTTGAAGGTGGTGCTGATGGGCGACCGCCACATCTACCAGCTGCTGCGTGCCTACGACAGCGACTTCGACAACCTGTTCAAGATCGTCGCCGACTTCGACGACTACGTACCCTGGGACGACGTCCATCAGCGGGAGTACGCGGTCATGCTGGCCGGCGTCGTCAAGGCATCCGCCATCCGCCATCTCAGCGCCGGCGCCGTGGCGAGCGCGCTCGAGCACTCCAGCCGGCTGGTGGAAGACCGGCGCCGGCTGTCGGCCCGGGTCAAGGACATGGAAGACATCCTGCGCGAGGCCGATCAACTCGCCGCCAACGACGGCGCCGACACCATCGATGACCGGCACGTCGACGACGTGATTCTGCGGCGCGCCTACCGGGTCGACAGGATCCGCGAGCTGGTGCACGAGAGCATCACCCGCGGCATCACCCTGGTGGACACCAGCGGCAGCAAGGTGGGCCAGATCAATGGCCTGTCGGTGGTGCAGATCGGCAAGCTGACGTTCGGCCAGCCTTCCCGCATCACGGCCACCTCGCGGCTCGGCCGCGGCGAGCTCATCGACATCGAGCGGGAAGCCAAGCTGGGCGGGAAGATCCACAGCAAGGCGGTCATGATCGTCGCCAACTTCATCGGCGCCCGCTATGCCCGGGAGCACCCGCTGTCGCTGCATGCGAGCCTGGTGTTCGAGCAGTCCTATGGCGGCATCGAGGGCGACAGCGCCTCCATCGCCGAGGTCTGCGCGCTGATCTCGTCCATCATCGACCGGCCGCTGCGCCAGGATCTGGCGGTCACCGGATCCATGGACCAGCACGGCGCCGCGCAGGCCATCGGCGGCGCCAACGAGAAGATCGAAGGGTTCTTCGACGTCTGCCGCGTGCAGGGGCTGACGGGTACCCAGGGCGTGCTGATTCCCCAAGGTAATCTGGACAACCTGATGCTGCGCCAGGACGTGGTGGACGCGGTGACGGAAGGACGGTTTCACGTCTACGCCATGCGCACCGTGGACGACGCCATGGCGACGCTGTTCGCCGCCCCGGGTGCCCCGGACGTCGATCCGGCCGAGGTGAATCGGGCGGTGTCCGACCGCGTGCTCGAGCTGCACGAGACCTACCTTGCGCTGACCCGGGGAAGCCGTGATGCGCCCTGACCGTCTGCTGCGGGTGCTGGTGACGTTCGACTGCGCACGCCCCAGCGAGGACGCGCTGCTGCAGCTCACCGCGCTGCTGGAGTTCGATCGCCTCGAGGTCACCGGGCTGTACGTCGAGGACGAAGACCTGCTGCGCGCGGCCAGCCTGCCGGGCCTGCGGGAAATCAGCCTGACCGGGGTCGAGAGCCGGCTCGACGCGGAGCATGTGCATGGCGAGCTGGCGCGGGATGCCGCCGCAGCCCGCGCCGCGTTCGCCGCGCTGACCCACCGTCTCATCGGTCATCACCAGCGGCTCACGCAACGCTTCGACGTCATTCGCGGCCGGGTGGCCGACGCCCTGGCGCTGGCCGCCGCCGACGCCGATCTGGTGGTGGTGACGCGCACGCTGCGGCGCAGCGGCCTTCGCCCACGCCAGGCGCGTGCCTTCGCGGCGCTGGCCCGGCGTCCCGCCACGGTGCTGTTCGTCAATGAGCCATGGGCGTCCGGCACCTCGGTGGTGGTGATCGCCACCACCGACGATGGGGTTCGTCAGGGCGCGCGCCTGGCGGCCGCGGAAGGGCTGCGACTGGTGGCCGCGGCGCCGGCGGACGCGGCGCTCCCGGAGCTGCCGCCCGTTGCGGCGCTGCGGCGGTTGCCCGGCCTGTCGGAAAAGGACATCGCCGATCTCTGTCTGGCCGAGGATGCACGACTGCTGGTGCTGCCCGCCGATCACCGCCTCGACGTCGCCGAGCTGCTGGTCACCCTGGCCGATCGCCTGCCCTGCTCCGTGCTCAAGCTCGCCTGAAGCGGCGGGCCGCCCCGACCGGGCTCAGCCCTGGCGCTGGCTGCGGTCGAGCGATTCCTGCAGGGTGCCGAGCAGGCCCATGGGCAGCGGGAAGACGATGGTGGAGCTCTTGTCGCCGGCGATCTGGGTGAGCGTCTGCAGATAGCGAAGCTGAATGGCCTCCCCCTGCTGCGCCAGTGACCGGGCCGCTTCCACCAGCTTTTCGGCCGCCTGCTGCTCGCCCTCGGCGTGAATGATCTTGGCCCGCCGCTCCCGCTCTGCCTCGGCCTGCTTGGCGATGGCGCGGATCATGCTCTCGTCGATGTCGACGTGCTTGATCTCGACGTTGGATACCTTGATGCCCCACTGGTCGGTCTGCTTGTCCAGCAGCTCCTGAATGTCGGCATTCAGCTTGTCGCGCTCTGCCAGCAGCTCGTCCAGCTCATGCTGGCCCAGCACCGAGCGCAGCGTCGTCTGGGCGAGCTGACCGGTGGCCTCCATGTAATTCTCGACGTTGATGATGGCGTGCTCCGAGTTGACCACCCGGAAGTACAGCACGGCGTTCACCTTCACCGAGACGTTGTCCCGCGTGATCAGGTCCTGAGAGGGCACGTCGAGCACGAAGGTGCGAAGGTCGACGCGCACCATCTGCTGGACGATGGGGATGATCAGAATCAGGCCCGGCCCCTTCACCTTGTAGAAGCGCCCGAGCAGGAACACCACGCCGCGCTCGTACTCCCGGAGTACGCGGAACGCGCTCATCAGCAGGCCGGCGATGATGACGATGATGACGGTCGTAAACAGTTCCATGTCGCATTACTCCCTGGTTACCGTGAGTGTGAGGCCGTCCACGGCCGTGACCCGCAGCTTGTCCCCCTTCTGCACGGGGGTCTCGGAAACGGCGCGCCAGCGCTCGCCGAACGCCCACACGGCACCGGCACCGGCACCGGCACCGGTGAAATCTTCCAGCGCTTCGGCGCGCGCGCCCACCATCGCCTCCATTCCCGTGGTTACCGCCGCCTGACGGGCGCGCACGGCGGCACCGACGGCGAGCAGCGACAGCGCACCCGTCATCGCCGCGAACGCGCCGATGACGATGAAGGGCACCTGATAGCCTGGCGCCTCGGTGTCCATGAGGATGACCGATCCCACCACGAAGGCGACTGCGCCTCCCACCCCCAGCACCCCGAAGGTGGGCGTGAAGACCTCGGCAATCATCAGCCCGATGCCCACCACGATCAGCGCCAGGCCCGCATAGTTGATGGGCAGCATCTGCAGACCGTAGGCGCCGAGCAGCAGGCAGACGATGCCGATCACCGACGGAAACACCATGCCCGGGTTGTAGAACTCGAGAATCAGGCCGTAGATGCCGAAGATCAGCAGCCCGTAGGCGATGGTGGGGTCGGTGATGATCTCCAGCAGCTCGTGCAGCCAGTCGGTCTCCACCACGCGGATGCCAGCGCCGGCCACCTCCAGGGTCACGGAGCGGCTCGCCAGGGTGACCGAGCGGCCTTCGAGCTGCTCGAGCAGCGCCGGCACGTCGTCGGCAATCAGGTCGATGACGTTGCGCTCCAGCGCTTCCGAGGCGCGCAGGTTGCTGCCGTAGCGCACCGTCTCCTCCGCCCACTCGATGTTGCGCCCGCGCAGCTCGGCAATGCCCTGCAGATAGGCCACCGCGTCGTTGATCACCTTGCGGGTCATGGCGTCCTGCGAGGCCGCCGGCTGGTCCGGCGACGCCTCCGGCGCTTCGTCCTGCGGCGCCGTGGCCGGGTCCGGCATCGGCGGCCGCCCCGGGGTCGGCGCGGCAGGTCCGGGCGCGATGCTGACCGGTGTGGAGGAGCCGATGTTGGTCGCCGGGTGCATGGCGGCGACGTGGCTGGCATAGGTGATGTAGGTGCCGGCACTGGCCGCCCGGGCGCCGCCGGGCGACACGAAGGTGATCACGGGAACGTCGGCGGCGAGGATCTCCTTGACGACATCGCGCATGGTCTTGTCGAGCCCGCCGGGGGTATCCATGCGGATGATCAGCGCCCGCGCTCCGGCCTCCTCGGCATTGGCGATGGAGCGTACGATCAGATCACCGGAGGCGGGACCGAGCGCGCCATCCAGATCCACCACCCATACCTCGCCGCGACCCTGCGGGGCCGGGGCTTCGCCGCCGGCACCGAGCTGCATCATCAGCCCGGTCAGCAGCGCCATCAGGGCGATGAGTCGCATGCGCCTTACCTATTCACCTATACGCACCACCAGCACGTCACAGGGAGACCCATGCAGCACGCCGTTGGCCGTCGACCCGAGCATGATCCGCGCCAGAGCGTGACGACCATGTGAACCGACGACGATCAGGTCGGCACCCAGGCTCCTGGCGTGGGCTTGAATCTCCGCCGCCGGACGACCGTAGAGGACGGTCACCCGCTCGGGTGGGATGCCGTAGCGCGCCACCCGCTCGCGAACGCTGTCGGTGATCTCCCGGGCCATGCTCGCTTCCATGTCCTTCAGCGGCCATGCTGCGGCGAACGAGGCACCGCTCATGCCGCTGACCGAATTCGCAATCGGCGGAATCACGGTGACCACATGGAAGCTCTCATCGCCCTTGGGGTGCATGCCGGTGGCGGCTTCCAGCACCGCGTCCGCCTCCTCGGAGCCGTCCACGGCGATCAGGATGGTACGGTAGTAGGCGGCCATCAGTGGCTCTCGCCACCGATGCGAACCGTGAGCACGTCGCAGCCCGCCTGATGCAGCACGCCGTTGGCCGTGGATCCCAGCAGCAGCCCGAGGCCGTGCTTGCCGTGGGAGCCCACCACGATCATGTCCGCGCCCACCGCTTCCGCGGTCTCGACGATCTGAGCCGGCGGCGCGCCGACGCTGACGTGCACGTCCTTGGCCGCCACCCCGAACCGGCCGCCCAGGGCCTCGAGAAGCTGGCGCGCCTGGTTGACGGCCTGCTCCTCGAAGTTCACGCCGGCCTGGGTGTAGGCCATCATGTCCAGGCCGCCATAGACGTGGGTGAGCGGCTTGACGACGCTGCACAGAGAGAGCGTTGCCTTGTGGTGATCGGCCAGCTTGCGGGCGCGGTCGACGACGGCCTCCGCCTCCTCACTCTGATCGACCGCAACCAGTATGTGCCCGTAAGCCATGGTTCGCTCCTAGATTCGCTTCCTGACCACTGGCGCCAGGGCCCGGATCGATACTGGGGCTCGCCCCGTGCCGGCGCCATCTCGGGTTTCCCGTAGCGCCATCATAACGAAAACCCTATACAAGGGTGGACATTGAGCCGACGGGCGGTCGCGCAGTAGCATGACGCGCATCGAACGACGCCGGCGCCCGGGACGAACCACCGCTACTTGCGCCGCCAGTGAGGTCGAAGCCGTGTACAGAAACATTGTCGTCGCCGTCGATCTGCTTGCCGACTCCGCAGAGGCGGTGCTGTCCGGCGCCCGCGAGATGCTCGCCGCGCGTGGCCAGCTTCACGCCGTACACGTGGTCGAACCGCAGTACGTCCAGTACAGCTTCGACCCCACCTTCAAAGGCACCCTGTCCCGCACCCTGGAGCAGGAAGCGCTGGCAGCCGCGGACGCTCGCCTCGCGGAGCTGTGCGAGCCGCTCGGCATCGATGCGGATCATCGTCACACGGTGCTCGGGCGCGCGGCGGACAGCGTCCACGAGCTGGCCCGGCGACTTCACGCCGACCTGATCGTGGTCGGCTCCCATGGCCAGGAAGGGCTGCGGCGGCTGCTGGGGTCGACGGCCAATGCGATCCTCCACGGCGCGCCTGTGGACGTGGCCACGGTGCGCCTGGTCAAGGGCAGCGGTTCGTGAGCGGCCGCGACGATCGGGCCGCGGTGACGCTGGCTGGCGAGGAAGCGGTCGGTGCCGAGCTGCTGGCCGGCCGCGAGCTGCTGGCTCTGGCCGGCGTGGCCCTGGCCACGGCGGAGGGTGTCGGCCGCCTGCTGGCGGAACAGGGCGGCTTCTGGCTGGACGACCAGCGCCGTACGGCCGCGACCCTGGCACGGGGCGCGACGCCGCAGCAGGCCGGCGCCGCCGTCGTCGATCATGTCAGCCGACGGGTCCGGCACCTGACCGCCGGGGCGGATCAGCTCAACCGCCTGCTGTTCGAGCAGACACGCCAGGCGTGCCGCGCGGCGGCGACGCTGTGGCAGCCCTACCTTGCCGTGGTCAGCCAGGACTGGAGGCAGACGCGCCCCGATCCATGAGGCTGCCCGACACCCACGCCCTGCCGTTCCCGGTGTTTGCCGTGGGCCCCGACGGCCTGATCGAGAGCGGCAACGGCGCGTTCGAAGCGCTGCTGCCCGGCTGGTCCGGCCGGCCCTGGCAGCAGGCGTTCCCCAATCTCGATCTGGCTGCCTTCCGCGCCCGGTGGGCGGCGGCCACACCCGGCGCCACCGTCACCCTGCCCACGGGCGAGCTGAGCGCACCCGCCGACGGCCGCTTCTTCAACCTGCTCTGCCAGCCGCTGCTGGACAGCGAGACCGATCCGGCGCGCATGCTCGGCATCCTGGTGGAAGTCACCGAGCTGGTGCGCCGCCAGGCCGAGACCGTGGCCATCCTCGACACCGCCGTGGACGCGATCATCCTGATCGACGAGAGCGGTCGCGTGGAGACCTTCAACGCCGCCGCCGAGCGCCTGTTCGGCTACGCGCCCGCGGACATCGTCGGCCGGCCTGTGAACGTGCTGATGCCCGAGCCACACCGTACCCGGCACGACGAGTACCTGCATCGCTACATGGAGACCGGCGAGAAGCGCATCATCGGCATCGGCCGCGAGCTCGAAGCCCAGACCCGGGACGGTCGTCGGGTGCCCATCTCGCTGGCGGTGAGCGAGATCCGGCTGCAGGGCCGGCGGCGCTTTGCCGGCATCATCCGCGACCTGTCCGAACAGTACGCGGTGCGGGAGACCCTGGCCGAGCAGCGCGAGCGCCTGGCCCACGTCGGCCGCCTGTCGACCATGGGCGAGATGACGGCCAGCATCGCCCACGAAATCAACCAGCCGCTCACCGCCATCGCCATGTACGCGCAGTCGAGCCTGAAGCTGCTGCAGCGGGAAGACCCCGACCTGGGGAAGCTGGCCGCGGCGCTGGAGAAGCTGAACACCCAGAGCCTGCGTGCAGGCGCCATCATCGAGCGCATTCAGCGCTTCGCCAGGGCCCGGGAAAGCCAGCGCGAGCGCTCACGTCTGAACAACCTGCTGCGCGACCTGGTGAAGCTGGCGGAGGGCGACGCGCGACTGCAGGACGTCACGATCACGTTCGACCTGCAGGACGGTCTGGCCGACGTCTACTGCGACCCGATCCAGATCCAGCAGGTCGCCTTGAACCTGATCCGCAATGCCATCGACGCCATGAAGGGTATAGACTGCCGCCACGGAAACGCCATCACCATCACCTCCAGGGCCCTGGAGGGCGGCATGGTCGAGGTGGCGGTGTCGGACCAGGGGCCAGGCGTGTCGGACGACCAGGTGATGCTGCTGTTCAAGCCGTTTCACACCACCAAGAAAGATGGCATGGGCATGGGCCTGTCCATCTGCCGCACCATCATTGCCGAGCACGGCGGCGTGCTGTCGTACCGCAACAACCCGGGCCCGGGCGTGACCTTCTTCTTCACCCTGCCAACCGGCGAGCGAGACCATGCCTGAAGCGAAGCCCATGGTGTTCGTGGTAGACGACGACGAGCCGGTGCGCGACGCCATCGGCATGCTGCTCGAGACCGTGGACATTCCCTACCAGAGCTACGATTCGGCCCAGGCCTTCCTCGACGCCTACGATCCCGAGCACCGCGGCTGCCTGGTGCTCGACATCCGCATGCCGGGCATGAGCGGGCTGGAGCTGCAGCAGCGCCTGATCGACATGGAAGCGCCGATTCCCATCGTCTTCATCACCGGCCACGGCGACGTACCCATGGCCGTCGAGGCCATGAAGCGCGGCGCCATCGACTTCATCCGCAAGCCGTTCCGCGACCAGGAGCTGCTCGACCGGGTGCACCAGGCGCTGGCGCGGGAGGCAGACGAGCATGCCGAGGCGGAAACCATCGCCGAAGTGCGCCAGCGGATCGGCGCCCTGACGCCGCGGGAGCACGAGGTGTTCCTGCGCGTGGCCATCGGCCAGGCCAACAAGGTGGTCGCCATCGAGCTCGGCATCAGCGAACGCACGGTGGAGATCCACCGCAGCCAGGTCATGCAGAAGACCGGAGCACGCTCGCTGGCCGATCTGGTGCGCATGAAGCTGACCCTGGATCGCGCCGACGGCACGGGTCCGGAAGGCATTAAGTAAATTTCCGTATTCACGGTATCCGGAGCACCGCGTAGCGTTCCGACAAGCGGTACCGGAGCGCGCTCATTTCTCACGATCACCCCAGCAAGCACGTCTGCATCGTCGACGGCGACCCGGCCGTTCGTGACAGCCTGGAGACGCTGATCGGGCTGAACGGGCAGGTCGTGGACACCTTCGCGACCGGGGCCGAACTGCTCGCCAGCCTCGAGACCGACGGCGCCGACTGCATCATCAGCGCGGCGGAGCTTCCCGACATGTCGGGGCTCGAGCTGTTCGCCGCCGTGCGCGCCAGCCACCCCGGGGTGCGTTTCGCCCTGATGCTCAGCCGCAACGACCATCCGGCGATCGCGGCGGCACGCCGCCACGGTGTCGATGCGGTCTTCCACAAGCCCCTGGTGCACCGCCGCCTGAAGCACTTCGTCACCCCCGTCTGAGCCGATCGATCAGACCGCTTCGGAAATTACGGATTACGGCGGCAGCGGCGCGTTTCTAGTATGCGCGGCGGCCCCATTGACCAGCGCAAGGAAGGATCGTGACCGAGGAAATCCGCTATCACACCGGGGTCGTACGCTGGTTCGCCGTCATGACGGTGGTCTGGGGCATCGTCGGCATGTCCGTTGGCCTGCTGATCGCCGGTCAGCTCGCCTGGCCGGCGCTGAACTTCGATCTGCCCTGGCTCTCCTACGGCCGGCTGCGGCCGCTGCACACCAACGCCGTGATCTTCGCCTTCGGCGGCTGCGCGCTGATGGCGAGCGCTCTGCACGTCGTGCAGCGCACCAGCCACGCGCCGCTCATATCCAACGGCCTGGCGTGGTTCGTGTTCTGGGGCTGGCAGACGGTGATCGTGCTGGCCGCCGTCACCCTGCCGCTCGGCATCACCTCCACCAAGGAGTACGCCGAGCTCGAGTGGCCCATCGACATCCTCATCGCCGTGGTCTGGGTAACCTTCGGCGTGGTCTTCTTCGGCACCATCGCCCGCCGCCGGGTCAACCACATCTTCGTCGCCAACTGGTTCTTCGGGGCGCTCATCATCGGCGTGGCGCTGCTGCACGTGGTGAACAGCCTGGCGCTGCCGGTCTCGCTGACCAAGAGCTACTCGGCCTACGCCGGATCCGTGGATGCGCTGGTGCAGTGGTGGTACGGGCACAACGCGGTCGGCTTCTACCTGACGGCCGGCTTCCTCGGCATCATGTACTACTTCGTGCCGAAGCAGGCAGGCCGGCCCATCTACTCCTACCGCCTGTCGATCGTCCACTTCTGGGCACTGATCGCCGTCTACGTGTGGGCCGGCCCCCACCATCTGCACTACAGCTCGCTGCCCGACTGGGCGCAGAGCCTCGGCATGGTGATGTCGCTGATCCTGCTGGCGCCCTCCTGGGGGGGCATGATCAACGGCATCATGACGCTGTCGGGTGCCTGGGACAAACTGCGCACCGATCCCATCCTCAAGTTCCTGATCGTGTCGCTGTCGTTCTACGGCATGAGCACGTTCGAAGGGCCGATGATGTCCATCAAGACCATCAACGCCCTCTCTCACAACACCGACTGGACCATAGGCCACGTGCATTCCGGCGCTCTGGGCTGGGTGGCCATGATCAGCATCGGCGCCATGTACCACCTGATCCCGCAGCTTTTCGGGCGCCAGCCGGGTGACATGTACAGCGTGCGGCTGATCAACCTGCATTTCTGGATGTCGACCCTCGGCACCGTCCTCTACATCGCCTCCATGTGGGTGAACGGCCTGCTGCAGGGTCTGATGTGGCGGGCCACCTCGGTGGACGGCACCCTCACCTACTCGTTCGTCGAGTCCGTCGAGGCGAGCTATCCCGGTTACTACGTACGCTTCGTCGGCGGCGCCATCTTCCTGGCCGGCATGTTCGTGATGGCCTACAACGTCTGGCGCACCGTGCGCGGTGAGCACCGCACCGAGTCTCCGGCACCGGCCACGCCCCTGGTCGCCACGGCAGGAGGCAGCGTATGAGCGACGGACGACGCTTCAGCCACGAGCTCATCGAGCGGCGGGTCGGGCTGCTGATCGCGCTGATTCTGGTGGCGGTCAGCTTCGGCGGCATGGTGGAGATTCTGCCCATGGTGTTTCAGAACGTGGCCAGCAAGCCCATCGACGCCCTGCGGCCGCTCAGCGCACTGCAGCTCGAAGGTCGCGACATCTACATCCGCGAGGGCTGCCACACCTGCCACACCCAGATGGTGCGCTCGCTGCAGTCCGACACCGCCCGCTACGGCCACTACTCGGTGGCCGGCGAAGACGTCTACGAGCGGCCGTTCCTGTGGGGGTCGAAGCGCACCGGTCCGGACCTGGCCCGGGTGGGCGGCCGCTACAGCGACGACTGGCACCGGGCCCACCTGGCGAACCCGAGGGCCGTGGTGCCCAACTCCAACATGCCGGCCTACCCGTGGCTGTTCGATAGGGTCCTGGAGGGTGAGCTCACGGCCCGGAAGATGACCGTGCTGCGGCGCCTGGGCGTGCCCTACACGGATGCCGACATCGACGGCGCGCAGCAGGCCGTGGCCGGCAGCACCGAGGCCGACGCGCTGGTGGCCTACCTGCAGAATCTGGGCCTCGACATGCGCAACTACGCGGGAGCAGCACGATGAGCGCCGCCGAATTCTCGCTGATCGCCGTGACCGTCAGCTTTCTCGGCCTGGTGGCCTGGGTGTACTGGCCCAGCCACCGCAGCCGGCTCGAGGCCCACGGCGCCATGCCCCTGGACGACGACGCCGACGCCGCTCCGGAAGCGGAGCGCAAGGCATGAGCAGCGGCTGGCACTGGTTCATCATCATCGGCACCTTCGGCAGCCTGCTGTTCTTCGCCGCCCTGCTTTTCGGCAATCGCAAGACCGGCCACGACGGCACCACGGGTCATGCCTACGATGGCATCGAGGAATACGACAACCCGCTGCCCATGTGGTGGGTCTGGATGTTCGCCCTGTCCATCGTCTTCGCTGTGGGCTACCTGATCTACTACCCCGGCCTCGGCCGCTTCGAAGGCATCGGCGGCTGGTCGTCCAGCGCCGAGGTGACGGCAGCCCAGCAGGCACATGAGGAGCGGTTCGCGCCGCTGTACGCGGCTCTCGCCGAGCTCCCCGAGGCGGAGCTGCATCAGAACCGGCAGGCGCAGCAGGTGGGCCGACGCCTGTTCATCAACCATTGCGCGACCTGTCACGGCATCAACGCCGCCGGCGCCTTCGGCTTCCCCAACCTGAAGGATGACGAGTGGATCTGGGGCAGCGGCTTCGACAACGTGCGCACGGCACTGCGCCAGGGCCGGCAGGCGGCCATGCCCGGCTGGCAGGCGGCTCTGGGCGACAGCGGCATCGCCGAGGTCAGCCAGTTCGTGCTGGCGCTGTCGGGCCAGAGCACCGATGCTGCGGCCGCGGAACGGGGCGCCGCCGCCTACCGCACGTTCTGCGTGGCGTGTCACGGCCCGGGCGGCAAGGGCAATCCCGCCCTGGGCGCCCCCGATCTCAGCAACGACATCTGGCTGTACGGTGGCAGCGCCGATCAGATCGCCCACACCCTGCGGCACGGCCGCAACGGCAACATGCCCGCGTTCGCCGATGTGCTGAGCGAGGCGCAGATTCACGTGCTGGCCGCCTACGTGACCTCGCTGTCGCCATGAACGGCAAGCCGGCCGTGGAGACCGCCGCCCAGCCCATCCGGCTGGAAGGCTTCGCCGAGCGCGATCTCTACCAGCGCCGGGAGAAGATCTACACCCGGTTCGTCGGCGGCTTGTTCCAGCGCCTGCGATTCTTCACCGGCTGGCCGCTGCTGGCCGGCTACTTCGCGCTGCCATGGCTGAACTGGGACGGCCGTCAGGCCGTGCTGTTCGACCTGCCGGCGCGCGAGTTTCACATCTTCTCGCTGACGTTCTGGCCCCAGGACCTGTGGCTGCTGGGCTGGCTGCTGATCATCGCCGCCTTCGCCCTGTTCACCCTCACTACGCTGGTGGGACGCATCTGGTGCGGATACACCTGCCCGCAGACGGTGTGGACCGCCATTTTCATGTGGATCGAGCAGATCACCGAAGGCCAGCGCCACCAGCGCATCCGCCTCGATCAGGCGCCCTGGGGCTTCGAGAAGATTCGCCGGCGCAGCCTGAAGCACGCCATGTGGCTCGGGGTCGCAGCCCTAACCGGCCTCAGCTTCGTCGGCTACTTCACCCCGATTCGCGAGCTGTTCGTGGATCTCCTCACGCTGCAGGCCGGCGGCTGGGCCGCCTTCTGGGTGGCGTTCTTCACCGCCGCCACCTACGTCAATGCCGGCTGGATGCGCGAGCAGGTGTGCATCTACATGTGCCCGTACGCGCGCTTCCAGTCAGCCATGTTCGACGCCGATACGCTGATCGTGTCCTACGACGCCGCCCGGGGTGAGCCGCGCGGCGCCCGCAGCCGCAGGGCAGCCGCGGACGGCGGCCTGGGCGACTGCATCGACTGCACCTTCTGCGTGCAGGTCTGCCCTACCGGCATCGACATCCGCGACGGCCTGCAGTACCAGTGCATCGGCTGCGCCCAGTGCATCGACGCCTGCGATCAGGTCATGGACAAGATGGGCTATGCCCGGGGCCTGATCCGCTATACCACGGCCCATGCCCTGGCCGGCGGGCGCACCCGCTGGCTGCGGCCGCGCAGCGTCGGCTACGCGGCGGTGCTCGCCATCATGTGCCTGGCCCTGCTCTACGCCCTGGTCACGCGCTCGGTCATCGAGGTGGACGTGCTGCGCGACCGCGGCGAGCTCTACCAGCGCGCCGAGAACGACACCATCGTCAATCAGTACCGTCTGCAGCTGCAGAACAAGACCCAGCAGCCGATGCGGGCCGAGGTCACCGTCGACGCGCCGCTGCCCATGACCCATTCCGCCGCCGCGCCCGTGCTCCTGCAGCCGGGTGAGCGGCTCGACCTGCCGCTCACCCTCGGCGCCAGCGCCGCCGCGCTCACGGCAGCCAGCATTCCCGTGACCATCCGCGCCTGCGACGCGGCGACCGGTCGCTGCAACCTCGAGCGCACCACGTTCCTGGGACCCAGGCATTGATGAAGAACATGAAGAACAATCCGGCGCTGCTGCTGGTCATCGCCATCCCCGCCGCCGCCGTGCTGATGGGCGCCATCAGCGTGTTCCTGGCTTTCGGCGCACCGGACCGCAGCGTCCGTGACGACACCGTGCCGCTGTCGAAGACCAGTTGGCAGGCAGAACCATGACGGTATCGACGATCCGCGTCGGCGATATGCACTGCGGCGCCTGCGTCGCCAAGGTGGAGCGCGCGCTGGCGGGCATGGCCGGCATCGGCAGCACCCGCATCAACGCGGCCCGCAGACAGGTGCTGGTGGAGCATCCGCCGGAGACCGACCCCATCGAGATCCTTCAGCGCATCGAGGATGCGGGCTTTCACCCGAGCCTGGCCGCCATGACCGCTGCCGCTCCCGACCAGCGCGACATGCTGAAGCGCCTCGGCGTCGCCGGGCTGGCCATGATGCAGGTGATGATGTTCGCCATCGCGCTGTATGCCGGCGCCTTCACCGGCATGGAGGACGCCCACCGGCGCCTGATCGAGCTGGCGAGCCTGGCTTTCTGCCTACCCGTGGTGGCGTACTCGGCGCAGCCGTTCTTCCGCAGCGCCCTGGCATCCTGGCGCACCGGGCTGAACATGGACGTGCCGGTATCCATCGCCATCGGCGCCGCGTTCACCGTCAGCCTGGCCCACACCCTGCACGGCGCCGGCGAGGTCTACTACGACTCGGTGGTGATGTTCACCTTCCTGCTGCTCGGCGCCCGCTACATCGACGACCGCCTCAAGGCCCGCTTCGAAGCCGGCAACGCCAGCCTGGCAGCGCTGCCCGCCCAGGCCCTGCTCGCCGAGGGCGGCGCGGTGCGCGCCGTGCCCCTGACCGCGGTGGCGGTGGGCACCGCCGTCTGGGTGGAGCAGGGCAACCGGGTGCCGCTGGATGGCACCCTGCGCCGCGGCGAGGCGCTGCTGGACGAGTCGGTGCTGACCGGTGAGTCGGCACCCGTACGCCGTACGTCCGGCGAGTGCGTGTTCGCCGGCACGCTGAACTGCGGCCCCGGCTTCGAGATCGTCACCACGGCCACGGCCGATGGCACGCGTCTGGCCGGCATCGCCGCGCTGGCCGATCGCGCCCAGACCGACAAGCCGGCGGTGGCCCATCTTGCGGACAGGATAGTCCGCTGGTTCGTACCCGGCGTGCTGCTGCTGGCGGCCGCCGCGTTCGCAGGCTGGCAACTCGTGGATCCGTCGCGCGCGTTCGTGGCAGCGCTGACCGTGCTGGTGGTGAGCTGCCCGTGCGCCCTGTCTCTGGCCACGCCGGCCGCCATCACCGCAGCCATGACCCGGCTCCGCCATGCCGGCATCGTGCTCACCCGTGGCGATGTGCTGGAGCAGGCCGGCCGCCTCGACACCGCCCTGGTGGACAAAACCGGCACGCTGACCGCGCACCGCCCCGCCATCGCCGCCGTGACCCGACTCGACCATGGCGCGCCGTCCGAGGCGCGGCTGCTGGCCCTGGCCGCCGCCCTGGAGCGGCATGCCAACCACCCCCTCGCCCAGGCATTCCGGCGGGCGGGCGGCGCCGGCGGCGACGCGCTGGCCGTGGAGGACGTTCGCATCACCTCCGGCGCCGGCATCGAGGGCCGGGTCGACGGGCTGCAGCTGCGGCTCGGACACGGCGCCTTCTGCAGCGTCCCCGAGGCGTCGGTGGAGAGCGTGTACCTGTGCATCGACGGCACGCCTGCCGCCGGCTTCCGCATCCAGGAGGCGCTGCGCGCCGACGCCGGCGAGGCGGTGGCCGGCCTGCGCGACCTGGGCATCGGCGTGACCATGGTCAGCGGCGACTCCGCCGCGCGCTGCGAGGCGCTGGCCCGGGATCTGGGCATCGACTACGTCGCCCGCCAGGCACCGGAAACCAAGCTGGAGATCACCCGCCACCTGCAGAGCCGCGGCCATCGCGTGCTGGTGCTCGGCGACGGCATCAACGACGTGCCCGCGCTGGCGGCCGCCGACGTCTCCGCCACAGTGGTGGAAAGCAGCGATCTGGTGAAGGCCAAGGCCGACGTGCTGCTGCTCAGCCGACGCCTCGGCGCGCTCCCTGAGCTGGTCCGGGTGAGCCGCCGCGCCCGTCGCGTGGTACGTCAGAACCTGGGCTGGGCGCTCGCCTACAACCTCACCGCAATACCCATCGCCGCCCTGGGCTTTCTGCCGCCCTGGGCTGCCGCCATCGGCATGGCCAGCAGCTCGATCCTGGTCATGAGCAACGCGGCGCGCCTGCTGGCCGCGCCGCCAGCGCCGGTCATGGAGGTCTGAACCATGGAGATCCTGCTGCTGCTCATTCCGCTGTCGCTGCTGCTGGTCGGTCTCGCCGCCGCCACATTCGTCTGGGCGGTGAACCATGGCCAGTTCGACCAGCTCGACCAGCACGGCTTCGACATTCTCGACGAACAATCCGGAGAAACAGATCCATGAACACCCTGCTGAACGGCATTGTGGTCACCGTGAACCCCGGCGCCGGCTGGCAGCGGATCGCCGCCCAGCGTCCGAGCCTGGGCCGGGTGCTGGCGCTGCACACGGTGCCGTACGCGCTGATCCCGGCGGTGTGCTGGTACTTCGGGGTGACCCGCCAGGGGTGGACCGTGGCCGGCGATCCGGTACGGCTCACCCCGGAGAGCGCGCTGCCCATGTGCGTGCTGTTCTACTTCGCCATGCTGGGCGGCGTCGGCTTTCTGGGCTACATGGTGCGCTGGATGTCGGCCGCCTACGGCTCGGTGAGCTCGCTGGCCCAGGGCGTGACGCTGATCAGCTACACGGCGTCGCCGTTCTTTCTCGCCGGCCTGCTGGGCCTCTACCCCGTGCTGTGGCTGGACATCCTCATCGGCTGCCTGGTGGCCTGCTACTGCATCTACCTGCTGTATCGCGGCACCCCGGCGATGATGGACGTGCCACCCGAACGCGGGTTTCTGTACGCCAGCGCCGTGTTCGCCGTCGCCCTCGTATCGTTCGTCGCCCTGCTGGGCGCCACGGTGGTGCTGTGGGACTTCGGACCGACCCCCGAGTACACCTACTGAGAGCCGTTCCGGACGCGTACAATGCCCCGCTTCGCAGCAGTCCGGGGTCTTCATGAGCGACCAGCATCATCGCCTGATCATCGTCGGCTCGGGGCCGGCGGGATACACCGCCGCCCTCTACGCCGCGCGCGCCAACCTCAAGCCCGTGCTGATCACCGGCGTCGAGGTGGGCGGGCAGCTCACCACCACCACCGAGGTGGAGAACTGGCCCGGCGGTCATGCCGAGCTGCAGGGCCCGGAGCTGATGGTGCAGATGGCCGAGCACGTGGCCCGGTTCGATGCCGGCATCGTCAACGACTACATCAGCGCCGCCGACCTGAGCGCGCGCCCGTTCAAGCTCACCGGCGACCAGCGCAACTACACCTGCGACGCCCTGATCATCGCCACCGGGGCGTCGGCCAAGTACCTCGGCCTGCCTTCGGAAGAGGCCTACAAGGGCCGCGGCGTCAGCGCCTGCGCCACCTGTGACGGCTTCTTCTACCGCGGCCAGGACGTGGCCGTGATCGGCGGCGGCAACACCGCCGTGGAGGAAGCCCTGTACCTGTCGAACCTGTGCCGCAAGGTGTACCTGGTGCACCGCCGCGACAGCCTGCGCGCCGAGAAGATCCTGCAGGACCGGCTGTTCGCCCGCGACAACGTCGAGCCGGTATGGCACCACACCCTGGCCGAGGTGCTGGGCGACGACAGCGGGGTCAACGGCGCCCGGCTCGATGCCGTGCGGGGCGGCGACGGCCGCCGGCTCGATGTCACCGGCGTGTTCATCGCCATCGGCCATCAGCCCAACACCCAGATCTTCGCCGGCCAGCTCGACATGGAGGGCGGCTACATCCGCACCAAGAGCGGCCTCGACGGCAACGCCACCGCCACCAGCGTGCCCGGCGTGTTCGCCGCGGGCGACGTGGCGGACCACGTCTACCGGCAGGCGATCACCTCCGCCGGCTTCGGCTGCATGGCGGCACTGGATGCGGAGAAGTATCTCGACGCGCTGTGACGGGGACTCACTACAACCCCCTAACTAGCTGACTTAATGAGCTTTTTCCGGTAGTATCCGCCGGTCACGCAGCGGTTGACCCAGTCCATGACCAGTTTCATCACCCTCAACAGCACCCAGCCCAAGGCCGTGGCCCGGTACAAGCGGGAGGTGCGCGCCATCGTCGTCGATCGCGCCGCCGACCACATCGAGCAGCTGCTGCCCGGCGATCGCAAGCCGTCGGCCAAGCGCTACGAGAAGGCGTTTCAGGAAGGGCTGCTGCGCGCCAAACTGGACGTCATGGCGGAGCTGTTCCGCATCATGCACGATCTGGCACGGCCGAACGTGGTGGCCGACTGGTCCCGCGGCGACGACGGGCTGCGCCGCAAGAGCCGCAGCGACGCCGCCACCATGAAGCTCATCGTCTGCTACGACCAGGTGGTGCGCTACGTGGCCGCCATTCGCGCCCACACCCGCAAGAGCTGAGCGGCGCTGCTCAGCGCCGCCGGCGCGACTTAGCGCCGCAGACGCGAATCAGCGCCGCAGCCGCTCGATCAGGCTCGAGGTATCCCAGCGGCCGCCGCCGTAGCTCTGCACGTCGGCATAGAACTGATCCACCAGGGCCGTCAGCGGCAACCGCGCACCCACCTCCCGCGCCGTGCGCAGGGTGATGTCCAGGTCTTTGCGCATCCAGTCGACGGCGAAGCCGAACTCGAACTCGCCGCGGGCCATGGTGGCCGACCGGTTCTCCATCTGCCACGACTGCGCGGCGCCCTTGCTGATGACGTCGACCACGGCGGCCGGATCGAGGCCGGCGCGCTCGGCGAAGTGCAGACCTTCCGACAGACCCTGGAGCACGCCGGCGATGCAGATCTGATTCACCATCTTGGTGAGCTGGCCGGCCCCCGCGGGGCCCATCAGCCGCGCCGATCGCGCGTAGCAGTCCAGCAGCGGCGACACGCGGTCGAAGTTGACCGCGTCGCCGCCCGCCATCACCGTCAGCTTGCCATTCTCGGCGCCGGCCTGGCCACCGGAGACGGGCGCGTCCATGAAGCCGACGCCCAGTTCCGCCGCCGCCGCGTCCAGCTCGCGGGCAAGGTCGGCGGAGGCGGTGGTGTGGTCCACCAGCACGCCGCCGCGGGCGATCCCTGCCAGCGCCCCATCCGCGCCCAGCACCACCGAGCGCACGTCGTCGTCATTGCCGACGCAGACGAAGACCACGTCGGCACCGCTGGCGGCCGCCTTCGGCGAGGCGCACGCGCGCCCCTGATGGCGCGCACACCAGTCTGCGGCGCGTTCACCGGTGCGGTTGTAGACCTGCACGTGGTGCCCCGCCCGGCTCAAGTGACCGGCCATGGGAAAGCCCATGACGCCAAGACCGATGAAGGCCACCGTCTGCGCTTCGCTCATCGTCTGCTCCCGTCGGCCGTCAGGTTACGGCGTGTGCGCCTCGAGGAAGGCGCGCATCTGCACTACCGCCGATCGGCAGGCATCACCCTCCTTCCAGTCTTCGATCAGGCGCGCGTTGGGCGCCAGCTCGGCCACCGCCAGCGAGATGCTGCGCGGGTGGTACAGGTCGTTGCCGCACAGCACCAGCAGCGGCGTGGCGCAGGCGGCCACCTGGTCGCGGCTGGTGTTGAACAGGAAGTCGCCGTCGTACATGTTGCCCTTGAAGCGCTCCCAGGCGGCCGCCGGCACCTCCGGACGGCCGGGCTTCAGCTCATCGGCCCAGTTGTCGAACATGTCGTAGAACGCCTGCCGGTTGTCGTCGAGGCCGATGGTCTGCATCAGCACCGCGCTGGCCACCCGCTCCGGCGCGCGCTCGATCAGGCCCATGCAGTAAGGGCCGCCGATGCACATGCCGGCGACGTGGAAGCGCTCTACGCCCAGGTGGTCCAGCAGCCGCAGCTGATCGTCCGCGTAGGTATGCCAGCCGTCGTCGCCGCTGATGGGCCCCCTCGACTGCCCGGCGTTGCGCTGGTCCATGGCGATCACGCGGAATCTGTCCGACAGCTCGGAGATCGGGTTGAACGGCGTGCGCGTCCAGAACGGCACCGCCGAGCGCATGCCGCCGGGCGCGATCAGCAGCAGCGGAAAGCCCTCGCCATGGGTCTCGTAGTACAGGGCAAGATCACCCTGGGTGAACATGGGCATGGGTCGCCTCCGGGTCAGCGGGATTGGAACAGCTCTGCGAACTGTTCGCGCAGCACGTTCTTCTGCACCTTGCCCATGGCGTTGCGCGGCAGCGAGTCGACGCGCATCACCGCCTTGGGCAGCTTGAACCTGGCCAGCTGGTCTGTCAGCGCGGCCTGCACGGCGGCGGTGTCCAGGCCGGCGCGATCGGTGACCAGCACCGCCACCACCGCCTCGCCGAAGTCGGGGTGGGGCACGCCGATCACGGCGCTTTCCGCCACCCCCGGCAGCTCGTCGAGCAGCCGCTCGATCTCCTTCGGATAGACGTTGAAGCCGCCGGAGATCACCAGATCCTTGCCGCGGCCGACGATGGTCACCCGCCCCGCATCGTCCATGCGGGCCAGATCGCCGGTGATGAAGTAGCCGTCGGCGCGGAACTCCTCGGCCGTCTTCTCCGGCATCTGCCAGTAGCCGCTGCACACGTTCGGGCCGCGCACCTCGATCATGCCCACCTCGCCCCGCGGCAGCTCGCGGCCGTCGCCGTCGGCGATGCGCACCTCCACGCCCGGCAGCGGGAAGCCCACCGTGCCGGCCACCCGCTCGCCGTTCAGCGGGTTGGAGGTGTTCATCATGGTCTCGCTCATGCCGTAGCGTTCGAGGATGCGGTGCCCGGTTCGCGCCTCCCAGGCGGCGAACGTCTGCTCGGTGAGCGGCGCGGAGCCGGACACGAACAGGCGCATGCTGCGACAGCGCTCGCGGTCGAGTTCGGCCTGCTCCAGCAGTCGGGTGTAGAAGGTGGGCACGCCCATCAGCACCGTGGCCTTCGGCAGCAGCGCCGCCACCTTGGCGGCATCGAAGCGCGGCAGGAAGATCATCGGCGTGCCGGAGAGCAGCGCGCAGTGCAGAGCGACGAACAGGCCGTGCACGTGAAAGATGGGCAACGCGTGCAGCAGCACGTCGTCGTCGCGCCAGCCCCAGGCATCCAACAGCACCCGCGCGCTGCTCTCCAGGTTGCGATGGCTGAGCATGGCGCCCTTGGAGCGCCCGGTGGTTCCCGAGGTGTAGACGATGGCGGCGAGGTCGGATGCCTGCCGCGGCTCGATGGCGCCGCGCGGCGCCGCGGCGGCGGCCTGCTCGAGCAGCGTGCCGTGCTCGCCGGCGTCATCCAGCGTCAGCAGGCGAATGGCGGCGGCCGATTCGGGCAGCGCCCGGTCGGGAGAGCGAACCACCACGGCCGGCTCGGCATCGCCCACGAAGTAGCCCACCTCGGCATCGGTGTAGGCGGTGTTCAACGGCACGTACACGGCGCCCAGACGCAGGCAGCCGAGATACAGCGCCACCGCCGCCGCGCTCTTGCCCGTCTGCACCAGCACCCGGTCGCCGGGCTCGACGCCGTTGGCCGCCAGCACGGCCGCCATGCGCCCGGCCTGGGCCTCGAGATCGCCGAACCGCCAGGCCGTGCCGGTGTCGAAGATCAGGCAGTCGCGATCGGCCCGGGCGGCGGCCACGGCGGCCAGGGCGGCCGCGAAGTTGTCGTTGCTCTGCGTCATGCGCGTAGTTTACACCGGTCGGCCCGTATAACCCGTGCCAGGCCGGGTCGTCTGCGTACCAATGCAGGTATCATGGCCCACCCTGCCGGCGCGCCGCCGATGCCGGCGCGCTCCCTGATTGCGAGGACAGGTTGCCACACCACGCCCAACGCCCGCTGCACCCTCACGCCATCGCCTCGGCGGTTCTGGGGGCGCTCCTGCTGCTGACCCTGGTGGGCTGCAGCGACCCCGGCGATGCCGCCCGACCCGATCGGGCCGGTGGTGCGCCCCGGGATCTGACCCTGGTGGTGGTGGCCGGCGCCGCGCAGCGCACGCTGCGGGACGAGGTCGAGGCCATCGGCACCGCCCGGGCCAACGAGTCGGTGACCATCACCGCCAAGGTCACCGACACGGTCAGCCGGGTGCGCTTCGACGACGGCGCCTTCGTCGCCCAGGGCGACGTGCTGCTGGAGCTGACCAACCGCGAGGAAACCGCCCTGCTCGCCGAGGCCCAGGCCAACCTGCAGGATGCCCGCACCCAGCTCGCCCGCCTCGAGGACCTGCTGGCCCAGCGCACGGTACCGATCTCGCAGGTGGACGAGGCGCGCGCCCGCTTTGCCGCCGCCGAAGCCCGCTACCAGTCGGTGGTGGCACGGCTGGCCGACCGGCTGATCCGCGCCCCGTTCAGCGGCGTGCTCGGGTTCCGCCAGGTCAGCGAGGGCACCCTGATCACGCCCGGCACCGCCATCACCACCCTGGACGACGTGTCGGTGATCAAGCTCGACTTCTCCCTGCCCGAGTCGTTTCTGCGGCTGCTGCGCCCGGGTCAGGCGCTGCAGGCCCGGAGCGTGGCGTATCCAGGACGCCCCTTCGCCGCCACCGTGCGCACCATCGACTCCCGGGTCGACCCGGTGACCCGGGCCGCCACCGTGCGCGCGCTGATCGACAACGACGAGCTGCTGCTGCGTCCCGGCATGCTGCTCACCGTGCGCCTGGTCACCGCCGAGCGTCAGGCGCTGATGGTGCCCGAGGACGCCCTGGTGCAGCGCGGCGACCGGGTGTACGTCTACGTGGTGGAGGAAGGCATCGTCGACATCCGCGAGGTCGCCCACGGCCAGCGTTACCAGGGCTGGGTCGAGATCACCCAGGGCCTGACCGAGGGTGAGGCCGTGGTCACCGAAGGCGTCATCAAGGTGCGGCCAGGGATGCGTGTCAGGGTTCAGCCGTCCGGGGCGGACGACCTCGCCGACAGCGCTGCCAGCAGCGTCGGAGGCTGACCCATGTGGCTGTCCGACGTCTCGGTCAAACGCCCCGTGTTCGCCACGGTGATCAGCCTGCTGCTGCTGGCGTTCGGCGCCCTGTCGTTCAGCCTGCTGCCGTTGCGGGAGTACCCCGACATCAACCCGCCGGTGGTGTCCATCAGCACCGCCTACGTGGGTGCTTCCGCCGAGATCATCGAGACCCGCATCACCCAGGTCATCGAGGACCAGATCAGCGGCATCGAGGGCATCAAGAACATCACCTCGTCGTCGCGGGACGAACGCTCCAGCATCAATATCGAGTTCGCGCTTGACCGCAACATCGACGAGGCGGCCAACGACGTCCGCGACCGGGTGGCCCGCATCGTCGACCGCCTGCCGAACGAGGTGGACACGCCGGTGGTGGCCAAGCAGGACTCCGACGCCCGGCCGGTGATGTACATCAGCCTGTCCAGCAGCCGCATGACGCTGATGGAGCTGGACGACTACGCCAACCGCTATCTGCTGGACCGGTTCGCCGTGATCCCCGGCGTCGCCTCGGTGAGCATCAACGGCGGCGGCCGGCCGTCGATGCGCATCTGGCTGGATCGCCTGGCGCTGGCTGCCCGGAACCTGACCGTGAGCGACATCGAGGCGGCGCTGCGGCGCGAGAACCTGGAGCTGCCGGCGGGACGGCTGGAGTCCCGGGACCGCGAGTTCCAGGTGCGCCTGGCCCGCAGCTACTCGAGCCCCCAGGACTTCCGCAACCTGGTGCTCGCTACCGGTGCCGACGGGCACCTGATCCGGCTCGGCGAGGTGGCCCGCGTCGAGCTGGCGCCGCAGAACCTGCGCGAGTCGTTCCGCGCCAACCAGAAGACTACGGTGGGCATGGGCATCATCAAGCAGTCCACCGCCAACACGCTGCAGACGCTGGAGGCGGCGAAGGCCGAGATCGAGCGGGTCAACGCCAACCTGCCGGACCACATGGAGTTCATCGCCAGCTCGGACGACTCGCTGTTCATCCGCGAGGCGATCAACTCCGTGTACCAGACCATCGCCATCACCACGGTGCTGGTGAGTCTGGTGATCCTCGCCTTCCTGGGCACCCTGCGCACCATGATCATTCCGGCCGTGACCATTCCGGTCTCCCTGACCGCGGCCTTCATCGCCCTGGCCGCGTTCGGCTACTCGGTCAACCTCATCACCCTGCTGGCGCTGGTGCTCTCCATCGGCCTGGTGGTGGACGACGCCATCGTGGTGCTGGAGAACATCCACCGCCGCATCGAGAAGGGCGAGCCGCCGCTGCTGGCTGCCTACCGCGGGTCCCGTCAGGTGGCCTTTGCGGTGCTCGCCACCACCGCCGTGCTGGTGGCCGTGTTCACGCCCATCGTCTTTCTATCGGACAACATGGGCGTCATCTTCAGCGAGCTGGCGGTGACCATCGCCGCGGCCGTGGTGTTCTCCAGCGTGCTGGCCCTGTCGCTGACGCCCGTCATGTGCTCGAAGCTGCTGCGGGCCCGGCCGCGCAGCAACCCCTTCACCCGCGGGGTCGAGAACGGCTTCCGGCGCCTCGAGGCCGGCTATCGCCGCGCCCTCACCGCCCTGCTGCGCTGGAGCTGGGTCGCCGTGCCGGCGACGCTGCTCATTCTCGGCGGCATCGCCTGGCTGCTGCAGATGGTGCCGAGGGAGTACGCGCCAGCGGAGGATCAGGGCATGTTCATGGCCCGGGTGCAGGCGCCCGAGGGCACCGGCATCGAGCGCATGTACGAAGCCATGGCCGAGATCGAGGCGCCCCTGGTGGAGATGCAGAACGAGGGGCTGATCGCCCGTATCCTGGTGCGCATTCCCGGCTGGGGCAGCTCGGCGCCCAACTCCGGCATCGTCATGGTGTCCATGAAGCCCTGGACCGAGCGCGACGTGCCCACCGCCGATGCAGCCGCCCGCGCCACCGCCGCCTGGCAGGACATCCCATTCGTGCAGGCCTTTGCTTTCAGCCGCTCGGGTCTGTCCAGGGGCGGCGGCAACATGCCGGTGCAATTCGTGCTCGGCGGCCCCGACTATGACGAGCTGGCCCACTGGCGCGACATCGTGCTGGAGCGCGCCGCCGACAACCCGGGCATCGTGCGCGTCGACAGCGACCTGAAGGAGACCCAGCCGCAGGTGGTGGTACGCATCGACAAGAACCGCGCCGCCGCCCTGGGCGTGTCGGTGCAGAACGTCGGTCGTACCCTGGCGGCCATGATGAGCGAGCAGCGCATCACCACCTTCGTGCAGGACGGCGAGGAGTACGACGTGGTGCTGCAGGCGCGCGACGACCAGCGCGCCTCCGCCAGCGACCTGGCCAATATCTACGTCCGCTCCGAGAGCAGCGGCGAGCTGGTGCCGCTGTCCAACCTGATCTACCTGGAGGAAACGGCCGGCGCCGGCACCCTGAACCGCTACAACCGCCTGCGGGCGGTGACCATCAGCGCCAGCCTCGCGCCCGGCTACAGCCTGGGCGACGCCCTCGAGTTCCTGGAGACCGTGGCTCGCGACGAGCTGCCGGAAACGGCCCAGATCGGCTACAAGGGCGAATCGCTGGAGTACCAGGAGGCGTCCGGCAGCCTGCTGTTCATCTTCAGCATCGCCCTGCTGATCGTGTTCCTGGTGCTGGCCGCCCAGTTCGAGAGCTTCGTGCATC
Source organism: Pseudomonadales bacterium (assembly GCA_040219935.1). Classification (GTDB taxonomy): domain Bacteria; phylum Pseudomonadota; class Gammaproteobacteria; order Pseudomonadales; family Azotimanducaceae; genus UBA7803. The sequence goes on along the minus strand of JAVJUA010000084.1, from coordinate 90,696 downwards.
CGCTGGTGATCATACTCACCGTGCCGCTGGCGCTGGCCGGCGCCCTGCTCGGCCTCTACCTGAGCGGCGCCACGCTGAACATCTACAGCCAGATCGGCATCATCATGCTGATCGGCATCGCCGCCAAGAACGGCGTGCTGATCGTCGAGTTCATCAACCAGATGCGCGACGCCGGACGCGGCTTCGAGGAAGCCATCGTCGAAGCCGCCATCGTTCGTCTGCGGCCGGTGGTGATGACCACGTTGTCGACGTCCATCGGCGCCCTGCCGCTGCTCTTCGCCATGGGCGCCGGCGCCGAGAGCCGCAACGTGCTGGGCGTGGTGATCTTCTCCGGCGTCATGGCCGCGAGCCTGCTCACGCTGTTCGTGGTGCCGGCGTTCTACCACCTGCTGGCGCGGCGAACGTCGTCGCCGAAAGCCGTCGCCGACGAGCTGGACCGGCTGACGGCCCGTACCTGAGGAGCGAGCATCCATGCGATTTCTGTCTTTCCTGGTCGGCCGCGACGTCCACTTCGGTGCCGTGGTGGAAGACCGCGTGGTCGACCTGTCAGAGCGCATGCCCGAGTACGCAAGCCTGCGCCGCGTGCTCGATGCCGGCGCCCTGGTGCGGGCCCAGGACGTGGCGGTGAGCGCTTCCGCCGACTTCGATCTCGATGAGGTGAAGTACGCACCGGTGATTCCCGACGCCCGCAAGATCATCTGCGTGGGGGTCAACTACCCGGGGCGGCGGACGCTGGCCGCGGCGGACCGGCAGCGGGCCGAGTACCCCAGCATGTTCCTGCGCACCCGCGAATCGCTGGTGGGCCACGAGCAGCCGATTCTCAAGGCGCCGGAGGTGGAGGCCCTCGACTACGCCGGCGAGATCGTGCTGGTGATCGGCAAGGAGGGGCGCCGCATTGCCGAGGCGCAGGCCCTCTCCCACGTGGCCGGCATCACCCTGATGAACGAGGGCTCCGCCCGCGATTGGATGCGGCGCGGCGAGTTCAACGTCACCCAGGGCAAGAACTTCGAGAGCTCCGGCTCACTGGGGCCGTGGCTGATGACGCGCGACGAATGCCCGGCGCTCGATGCGCTCACCATCACCACCCGGGTCAACGGCGAGGTTCGCCAGCAGGCCGACACCGCCGGCGTCAACTTCCGCTTCGAGTATCTGGTGAGCTATCTGTCGACGTTTCTGCGGCTGATGCCGGGCGACCTGATCGCCACCGGCACGCCGGCCGGCACCGGCGACGAGCAGGACCCGCCCCGCTATCTGGAGCCGAACGATCTGGTGGAGATCGAGGTGGGCGGCGTCGGCATCCTGCGCAATCGCGTCGAGGCCGAAACGCCGACCTGACGGCGCGTCCGCCTCAGATGCCGCCCAGGCACAGATACTTGACCTCGACGTAGTCGTCGATGCCGTACTTCGAGCCCTCGCGGCCGTTGCCCGATTCCTTGACGCCGCCGAAGGGGGCCATCTCGTTGGAGATCAGGCCGGTGTTGACGCCGACGATGCCGTACTCGAGGCCTTCGCTCACCCGCCACACCCGGCCGAGGTCGCGGGCGTAGAAGTACGAGGCCAGGCCGAACGGCGTGTCGTTGGCCATCTCGATGGCCTCCTCCTCGGTATCGAACGGGATCAGCGGCGCCACCGGCCCGAAGATCTCCTCCCGGAACACGCGCATCTCGCGGGTGACGCCGGTGAGCACGGCGGGCTCGATGAAGGCCTCCCCGTTTGCCGCGCGCTTGCCGCCCAGCACCAGCCTGGCGCCTCGGGCGACCGCGTCGTCCACCATGGCCAGCACGTCATTGGCGGCGTTGGCGTCGATCAACGGGCCGATCTTGACCCCTTCCTCGAAGCCGTCGCCCAGCTTCAGCGCGCGCACCGCCGCGGTCAGCTTGTCGGCGAAAGCATCGTAGACGCCACGCTGCACCAGCATGCGGTTGGCGCACACGCAGGTCTGCCCCGCATTGCGGTACTTGGAGGCGATGGCGCCCTCCACCGCAGCGTCGAGATCGGCGTCGTCGAAGACGATGAACGGCGCGTTGCCGCCCAGCTCCATGGACGTGCGCTTGACGTTCACCGCGCAGGCTTGGATCAGCTCCTTGCCCACCTCGGTGGAGCCGGTGAAGGTCAGCTTGCGCACCTTGGTGCTCTGGGTCAGCGCCTCGCCGATCTCGCCCGTCTTGCCGGCGAGCACGTTCACCACGCCCGGCGGAATGCCCGCCCGGTCGGCCAGCTCGGCGATGGCGAAAGCCGACAGCGGCGTCGCGTTGGCGGGCTTGCAGACCACGGTGCAGCCTGCCGCCAGGGCGGGCCCGATCTTGCGGGTGAGCATGGCGTTGGGAAAGTTCCAGGGGGTGATGCAGGCCACCACGCCCACCGGCTGCTTGATGCAGACGATGCGCTTGTCGGCCGAAGGCCCGGGAATGGTGTCCCCGTAAACGCGCTTGGCTTCCTCGGCGAACCACTCCAGAAAGGCAGCACCGTAGGCGATCTCGCCGCGCGCCTCGTCCAGGGGCTTGCCCTGCTCGGCGGTGAGGATGCGGGCCAGATCGTCCTGGTTGGCCATCATCAGGTCGAACAGCTTGCGCACCGCGGCGCTGCGCTCCTTGGCGGTGCGGGCGGCCCAGGCGGGCTGGGCGCGATGCGCGGCGTCGATGGCGCGCTCGGTCTCGGCACGGCCGCAGCGGGCCACCCGGGCTATGACCTGCCCCGTGGCCGGGTTGGTGATGTCGGTGGTGGCGCCGTCGTCGGCCTCCACCCAGGCGCCGTCGATGTAGGCACCGGTCTTCAGCAGCTTCGGATCTTTCAGCTCCATGACGATCCTCCTGTCGGTGGCTGAGCGGTCATTGTACGGCGGCGGGCAAGGCCACGCCCGACGCCCGGGCGTGCGGCTCGAGCGCCTCCATGATGCCGGGATAGATCTCCACCCCCCGTTCCAGAGCCTTGCGGCGGCGCTGCCAGGCGCCCTCGCCCGGCACCCGCACCGGCTGCGCCGGGTCGTCCGGCGCCGCCTCGCGGCACGCCGCCAGCAGGTAGTCGATCTCCCGCAGGTAGTCGTCCCAGGCGGAGAACGCGCGCGGGTCGATGACCTGCAGGTAAACGGAGTTGGCTTCGCCCTCGCCGGCGGCATCGCGGCGGCCATGCCCGGCCAGAGACTGCGTCAGCACCTCGGTCAGCAGGGTCAGCGCGTAGCCCTTGTGGCCGTGGCCCAGCCCGCCGATGGGCATCACCGTGCCCGGGGGATCGGTGGCCAGCACCGACGGGTCGTCGCTGGCCTCGCCCGCCGCCGTCTTCAGGCACGCCTCCGGCAGCCGCCGGCCCTCGGCCGCCGCGCGCGCGATCTGGCCGCCGGCGGTGATGGCCATGCTGACGTCGAACAGCATCGGCGAGCCCGAGGTGGGCGCGCAGAAGGCGATGGGGTTGTTGGAGAACACCGCCTCCCGGCCGCCAAACGGGCTGACGAAGCGCTCGTCCGGGGTGCTGACCACCAGCACGCCCACGAGCTGCCGCTCCAGCAGCGGCAGCAGGTAGCTGGCAAGGCAGGCCACGTGGGTGCAACGGCTCAGGGTCGCGGCGACGATGCCGGTGTCGGCCGCCCGCCGCGCCGCCTCCGCCACCGCGCGGCTCAGCACCCAGGGTCCGGGCAGATGCCCCGCGTCCCAGCTGAACACCGCCTGACGGTCGCGCAGCACCGTCGGCTCGCCGTCGCGGCGGGTCTCGCCGCTCGCCAGCCACTGCAGATTGATGGGCAGACGCTTCAGGCCATGGGTGGTGAAGCCCAGGGCGTCCGTCTCGACGAAGACCCGGGCCACCGCCGCGGCGCGCACCTCCGCCAGGCCGGCCGCCTGCAGCAGACGGGCGGCGAACGCGATCAGCGCGTCATGGGCATATCTCTCAGGCATGGTTGCCAGTGTACCGGGCCGGGACGGCGAGTCCCAATCCGCCGCACCCGCACGCTGCCCATGCTAAGCTCGCCAGCGCCGCCGAGTGAGCCGACCATGAGCCCAGCACCGACCTTCGTAGAGCCCGACCGGCGCCGCATTTTCCTGATGCGGCACGCCGAAGCCGCCTACGTGGCGGCAGACGGCACCGTGACCGACGACCCCCGCAACGTCGGCCTCACCGACCTGGGCCGCATCCAGGCACGCAAGCAGGCGGCCGTGCTCGCCAGCGTGACCTTCGACCGCGCCATCTGCTCCGGACTGCCGCGCACCGTGGAAACCGCCAGACACATCCTCGCCCTCCGGGAGCGTCCGACGCTGGAAGTCGAGCCCGCACTGGAGGAGATTCGCGGCGGCGACCGGGAGCATCCGGTGACCGACATGGCGGCCTGGCTTGCTCACGTGGCCAACCCCTGGGCCGGCGCAGACCATCCCGAGGCCACCTTTCTCGGCGGCGAGCGGTTCGTCGACTTCGCAGACCGGGTGATACCCGCCTTTGCAGGCATCCTGGCCGATCGCGGCTGGCGCACCCTGCTGCTGGTGCTGCACGGCGCCGTCAACCGCATGATCTTCAACTACGTGATGAACCTGGAATGGCAGGCGCGCATGAGCATCGAGCAGGACAATGCGTGCATCAACATCATCGACGTCGACACCGGCGACGGCACGCCGCACTTTCTGATCCGCGGCATCAACCTGACCGGCTACGACCTCAACAAGTCGGGCATGCACCTGACCAACATGGAGCAGGCTGCGCGCCACATGGCAGAGCGTCTCGGCGATTGAGAGGGCCCGCCGGCGCGCAGAGCGCACCGGCAGGTGGCACAGACAACGGCGAAGTCAGACCCGCTCGATGATGGTGCCGGTACCCAGCCCGCCGCCGCAGCACATGGCGATCAGGCCGTAGCGGCCGCCGCTGCGCTCGAGCTCGTGCAGCGCGGTGGTGATCAGCCGCGCGCCCGTGGAGCCGGTGGGGTGGCCCAGGGCGATGGCGCCGCCGTTGGGATTGACCCGCGCCGGATCCGGGCGCAGCTCCTTCTCCCAGGCCAGCACCACGGAAGCGAACGCCTCGTTCACCTCGAAGACGTCGATGTCGTCGACGCCGAGGCCGGCCTGATCCAGCACCTTGCGGCTGGCCGGAATCGGACCCTTCAGCATGGTCACCGGATCGACACCCACCAGGGTGGTGGCGACGATGCGGGCGCGCGGCTTCAGCCCCAGCTCGTCCACCGCCTTCTGGCTGGCCAGGATCACCACGGCGGCGCCGTCGGACACCTGGGAGCTGGAGCCGGCGGTGTGAATCTCCTGCCCCGGCACCGGGTTCAGGCCCTTGAGGCCTTCCAGCGTGCTGGACCGGGGCCCTTCGTCGCGCTCGACGACCCGAGTCTTGCCGGTGGGCTTGCCGTTCTCGTCCAGCACGGGCGCCTCAACGGCGGCGATCTCCCGGTCGAAGCGGCCCTCTTGCTGGGCGCGCAGCGCGTTCTGCTGGCTGCGCAGGCCGAACGCGTCGGCATCGGCGCGGGTGATCTGGTACTCCTCGGCGATCATGGCCGCACCCTGGAACTGGCTGGTGGGCTGGTAGTGCTCGCGGTAGCTCTCGCCCATGGGCACGCCGTCCTTCATGTTCGAGCCCAGCGGCACCCGGGTCATCATCTCGACGCCGCAGCACATGACCACGTCTTCCATGCCGGAGGCCACCATGGCCGCACCCAGCGAGGTGGCCTGCTGGCTGGAGCCGCACTGCGAATCGACCGTGGTCGCCGCCACTTCCTGGGGCAGGCCCTGGGACAACCAGGCGATGCGGGCGATGTTGAACGACTGCTCCCCCACCTGGGAGACGCAACCGCCGATCACCTGGCCGACGCGGGCCGGATCGATGCCGCTGCGGGTGAGCGCCGCCTTCTGCACGGCACCCAGCAGGTCCGCCGGCATCAGCCCGGCCAGGCCCTTGCCGCGCTTGCCAATGGGGCTGCGCACGGCTTCCACGATGTAGACGTTTTCCATGTCGGTCCTTTCCCGTCGGTTGAAAATCGAGGCGCCATTCTACTGAACGGCGCTGCAACGCACAGTCCCGCGCCAGCGCCCTGAAGTAGAGGAAGGAAACTTGCACTTGTTGCAACGCAACAGTTATACTGCGCTGCAACATCCTGTAGTCACAAGGAAGACCAGTAACATGACTGAAGCCAACGATCTCGATGCCGCGCCGCGCAACCCCAGGGACCGCCTGCTGTTCTGGTTCGCGACTGCCCTGATCCCCGGCGCCGGCATGTTTCACATCGACAACCCGCGGGCCATGGCCCAGCGCATCGAGCTGATCCGTCACTATCGGGCCCAGGAAGCGGACCATCAGACGCCGGCCGCGGACCAGCGCGAGGCTGCCTGACGACTACGCCCCGGCGCGCCCCGGGGCCAACACGCGCGGCGCGGCTCAGTGGGCGTGGCCGTGGGCCAGCTCCTCCTCCGTCGCCGCGCGAACGCTCTCCACGGTGACCTCGAAGTGCAGCACCGTGCCCGCCAGCGGATGGTTGGCGTTGAGGGTCGCCGACTCCTCGCCGATGGCGTCCACCACCAGGTTCTGCACCCGGCCATCCGGCGCCCGGGACTGCAGCGCCATGCCCACCTGCAGGTTGTCTATGCCTGACAGCGCCTCCAGCGGCACGTCCTGGATGAGCTGCGGATCCACCGTGCCGTAGGCGTCCTCGGGCTGCACCGTGGCCTGGAACTGCTCACCGGCCTCGCGCCCCTCCAGCTCGCGTTCCAGCCCCGGAATCAGGCCCTGGCCGCCATGCAGGTAGGTCAGCGGATCCTGATCGCGGGACGAATCGAGCTGGCGCCCGTCAGCGTCGGTGAGGGTGTAATGAATGGCGACCACGCACTGATTGGCGATTTTCATGCGGACTCCCGGGGCAGGTCAGGCGGGCGCCGACTCAGGTCGGCGCGGTGAAGGGGGCCATGATGCCCGCATGTGCCGGCGGATGCCAACCGCGGCCGGCCCCTGGGTTACACTGCCGCACATGATCGGCATCCTGCTACGCATCGTCATCAACGCCCTGGCGCTGTGGCTCGCGGCCACCCTGGTGCCGGGCATTCACGCCAGCGACGGCGCGTCGTTGATCTGGGCCGCGGTGCTGCTGGGGGTGGTGAACGCGGTGATCCGGCCGCTGGTGGTGATCCTCACGCTGCCGGTGACCGTGATCAGCCTCGGCGGCTTCCTGCTGGTGGTGAACGCCGGCATGCTGGCCCTGGTGGCCTTGCTGCTGGATGGCTTCGCCGTCGACGGCTTCTTCGCCGCCGTGCTCGGCGGCATCGTCATCAGCGTGACCTCGTGGCTGGCCTCCGCCTTCATCGGCCCGCGCGGCCGCTATGAGGTGCTGGTGGTGCAGCGCCGCCGCTAGGCGCCGCCGCTAGGCAGCGCTCCGGAACCTGTCCCGGGCGCGCCACAGCGCCACCGTCGGCACCGCGAACACGGCGGCCGCCACCAGCCCGGCCAGCCAGCCGCCGCCCCTGGGGTCGAGCAGGTTCCACACCAGCATGGCCACCATAACCTGCGCCGCATAGACCGACGCCCACGGCCACATCCAGGCGCGCATTCGCCAGAAGCCGTAGGCGCCGGCACCGTAGATGAGCCAGTGCACGGGCGCGGTGGCCTTGGCGGCCCAGCCGTGCAGGGTGATGCCGAACCACACCTCTTCGTCGAGGGCCACCGGCTTGATGAAGATGTCCCAGGGCATGTATGCGAAGGTCATGTACAGACAGAACCCGAACATCAGGTTCATCCACCACGGCCGCGGCGCCAGAAATCGCCGCACCGCATCGACGGCGCTCAATCCCTCAGGCCTCACCGTCGGTCGGGCAGAACCGCGGCTCCAGATCGAGAATCTTCAGCAGCCGGCCGAAGCCGATGTACTGGCCGATCATCATGCCCAGCTCGAGAATCTCGGCATCGTCGAACTGCGCGCGCAGATCGGCGAAGAAGGCGTCGTCGATGGTGTGGTGGTCCACCGCCAGCTTCTCGGCATAGGCCAGCGCCATGGCCTCGCGCGGGGAGAACGACGGTTCGGCGGCATCCAGCTCGCGGATCTTCGCTTCGGTCAGGCCTCTTTCCATCGCCGATGGAAACCGGGCATTCAGTCACGTGAAGCAGTCGTTCAGCCGCGCGATCTTCAGCCGTACCAGCTCCTTCAGCTCCGGCTCCACCGAGCCGCCCTGGTGGGCCGGGTAATAGAAGGCGAAGTAGCGGTCGAACATGTCCTGACGGTGGCCCACCGCGCGCAGCACCGACGCGTCGCGGCCGGCGGCCTCCGCCGCCTGCACCTGGGCCGCCGCCTGGGGCGACAGCTCTTGGTCTTCCAGCAGCCGGATTCTGCTCATTCGGTTCCTCGTCAGGTCATCGGGTCAGCACGCAGAGTATTCGCTGCCGGCGCCGATGCGCAACCGGCCGATCCGCCTCAGAGCCGCCGCAGCAGCCGCACGTAGGTGCGCACGCCCTGGATCATGCCGGTGGTGGCGATGCGCTCGTCGGTGCCGTGGAAGCCGCCGAGCTCCTCCTGGGTCACCACCATGGGATTGAACCGGTATGCGTCCTCGGCCACCTGGGCGTAATGGCGGCTGTCGGTGGCGGCCACCAGCAGACCCGGTGCCACCACCAGCTCGCCGAACTCCTCGCGCACGGCGTCCGCCACCAGCCGGAAGCCCTCGCCATCGGCATCTGCCACCGGCGATGCCGGATTGCCCTCCCCCGCTTCCACCCGGACGTGCTCGCCCGCCACCAGATTGGTGACGTAGCGCACCACGTCCTCGACGCTGTCGCGGGGATGGACGCGGAAGTTCACGGTGGCTACCGCCTCGATGGGCAGCACGTTGACCTTGGGGCTGGCCGCCAGCATGGTGGGCGCCGTGGTGGTGCGCAGCATGGCGTTGGCAAACGGCAGGTCGTCGAGCTGACGCTCGAGCAGCGGCGCGAACAGCCAGCGGTTGGCGAACATCAGCCGCGGCAGCGTCGGCATGTAGGGCCCGACGGCGTCAAAGGTGTCGGCCGCCAGCCCTTCCAGACCGCCCGGCAGCGGGTTGCTTTCGAGCCGTACCAGGGCGGCCGCCAGCCGGCCCACGGCCGTCTGCTGCGGCGGCATGGAGGAATGCCCACCTTCGGCGCTGGCGACGATGCGCAGGGTGACGCTGCCCTTCTCGGCGGTGTTGATGGTGGCGATCGGCACATCCACGCCCGGAAACATGTTGCGGAACACGAAGGCGCCCTCGTCGAGGCTCCAGGCCAGCCGCACCCCCTGCCCGACCAGCCGCGCCACCACCGCGGCGGCGCCCTGGGTCCCGCCCACCTCCTCGTCGTGGCCGAAGCTGAAGTACACCGTCCGCTGCGGCCCCTCGCCGCGAGCCAGCAGCCAATCCACCGCCTCCAGCAGGCCGACCACGGCGTTCTTGTTGTCCAGGGCGCCGCGGCCCCACAGATAGCCGTCGGCGACGCGGCCGGAGAACGGCGGGTGCTGCCAGCGATCTTCCGTGCCTTCGATCACGGGCACCACGTCGTAGTGAGCCGCCAGCAGCACCGGCGGCAGCGTCCGATCGGAACCGTTCCACCGCAGCAGCAGGCTGTAGCCGCCCACCCGCTCGACGCTCAGCGTCTCGAACACGCGTGGGTAGGTCGCGGCCAGCCAGGCGAGAAAGCCGTCGAACTGGTCCGCATCGATCGGCGCCGGCGGCTCCCGGGAGATAGTGCGAAAGCGCACCGCCTCGCCGAGATGGCGCAGCACGGCCGCATCGTCGAGATCGATGGAGTCAGCGGCCGCGGCTGGCGGCAGCGGGGCCGGCACGTACTGGATGGTGCGCACGGTAACAGCGGCGATCAGGGCAACCACCGCCAGCGCAACGATCCTCAACATGGCGACCTCCTCCCGGTCTACGTGGCGTTGCGGCCATCATACGCCGCTTGCGCGCCCGAGCGCCGGGCGCACGCGCGTGAAGGCTTGACCAGAGTCGGGTCGAGCGCATGGACTTTCGCCGAGAATCCCTGCCATCATCGGCGCACTCACAGGGTTCGGGGGACATTCGACGCCAATGAACGATGATGCCTGGCAGGTCTTCGACATCCACAAACTCACGCAGCGGCTGAGCGGCGGCAAGCCCGAGTATCGTGAGTTTCTGCGCGCCCCCTCCATGTCATGCGGCATTTACCACCTGCCCAAGGGCTCGCGGGACATGCAGTCGCCGCACGACGAAGACGAGGTCTACTACGTAGTGTCCGGACGGGCCAGGATGCGCGTGGGCGGCGAGCTCCAGGAAGTGCGCGAGGGCACCATCCTCTACGTGCGGGCCACCGAGGCGCACTCGTTCTTCGAGATCGAGGAGGACATGACGCTGCTGGTGTTCTTCGCCGCGTCCGCCTGAAGCCGCAGACGCTCCAACAGCGCCTGCAGATCGGCCAGCTTCACCGGCTTGTCCAGGTAGTCGTTCATGCCGGCCTCGAGGCAGGCTTCGCGATCGCCCTGCATGGCATTCGCGGTGATGGCGACGATGACCACGTCCGCGCCGCCAGGCTCGGCACGGATGGCGCGGGTTGCGGCGAGGCCGTCGAGCACGGGCATCTGCAGATCCATCAGCACCAGCCGGTAGCCGTGGCGGCGCACCGCGTCCACGGCCGCCTGCCCGTCCCCCACCACGTCGGCCTGGTAGCCCAGCCGCTCCAGCATCTTCAGCGCCACCCGCTGGTTGACCGGGTTATCCTCCGCCAGCAGAATCCGCCAGCCGCCCGGTGTCGGTAACGCCGTCTGCGCCACCGCATCAGCGCTGACCGGCGGCTCTTCCACCGAGCGCTGCAGAACACGTTGCAGCGCCGCTCGCTTGAGTGGTCGATACAGCGTAGACGGCTCCTGGCCTTGCCCGCACCGGCCCGGCATCTCTGCGAAATCGGCCAGGCGAACCCAGACCGGCGGCGGACCCGGGGCAGCATCCGCAACGCGGCGCAGGCGTTCGAACGCGGCCTTTCCGGCGCCGGCCAGCACCAGGTCGAAGCGCCCGTCCCTGAGCCGCGCCCGGGCGGCTTCACAATCCGGCACGGCAATGGCCGAGATGCCCCACCCATCCACCTGGCGGGCGATCACCCGACGCACGGTGGGGTTGGATTCCACGATCAGAATCCGCATGGCCGCCGGTGCCGGCGGCGGCAGCGTCCGGCGTTGCGGACAGCCAAGCAGCACGTCGAAACGGAAGGTGGCCCCCTGGCCGGCGCCCGGACCCGCCAGCTCGATGCTGCCGTCCATGCGCTCCACCAGCAGCCTGCAGATGGACAATCCCAGACCGGTGCCGCCGTAGCGCCGAGTGGTGGAGGAGTCGGCCTGCACGAAGGCCCGGAACAGACCATCCACATGGTCGGGCGCGATGCCGATGCCGGTGTCGCGGACCCGGCACCACAGCCGATAGCCGTCGTCGCCCTCGAAGTCGCCGCCGGCCTCCACGTGCACCTCACCCTCATGGGTGAACTTGACCGCGTTGCCCAACAGGTTCACCAGGATCTGCCGCAGCCGCAGGCTGTCGCCGATCAGCTCGGCGGGCAGATCGGGCGCGCACTCACAGATCAGCTCGATCCCCTTCTCCCGGGCGGCGTGGGTCACCAGGTCGACCGCGCCTTCCACGCACTCCACCGGGTCGAACGGCTGCCGCTCCAGCGACACGTGGCCCGATTCGATCTTGGAGAAGTCGAGAATGTCGTTGATCAGGCTCAGCAGCGCGTCACCGCTGACGCGGATGGTGCGCAGGTAATCGCGCTGCGTGGGGTCGAGGTCGGTGGTTTCCAGCAGGCTCGCCATGCCGATCACGCCGTTCATGGGCGTGCGGATCTCGTGGCTCATGTTGGCCAGGAACCGGCTGCGGGCCACCACGGCCGCCTCGGCCAGGTCGCGCGCTTCCCGCAGCGCCGACTCGGCCGCCATCCGATTGACCTGAACCGCATAGGTGAGCGCGCTCACGCTCACCACGGTGGCCATGAAGAACACGGGATCGATGCCGAGCCGGTCGGACGCGCCCACGATCAGGCCAATGCCGGCGATCACGAACAGCTGATACCCGGCCAGCGAGCCGCGGCTGCGGAACGCCAGGCTGCAGGCGAACAGCATGATCAGCAACCCGAAGCTGGTGTTCACCGAGATGCCGTTGTGATACGCCATGTGCATGACGCCGGCGCTCACCAGGTAGAGCACCACCGCCACCGAGCGGTGCGGGCGGCGGCGCACCGGGCCGTCCACCAGGCTCAACAGGGCGAAGCCGAGCAGCACGGCCGCAATGATGAGCCGCTCCCAGAACGGATCCGCCGTGAGCGGGTCGATCAGCCGCCGCACCACGCCGAATCCGGGAATGACAACGGCCCCCGTCAGGGCCAGGGCGCGGTAGATTCTGAGCGACTGCTCGCTCTCATCAGCAACACCGTCGGTCGCCAGGGGCTTGTCCATACAGCAAAACTAGCACGGCTGCCTGCGGCCAATGCGACCTGGGTCACACCGCCGGGCACAGCGGCGCCGGGCGGGAACGACGTGGACCGTTAACGGGTGCCCTGGCCGTCATCCACCTTGATGATGGTGCCGGTCACGCATTCCGAGGCGGGCGCCACCAGATACAGCAGCGTGCTGTCGAGCTGGGCCGGATCACCCACTCGTTTGCGGGGAAACTGCTGGCTGAAGTCGCCGATACGCTCGAGCATGCCTTCCAGCATCTCGGAGCGGAACGCGCCGGGGGCGATGGCGTTGACGTTGATGTTGAACCGCGCCCACTCCACGGCCAGGGTCTCCGTCATGCGGTTGATACCGGCCTTGGTGATCGAGTACAGGGCGGCACCGTTGCCACCGTAGTTGAAGGCGCCTACCGACGAGATGTTGACCATGCGTCCGGGCAGCTTGCGATCGATGAGGCGGCGGGCCACCTCGCAGGACAGCACGTAGGGCCCGCGCAGGTTGGTGTCGAAGACGTCGTCGATCAGCTCGATGGACATCTTGTGGGCCCGCTGGGCATCCGGAATGCCGGCGTTGTTCACCAGAATGGTCACCGTACCGAGCGCTCGCTCCGCCTCCGCCACCACGTTGATGATGCTGTCCGTATCGGTCATGTCCAGGGGAATGGCCACGCAGCGGCCGCCCATAGCTTCGATCTCCGCCGCCAGCGTCTCCAGCCGCTCGACGCGCCGGCCGGTGATGGCGACGCTGGCGCCGGCCTTGGCCAGCACCTTGGCGAAACGGCGGCCGAGCCCGGACGTGGTGCCGGTGACCAGGGCCACCTGGCCGCTGAGATCGGTGGAAACGTTGGGAAGGGGGAAGTCGGCCACGGCGCGCTCCTGAAAAGCTGAAAGAGCGGGAGCCTCACACGAAGCCGGGGCGCCGTCAACGCACCGTGGCCCGCTCAGCCCGCTTCAGCCGCGCAGCGGAACCCGACGTGCATCAGCGACGAGTCCGGCGCGGCATGGCCCCGGGCGGACACGCGAAAGCCATGGCAACCTTCGGGGCTGCAGAGGAACGATCCGCCCCGCTGCACGCGCTCAGTGGGCGTGAAGCCAACAGCCAGGGCAGGGTCGTAGGGAGCGTACCAGCTATCCGTCCACTCCCAGACGTTGCCGGCCATGTCGGCCAGGCCGGTTGGGGAGCGTCCCAGCAGGCCGGCCGGAGACGTGAAGCGAAACCCGTCCGCCACCGTGTTGTGATGCGGAAAGCGTCCCTGCCAGAAGTTGGCCAGGAATTCGCCCTCCCGCAGCACCGCATCTCCCATGGCGTACACGGGCTCGGCCGCGTGGCCGGCACGCGCGGCATGCTCCCATTCGAGTTCGGTGGGCAGCCGTGCGCCGCGCCAGCGGCAGTGGGCATCCGCATCGTGCCAGCTCACCTGGGTCACCGGATGGTCCGCCGGCGCGGGCCCGCCATCACCGCCGAGGGGCATTCGCCAGGTGGCGCCAGGCTCGAGATGCCAGTCGCCGCGCCGTTCATCCAGCACTGCCGCCGAGCCGAATCGCTCCGCGTCGGTGACGAACCCGGTGGCCGCCACGAAGGCTTCGAACGCGGCCACGGTCACCGGCGTGCGATCGAGGCGGAACGCTGCCACCTCGACCCGATGCACCGGTCGCTCGTCCGCCAGGCCCCGGTCGGAGCCGATCTGGGTGCTGCCTCCGGGCAGCGCGACCATCTCCGGTTCGCGAGCCTGCAGAGGCACGACGGCGGCAGACGAAGCCAGCACCAGCGCCAGGCAGACGTAGCAGAAGTTTGCAGTGGTTTGCACGTTCCTATATTAAGAGGCCGTCGTGCGGTGCCACAACCGGCGAAGCCCAGCAGGAGCAGCCCCTATGAGACGATGGTTCTGGACGCTGATGACGGCCCTGGTGGTGGGTGCCGCCCTCGCCTATGCCTACGGCGGCGAGCTGGCCCTGCGGCTGATGTCGCGAGCGGTGTCGAGCAACATGGCCACCGACGCCCTCGCCGCCCTGCCGGACGGCCTGCACCTGGCGGTGTGCGGCGCCGGCGCCCCGCTCCCCGACAGCGAGCGCTCCGGACCTTGCCTGGCGGTCATCGCCGGCGGCACGCTGCTCGCCTTCGATGCCGGCACCGGCGGCGCCCGCAACCTGCAGCGCATGGGATTCCCGCCCGGCCGCCTCGGCGCCCTGTTCGTCACCCACTTTCACTCCGACCACATCGACGGGCTGGGCGAGATGGCCATGCTGCGCTGGACCGGTGGCAGTCACCTGGGGCCGCTGCCCGTACATGGGCCCACCGGTATCGGGCAGGTGGTGGAGGGCTTCAACCTGGCCTATGCCCAGGATGCCGCCTACCGCACCGCCCATCACGGCGCGGAGGTGGCGCCGCCATCGGGCGCCGGTGCCGTGGCCGTCGCCTTCGAGCCTCCCGCGCCGGGCACCCGGGTCACGGTCTGGCGCGAAGGCGAACTGTCCGTGTCGGCATTCAGCGTCGACCACACGCCGGTGGTGCCCGCGGTCGGCTACCGCGTCGACTACCGCGGCCGCTCGCTGGTGATCAGCGGCGACACGGTAGCCACCGATGACGTTCGGCGTGCCGCCGAAGGCGTCGACCTGCTGGCCCACGAAGCACTGTCGCCGCGCCTGGTGGGAGTGCTGAACCGCGCCGCCGTCGATGCCGGCGCCAGCAGCGTCGCGAAGATCACCCTCGACATCCTCGACTACCACACGACCCCGGTGGAAGCCGCCGAGCTGGCTGCCGCCGCCGGCGCGCGGCACCTGCTGCTGTATCACGTGGTGCCGCCGTTGCCGCTGCCAGGGCTGGCGCGCGTGTTTCTCGACGGCGTGAGCGACGCCTACGACGGCCCCGTGACCCTGGCCCGGGACGGGCTGCTGATCTCTCTGCCGGCGGGCAGCGATGAGGTGTCGGTACAGCGGCGTCTCTGACCAGGCGTGAACACGGGTGCCACCCGCTACAGCGAGAGATCGCCATGAATACCCGAACCACCCGAACCGTGGCGACGCTGGGCCTGATGCTGATCTGGCTGCCCGCCGCAGCCGGCGCGCCGGATCCTGAAAGCACCGGCACCGCATCGGAGCAGGCCTGCCTGCTGCAGGCGCTGGCGGCCGCCGACGACGCGCTCACCGTCGGCGAGTTGCGGTTGCGCTGCCGACCGCAGGAACCGGGGGCGACCGAATCGCTGATCATGCAGCGCCTGGAACGTGAAGCGACCGCCGAACGCGTGCGCTCCCTGCTCACCGCCCATCGTCGCAACTACCTGCTGCCGGCAACCTATATGGACGACCCCAACGACCGTCCATTCCGCGACAGCGTGGGCGATGCCCTGGCGGACGACGCGCTGAAGCAGGTGGAAGCCAAGTTTCAGCTCAGCCTGAAGCTGGCCCTGGCCAGCGGCCTGGTCACCACGCGCGACCGACTCTACCTCGGCTTCACCACCCAGTCGTACTGGCAGGCCTACAACACCGACATCTCCGCTCCGTTCCGGGAGACCAACTACGAGCCGGAGCTGTTCTGGGTGACGCCGCTGGACGGCGGGCCCTTCGATCTCGACGCCGGCCTGCTGACCCTCGGCTTCAGCCACCAGTCCAACGGCCGCGGCGGCACGCTGTCCCGAAGCTGGAACCGCCTGTACGCGAACGTGGCCTTCGAGAAGGACAACCTGGTGGTGAGCCTCAAGCCCTGGTGGCGCATTCCCGAGCGCCGCAAGGACGACCCCCTGGAAGCGGAAGGCGACGACAATCCCGACATCGAGAAGTACCTGGGGCACTTCGAGTTCAACACCATCTACCGGCGCTGGGATCATGAGTTCGGCCTGATGCTGCGCAACAACCTGCGCTCGGACAACCGCGGCGCCGTGCAGCTCGACTGGACGTTTCCGCTGTGGGGCGGCCTGCGGGGCTACGCGCAGTACTTCAACGGCTACGGCGAGAGCCTGATCGACTACGATGCCCGCATCGAGCGCATCGGCATCGGCATCCTGCTCACCGATCTGCTCTGAGACCGGTCAGAACCAGATCCCACAGCAGCATGCCGCTGGCGTCATCGACCCACTCCAGCCGGTCTGCGGAGACCAGGGTGATGGTCTGCCCGCCCGTGTGGTCGAACATCTCCGAGCGTGCGCGGACCGGTGAGCAGTGCGGCCAGCGGCGTGGACACGGCGACGGCCTTGGTCAGCGCACCGACAGCCTCTTCGCGGGCTGGACGACGATGGTGTGCTTGCGGGGCTTGTGCGCCCGGGCACCGTTGACCAGCGTCGGGCGCAGCAGGCGCCGGCGAGGGATCGGCGGCGCGGACGAGTCCATGGCTTGCAAGTCGGCATTCGAGTACTGCGTGCCTTGTGCCTGTCTAGGGTGTACGACGATCCCGCGAGCCAGCGGTCGATTCCACACCGGCTTGTGGATAGCATGAGCGCCCGCCGCGCCACGCCGGACGCCGACCAGAGGATCTGCTCACCATGTACCGCTCACTCAACAAGCCCACTGCGACCCCCCTGGCAGCGTGGCTGCTGGGAGCGTGGATCGCGGCAGCAGCCGTCACAGCGGCGGCTTCCGACTCCGCGACCGAGTCGGGGCAGCGCCCGTGGGTCGACGGCGGCTCGGTGGGCGTGTCGTTCCGCTACCGCTACGAGTTCGTCGACGACGATGCCTTCGCCGAGGACGCCCATGCCTCCACCCTGCGCTCGCGGCTGTGGCTGCAGTCCGGAACACATCGCGATCTGGCCTTCCTGATCGAGTTCGAGGACGTTCGCGAGCTGTGGGTGGACGACTTCAACGCCGGCGGCGGCAACACGCCCGGTCGCACCCGCTACCCGGTGGTGGCAGACCCGGAAGGCACCGAGGTGAATCAGGCTTACGTCGACTACCTGGGCGTTGCCGATCTGCGGCTGCGTCTCGGCCGGCAGCGCATCCTCCTGGACGAGCAGCGCTTCGTCGGCGGCGTCGGCTGGCGGCAGAACGAGCAGACCTACGACGCGCTGTCGGCGACCTGGGAGCGCGACGGCATCAGCGTCTTCTACGCGGCCGTGGAAAACGTCAACCGCATCTTCGGCGACGATGTGGCCGACGGCGATCACCGCCAGGATCCGACCCACCTGCTGCACGTGAGCA
Source organism: Pseudomonadales bacterium (assembly GCA_040219935.1). Classification (GTDB taxonomy): domain Bacteria; phylum Pseudomonadota; class Gammaproteobacteria; order Pseudomonadales; family Azotimanducaceae; genus UBA7803. The sequence continues at coordinate 73,188 of JAVJUA010000084.1, read as the reverse complement.
CAGCGCTGACCGGCATCGGCACGCTGTCGGCCTATCACCTCGCCATCGACAACGAAGACCAGCCGGCGTTCTCCACGCGCACCACCGGCCTGCGCCTGCAGGGCAGCCGTGCCGCAGCCGAAAGGACGCTGTCGTACCTGGCGGAGTACGCCACCCAGGCCGACCTCGCCGACAACCCGCAGTCGTACCGCGCCGACTACTGGCACCTGCGCGCCGGCATCGGTGCCGACGACTGGACGGTGGATGCCGGCTGGGAGGTGCTGGACGGCGACGCCGACCGCAGCGGCCGGGCGTTCCGCACGCCGCTCGCCACCCTGCACGCGTTCAACGGCTGGGCCGACCAGTTCGGAACCACGCCCGATGCCGGCCTGGACGATCGCTACCTGAAGGCGGCGGCCACCCCGGGCCCCTGGACCCTGGGCGTGCGCGCCCACCGCTTCCGCGGCGCCGACGGCGGCGGCCGGCTGGGCGACGAACTCGATCTGCAGGTGGGCCGCCGGTTCGCGGACAAGGTCGACGTCGACGTGTTCGCCGCCGTCTTCGACGGCGCCAACGGCAGAGCCGACGTCACCAAGCTGTGGCTGATGCTGAGCGTCGCCTTCTGATCGGGCGCCGGCTCAGAAGCTGAACTCCACGCCCAGCATCAGGGCGCGATGGCGATAGTCGTCCTGCCACGTCCGCGCCAGGCCCAGATGGGCGCCGAAGCCGCCCGCATGCACCAGGCCCAGATCGATGCCGGCCATCACCGCGGTCTCCTCGAGCTGCGCGGCCCGAGAGGTGAAGGCGAAGCGGGTGCCGGCGAACGTCGACGTGGTCTCCACCTCGTCGCCGCGCAGCAGCCGCTCGAAGCTGACGAACGCGCCCGTCGACCACCCCCAGGCACCACCACCGCCGAAGCGGCCGAACGCCACGCCGGCGTTGCCCAGCCACTGGCGCTCGTCGTCGGTGGCAACCAGCAGCCCCAGCGCCCCGCCGCCGCTCTCCAGGTAGTCGTCGGTCGCGAGCCGCAGATGGCTAAACTGCACGGACGGCGTCAGATACCAGCCGCCGGGCAGCGCCGGGCTCCACTGCCAGCTGACGGCGAGCTGGCGCTCGTCGCTGTCGATGTCGGCGCGCAACCGCACCTCCCGCAGCGCGCCGTCCCGGACGAAGGTGATCAGCCGCACCCGGTCGGTGTCGTTGCGGCGCACGGCCACCCGCGCCGACCAGCGGTGCGCGCCCGCCTGCCAGCGCAGATAGCCCTGCAGATCCTGTGAGTCGGTGTCGTCACGGCCGCGGCCGGACGTGACGACCTCGGCCTCCGACAAGCCCACCGCCACACCGGCAACCAGCGCCGGGGTCAGCTCGCGCTCGATTCCCACCAGCGCGCCGCGCGCCTCGGAGTCGAACCCGTCGATGCCATCGCGCGGATCCTGCTCGGCGTCGTCCCAGGCCGCCTGCACCCAGAGGGTGGTGCGTGGCGCCGACTCGCCGCTGTCGAGCGCGGCCGCATAGCCGAAGGCCGAGGCCAGCCGCGGCGCGGCGCCGGCCCGCGGCTGCGGCATGCCGGCGGCCGGCCCCGGCCGATGCCCATGCCGCTGCCGGAGCGCCCGGTGGCGGCTCAGCGCCGGCAGCAGCTGAGCCACCACGTCGCGCACCGCGCCCAGCGAGGGCGCCTCGGCGACGATGCCGGCGACGCCGCCGAGATCGCCCTCCAGGGCCTCCCGCTGGTCGCGCAGCAGCGACACCATGGACTGCAGATTGGCGCGCTCACGCGCGGACAGGTCGTCGTCGTGCGCCGTGGCGGTCCACGCCGGCGCCGCCAGCACCACCAGCAACGACACCGATGCACACCAGAGCCTTCCCACCGGGCCATCCTCCACTGCGGCTTGCCCCTGAAGCCTAGCGGCAATTGGCGCGATCTGCCCCGTTTCGTGACCTGCGTCACAAATTCCACCCGACGCCGCGAATCTGCCGCGCCGCTGTCAACCGATTCGCCGCTGGTGCGTTGTAGCCAATGAACTCATCGGTGACAGCGAGGACATCATGCGCAAACTGATCATCAGCATCGGCCTGGCAGGACTACTGACCGGCACGCAGGTCATGGCCGACCCGGGCGACCGCGCCGAACGCCACCTGGACCGCCGCGGCGACATCGTCGACCGGCATCTCGACCGCACCGGCGCCCGCGCAGACCGGCGCCTGGATCGCGCCTCGGAGTACGCCGCGGAGCAGGGCCATCCGGTGGCCGCCGAGCACCTTGACCGGCGCGGCGACCGGATCGAGCGTCGCCTGGATCGCAAGGGCGACGTCGTCGACCGACGTCTCGACCGCCGCGGCCATCGCATCGAAGAGCGCTGGGACCGTCGCCACTGAGCGGCGGTTCCGCGCACCCATCGCACGACCACCTGGAGCACGACATGAACACGATTCACGACCAATCACCCTGCCCGGGGAGCCGGCCCCGGCGCCCCTGGCTGGGCGCTGCCAGCGGCCTGTTCGCCCTGATGCTGACCCTGTCGGGCTGCGGTGGCGGCGGCGGCGGCGGCGACGACCCGCTGACCGCCACGCCGCCAGCGCCGGAGACGGGCGACCTGACCATCACCATGACCGACGCCGAGGGCGACTTCGCCGCCTACATCGTCGACGTCAACTCGATCCGGCTGCGCCGCGCCAACGGTGATCTGGTGGAGACCCTGCCGCTCACCACGCGCATCGACTTCACCCAGCTCAGCGAGGTGTCTGAGTTCCTCACCGTGGCCACGGTGCCTGCCGGCGTCTACGAGTCGGTGGTCATGGAGTTCGACTACAGCGACGCCGAGATCCTGGTGCAGGCCGACGACGGCGCGGCCGTGGCGGCCAACGTGGTGGACGCCGACGGCAACCCCATCACCACCCTGGCGGTGACCCTGGAGCTGGATGCGGGCACCCGCATCCGCATCACGCCGGGCACGGTGCACGCCTTCAGCCTCGACTTCGATCTGGAGGCCTCGAACCGCATCGACCACGACGCCACGCCGCCGACCGTCACCGTGGAGCCGGTGCTGCTGGCCAAGCCCGAGCTGGACGAGGGCCGCAGCCATCGGGCCCGCGGCCTGCTGGCGGCCGTGGACGAGGCGGCCCGCACCGTCACCATCAAGGTACGGCCGTTTCATCACCGCGCCGGCAGCTTCGGCCGCTTCAGCTTCCGGGTCGACGACGACACGGCCTGGGAGATCGACGGCACTGCCTACGTCGGCTCGGCTGGGCTGACCGTGCTCGCCGACCTGCCGGAAGACACCCCCGTGGTGGCCGCAGGCCCCGTGGTCGACGGCGATCTCGTGGCCGACACGGTGCTGGCCGGCAGCAGCGTCTACTGGTCGGATGCCGAAGTGGTGCATGGCGTGGTCCGCGCCCGCAGCGGCGACTCCCTCACCGTCAGCGGGGCCGCGATCGCCTTCGCCGACGGCCGCTATCAGTTCCGCCGCGAGCTGACCGTGCTGGTGGGCCCAGAAACCGTGGTAGGCGCGCCGCGCCTGGAACCGGGCAGCCTCGACCACGTCGACATCTCCGTCGGCCAGCGCATCCTCGCCTCCGGCAGCTTTGCCTCGGAAGGCACCCTGGATGCCACCGCGGGCCGGGTTCGGCTGCTGCAGAACCGCTTCTGGGGCGACGTCGTCAGCACCAGCCCGCTGGTGGTGGATCTGGCGCTGGTGAACGGACGCCGACCGGTGGCCTTCGACTTCACCGGCACCGGTATGACCATGGCGGATGATGCCGATCCGGACGCCTACGAGGTGGACACCGGCGCTCTGGGCCTGCTGACCCTCGACCCGGGTGACCTGGTGCAGCTGCGGGGCCGGGTGAACCGTTTCGGCTTCGCACCCCCCGACTTCCTGGCCGAGACGGTGGTGGACGTCGCCGCCGAGGCCCGGGGCGCCACCGCCACCATCGCCTGGCCGGAGGGCACGGCGACGCCGTTCGTGGCCCTGTCGCCGGCACGCCTCGACCTGGATCTGACCGACGCGCGGGCCCAGGTGCTGCTGCAGGGCCGCTGGCGCGACCTGCCCCTCGAGCCGGAGCAGCTTGCGCTGACGGCGCCCAGCAGCGGCCTCGGCATCTACGCGGTGCGGGTGCGGGGCACGGGCACCGTGAGCCTGTACCGCGAGTTCGCGGAGCTGACCCGCGCCCTCACCGCCGAGCTGGATGGCGGCGCCACCCTGCACCGGATCAGCGCCCACGGACGCTACACTGATGGTGACGATACCCTGACCACGGTGAGAGCGAGCTTTGTACTGCGATCGGCTGATGCTGCAGGAGGCGGCAACGGGTGATCTCGACCCGCCCCGGCGACCACGGTCGTCGGGGCGGCCGGGGCGAAGCCGTGCCTGATCCTGCGGACATGAACGCCTTCCTGGCGAGCGTCGAAAAACGGGCCTTTCACCTGGCCCGTTTCGCCGTGGGTCACTCCGACGACGCCCTGGACATCGTCCAGGACGCCATGCTGGCCCTGGTCCGCCGCTACGGCGACCGGCCCAGGGACGAGTGGCGGCCGCTGTTCTTCCGCATCCTGCAGAGCCGGATCGGCGACCACCATCGCCGCAGCAGCGTCCGCCGGCGCTGGTTCGGGTGGCTCGGCGGCGGTCCGGACGAAGACGGCGACGGTTTCGACCAGGTGCCGGACCCTGCCGCCATCGACCCGGCGGCGAGCCTCGACCAGGACGGCGCGGCCGACGCAGTCGGCACGGCGGTGAGCAGCCTGCCGCTGCGCCAGCAGCAGGCGTTTCTGCTGCGCACGCTCGAGGGCCTGTCGGTGGCCGAGACCGCGGCCGCCATGGGATGCAGCCAGGGCAGCGTCAAGACACACTACTCGCGGGCGGTGCAGACGCTGCGCCAGAGCCTGCAGGAGCACGAGCCATGACAGACCGAGACGAACACCTGGACGACGCGCACATCACGCGGCTGCGCCAGCAGACGGATCAGGTGCCGCCGGAGGTGGCCGATCGGCTGGCGGCCATGCGCCGCCGGGCCGTGGCCGAGTGGACGCCGGAAACGCCGCCGCGCCGGCTCTGGCCGGGCGGCGCCACCTGGGCGGCGGCCGCCGCCACCCTGGTCATCGCCGTGGCGCTGCTGGCGCGGCTCAACCTCGGCGGCGTCGACCAGACCCAGCCGGCACCCCTGCTGCTGGCCGACGTCGACGAGCTGCAGGCCGTCGCCGAGCTGGACGTGCTCGAGGAGCTTGAGTTCCTCGCCTGGCTCGACGAGGAGCCGCTCGATGCGGGGTAAGGCGGAGATGGCGGCAACCCTGCTGATCGGCACGTTGTGGACGGGGCCCGGGGCGGCCGAGCCAACGCCCGACCTGGCCTTTCTCGAGTATCTGGGGATGCTGGTCGAAGCGGATGGAGAGCTTCTGGACCCGCTGGATCTGGCCTCCCTGCCCGAACCGGATGAGGAAAACGACGCGCGGCCGGCGACCGACACGGCCGAGGAGACCGAAGATGCCCACGAACATTGAACGCGGATCGGCACGGCGCCTGCGCGACCTGTGCCTCATGGTCATCCTGCTCCTGGCTGCGCCGGCGCTGCACGCGCTGTCTTGGAGCGAGCTCGCCCCGGAGCAGCAGAGCCTGCTGGCCCCCTACGAGGCGAGCTGGGACGGCCTGGATGAAGCGCAGCAGAATCGTCTGGCGCTGGGCGCCGAGCGCTGGCTGGCCATGGATGAGGCCCAGCGCCAGAACTTCCGCGATCGCTTCCAGCGCTGGCAGGCGCTGGAGCCGGAGCAGCGGCAGCTGCTGATGCAGCGCCTGCAGCAGTACCGGTCGCTGTCGCCGGACCAGCAGCGTCTCATGCGCGATCGGCTGCGCCGCTTCAACGCCCTGCCGCCGGACCGGCGCCAGGAGCTGCGCGAGCGCTTCCACCGGCTGTCGCCCCAGGATCGGGCGCGCGCCCTGCAGCGCATGCAGAACCGCCAGCGCCGGCAGCGCTGATCCGCAGGCTCGCTCCGACTGGGGCTAGCCTTCCTGCCGGCCCCAGGCGTCCCAGAACGTCACCTCGGGGGCCGGCCGGCGGTCGGCGCGCTTGAGCGTGGCGCCCTTCGTATAGGCCACCGGCAGCATCACCGTGTTCACGGCCGCCGCCGGCATGTCGAGGATGCGTGCGACCTCCTGCTGCCGGCTGGACAGCAGCGATGTCCAGGTGGCGCCCAGGCCGCGGGCGCGCAGCGCCAGCATCAGCGACCAGGCCGCCGGCAGGATCGAGCCGTAGTAGGCGACCTGACCGGCCACGCCTTCGCCGGGGACGGCGGCCGTGGTGCACACCAGGATCATGGCCGGAATCTCGTGCAGCCGTTCCACCAGCGCCCGCTGGGTCGGTTTGACCTCGAGCCCGCGCGAGCGCGCCAGATCGTCCAGCACGGCGCCGTAGAGGTCGGCCAGGGCCTGCTTCCTGGCGCCGTCCGTGACCACCAGGAAGCGCCAGCTTTCGCCACCGAGGCCGGTGGGCGCCTGGGTGGCGATGTCGATGCAGTCGAGAATGACCTGGCGCTCTACCGGCCGCTCGAAGTCGAGCTTGCGGCGAACGGAGCGGGCGGTGGCGAGGACGGTGTCGACGCTGTCGAGGTCGATGGGCGGCATGCAGGCCTCCGGAATGGGTTCCGTAGCCTGGCGCCTTCCCCGGCTTGGTTCAAGCCGCAGCTTGGTTGAAGCCGCAGTCGGCTCAGCAGCGGCCCTTCTTGGCCTGCCCGGGCGGGCAGAAACGGCCTTGGGGATGGGCCGGCCCCTGATCGACGATGACCGTCACGGGGGCGTCGGCATGGCGTTGCTTGCCGTCGCCGTCGGTGGCGATGGCCGCGCCCACCGCGCCGCCGATGGCACCGCCGATGATGGCGCCCTTACGGTCGCCCAGCTCTTCCCCGACAGCAGCGCCAACGGCGCCGCCGACGCCGCCGCCGACGGCGGCCTTGACCGTGTCGTCACCGGCCAGCGCTGGCATGCCCAGGGCCGCGACCACGATGCCCGCAAACCAGATTCCACGCATGAGCGTTGCTCCAACTGTGACGCCCCAGTCTAGGCCCTGCCCGGACGCGGCCCCGTGATCGCCGTCACGCGGCCGCCGCAATCCGCGTTGCGCTAGCGACCGCTGCTTGGGTCGTTGACCCCGTCCAGGGGATAGATGGGCCGGCGCACCTTGCGGAACGTGAGCTCGCCATAGTCCGAGGTGCAGACGCCGCGTCCGGCGCACTCCACCATGGCCCGGGCGATGTCGCGGAACCCGACCCGATAGTGAATGCGGCTCTTCAGCGCCAGGTAGCGCAGGGTCAGCGGCTCGATGCCCAATGAGCGCAGGCAGCCGGGATCGAACGGCTCGATGTGCCGGGAGATCACCACCACGTCCATGCCATCCACCCGCAGCACGCCGGCCCGGCCCATGTTCATGGTGAGCCCCCGGGACATGGCCACCGTCGCCGGAAAGGTACCCTCCGACAGCGTGCGCACCCGGCCGGTGACCTCGATGGGACGGCTCTGCTGGCGCAACGCCGGCATGTGCAGCTTGCCGCCCAGCGACACGGTCACCTCGGCGCCGACCCCGGCAACGGCCATGGCCGCCACCGCGTCGGGATCGTAGATGGCAAAGAAGGCCGCATCGCGCAGGCCGGCCTCCAACACGGCAGCCAGCACCTCGGTGGTGTCCATGGTGCCGCCGGAGGCGGTGTTGTCGTAGTGATCGAGCAGCACCACGGGCCCCTCCCCCGGTCCTTCGGCCAGCTCCCGCGCCCGCGCCAGCGACGCCGCCAGCGGCTCCACCCGATAGACGAAGGCCTCACGGTCGGCCCAGGCCTGCGCCAGCAGCTCGTCGCGGATGGCGGCCGCCCGCGTCGCGTCGGCGTCGGTGACGCTGACCACCGACAGCCCGGCGTCGTGGATGTCGGCGTGGGGGAATCCGGTGAACAGGCTCACCGCCAGCGCGCCATCGGCCTCCAGCGCCATGGCGCGCGCCTGCAGCGCCTGGTTCGGCTGGTCGTCGGTGCCCTGGCGCATGACGTGGGGCAGCATGGGCGCGTGGCCCCAGGCCATCACCGGCCGCACCTTCCCGGCGATCGCATCGAACAGGATCTCCGCCGCCCGTGCCGCCGTGCCGTCCATGTCGACGTGGGGATAGGTGTGGTACCCGCAGATCACCGTGGCCTGGCTGACCATGGCCTCGGTCACGTTGGCGTGCATGTCGAGGCTGACGGCGATGGGCAGCGCCGGCGCGACGGCGCGAATGCGCCGCAGCAGCTCGCCCTCGCCGTCGTCGTGATCCTCGGTGACCATGGCGCCGTGCAGGTCCAGCAGCATGGCATCGCACCGGGTCGCCGCAGCGACGATGCGCTCGCAGACGTATTCGTAGGCGTCGCGGCTGACCGGGCCGCTGGGCGCGGCGCCGGCAGCCACCGGAATGAAGGCGTCGACGCCGCGCGCGTCGCAGACCGCCAGATAGCCGCCGAGGCAGCTGGCGGTGCCGCGGAAGATGCCTGCAGCCCGCTCGCCCTCGGGCGGCACGCCGCCGCTGCCGGAGAAGCGCGCCAGGTCGGTCACCACCGGCGAGAAGGTGTTGGTCTCGTGGCTCATCATGGCGACGGCGACGCGCATGTCGGCAATTCCTTGTTGAATCCCCGCGGCCATGTTAAGGAAGATGGCCATGACCAACCAGCAGCCCAACCACTCCCTGCTCAGCCTGCACGTCTACCTCACCCGCCTGGTGGAGGGGAAGCTGTGGCTGCAGGTGCTGATCGGCATGGCCCTCGGTCTGATCACGGGCGTGCTGATCGGGCCCGAGGCGGGCCTGCTGGCGCCGGAGACGGGCCTCACCGTCGGCAACTGGCTCGCCTTTCCCGGGCAACTGTTCCTGGTCACGATTCAGATGATCGTGGTACCCCTGGTGTTCGCCTCCATCGTGCGGGGGCTGACGGGCGGCTCCGACGCTGCATCCATGAAGCGGCTGGGGCTCATGGCGACGGCGCTGTTCGTGGTCAGCACCGCCATCGCCGCCGGCATCGGCATTCAGCTCGCGCTGCTCATCGAGCCCGGCGCCTACCTGAGCATCCCCACCCAGGCCATGGACTTCGGGGAGGCGCCCGCTCCCCTGCCGTCTCCCAGCCTCAACGAGCTGCCCAGCAGGATCATCAGCATGCTGCCGGGCAACCCGCTCAACGCCATGGTGGAAGGGCAGATGCTGCAGGTGGTGCTGTTCGGCTTCGTGATCGGCGCCGCCATCATCAGCCTGCCGACGGCCACCGCCCGGCCGCTGCTCGACCTGCTGGGGTCGCTGCAGGAGGTGTGCATGGCGGTGGTGCGGTGGGCCATGACCATCGCCCCGGTCGCCGTGTTCGGGCTGATGGCCCAGCTCACCAGCCGTACCGGCTGGCAGACGCTGCTGGGCCTGGGCGTCTACGTGCTCACGGTGGTGCTGGGGCTGCTTCTGGTGCTCGGTCTGTACCTGCTGGCCGTGCGCGTCCTCGCCAACCGCTCACCGCGGCGCTTTCTCGCCGACGTGCGCGAGCTGCTGCTGCTGGCGTTCAGCACCTCGAGCTCGGCGGCGGTGATGCCGCTGTCCATCAAGACGGCCACCGAGAAGCTGGGGGTGCGCTCCAGCACGGCCCTGTTCGTGATTCCGCTCGGCGCCACCATCAACATGAACGGCACCGCGCTGTACCAGGCGGTAGCCGCCGTGTTTCTTGCCCAGGTCTTCCAGGTGGAGATCAGCACCGGCGGCCTGGCGCTGATCGTCGCCATGGCGGTCGGCGCCTCCATCGGCTCGCCGGCGACACCCGGCGTCGGCATCGTCATCCTCGCCGGCATCCTGTCCAGCATCGGCGTGCCGCCGGCCGGGGTTGCCCTGATCATCGGCGTCGACCGTCTGCTGGACATGAGCCGCACGGCCGTCAACGCCAGCGGCGACCTGGTGGCCTGCCTGCTGCTCGACCGCTGGACGCGGGAAGCCGAGGTCAGCCCGGACCGGGCTGCGGCGTGATCCGTCGCAGGTTGTCGTCCGGATTGCGGTCGATCATCTTCACGTAGGAGTCGATGCGGACCCGCTCCAGCACCAGCGACGCCGAGTATCGCGTCAGGGTCGCCGGCGCGCCCTGGGCCATGCCCTTCAGCACCGCCAGATGGTCCAGCATCACCGTCGGCGAGGTAGGCGGGTAAACGCCGAACTCCTGAGGCAGTTAGCCGAGCACGAAACCGGCCTAGTGATCCACGGGGTCGCCACGCATGATGACGAGCCGCCCTCTTCGATGGAAGAGCCCGGGCTATGCGCGGGTCAGACTTGCGAGCCTCTCGGCACTGCGGCGGTAGAACGGCAGGCCGGTAGCCAGCACCACCACCGAGACCGGGCCTGCAACCACCGCCAGCAGGCCGATGGAGGCGCCCAGCGCCAGGGGATCGACCAGCACGAAGTCGGTGATCAGCGCCACCGCGGTGGGTCCCAGCCCCAGCCCCACCAGGTTGGCGATGAAGAAGTAGACGGCCGTCATCTGCCCGCGCAGCTCGTTGGGGGTGATGAGCTGCAGCGCGGCGCCCGCCACGCCGCCGTGCAGGCTGGAGGTGAAGGTGGCCACGGCCAGCAGCGCCACCGCCACCTCGGCGGATGGCGCCAGCGGCAGCAATGCGAAGCACGGCGTCATGGTTGCCACCGACCAGAGCACGACGCGCAGGTGGGCATCCGACCGGCCGGCTCGCCACCAGCGATCGGCCAGCAGACCGCCGGCCAGCAGACCGCCGGTGCCGCAGGTCATGAAGATGATGCCGTAGGCGTAGCCGATGTCGGCGCCGCTCCAGCCGTGCACGCGCATGAAGAAGGTGGGAATCCAGGCGGTGGCGCCGTAGACGATGACCACCAGCAGTGACAGGCCGCCGAAGTGGTGGGCCAGCACCCGCCGATGCTCGCGCAGATGGGCGAGCAGGCCCGGCGCCGCGCCGGCGCCGCCCGGCGACGCCTGCAGACGGTCGCGGCGCACCGGCTCGCGCATCAGCATGACCAGCAGGGCGACGACGATCCCAGGCAGCCCGACCAGCAGGAAGGTGAGCTGCCATGGCCTGAGCTCACCCACCCAGGGCACCACCACCGGGGGCAGCTCGGCGACCATGGCCACGGCGAGGCCGCCGATCAGCAGGGCCAGCCCCGAGCCCACCGGCAGACCGACGGAGTACACGGCGATGGCGCGACCGAGCTGATCGCGCGGGAACAGGTCGCTGATCATCGAGTACGCGGCCGGCGACAGGGCCGCCTCGCCCACGCCCACGCCCACCCGGGCAAGGAAGAGCTGCGTGTAGTTGCGCGCCAGCCCGCAGGCGGCCGTCATCAGGCACCAGAAGGTAATGCCGATGGCGATCAGGTTGCGGCGACTGTAGCGGTCAGCCACCCGGCCCAGCGGAATGCCCATCACCGTGTAGAAGATGGCGAAGGCGAAGCCGGCCAGCAGGCTGATCTGCGTGTCCGAGATGCCGAGATCCTGCTGGATCGGCGGGATGAGCAGGCTCAGGATGGTGCGGTCGACGAACGACACCGTGTACGCCAGCATCAGCACGCCCAGCGCCCCCCAGGCCCTCGGGCTGGCGCCGGTCACGTGACCCGATAGACCTGATAGACCACGCCGTCGGCGGTGCGGCGGCCCATGCCGATGGCGACGATCTCGTTCAGCCAGGCGTAGCCGGGCGCCGACGTCTCGAACAGCGGGCAGATGCGGAAGTAGTAGGCGCCGGGATCCAGCGACGCCAGGGCCGCGGGATCACGGAACGCCGCCACGCGCGCCGCCGGAACCACCAGCCGCCCGCCATAGGTCACGTAGATCAGCGCGCCGTCGTCGGTCTGCCACAGCGACCGCACGTCGAGCGCCGTGGCGATGCCGCCGTCAGCCGCGCTGCCGCCCTCGGACCAGTCAGCGCCGCTGGCGCGCACCGCGCCGTTGAGGCGTGGCCCGGCGAAGCGGCCACCGACGATGTCGCTGACCCGCCGATTGCGCCAGGGGGAGGCACCCACCGCCAGCGGCGCATCTGCCGCCAGCGTGATCGACACCTCGCAGAGGAACTCCGTGCCGGGGGCAGGCGCAGAACCCGCCACCGTCACTAGCGCCGGAACCGCAGCGTGACCCCGTAGGTGCGGGGCGGCTGATAGGTGTTGAGCTGCTGACGGAACGGCGCGAAGGCGACGATGTGGCTCTTGATCAGCTCGTCGTCCAGGTTCTTGCCCCACAGGGCGAGTTCCCAGGCATCATCGTGAGCGCGCAGCGCCAGACGCGCATCGATGACGTCGTAGCGGTCCTGCACCTCGAGCGGCGTGTTGGAGGCTTCGAAGAAGATCTTGCTCTGCCGCGTCCAGTCGACGCGCACCATCAGCGTCCCCAGCTCGCCCACGGACCACTCGTACTGTGAGCCGAAGTTCCACTTGTGCTTCGGCGCCCGCTGCAGGGTGTTGCCGGAGTGGTCGGCGGTGGCGCCGGTAGCGAAGCTGTCGAACTCGGCATCGAGCCAGCTGTAGCTGGCGTTGATGTCCAACCCGGCCACCGGTCGGAACAGGGCCTCCAGCTCGACGCCGCGGATCTCGGCGGTGGCGGCGTTGCCGATCACCACGCAGCACAGCGGCACTAGCTGCGACACCTGCAGGTCTTCGTAGTCGATGAAGAACGCGGCCGCATTGAGCCGCAGGCTGTCGTCGAGCCACTGGGTCTTGGCACCGATCTCGTAGCTCCACGCGAACTCCGGATCGTAGGGGATGGCGGCGCTGGCCGCCGTGCCCGGCGTGCCCTGGAAGCCGCCGCTCTTGAAGCCGCGGGCGGCGCTGGCGTACACCATGGCGTCGTCGTTGATCCGGTAGCTGGCCGCAAGCCGGGGCGTGAACGCCTTCCAGTCCTCGTCCGCCTCGATGGCGAACTCCTCCGCCAGCGGCGGCGGGTTACCGGGCCCCTGCAGACGTACGGCCGCCAGGGCCGCGTCCTTCTCCTCCCAGGTCATGCGCGCCCCCGCGGTCAGCGTCAGCCGATCGGTCACGTCATAGCTCGCCTGGCCGAAGACGGCGAAGCTCTCCGAGTCGACGTCCTGAGGGAACGAGCCAACGCCCGTGACGGCCGGGACCGGGAAGGTCTGCACCAGGATCTCGTTGCGCTCGATATCTTCGGTCAGGAAGTAGATGCCGGCCACGCCCTGCAGGCGCCCGTCCGCGCCTTCGAAGGCGAGCCGGAATTCCTGACTGAACTGGCTGGTGTCCTCGATGTTCTCGTTGAACGACTCGATCTGGGTCGGCGGGTTGATCGGGTTGCTGAAGAACGCGTCGGCATGGGCGTAGTCTGCCGTGCGGTAGGCGGTCACCGACGTCAGCGTGCCCCAGGCGGTCTGGTAATCGATGTTGGCGGTGAGGCCGGTGACCTCGCGACGCAGGTAGCCGTCGTCGAAGGCGTTGACGCGGCGGGGATTCGGATTCACGCCAACGCAGTGCACGCCACCGTTGAAGCCGGCGTCGCAGACGTTGTCGCGCGGCTGGCCGCGCTGATCCTGATCCACGTGGTCGAGGGACACCAGCACGTCCAGCACGTCGCTCGGCGTGTAGCGGAACGCCAGCCGGCCGCCGGCCGACTTCTCGTCGTCCACCCGATTGCCCGTGGTTTCGTTCAGGGTGTAGCCATCGCGCTGCCGCGAGCTGACCGCGCCGGACACGGCGAACGTGCTGCTGAACGCATGATTGAACCGGCCGAGCAGCTCCACCCGATCATAGTTGCCGAAGCTGCCGCTCACCTCGACGAGGTCGTCGTCGAACGACGGCTTGCGGGACGTCAGGCTGACCGCCCCGCCCACCACGTTCTTGCCGAACAGCGTGCCCTGGGGCCCGCGCAGCACCTCGACCCGCTCCAGGTCGTAGAGATCGAGGGGAGCGGCGCCGCCGCGGCCGATGTAGACGCCGTCGACGAACAGCACCACCGACGCATCACCGCCGGCGTTGGAGTTGATGCCCTCGGTGCCGATGCCGCGGATGGCCAGGTTCGGCTCGCCGGGGTTGACCTCGGTGGCGGTGAAGCTAGGCGTCCGCTGAGCGATGTCCACCATGCTGTTCATGCGGTTGACCCACAGCGTCTCGGCGCCATAGGCGCTGACCGCGATGGGCACGTCCTGGAGGTTCTGCTCGACCCGCTGGGCCGTCACCACCACCGCCTCGATGACGGTGTTGGACGCCCGCGCCGGAGCCTCGTCTTCCGCGGCCCAGACCGGCATCGCGCCGACAAGCAGCCCCGCAGCAAATCCGATCGTCCCGAACGCGCGCAGCGCCGGTCGCTTCGTCGTCATGATGCTCTCCCTCATCATCCAGCCGACGTGCGACCGTACAGCGCGGCCCGGTGGCACGGTTACTTCGGTTTCGAAGTAATCGGTAAGCTACCTAGCTGGCTAAGGAATTGCAACGGCCGCGGCCGCAGGCGGCGGCCGTGATCAGGGGCTGGCAGCCAGCGCGACAACCACCTCGTAGTGGAAGCGCACGAACCGGTACAGCTCCTGCTCGAGGATGCGCTCCTGATCGCTGTGAGCGCCGAAGCCCTTGGGGCCGTCCTCGATGTCGATGGCGGGGCCGATGCCGTAGCAGTCGATGCCGCGTGCGCGCAGATAGGCCATGTCGGTGGCACCGGTGCTCATGGTCGGCAGGGTCACGGCGTCGTAATGGCGCGCAACTTCCGCCTCGATGACCCGGAACGCTTCGGTCTCCAGGCTCGAGGTGCCAGCCGGGCGCACGTTGCGCGGCGCCCAGGCCACGTCGATGGCCGGGTCGTCGATGACGGCACGCACCTGCTCGAGAAACGCCTCGGGGTCTTCCGTCGGCTCGAGGCGGGTGTCGAGCATGGCCCGGGCGTCGGAGGGGATGACGTTGATCCGGTAGCCGCCCTCGATCTGGGTCGGCGAGATGGAGGAGCGCAGCATGGACGCATGCCGGGGCTCGTGGACGCGGAAATGCTCGTCGGCTGCAGCACGCACCGTCGGGTCGGGATGCAGCACGGCCATGTATCGAGCCGCCGCTTCCGGCTCCGAAATGGCGGCGAGCCGCTCGAAGTAGGCGCTGGTGGTCTCGTTCAGCCTGATCGGAATCCGCCACGCGCCGATGGCGGAGACCGCGTCCGCCAGGTGCACCACCGCGTTGTCCACCAGCGGCACCGAGCCGTGGCCGGCAGGGCCGCGGGCGGTGAGCTCGATGGCGCGCGGAATCTTTTCCATGGTCTGCACCGAGGCGAACCGCACCTGGCCGTTCTGGCGTGTCACGCCGCCGCCCTCGGCCAGGCAGAACTCTGCGTCGATGTCGTCGAAGTGCTCATCGACCATGTACTCGATGCCGACGTGGGTGGCGCCCTCCTCACCCGACTCGGCGAGGAAGATCACGTCACGGTCGAGGGGCACGTTCAGCCGCTTCAGGGTCAGCATGATCATCAGCCCGGCGGCGACGTTGTCCTTGTCGTCGACGGTGCCGCGGCCGTAGATGTAGCCCCCTTCCCGGTCGCCGCTGAACGGACCATGAGTCCACTTCGCCGGATCGACGTTGACCGTGTCGGTATGCGCCATGATGAGCAGCGGCCGCTTGCTGCCGTTGCCCTTCAGGCGCGCCACCACGTTGGGCCGATGCGGCTCCAGCGCATAAGTGGTCACCGGCACGCCTTCGGCTGCCAGCACGCGCGCCAGGTAGTCGGCGGCCTCCCGCTCACGCCCCGGCGGGTCGGTGGTGTCCATCCGCACCAGGGCGAGGAAGTGCGTGAGGGTCTCTGCGTCGAGCGCGGACCAGTCAGGTTCGGCGGCGCGGGCGAAGGGGCTCAGCACGGCGAGAATCAGGATGAGGAGGATTCGCATGCAGCAAGCATAGCGCCGCAACCGTCGGTCCGGTAGGCACGCGTCGGGACCGTCGTGGCGGCAACCATCGATGCTCTGGCGAAGGCGCACCCGCATGCGGCCCAGGGCCAACGGCTCCCCTCAATTGGGAGGAGAAGGCGGCATCGCCATGCACCTAGAATCATGGTGCACGACACCGGGAGCCGTCATGAAGCCTACCCTCCTCGAACGCGCACGCTGCTACGTCACGGCGCTGGCCTTCACCGGGCTGGCGGCGTGCGGAGGCGGCGAGCCCAGCGACCCGCGCGCGGTGCTGATGACTTCCTGCGAGACCAGCCAGGGCATCGGCTGGATGAAGCGTGAGTACGGGGCCAACTATTGCGACTGCTGGGCAGATCAGGCCAAGGAAGTGCTGAGCACCGCGAACTACCAGACGCTCGTGGCCGCCGCCCAGGCGGAGATCGAGGCGGCGGACGAGGCCGATCGCGACCGGATCGCTCGCCGGCACACCGAGATCTACTCGACGGTCTCCGAGTCCGCGAAGCGCTGCGCGAAGGCTGGTTGAGAGCACCTACCCAGCGCGCCGCGCCGTCCGCGCGGCGCGTGGCAATCACGCGCCAACTCCCTTACATTCGAGGTCTGTTCGACGCGGGCGGCGGGCGCCAGCAGATGCTCTGTGGCTCTGCGGGCCTGCCGAACCCGGCCAAGGAGGCTTCCGCCATGCATGCTTCGATCCTGCAACTCGCATCGTTTCTGCTCTCGCTTGGGCTGGCCCTGGCCGCGCACGGCAAGGATGCCAGCGACATCCTCGAAACCGCTCAGGCGAAGCAGCTCTCGCGCTGGGAGGGCGTCAACGTCTACGTCGTCGACCAGACGATCATGGGGCACAGCGCCCGGACCTATTTTCAGCGTTTCGAAGTGACCGACGGCGGCGGTGAGAGCCGCACCCTGTTCATGCCTGTCAGCCCGGACGAACTCACTGAGGGAAGCTGCAGCACGCCACGCCGGATGACGGCCGACGAGCTCGACGCGTTTGCCTCGGGCATGGAGATGACGGGCGCAGCCACGGCCGGCGGCATCGAGGACGGTCTGGCAGAAGCCGGCCTGCCCCGTGGGCTGCTGGGCGCCACCGGATCGGATCCGAGCGCGAGCCTGGACCCCCGGGTGATGATGGGCGGCGGCGCCACGATGATGAGCGCCATGGCGGAGCACGAGCGCGCCAGGGCGGCCGACCCCAATCGAGCCACCCGCGAAGCCACGGAATCGGCCAACCACATGGCCGAGTTCTACCGCACTGCGACGCTGCTCGGTACGGAGTCGGTGGACGGCCGGCAAGCCTACCGGCTCGAGGCAACGGGCATGAATCATGTGCAGGCCATGGACGATGGCCAGTTCCGCATGCACACCGTAACGATGTGGATGGACACGGAGGAACACGTGCCACTGCGCCTGCGAATCGAGGGCGAAGTCACCCAGGGCCGCGAAACGCGCGCCATGAGCATCGAGCAGCATCAGTCCGACTTCCGGAAGGTTCCGGGGAGCAGGCTCTACGAAGCGCACCGTCGCACCATGAAGATCGAAGGCGCCATGGACGCGGCGCAGCAGGCCGAGCTCGAGCAGTCGCGCCAGCAGTTAGCCGAACTCGAGGAGCAGATGGCGACCATGCCCGCCAGTCAGCGCGCGATGATGGAGCAGATGATGGGCCCGCAGATGGAAATGATCCGCAACATGGCCTCCGGTGGCGGCTTTCAGACGGAGATCGCCGTCAACGCCATCACGGTGAACCCGAAGACGTGCGGCGCCGGAGCGGTCGCTGCCCTTTCCGCCCCGCTCGCTGCCACGCCGACTGCCACGGCCCAGGCCAAGGCCGTGAAGACCAGCAGCAACGATGGGCTGGTAGGCATGGTGCAGAGGGATCTGACGGCGCTCGGCTACGACACCGGCGGCGCCAGCGGGGAGATGAACACCGCCACCATCGTGGCCATATCAAAGTTTCAGGCGGAGAACGGCATGGAGGTCACGGGCGAGGTGACGCCCCAACTCGCCGGCATCCTCTCGGCCCGGGCGCAGCGTGGCGGCGCTGCGGCAGCAGCGCCAGCCGCGACACCCGAGTCACTGCAGGCGGCGCAGCAGGCCTGCCTCCAGGAGAAGATTGCTGCCGCTCAGGAAGCCCAGGAGAAGAAGCGCGGCTTCGGCCGCCTGCTGAGCGGGGTCGGCCGCGTGGCAGGGCGCTTGGGTGGCGGCGAGCTGGCCCGCGACATGCATCAGGTCAGCCGCGACGTCTACGACGTCAATGCCACCGCGGCAGACCTCTCTGCGGCCGCGCGCGATCTCGGTCTGACCGAAGACGAGATCGAAGCCTGCCGGAATCCCGGCTGAGGCGTCAGCGCTGGAGAAACTGCCCGCGCACGTCATCCATCGTGGCGTCGCTGATGCCAATGCTGCGCAGGTAGCCGAGGGCGCCGCCCCAGCGCGCCTCGAGACCGTCGAGGAACTCGCCCATGGCGTTCTCCGGCACGCCGGCGGCGTGCAGCATGGCCTCCCGGCTCATGCCTTCCGGCAGCGCCCGGATGCCCTCGAGAAAGTCCACCTGCCGGGCCACGTCACGGTTGGTCAGCACGTAGTCGGCTTCGATCCAGGCCCGATCGACCCCGAGCACCGACAGCAGGAACGCCGTGGACACGCCGGTGCGGTCCTTGCCGGCCGTGCAGTGCACCAGAATGGGCTGGCTGCCGCCGTGGGCAAAGATCTCGAACTGGCGCCGCCAGGCCTCCGGCCCGAACTCCAGATAGCCCAGGTAGCGGCGCCCGGAGATGCCGGTGTCGCCCACCAGCCGGCTCAGCACGTCTGTGCCGCCTTCGGGAATCACGGCGATGTTGTGGTAGGCCGCGCCCAGCTCGGCGAGCGGGCCCGGGCCCTGCTCGCGGGCCTCGTCCGGACGCCGCAGGTCGATCTGGGTGCGGATGCCGAGCGCGCGCAGCCGCTCGAGATCGGCCGGCGTCATGCGGTCCTGGCGGCCGGCGCGGAAGTAGCGGCCCCAGCGCACGGTATGGCCTTCGGCCCCGGGATAGCCGCCGATGTCGCGGAAGTTGAAGCAGCCCTCGAAGGGCAGATGCCGGTCCGGATAGTCGTGAATCATCGTCTGTCAGCCATGCAGAAGGTCAGGTCATCGGGCCATCGGCCCGCCGTGAGGCACCCAGCCCAGGTCGGGGTGGCGCTGATGCCAGTCGGTGGCCCGCTCGAACGCCTGCGCCACGCGCAGCGCCAGATCTTCGCGAAACGGCGCGGCGTAGATCATCAGCCCCACCGGCAGTCCCCCGGCGGTGAAGCCGCAGGGCACGCTCACCGCGGGGAGGTTCAGCAGGTTGCCGACGAAGCAGTTTCGCAGATATCGCCCGGCGTAGCCCATGTAAGTGTCGAAGTCGCGGTCCACGTCCAATAGCGGCGCCGCCGGCAGCGGGCAGGTAGGCGCCAGCAGCACGTCCACCTCGTCGAAGCGGCGTGCCGCCCGCGCCCGCAGCGGCACCAGCGCATCCAGCGCGCGACGGTAGTCCACGGCCCGCACCGTGCCGCCCGGACGCATGCGGTCGCGCACCACCGGATCGAGCGCGTCGCCCTGCTCCTCCAGGCGCCGCGCGTTCACCGCGTAGCCCTCCACCTGGGAGATGACGCTGGGCGTCGCCATGATCTCGGCCGCCTCGGTGAAGTCGACGTGGGTCACGGTGGCGTCCATGAACCGGAACACGTCGGCGGCGGCGCGCACGGCCCGCCCCACGTCCGCGTCCACGTCATCGAACATGAACCCTTCGGCGAAGCCGATGCGCAGCCCCTGGGCGCCGTCGTGCAGCGTGGTAAGCACCTCGATGGGAGCGACGCCCAGCGTGCTGGCATCGCCCGGGTCGGTGCCCTGCATGGCGGTGAACAGGTGGGCGGCATCCTCCACCGTGCGCGCCAGCGGCCCCACCGAGTCGAGCGTGCCGCTGAGCGGAAACACGCCGTGGCGGCTGATGCGGCCGACGGTGGTCTTCAGGCCGACGATGCCGCACAGGGCCGCCGGCGTGCGCACCGAGCAGGCCGTGTCGGTGCCGGTGGCCAGCACGGCCATGCCCGCCGCCACCGCCACCGCCGAGCCGCTGCTGGAGCCGCCGGGCACGTGATGCTGCTGGCGCCACGGGTTGTGGGGCGTGCCCTGGCTGTGGTTCACGCCGACGCTGCCGAAGGCGAACTCCACGGTGTGGGTCTTGCCGAGCAGCACCATGCCGGCCGCCGCCAGACGCTGCGTCACCGTAGCATCGCGGGACGCGACGTGGTCTTCCA
The DNA here is from genome assembly GCA_040219935.1 of Pseudomonadales bacterium. GTDB lineage: Bacteria > Pseudomonadota > Gammaproteobacteria > Pseudomonadales > Azotimanducaceae > UBA7803. The sequence continues at coordinate 53,080 of JAVJUA010000084.1, read as the reverse complement.
GGGTGCGCGACCCGGCCGTGGTGGGCAGCCCGGCGACGTCGAACAGATCCTTGGTGGCGTATGGAATGCCGTGCAACGGTCCCAGGTCGATGCCGGCGTGCAACTGCCGGGTTGCCGCTTCTGCCGCGGCCAGCGCCCGGTCTTCTGCCACCAGTCGATAGGCGTGCAGGGTCGGGTTCAGGGCGCGGATGCAGGCCAGATGCTGCTCGCAGACCGCCAGCGGCGTGGTCTCGCCGGCCCGGTACAGCCGCGCCAGGCTGGCGGCCGGCAGCTTCAGCAGCCCATCCACCGTCACGCCCCGGCCGAGCCGTGGCGCGCCAGCCGCCGCTCCAAATGCCGCCGCACGTCCGGCCACTCGTGGGCCAGCACGCTGTAGAAGACCGTGTTGCGCACTGTGCCGTCGGGCCGCGGCGCATGATGACGGATCACGCCGTCGCGGTGTGCGCCCAGTGCCTCGATGGCGCGCTGCGATCGGAAGTTCATGTGGTCGGTGCGCCAGCCCACCACCTGACAGCCCAGGGTGTCGAAGGCGTGGGTCATCAGCAGCAGCTTGCAGGCGGTGTTGACGTGGCTGCGCTGGCGGCTGGCCGCGTACCAGGTGTAGCCGATCTCCACCCGGTCAATGGCGGCGACGATGTCGTGGTAGCGGGTGCTGCCGACGATGCGGCCGTCGCTCTGATCACGCACCACGAACGGCAGCATGGTGCCGTTGGCCTGGCCGGCCAGGGCGTCGGCGACGTAACGCTCTACCCCGCCGGGCCCCGGCACCGAGGTGAACCACAGCTCCCAGAGCCTGCCGTCAGCGGCGGCGTCTGCCAGCTCCGGCGCATGACCGGTCTGCATGGGCTCGAGGCGCACGCCGTGGCCTTCCAGGGTGCAGGGTTGCGGATCGATCATGGCCGGGGCCTCACAAGGTGTTCAACGGACGAGGTCGAGCAGACGATCGACCCGGCGCTTGAAGTCGTCCGGGTCGCGGCCGAACAGCGGCGCCACCACCTGTTCGACGCCGAGGTCGCGATAGGCGGCGAACGACTCGGGCGTCAGGCGATGGCGATTGGGGCCCACGTGCACGGCCACCTCGGCGCGGCTGCGGCCGTGCTCGGCCAGCAGCGCATCAAGCCGCGCGAGGCGCTCGGCCAGCGCGTCCGGCGTCAGATCGAAGCCGTACCAGCCATCGGCGAAAGCGGCCACCCGGCGCAGCGCCGGCTCGCTCTCCCCGCCCACCAGAATCGGCGGGTGCGGCTTCTGCACTGGCTTCGGGTGGAAGTGGCAGGGCGCGATGCGCACCGTCTCGCCCTCGAAGGCGGCCACCTCCTGAGTCCACAGCGCCTTCATGACGGCCACGTACTCGGCGCAGCGCGCGGCGCGGGTGGCGAAGTCCATGCCCAGGGCGTCGAACTCCTCCTTCAGCCAGCCGATGCCGATGCCGAAGTCCACCCGGCCGCCGGACAGGTAGTCGAGGTCGGCCACCAGCCGCGCGGTGTAGATGGGCTGACGCTGGGGCACCAGGCAGATGCCGGTGCCGAGGCGGATGCGGCGGGTATGAGCCGCCACGAAGGTGAGCGCCGCGAACGGGTCGATCAGGCCCTTTGGGTCGCCGGCCAGCCGGCCGTCCTCGGAGTAGGGGTAGCGCGACGCGTAGTCCGGGAAGAACATCACGTGCTCGGGCACCCACAGCGAGTGCAGGCCGGACTCGTCCAGCAGCCGCGCCACCTCGACGATGTGCTCGACGGGGGTGTTCTGGCTGAACGCCGTGGTCACGCCCAGGTGCATGGCTGTCTCCGCTTCGCGCCGATCGGACCACGATCGTAGCATCGGCCGACGGGAAACGCCGCTGCGAGCCTCGGGCGTTTCAGGCGCCGGCGTTCCGGCCTATCATCGGGCCAACCGGGGAGGAGCAGCATCATGGGTTTACGAGGAGAGGCCGCCATCGTCGGCCTCGCGGAATATCCGCACCAGCGCAAGTACGACGGCCCGCGCAAGTTCACCCTGGAGCAGTGGGCCGAGCTCACCCACCAGGCCCTGGCAGACGCGGGGCTCGAAGCCCGCGACATCGACGGCGTGTGCTGCGCCGACATCCGCGAGGCCGGCATGTTCACCCCGGCCACCGTGGTCGAGTACCTGGGCCAGCCGGTCAACTTCGCCGAGCGCATCGACCTCGGCGGCGCTACCGCCGTGGGCATGGTGTGGCGCGCGGCCGCCGCCATCGAGCTCGGCATCTGCGACGTGGTGGTGTGCGCCCTGCCGTCGCTGCCCATCCCCAGCAACCCGGTGCCGCAGCCGGTGAACCCCTTCATCTACTATCAGTCGTCAAGCCCCAACTGGGGTTCCCCCCAGGCCGAATTCGACATTCCCTACGGCAACCTGGCTCAGAACTGCGGCTACGCCATGATCGCCCAGCGTTACGCCGCCGAGTTCGGCTACGATCCGGCGGTCATGGCCAAGCTGGTGGCCGACCAGCGCCGGAGCGGCGCGCTGAACCCCAATGCCGCCTTCCACGGCAAGCCGGTCAGCGTCGAGGAGGTGCTGGCCAGCAAGCTGATCGCCGACCCGCTGCGCATGCTCGAGATCGTCATGCCGGTGGCCGGCGGTGGTGCCGTGGTGCTGGCGAGCAAGGAGGTGGCCGCCCGCTGCCGGCATCGGCCCGCGTTCGTTACCGGCTTCGGCGAGCACCTCACCATAAAGACCCCCACCTACGCGGCCGACATGTGCCGCACCCCGGTGGGACCGGCTTCGGACCAGGCGTTCGCCATGGCCGGGCTGACGCCGGCCGACGTCGATGTCGCCGAGATCTACGACTGCTACACCATCACCGTGCTGCTCACCCTCGAGGATGCCGGCTTCTGCGGCAAGGGCGAAGGCATGGACTTCATCCGCAGCCACGACCTGACCTGCGCGGGCGACTTCCCGGTGAACACCCACGGCGGCCAGCTCTCCATGGGCCAGGCCGGCGGCGCGGGCGGCATGACCCAGGTGGTGGAAGCCGCCCGCCAGCTCATGGGCCGGGGCGGCCAGCGCCAGGTACAGGGCTGCGACACCGTCTACGTCTCCGGCACCGGCGGCGTCATGAGCGAGCAGAGCGCGCTGCTGCTCCAGGGAGGCTGATCATGAAGGAACCCCTCGCCAAGCCGATGCCCCACCCGACGCCGGTGAGCCGCCCGTTCTGGGACGGCCTCATGGCGGGCCGGGTGATGATCCAGCGCTGCGGCGACTGCGATGCCTGGGTGTTCTACCCGCGCAGCCGCTGCCACCACTGCCTGTCCGACCGGCTCGACTGGCGCCAGGTGAGCGGCGCCGGCACGCTCTACACCTTCACCATCGCCCGTCAGCCCACGGCACCCTTCTTCGCCGACGAGGTGCCGCAGCGCCTGGCGGTGGTGGAGCTCGACGAGGGGGTGCGGCTCACCTCGACGCTGGTGGACGTCGCCGACGAGGACGTCCGCGTCGGCATGCGCCTGCGGCCCGTGTTCGATCGGGTTGCGGACGAGGTGACGCTGCTGCGGTTCGCCCCGGCTGACCCGCGCTAAGCGTCGTAGTCGGGTACCGGCGCCGCCGGCTCGCCGGCCTCGGCCGCTTCCCGGCCGCGCTGGCGGCGCTCGGCTTCGTCCCGGGCGTGCTCCACCACCTGCTGCACCTCGGCGATGTCCACCGGCGAGGTGTCCTCCGCGAATTCGCCGGTGAGCCGGGTTGCTGCGCGCAGCGCGCCCGACTCGTACAGCGCCCACAGCTCCTCACCGTAGCGGGTGGCGGCCAGCTCGGGCGCGAAGCGCGCGAGCGTCGCGGTGAGGTTTCTGACGTCGCGCAGCAGCATGTCGCGAGCGCTGTTGTTCGCCGACGCTGCTACCACCTGAGGCAGATCGATGATGACCGGCCCGTCCGCGCCCACCAGCACGTTGTACTCCGACAGATCGCCGTGAATGAGCCCCGCGCACAGCATGCGCTGCACCTGTTGCACCAGGAACTGGTGATACGCGCGCGCCTGATCCGGCGTCAGCTCAACCTCCCCCAGACCGGGGGCCGCGTGGCCTTCCGCGTCGGTGATCAGCTCCATCAGCAGCACGCCGTCGATGAACCCGTGGGGTTCCGGCACGCGCACGCCGGCGGCGCGAAGCTGGTAGAGGGCGTCTACCTCGGCGTTCTTCCAGGCGGCTTCCTCGGCCTCGCGGCCGAAACGCGTGCGCCGGCCGATGGCCCGGTTCTGGCGGCTGCCGCGGCCCGAGCGGCCCTCGTGGTACTGGGCGCGCTGCTGAAAGCTGCGCTGGGACGCATTCTTGTAGACCTTGGCGCAACGGATGGCTTCACCCACCCGGACCACGTACACCGACGCTTCCTTACCGCTCTTCAGCGGTCGCAGCACCGCCTGGATGACGCCGTCGTCGATGAGGCTCTTGAGCTCGCTGGGGATCTTCATGACGCCAGTTGACCAGCTTCCGCGCCCGAACGAAAGCGCCGGCGCCACAACGGGCGTGGCAGATCAGCGGGCGCCGACGGCAGCGACGATGGCGCCGAAAGCCTCCGGTCGCGGGGTACCGCTGTAGTGCCCCAGACGCACGATCACCAGATCGTGGGACGGCACGATGATGGTGCGCTGCCCGCCCGCGCCCGCCATGAAGTAGGCGTCGGTGGGCACCGGCAGCTCGCCGTCGGCATTGATCCAGCACAGCGACCCGCCGTAGATAGGACGGCCGTCGGCCACCCAGCCCGGCGCCGGCGTGGCAGCCACCGTCGACCAGCCTTCCGGCAGCAGCCGCTCTCCCAGCCACACGCCGTCCTGCAGATACAGATTGCCGAGCTTGGCCCAGTCGCGGGCGGTGCCGAACTCGTAGCCCTGCAGCAGGAAGTTGCCGAACGGATCGGTCTCGAGCGTCATGTCGACGATGCCCAGCCGGTCGAACAGCGCCCGCTGCGGCCAGGTCAGGTACTCCTCGCCGCGCCGCTCGACGGCCAGGCGCACCAGATAGTTGGCGAGCACCGGATCGACGTTACGGTAGCGGCCTACGGTGCCCGGCAGATACTGAAGCGGCCGCGAGGCGGCGAATTCGAAGGCGTCGACGCCGCCGTTGTAGACGTACAGGTGGTCGGGATAACCGAGCGACGGCTGATAGTCCGGGTCCTGCATGGCGCGGAATCTGAGCCCGCTGGCCATCTGCAGCAGGTGGGCCACCGTGATGGCCGCGCGCGGGTCCCCCGCGCCCTGCCACTGGGGCAGGGGCGCCGGCTCGGTCAACTCGTACTCGCCCTGGTGGATCAGCATGCCCAGCAGGATGCCCGTCAGGCTCTTGCCCATGGACCAGCTTTCCAGCGGCGTGTGGAGGCCGACGCCCGGGGCGTAGCGTTCCGCCACCACCCGCCCCCGATGGGTCACCACCATGGCGGCCGTCATGGTGCCCTCCGCGAAGGCGACATCGAATGCTGCCTGGAGCGCGGCATCATCCACATCGGCGGACGACGAGCCGTCGACCTCGCCATCGGGCCACGCCTCGGGATCCTGAGTTCGCGGGCGCTTCGGCACCGCCACCGGCGTGAAGCCAACGTCGTCCGCCCCGAGTGGAATGGCCACGGCGCCCTGGTCGCCGCAGATGCGCGCGGTGCGGGTCACGCCGTTGTCGAGCAGCACGCTCACCGATCGTGCCCTGTCATCCACCTGGTAGCGCATGACGTGGCGCCGATCGGCCAGGGGGGCGGTGAAGTAGCCGAGATGCTCCGCCACGAAATCGGCATCGAAGCCGGCGATGAAATGGTTGGCGGCGAGTACGGTGGCGAAGCCGGCGCCGAAGTGGCTGACCGGATCGCCAGGGGGGATCTGGTAGGCGCCGCCGAGATCGAGGCCGCGGGCGCGCCGGATCAGGGCGAGCTGGTTGCCCACCCTCGCCTGGCCGCCAAGATCCCGCTGGACGGGCGGCCTCACGGGATTGTGCTCGACGCGGCGGCCGGAGCGCACCGGCCGGGCCGATCATCTGCCATGCTCAGTCATTCCTTCATGTCGATCACGTTGCGCGCTACCAGCATGTCTATGCGTCGGCGGATGATGCCATGTCGACGCCGGTCGATGGGGAAGTTCCAGAGCATGGCGGCCGCCAGCAGGTGCGTCACCAGGGGAATGCCCAGGTAGCACAGCAGCAGGCCGAAGTTGGCGAAGTCGTCGTTGGCGGCTCCGATCTGGTAGCCGAACAGGCTCAGCAGCGGAAAGGTGACGCCGACGCCGATGCCGATCAGGGCCTTGTCCAGCAGGGTGTTGAAGGCGAAGTACTTGCCACTGTTGTTGACTCGCGTGCGCAGCACGTCGTAGTCGATGATGTCGCCGAGCACGGCGCGGGGTGCGATGTAGCTGGCGCCGTTGACCGCCGCACTCACCAGAATCACCCCGAGCACGGGCCAGAATGGGGCGTTGCCCGGCTCGAACAGCAGGATGATCAGGCTCCAGACCGCGCCGAAACCCCAGCTCACCGCCCACGACCGGTGCTTGCCATAGCGACCCATGATCTTGGCCCACACCGGCATGGACGCGAACTGGACGATGAAGAAGAAGATCATCATGGCGGCGAACTGCTCGCCCAGGCCCAGGTAGTCGCGCATGACGATGAACACGACGCTGAAGTACATGCCCTGGCCAACGCCCCACAGCGACACCGCAGCAAGGAAGCGCAGGAACGGCTTGTTGCGCCGTATCGAGCGGAACACCGCCGACAGCCCGGTGGCCTGGGTTTGCACGGTGCGGCCGTTGGGCACGAACAAGACCGCGCCGACGATGGACAGCGGCAGCACCGCCAGGAACAGCCAGGCAATGGTGGTGAACGACTCCGGACCGATGGCCGTGGTACCCGTGATCGGCGACAGCGCGATCGGCACGATCCAGAACAGAATGCTGCCCAGCACCGTAAACACGGCGACGTAGGTGGCCAGCCGGGAGCGGTCGTCGTAGTCGGCCGTCACCTCGCTGTACCAGGCCTTGTGAGGGATGTCGAACAGGGTGTAGCCGAGGTACAGAGCGAACGACGCCGCGGCGTAGTAGCCGATGCCGGCGTCGGGCGGCGGCTGGAACAGGTAGAAGATGGCCACGCAGGTCACCGCGCCGCCGAGAATCACCCAGGGCTTGCGAGGCCCCAGCCGCGATCTGGTGCGGTCAGACAGGTAGCCGATCAGCGGGTCGGTCACCGCATCGAACAGGCGCGAGATGCCGCTCACCGCACCGATGGCGGCCATGCTCGCCAGGGTGGCCTCGGCATAGTACGTGGGCAGCACCACCCCGAGGGGAAGCATGATGAAGGCGTAGGCGTTCCAGGGCGCCGCGTAGAGCACGGCTTGAGTCTTGGTGAGCGCCTTCATGCCGTCTCCCGGGCCGCAGGATGTCGACCGCCTGGCGCCATCGCCCACGGCCTATGTGAACATCGTTTATATCTACGGGCATGTGTCGTGTCAACACAGATCGCTCGCGCGCCTGCAACCCCTGCGCGAACGCGATTTCCGAACTCGGTGTTCGGGCCAACCGAGTGGTGCCCGCGGTTCAGCTCCCTACACTGCGCTGGACTCCAAACGACGAGAACCGACATGACCGATCAGGCCCAGAAGCAGCAGCAGAATCGGCCGAGCGCCGTCAGCCGCTGGATCGAAGACCCGTTCCGCTCGATCTACGCCGGCATCGTCGCGCAGGCCGCGACGCTGGGGGTGCTGTTCGCCGGGCTGTTCGGGTTGTCTCAACTGGCCTGACCACCCCCGCGATCGGGCGGTGGCGTCAGCCCCGCCCGTGCTCCAGCCAGTGGGCGTAGTCTGCCGGCAGCCGGGCCATGGCTTCCCGGTACAGAGCGAGATCGTCCTCGTCCAGCACGCCCACCCAGCGGCCGTTGGTGCCTTTGTGGATGAACGTGTCGGCGCCGCCCTTGAAGGCGAAGTCGATGTTGTCACCCACGACGCTGGCAGGGTTCTTCTTCACCTCTTCGAACCGGCAGCGGCGCACCACGTCGCTCCACAGGGCGTCGGGCACGTGAATGCCGAGATAGTCGGCGATGCGCCGCATCTCGCCGTCGAGGTCGGCGAGCAGGTCGTTGAAGTGCAGCATCATGACGTTGGGCAGATGCCGGTAGCGCCAGTAGGTCAGCGCATGGCTCAAGTGCGACCAGTAGGGGTACCCGCCGATCTCCCACGGGAACGAGTTCTTCGTCATCCACTCGCGCCAGGTGCGCTTCACGTCATCCACGAACTGGGGGAAAGGCTCGCCCACCAGGCCGGGCACCCCGTTGATGAACGCATAGAACTCCGGCGTGTGATTCCCCCAGTGGTTCAGCAGTGACATGAACACGTCCCGCGGGTCTCGAGACACACAGATGTAGTAGGCGTTCTCGTAGTAGGGAATGCCGTCCAGCGGCAGGTGCGTCTTCATGTAGCGCCGATGGGTCTGAGCTTCGAGCTGACCCAGCACCAGCTCCAGCGGGAATATCCGCTGATCCAGCCAGGGCGAGATCTCACTCGCCGGCCCCGGCAGGTTGCCGTCGGGAAACAGCAGGTTGCCGACGATGGTCTGGGTGAACGTGGTGCCGGCCTTGTAGGAGGTGGCGATGATGATGTCGCCATCTCGCGGCGTGAACCAGCGCCACCGGTTCGCGTCCATATGGTGGTTCTGATAGACGTGTTCGATCTTCGGCAGGTCGGTCAAGGCGCAGCCTCCGTCAATGTGGCGCCAGCCCCTCAGGAGGCCAGCACGTTGATGAACTGCCAGGGGTCCGTGGCGTCCACCTCCTCGTCGAACCGGCTCCAGCGATTGGCGAGCGGGTGCCAGTCGGTGTAATGCCCTTCCACCGGGCCCAGATACGGCTTCTGGACGGCGAGGCAGCGTTCGTGGTCCATCTCTTCGGCTTCGACGATGCCGGCGCGGGGATTTTCCAGGGCCCAGACCATGCCGGCCAGAATCGCCGAGGTCACCTGCAGTCCGGTGGCGTTCTGGTAGGGCGCGAGCTCTCGGGTCTCGGCCATGGACAGCCGCGAGCCGTACCAGTAGGCGTTCTTCGCGTGCCCGTAAAGCAGCACGCCCAGCTCGTCAGCGCCGCCGATCACCTCCGTCTCGTCGATGATCTTGTGGGTCGACTGCACCACGCCGCTGCCGAAGGTCTCGTGCAGCGACAGCAGCGCATCGTTGCAGGGATGGTAGGCATAGTGGCAGGTGGGCCGGAACTCCGGCTCGGCGGCGTCGCCGAGGGTGAAGTAGTCGGCGATCGAGATGGCCTCGTTGTGGGTCACCAGGAATCCGTACTGTGGTCCGGGTGTCGGGCACCAGCTGTGGACCCGCGTCAGCCCGCCCGGCCGGTCGAGATAGATGGCGGCCTGGCATCCCGTCTCGTGACGTCGGCCGTTGTCGGGAAACCACTTCTCGTGGGTGCCCCAGCCGAGCTCGGCGGGCTGGAAGCTTTCGGCGACGAAGCCTTCCACCGACCAGGTGTTCACGAACGTGCCGATGGGCTTGGGCGTGTGCACGTACTGGGTGTCCCGTTCGGCGATGTGCACGCCCTTGACGCCGAGATCGCGCATCAGCATCGCCCAGTCGGCCCGGCTGCGCGGCTGCGCGGCGCCGTGGCCAAGGTCGCGGGAGAGGTTCAGCAGCGCCTCCTTGACGAACCAGCTCACCATGCCCGGATTGGCGCCGCAGCAGGAGATGGCCGTGGAGCCCCCCGGGTTCGCCGCTTTCTCGGCGCGCACCCGCTCGCGCAGCGCGTAGTTGGTGCGCGCCGAAAGCGGCTGATCGGTGTTGAAGTAGAAGCCCGGCCAGGGCTCGACCACGGTGTCGATGTAGAGCACGCCGAGCTCGCGGCAGAGCTTCATGACGTCGAGGCTGTCGGTATCCACCGACACGTTCACCACGAAGCCCTGCCCCGCCTCGCCGGCGAACAGACCGCCGAGCAGCTCCCGGTAGTTGTCCCGGGTGAGCGCCTGCTCGATCAGCCGGACGCCGCGCTGCTTGAGAAAAGTGCGGTTCTCGAACTCGGGGTCGATCACGCACATGCGGCCGTGATCGTAGGAGAAATGCCGCTCGATCAGCGGCAGCACGCCGCGGCCGATGGAGCCGAAGCCGATCAGGACGATCGGGCCGGTGATGGTGCCGTACTCGGGCCAGTTCTTACTCAATGGGCGGCGCTCCAGCCGGTGCAATGTTTCATCCTTCTATACGCCAACGCCCTGGCCGGCAACCTCGCCGCGGAAGATTTCGTCGCCCTCCTGCGCCCGCGGCGCAGCCCGTCGCGCCGGCTGGTCGATCGTCAGGAGCCCTCTAGACCGACCCGGCCAGATTCCCGCCGCCCGAGATGCTGATGCACTCGCCCGTCACCCATTCGGACGCCGGGGAGACGAAGTACAGGATGGCGTTGCCCAGATCCTCCGGGCGGCCCAGCCGACCCGCCGGAATCCGCAGCGCGTCCTGCAGCGCCGGCAGGTCGTCGTTCGTCAGCTTCAGCGACTTCATGACGATGTCGGTGGGTACGAGACCCGGCAGCACCGCGTTCACGCGGATGCGCGGGGCCAGCTCGAACGCGAACGACTCGGTGAGCGAGTTCACCCCCCGCTTGGCGGCGCTGTAGTGGCCGCTGTTGGGCACGATCCGGTCGGCGGCAATGGACGACACGTTGACCACCCGCCCGCCATCGCCCATCAGCCTGGCCGCGACCCGGGTACAGTTCCACACCGCCGTGAGGTTCAGAGCCAGCGTGCGGTCCCACTCCTCCCGCGGCAGGTCGAGCAGCGGGGCCTGAAGGGGCGAACCACCCGCGTTGTTGACCAGGATGTCCAGTCGGCCCCACTGATCGATGGCGGCCTGCATCAGGCGCTCGACGTCTTCGTCGACGGTCACGTCCGTGCGCACGGCGATGGCCTCGCCGCCCGCGTCGCGAATGGCGCCGGCGACGCGCTCGATCTCGGCCTCGCGACGACCGGCGCAGACGATGCGGGCACCCGCATTGGCCAGAACATGCGCGGTGCCTTCGCCGATGCCGCTGCCCGCGCCCGTGATGACGGCTACGTCACCGCCCAGTCGAAATGCACTTTGTGTCATTGAGCCTCCTCCTCGACCGGCACCATCGCACAAGTGCGGCATCAGCGACACTCTGTAGCGCCCCGGCATCCTCCATCGGGTTCGTCCAGACCAGACCGCTACAGAAGGCCGCTCTTCGAATCTCCGCCGATCATCGTCCCCTCCCCGCTAACGGCAATTGCCGCCAGCAGACCGCCCTTGACCGCTCCCTCGACGCAGCCCACCTCGGTGCCGTTGCGTACCCAGTCTCCTGCCAGATAAAGGTTTGCATATCCGGTTTCGTCGGGCCGCAGGCGGTAGTGGAGGGTTCCGGCCAATGCGGTGGTGAAGCGCTGCACCGGCCCGTAGTTGGCGTGGAGCCCTTGAAACGCCATCCGGTCGATGCCAGTACGGTTCTCGAGATCGATCAGCAGGCTCCAGTCCAGCGTGTTGGGGTCATCCGGAAGCGTGGCGCGCGGCCAGAGGTCACGGACGAACTCGGTGGCAAATCGATACGCCGAATCCTGGGTGGCTTGCTGCTGCCGGCGCGGATAGTCGCCGGGCTCGTCCGGCGGCGGGGCGAACGTCGGCCCGGGCACTGTGCCGAACAGCGAGTTGATGGTGCCGGGCTCCTCGCCGGGCGGCCACGTTTCGCAGTCCACCAGGTAGGTGGTTTCCTCCCAGGTGCTGAACGGCTGCGCATAGCCCGTCAGCACCGGCCGCGGATAGGGCCAGCCCAGTTCCTTCAGCGTCGGCCGGAAGTACAGCCACAGGCTTCGCGTATCCACGCTGCGCACGTGCTCCGCCATGTCGCGCCAGCTCTTCTGCTCGGCGAGCAGCTGTCGGCAATAGTAGGGTACGGTGCCAATCGGCAGCGCGTAGACCACCACGTCGAAGTCCCTGCCCTTCTCGAGGTGATAGTCGCGACCACGCCATGGGGTGTAGAAGTCCTCGAGATCGACACTTCGCGGATCCGGCTCGCCCGCCGGCCCCGACCCGGTGTCCGGCAGCCGCTCCCAGAGCGGGTGGTCCGGCCAGGCTTTGCGTCCGCGAACCATGATGAAGGGGTCGTAGTCGTCGGTGCGATGACCCGGCAACTGATCCTCCATGCGAATGCGGCAGACCTCGCCCTCGTCCGCCTCCAGGTCCCAGACGCGCTGGAAGTATCTGAAGGTCACGCCCCGCTGCTCGAGCGCCCGGCACATGGGCGCTACCCAGGCGTCCCCCAGCTCCCGGCTGGGTTGGTAGGCGAACGAACCTTTGTAACCCATGCCCGCGTAGAGTAAGGCATACAGCGTGGCTCCGGCTGAGACGTTGGGACGGTGCACGTCGCCATCCTCGAACGACGCGATGGAGTCGTACCATCCCTGCACCAGCGGCGAAGCCAGGGTCATGTCCGTCGCCCCATGACGCCGCAGCCAGTCCCGGTAGTCGTACTTGTCGAGCGCGCCCATGCCGCCGGGCTCGAGGGCGCGGTCCTTGAGCAGTCCGGTGAGCATGGAACAGCCAAGGTCGGTCAACATCCATTGGCGACAGGCCTGCAGGTCCGTCTCGACGCGGTTGCCGAGCTGTTCGCGAATGCCGTTCCTCACTGCGTTCAGGATCCAGATCGTCGCCGCGGCCAGGTCCTCTCCGGCGCCCGTCATCCGGGCGAACTGCGCCGCGAGCTTCATCATGTCGTGGACCGTCGTATCGAACAGGCGCCCGGCCAGCCGTCCCCACCAGCCTGGACGCGTGAAGCCCGCCGAAAACGGCGGGCTCGGCTGGATGCGCTTGCTCAGCTGCCAGCCGCCGATGGTCTCGACCATCCACTGCATCAGCATCGAGACGATCTCCCGGGGCTCCGGGGCGGCAGCGTGGTCACCTGGTACGTGCCCGTTGGTGGGCATCTCGATGCACCAGTTGTGCCACTCGCCCTGAAAATGCTGCTTCAGGGCGAGAAACCCCACGGGAATGAATGCTTCCTCATAGGATCCGAAGCGGTGCTCACCAGACCCATTGAGCTGATCGTAGGCCGCCTTGATGAGCGCGAAGCTGTTGTCGTAGCAGCCGAACAGATAGTGCGTGCCGTTCTGCTGCATGCGGTGTTCGGGGCCCTGGCGACCGCTGGTGATCTTGCCACCGCAGCGCCAGCCGAGCTGGTACACCGTGACTTCAAAACGCTCCCGAAGGGCCGGCGTGTTGCTGAGGCCATAGGCGGCTGCAAGACCTCCCGGCCCGCCGCCGAGGATCGCCACCTTCTGACGGCGGGTTGTCGCTGACGGCTTGGCTGTCCCTTGCGAGCTCTGTGTGGCCAAGTCAGACCCCCGTTGCATGAATGGGCTCGCCACGGCGGGCGGCTTCTGCATAGTACGCCACCAGTCGCCTGTCATAGGGCTGACCCGTGGCATCCGCCACGGTCAGCGCCGTGTTCCAGAGCTTGAGGGCGCTCTTGGTCCTTCCGGTAGCGTGCTGTCGCAAGCCTTCGAGGGCAAGCTGGCGTGGCTTCGCCACATCGAACCGCCGCGCGAACCTCGCAAACGCGCGGCTCATGGCTCTCGCGCTTCTGGCCATCTCGGCCCGGCCTGGGGCCTCGCCGACCGATTCCGGAAGCAGCAGCCCGTCGCAGAAGACCATCATGGCACCGGCGTATCCGTACAGACCGTACACGAACGAGTTGACCTCGCCTTCGCGCCTGGAAAGGACAAAGCTCTCCGTAGCCGCTTTGAGCGCTTCACGCCGGTCGCCACGCCGAAGGGCCAACTCGGCCACGCCGCCTAGGGCGGCGAACACGAGGAGCCGGCTCTGGTGATCACGGGCGTGGGCTTCGCCGTACTCGATGAGGGACGCCGCCTCTTCGTCACGTCCTGCGTGCAGCAGCGAGATGCCCCGCAGAACGGCGTAGAGACCACAGACCTGCGGCTCGGCCTTGCGAGCCAGAACGAGGCCTTCGGCGAGCGTCCGGTCCGCAGCATCGGTCCTGCCGAGGGCATCCTGCACGGAGCCGAGCTGAAGCTTTCCGCGGTGGTGCCAGATGCCGGGGGCCGGGCTCTGCTCCAGCGCGTCCATGCCGGCCTGCATGACCTCCTCGGCCTCGCGCAGGCGCCCGCGCATCTGCAGGTACATGCCGAGCAGCATCTGTGCCTGCACGATGTTGTCGCCGTCGCCCGTGGCCAGGCATTCGTCCAGCCCCCGGCGCAGCTGCTGTTCTGCGGTGGACTTCCAGCCCATCATGGCGAAGCACAGCCCCAGAGCGGCGCGCGAGGCACCGGATTCCGACGAGGGCTCGAGGCTCGCCCCGAGCTTGTGCAGGAGCAGTGCCGCCTCGACGTACTCGGCATCTCGACCCAGCAGCCCCAGGGCCGGCATCGCAACCGCCAGCGCCTGCATGGCGCTCAACTGCTCGTCTCGCGCGGTCCCTTCGCAGGATGCGCCCCGGCGGCCGGTCAGCCGCTCGCGGATCCGTTGAACCGCATAGGTGGCAAACGCACGCGGCAGGGTGCGCCCTCTGTTCGGGTGGTAGCTGCCGACCTCATCGAGCGCGTGCCAGGCGTGCTGCAGGGTACGCTCGTAGTCGGTGAGGCAGTAATGCGCGGTGGAGAGTTCCGATTGAATGGAGATCCGGTCCAACCTGCCGAAGGGCTCCGCCGCCAGCCGCTCGAACTCCAGAGCGCGCCGCAGCAGCCTGACGGCCTCCCGGTTGGCGAAGGTGGCGACGGCATGACCGCCTGCCTGGCGCAAGGCGGACATGGCCTCCCTCGGCATTTCCGCCTCTGCGTAGTGATGGGCCAGCAGCGGCAGAACGGTGTCGCGATCGTGCCCGTTATGGGCCTCCAGATGATTCGCCGCCGCGCGGTGCAGCTCACGGCGCTGCGCGTAGGAGAGCAGCGCGTAAACGGTGTCGTGCGTGACGGCGTGGCGGAACAGAAAGCTGCCGCGTGCCGGCTCGGGGACAATGAGGTCGGCGGCCACCAGGGCGTCCAGATGATCGACGATCTCCTCGTCGCGGTCCCGTTCGCCACCGATTGCCCAAAGCGCCGGATGGATGCCATTCAATGTGGCCACATCGAAGTTGCGGCCGATCACGGAAGCGACCTTGGCCGTGAGCTGCACCGGCGCATCGAGCAGGTCGACGCGGCTGGTGATCACGCCCTGGACGCTTTCCGGAACACTGTCGCCATCGAACACGGCACCGGAAGCCAGCTGCACACGCCCGTCTCGAATGACGATCCTTCCCGAATCCCGCAGCGAGAACGCGAGCTCCTGGGCAAAGAACGGGTTGCCCTCAGCCCGCTCGAGCAGCAGCTCGCCCAGCGTTTCGGGGAGGGTTCTGGCTCCGAGGCTGGCGGCCACCAGGCCGAGTAGCTGCGTCGCTTCCAGTGATTCGAGCCGCAGGTGCTGAGGTGCCGACCGCGTCATGAACTCGTCGTACTCCGGTGGGGGAACGTCGATGGGACGAGTCGTCATGATGAGCGCCACGTTAGGCAGCGCATCCGTCAACTGCAGGAGCAAGGACCAGGACGCCGAATCAATCCAGTGGCCGTCCTCCAGCACGATCAGCGACGGCCGTTCGGCGCTGCCTCGCGATAGCAGTTCCAGGATGAGCAGGTTCGTCTTCTCGAGCCGCGCAGACCCCTTCAGCGTTCGGGTGAGCTCGTTGTCTGCCGGCAACCCGATCCCCGGCAGCAGGCTGTTCAGCAGCGGCAACATGGCGGCGAGTTGGCCGCCGCCGAGCCACTCCGAGAGAGCGTCGACGTCAGATGCCCCGACCAGCGTCTGAACGATGGGCCTGAACGGGAAGAACGGGGTGCTGCTCTCGATGGCGTCGGCCTGCCCTGTCAGCACGCGGATGCCCAGCCGGCGGGCGCGCTCCGCGGCAGCAAGCGCCAGGGTGGTCTTGCCCATCCCAGCCTCCGCTTCGATCAGCACGGGACGGGGCGACCGTGTGCGCGGCTGAGCCGTCAGAAGCGCGAACTCGCGCTCGAGCAGTTCGAGCTCCCGCTCTCGTCCGACCATCACCAAGGCTTCCGGAGCTGCCGCTCGGTCTGCGCGGCCGAGCGGCTCGAACACCGAAACCGCTTCGGCGCGACCCTTCACCGCGATCGACGGAACCGATCGGAAATTCACCTGGCCGGCTGCCGCATCCGCGCATGCCGCATCACAGAGCACATGGTCTCCGGCCGCGGCCATCAGCCGCGCGGCGAGGTTTATGGTGCTGCCGATGAGCGAATACTGCTTTCGATAGCGACCACCGTAGGCGCCGCAGAAGACCCTGCCGCAGGTCATGCCGATCGAGACGGCCTGACCCGCCAGCGCGGCGCGGATGTCCAGCGCCGCCAGCAGCGCCCGTTTGGAATCCTGCTCATGAGCTCGAGGCGGCACGCCGAACGCAACGATCACGATGAAGCCCTTGTCGTCGCGCAGGCACTGATAAAGATGCCCGTCATAGCGTTCGAGCACCTGCTGAACGGTCGCGAGGTTGTGCTGCAGCGCATCGAGGGAAGCGTCGTCGCTGAGGTCGTCGAACTTCACGAACCCCACGGAGACGCGTCGATACTCGGCGAGAAACGCATCCTGGCCCACCGCCAGCCGCTCGGCCACGACCTCGGGCGTAAAGCCCGCGAGCCAAGCGTCGAGATCCGCCCCCGGGGCGGCATCGGGATGCCCCTGCACAGCCGGCGTATCCGGCGCCGGCGCGGAGGCGATCCGATGCAACGACCGCAGACGAAGCACATCGGCAGACGCGTCATCGAACTCGGCATCTGGCAGCAGTCGGCCTGCCTCGGGTGAGAGCGAAATCTCTCCGATCGCGCCTGCGGCATCCAGCCGGCTGATCTGGGCAAAGGGCGGTCCGGAGACAAGCCAGTGCCAGCGTCCTGCGAATCCGCCGAGCACGTAGCGGGAGAGCGCACCCGCGCCGATGCTCAGCCGCACTTGCTGCGTATCCTCTACCGACGCCGTCTGCTGGATGAGCAAGGCGCATCCGGCAGCGTTCGCAACCGCCTCTACGAGAGCTTCCCGATCGGCTACCCACCAGACCGCGAGCACCGCGTCGCCGGCAAAGGCGATCACGTCCCCGCCACCGTGGTGGATGTGGTCGACCAGGCGCCCGTAGTGCCGATCGAGCAGTTCCGACATCAGCTCCGCACCCCGGGGACCCTGCTCCGCCAATCCTTCGGTCATGGCCGTGAAGCCCGAAATGTCGATGAACAGCAACGCGCCGAAGCCAGACTCCTGCCATGGCGCGGCGGGCGGGGCGGAAGCCCTCACTACCGCCTCCCGCAGGTAGCGCGGAGCGAAGGTCGAGAGCATGGACTCTAGTTGACCGCCATCGTGGGCGTGCTGAGGCATGACCATCCTTGATGGCCTGGCTTATGCACGCATAGTAACGTCGTGTTATAAGTCGACCAACCAGCGAATTCGACAAGGCTGCCGTGGCGGGTGCGCGCCGGCAGGAGGAGGGGTTCTTGCCAACGCCACTGGACTCGAACCCAGGTGCAAAAGCGCGCTCGGCCAGCAAGACGCGAATCGCCATCCTAGGTGGCGGACCATCCGCGCTCACCTGCGCCTGGTACCTCACATCCCACCGGGCGCTGCGCGACAAGTACGAGCTCACCATCTACACCATGGGGTGGAAGCTCGGCGGCAAAGGCAGCAGCGGCCGCGGCGACTACGGACGCATCCAGGAACACGGGCTGCACGTGCTGTTCGGCTCGTACCACAGCTTCTTCCGCACCCTGCGCGCCTGCTACGACGAGCTCGACCGGCCGCCTGGCCACCCGCTGGCCACCTGGCGCGACGCCTTCAAGCCGCACGACTTCGGAGTCGTCGAAGACGAATTCGACGGTGTCTGGCGACCCTGGCTGATCACGTTTCCCAGGAATTCGGCGGTACCCGGAGACCGGGGCACGGCGCTGTCCTCGGGCGAGTACCTGAGCATGGCGATTCAGAGTCTGGTGGAGCTGCTGTTCGGCTGGCGCGCGCTCCACGAGATCAACGAGTCTTCATCCATCCTTTCGGGATCACCACGTCCGAACGACGGACCGGACCTGCCGGTGAAGGCAGCCCTCGCGCTCGTGCGGGAAGTTCTGACGCTCGCGCATGGCCTGGCCCAGGGCGCAGATCGCGTCGGCATAAGCCGCCTGGTGAGCGCCCTGCGGGCGCTGATCTGGCCTGCCATGCGGCGGCTTTCCCGAATCAACTACCGTACCCACCGATTCTGGCTCGCGGTCGACTTCCTCACCGCCTTCCTGGGAGGCCTCATCGACGACGGGGTGCTGGAGGAAGGCGGGTTCGCCGCCATCGACGACCTGGACTTCCGCGCCTGGCTGAAGAAGCACGGCGCCCACGAGGACACCCTGCAGAGCCCGTGGGCAAGAACCATCTACGACGCGGCCTTCGCCTATGCCGGCGGCGACCCGCACACGCAACGCGTCGCCGCCGGCGTGGCCGCCCACCTGCTGCTGGGGTTCGGCATGTACCGGGAGTCCATGTACTTCAAGATGCAGGCCGGCATGGGCGATGCCGTCTTCGCCCCGCTGTATCTGGCGCTCAAGCAGCGGGGGGTGCGGTTCGAGTTCTTCCACAAGGTCGAATCGCTGCACCTCGATGATGCCAAGAGGCGCGTCGAGCGGGTGCGGGTCACCCGACAGGTCGAGCTGCAGGACGATCAGCGCGAATACCGGCCTCTGGTGGATATCAACGGTCTGGAATGCTGGCCTGCCGAGCCGCTGTACGAGCAGATCAGCGATGCCGACGCCCTCGCGGGCGTGGATCTCGAAAGCTACTACCAGCGCTCGCCAAACGGCTCCGAGCGCGATCTGGTTGCCGGGCAGCATTTCGACCGACTCGTGTTCGCCATTCCCATTGGCGCGGTGCCGTTGTTATGCCGCGAACTGCTCGATCACAGTGAGCGCTGGCGGCAGATGACGGAGCACGTCACGTCCGTGCAGACGGTGTCGTTCCAGACCTGGATGAAGAAAGATCTCGCGGCGCTGGGCTGGCCCTACCCTTCGCCGCTCCTCAGCCTCTACGTCGAGCCGCTCAACACCTGGGCGGACATGAGCCAGGTGATCGATCGAGAGGCCTGGCCCGAGCACCTCGCTCCGCGCACCATCAGCTACTACACGGGACCCCAACTCGGCCCCAAGTTCGCGCCCGACCCGCACGAGGAGCCTGATTTCGAGAGCATGCAGTACGACCGGGCCAAGGAGCTGGCGCTGGCGTACCTGCGCACCAGCCTCACGACGCTGATGCCGGACGCCGCGGCCTCCACCAATGGCCCCGCCATGAACTGGAACCTGCTGGTGGATCCGAAGAACCGCAAAGGAGAGGCGCGGTTCGATGCCCAATACTGGCGCTCCAACTGCGGGCCCTCCGAGCGGTGCACGCTGGCCGATCCCGGCAGCATTCAGCATCGGATGGAGGCCGGGGATACGGGGTATGACAACCTTACGATCACCGGGGACTGGATCGACAACGGCATCTACGCGGCGTGCATGGAGGGCGCCTTCAACAGCGGCATTCTGGCAGCACGCGCCCTCTGCGGCTGGCCCTTCGAGATCGACGGGCTGGGGTACTCGCCCACCCGGGGACCGCTCCATCCGGAGAACCGCCGCCGCGTCGAACTGCCCCGCGACGACGGCGTGATCGACGACGTCGAGGTTCAATGGTGGTACTGGACCGGACACCTGACCAGCACCGAAGGCCGGACTTTCGGATTCGAGGTGGTATTCTTCGTCGCAGAGGCGATGCACGACTGGGTGAGCGCGACCATGGGTCAGGCGGCCATCACAGACATCCAGGAGAGCCGGTTCGTCGGTCGGGAGCTGGAAGCCCCCGGCCGGCCGAAGCC
Source organism: Pseudomonadales bacterium (assembly GCA_040219935.1). Taxonomy (GTDB): domain Bacteria; phylum Pseudomonadota; class Gammaproteobacteria; order Pseudomonadales; family Azotimanducaceae; genus UBA7803. The sequence goes on along the minus strand of JAVJUA010000084.1, from coordinate 33,257 downwards.
GACCCCGGGGCGATTCGACCTGGACGTGGGAGATATCTCGGCGAAGGGCGGCGGCGGCACTGACCACCTTAAATCCCAGGTGCAGGGCTACTCGCTGGACCTTCAGGTCCGTGAGGTGGAAGGCGCCGTCGTGCACTACGGCGGACGGGACCATCGCTACGCGTTCGGCGGCGACACCTGCTACTACTCCCGTCCCCTCATGGCGGGCAAGGGGTCAATCACCACCCCGGATGGGCAGGTGCACCAGGTATCCGGCGACCTGTGGTTCGATCGCCAGTGGGGAAAACTGCTCCCGGCCGTGATGATCGGCTGGCAGTGGTTCGCGATCCAACTCGACCGCGACACCCAGATCATGCTCTTCGCCTTCAACGACGAGCGGGACGAATGGACGGGCACCATCACCCGAAAAGGAAAACGCCCGACCTCCCTGCACAGCCATGAGTTCGAGATCGACATTCTCGGCTGGTGGCAGAGCCCCCACAGCGGCCATGACTACCCTCATGGCTGGAAGGTCTCGGTGGCCGATGAAGAGCTGTTCATCCACCCGCTGCTCGCAGATCAGGAGATGACGGCGGGATTCTGGATCGGACCGCGCTACTGGGAGGGCGCCTGCAGCGTCAGCGGCAGCCGCACCGGCAGAGCCTACGTCGAGCTGACCGGATTCGGAGCGCTCGGCGGATGATCGAGACGTCGGCGCATCTGGTTGACAACATCGTTCCAGCAGTGCCAATACGACAATGGGTCCTGGCGGTCATGGATCCGACGGGGCGTGCGGCCTCGCAGTGTTTCAGATCAGGTTGAAACGCACGCCGCAGAGCGTGACTTCGTTTTCGCCGGTTCGGCGCCCGCGTGCCTTGGCTTCCTCCAGAATGCGTGCGCGGTTCTGCGGCAGCACGTCGATGGCCGCGATGCCCACGCCGCGGCCGTCGCGATCCGGCACGAACCGCAGCGACATGTTGTCGAAGACGATCTGCGCACGTCCGGCCGCATCGGTCGACATCGGGCGCGCGAACAGCTTGCCCCAGCGCGCGGCAAGGGCGGCCGGATCCGGCCCCTGGATCTCCACTGCCGTGAACGCCTGGGTGCAGTCGGTGCGTACGTGCGCGCGCCAGTCAGGGCCGGCCCATCGCCACGCCGCAAGCTCCTCATGCCAGTCCTCGAGGGGCAGCATGGTGTCGATGGAGACGATGGCTCCCGGGGTGTCCTGCGGGTGGAAGTGATTGGCCACGACCGCGTCGTTCGCGGTGTGCCAGACGACGCGCACACCCTCGGCCTCCAGGCGCGCGCGCCATTCGGCGGCGTCGTCGACCTGGAACAGCAGCATGTAGCCACCGTCGCCGCCGCGCCGGTCGAGATAACGTCCGGCGGTCGTTCCGGTGCGCATCGGCGCCACCACCTCGAGCAGATTGCCGTTCACCGGCATCAGCGCATTGTGCAGGCCGAAGTGTCCGACGCCCGGGTCGTTGAAGCAGACGCTGAGGCCGAAAACCGCGCACAGGTCATCGACCACCGGATCGAGCTCCCGGGCAACCAGGGCTATCTGACGCAGTCGCATGGCGCATTCCCTCGTATTGTTGGGGCGGATCAGGTCGGGTCGGATGTGGCCGCCGCCACCGGGTCCAGGCGCAGGAAGTAGCGCGGCGCGAATCCCATCTGCAATCGGGATCGGAATCGCATCGGAAAGCGTTCCATCAGATAGTCGTGCTGCGCACCGCTCATCGGCACCGCCACGTACTCACCGGTGTTGCCGTCCATGGTGATCCGTACGTTCGGATTCGCGAGCGCCTGCCGGTACCACGCTCGCGGCCAGTGGTTAACGGCAACATAGAGGGTGCCGTCGTCGTCGATCAGTCGCGACAGCACACGATCATGGGTGGATCCGTCGGACTTCGTGGTGACGATGACGATCGAGTTCGCGCCCTGCGGCTGATCCCGACCCAGCTTCCACTCGAAATGCGCCACCCAGGCGACGTATCCCACCACCAGCACACCGACGATCAGCCACAGCGCCTTCGTCAGACCAGTCATCACGCCCCCCCATTGAGATGGCTCCGTCATTCGCGGATAGTAACGACATCTGGTTCACAGGTCTCATATCCCGGGCGAACGTGCCGGCGGCCGGCGCGGAACCGCTCGACGTCGCAACATGTCCGCTCGCGCCATCACCCGGACCTCCCTGCTGCTGACCTGTTGCACGATCGGCAGTCTGCAGGCCACGCCGCGCTTCGGACCGGGCCCGTCGCCCGTGGCCGGTCAGTGGCAGGTGGATGGGGCCGAGGTCTGCGCGGTGGCCGAAGAAACCTGCCGCTATCTCGAACGCGCCTTCGAGTGGGTGCACTGGTCGCCGGACCACGCCACGGCGGCGCGCCTGGCCGAGGGCAAGCCACTGCTGCAGCGCCTGCCCGCCGACCAGATCCTGCTGACCAAGTACTACGTCCGGGTGGCGTCCGGCAGCCCGACGCAGCGCGCGAGTCATCCCCATGCGCTGCACGGTCTGCCGTTCGACGAGGCTGCGCTCGGCCTGGAAGCGGCCGATGCGCGCCGCGACGCCATCACCCGGGACCGGTTCGGCAAGCAGGCCGTGCTGCAGGGGGCGCTCGAGCAGCGCGGCCTGGCGCCGGCGCTGATCTGGCTCAACCGCGCGGACCTCGAAGGCGCGCTCCTGCAGGGGACGGCCGTGGTGGACGATGACGGCCGGCGCATTTCACGACAACCTCTACCAGCGCGAGGATGCGCCGGTACCCTGACGTGCCGGGCAGCCGCACCGGCAGAGCCTACGTCGAGTTGACCGGATTCAGCACGCGATGAGCGCGGGTACCGGAACAGTATCAGCGAGGGACAGGTATCGGGTTCTGATTCCTGTCCACCATGTCCTTACCGAGCCGACGCCAGGTCAGCAGGAAGAACAATGAGCTGGCAGCATACAGGCACGCCATGATGACCATCGCCGACTGTAGGCTCTGGGCGTATACCTGTCCGCAGACATTCTGCAGATTCCCGCTCAACGCTCCGACAACACTCGGATGACACTGATTTCGCGACAGTTCCTCTGCTGCTATACCGAGACCGGCTGCGCCGCTGGCAAAGAAAGTGTCGGAGATTGCGCCAATGAAGAGCGGACCAAAACCGTAGCCGATCAAGTTGGCGACGAACAGCAGCACTGCCGTGGCCATCGCCCGCACACGCATGCTCACAACGCCCTGGCCGATCGTGTACTGGGCGGTTATATAGCCGTACTTCACGAATCCACCGATGATCAAGCCGATGGCGGCGAACAGTAGACTCTGCGTCGTGAACGCAAAGACATAGAACGGAATCGACAAGGCCAGACCCAGGCCTGGTATCCAGGCTATGGCCCCCGGGTGCTTCTTGTAGACCCTGGTCGCCAGCCAGCCGACGGCAAACGTGCCTACGGCGGATGACAGCGACACTGGCGTGTTGATCCAGATGGCCGCTTCACCGGTGGTGATCTCGTGAGTTCGAACCAGAAAGATCGACTGGAACGAGGAGATTCCGTAGCCACAGAACGCAGCGACCGTGGCACCAGCCGTCATCAGCCAGAAGGCGGGCTTCGTCGTGAGTTCTCGGATCGCCTCGCGCAGCGAGACCCGCTCACTGGATCCCTTTCCTTTGGGGTCGGTGTAACCGCGCGGCGGCTCATTGACCGTCAGTTTGAAAACAACGGCGATCAACAGGCCTGGCAGGCCGACGACAAAGAATGCTGTACGCCAGTCGAACGCGTCGGTCACCCAGCCGCCGATCAGGTTGGCGAACATCGTGCCGAGTGTTACGCCCATGGCGTAGACGCCCAGCGCCTGAGACCTGTCACGCGGCGCAAAGTAGTCAGCAATCAAGGAGTTGGCCGGTGGTGTACAGCCCGCCTCGCCAATACCTACGCCGACGCGACACATCAGCAGGATCCAGAACGCACCGATCGTGAGCGAACCAATGGTGACTTCGGTTGCCAGCCCACATAGCGCAGTCATCAAGGACCACAGAGCAACGCAGACGGTCATGATCCAGACGCGGTTAGCCACATCGGCGTAGCGCGCCAGAGGAATACCCACGACAGTGTAGAGAAGGGCAAAACCGAAACCGGTAAGAAGACCAAATTGGGTATCGGTAATGCCCAGTTCCGGCACGAGATCCGGACCGACGACGGCAAGCAGGCCGCGGTCGACAAAATTCATGATGTAGATGAGCGTCAGGGCAGAGAGCACATAGGTTCGGTAACGTTTGGTACCGAATCCGGTGATTTGACTTTGCGTTTCACCCTCCCCGGCTGAGGTTGCTGTTGTCATAGATGAATCCCTCCATAGGGCGTTTACCATTATTCGTTGCGATCAACGAGAGTCGATGGAACCGCTCCGCAGCTAACAAGCAGACGTTCGGAGAACGATCCCGCTGCAGACTCCATGGCTACCACACCATCAAATCTGACCTTTCCACCGGAAAGGGGCCCACGCTGGCGGATGCCCCGTGGCCCCCGGGCAGCCTCAACTCAGTCGTCGAAGCCCAGAAACCGAGCCGCTTCGTCCACGCTCTTGCGTTCCGAGACGACCGCGTTCGCCGGAAAGTTCTCCTCGGGCCAGCCGAGGGCCACAGCCTTCATGATCACCTGGTCGTCAGGAATCTGAGCATGTTCGCGCACCACCGGCGATTGCATGATGCCCTGACTGTTGATCACCGCACCCAGCCCCCGGGACCAGGCAGCATTCACCAACGCTGTGGTCACCGCGCCACAATCAAACGCCGTGTCATCGCTGTCTGATAGAACGCGGTCATAGGTGATGATCACGCACACCGGCGCATCAAACTGGCGGAAGCCGCGCATCACCCAATCCTGACGCCCCTCTTTGTCTTCCCGCGCGATGCCCATGGCGGCGAACAGTTGCTTGGCTACGCCAACCTGGCGCTCGCGGTGTTCCCCGGCGAATGGTTGCCCAATCCGGAACTCCCGTGAGTGCGGTACGCCGGCAAGATTCCGTTCCGTGTTACCGGCGCGAATACGGTTCAATACCTCACCGGTGACGACGGTAAAGTTCCATGGCTGCGTGTTCATCGACGACGGTGAACGCATGGCAATGGCCAGAATTTCTTTGATCAGCGCTTTCGGCACCGGGTCGGGCTTGTAGCCTCGAATGCTGCGGCGCCCAAGAAGGACATCATCAAACTCCACCTGAGATCTCTCCTTCCGACAAATGCAGTAGTGTAAATGAATGTGACCGTAACCCTCGATTAGAACCAGGCACGATGTGGAAGTCTGGGCACAGCCTGTTGCCTGGCGTGCAAGCGCAGCCGGTAACTCGTGTCACGATGAACGGTACGGACTGATCTCATTGTCGTGACGCCACGACGCCTTGATGGTCGAGCGTGCATCGGAGAGGCTGGTGGGAGTACAGGAGGTCGCGGACGAGATATGGCTGGTCTCGTTCATGGAACAAGAACGAGGGTTCTCCGGTCAGGATGACGGACGCGTCGAGCCAGCGACCAATCCCTTCGTCGAACTGACCGAAAACTGCTAACCATGTCTTCGGTATGAAGTGTTACCCATGTGTCCGGAACGGACCCAGGACTAGATGGCGGCGGAAGGAGTCTGGAGCGAACTCCTCTCCCCTGGCTTCCCTGATCTGCAGGGAAAGAACAGTGAATTCTCTCGATCTGACAAAGGATCTCCACCCCACCTCGCCGTATCCGGCTGATTTCACAAGCTTTTCTAGAGGGGTTCCCTACGCAGTCAAACAGGGAAGCTAGCTTGAAGAGCAGCGAAGGTCCCGGCCCCATCAGGGAATGTGACGCAACTGAGTGCCAGTCCCCCTTTCGAATCAAACTGCCTTCTGCAACGCGTCCCACGCAATATCCCAGCCGACCCGTTCTTGCTCAAGTCGGACGTTCTGTCCCCAGACATTGCATTTGAGAGATGCGTATACGGCCTGCTCGCGATCGGACAGCAGAGGTAACGTATCCGCGCTGTGCTGTGTCCGTTCCTGGACCCACAGATCTCTGTGCGCGTGAAGGGTACTTTCATCCATCAAAATCGACTTGAGTCCGGGAAGGCAGGCTCTCGCACGATTGAGAATCGCAAATCCATGGGTGTCGAGGTCGCCCCAGTAAATGCAACGGCCTGCGGCCACCACCCAGGGCAGACAACGAAGCACGTCCACGCCATAGCCAAGCTGCATAATGACGATGGACTGCCGCAGGTCATCAAACGCTAGACCAGTTTGACGGTTCTCAACGATGAAGACGTTGGCAACTGGAATGTCGAGCCCAGCCAATTGTTCCAGGGGCGCAGAGATGTCAGCCAGTCCCCCGACCCGTTCCCTCAGGTCCTCGTCGAGTATGCGCAGATGAACGAGTTGCGGCGGCGTTTTCAGCCCGCAGAGTTGAAAGAATTCGCCGTCTCCAGAAGATTCACCTCGTACAGCACCAACGAGGTCTGCCAGTACGGCTTTACGGCCTTCGAGCCACTTGCTGTCCAGTCCGCTCACAGGCAGCTGTCTAGGATAGAGGTTGGAAGCAGGATTCGTGTCGATCCACGCGACCATATCAATCAGGCGTTGATAGTCCACGACACTATAGTCGGCAAGAAGGTCAAAATGGCGGGGTAGCGTGCCCGAAAGCCGAGGCCAGCGCTCGAGAAGCTCAACGAATCGCTCCTGTGCTCGATCCCACCGATCTGCCTCGCCAATCCACTGCGCGACCTCAGCGGGATCGGCCAGGGTCAACGCTTCGGGAACGCGCTGAGTGCCTAGAGTCCGCCAACGTCGATCATTCCAGCGGAGGGACCCGGCACCGCGCCAGGACTGCCAGGCTGCGACCCAGGCACGAACGTCCTCGACTTGTTTGAGCACTTGGCGTTCCGCGGGCACGCCCAGATTGACATTCAACGGCCAGGCGTTGGCTTCCGCACCGTCACCGCCGTAACTGGCCAACCACTCGCGATGCTTGCTCCTGAAGCGCCGAACGAGTTGCTTCCTGACGTCCTCAGGAAACTTCAAGGCTCGCCTCCTGACGCGCATGCGAGGGAAGCTTCAGACGTTGATGCTCCGAATCGTACTCGATCATCAGGACGCCGGAGACGCGCCGGTTACTGATATCGATAAAACAGGCGCCACCGATAAAAGGCTCCAGTGTCATGACCGACTTAAGCGGTGTGGCGACGATCATCTGAAACCCGAAATTGGTAAAGATGTTCATCGCCAAAGCGGTGAATTCGTTGTCCGCCTTATCAAACGCCTCATCAAGAACGACAGGCGCATACGTGGGCACCCCACGCTCATTGCCCCCCAGCTGATAGCGCAGCGCCGCGGCGAGGCACGTCGTGGCCAATTTCTGGCGTTGCCCACCCGACTTCCCGGAACCACTGCGATAGACCTCCACCTCCAAACCGCCTTCGTCGGTCTCTCTGCCGATGAACTCCATGTGCAGGCGAACGTCCAGCACAGCCTGGCGCCATCGCCGATCGTCCGCCTCCTGGCTGGACAGGCGCTCAACCAGACGCCGCAACGCTAGAAAACGCGATTCCGCCAGCTCCCGGTCTTCACTCCAGGCATGACTCAGTGTCTGCTGGATCTCCTGTTTGAACTCCCGCACCTCCGGCAGTTGGCGGTCGCTGACGTCGATGTGCAGGAACGTGGTCTGGTTGAGGCTCTGGTTGAAGGGGACCCGGGCGAGGCTCTCGTTGACCAGCTCCATGCGCTCCAGTATCTGCTTGCGGGCATCGCTCAGATAGGTTGATAGGGCTGCGAGGTTCTGATGGCTCTGGCTCTCCAGCAACTCGAAAAAACGCTGCTCGTGGGCGGGCAAGCCGTCAGTTTCGAGGCGGCTCAATTTGGCGAAGAAGTCTGAGGCAGCAGCCAGGGTGGCATCGAGTCCCTCCGCCTCGGCGGGCCATTCACGGACGAACGCTTCGAAGCGCTTCTCGACGAATTGCTCACATTCCACAACAGAGCGATTGATCTCGCCGATATCACGATTGATCGAGCGTTCCGACGATCGCATCAGGCTATCCAGGTTTTCCAATGTTACCGACTCCGCCAGCGCCGCAAACCGCTCGTCCAGCCCCCGCTGCTGGCCTGGCGTCAACGCAACGAGGGCCGGGTCGTCCCGAAGCCTTTGCAGGGCCTCAGCGCTGTCCGCGGCCTGCCCGACGACCCTTTCGTACTCGATGGTGGTCTTACGCAACGCCTCGTCCGCGCCTTTGGCGAGTTTCTCCTGCTGTTCGATCTGATCGGCGACGTCCTTGAGTGCCGTATTCCCCTCCAGGGCATCACGAATCCTTCGCTCCAGCTTGTCGATGCTGACCAGCAGAGGCGCAACGTCCACCTCCTGCCACTGAAGATTCACCAGGGTCTGGCAGTGCATTGCGCGCCTGGCCTGGTTCTGTTCCAGATCGGAAAGAGTCTTGATCTGTCCGTCCAGGTCGGAGATCTCCGCCGCAAGCTCCTGCGCCTGGCTCCGGTAGAGGGCAAGCTTTTCGCGGTTGTCGAAACCGAGCACCCAGAAGCGGCGGTCGCCGACATCCCGACGATCGTCTTTTTCGTGCCGAGTCCTGCTGTGTTTGACCTGCCCCTCCCTGGTGAGCGCCCGCTCCGCACGGCGGAATAGCTGCATGGAGTCGACGCAGGTATAGTCGAAGCGGTGGCGCAACTCGGCTGCCAGCCACTCGGACTGGCTGCACTCCTTAATCCTGAGCTTGAGTACCAGCGAATTCGTATCAACCGGCCTGGTCTGCTGGTGATCCGTCGCGCCGGTGCGGTAGTAGACCAGCCGCTCCCTGAGGCGGGAACCGTTAACGTGATTGGACAGCGCAGAATAAAGACGCTCATCGACCAGCAGCGACAGAGCAAAGCCGTGCATCACGCGCTCAATGGCGCCTTGCCACTCTGTCTCGTCCGGCTTGACCTCAATCAGCTCGCCAACGAACGGCAGCGCACTCTCGGATACGCCTATGGCCGCCGTGACCTCGTGCCGTAGGTCCAGCATGTGCGCGGGGATGTTCGAAGGCTGCCGCTCCAGGGCCCTCACTTCTCCGGCCGTCTGCGCAAACGCTGTCTCGGTCTTCCCCTTCTGGATCACCAACAGATCGCGCTTTTCGCGGATCTCGGTACTTCGACTCTCCCTACGTTCGAGTTCCTGACGCGCCTCCCCGACCAGCTCGGCAAACCGGTGAGGTGAATCCGGAAAAACCCAGTCGAGTTGTTGGCAGGCCTCCTTTGCCTGTTCCTGCTTTCCCAGGCGTACCTGACGCTGCTGCTCTAAGTCAGACTTCTTCGCTTTCCACGACTCGACCTGGTCACCGCCAGCCTCCAGATGTCGACGTTCAAGTGCACGCAATGTCTCGTTGTGCTGGTCAAGTGCAGCTCGCCGTCGGGTGATCTCGCCCTGCAACCCATCCGCCCTAACATTCAGGCTTTCGATCCGTTCTTCGAGCAGCGCGGCACGGCGATGCCCTCCGTAGCTGTCCATACCTGCCAGAAGCTCAACAAGGCCGCCGCGTTCGTTCATGAGCGATTCCCGGCGTCCATACTCCTCACGTGCCGGCGCCAGGGTCTCCACCTGCCGACGCGCCATTACGACCGCTTGGTGCGCCGCGTTGAGTTCGTCGAACTCACTGACGAGACGATCCGCGACCTCAAACGTTGCCGGCTTGTCCAGCATGAACTCGCGCAGGAACACGTTGAGATCGCCCAAGTTCTTCGCCGACTGTGTCTTGTGCAGCAGGCGCAGCGCCATTTCACTTTCGATGCCGAGCAGGCGACAGAATCGCTCCGAGTACGGTCGGAACTCTCGACGGAGAAAAGCATCTGGAAAGGTCTGCTTGAGCTTGCGCACGTCCAGATTGGATTGCCCGAACACCTGAAGCTCGTTGAGTTCGAACGGACGTTCCAAAATCATGAAGTGCCGATTGACGTCACCTGGGCCGTTCGCGCTACCGCGCAGCCAGAGCACCTGCACGAGTACCACCGTCTGATTCAGGGCGTTTCGATAGCTCAGCGCCAGGGCCGACCAGGTGGTTCCGGGGCGCAGATAGCGGGTCGCAATCTCGCCGGACGCATCGTCCTTCTGCTCCGCCCAGGCACCACGTATGTAGCTCACCAGGTTCCGGTCACGGCCCGTTTTCTCCGCTTCGCGCGCGGCGGCGTTGAAATCGACCCAGCGTGGCGGGATCAGCAGCGCGGAGAAGGCGTCGAGCAGCGTTGATTTCCCGGCACCGGATCGACCCACGAACAAAAAGCCCTGCTCGGATATCGGAACGTCGTGAAGACCTGCAAACGTCCCCCAGTTGTAAACCTGAAGCCGGGACATGCGGAACTGTTCCGGAGCGAGCAGGCTCTGCACCCCCGCGTCGGCGCTCATTCCCACTCCTCCCCAGGCAGCACGCCCTCCTCCGTAGGCGGCTCGCGGGTCACCTTCATGTCGCGGTAGATTCGAGTCAGCGCCTGAATCTCCTCGGCCGAAAACAGCAACTTCAGAGTCGGCGAGATCTCGAATCGGTCGTCACTGGACCGAATCTTCCGCAATACGCTGTGCTTCTTGATCTTCTCGATCGATGCGTGAATGCGCTTCTCGAAGAGGGCTCGGTCGGTATTGCCGGTCTGCTCATAAACACCGAGAAACTCGACGATCTCGTCAGTGGATATCACCGCACGTTCTGCGTGGGCTTGGGCCTGGGTGAGTCGCTGGCGCAAGTGGAGCAGCAGGATGGAATCGAGATAGGTCAGATTCGCACGACGCAGGAGCCGGGGCACCTCCAGATCCCCCGTCTCGGCCTGACGAGTGAACGCCACCTGCAGGTCGCGGTCGATCACCAACTGCAGGAACAGCTCGGACAGTCGGCTGCGGATTGCCGCTTCTTCCCGAATCAGCACCGGCCAGAGCTTGGAGTGCCGCTGACCATCCAGCGACGGCCCCGCAAGAAGCTGTACCAGCACGCGCCGGGCATCCAGCGACAGGTCGCCGCAGTCGTCCTGATAGAGCGCCCCGGCCGGCGCCTGCTCGGCGGTCTCCGCTTCCGCCATCTCGTCTTCTCGAGGATTTTCAGGCCAGTTCATGCAGACGATCCCTCAGAAAGAAGATCTTGGGAATTCGGGCACGCCGACCATGATTGTCTTCGCCCACCCAGGATACTGTCTCGATACTGTCGCCTCTGACGCCATGACGACTACCCAGAGCGAGCAGTCCCACCACGCTCCCCAGACCCTGCGCAGCGGGGAAGCGCTCCAGCACGTCGCCGATAGACGCCTGCTCGCACTGCTCGAGCAAGGCACGCACCTGCTCCGTCAGCGTCCGAAAGTCGATCTCCGATTGGGCCACCAGCTCGCTGATCGATTCCAGGTCGATCGGCGGTGGCTCACCCTCACGCATCTCCTCGGGGGCCACCTGCAAAGACGGGTCGTACAGCACCCATTGAGACACTGATTGCAGCCGACTGCTGGTCAGTTCCAGCGAGTACGCCAACAGCTCCGTAGCCTTTACCTCGTCCTTGATCCCAAGCGCGGCCAGGTGAGCCTCCTTAAGCAACTGGTTCACGCGACGCTGCTCGAGGTACTCGCGGCTTTGCACGAAGTGTTTCAGGCTGCGCGCGAAGGTCTGTAGCACTTCATGGACGGCGCCTCCCTGTTCGAGCAAGTTGCGCGTCAAACGCAGAAGAAACCGGCGCTCCCGGAGGTCGAGACGGCCGACAAACCCACGCGACATAACGCTATCGAGGGATTCTTCTAGCGTTGCCGCTTGCTCCGGGTCGGTAAGCAGCCGCCAGAAGGCAGAGAAAGTCCGACCCGCCTCGCTTTCCGCAATCAGATCGATGCCGGCGAACAGGGCGTCGAGGACCTCGCCGCGATTGCCATCGCTATCCATGATGCGCTCGCGCAGCTCCCGGTTCAGCATCTCGAATTGATCGCGAACCCGCCGGAAGTCGCCCGTCAATTCGTCGGCCAGGGTGATGATCTCCCGGGTCCGTTCCAGCGCGGCATCGGGTGGCAGCACCCGCATCCGGCCCTTCCGTATGGCTTCGATCTCCTTGTCGATCCGGGCCTGTTCCGCCCTCAGTCGGTCGATCCGGCGCTGCTTGTCGGCATCTGTATCCTCAGCCAGCTTCACCAGTGCCTGAATCACCAACGACAGACGGCTCTCGGTCGCCGCCGAATGCGGTTCGGCCATTGCGGAGAGAAAACGGATGGCCTCGACGGTGGCGGTAGAGAGCTCGTACTCCTCCTCGGTCGCACCTGAGGGAAAGCGTCGTTCGAGGTAGCCGTCGCTGAGCCAGCTGGCAACGTAAGCCTGAGCCGTCTGCGGGAAATCGAGGCCCTCCGCGCGGAGCTCTTCCAGATCTTGTGTCAGGCGCTCGAACAGAATCGAGGCGGGCAGGCTGCGTTCGTTTTCGTACAGGCGCGACTGCAGCAGGCCGATGACGATCGGGCCGTTGTCGGCTGCGAGCAGTCGCCACAGCGGTTGGGTGCGCATGCGGCGATAGGTGGTGATGTTCTTGGCTGCTTTCATACAAAACTGAACCGTTGTGGTCGCGCCGCCCCCCCAAGATAATGCGTCCGATCAGCTGACAACGACAACCGAGATCGCGGCGCATTTTCAGCGTAGCAGAACACACTTGGCGTCCAATGGTGTTCGCGAGAGCGGCGCAGGACCCGGCGTCACCGCACCGGATTCCTATAGCGCTTTAAACGAACATTGACCTCCGTTTTCGGCAGCCGGCATCTCTCATGAGCGGAGATCCTCGAAAGACTGCGATGCAGCGCCTCCGCTTCCAGCAAAGCCGCCGCTTCCAGTTCATCGAATACCCACAATACACCATGGCACTCTACTTTCTGTGCGCCTGCGAGCATTCGAAGCGGTCCATCGCCGGTGAGCAAAACCCAGTCATTTTCTCTTGCCAATGTCAGGGCAAACGCATCCGGCATCGACAACGATGGTGTCTCCCGTCGCTGCTGAATCGCTTGACCAACGCCGGTTCCATCGAGTTCCTCGACCCGCAGTCCGAGCTCCAGCAAGCGATCACCGCCATACGGCTTCAACTCTTCCTCGAAGAGCAAATCGGGCACCGCAAACTCATAGTCCAGCTTGAAGACCGATTCGAGTATCTCGCCTCGCTCCAGATCGATGATCACCGAGGTGTCCGAAACGAGAACCCGCATTAGCTAGGGATCCAGAGACTTGAGAATCTCGGAGGCCGTCGGATCGTCCATCACCTGATTCAACTCGTGGACCGTCAGCCCGAGCAGCTCCGCTGCCTTTGCCTCGGAGACCGCCCCTTCTGCTAAAGCACGAAAGCACAGGCGATAGAACCGAACGGGACGTTCAGGCTCCATGGCGTAGGGTTCTTGGTACGGCGGCTTGCGCCATCCCTGCTTGGCGATCTGTCGATACAGCGATTGATAGAGTTTTTGGGGGAATATGCCGAGATCATGGCAGCGGTAGACGATGGCTTGAACGCTAACACCAAAGAGCTGCTTCAGTTCAAACAGCTCCGCCCAGCCAACCGATGTTCGGTGCTTACCGATCTGTGCCCAGAGCGACTCCGCCGGCATTAAAAGGGCACCCGCGAAACGATGCGAGGCCTTCTCCTCATCCAGCTTCGGGCTGACCTCCAAGAGCAAGTGCCCCAGCTCGTGTGCCAAGGTAAATCGCTGCCGTTCTCCCCAAGACTGATTGTTGAGCACAATCACCGGGACGGAGGGCTTGCTCCCCCGCCCCACTCGCGCCATCAGGCCATCAACATTGGAGAGCCGGACGGAGAGGATCTTGATACCCCGCTCTTCCAGGAGCTCAACGAGGTTGGGAATCGGATCTAGACCGAGACCCCAGGCTTCCCTCAGATAAAGCGACGCACGATCCGCGTCGGCAAGCTCATTCGTCGGATACGGCGCCTCTCCCGGCGCTTCCCACTCGGAACTCGGGAGCCCCAGGAGCTCCTCCACCATCAGATAGCGCTCGAGCAGATGGAGCGCTTGTGCCTGCACCTGGGCCTCTTCCTTGGCACTCGTGATCGACTTCTTCCGAAAATCGACCTCCTCGAGGACCAGCTCCTGGTCACCCGCCAGGTAATCAACCGAAACGCCCAAGGCGCGCGCAAGCGCGATCAGTACCTTGGATCCCGGCTGCGCTTCATCCCGCTCGTACTTTCCAATCGCCTGCGCCGTAACTAGGTTGTCAATCTCGGACGCTAGATCCCGCAGGGACAGTCCAGCGGCTGCACGCGCTAGCTTGAGTCGTTGACCAATCATGGCATTTCGCCTTCGCGATCATTCGATGGTTTACATATATACCTTTGAATAGTATTTTTGTAAACCAATATGAAGCTATCCGAGGCCTCGTACCGGGCAGAACCGAGGACGAGGCCGCAGAGCGGGAATCTCACTCCTGCTCTGCAGACCGCATGGAGTACTGAGTATGGCGACGTCACTGACAGTTGATTCGAGCGACATAGACGATTACGGAGCGGAGAACGGCGCCGCCACAGGTCCAGAATCAATAGAACTCAGATTGCTGGTCACCGATCCAGAGGTCTGCCAAGAGCTCACCCATCATCCGGAGGGTGACGCGCGCGAGGACTTCGCCCTGACCGCCCTTCGCATTGGCATCATGGCCATCCGGCAAGCCCAGGGGCGTATCGACGCTGACGTGGTGAAGCACGAAGGCGATCGACTGGTGACCGAGCTCCGCCACATGCTCGACACGCACCAGTCGAGCGTCAACGAGAACGTTGCCGGTTGTCTGCAGGCCTACTTCGATCCAGAGAGCGGCAAGTTCAGCGAGCGGGTGCATCGGCTCGTCAAAGACGGCGGCGAAATCGAACAGATGCTTAAGCGCCAGGTGGGCGATTCAGACTCCGAGCTGGTCAAGACCCTGGCGATGCACATCGGCGAGCACAGCCCCCTTATGAAGCTGCTGCACCCGGATGCCTCCGATGGATTGATCTCATCGATCTCCATGGCTACGGAGGCAACCCTCAACCAGCAACGGGAGCGAATCCTTTCGGAGTTCTCACTCGACAACAAAGAGGGCGCTCTCGCCCGTCTGATCACCGAGCTCAATGAAACACACATCAAATCCGGTGAGGTGCTGGAGCAACGCATCGACGCCATGGTCTCCGAGTTCTCACTCGACAAGAAGGACTCGGCCCTCTCCCGCCTCGTGGGCCGGGTAGAGACTGCCCAACGCACCATCAGCGCCGAGTTCTCCCTCGATACCGAAGGATCCGCGCTCGCTCGGTTGCGGCGAGAGCTCGTGGGGCTCGTGGAGAAGGACCAAAGTGCCCGCGAGGAGTTCTACCGCAAGGTCACCGAGTCTCTGGCCGAGATAAACGCCCGCCGCGACGAGGCAAAGCGCGGCACGCAACATGGACTCGCCTTCGAAGACGCCCTCTTCCAGCACGTCGACCGGCTCAGCCAGAAGAGCGGAGACATCGCCACCAACACCGGATCCACGGTCGGTCGCATCAAGAACAGCAAGGTCGGCGATATCGTCGTCGAGATCGGTCCGGAACATGTCGCCTCAGGCAGCCGCGTCGTCATCGAGGCGAAACAGAAGCAGCGCTACCCACTCAAAGAGGCGCTCGCGGAAATCGAGACGGCACGGAAAAACCGGGACGCGCAGACTGGTCTCTTTGTCTACTCCCGAGGGATGGCGAGCGAGACCATGGAGCCCTTCGCCCGCTACGGCAACGACTTCGTGCTCATCTGGGATGCCGAGGACCCATCAACTGACGTTGTCCTCCAGGCCGCGCTCTCGGTGGCCAGGGCATTGTGCACGCGATCGGTGACCGAAGCCCAGAAGCTCGAGGTCGACTTCGAGTCCCTCGACCGAGCGATGCTCGACATCGAGAAGCAACTGAACGGGTTTGACGAGATCAACACCTCTGCCAATTCAGTGGTGAGCGCCGCGAACAAGATCCTCGATCGCGCGAGAATCATGCAGAACAAGTTGTCGAGCAATGTGGACATGCTGAATGGCGCCATCGACGACATTCGCCGGGTTCTTGCCGACTCTGACAGTGGGAAGTAATCGCCAACAGCGGAGGCGGCATGCGAATTCAGAACGACAAGCTGACCCTGGCGCCGACGGACCTTTCCGGCTACCTGAACTGCCGGCATCTGACCTCGCTCGATCTACGCGCGGCTAAAGGCGAGTTCGAGCGTCCCAAAGTATTCAGCCCGGTCATTCAGACACTGCAGCAGAAGGGTATCGAGCACGAGCAGGGTTACCTTACCCACTTGAAAACCCAGTACGAGAGGGTGGTCGAGCTGGAGGACCATGCAACGCTCGAGCAGACCCGTGCTGCCATGGCCTTGGGCGCCGACGTCATCTATCAGGCGAATCTCTCGAACGCCACCTGGTCCGGCTATGCGGACTTTCTCGTCAAAGTCGAGAAACCCAGCAATCTCGGAGATTGGTCGTACGAAGCCCAGGACACCAAGCTCGCCCGCAGCACCCGCGCCGGGACGATTTTGCAGCTGTGCGTCTACACCCTACTGTTAGAGGAGCTGCAAAGTCTCCAGCCGGAGTTCATGCACGTGGTGGCACCCGGCCGGAACTGGCAGCCTGAGTCCTACCGCGTCGATGAGTACAGCGCCTACTTCAGGCTCTTAAAGCGCGGCATCAGTAAATTCACCGAAACCCCAGAGACGACCTACCCCGACCTCGTTAGCCATTGTGACCTCTGTGAACCTCCCCGGATTTGGTGGACACCTGAGATAGGGCGATACTGCCCTTGGAGGTTTCTACCATGTCGAAGCGAAGAAGTTTCAGGCCCGAGTTCAAGGCCGAGGTTGTCGATCTGATTATCAAGCACGGCCGCACGGTTAGCGACGTGTGCCGCGAGATGGATCTGGTGGAGTCGGCGGTCCGCCGCTGGGTTGACCAGGCCCGAGTGGACCAGGGATCGGGTTCAGCGGGTGCGCTCACCACGGCCGAGCGAGAGGAATTAGCCCAGCTCCGGCGGGACGTCAAGCGGCTACAAATGGAGCGCGACATCCTAAAAAAAGCGACGGCCTTCTTCGCCAAGGAGAGCACATGAGATTCGTGTTCATCGAGGTGCAGAAGGCCGACTACCCGGTCCGTGTGTTGTGCCGGGTGATGCAGGTTTCGCACAGCGGCTTCTACGCCTGGCGCAAGCGCCCTGAGTGTGCACGTCGGGTTGAGGACCGCAATCTGCTGACTCTGGTGCGGGCGTCTCACCGGACGAGCAAACGCCGGTACGGAAGCCCTCGAGTGCATCGGGATATCGTGGAAGTCGGCGTCCATGTCGGTGTCCATCGGATCGCTCGGCTGATGCGTGAAGATGGCCTGTACGGCCGGCGGAGACGGCGTTTCCGGGTGGCCACGCAGTCCAAGCATGGACATCCCGTCGCCGCCAACGTTCTGCAGCGGCAGTTCTCGCCAAGCCAGGCGAACACGGCCTGGGCGTCGGATCTCACCTATCTCTGGACCGACGAAGGCTGGCTCTACCTGTGTGTGATTCTGGATCTCTACAGCCGCCGCGTGGTGGGCTGGTCGACGGGTTCCAGGATCAACGCCGAGCTGGTGGTCCGAGCTATGAGAAGTGCCATTGCTGCCCGATCGGTCATTCCCGGAAACCTGTTGTATCACTCGGATCGTGGCGTTCAGTACGCCAGTGGTGACTTCCGCAAGCTCCTCGCCGCCTGGCGGGTGACGCCGAGCATGAGCCGCAAGGGAAACTGCTGGGACAATGCGGTGGTGGAAAGCTTCTTCGCCACCCTGAAAGTGGAGTGCATCCGGGAGGAAACGCTGGTCACACGAGCGCAGGCTCACCGTGTTGTCTTCGAGTACATCGAGGGGTTCTACAACACTCGGCGGCGACACTCGTTTCTCAACTATGTCAGCCCCGCACAGTATGAGAGCATCAACTCAGCACGGGCCACCGCGTGCTAAACAAACCGTCTACCAAACCCGGGGAAGTCCACTGCGCCTATTGGGACCGCTGCGAGAAGGTCCGCAGAGGCGACGACCACCTCTGCTACGTGGCCGGAATTCAAGCCGGCCACATCGAGCAGCTCCGAGCCTCGGATCTCAACTCGCTCCAGGCCTTCGCCGAGGCCGACGAGATCCCCAAACCCTCTCGCGGCAGCCTGGAGACCCTGCTCAAGCTGCGCGAGCAAGCCCGCATCCAGCTGAAAGGCCGCGCCAACCAATCGAACGAGTTTGAGCTGAAGACCCCGTTCGACGCCGAGCACGGTTTTCAACGGCTTCCGGAACCAACGCCCAACGACGTTTATCTAGACTTCGAGGGCAGCCATTTCTCCGAATGCGGCGTACAGGAATACCTCACCGGATATGTGACCCTCGATTCAGAAGGTAACTACCAGTACACGGCACTCTGGGCCGACACTCTGGACGCGGAGCGCTCAAACTTCGAGACCTTCATCGACACGGCCATAGCCATCCGCGCCCAGAACCCGAAGGCCCACATCTACCACTTCGCGCCGTACGAGCCCGCAGCCCTGAAGCGCCTAATGGGGAGGTTTGCCACGCGTGAGCGCGAGCTCGATGTCCTACTCATCAAAGAGGCCTTCATCGACCTCCACAGCATCGTCCGTCACAGCCTGATCGCGAGCGTGGAGGCCTACTCCATCAAGAATCTGGAGCCCTTCTTCGGATACCAACGCAAACAGGATCTACGTGAGGCAAGCGCCAGCCGGCGCGTAATCGAGGCAGCCCTGGAGTACGGATCGCTGGAAGATACGGTCGACGATGACAAGCGCATCGTCACCGACTACAACCGCGAAGACTGCGAATCCACACATCGGCTGCACATGTGGCTCGAGCACCTGCGTGTAAGCGCCGAGTCCGAGCACGGCTCCATCCCACAGCTTGCCGGGCACGCTGAGGAGGCCAAGGATCCGAAGCCGCTGGACGTCGAGCTGGCGCAACTTCGAGATCGACTCATCGGCGGCATGCCGACAGATCCACTCGAACGCACGCCTGCGCAGCAAGCGCAGTTCCTGCTCGGCCACATGATGGAGTTTCATCGACGAGAGGAGAAAGCGACTTGGTGGGAATACTTCCGCCTACGAGACTTGCCCGCCGAGGACTTAATCGCCGAGCGCAAGGCCATGAGCGGCCTGACGTTCAAGAGCATCCAGAATGCTAAGGCAGCACCGGTGATCCGCTATGCGTTCGCCGAGCAGGATGCCGATGCCCGAGACAATGACGGGGTCTATGACACCGATGGGACCAAAGTAGGCGATGTGGCCAGCGTCGACTACGGTGCCCGGACGATCGACATCCAGCAGCACAAGATCACCGCCGATGCTCGCCCGTCGACCGTATTCTTTCACAGCCACGTTAGCCCCGAAGAGATCCGTCGCTCATTGATGCGTCTGGGTGAGCACGTGTTGGCACATGGGCTTGCACCGATGGCCCCCTATGAGTCCGCCCTACGACTGCTTCAGAGGGTCCTCCCTGGCGAACCTGGCCAGCCATTGCGCGCCGAGGGCGAAGACGTGATTGACGCGGCAGTGCGGCTGGCACAGCAACTCGACGGCGGCGTATTAGCTATCCAGGGGCCTCCCGGCACAGGAAAGACGTTTACGGGCGGGAAGATCATTAATGCCCTCGTGGCCGCCGGCAAGACGGTCGGGATCACCGCTGTCGGCCATAAGGTCATCCACAAGCTCCTCGAAAGTGCTGCAGCGGCCGCCGCCGAAGCCGGGATGGATATCTCTCTGTATCACCGACACAGCAACAACGGGCAGTACGAGGGTGATGCTCCAATCACCAATATCGCCAACTACGACAAGGTCCTTGCCGGCCTGGGAGACGGCACGATCAACGTAGTCGGTGGTACGCAATGGATGTGGGCGCAATCCAAATTCGAACAGCAGGTCGATGTACTCATCGTTGACGAGGCCGGGCAGATGTCTCTGTCCAACGTGCTGGCCGCAGCGCCTGCGGCCAAGAACCTCATCCTCCTCGGTGACCCTCAGCAGCTGGAGCAACCCATTCAGAGTAGCCATCCGGAAGGCAGCGAGGTGGCGGCCCTCAAGCACTGGATCGGCGACCAAGAGACCATTCCGCGAGATCATGGCTTATTTCTCGATGAGACCTGGCGCCTGCACCCTGAGATCTGCAGCTTCACCTCCGAGATTTACTACGAGCAGAAACTTGATCCACGGCCCGATCTAATTCATCAGGCGATTCACACAGACCACCCGCTCCATGGCTCCGGATTGCGCTATGTGCCGGTGGTACACAGCGGCAGCACCGCCCGGTCGTCCGAAGAGGTAGAAGCAATCGTAGCGATCGTCGAGCACCTCACAGCTGACGGCGCCACCTTCACGGATAGACACCAAGCGACCCTCGCCCTGACCCTCGCGGACATCCTAATCGTGGCCCCCTACAACGCTCAGGTCGCAGCGCTGAAAGCGAAGCTGCCCGATCTCGCGGATCGAATCGGGACAGTTGACAAATTCCAGGGCCAGGAAGCGCCGGTCGTTATCTACTCGATGACCTCCTCCAGTCCTGAAGATGCGCCACGAGGGATGGAGTTTCTCTACAACCCCAACCGCTTCAATGTGGCGACCTCACGGGCTCGTGCCCTCTGCATCCTGGTGGGTAGCCCCTTGCTGCTCGAACCGACGTGTAAAACACCACGGCAGATGAAGATGGCAAATGGTTTCTGTAGATTTGGTGAGTTGGCGACAACGCTCTCGTTTGACAACTAGCGGGAGCCAGAAGTTGACAGGACCTCGCATCGTTTCTGACTTGTAGGTTGCGGATGCGTACCAACTCGGGGGGAGATCGAAGATGGCAGCGACCATGACTATGGCGGAGGATATGCCGCCTGGCTTTTTACGTCGTGCATGGTACCGGCTCAGTCCACTTGATCTAGACAGGCACCGTCTGGAGCTGATTTCCTCCCTCGAAACCCTTCTGGATGCGTTGCTGCGTAAAGAGCGTGGTACCGCAGCTCGAAGAACGGCACAGATTGCGGCCAAGATCGGAACAACGTCAGCACTTACATCCGCTATGTTTGGATTGGCCGCGTGGTTTGGTACAGCGTCGACGGGAACAGCCATCGGCACGCTGTCAGGCGCCGCATTTACTAGCGCTGCATTGGCCTGGCTTGGAGGGTCGGTGTGGACGGGTAGCGTGCTTGTCTTCGCTGTGCCTTTGGTGGCTGGCGTGGGCGCGTTCTATGGTAGTAAGTTCGCCTGGAGAAAGTGGGTCGTGGGGAAGCCCCGGGAGATTACGGATCTGGACGTCGCAGAGGTCGCAATCGTCCGGGGGCTAGATTCGTTGCTCGTTTCGCTACAGCGCCCGGACTCCAGCTCCAAACTGCGCGAATCGGCATACTTCGTGCTCTGGACAGAAACACTGGGCCCCTTGATTCAAGAGCTGGAAAAGCGCCTTCGCGAGGAATACAAGGCGTGGCCGAGTATTGCCAACCGTCGCCTGGCTCGGGCAATCTTAGGCCTGAAACGTTTACGAAGAAGAACAACAGGAAGGCTAGCTTCGATATCTAGCGTCCCAATTGGAGTCTTCTCCGCGACGGTTATGGAGTTGCTCTCGGATGAGATAGACCTGACCAGCGAACAGGAGATGGTTGTCGAGGCATTCCGCCGGCAATATCCCCATGAGTTGGGAGATGCATCTACGGAAGACATCTCCGACTGGCTGCGAGGCCTTGCCTCGAGGGGTTCATTGTCCAAAGACGGTGCTCTAAACGCGGTGAAGGGCAAGTACCACGAAATTCTATATGTGCACCGCGAGAACAATGACGGAGACGAATGGCGTGCCGAACTCATCCTCCCCTCAAACCATGAAGGTTCAGATATTCGCTTGATCAACGATTGGACGGGAGAAGTCGTAGAAAAGCAAATCAAAGCGGGCAATATCGCGGGTATTCGAAGGCACCAACTTGAGAATCCTTCGATCCCAATCGAGGCTACTTCAGAGGCGGCCGCTACAACTGGAATTCCGTCCACAGGTTTCTCGCAATCCGACCTTGATTCGGAGGTTCGAGAGACGGGATCGCTGCTGATCGAGAGCGAATCCATGCAAGCTTTGACACAAGATGCACTCGACGCGGGAATCAACGCGGCGTTCATCACCTTAGCCATCAACATCGGGGCTGCTGTCGCTCAGAACCAATCAACAAGGGATGCGATCGACAACGCGGCGAGGAGGTCCACAACGGCCTTATCGTGGGGCGCCGCCAGCTCGATTCTTGCAGAGCTCTTCACCTAAATGAAGCAGAGCAGCTGCAGCTGTAGAGAATCAGCTCATTGCGAGCCCGCCAGCACATCATCGAGCACGGTTATGCCCGCGAAACGTGACTACTGTCCTTTTTGGTAGTACCCCTGCAACATCGGCGCAGCTTTTACATCGCCCGCCGTGATGGAGGATTCGCGAAGTTGAACCGCATAAGGTCTAGCGCCGCCAAGGGCTACTGCAACTCTGGGATACTGTTCAGCAATATAGGGGGCTTCATCTTCCAACCATTTCGGCACAGAATGCACGGGCACCATTTTCACTGATCGCCCCTGAGCAGATACAGTCCTGTCGAGCAGACCTTGCAACATCGGCAGTCCGGCTCCGCCGCCAGTCAATAGAACTCCAATATAGTCATGACTGGTCAGCCAGCTCGGATTTACCTCATCCAGTATCTGCTGGACTGTACCTTCGATGCTTGCGGTGAAGGACTCTACTGCACTGGTTTGGCAAAATTCGTCTAGCGTGACCTCGACCTCCGGGAGACCTTCTGGAAGTGTCGGATACACAAATCCCTCGATAAAGAGTGATTCTTTAAGCTCCCTAATGTCCAACGCTAGCCTAGCTTTCACCTTCGCCGTGCCAGCGTCGGCAGCCTCCAATCCTGCCTTACTCAGGATCAATGCAAGCAGCGCGCGATCCAGATAGTTCCCTGCCTCCTTGACCACCTTCAGACTTTCAGGCGGACAGCTTCCAAAGAATTGCTTCTCTTTTGCCGATACAGCAACCTTAAACAATCCAAAATCCGTAGTGCCCGCCCCAACATCAATCGCTAGAAACTCACTCCGAAACTGTGCTTCAGCCCCAGGGTAGGAAGTTGCTACCGCAATTGGTTCTGCGATATCGGTGCCAACGAAATGATATGGCCCGTCGATCCTCTCACATGCCTTCATCATCTCTAGGAGTTCGCCCAGTGCAATTCCTTCGAGGAATCTGGAACCTAATGTGTCTGCCAGCAGCTGCGCCCAGCCCAACAGATCCGACATTATATTGTTCACCCGGTGCTTGCGCTCGCCAGTCAGACAGGGAACCGCAAACTTGCGCATGATGTTCCTTGGATAGCCAAGTTTGGTCACGCACTCGGAGCAGGCCCAAGTCAGATACGCAAGGTACGCGAGCAGTATCTGCCGCGCCGTGACATGCATTTCCGTCGGATTGAATGCTCTATCAATCGCATCATCTGCATCTCCTTCCGAAAGAAAACGCTTCATGTTGTCTATACGTTCTACCGTCGTCGAAAGCGTATCTTCTTGCGACTTCTCGACCGCAGCTTGCCCAAAGTACACGACACCATCCGGAGCTATGTATACGCTCGAGACCAACAACGCTTCACTAACATGTGATTGATCGGTGGGAACTCCGAGCTCAAGAAGCAACATCTTCTCAGAGCCGCTGGAGGTATCAACAACAGCCGCTTTGGACATCGCGGTACCAAAATCGATACACATAGTCACAGAGTCTCCCGCTGGCGGCAGCTGAAGACACGATGCGTCAATCCATACCGGACTGTCTTTCGCTTCAGGTGTGTCTTCGGGAAGAATGAGCTGTGCAGGTTCCAGTTTGACTGGAGCCGCAGACGCTCCCCTTTCGCGAAGGCTTTCCAACGCCACGCCAAGCGCTTCCCGCTCTATGTCCGTCAGTTCGGGATTTCTTTGAATGAGGTTCTCCAGAAGTATTGCAGCTGCTTGGGAGTCGATTTTCCTCGCCATTTCTTTTTCGCCTTATGGACTTTGCTTTTTAAGCGATCGGTTCGACTTGGGCTTTTAGTATCGGGCGCACTGAGCCACCGTAACTCTTAAAAACCCCATCCCGAACAACTCGCACCTTTCTCTCACCTTTTTGATCACCACTTACGAACTCATGAACGCGAGGGTTGAAATCAACACGAGCCCCGGCAATTCCCATAAGTTCCAGCTTTCTGATACGACAGAGCTGTCTCACAGTTCTCGCTACCGCCTCATAATGCGATGCCGTCGTAGTGATTACGGGCGATAGTATGGGATCACTGATGTGCAAAATGGGTGCGACATCAGACCTCAACTTGTCAATGGCCTCGTGCATCGCATCGATCCGCAATATAAGCAATGCTAGCTGTTGATCTACCGTAATGTCGGCTCGCTGCTCTCCTGTCGCTTTGTTTCTGACTTTTCCGAGCTTTATCCACCAATGCCTGCTTTCGGGATCGATATCGCCGCCAGAGAGTCGGTCTGCGAGCTGATCTTGAAGATAACTCGGAGACTCAAAGCAGATTTCGAGCAAGCGTATGAACTCACGATCCGTCTTGTCCTGTCCCGCGAGAATTGTCACGGCATCTAGCAGCATGGACTTTACTTGCCGCATGCTTTTAGAGTGGTTCAAAAACCGTCTCCATACCTCGCCCTGGCAAGCCGCCTTCATAATTGGAATGCTCGCGAATGTCTCAGACTCTAGCACTAGAGACATCCGGGTTTGTATGACTCGTACAAGTATGGATATAGCGCCTTCAAAAGCCTCGATCGTGCCGTCGTCATCACCCGTGGCTACACGCTGATAGGCTCTGACTAGATCACTAATGCTAGCTGCCACGGTTCGGCCGAGAGCCAGATCTGATTCGTTCGCAATCTCGGCCATCGCTTCAATGACCTTGCGAATCCTATAATCAGGCGTTCGCCGCCCCACGGATGTGTGGAGAGTTTGGGCTGCTTTGACCACCAGGCCCAACAACTGCTCCAGATCATCGACGGATTTCAGCGCACGTTCCAGAAGTCGCTTCCGAACTCGTTCGGCTTGATCTTCTCGTAGAGCCTGCTCAACACAGTATTCAGCGATCCACTCAGCCTCTACTTCTGAAAGAGCCGACGCGAAATAAAACTTTTCATTAGGACCGTCTAGGCTGTCTAAGTCTTGCGGGCGCGTATCAATCAAAAGTGCCAGCGGCTCGGCGAATTCCGAAGCATGCTTCGGCATGGTGGCCGACAGCCTGGCGAGCTCAGCAGCGGCTTTCATCTTCGATACGGCGTTCTCCGATCCGAGCTCCGAGATCCTGCTCGCCAACCGCTTGGGCCCGAGAGATTCTATTGCCGAGTGGTGCTCCCTATCCGACATCAATGCAGTTAGCCCCGCACTGAGTGAGCTCAGGTCCCGCACCTGAAGCAACCCCGCGGTGTGATCAGCTTTCTTACTCTTGGCCACGCGCATGGCTCCTCGCACTGTTGGAGTGCTTTGTATTGGTAATTTTGGCGCCATTCTTCGATTTGCCTGAACGCTTGGTGGGATAAGCCGTAATCACCAGTATCGTGTCGTTCGCCCGAACCCGTGCTGACGCGTCGCTCAGAAATCGGGCGTAGTCTGCTGGCCTACTGATCTTCGATGCAATTTCAGCCTTCACCGCATCAATGTCCACGCCCTTGAACCTGCGTAGATACTGAACTACAGCGTGATCCGTCACCTCGACGTTCGTCGGAGCCGCTCTCCCGTTCATTGGAAGCTCACCCCAGCAACTTCGGCGGCCGCCTCGACCTCCGACGTCACTTGTCTGAGCAGTTCATTCTGCCGCGGCGAGGGTGTCGTGCTGGGGATCGGCGCTGCTGGCCGATAGATGTCGTCCCCAATGACGCGTGCACGCTCGAACGTTGACCCCTTTCCATGTCTGTCATAGGCATCCTGCCATTCGAGCACACGTTCGGTACTGACGCGGCGAGTCGCCAGGCTAGTCATCCGCCGGCTGATCTCATCGGCGAAACCATCAAACACCGCCTGCTTTTCATCGTCATCTGGCTCAGGGCCTTGCCATCCGATCGGATTCTGGATGAATACGAAAATGTTGTTCACCAGCTCGCGCCGAAGATCCGCAACAGGCTTTAGCGTGTCGTACTCGTCCGCAATGCCGGTCGCAAAGCGTCTTGAGAGCGCCTTGATACGAGTCCAATGCTCCTTAGGGATGCCCGCCTTCATCGTGAGCCCGAGTACTGGGAACCAGGCTTCTTGAAAGTGCTCGGTTGCGTTCTTGATAGCCAACACCAGATTCATCTTGTTGTAGATCGGTCTAGATTCACCGACGTACTCGGCCTCCCCGACGCGACTAATCACATCGATCAGCTTATGAAGCTGCTTGATCGTCCGACGACCATCTTTGCTTTCTGGGTCTAACTTCTCATCTAGGCCGCCCAGGAACGCTCGCGCATGCTCCAATCGCAAGCGCAAGGCACGCTCGGCGAAGGGTCCAAGCTCCTCCCCCACCGCTGCCAGCACGTTCTCAGCGGAGCTCAGTACATGCTGGGCTTTATCATTGGCGGTGGGGAGATTCACGCCCTCTACTTCATCAAAGTGCGTAAACGCGAACACCAGCTTCTCCGATGCGCCGGAAGCGACCAGCTCCTTCATCGCGGCTACCGGCGCTGCTTGCATCGGTTGTGCTGCATTGTCCACGAGCAAAACGACATCCGCTGATTCGATCTTTCGCGTGACATTCGTTGAAATCGCGGATGACGATTTTGGCGTATGGCCCAGCCCCTCGCCGTCGAGCAAAACATACTTAAAGTTGGTGCTGTCACTCCACGTCGGGACGAAGTTTCCAGCGACGCGCACGCCGTTGACGAGCGGCGACAGCAAGTAGCCAAAGTACGGAGCGTAGTTGCTGGAGAACCGACCTACCCACTCGATAAAGTCGCTTCGCTCGTCCTCTGGCCATTCGTGCTGCCAGGAGATCGGCCACCCTTGCTTGGATTTCGTTAACTTTCCGACAGTCAGCAGATCGAAGCGCCGCTCCATCTCATCCATCAATGCATCGGTGATTCGATGTACCGGCTCTTCGTCGCGCAGCAGGTTGTCGAGCTCTTCCTCAAAGAGCTCATCGAGGACCCGCTCATCTTGCTCTGTGCCGCTACTGAGCGTGTCGCGCAGCTCGCGGCCTAACCGTTCCGCGATCGACTTGAGCTCAGCAACAGCGCTCGTCAGCTGCGTATTCGTCTTATCGAGATCCACGATCCCCTGCGCTTCGAAGGGAATCTCCTTCTCTTCTTCGAACTCGTCATCGTCCTCATCGTCGAATTCACCACCCGATTGCTTCGGTCCATTGCCGAGCACGTAGTTGAATCGGTATCGCTGGTTCACGTGGCTGAGCAGGCGGCGAAGAATCTCGTCATCCTTCACTCCTCTCCAGGCAGCGAGTACGGCTGCAGACACACACTCGCTGAGGTACTCGCGCACCTCATCGCTCGGAACGAAGGTAACTGCGGCCTGCCAGGGCCCATCCCGCAGCACGATCTCAGTGTCATGAACAGTCGTTTTGGCCGTTGAGGTCGACGGAAAACGCTCCCGACGTGGATCTGTGCCAATGAGCTGACGAACGAGCGTGGTCTTGCCCGCGCCGGTGGTCCCGAGGAGCAAGATCTTTCGGTAGTCCTCCTCCAGGGAACCAATCGGGATAGCGCGCTCGCGAATCGCCGCAAAATCGACTTGCTCAGAACTCATTTTGTCAAAAAATATGTCGACCACTCTCGAATCAAAGCGTCGCTCAGCATCGGGACGCCTACTCGGATCATGAAACGCCGTATCGGCGAGGAGCTCATTGAGCTGCTCACACAATGCTTTCGCTTCCGCCTCGTCTTGGGTCCCAAGCCCTCGGCGTACGCGACGCCCAGGCTTTCCACTGGCTGGATCCTGGCGGACGGGGT
The DNA here is from genome assembly GCA_040219935.1 of Pseudomonadales bacterium. Taxonomy (GTDB): domain Bacteria; phylum Pseudomonadota; class Gammaproteobacteria; order Pseudomonadales; family Azotimanducaceae; genus UBA7803. Next base: position 5,352 of record JAVJUA010000084.1, on the reverse strand, counting down.
GCCTGAAAATAATCGACCATCCCGCCCTTCCCTGAGATTGGCTGAGGTTGGCAGTATATTGGCGCGACATTTTGTTGTTCCAACGTTGTTCCGAGCGCGCAAGATATCCGCGGCAGGGACCATTGTCAAATTTCGGGAACAACGCTGGAACAACGCTGGCGCCGGTGGGGTGTCACGGAGCAGGACGACGTGTATTTATCAAAAATCAAACACATAAAGACGCATCAGGTTTCGGCGCTGTGTCGAAGGCGAACCCCGGTCTTGGGCCAACGAGCAAACTGCCAGCTCGTCGACATGACGGATTGCCGTGAATCTGCGGAAGACATCGCCGGGTAGTTTTGTAAGGGCGGCGATTCTTTGCCTATCGAAACGCCGCAGCCACAGCGGTTGCGGTGTCTACGATTCCGGTGCAAGTCCAGAGTGCGATACCTACCAAGCTCAATTCTAGCCTTTCCCGAAATGTTCAGAGAGATAGCTCACGATGAAGTCTGGCCAGTACGGGAAGTCTCTGACTGCTCGTTGTACCCCGCTTGCGACTACGTCCGGTCTGCATCTACGCGCCAAGCACGAGGTGACCGGTGAACGTTGACAGGGTGGTGTCAACCCTCGCGGGACTCGCTCCCGTGTCTCTCGCCCGCGAGCTGGGCAATGAGTTCCCCAGCCTCCCGCAATGCGCGGCGGCGCGCCACAGCCTGCCCTGCCCAAAGTGGCGTGAAGTCTGACCGCCCGCGTTGCTCGGCGGCGGTGCGAAGTGGCTTGATGACGGCAGACGCGAAGGGAAAAGGTGGGACGACGTCGGAGATCGGGCCGAGCTCTTTGACGGCGCGATTGGGCAATCCGCGGGCAAGACCACCGGTCAGCACGTTCGTCAACTGAGTACCCCCGGACTTCGCCTGTTCCAAGGCTGCTCGAAACATGGGCGAGATGACGGCTTCTGGACAACGAAGAAAGGCCGTTCCCAGCTGCACCGCGCAGGCGCCCAGCGCGAAGGCAGCCTCGACGCCGCGCCGATCCGCGATTCCCCCGGTCGCCACGACCGGCACGCCGACCGCGTCCACAACCTGGGGCAGCAAAGCGAACAACCCCATCTGGCGCTCCAGGCTGTCTTCCAGAAAGGCACCCCGGTGACCACCGGCTTCCAAGCCTTGCGCGATGATGACATCAACCCCACGTTCTTCCAGGGCGACCGCTTCCTCGACCGTCGTTGCACTCGAGAGGACGATACACCCTGCCCGCTTGACGGCCCCGAGCAAGTCGACGTTCGGCAACCCGTAGTGAAAGCTGACCACTTTGGGCCGTAGGCTCGTCACCATCTCGCACATCGCTTCGTCGAACGGCGCCCGCGAGTCCTCCACCGAAACCGAATCCGGGTCGATACCATACTCGTCAAAGTAGGGACGCAGTCGGTCGATCCAGTCATTGATCACCGCGTCATCGACGTTCGGGCGTTGGTGGCAGAAGAAGTTGAGGCCGAACGGCGCATCGGTGACGTCGCGGATCCGCTCGACCTCCGATTCGACCTCTGCGGGTTTGAGCATCCCGCACGGCAAGAAGCCCAGTCCACCGGCGGCGGAGACGGCTGCCGCCAGCTTCCAGTCGTTGGCGCCTGCCATCGGAGCTTGGACGATGGGATAGCGGCACCCCACCAGGTCCGTGAACGCTCGCGGAAATCGCTGGGAAGTCATCGTTTGTGCTCCTCTAGGACGCAACCCGATGAGGCGTTCGCCACCGAACGCGCGTAGCGATCCAATACCCCGCTATCGCTGCGTACCGATGGCGCTACCCAAGCCTGCCTGCGCTGCTCAATGATCGAGGGGGCAACGTCCAGGGAGAGGGTGCTCGAGCTCAGATCGAGGAGGATCCGATCGCCATCTTCTACAAATGCCATCGGTCCGCCGAGGTGCGCTTCAGGCACCACATGACCGACGAGCAGACCGTGCGAACCCCCGGAGAAGCGGCCATCCGTGACCAGCGCCACCTTGCCCCCCAGTCCGGCGCCCGCCAGGGCGGCGCTCGGTCGCAGCATCTCCGGCATGCCGGGTCCGCCCACCGGACCCTGGCATCGAATCACTGCCACATCCCCCGCGTGAATCGAGCCCGCGGCCAAGGACTCCAGAAACGCATCTTCCGAGTCGAACACGCGAGCCGGACCTTCGAATCGCTCCCCTTCGAACCCCGTCACCTTGGCCACGGCGCCGCCGGGTGCCAGGCTGCCAGTCAGCACGCGGATGTGTCCGCGAGAGGCAAGGGGCGCGTCCACGCTGCGCAGAAACGGCTGCTCCAATGGCAAACCCGGCAGGTCGGCCACGCTCTCGGCCAGCGTCCGACCGGTGACGGTCAGGGTATCCCCGTCAATGAGACCTTGCTCCAGAAGATACTTCAAGATCGCCGGGGTTCCCCCGTACGCATGGATGTCCGCCATCAAATAGCGTCCGCTCGGCTTCATGTCCGCGAGACGTGGCGTCGCCCGACTGATCCGTTCAACGTCCGACAAGTCCAGTGCCACCTTAGCCGCTCGCGCGGCCGCCAGGAGATGAAGGACCACGTTGGTGGACCCGCCCATCACCATCGTGACCCGTAGGGCATTCTCGAACGCCCGCCGGGTCAGGAGCTGACTGGGGCGTAGATCGGCTTCCAGCAATCCCCGAACCGCGCTCGCCGCGGCTCGACACTCCTCTCGCTTGGCCTGCGACAACGCGGGGCGTGATGAGCTGTACGGCAGCGACAGCCCGAGGGTCTCGATCGCCATCGCCATGCTACTGGCCGTGTATAGGCCACCACAGGAACCTGCGCCCGGACAAGCACTCTGCACGACCCGTTGATGCGCCGCCGCGTCCGTCTGGCCGCTAATGAGCCGGCCATAGGACTCGAACACGCTGATGACATCGATCCGTTGTCCATCCAGCTCGCCTGGTGCGATATGCCCGCCGTAGACGACCAGCGCCGGGCGGTCCAGCCGCGCGATGGCGATCAGGCACCCCGGCAAGTTCTTGTCACAGCCCGGGATCGAGACGTTGGCGTCATAGCCGTGGGCACACATCACCGTCTCGATCGAATCCGCGATGAGATCTCGGGAGGGTAGGGAATACCGCATACCCTCCCCGCCCATGCACATGGCGTCGTTCACGCCGACGGTGCTGAACCGCATACCGATGAGACCCTCCGCGGCCATGCCCAAGCGCACTTCGCTCGCAAGGTCGAACAGGTGTGCGTTGCACGGGCTACCGTCCATCCACACCGTGGCAATCCCCACTTGCGGCTTGCCGAGGTCATCGGGCGAGAGCCCTGTCGCGTGCAGCATGGCCTGGGCGGTGCTGCGCGAAGGCTTCTGGGTCAATTCGGCGCTGTAGCGGTTGCGCGCCATGCACTGGCTCCTCTGCTCTTTCGAATACCAGTGTCCCTCGCTATTCTAATACTCTCCAATACCAATCAAGAGATAGTTGATACCTTAGGAGCATTTTTCTGTGACCGACATTCGTCAACTCCGCTATTTCCTGGCGGTGGCCGATGAGTTGCACGTGCGCCGTGCGGCAGAGCGACTACACATCTCGCAACCCCCGCTCACCCGATCGATCCAGCAGCTCGAGGCCGACCTCGGAACACCGCTATTCCACCGCGTTCGCAAGCGGCTCTCGCTCACGGAGGCCGGCGCGCAGCTGCGCCAAGATGCCCGACGACTGATTTCTGAGCTGGATCAATCGATGGCGCGCGTGCGTGAGGTCGGCCTGGGACGACAAGGGCACTTACGAATCGGTTTCGTGAGCACCACGTTGTACGGTTCGCTGCCGGGGCTGATCCGGAGTTTTCGCGAAAGCCACCCTGGCGTAGCGCTGGATCTTTTCGAGATGACGGCCAAAGACCAGCTCAATGCGTTCGAGAATGGCTCGATTGACCTCGGCTTCCAGGTCGGTGCTGAGTCGCTGGGACACTCGCGATCCATGCCCATCGATCACGACGTGCTGATCGCCTGCCTCCCGGAACAGGATCCGTTGGCGAAGGCCGCTCCCAACCGCCCCCTACCCCTGCGCAAGCTCGAGCATCAGCCTATCGTGATGTTTCCGCGCACGCTGGCGCCGCGACTTTATGACACCATCGTCGGTTATGCCGACGCGGTTGGCATCACCCTTTCCATCGAGCAGGAGGCCGTCCAGATGCAGACCATCATCGGATTGGTGTCGTCGGGCATCGGCTATGCCATCGTGCCCGGCTGCATGACCGCACTGCAGCGCCCCGGCATCGTCTACCGCCAGCTGACCCCTAAGTCACCGGCCATCACCACCGATCTGGTGTGGTCGAACGCCTCATCGTCGCCACTGGTCGGGGTCTTTCGGGCGTTTGTTGCGTCCGGCAGCACTGCCCGTCGCCAGACCAAGCGTCAACCCAGGCGCAGACCAACATGAGCGCGCTCGAGATCGGCCTGCGCTACGCGGGCATCGACTGGATTGAATCGCCCCGGGATTCCCGGAGACCCCGAACCTTGAGAGGATGGGGTTATGAACACACAGAAGAAATATTCACCAGAAGTTCGGGAGCGAGCGGTCCGGCTGGTGTTGGAGCACGAGCGGGAGCACGCGTCACAGTGGGCGGCCATGGAATCTATCGCCGGCAAGATTGGCTGTACCGCGGAGACGTTGCGCAAGTGGGTGCGACAGGCCGAGCGGGATCAGGGCAAGCGCGCAGGATTGTCGAGCTCGGAGCGTGACCGGCTCAAGGCGCTGGAGCGGGAGAACAAGGAGCTTCGTCGCGCCAATGAGATCCTGAAGACCGCTTCGGCTTTTTTCGCCCAGGCGGAGCTCGACCGCCGACTGAAGAAATGATCGCCTACATCGACGATCACAAAGATCAATATGGGGTCGAGCCGATCTGCAAAGTCTTGCCGATCGCCCCGTCGGTCTACTACGAACACCGGGCCCGGAGAGCCGATCCGGCACGCTGCCCGCCTCGGGTGCGCAGGGACATGGCTTTGTCGCCGGAGATCCGTCGTGTGCACCGCGAAAACTTTGGCGTTTATGGAGCCCGCAAGGTCTGGTTGCAGCTCCTTCGCGAAGAGTTGCCAGTGGCTCGATGCACCGTTGAGCGATTGATGCGATCGCAGGGATTGCAGGGTGTTCGACGCGGTAAACGCCTCTGGACGACGATTCCTGATGAAGCCGCACAGCGTCCGCGGGATCTGGTCGAACGACAGTTCAACGCCGTTCGGCCGAACCAGCTGTGGGTTGCGGACTTTACCTACGTATCGACCTGGACCGGGTTCGTCTTCGTCGCCTTCGTGATCGATGTGTTCGCTCGTCGCATCGTCGGTTGGCGTGTTGCTCGATCCATGACGACCGACCTGGTGCTTGATGCACTGGA
>JAVJUA010000083.1:0-96162 GCA_040219935.1 Pseudomonadales bacterium | reverse complement strand
CGGTCGGTGGAAGTTCAGATACGGGTTGAGATGGTCACGGTTGAAGGCGTTGATCTCGCCGGCCCAGCGTTGCGGGATGTGCGTGTAACCAAAGAGCTTGCGCACCACAGCGCCATTCTTGCCCTCCACCAGAGCATTGTCGTTGGTCTTTCGGGAGCGCGACTTGGTGAACTCGATACGTAACTTTTCGAGCAGGGTTGCCACCCGTTTGTTGATGTACTCGGAGCCGTTGTCGGCGTGGAAGCCCCGGACCTGGAAGGGGAACTGCGCCAGCAGTTGTTCCAGGGCGGGAATGAGATAGCGCTCGCTGATCCGCTCGACAGAAATCACGATTTCCCACTGGGTTACCTCATCAACGGCGTTGATGTGATACACCCCTTTGGCCTTGTCTTGATCCCCCTGATGCACGGTGTCGATACGGATGTATCCCGGGCAGCCGTTCGGTTGGGGCTTGCGACGTTCACCGATAGGCAGGTTCCGCGGCCGGGTCTTCTCGAAGTGACGCCGGTGGCGTTGATAGGTCGAGGACTGTCTCAGGTTGTACAGGTGCGACACCGAGATCGAGGCGAGCCGCTCATAAGCCGACTCCCCGAACAGCCGCCAGGCGCGCTCACACAGCTTCTTCAGCGTCACCCCGTTCGGAGTGCCGTGGCGCGCGGCCATGGCCGCCAGCAGCCGGATATCGACCGCCGTGTAGCGCCGGGCAAAGCCATTGGTGGTGCGCTGCCGGCGGCGCAGTTGTCCCCGCTTGACGTACTGCGCGATCAGCCGGGTGATCTGCTGGCGGGAATAGCCGCTGACCTTCATCAGGTACTCGATCACCACCCCCTTGTCCGCTTTCCCCAGACGCCGATACCTGAACCGGGCCAGCGTCCTTTCGATCCACCGATAGCGGGCATCCTTGTCGCCTGCAACCTCGAAGACCACCGGCTGCGTGCCGTCCAGAAAGGCCTTCAACTGCTCAAGTGTCTTGAGTTCTTCTACGTTCATGATGGCGTGCATTCCTCCATCATGAACGGGACTAGCTGTGGCGGCTTCAGGCTCATTTCATGTTGGAAATACGCCCCGCCTTCAGACTCATTTCATATTGGAAAAGACTGCCGCTTGACATGTCCCCTAGCAGCAAGAATAGACTTCTCTGGTTTTGGTGAACGTGCTTGTTCGAGTGGTTCACCTGTGAAGGATTTTCATGAAGCAGAGGACTATTCGGTTTGGGGCCCTGTTGCTACTAGCAGCTTCCATTGCGCTCTTGATGCTTGCGACATGGATGACGATGGTCCGAAATCGTGGCTATGACATCAGTTATGTAGCTCCTTCTGAGGTCTACGTGATGAAGGAGAACTCTTACTTAGTTAGTGTCGATTCAGAATCAAGAAGTGAGGCTCGAATCACGGTCGCTGACCAGCAACATTTGAACTGGAGACACGACGCGAGTTCGGAACCCACGCAGCATCAAACGCGATCCTCTGGACGTTTCAGCATAAGTGAAGGAATCGGGAGTGTAGAAGTAGAGTTGATACCGTCTGGAAAGTCTGTTGAGCTCTCCTACGGGGACTTCCCGAACGCTGACATACCCTCTGTAAGTTCGGTGTCACTCCCCCTTGCTACAAGCGTGAGGTATTCGATCCGCGACTTCGCAGCTCCGCCAAGCGAATGGCCGGAAAACGAAGTTCGACAGGCCGAAGAGATTCTGGCATCCCTTGGATTGATCGACAGCATGACAGCGAGAGACAAAATCCTTCGGATCGCCGCGCATCTTCACAACGAGCTCGATCAGCATCGTGGATCGCCTGAGCCTTTCATGAGACGTTCTTCCGCGTGGCAGCAGTACGTTTCGGCTATTGGCGGAAGATCTAGAGTCTATTGCTCGAATTTTGCAGAGATCTTTGCTTTCTTCGCAAGCGTGGCCGGTGTCCCGACCCGACTCGTCGATGTGCGCGGACATTTGGCCGACGTTCCGTTGGCTGCACACGCATTCAATGAAGCGTACGACTCTGACTCAAACCAGTGGATGTATGTCGATCTTCAGTTAAGTGTTGGAGCAATTCTCACCGCCTCTGGTCGAGCTTTGAACGGTGTCGACATACTTCTGCGAAGGCAGGCCTCGAACCAACACGATCTGATAGTCAAAGGACTGGCGAGAGGCAAAATTTCGAACGAACCAATCTCTGAATTCTCAGAGATGGTCAACTTTTTTATTCCCTCGGAGGCGACGCTTGTCTACCTGTGGGCTTCCGCGAATCGATTCTCCGTTGCGGATCGTGCTTTGAGACTAATGATCTACCCGCAGCCTGCGGTTTCAATCAGACAGTCTCGACCAAACTCCACGCTTCGGCTGCTGCCATCCTACATTGGGGCTGTTGGCTTCGTGTTTTCTGTATGTATTCTCCTATATCTTCGCGGGAAGCGCCGCCGCCCATTGTGATCGGCCGAACGGATCTACTACCGTGCGCAACATGTCCCAATGATTTACTCTCAGGGCTTCTGGAAGTGTCGCCTGGCATAGTGATTAGCAGATAAGGTTTGCGGCGGTCCTCATCCCCTGGCTGAAGACTGCGTTGTCCTCCATTCATCTCATCTCGAGGGAATCGATTCCCTACAGCATCGAGAATGTCCGATTGAGCAACACTTCTTCTATAGTTTCGAACCCCTTTCGACGCCTCGTTGCTCGCCGAATACCAGGTATCGCTTCTCGGCGGTCTGCCAGTCCTCGGCGATCTACATGATGACGGCGGTCACCAGGCGCAGGCAGGACGCTTCGTTTGGGAACAGCCTCGCGACCCGTGTCCGTCGTCGGATTTCTTAGTTCAGCCGCTCCACCAGGTTCGTCGTACGTAGGCGGCGTCGGTGCGTGGCCGGGAAGTTGAACACGGTATAGCCCTGCTGACCGTACCCCCGTCAGCGTACCCATGCTGATTGAGAGATTTCCCGGTAGATTGACCGATGGGAGGTCTCGACATGAAGGCAAAGCGGTACAGCGAAGAACAGATCATCAAGATCCTGAAGGAGCACGAGGCGGGGGCGAAGACCCAGGACCTGATTCGCAAGCACGGCATTTCGGAGCAGAGCTTTTACCGCTGGAAGTCGAAGTACGGCGGTATGGAGGTCTCGGAGGCGAAGCGCCTGAAAGAACTCGAGACCGAGAACGCGAAGCTGAAGAAGCTGCTGGCGGAAGCGGAGCTCGACAAGGCGATGTTCATGGACGTCATCTCAAGAAAGTGGTAGCGCCCACGGCCCGTCGACGGATCGTCTCCTACCTGCAGGATACCTACGCGATTAGTCAGCGACGTGCTTGTGGGCTGGCCCTGATCAGCCGCAAGGCCATGCGATACCGGTCGCTACGTGAACGCCGGGATGCACCCTTGATTCGCCGTCTGGAGAAGCTGGGCGAGCAGTACCCTCGCTACGGCTATCCGCTGCTGCATGGTCTGCTGAAGGCCGAAGGCCTCGTGCAGAACCCCAAGCGGACGTATCGTTTGTATTGCCAGCTGGGGATGCACGTGCGCACCGAGCGGCGCAAGAAGCTGATTCGGCCCCGCGTCCCAATCCAAGTGCCCACCGCGCCCAACGAACGCTGGTCAGCGGACTTCGTGCACGATCAGCTCGCCAATGGACGCCGGATCCGGATTCTGAACGTCGTGGACGATTTCTCCAGAGCCCGCGTCGCCCAGTTGGTCGACACCTCGATCTCGGGGCATCGGACGGTGCGACTCCTGGATGACCTGGCGGAAACACGGGGGTTGCCCAACGTGCTCAACCTGGACAACGGCCCAGAGTTTACGAGCAAGGCCTTGTTCTTCTGAAGCGAGCGAACGGGTGTGAAGTTGCGGTTCATCCAACCCGGCAAGCCGACCCAGAATGCGTTCGTCGAAAGCTTCAATGGACGCTTCCGGGATAGCCGCCTGAACCAGCACTGGTTCAAAGATCTAGACGATGCCAAACGCATCATTGCTGACTGGAGAAAACACTACAACGAAGTTCGGCCCCACAGTGCGCTGGGTTACACGCCGCCCGCTCGCTTTGAAAAGCGGGCGGCTTAGAATGGAATACTCTCAGCCAACATGGCTACCCAGAGGGGGTAAGGTCAGACGCCTGCTTGAACTCACTAACGGAAGCGAGGGGGACCCTAACTGAACCAAGGGCCAAGGGGCGTGGGATCGAGAGCGAATGGTGGGCAGGCGGGCTAGACTGCATCTTTATTGACGGCGGTTCGGGCAAGCCCAAGAAAACGTGAGCCACGTCTCGGTTGCCGAAATCCTGGGTTACTGAGATCTGTACTATTGGAAGTACTTCTGCAACATTTGCATGATGAACTGTTGAAGACCTCTCTAGCCGCCATGTAAGTTTATGCCGTTGAGGCGGATCGAGTCGCAAGTTTTTGTAAGTATGTCGACAACCATGGAGTCAGGTATGTGGTATCTCCGATGCGGAATGACTGATCGTGGAATGCGAGGCAATGGCTTAGTAGTACGACGACGCATCACTTCTTTGTTGATCTGCGCCTTGCTCGCCGCCAATGCTACAGCAGCGACCCCTACCCCACCCGTGCTATTTGGAGCCGATGTCGATATAGGGCGATACAACCTTGGTAGCATTCCATTTGAATACTCATGGCCAGAGCCGCCGTCTACTAACACTAGAGTTCAAGTGGCAACTATGCAGGAGCTTAGTTCAGCGGTCCAAAGGTCGGCTGTTACGATCGAAGTTGCTGCTGGATCATACTCTGGAAGTCTTGGCGGCTTTGGAAACGACGTTGACATAGTAATGAGCAACGACGCCACGCTCACATTGACCGGTGATATTTCGATAGCCAATACCATCCGCGTTTCTTGGAGGGGTGGGGTTATAAGAGGGGCCAATTCCAATCATAGTCTAATGGTCTCAAACTCCTCCGATATCATGTTTAACAACGTGGTGATGGATCAGATGTTTGGAGTGTTCACCGGATTCGCAAGTTCGAGTCGCGTAGCATTCATCAACTCTACGATTCGCTCTTTTCAGTATGCTTCGTTCTCGCAGGGCCAGTCAGGACACACCTTTAGCGACTTTATCATCGCAAACTGTGATCTGGAGGGTGGGTATCCGTCAGGTGCGGAGAGCACGATTAGATGGCAAAACATGACCCGCGGAATTCTCGTTGATAACCGAGTTTGGAATGGCGGCAAGCATACGTTTCGCGTTCATATCAACAGCGACCTCATTTACGCGCGGGGCAACCAGTTCGAAAACACCGGATTCATGTCTGACAATCATCCGAGCAACGGCGGTGTTCGGCAGGCAGACCGGCTCTGGTTGGTCGAGAACGTCTGGTATCATCGATCTAACTCGGGCATTCAGGTGGCGAGTCCTGATTCGAATCAGCTGGGGCCTATCAACCTGACGGCATCCAATAATCGATACTTTACTGACAACCCAGGACAGTTTGTATTGGTCAGTGGTGGTTCACCAGGAGCTAACTGGGTGTTGTCGGATAGTGGTAATGGTGGCGTTATCGAGGGACCGGGATCCACCCAGCCACCGGAATTCGACGGCGGTGCAACCCACTAGGGAACCTCTGCACAAGCACGTGCGGATGATTGATACTTCGTGCCAGGTTGTCGAGGTATTGGGGACTGATGAAGCAGACGACATTTGCATCGGCGGCGTGGGATCGCAAGGGCAAGGTGACACGCCGGGAGCGGTTTCTGAGAGAGATGGACGCGGTGATTCCGTGGCCGCGGCTGATGAGCTTGATCGAGCCGCACTATCCGAAGGCGGGCGCTGGCCGGCATCCCCATCCCCTGGAGCGGATGCTGCGTGTCTACTTCATGCAGAACTGGTTCAACCTGTCGGACCCGCAGGCGGAAGATTCGCTGTACGACAGCGAGTCGATGCGACGCTTTGCCGGGATCGAACTGGCGGAAGATAAGATTCCGGACGAGTCGACGATCCTGCGGTTCCGGCATCTGCTGGAGGCCCATGATCTGACCGAGGCGATCTTCAACGAGGTGCGCAGCTTGCTCGAGGAGCGGCATTTGCTGGTGAAGAGCGGGACCATCGTCGATGCCACGGTCATTGCCGCGCCGCCCTCGACGAAGAACGCCAAGAAGGCGCGCGATCCGGAGATGCGGCAAGGCAAGAAGGGTAAGGAGTGGCATTTTGGGATGAAGGCTCATGTCGGCACGGACCGGCGCGGCATCGTCCACAGCCTGACCACGACGGATGCGGGTGCTGCGGACATCAGTCAGATGCCGAAGCTGCTGCACGGAGAAGAACGCGAGATCTTCGGCGACCAGGCGTACTGGAAGGAGGCGGATCGGCAGGCGGCCCTCGAGCGGGGTATCCGCTACCGGGTCAACCGTCGCGGTACCAAGCAGCGACCGTTGACCGAATACCAGCGCTACATCAACCGCTGCCGCTCGAAGGCGCGAGCCCGAGGCGAGCATGCATTTCATGTCGTCAAACGGCTGTGGGGCTTCAGCAAGGTCCGCTATCGCGGCCTGGCAAAGAACACGGCTCGACTCTACACCGCGTTTGCCCTGGCTAACTTGTACATGCTCAGACGCAGGTTGTTGCCACGGGAGTGGTGTCTCTCGTGAACGGGATGATGGCCCGGAAGAGGCCAGAAACGGCCGCCGCTGGCGCTCAACCGCTCGTTTTCGGCCCAGATTTCTGATGTTCCGAGTCAAATTCATCAATCCGGCCCTCTATACAGCTGCCTGTGCAGAGGTTCCCTAGCTCATTCCATTCCCCAGGGCAGCTCGGCATGCAATCTAGGCGTCCGGCCTCCTGATGAATTGAGCCATAGATAGGTGGTCATGGTGCACGTGTGCTTCTGATTGATCTCTCAACTTGCCGGTAGAGGCCAACCCTTAATCGACCAGACCATCACAAGTACAGCAGACATTAGCACCATGAATGTGATGTCGGATCCGTAGCCGCGAATTCCGAACTTATGGGTGGCCGCCATCAGAATCGGATAAAAGGCCACTTGTGCGACGACAATACCCACCAACAACCCCACTATGCCGGCTTGGCTAGCGCCGACAAACAGACAACCGATAAGCGACACGAATCGGAAGAACTGCAACCACATATGACGCTTGGAGTCACCAAAAGAAAGCGGGATGTTAATGATGGCGCCGCCAACGGCAAAGAACACAGATCCCAATGCCAAGAGCTCAAGCATCCACCCTGCTTCATGATACCGGGGATCGTATAGGAATGAGACGAACTCGCGACCAAAGACTCCGAACATCAGGATGAATGGGAGGCAGATGGCCCAGAGAATCAGTTTGATTCTTGTCAACTGCGAGTAGAGCCTCGATACCTCGTGATTACGCAGCTCAGAGTAGATTGGAAACAACAGCGACCAGCTTAGCTTTTCGATGAGAAGCTCCACCAGCTTGGCGAAAGACATCGCAATACTGAAGACGCCAAGCTGACTGGCCGTCAGGTACGTACTTACGATTAGCGCATCACCTTGGCGCGCAAGGAACGTAAGTGCAGTCCCGAGTATAACCCACTTCCCGAAGCCAAAAATTTCCCGAACGACTGGTTGCGACCACCGAAGGCGAGGGGAATGACCTCTGAACATCCAGTACGAAAGCGCGACAGAGACGCTTGCAGCGACGACTCCATTTGCCGCTAGAATCCAGATGCTGGGCTTGATGGCTAGAGCCACTAGAATGAATGCAGTAGATGCCGTCTGGGAAATCAAGCCCCATGTCACCACTCGCGCCAACGCAACTCTTTTCTCATAGAGTATCGGTTCTGGTGACGCCCACCCCTGAATCGCCGGGGCGAAGCTGGCAAGAACAACAAGCCCCGCGAGAATTGGCTCTTCGTAGAAATGCGAAATCGGTTGAGCCAGAAGTAGGCCAAGGCCGCACAGCAGCCATCCTCTAACAACCAGCATTGTCCATGCAGTGTCTAGGTAGCCTTCCTCAATCGTCCCCTTTTTGACGATGATCGCGTTACGTACACCAACGTCCGAGAACATACCGAACGCTGTGAACACAAGGGTTACTATCAGCATTAGACCAAAGGCTTCTGGATACAAAAGCCTGGTCATGATGAGATTCGACGCGAGTCTCAACAGGCTTACATATGCTTGGCCGCCAAGAATCGAAAGCCCACCTCTGAGACCCCTCGACAAAAGGGACTGGCCACCGGACCTCGCGTCTCTAACGGCCGCTTTGACTCGCCTCAGAATCGAACGCTTCGGTTGTCTCACCGACGTTCAGCCTAGCGTTGCGCGTCTAGTCGTGGGCCGACGAAGCCACCTTGACCCTTGCGTAGGAGCGCTTTCCGGGATTTCCCCGAGCTGGCAACGCAGTATACCTGGACAGCGCGACCAGCAAGCCGCGTCACGTCACTTTCGAGACATGCCAACCACACACGACTGAGATAAAGCGCAGTGTCATTTCGCATCGGCGCGACTTCTCAAAGCAGGCCCTCTGACAAAACCACCTCTGCGACGTACTGCGCGGCAACATCCTGGCCTGTGTCGTTCCAATGGTCATCCCCTCCCTTGAAGTACAAGCTCCACGGGTCACTCAACCTGAATTTCTCGATCAGAGAAATAGATCGCGCCCCAGTGGACTCGGCAAGGCCTCGCGAAAGCCGAGACAACCGATCGGCGTCGTAGTCGGGAAACTGGGCTCTATCGACAAATCCGCTGTCATGGTCCCCATCAAGAACGTCCATTGGGTGGGGTATTGTGACATATAGAATTGGCACGCCAGATCGATCGGCCGTCGCGGTGATACCTCGCATCACGCTTTGCATCAACGCAACTTTATACTGAGCAGACTCACTCTCTGGCATGACTGCGATGTCGGCGCTGTATGGATCCATTCGCATCTCTTTCACAACATCATCGCCATCCAAAAGGTACTCCTTGTACTCTCGAAGATGCTGATTCAATGCACGGGAGACCATCTCTTCTTTATTGAACGATGCGACTTGTGTTCGTCTGCCCGAGACGCTTGTCGGAAGAGATTGAACCGCCTCACGAACTAGTTTTTTGGCGAACAGTTCCGTCTGCGCGACGATGAACTGCCGGCGAATCTCGGGATCAACTTCAAACTCGTTCGACATGAGCTGCTCTTGCGCGTTAAGTTTGAACAGCTTGTTTCGCACAAGGTCGCCAAAATCATTCCCAGAGAACACTGCAACAACGACCAAGTCTGGCTCGAGAAAGCGTAGCTCTCGTTCCATCCTCAAGAGAATCTGATCCGGCCCGTAGCCTGCGACCCCGGCATTTATAGGCTCAACGGTCGAGCCGAGCTCGCGCTGCAGGTAATAACCAAGCCTCGACACGAATGTGCTCTCGTTGTCTGAGAACGTCGCGTGGACAAACGAGTCCCCATACACTACGACTCGCTTTGCCGGGTCGTGTTTGCTCCTTGGGAGTTCGAAATCCGGCCCCCTAAAACCATGCACATTGACAGAGAACGTGACGCGATGCCCGCCATTGACCGGAATGTGTGTAAAAGACTGGCTGGCCCTTGGGATTAACTCGTAGAGGTATTTCTCATGTAGTCTGTACGCTGTGCTGAATCGGTCGTAGCAGCAGATTCGAAGCGCGCCTTCGGCGACTAGGACAGATAGGATGACCGAGACGGCTCCGAGCGAGGCCTGGATTTGAACCTTAGATCCAAGAAGCCCTGCAACGAATAGTGCAGCAGAGGCCACCACTAGCAGAAGCTGCGTAGCACCAAAAGCAGTCCCTCCGCCAATCATTGGATGATTGATTAAGGCGAGTACCAAACTCACCAAAGCCAGACTCCAAAGCAGCGTCCTAGTCAGCACACCGTGCCTCGCTCATCCACTGATGAATAGTCCCGTCGAAGCATAGAACGCACAGCATTGCTATGGTGCAATTCCGCTGACACGCCAGTGTTTGATACAAAGACATGCACTTAACCACATCCTCTGTTCATTCGCGAAGCTCTTTGACAGTATCATATCCTTCTCAGAACAGTAGGAAATGCGCTGAGCGTTTTGCCTTTGTAACTCCTCCATTGCGTGTTCATTGCTGCGTAGTTTGTACCCCAGAGAGCGTTGCTAATGGCCCGAGTAACATTGATAACCGGCGTCTCACATGGTTTGGGTAGAGCCCTGGCCGAGGCATTTCTGTCCTGTGGCGATATAGTAGTCGGCATCAGTCGAACTCCTGGCGAAGACCTGGCGATCTCGGAGTCCGGCTCCAAGTATCTACACATTCAAACAGACGTTGCCGTAGCTTCAGAGGTCGCCAATGCTTTCGGCCAAGTATCGAAGGATATCGGCAGGCTCGATGTGCTGTTCAACAACGCCGCCGTGTATCCGCGAGTGAGTTTTTTGGATGAGAGTACCGAAGATTGGGCCAACACAGTCGCGATCAACCTAAACGGCGTTGCCAATTGCTGCAAGGCCGCATTACCCATGATGATCCAAGCCGGTTCGGGACGGATCTTCAATGTTGGTAGTTTCGCGGATGTGAGCCCGATTGAACGCAGCGCAGCTTACTCCTCGTCAAAAGGCGCAGTTCACGCGTTGACTAAGGCCATTCAGGCAGATATTGCCTCGCTCGGACTCGACATCGGGGTGCATGAGTGGGTGCCAGGGCACTTGAGAACCCAGATGAGCAGTTTTACCGGAATCGATCCCGAGATTGCTGCGCAATGGGCAACACAAATTGTATCAGGATCGCCGGCGGGAACTAGCAAGCTTTACGTCAATGATGCGGAGCATAGGGAACCAAAACGCATCATTCATAGGATTGTGGATACGCTGGCGTTCTGGCGATCGATCGAGTAGTTGCCCCCCGGCCTTCTGGATTATGCCCTCGGTGGAAGATGTTCCTCTGCTAGTGGCCGCAATCGAAAAGCGTCCCCACTAACCCTCTAAGTCGATCAATGCGGCATGCTTCGTCCTTTACCGTCATCGCAATGACTCCATAACCCCGGCCGTTCGGATGATCATCGGTCCTAGGATAGATCGTGGAATGCTCAGCGGCTGCACTAAGCGCCGGGAGAACATCGATGAATGGCAGGCCGAGGCTTTCTAGTTGAGATGTGATCCGCTCACGGATTCTATCTTCGTATTCGGCAATAGCCCCCACCAAGGCGAGGTCACGTTGACTAGCGCCTTGATTAGGGCTTGATAGCGCGTCAAAATATACTCGCTCTTTAGTTGGGATAATGACCACTAAAACAGCTAATCCAGCTTCACTCGTAATACTACTGAGTACCCTCATTGCATCCAGCGTGATATCTAGGCCTGCAGCAATCATGGGGTCGGCCAGATCGACAAGACTCAGTCGCTCTTCAGGAAAAAAGAGGGTCTCCTGACCATCTACGACCAATGACCAAACAGCATCCTGCCTTTGTTTCGTCTCCTTCGCGCGAAAGCTGTCAAAGACTGCCGACTGGGTAAGCACACGATAAAGCATTACATGGCTAGCCAAGTAGTTTCTCAACTCGCCAAGAAACCTCGCATCGACGCCCTCCGATCTGATAAGCAAGGCAGATTCGAATGGCTCGGTGTGCTCTACTCGTCGATACTCACTCCATCTGTCGTTGCTGTGCGCCAAGTTGTAGGCATCCATTAGGTCGTTGCCGATGTATACGGAAACGATTACCAAGTTGGGCCTTAGCGAAGTAGCCTTGTTTCGGACGAGTTCGATGTAGTGTAGCGGGCCGTAACCCCCCAAGGCCATATTATAAACATCTACTCCCAGCGAGGCCTGTAGCTGCATTGGCCATGACTCGCGAGATGTCGCAGCTATGCCATACGTCATAGAGTCGCCAACTACCACTATCGATGAGCTTTCCGGGACTCGAGCATTGCGAAATCCCCACTGGTCATGACCACCAGAACCGGGAGCGACACGATGGCCAAGCAAAGGGTCATCTTCCATTCTAGGCATCAGGTAGTCCACCGGATCAAGGACTATCCTGAGCAGTCCTTCTGCCATCGCCAACGCAATGGCTACCGATGCTGCCAGCAGAACGACATCCTTCGTTCGCGTAGACCAGTTTGATCTGTTGGAAGTCAATGCATCCTTCCTAAGAGACGCTCCGTATCAGAACGAGCAGATAGCGATCCCCGAGCACCAATGCACGTCGCGTTCAACAGCCATACGCTCCACTGGCGCCTACTGTACGATGTGGCAGATAACCTAGTGCACGCGTCTTTGCACAGTTGCATGTAACCGACTTCCGACCTCGCCGCGAATTGCGCGAATCACTTCAACGTTCAGCCCTTTTGATCGCACAACAGAAGAGTGCCGGTGTCATCGGCATGGACGTACTCTATCGGTCGCACAACGTTGATACTGAAATTGAGCATCAACAATAATTTGATAGTGGTCCTCATGAAGGCCTCGTTCAAGTGGACGTCCGGGTACGCTACGCGTTCTGGGTTATCTGCTTTCACGAACAGACTTCACACTGGCACGCATGATGGTTAGTGTCATCCCTGCCTCTAGCCCTGCGCGCTTCGACTCGGTTGGCGCCGACGAAGCCCGCGCCGCCAGAAATCACGATTGTCCCAGGGGTGGCTCCGGCGCCGCCCGCCGTTCGCCGTTCGCCGTTGAGGACCGTGAGTGCAACGATTCCTCGATGAGAGCGGCGAGCGACTCGGCCTGCGTGATGAGCGAGTGGCGCTCGCGGACGCGCTGAAATGCAGCCTCACCCATAGCCTGCAGCCGCTCGGCCGGGGTATTGAGCACTTGCTTTATACCATCAATGAGCGAATCGACCGACCCGGCCGGAACCAGCCAGCCGTTCTCGCCAGGAATCACCAGTTCCGGAATGCCGGCGACATAGGTGGCGAGCACGGGGCGTCTCAAGCCCATTGCCTCCATGATCACCATAGGCAGACCTTCCGCGAAGCTTGGCAGAACCAGCGCCCGCGCCTCCTGAATCAGCCGCTTCAGGTCCTTCATCGCAACGGCACCGGTCAAGTTCATGTGGCCTTCAAGACCTAGCCTGGCGACGAGGCTTTCGATCTGGTCCCGCATGGGCCCGGCCCCTACGAGTACGACTTGCGGGTCGTAGCCGCAATCAACCAGCGCCTTGACGGCGCGAACGAGAAGAAGCTGCCCCTTCTGCTCCGACAGCCTTCCGATGCAGACCAGACGGTGTGTATCGGGTACCGGGACCGCCTCCGTCTCGTAGAACTCGTCCTCCAGCCCGCAGTGCACTACCTTCACCTTGTGCCACGCGCGGTAGTCGACCCACCGGTAGAGCTGTGCGCGGGCGTAGGAGGTGATCGCCACCGTGAAGGCCGACCGCTCGACCTTCTCGCCGATGCCGAGCGGCTCGGGCTGATCGAACTCGTCGGGACCGTGCACGGTGAAGCTGTATGCCGGCCCACCGAGCGCATTGGCGAGCATGACCACCTCTGTGGAGTTCGTGCCGAAGTGCGCGTGCACGTGCTCGGCGCCGTGGGCCTCGAGCCACGGCAGCATGCGACAGGCCTCCGCCAGGTAGGCCAGATGATACGCCAGTGGCTTGCCACCCTTACGACTCATGGCGTATGCCAGCTTCAGAGCGGAAATGAATCTGCCCGGTCGCTTCAGCAGCATCAACATCGCTGCCGCGGTGAGCGCTACAAGACCGCCTCGCAACACATACCGTGTCAAGGCGCGCTCGGCGATGTCCAGATCGTCGACAAGGTCGGAGTCCCAGCCGTACAGCGCCACGCGCAGCACTTCGAAACGCCGCGCCTCCAGCCCGTGAATCTCCCTGCGGATGAAGGTGTGGCTCACCGCGGGATATTGGTTCACGAAGTAGGCGATTCGAGTTGGCATCCGCTGCTACCGATTGCGCCCGCGCATTGGCGGGGGAGAGGCGAATTCTACCGCTTGGAACGGGACGTCCCGTGATGGGTTTGTGAGTGAATGCGGAACGCTAGCTGGCCGCGTCCGCCTGCAGGCCGCGCAGCAGCGCGGGCCGGTCCACCTTGCCGTTGGCATTGAGCGGAAACTCCGGGATGTGCCGAATTTCACTGGGCTGCATGTACGCGGGAAGACGCCCGCGTACGGCTTGCCGGAGCGCTTCCAGGTCCGCGTCCGCCTTGCTGATGAACCCGACGATGCCTTCCACGCCGTTGCTGCCGACCGGGAACCCCAAGGCAACGGCCACCTCCGTGTCTGCTTCCTCGCGAATCACGGCTTCGATCTCGCCGAGCTCCACCCGATACCCCTGAACCTTGATCTGATTGTCGACGCGACCCAGGTAGAGCAATGGCTCGCCCGGAGCCCGGCGCAGCACACGGTCGCCGGTCCGATAAAACACGTCGGTCTCGTCCGGAGGTACGGTGAATGCCGCCCGGGTCTTCTCCTCGTCTTTCCAGTACCCAAGAGTGAGCTGTGGCCCCGTCATGATCAGCTCGCCCGCCTCCCCGTCTGCCACGGGCCGGAGCGCTTCGTCCACGATCAGTGCGCGCATATCCGGATACGGCTCGCCGATCGGCACCACGCCATGCAGGGCCTGCTGCGGAGTCCGGGTGGCATCGAACTCGTACAGCGTGCAGGCGATGGTCAGCTCCGTCGGGCCATACAGGTTCTCGAGCCGCGACTCCGGCGCCGCCTGCTGAAAGGCATGGGCCACCTCGACTGGCAGCGCCTCGCCGCAGAACAGGCTGTAGCGAATGGACGGGTACTTCCCGGGTTTGAGCATGCGCATCTTGCTCATCATGACCGCGGTCGACGGCACGCTGAACCAGATGGTGATCTGATGCGCGTCGATGTACTTCGACGGAAAGAGCTTCTCCTGTGCGGTCGGGCAGCACACACAGGCGCCCCGCTCCCATGCCACGAACATGTCGAACGCACTGAGATCGAAGGTCAGGTCGAACGTTTGCGAGAACCGGTCGTGCTCTGTGACGCCGTATCGGTCAGCCATGCAATCGACGAAGCTGGTGACATTGCGGTGAGCCACCATGACCCCTTTCGGCTGACCGGTGCTGCCGGACGTGAAGAGCAGATAGGCGATACCGTCCGGGTCGGCCTCGCCCGGGTGCCAGCTAGACGCCGATACCAGATCGGGCCGGGCCAGGAAGCGGTGCCGCGGGAATGCGTCCGCTAACGCCGAGATATCGTCTGCATCCGGCACCAGGACGATCAGAGGGCCGGGAATGTCCTCGAGCACCTCCTCGAAGCGTGCCAGCGACTGCGCTTCTGCCACGATGCAACGCAACTCGGCCCGTGTTGCCATCGCGGCGTTACGGTCGGAGGGGAACACCGGATTCAGTGGAACGTAGCCATGACCACGCAGCAGGGCGCCCAGCACTCCGGAGAACGCCACGAAGCTGCGATGCCCGTAGATGCCAGTCAGGGCCGGGCCATCGGCCGTATCGTGCCGCTGCAGGGTTGCGGCTATGGCTGCCGCCCGCTCGCGAAGCTCGGCGTAGCTCAGGCTGTCGTCACGAATCGCGAGCGCCGGCCGGTCCGGATATCGCTGCGCAGACGCCAGAAATCCGCCGGCCACCGTGCGGGACTGGACCGCAGGCGCATTCATAACGAGCCTGAGCCCTGTGCGAAGAACGTCTCGTACATCGTGTTCGTGCTGGTGAACGCCTCCGGCTCGAGGTCATCGATGTCGATCTCTTGGCCGAGCAGGCTTTCTATGTAGAGCACGAATTCGGCGATATCCAGAGAAGACAGCAGCCCCGAGTCGATGATGGGCGTTTCGTCCGTGAGGATGTCTTTGGCATCCGGCTGTTTGGACCGGTCGACGATCCAGGTGCGCAGCTTGTGCTTGATGTCAGCCTCACCCACCGGCTCAGAGCTCCGGGGCTTCTTCGAGGACACCGGTCTTCACGAAAAGCCCAACCAGCTTCTCGGAAGCTGCCTTGCGAAGATCGCGACAGTTCTCCATCGCTAGCTGACGAAGCTCGTAGCCGTCGTTCAATCCCGCGTCCTTGTACATCGCCGGATTGTAGTAGTCGTTCCACGAGCTGCGCAGGTAGTCCACCAACCACCCGCGGAACCCGGCGAGCGTCTCGGCGGACCACTTCGGCGAATGCTCCTCGAACAACTCGCCGATCAGTCGCCGGCCGAAGGCCAGATGTCGAGTCTCGTCGCCGTGATGCACCAGGTTGAGCTGTCGCGCCAGGGGGTGAATGCGATCGTCCTGCATCATGAACTGGTTGTAGTAGTCGCCGATTTCCTCGACCACCAGTACCTTGCAGAAGAACGCCACCTCGTCCTCGCCCTTGGCGTACTTGCGCTCGAAGGCGATCTTCTTTTCCGGGTAGACCTTGCCGAGATAGCGGTTGCAGAACATCCCGAACATGATCATGTGCTTGTTTTCTTCATCGATAAAGTGATGCAGGTAATCTGTCACTTCCTTGCGCGTCTGCTTTAGATAAAGGCGATGCACCAACCCCTGCACGAGGGGGCGCTCGCCCTGCAGCACCAGACTGAAGAAGTTACAGAGCTCAGTGAAGCTCAGCCGCTGGCGTTGAGCCTCGTTCAGCTCGTCATACACCGGTGTGCCGTACAGGGAGATGAGCTCCGGGCTCATGTACCAGGCGTCTTCCGGTAAGCTGTCGGGCCAGTCGAACGCCGAGTACGGATCCCAGGCGGTGCGAATGGAGGCCGTGCTGAGTCTGGGTGCCAGTTCCGCTGCTGTGCCTTTCATGAGAGCCTCGCTGATCATGCTGTGAATCCATGGGGCCCGTGACCGTCCATGTTGGTCAGGTGCAGGCCGCGTACGGTCTCCGGGAATGGTTCGAGCGCGTCCTTGAGCTCGGGCGAAATGGCGAACAGCCGTCGGCCTTCGAGTACCAGGTAGCCGCTGGCGCGAAAGCCCGCTACCCAATCCGGGTGGGACTGATTCGAGACGACGATTTCGACGCCCTGGCGTGATAGGTGGTCATCGGCTGCCTGGATCACTCCAGCCGCGTCTTCCGGGGTCGCGAAACAGTCGGAGATCATGCCGACGTTTAGATCCCCGAAGCGCGGATCGTTCGACATACGCTTGATGTGCACCACCGCCCAACCAATCGTCTCGCCTCCACGGTTGACTTGCAACCGGGTTCCCCCCGGCCAGCCCTCCTGAGGCAGCAGGCGATTCAGCATGGCGCTATCGCGCGCCGCCAGACACGCGTACCGCGAGCGGGCGTTGTCCCAGACACTGTCGGCCCACGCACCGAACTCGGCCACGACGCTCGCCTGGCATGAGGCCCCTCCTGGTCTATGCCACCAACGCACAGCCGCCTGCAGCAGCCGGATTGCCAGAGGACCTAGACCGGTCAGCGCCAGTAGATCGAGCAGGCGAGCGCGTGCGGTAGTGTTGCGGAGGTACGCATTGCGCCGCAAAAACGCGGACGCATCATGCACTTTCAGACAAATCGGCATTTCGTGCAGCGTCCATCCGAGCGACTGCAGCAGCTTCACCACCGGGGTATCGTGCCCACCGTGCCCGAGGCTGTAGAGTAATGGGTACTTCTTCAGCATGTCTCGAATCATTCGCAATCCCAGCGTCGCATAGCGCGCGTTGACTGCACCTTCCGTGAAGGGTCCCTGCCAGTCCGTGACCAGCCGTGTCGTCCCGTTGATGTGCCACTCCTGAGGCTTCAAGGCATAGCCGCCCCGAACGAAACCCTCGTCGTCGACGGCTATGTGGTACTCCCGCCACGCCCTCGCACCTGCCGCCCTGGGGATCCAGTCCGGCACGGCATCTGTGTAGAAACCCCAAGGTGACCCCCCGGCCCGCATGCGACCATTGAATTCATCTACCGCCATGGAGTACTCACAGGAATGAGGAACGATCCGGATAGCCATTTCGTGCAGTCTAGTGCCGAGCCCGTGAAAGGATCATGAATTCTAATGTGGGGCGCGTCATCGCGGGGCGGCTTTCACAACCTGCCGACGAATTCACATCATACTACTCACGCTGCTTGAGACTGGGTGGCAGTTCAGCCTGCCGGGCCCAGGCGACAGTCGGTTCCAATGCCCCAGGCTGCACCTTACTTGACTTTGGTCCACGGTTGACCCCACCAGTGCATGCTCGACCAAAGCCCCAGGTCCAGTTCGATGATCTACCCTATGTATCGTCTCCCCGGACCAACCACCCGATCTGAACTACCCTTGTCCTGTACCCGATATACCAACCGGCCGGGATCAGGCTCACAGGATGGATACATCCCCGGTTTGAATAATCAGTACCATTACTAGTATCGACCCAACCACTACTGCTCATGATGCAAACCAACGACAATGATGTCGCGATCGTTGGCATGGCCCTGCGCGTGCCTGGTGCCAGCACGCCCGAGCAGTTCTGGCGCAACTTGACGGGCGGAATTGAATCTCTCCAGGCCTACTCTGCCGAGGAACTCCTCAGCAGAGGCGTCTCCAAAGCCACCCTTAGTAGATCGGATTACGTACGAGCCGGAATGCCGATGCCGGGCATGGAGGACTTCGACCCGGAGTTCTTCGGGTTCAGCCCGAAGGAAGCGGCCATTCTCGACCCTCAGCACCGTCAGTTCTACGAGGTCGCCTGGGAAGCGCTGGAACGCGCCGGTCATCCACCTTCCCGCTTTGACGGGAACATCGGGGTGTTCGCCGGCAGCGGCATGGCGGCATACTTCGCCCAGAACCTGCTCACCAACCCCGATCTGCTCGACTCCGTCGGTTTGTTCCTGCTACGCCACACCGGCAACGACAAAGATTTTCTGGCGACCAGGGTATCGTACGCATTCGACCTGAAGGGTCCCAGCGTCAATGTCCAGACGGCATGTTCCACCTCGCTGGTTGCTACCCACCTGGCCGTGCAGAGCTTGCTGTCCGGCGAGAGTGACATGGCACTTGCCGGGGGCGTGACCATCGAAATTCCTCACCGTGTCGGGTATCAATTCAAGGAAGGCGAAATCCTTTCTCCGGATGGTCACTGTCGCACCTTTGATCACCGCGCCAAGGGCACAGTCTTCGGCAGCGGCGTGGGCGTGGTCGTTCTGCGCCGTCTGGACGATGCACTGAGCGACGGCGACCATATCCATGCCGTCATCAAAGGCTCGGCCGTCAACAACGACGGCGCCAGCAAAGTCGGCTATCTGGCGCCCAGCATCAGCGGGCAGGCTGCCGCGGTGGCTGAGGCTCTCGCTGTTGCCGCCGTAGACGCTGAGACCATCGACTACGTTGAGTGCCACGGCACGGCGACACCAGTCGGCGACCCGATCGAGATTACGGCGCTCAGCCAGGCGTTTCGTGAGACCACGAACAAAACAGGGTACTGCCGGGTGGGCTCGGTAAAGAGCAACGTCGGCCACCTGGACACTGCGGCCGGGGTCGTAGGCCTGATCAAGGCCGCGCTGGCTCTTGAACATGGCACCATACCGCCGACTCTGCATTTCGAGGCCCCGAACCCGGCCATTCCGTTCGAAGGTAGCCCGTTCGTGGTGGCAGCCCAGGCAGAACCCTGGCCCAGTACCGGGCGCCCGCGGCGGGCCGCGGTGAACTCGCTCGGCGTGGGCGGCACCAATGCGTTCGCCGTCCTCGAGCAGGCGCCGACCCCGTCGGCTGTGCCGCACGAGACCGCACCCCAGCTCCTGGTGATGTCGGCCAAGAACCGCCGCGCCCTCGATGCCTACGCAGCGCGCCTCGCCGACTGGCTGGAAGCGCACCCCGAGCAGCCGCTGACCGACGTTGCATACACCCTGCTGTCGGGCAGAGAGAAGTTCGAACACAGCCGTGTACTGGCCGCTGCCGACCACAACGAAGCCGTGGCTCTGCTCCGGGAACCTGACCCCCGCCGCGTGTTCACTCATCGTCTCGAGGTGGAGAATCTGCGGGTTGTCTTCATGTATCCAGGCGGTGGCGCCCAGTATCCAGCCATGGGCCGAGGGCTCTACGAGCAAGAGCCCGTGTTCCGTGACTGCATGGACCGAGGGCTCACGTTGCTCCGGGACAAACACGGGGTAGACCTGACGCCTGTTTTTTTCGCCGAGACCGGGAACGAGGCCACAGAACTGAGCCGCCCATCGGTTCAGCTCCCGCTGATCTTCCTGGTCGAGTACGCGTTGACCAGGGTGTGGCGAGCATACGGTGTAGAGCCCGGTGCGCTCATCGGCCACAGCCTGGGCGAGAACACCGCCGCCTGCATCGCCGGCATCATGTCGTTCGAGGATGCGCTGGGACTGGTGTTGCTGCGTGGGCAGCTCATGGACCAGGCACCGAAGGGCGCCATGCTCAGCGTTGCCATGCCCGCCGCAGACCTCGCGCCGCTGCTCGGAGACGAGTTGGACCTCGCGTCATCCAACAGCCCACAGCTTTCAGTAGCCTCCGGCACTCTGGATGCGATAGCCCGGCTTGCGGAGCGGCTCACAGCGGCGGGCATAGAGTCTCAGCGGGTCAAGATCGACATCGCCGCGCACTCGCGGCTGCTCGATGGCGCATTGCCAGCGTTTCGCAGCTACCTGCAGAGCATCGAGCTCCACGAGCCATCCCTGCCCATGGTCTCCAACGTCAGCGGCGATTGGCTGACGGCAGAGCAAGCGACTGACCCTGACTATTGGGTGCGTCATTTGCGCAGCACGGTGCGCTTTTCCGATGGCGTTGAAGCCATTTTGCAGGGGCAGGAGCCCGTGTTCGTCGAGGTAGGCCCGGGAAGCACTCTGGGGTCTTTCGTGCGGCAGACCCGTGGGGCCCCGGGCCAGCGCGTGTTCAGTTCCATACGCCATCCGGAGGACACCAACTCCGACGTCGCTCACTTCCGCGCGGTCGTAGGACGGCTCTGGGCGGTTGGTGCCGAACCGGATACCCAGCGCCTATGGCCGCAAGCACGCCGAAGGGTTCCACTGCCGACCTATGCGTTCCAGCACGCGACCTACTGGATCGAGCCCGGTCGGGGGAGCGTCGAACAGTCGCCTGACGTCCTGAGCCCGGAGAAGGTCGACGACGTGGCCCGCTGGTTCAGCGAGCCACGTTGGGTGCAGCGAGGCATCGCCGACTTCGCCGGTGAGTCCGCGAGCTGGCTGGTTTTCCACGCCGGAGACCCACTGTCATCGGAGCTGATCGAGCGCATGCGCGCGCGCGGTGACACCGTCATCACCGTGCAAGCCGGTGACACCTTCGCGCAACTCGACGATCACAGCTACATGATCGCACCCGAAGCCGGCGGCGTCGGCTACAAGGATCTGATCGGTGCATTGCACGAGGCTGGGAAACTACCCGACCACATTCTGCACACCTGGCTGTACACTCACACGGAATTGTACCGTCCAGGCTCCACGTTCTTTCACCGCAACCAGGAGTATGGCTTCTATTCGCTGATGTACCTCGCCCAGGCACTCGGCAAAATCGGCGTGGACGATTCCCCGATGCACCTCGTGGTGGTCACGAACGGTGCGCAGCGGGTAGCCGCGGAGTCACTGCCTTATCCAGACAAAGCCACCACGCTCGGTCCGGTCAGCGTGATTCCGCGGGAGTACCCGAACATCAGCTGCCGGCTGGTCGATCTGGAGGGGCCGACCCCGTCCACCAGCGGAAAGCGTCGCCGCGGTGCCGAGCCGGCGTACGTCCAACAGGCATTGTCCGCCCTGCTGGAAGAGACCGCCGCCAGCCCCGAACCGGGCGTGTTCGCCTGGCGAGGATCCGTACGCTGGCAACGCTACCTGCGCCCCATCAATTCCACGTCCTCCCCGCCGTCGGCAGATCGCCTGCGCAACGGAGGCACCTACCTGCTCACTGGTGGATACGGTGGTATTTCCGGCGTGATCGGCGAGTGGCTGGCCCGTGAGTTCGATGCCAGACTGATCCTCGTTGCCCGTACTCCCATTCCGGCGAGGCCAGACTGGGACGACTGGCTTGCAAGCCATGCCCAGGACGACTCTATCAGTCAGGCCATTCGCCGCATCCGCGACCTGGAGGCGCTCGGGGCGCAAGTTCTACCGATTGCTGCGGACGTCACGGTTCAGGAGCAGGTCGCCGATGCGGTGCGCCTCGCCCGCGAAACGTTCGGTGACATCAACGGCGTATTCCACACTGCGGGAACGCTGCGGGACAGCCTGATTCAACTCAAAGGGCAGAA
This sequence comes from Pseudomonadales bacterium, assembly GCA_040219935.1. Lineage (GTDB taxonomy): Bacteria > Pseudomonadota > Gammaproteobacteria > Pseudomonadales > Azotimanducaceae > UBA7803. Next base: position 74,155 of record JAVJUA010000083.1, on the reverse strand, counting down.
GGATGTCGAGGAGGTGTTCTCAGCCAAAGTGTATGGCACCCAGGTGCTCGACCAGGTCTTCGAGGACAGTGACCTGGACTTCATGGTGCTGTTCTCGTCTACCAGCGCCTTTATCGCCCCGCAGGGGCAGATCGACTACGTTGCCGCGAACTCGTTCATCAACGCCTTCGCGGACTCGCGCAGCGACCAGCGCCCCTATCCTGTCACCGCCGTAAACTGGGGTATCTGGCGTGACGTCGGTATGGCAAGGCAACCCGCTGCTGCTCGACAGTCCGGCCCAGAGCAACCTCTGGATGTTGAGGCCCGGCACGGCACCGAGGTGGCACTGATAGGAACCACATTTGATGCCCATCTCGTGCTCCGGGAGAGTACGAAGCACGTGCACCTGCTGTCTGGAACCCTATCTTCGACGCACGACTGGATGGTCGATGAGCACCGGCTGGCGACGGGAGAGGCATTGCTGCCAGGTACGGGCTACGCTGAGCTCATTCGCGCCGCACTGCAGGAGATCGGGGTTGTGGAACCCTGGAAGCTGAGGAATCTCTCCTTTCTGGCCCCTCTATTCGTGCCGGACGGTGCACCGCGACAAATCCGAATTCGACTGGAGGGGAACGCAGCACTCTGGCAGGTCGCCGTGTATGCGCAGGCGGCACACCCGGACGGACCAGATCGTTGGGCGCAGTGCGCATCGGCACGGGTAGATACACGTGACGTAAGCGAGCCTGCGGGGTTCGATGCCGACTCCGTCCGGCAGCGCTGCACCGCGGCGCATGAGAAGGCCGGCGGCTCCGGTGCTCTGCGCACGCGACAGGAAAACCACCTGCGTTTCGGACCGCGCTGGCAGACCCTGAGGCAGGTCGATCTTGGGGCCGGAGAGGCCATCGCGCAGCTGGCGCTTCCCGCGACGCAAGCAGCAGACCTGACAGCGCACCCCTTACACCCGGCGTTGCTCGACATCGCCACGGGGTACGCCATGGACCTGATTCCCGGATACTCCGATCAGGGTGGCACCTCACTCTGGGCACCCCTCTCCTACTCAGAGCTCGTCTTCTACCGGCCCCTGGTTGCGGATCTTCAAAGCTGGGTCCGGCTGGCAGATTCACCGGCCGGCGAACACGGAACTGCGGCCTTCGATGTCACCATTGCCGATACTGCGGGCAATGTCCTGGTGCAGGTCCGTCAACTTACTTTGCGCCGCGTCGAAACTACGCTGGTGCCCAGCCTTTCGAGCCACGCGGATCGGCAACCAGCGGTGGAGGGTGCGCCCCGCGCCAAGCCCCTGACACCTGCCGAGTCAGTCTTGCAGCACAATCTCACGCAAGGCATAGGCAATGACGAGGGCGTCAATGCACTTCGACGGGTGCTCTCCTGCCCAAAGCCGCCGAGCACTGTCGTTGTCAGTTCCATTGAGGTCACGAAACTTCTGGCTCAGGCGGACGCAGTCAGCAGAACCGGTGATACGCGTGGCGACACGCGATTCTCTCGTCCAGAACTCGACAACGAATACGAAGCTCCCAGAAACGAAACGGAACAGGCGCTGAGCGAAATCTGGGGACGGCTACTCGGCGTCGAAGGAATCGGCATCCGGGACAATTTCTTCGACCTTGGCGGACATTCGCTGGTCGCAGTGCGCCTGTTCAATGAACTTGCAGAACGATTCGACGCCGACCTGCCAATGTCGGTGCTCATGCAGTCGCCAACTATCGAGGCCCTGGCCGCGCTGATCCAGCCTTGTGGCGAACATGGCGAGTCCACAGATGGAACTGGCAATCCGGACCGCGCGTCCGGCAACCAGGCAGAGCGATTCGAGTTCATAGTTCCGATGCACACAGGACCGGTAGGTGGCAGCACGCCGCTGTTTATGGTGGCGGGTATGTTCGGCAATGTGCTGAATCTCGGCCACCTTGCGCACCTTTTGGGTGAGAGCCGCCCATTCTACGCACTGCAGGCGCGTGGACTGTACGGTGACGCGCCACCTCACGAGACCTTCGAAGACATGGCCGCGGACTATCTGGAGGAGATTCGGCGCGTCCAGCCGCATGGTCCTTATGTACTGGGCGGGTTTTCGGGCGGCGGTATCACGGCCTATGAAATCGCCCGGCAGCTGATCGAATCCGGAGAGAGTGTGAGCCTGGTAATCATGCTCGACACGCCGCTGCCCCAGAGACTTTCGCTGAGCTTGCCCGACCGCCTCTCGATGTTTCAACAATCATTGAGAACAGACGGCCTGAACGCTGTGCGTCGGAGAATCCAACAGAGGATCGCATGGGAGCGCGAGAAGCGCCGCGGGGTCACCCTGCTGCCGGAGTCCGCGCGAAGCCCGGTACCGTTGAGTTTTCAATCCCAGAATGTTGGCGAGGCGTTCATGCGTGCGCACGCCAGATACCAAACCAGAAAGTTGAACGTAGCTGTAGCGCTGTTCCGACCCAGGCTGAACGTCCGATACAAACTCAGTGGCGGGAGGTTGTTGAGCGTCGACAGACAACCTTTGCGACAGGACAACTTCTGGTCTCCATATGTCGAGAATCTCCGGGTCGTGGAGGTTCCTGGAAACCACGATAGTATGGTGCTAGAACCCAACGTTCGCGTGCTGGTGGCACACATCCGAAAAGCTCTGGAAGAGACTCAAATAACGAAGACTGAGAGAACCGCTTGAACCGCAGCACTTTCACGTGGACCAGATTGCCGTAGACCCCGATGAGGCTGATAACATCATCGAGAAACGCGTTTCAGAGAATTCCGCGAAGCCCCGGTCCGACCACCTCAAACAGCACAACCCCGACAAAAGTGACGCAAAGCAGCGCGAAGCTGGCCGTGAAACCGATGTACTCGAAGTTGCGGCGCCGGCGGTCTTCGCTGGAGAGATAACGGCCAACCGAGCCCAATACAGGCAGATCCGACATCTGGAACAGATCGCTCGGTACCTGATAAATCGGCTTGATCTGGCTCAAAACAAAAGCAAGCGCACCGGCTCCCCCGATACCGGCCATGAACACGAGCAACAACAGGATCATCCTTTTGGGTGCCACTGGATTCAATCCAGCAGCTGGGGGATCAATGATGCGAAAGTCGATCTGTTCGCTCTGAAACACCTCACGGGTGAGTTGCTCGCGCTCGAGGCTGTTCAGCAGCGATTGATAGTGTGCGTGAATAACATCGTAGTCCCGATTCAAACGCGCCAGCTCCGCTTCCACCTCGGGCATTTCGTTGATCAGGCCACGCAGGCGCGCCACCCTGGCGGCCCGGTCGGCAACCTCAGCCTGCAGGCTCGCAATCTCTGTTTCGATTTCGTGACGGGAGATCTGCAAGGCCTGAAACACTGGATTGTTCGCTCCAGCCACCACGGCACCGCCGTCCCGAATCTGCTCAGCGGCTTCACGTTGGCGGCGCTGCAGCTGTGCGATGTTCTCCCGCGCGGCAATGACATCGGGATGATTCTCAGTGAACCGCAACCGCAATTCGTCCAGGCGAGCCTGATTGCTCAGGATTCGGCCTTCGAGGCTCTCCGGGTCGACCTCTCCCGCCACCGTTACCTGCGGCGCCTCACCACGGATCTGCTGATCGACCCGCTCCAGTCGCGATTCTGCGAGTCGGAGTTGCTGCCGAGCCGAATCAAGCTCTTCGGTCGCGGATTGGAGGCGCTGGAAGTACCCCCCCTGCATACTGGGCAGGCGGTCGAAGTGCTTGCGATTGAACTCGGCAAGGCGTTCTTCGGCAATCCTCAATCGCTGCTCGTAGTCGTCGATCTGGTCGCGGAGAAAGCGTCCTGCCGCTTCGGAACTGGTGCGCTTCGCCGCCAGCGAACTTTCGACAAACGTGTCAAGAAGTGTTTCCACCACTCCCAATGCGATCAGACGATCGGAGTGCTGATAGGTAATGCTGTACATGTTGTCGCGGCGGCCGCGATTGTCGACATTTCCACCTTGAATGAAGATCTGCTGACTCAGTGAATCTATGACGCGCGCCTTATCTGCGTCAGTTCGTGCCTCCCTGCTCAATCCGGTCTTCGCGGCCACCTCGCTGAGTTGTGGTCGGCCGAGCATCACCTGGCGAACCAGAGACAGCTGATCCTCAACGCCTGACTCGACAATCTGATCCTGGAGCAATCTGCGCAGGTCGGACGACGTATCTACGTACACCCGGGAACTCGCCTCGTACACATCAGGCTGCAGGCTTACCACCGTCCAACCGAGCAAGCAGAGTAGCCAAGCGACTCCTGCAGCCCACCAACGGAACCGCCAGGCGCTTCGTACATACTGGATGATAAGCTCAAAGATCTCGTTCATGGCTTGCCGACGCAGAAATCGAAGAAATAGGCCTCATTATGCATCTTCTTCGCGATCTTTAGTCTGCGTGTTACATCCGCGGTACAAGCATTTGCATTCATTGCAGTTATGGTTCCGGGCCAGAGAGCGCTTGGGGCCGTTTCGGGACATGGGGACGTCGAGCCGCATTGGTGTGGTGGTGATTGGCCGCAACGAGGGCGAACGCCTGGTGCGCAGCTTGGCGAGCGTCGCAAAGATAGCCGACGCCGTAGTGTATGTTGACTCAGGCTCGACGGACGACAGCGTGGCCGAGGCTCGGCGATTCGGGGCCATCGTCGTCGATCTGCCCATGGACTTGCCATTCACCGCCGGGAGGGCGAGAAACGCCGGCTTTGCTGCCCTGCCGCAGCACAACCCTGAGATCGAACTGGTGCAGTTCATTGATGGGGACTGTGTGCTAACGCCAGATTGGCTTTCCACTGCTCGCGACTTTCTCGACAACCACCCGTCACACGCCATCGTCTGCGGTCATCGCCGAGAACAGCACCCGGATCGCACGCTGTACAACCACTTGTGCGACCTTGAATGGTACGGCCCAACCGGCGATAGCAGCGCCTGCGGCGGTGACTTCATGACCCGCGCAGGTGTATTCGCCGATATCGGCGGCTTCAATCCGATTCTTATCGCGGGGGAGGAACCGGAGATGTGCCATCGCATACGCCGAGCAGGCTACCTTGTACGCCGCCTCGATGCCCCGATGACTTGGCACGATGCTGCCATGACCCGGTTTGGTCAATGGGTGCGCCGCACTTCCCGCTCCGGCTACGCCTACGCCGCACGTGCAGCCCTGCACTGGCGCGACGGCACCCGCTTCTGCTGGCGTGAAAACGCCCGCATCGTCTTCTGGGCGGCCGTCTTCCCAGCGACCGCTGTCGTGCTGGCAGCTGCTTTCGCGCCCTGGTGGTTGAGTCTGCTGCTGATCTACCCTTACCAGGTCTTTCGCCAGTGGCGCCGGCTGCGCGCCGAGCACCCCGGGAAACCCGTGGCGGCAGCGGCGCTGTTAACGGTTCTGGGCAAGTGGCCGGAGTTTCACGGCCAGTGTCTTTTTCTGGCTCGCATTCTCACGGGTCGCGAGCAGCGCCTGATCGAGTACAAATAGATCCGCATCCCGCCGGGCAGCCCAATGGGAGGGCGGCACCTGACCTCATGGAACTCCAATTCGGCGCCGATACCCTGGATCAGCTCTGCGTAGCGGATATTGCCTACGTCCCGACCTGGGCCGGGTTCGTTTGCATTGCGGTCGTGCTCGATACCTGGAGCCGTCGAGTGGTGGGCGAGTGGATTGCAAACTATCTGCGGACCGAACGGGTACTGGAAGCTCTGAACATGGCGCCTATGCAAAGGCGGCCTACCTCGGTCATTCACCACAGCGACCTGGGGACGCAATACACGTCCATAGCCTTCGGTCTTCGTTGCCGGGAGATGAACGTGAAACCGTCAATGGATTCTGTCGGCGATTCCTATGACAAGGCCATGGCCGAGAGTTTCTTCGCCACCTTAGAGTGCGAGCTGATCGACCGTCGTCGGTTCAAGATGTAGGCCGAGGCCCGCCTGGCCATCTTCGAGTCCGTCCAAGGTTGGTACAATCCGCAACGCCGTCACTCGGCTACCAGTCAACCATCAGTTTCGAGAGGTCGCTCCGTGACCAAGCCGCGGCTTGAACCCAAATCCGAAAATGTCCGCGGAAGCTGGTCAACTCCACCCAATATGCCAGCGGGGACTACCAGGCGCTGCTCGACGAGCACGGAATCGAACGCTCGATGAGCGGGATCGGAAACTGCTACGACAACGCCGCGATGGAGAGCTGGTTCGGTCTACTTAAGCGCGAGCGGGTCAATCGCCGAAGATACCGCACCCGAAAAGAGGCCCGGCCGGACGTGTTCGGTTACATGGAACACTTCTACAATCGACGTCGACCGCGTGGGTCGGCGGGAAGAATGAGCCCGCTGTGATATGAGGCAGCCGCTCTCTACCAACCTGTTCACTAAATGCGGGGAAGACCACTTGAGGCAAATTGCTGGCACCGGCAGAGACGCCCAGCGGGCATCAAACGGTATTCTCTACAGCTACTTGAAGCAGATCGGGTTGATTATTCCGCGCAGATGACCAAGGACGAGTGGGCGACAATCTTCAATCAAGTCACGACACCTTTCCCGCCACCTGGTCTGAGGGGTCGGCTTGGGTCATCGGAAATTGAACCGGACGAAATCACGCAGCAGGCCCGGAGGGTCTGATTCCGGCCTCCGCTGCAGCCGCCGCCGCGCCCTGCGGAGTACGTAAGAGACGACCCAGCACACGTTGGCCAATGCGAAGTACGCGCGTCCATGGTGTGCAGTAAAAAACCGCCGTCGCGACTCGAACCAGTATCGGGGTCTCGGCTTGCTCAGCTCCTGAAAACCCGTCGACGCGCTGCCCACATGAGCGACCGAGCTCTGCGGCACGAACCAGGTCTCGATTCCGTGGTAGGCCGCGCGCTTGCACAAATCAGTTTCCTCGTAATAGAGGAAGTATCCCTCGTCGAACAGACCGATCCGCTCGAACACATCCGTGCGGATCAGCATACTGGCTCCGGCGAGCCAATCCACGCGCTCAGGCTGTTCGGGAAAGGGGTCCAGAGTCCAGCGGCGCAGGACTCTGCCGAGGATCGCTAGCTCCATATTTCCCATCAACTCCACTGGGATGCTCGGGAAGCGAAAGGCCGTGCAATGGGGCACTCCGTCCGTGCCGTGAATGAAACTGCCGGCGATGCCCGCCCGCGAATGCTCGTGCAGGAACTCCACCAGCGCCCTTAGGCAACCGGGATCGGGAAACGCATCCGAGTTCAAAAGGTAGATCGCCTCGGGCGGAGTGTCCGTCGCAAGCGCGCGGCGGATACCTACGTTCACCCCGTACCCGAATCCGCCATTGTGGCCGGATTGGCAGACTTCGACGCGTCCGAACTCGTCCATGGCGGCCACTGCGGCCGACAGGCACTCGTAAGACCCGTCATCGGAGTTGTTGTCGACGACGATGGCCGAGGACCCCGGAAGGTCGTCCAGCTCTCGGCACACAGTCCTCACTGCCCGAATGGTGAGCTGCGGTGTGCGGTAATTGACGATTACGCAGGTAACTCTCACTGTATTGATGCTCCTAGACCCAACAGTTTCACCCCGTCGCCAGCTGGGGCTCGTCTTCCGGGGAGGCATGGGCAGGACGACCCATCCTGCAGGGTCAGCGCCATGCGCACGGCGCGGTCTGAAAGCGACAACATCGGGTCTCGCTCGGTTGGATCGTGGCGGCCAATCCGATGGATCAGCCCGCACTCTAGAGTATGTCGGTGCCGATGGGTGTACGGAGAATGTGTGATGCTTTAGCTGATTGCGTCATAGCATGTCCCGCAGCCCGGGGCCTAAGGCCTCGAACAATACGGCGCCCACGATGGCCACGCGTAGGAGCGACAGGCATACTGCGAAACTGGCGTACTCCAGATTGCGGCACTGGCGCTCCTCGCTCGAGAAATAGCGGCCGACGCTGCCAAGTGCCGGAACACCCACCGTTCGGAACTGGTCGGCGGAAACCTGGAAGACCGGATGGATTTGACTGAGGACGAAAGCCATCGCGCCGGCGCCACCGACCCCAACCGTGAACACCAGTAGCAGCAGGATCATACGGTTGGGCGCAACCGGCTCGAGACCTGCAGCCGGCGGATCGATGATGTGAAGGTCGATTCGCTCGCTCTGAAATACCTCGCGGCTCACCTGTTCCCGCTCGAGGCTGTTCAGCAGGGACTGGTAATGGGCGTGAGTGACGTCGAAGTCGCGATTCAACCGGGCGACCTCAGCCTCCACCTCTGGCATCTCGTCAATCAGCCCACGCAGACGCGAGAAGTGGGTAGCTCGGTCGCTCATTCGGCCTGCAGGCTTGCAATCTCCGTCTCTGTTTCGTGGCGCGAGATCTGCGGGGCTTGGCGCACCGGGTTGTTCGCTCTCCTGGAAACCGCTCCGCCTTCGCGAATCTGCGCGGCGGCTTCGCGCAGGCGGCGCTCGAGCTGTGCGATGTTCTCGCGGACGGCGACTACATCAGGTTGATTCTCGGTGAAACGCAACCGCAGCTCATCAAGACGAGTTTAGTTGCTCATGATGCGGCCCTCGAGACTATCCGGATCGACTTCGCCGGCCAACAAAACCTGTGGCGCCTCACGGCGTACCTGCTGATCGATTCGCAAAAAGACGTGATTCGGCTAGCCGAAGCTGCTGACGAGGGGTTTCGAGCTCCTCAGTCGCAGTTTGCAGGCGCTGGAAGTATCCACCCTGCATACTCGGTAGGCAATCGAAGTGCTTTCGATTGAATTCTGCGAGGCGCTCTTCAGTGATTCTCAATCGTTGCCCATAGTCGTCAATCTGTTTCTTGAGGAAGCGACCAGCGACCTCGGAACTGGTGCGCTTGGCCGCAAGCGAACTCTCGACGAATGTGTCGCGCACGGTTTGCGCCACGCCCAGAGCCATCGCACGATCCGAGTGCCGATAGGTGATGCTGTACATGTTGTCACGGCGACCGCGATTGCCGATAGCGCCGCCCTGGGACACCTGTCACGCCAGTGGCGGCGTGGCTGCCACGTGACACGAGTTTGCCGAGTCGATCTTCCAGCGTGCCGAGTATCTGGGACTGATCGGGCACAGGCCTACGGTCAACCCCATCTCCACGCCGGAATGTCCGACACCAGCACGCCGATCGTTGAACTCGGTCATGCGGCCGAGTCACTGCGTCGTGCCAGTCGCAGCTGCGTCGTCTCCCCGACCCCGCGCGGCGCCGTCAACACGTTCCACGAGACCAGCTCATGATCGTGATCCCGCTGCCAACGCAACGCATCCACCACCGCCCGCGCCAGCTGCCGATCCGTAATCAGCCCCACCCCGGCATCGATCGCCCGGCGCCGGATCAGGTACCCGTCCGGCCGACCGAACCGGTCGTACTCCCGCGGCACGTTGATCACCAGGTCGACCTTGCCGTCATTGATCAGGGTGATGGCGTTGTTCGGCTCCGACTCGCTCTTGCCGACCATGGTGCAGGCCACGCCCACATCAGCGAGCATGCGCGCCGTGCCCGCGGTGGCGTAGATGGGCAGGCCCAGCTCATTCGCCAGCACCCGGGCCTCGTCGGTGAACCAGAACTTGTCTTCCCAGGGGCCGAGTGACAGCAGAACGCCGCGCTGGGGCGGCTGGAACCCGGTCGCCATCAGCCCGTGCAACAGCGCCTCGTGCAGGTTATCGCCGATGCAGCCCACCTCCCCCGTGCTGGTCATCTCGACCCCGAGCAGGGGATCGGCGCCTACCAGCCGCGAGAACGAAAACATGGGCACCTTCACGCCGACGTAGTCGAGATCCAGGCTCTCGTTGCGCACCGGTCGGCGCACGCCGAGCATGCGCCGGGTGGCCTCGGCGGCGTAGTTGGCATTGGTCACCTTGGAGACGAACGGGAAGCTGCGCGAGGCCCGCAAGTTGCACTCGATGACCTTGACGGCGTTGTGCTTGGCCAGGAACTGCATGTTGAACGGGCCTGTGATGTTCAGCCCCCGGGCCACCTGGGTGGCGATCTGCCGTACCCGGCGGATCGTGGAGATGTAGAGCTTCTGCGGCGGCAGCACCAGCGTGGCATCGCCGCTGTGCACGCCGGCGTCCTCCACGTGCTCGCTGATCGACCACAGCACCAGCTCTCCCTGATCGGCCACCGCGTCGATTTCGATCTCGCGGGCGTGGGTCTCGAACTTCGACACTACCACCGGGTGCTCAGGCGACACCTCCTTGGCGCGTTCCAGAATGCGCTGCAGCTCGTTCTCTTCGTGCGCCACGCTCATGGCCGCGCCGGAGAGCACGTAGCTGGGCCGAACCAGCACCGGGTAGCCGCCCAGACCCTCGACGATCGCGTCCGCTTCCGCCACGTCGGCAACCAGCGACCAGCGCGGCTGGTCGACGTCCAACTCGTCGAGCAGCGCGCTGAACTTGCTGCGATCCTCCGCCCGGTCGATGTCGTCCGGGCTGGTGCCGAGAATGCGCACGCCGGCCTGGTGCAGTCGCAGCGCCAGGTTGTTGGGAATCTGCCCGCCCATGCTGACGATGACGCCCTCGGGCTGCTCGCGCTCGTAGATGTCGAGCACGCTCTCGAGGCTGATCTCGTCAAAGATCAGCCGGTCGCAGGTGTCGTAGTCGGTGCTGACCGTCTCCGGGTTGTAGTTGACCATGATGGTCTCGTAGCCGAGCTCGGCGGCCGCCTGCACGGCGTTCACCGCGCACCAGTCGAACTCGACGCTGGAGCCGATCCGGTAGGCGCCGGAGCCGAGCACCATGATCTTCTTGCGGGTCGACGGCGCCACGTCGTCCTGCTGAGCGTGATAGGTGGAGTAGAGATAGTTGGTCTCGGCCGGGAACTCGGCGGCCAGGGTGTCGATCTGGGCAAGGTAGGGGCGAATGCCGTGGTGCCGGCGCAGTTTCCGCACCTCGCCTTTCTTCAGGTCGCAGAGCTTTTCGATGGCCTTGTCGGAAAAGCCCTGCAGCTTCGCCTGGCGCAGCAGCGGCTCGGCCACCGCGCGGCCCGCCTCGGCCAGCGCCATGCGGGTCTGCACGATATCGTCCAGGGCGTCCAGGAACCAGCGGTCGATGCCGGTGTGGGCGTGCACCTCGTCGACGCTGAAGCCTTCGGTCAGGGCCCCGGCGACGGCGAAGATGCGGCTCGGGGTCGCGGTGAGCTGGGTGCGCAGATCGCCGGCGGGGTCGAACACGGCAGGCTCCAGGCCGTCGCAGCCGATGTCGAGCATACGGATGGCCTTCTGAATCACCTCCGGGAACGTGCGGCCGATGGCCATCACTTCCCCCACGCTCTTCATCTCGCTGCCGATCTCCACCGACGCGCCCTGAAACTTGTTCAGGTCCCAGCGCGGGAACTTGCAGACGATGTAGTCCAGCGCCGGCTCGAAGAACGCCGTGGTGCGCCGGGTAATGCCGTTGGGGATCTCCGGCAGCGCGTAGCCCAGGGCGATCTTGGCGGCAACGTAAGCGAGCGGGTAGCCGGTCGCCTTGCTGGCCAGGGCGCTGGATCGTGACAGGCGGGCATTCACTTCGATGACCCGGTAGTCGGTGCTGTGGGGATCCAGCGCGTACTGGATGTTGCACTCGCCGACGATGCCCAGGTGGCGAATGGTCTTGATGGCGATGGTGCGCAGCAGCTGGTATTCCTCGTCGTTCAGTGTCTGCGACGGCGCGACGACGATGGATTCGCCGGTGTGAATACCCAGCGGGTCGAAGTTCTCCATGTTGCACACGGTGATGCAGTTGTCGCGGCCGTCGCGCACCACCTCGTACTCGATCTCTTTCCAGCCGCGCAGGCACTCCTCCACGAGCACCTGCGGCACGCCGCCGTCGAAGGCGCGGCGCAGCTTGGCGTCGAGCTCGGCCGGCGTCTCGACGATGCCGCTGCCCTTGCCGCCGAGCGCGAAGGCGCCGCGCAGCATGACCGGAAATCCAATCTCGGCGGCCGCGGCGCGCGCTTCTTCCGTCGACGCACACGCCCGGCTGCGGGCCGTGACGACGCCGATCTGATCCAGCGCCTGCTTGAACAGTTCACGGTCTTCGGTCGTGCGAATGGCTTCGACCGGCGTCCCGAGCACCCGTACCCCGTGACGCTCGAGCACGCCGCTGTCCCACAGCGCCAGACCGCAGTTGAGGGCGGTCTGGCCGCCGAACGACAGCAGCAGCGCATCGACGTTCTCTTTCTCGATGATCTGCTCGACGAACGCCGGGGTGATGGCGTTCAGGTAGATCTGGTCGGCCAGGCCCTCGCTGGTCTGAATGGTGGCGATGTTCGGATTGATCAGGACGGTGTAGACGCCCTCTTCCTTCAGCGCCTTGATGGCCTGCGAGCCGGAGTAGTCGAACTCGCCGGCCTGGCCGATCTGCAGCGCGCCGGAACCGATGACCAGGGCGCGGCTGGGTTTTCTGGGCAGATAGGCACCGAACATGCGCGCTCCTCAGGCGTAGGCCGGGCGGCGGATGGCCCGGACGAACTCGTCGAACAGGTAGCCCGTGTCTTCCGGACCGGGTCGGGCTTCCGGGTGAAACTGCACCCCGAAGTAAGGCCGCGTCTTGGCGCGAATGCCTTCGTTGCTGCCGTCGTTGAGATTGATGAACCAGGGCTCCCAGTCGTCGGACAGCGAGTCGTGGTCCACGGCATAGCCATGGTTCTGGCTGGTGATGAAGCAGCGCCGGGTGAGCAGGTCCTGCACGGGCTGGTTCACGCCGCGGTGGCCGTAGGGCAGCTTGAAGGTCTTGGCGCCGGCCGCACGAGCGAGAATCTGGTTGCCGAGGCAAATACCCATGACCGGCTTGTCGCCACTGTCAAGCATGCGCCGCACCTGGGCGATCAATGGCTCGAGGTCCGACGGGTCTCCGGGGCCGTTGCCGATCAGCACACCGTCGGCCTCGTCGAAGTAGGTGGACAGATCCTCGAACCACGGCGCGCGGATCACCCGGACCCCGCGGGCCAGCAGCGAGCGCACGATGTTGTCTTTGGCACCGACGTCCACCAGCAGCACCGTGTGGTCCCCTTGACCGTGGCGGGTTGCGGCGCGCGGCGCGACCTGACGGAAAACATCCTGGCGCATGTCCACCTCGCGCAGCCGGGTAGTGGTCGCCTCGCCATTGGCGATCAGCCGGCCCTTCATGGTGCCGGCGGCGCGCAGGTGCCGTGTCAGAGTGCGGGTATCGACGCCGGTCACGGCAGGCACCCCTTCGGCAATCAGCCAATCGGCCAGCGACCTGCCTGCCGCGTAGTGGCTGTAGGCATCCACGTAGCTCTGCACGATCAGTCCCTGAACCTGGATGCGGTCGGACTCGAACGGGCCGGTCAGCGAGCCGGCCGCGCGCGGTGGCGGTACGCCGTAGTTGCCGATCAGGGGATAGGTGAGAACGAGTATCTGGCCCCGATAAGACGGATCGGTGAGGGTCTCGACGTAGCCGCTCATGCCGGTGTTGAAGACCACTTCGCCAGCGACGCCGGTCGTTGCACCGAAGGCGGTGCCGGTGAACGTCGTGCCGTCTTCGAGTATCAGTTGCATGGCCGTCTCCTCGCTAGGCACCTTGTACCGGCGCTGCGCGGCGCCATAAATGTCGACTATGTATGCAAGTTTTGAACGTCAGCCGCCTCGGCGCCGGCAATTTCGGCGAGATAGCGATCGAGTGACGCCGTGATCTCCTGCTGACACCAGAGGGGTGAGAAGATGTGGTTGCCGTCCGGCACCAGGTCGAATCGCAGCCGCCCGCCTCGGTCGACAGCCGATGCATGGCGGCCCAGCTCCCATCGGAACATCGCATCCATGCCGTCGGCCTCATTGAATACGGCAAGCACCTTTACACCGCGTCGGCACAGCTCGCCCATCCAGCGCCCGAGCCGAGTAGATCGCCGACACCAGATTGGCAGGCGGGCATCCAGCCGCTGCCGAGCACGCAGCAGTTTGCGCCGCCACACCTGCCGGGGCAGCCCCCGATCCGGGTAGTAACGCAGCAACTCCAACAGGAACAACCCCACTACCCGACCCACCCGCCGATCGGCGACCCCGGTGTGCAGGGCCTGATAGGCGCCGGCGCACAGTCCGCCGACGATGAATCTCCGGATTCCCAGCCGCTCCTGCATCCAGTCCATGGCCTGCAGGACGTCCCGCGTCGTCTCGCTGCGATACAGCACGTTGAGGTCTTCGGCGTGTGCCGGCGGACTGTCGCCCAGGCCACGAATGTCCATTCGCAACACGGGCCACCCCTGGGCCGCCCAGCGCCGGGCCCATTCGGTGCCGTTACGATTGATGCCCGGCCGGTGATTGTTGCCGCCGTTGACCAGGAGGATGCCGGTCCGCTCGACCCGCTCCGGTGCTCGGGATGGGCGGCTCAGAATGCCGAACAGGCCTTTGCCCTCCGCCAGATACACGGCCTGCTCGATCACGCACGTATCCTCACCATCGACCTCAATGCTCACACTCGCAGGGGTCGCGCCCGCGGTCTCTCCTCGAGCCACCGTGGTGGTCGCGTGCGACCGGCACAGCCACCGATCGACGTGATCGAGGATGGGCCAGGGCACTGCCTGTTGCTGCAGCGTGCGCTGGGCGTCGAATAGTGGCGACGATTCGATCTCGACCTCGACGCCCAACCCACGCCAGGCATCGGCCAACGCTGCCATCCGACTCGTGTCATCCCACGGCAGAACGCACGCTCGCTGCGCCGGCGCGCGTTCGAGGCGAGTCAGGTTGAGCGGCTCGAGTTCCTCAACCCATGCCCCGGTCAATAGGAAGCCCATCGACTCCTGATCGCCCGGTTGGCGATCATTCGGCGCCCGACCGGCTGCATCGGTGATCAACATGCGCTGCACGGCGCGGCACTGGCGCAGGAACTGCCGGCCCTCGACGAACGGGCCCCAGAGGATCAGGTCCATGACGTCGTGTCGGGCAGCGGCCAGCAGCGCGGCCATGGTACCGCCGAAGCGTGCACCGAACAGCGCCAGGTTGTCTGCTCCGCTGCGCGCTCGCAGATGATCCGCCGCCAGGCTCAAACTTCCGGTCCACACGGCGACGCTCTGGGTATCCCGCGGCATGCCGGCCGAATCCCCCGTTCCCGGATAATCGACCCGCAGGCACGCGAATCCTGCATGGGAGAGCTGCAAGGCGAGGTATCGATACGCCAGGTGCAGATTCATCCGGTCGCTGCCGAAGGTGTCGCACAGCAGCACGGCGCAATTCCGCGGCGTGCCGCGTGGCGGGTGATACCAGGTGAACAGCGGTCCCCAGGGCGAATTCAGCCAACCGGGTTCCGGCGAGCGCAGCCAGTCGTCGTCCAGCGCCGCTGCGCTGTCGGGTCGTGTTGCACCCGTCATCGAACCGTCAACCTTGACCGGCCATAAGGCCGGTGATCGGAACGGCGCTGCGGCCGTTCAGTGCGCGAACCGTACCGCCTGCCGGCCGGGGGCCGTCGGGGAATCGTGCATCGAGCCGTTTCGGCCAGTTGGGCAACAGATCGAAGTAGTTGTCGCTGAGCTGTGCGCCCGGCAGGTCCAGCGCCACGGCGTGCGCATAGGAATCGCTGCGAATCTCGATGACCCATGACCCTGAACCGTGGGGTCGGGCGACCGCGGTCAGTTCCAGGTCGGCCGGCGCAATCTGGTTCAGGTGGGCGCCAACGTGCATCATCGCGAGCGCCGGATCAGCGACGTCGTCCGCGACAGCCTCGTCGGGCTGGAAGGCGGCCCGTACCAGATCGAACGCGGGCGCGCCGAAGTGGTAGGCCTGGCCGGCATCCCGAAACCCGCCGATCACCTGTTCGACCGAGACGGCCGCCACGTCACGGGCGGCAACGCGCAGCGGCTGGCGTGCCGATTCAGTCACCACACCGTTCGCGCGCACGAAGTGGACCTCGAGCGTCCCCTCGAGAGCCCTGTCGCGTTCGTTGACCAGATGAACCCACAACCCGTTCAGACCTTCGTCGAGCAACAGCAGCGCCTGCGGGGCCCAGGTGCGCTTGAGAAAATAGTACGGTGCCTTGGGAATGCCGCGGCAGTCGAACACGCCCCAGCCGGGGCCCGGGACGAGATCGCGGCCGGTCCAGATGAGCCCGCCGGCGCAGCGCGCGCCGCGGCGCCGCCACTGCCGCTGGACGGACGCCATGGTCTCTCCCACGGTGACTCGGCAGGCGTCCAGGTAACGAGCCGGATCATGCTCTTTCAATACAACGGCGGCGGCGCCGTAGCGTGCCACAACGTAGTGCTCAGTCACCTCTGCGAAATCCCAATCGGCACCGTTGTCGCGAGGAATACCACCGAGGTATGTCGGAGATCGGAGCACCCGCGCAGGATCCGTTTCGGCACTACCCAAGCTTGCGGGCTCCGGAGGCACGGCGAAGGCGAGGCATTCCGAAGCGAAGGCGGGTTCTGCAAGCCTGGCGTCCGCCAAGGGCCGGCGGTACGCACCAACCCCGAAGTAGTGGGCCACGTCGGCATCGGTGTGAAACGGCAGCGTGCCGCCGCTGGGCGAGCCGCTGACGTACACCGTATCCGGGCGCGCCCGCGCGCAGATACCGGCCAGGTCGTCCTCGAACCACGGGATCTGCCAGGCGTCCGGCGGTAGACCGAGCATGGCCGGTTGCTGAAAGACCTCGCTGTTCCCGCACAGCACGGTAAGGCTCGGGCGATGGCCGAGGCGGTCCAACTGTTGTCGCGCTTCCGCCTCCGCGGTGTCGCGAAACGCCGTCTCCCCAAAGGGGTAGTCCATGCAGGCGAACATGAAGTCCTGCCATACCAGAAGGCCGAGCTCGTCACACAGGTCGTAGAAGTCGTCACTCTCGTACGTGGTGACGCCGCTGACGCGAACCATGTTGGCGCCGGCGGTCACAAGCGCCTCCAGCGCGTCGCGCAATGCCTCCCGCGTCGCGCACAGCGATGCCGGGTCCAACGGCATCCAGCAAATGCCTCGGCAGTAAATCGGCGTGTCGTTGATCCGCAGGCGGAACTCGCTGCCTTCGCCGCGATCTGCATCGAAGCGCCGAAAACCGACCGGCGCCAGGGTCAGCGTTTGTGTTGCGGCGCCGATCGCCACACGGAGCGTGGCGGGATAGCGTGCGGGCCGGCCGTGGGTGTGAGGCCACCACAGCGCGGGGTTGGGCAACACGACGTGGCCCGCGTATGTCTGGCCGGCTTCGTCCCCCGTGGGCGCCAGGTCGGCGCTGACGTCGCCAACGGTCAGCGTCATCGCGACTGTCCCGTTGAGGTATTTGGGGTCGTCGATCTGCAGAACAACCTGGGCCGACACCTGTCCGTCGGAACCCTTCAAACTCGGCGCCAATCGAACCGTCTCAACGCGGGCCGGACCGTCGAGCCGCAGCGCCACAGGGCGCCACGGCCCTACCGGGGCCCAAGCAGGGGGCATCGCCGGCATGCGTCCCAGCAGCGAGGTGCGGATGTGGCGGAGCTGACGCTGGGCAACCAGCGCCGTGCGCCAGCGGGCCCGTGGACGCCGCTGCGCCAGTGCCTGATTGATGCTCGCGAAGCGAATCACCAGTTCGTGAGCATCGTCCGGCCGAGCCGCGAGTTGCGCCGTCACGTCGACCTCGTGGCTCAGGAACATGTTCTCGCTGGCGAGAATGGACGTGCCGTCGAGCCAGACCTCGGCCAACGTTGCCAGACCATGGAATACCAGGCGTATGGGGCCGTCGTGGTCGGGTCGGCGAAATACACACCGGTACCAGTAGTCGTGGTCGTCAAAGCCCGGGATGGCTCCCGCGGGCAAGGCGTCGGCAGCGCGCAGGGCCGAGGCAACGGTGCCCGGAACCGGAGCGGGCTGCGCCGCTGCCCAGACGTCCGCAGGGAGCCGGTCGGGCGAGGTTGCCAACCCCGGCTCGCAGGCCACCATTTCCCATGGGGAATCCAGCCATTGCAGCGGAACGAACACGCCAATGGCGACGTCGGACGACGTGGCTTCGCTGTCTGCAGGTGGGGTCATCAGGCCCGGACCAGGTCGTGCAGGCCGCCATAGGCATCGGTCCAGGCTGCGGCCATGGCGTCGAAGTGACCGGAGAGATCGCGCATCTGGCCGGAATTGACGATCCGTGCCAGTTTCATCACCAGCGTTTTCGACGTGCGGCTGATCGTGCCGAAGTGCTCGGCCACCCGAGCCCAGGCCGGGTCTGCGGCGTTGCCGAGCCAGTGCATTAGCGTTTCCGCGCACTCGAAGGCCGCACCGCATTGGCGAACGGAGGCGAAGACGTAGGCATGATAGGCCTCTAGGTCCCGTTCCAGCACCCAGGCGAGGTGCTCGTCGATGCCGTCGCGGAAACGGTCGATGGGGTTGCGCGCCGGCGCTCGGCCGAGGTGATGCCGAACCAGCTCAAGTGATCGCGCGCGCAGCTCCCGGTCGTCCAGCCGATGCAGCCGGTCGATCTTGAGGATTTCACAATACGGCGGCAGGTATCCGGCCAGGGGTGGGGCCTCGAGCCGGAAGAGTCCATCGAAGTCGTCGCCGTCGAGCTGGTGATAGCCGCGGTTGTGAAAGTAGCCGAGCTCGCCAGACTCCGGCGCTATGGCGTTGATCGCGATGCTGGTCTTGGTGTGGTTGGTTCGGTAATCGGTCGCACGGGTATCCGGCAGGTAGAAGGCATCCACCTCGACCAACGGCAGCTTACCCGCCGCCACCTGAGCGACGCAGTGCGCGGCCAGGGACCGCCACAACGTCAGCTCTTCTACCCGGATTCCGTACAGCGCTTCGAGATCGGCCAAGGGCGGCTTGAAGAACATCCATTGATCGTCTTCGAAGTCCGTGGCCAGGGTGAACGGCAGGCATGCAGACGCCTCCAGGCCTAGCGTCTGCAGCAACTCGATCCAGACATCGACGTAGCAGTTGGTCTCCGGCCAGTCCCGATCGCTGGTATTCAGCAGGCTCGCCGAGTGACGCCCGGTATCGACGTCGATCACCCGATACCGCGTCATGCCAACGCCAGCTGCCGGCGCACGTCCTCCGGCCAGCGACCGAGGTCCAGCCCGTGAGTCCTGAACAGCGCCAGCGCGACGCGCTCCAGCCCGAAGCCGAAGCAGGCCGACTGTGCGCACCCGCCGTCGCTGCTGCGAATATCGAAGGCGTGGCCGAACTTGTCGCCGTGCACGTTGAATGATGCCAATGCCGTGAGGGCCTGATCGGCACAGATTGGCGACACGATCTCGAACTTGCCCGCATCGGTGCGCTGGTTGGCCTTGAGCATGCGCCCTGCACGGCCGAAAAACGGATCGTTGGCGACTTCCAGGCGGACGTCGAGGCCCAGCGACTCGAGCAGCGCGACCCCACGCTCCATCCACCGGGCCCGCCAGGCTCGTACCTCATCGGCCGTGCCGACTCGGACGTTCTCCCGCATGCGGAAGATCTGCAGGCGTGCGGGATCGTCTGAGGGCTCATGGCGGAACACGTAGGAGCTGAGGTCGAATAGTCCGCCGCCAGGGGCCAGCGTGCCACTAAGGGTGGGATAGAGCGGATAACAGGCCGCCGGCGTGAGGGTCAGCGCCGTCTGCGCCAGGTGCGCACCCCAGTCGCCCTCCTCCGCCACCGTGGACATCAGATCACGGTGCGCCCGCTCATCGCCGCAGAAGCTGTGGATCGAACCGCACAACGACGGAAACGACTGCATGTATTCGGTGGTGACCAGCGCCTGGCGCGACACAACGGGCGGAAAGTACACCCGCTCGGCGCCATCGGCGTGCGCCATGCCGGTGACGATGGCGTCGAAAGCGGTCACCACATCCTCGAACGCACCGCTGCGGCCGTACACGCCCGGCACCCCGCTGGGAAACCAGAGGCGCTCGCGAATCAGGGCGTCGGTGAGTTCACTGCTCGACCAGGCAGTCTTTGACGTGGCACTCATCGGTTCTTGTACACCATGTGCAGGGTGGCGGTATTCTGGCGGATTCTGTCGTTGCTGATCATCAGCGGCGCCGACAGCGCGTCGCGCAGGTGCCGGCCGAGGCTCGATTCGGAATCGTTCCGGTATGCGCTGATGCCGCAGATCTCGAGCGCCTCGGTGACGATCTCGACCACCAACCGGGAGCTGTTGAGCTTGAGGTTGTTGTAGCGAATGGCCAACCCCAGGCTGGACATCAGACGCGCATCAGCTGTCGCCGTCGCGTCTTCATGTTCACGAATCACGGCGCCGAGGTCGCCGCGCATGAGCTGCAGTTTGCCATCCACGTTGGCGAGCCGGGCTGCGGCCGGCAGCGCGGCGCGCTGATCGCTGCGGGCCTTGCGCTGCACGATGGCACGAGCCCGGGCCGCTGCGTCCGTGGCGATGCCGAGCCAGCATGCCGACCAGAGAATGTGCGATACCGGCACCATGGTCGCGGCGGCGATGTCACCGAACGGCGCCGGCAGCACCTGCCAGGATTCGCCTTCGAGGGTCACGACGCCGCCGGGGCTGCACGTCCCGCGCATGCCCAGGGTGTCCCATGCGCCCGTTGAATCCAGTCGGTAACCACCCGAGAGCGCCAGGATGAGTCGCTGATCGCTATCCGGCGCGTCGTCTGCGCGCCGCGCGGTGAGCAGCAGGTCATCGGCATGCAGGCCATAGGAAACGGTGGTCGCGTGCTTGGTGCAGGTGACTCGACCTTCCGCCGACTGCAGCGCCGTAATGCTGCGACGCATGTCGCCGTCTGTCCCGACCTCGGAGGTCACCGAGGCGATCAGACGCTGCTCGGCAGCGAGGCGCCTCAGGTAGTCCGCAAGCGGCGCACTGTGATCCCGGTACCGGACGATGCAGGCCACCTGGATGTAGTGCATGGCCAGGATCATGGCGCTGGAGGCACAGCGCTGGGCGAGAATCGTGCACAGCTCCGCCAGCTCGCGGAGCGCGCACCCTGCTCCGCCCAGCGCTTCTGGTACTCCGGCACTGAGCATGCCGGCCTGCCGCAGCGCGGCAAACGTCTCGTGCGGAAAACGCGCATCACGGTCGACCGCATCGGCGTGCAACGCGGCTACGCCATCGGCGATCTCGTCCATGCGCCGGGCGAGCGCCTGGCCGCGCGTAGAGCCGTTCTTGGACAATCCGTCAGTCATCGGCTCGTGCTCCGAGGTGCTGTTCGGCGCTGCGGTTCAAGCGCTCGTCACTCCGGATCGAACGGCGTGAATCGCCCGGGTGATGGCATCGATGGATTCGAAGCTCTCGCGCTGCAGCATCTCGTCCGGAAACTCCAGGTCGAATCGGTCTTCCAACGCCAGCATGAGCCGTACGCTGGCGTGTGACGTCATCCCCGCATCATAGAGGCTCGTCTGTTCGGCCAACCGCTCGGGCGCCTCCAGAATGTTCAATCCGACGACGACGTCTCTGACGTGATGCTCGATCTCAGACCTGTCCATGCAATATCTCCCCGGTGTTAGGACGTCGCGAATTTGTCGGTGCGGTGGTCTCCGCTGCGTGCCATGCTGATTCCAGAAACTGATGAATGCGCCGGTAGAATTCATCGCCCGCGATCTCGGCAAATCCGGCGTGCCCGGCACCGTCTATGAGATAGAGTTCGCCATGGGGCGCTTTGTCGGCGAGCGTTTCGGCCATGGCGGCAGGGATTACATGATCCTGTGTTCCTGAGATCACCAGAACTGGAGCGCTGTCCAGCCGCGCCACCTCCTGCTCGATATCCATACCGAGCACGTCGACGCCGTGTGCGGCCGCTGCGGCCATGCCGAAGTAACCCATGCCCGGCACCCGGCGCTGGAAACGAACGTGCAGATGATCCTGGAGGTTGGTGAACCCGGCGAGCAAAACCAGCGCGCTGATTCGATCGTCTGTCACCGCCACGCGCGCCATGGTATGGGCGCCCATGGAGTAACCCAATCCAGCGATCCGATCTGCAGCAATCTCCGGCCGCTGCTGCAGGAACTCGAGGCCGGCGCGAACGGATTGTCGATACGCAGACCCCCAGTCGCGCTTCCCTTCGCTGGCACCGTACCCGGGCATGTCTACCAGCAGCGCCCCGTAGCCGAAAGCCGCCATGGCCCTGGCGTCATCCTCGAACCCGGCCGCGTTCCCCGGCGCGCCATGAACGTAGACGATGGCGGCGCCATTGCGGCTCGGCATATAGAAAGCACGCTGCCGGGCGCCGTCCGGCAGCTGCCAATGAATGGTTTCGATCGGTGGCTGCAGATGCTTCGGCGATGCGCTGCGCGCCGGCGCGAAGTCGACGGCTTCCAGGCGATACGCTCTGGCGCCCAGATAGACGTAGTAGGCACCGGCAGCGACCAGGGCTGCAATGGCGATGAGAAGAAACACTTTCATGGACGCGCGGCGCGCATTCCCCTTGCTGCGGAGCCGTTGCCAAGTACGCGATCGGAATCTGAAGACGGCGGCCAAGGTCCGCGAGCGCCCCGCCTTTCTGCCTTCATGCTACGTCGGCTGCCGCAAACGGCACAGCAGCCGCTCGTAGTGAAGTTGTAACGTTCCTGACCAGTATCTTGCCCGCCGGGCGCGGCGCGACGGAACGCGGTCGCCGATCGCGGTCAGGCGGCGCGCAGCGTGGGTGGGGGACCCGTCCGGCGTATCCGCTCGTTCTCCAGAGCCAGCGCCCGCGCCTTGCCCCGCAGCAGCTGGGCGCGCTCAAATCGCCGCACGTAGCGGCGGCACTCGGGGTTGTCGTAACGCCGGTGTCCGGTCAATGCCGCCTTCAGGTAGCCGTACATCATGCCGAGCCCTCCCAGCACGTACGGCGGCTCTATGGAACGGTAGAGGGCCGATGCCAGCACGTAGTACCAGGCCGAGCCCATGAAGTACTTGCCCCTGCCCCAGCGCGCCCGTCCCACCTGAATGTTCTGCTGGGAGCTGCCCATGGGCCGCAGATGAATGATGCGCATCTCCGGATCGTTAGTGGACCAGGCGATCCAGCCATTCAGCCGGCAGACGTGTCCGTCGATGCCGTCCCACTGCACCTCACGCACGAAGCCGCCGATCTCCTGAAAGCACGCGACCCGATAGAACTTGATCGGCCCGACCGCGTTCTCGTCGCCGGTGCGCTCTTCGAACAGGGAGCCGTCGGGACGGCGTTCGAACAGCTTTCCGGACACGTTGCCGAGGTAGGGATCGGCTTCCATCAGCTCCATGGCACGCTCGAAGTAACGCGGCGGCACTTCGAGGTCGCCGTCGTACTTGGTGACGTAATCGAACGCGTCGAGATCCACCCGCGACAGGCCGTCGTAGAAGGCTTCCACCACGCCTGGCCCCACCGCCCGCGCGCCGCGATCCTGACGCTTGACCACCTTGATGAAGTCGTGCTGCGCGGCATAACGGGCGAGAATCTCGGGCGTCGCGTCGGTGGAGCCGTCGTCGACGATGACCCACAAGGCCGGCAGCACGCTCTGGGCACACGTCGTGCGCAGCGTGGTCTCGATGAACTTCGCTTCGTTGCGGCACGGCGTGATCAGACAGTAACGCCGCCCCACAGGACGCTGGACCGCTTCGAAATTCGTGTTATCGCCGCGTTGCAAACCTCACCCCCTAAACGTAGACGCCGTAGCGCTGGCACCAGCGCATCAGTACGAACAGAGCCCATACCCGGGACCAGTAGAGCCCGGCGCCGCCCTTGCGGAAGGCGCGCCAGATGCGCGCGGTGACTTCGGCGTCGAGGCCGATGGCGTGTGCCAGGTTGAGATCCCGAAAGGTCGCATCCATGTCCGCCAGCAGAGACCGCTTGCACCACAGTTCCAGGGGCAGCTCGAACCCGGCCTTCGGCCGGTCGAAGATGTCGGCCGGCACGTGGTCGGCCATCAGGGCGCGGAGAAAACCCTTGCGCCCCAGCGGCAGGTAGCGGCTCTCGGCCGGCAGCCGCGACACCGCCTCTATGAACTTGTGATCCAGAATGGGCACCCGCGCCTCCAGCGAAACGGCCATGCTGGCGGTGTCGGTATCGCGCAGCAGCCGCTCGCCGATGAAGCTTTGCAGCTCGAGATGGCTGACCGTGAACAGCGGGTCCATCCCGGCCACTTCGGACGCGAACTCCTGATACCGTTCCGGATACAGGCCCCACATCAAGGGCTCGTCGGCGCGAAGCTGCAGATCAGCATGCATTCGGCGGGTGAACAGCGCATAGGCACACTGATAGAGCGCCACCGGGTCGCCATCTGCTGCCAGAATGTCCGCGAGCTTGCCCCACCGGGTCTGCGGCGGGACTTCCGAGCCTGCGCCCGCCGCCAGGCGCGCCACCGCGCCCGCCAGCAGATTGCGCAGTCGCGCCGGCAGCGGGCGCGCCAGGCGCGACCACGTCTGCATGGCGGGCAGCTCCCGGAAGCTCGCATAGCCCCCGAACAGCTCGTCGCCGCCCGCGCCGGACAGCGCCACCGTCAAGCCCGCCTCGCGCACGGCGCGGCTGACAAAGTAGGTGTTCACGGCATCGAACGTGGGCTGATCCAGCGAATCGAGGGCTGCGGGTAGCTGCTCGCGGAAGTTGGCCTCGGTCAGCGGAATGCGGTGGTGCTCGGTGCCGAGGGCGCGGGCGACACGCTCCGCGTAAGACGACTCGTCGAATTTTGCATCGTCGAACGTGATGTTGAAGGTCTGAATCGGCTTGGCCGAGTTGCGTTGCGCCAGCGTGGCAATGACCGAGGAATCGACGCCGCCGCTGAGGAACACCCCAAGTGGGACGTCACTCACCAGGCGCAAGCGTACGGCGTGCTCGAGTTCCTCTGCGGCTGCGAGGCGGGCGGACTCGGCGTCCGCCGACGGACTCGGGCGTGGCAGCCGCCAGTAGCGGCGCGGCGCCTCGATCCGGCCATCGTCACGCACGCGCAGCATCGTGCCGGCTGGAACGAGCTGGATGTCGGCAACCAGTGTTCGCGGTCCGGGGACGAAGCCGTGCCACAGGTACGCCGACAGCGCCACGCGGTCCAGCCGCCGCAGCGCCGGATTGGCCTGCAGGATGGCGCGCACCTCGGAGGCGAACACCACTTGCCCGGCCGTGCACGCGTAGTACAGGGGCTTGATGCCGAGGCGGTCGCGCACCATCAGCAACGACCGCTCCCGCGGATCCCACAGGGCGATGGCGAACATGCCGCGCAAACGCTCGATGGCCTGCTCACCCCACTCCACGTACGCTGCGAGCAGTACCTCGGTATCGGACTGGGAGCGGAACTGGTGGCCGAGGGACTCCAGCTCACGGCGCAGCTCCGCGAAGTTGTAGCACTCGCCGTTGTAGCTGAGCGCCACACCTGAGCCGGCGTGGATCATCGGCTGACGGCCGGCTTCGCTCAGGTCGAGAATCGACAGGCGGCGGTGGCCCAGCACCGCACCGTGTCCGCTGGCCCCCGAGCACCACAGGCCGTGCTGGTCCGGGCCGCGATGTTCCAGTGCCCGCAGCATCGCCTGCACCCGCCCTGCGGTGTCCGGGGTCAACGAGCCTGCGATACCGGCAATGCCACACATGGACGCGGCGCCTCAGATCCGCTCTTCGCGGATGCGCTGCAGCCGCCACAGGTGACGATCGACGACCTGCCAGGGCAGCGTGGCGCCGCGGCTGACCAGCTCGAACAACGCCAGGGGTTCGCCGCCTTCCACCTTCACTCGCGGCAGACTCACGGGATTCATGCCGGCGCGGATGGCGCCATGGATGGAATTGAACGCCAGGCTGTAGCCAGCCTCCCGCAGCAGCGCGTCGGTTCCGGTATCGAAATCGCCCGTTGTGCCGAACGGGTAGGCAAAGCAACGCACCGGACGGCCGAGCTGGTCTTCGAGGATCTCTCTGGATGTCCTCGCCTCGATGAAGGCATCGTCCCGGGACAGCGCACCCAGCGAGCGATGCGTGTGCGCATGGGAGCCGACGGCGATTCCGGGCAGCGCGGCGATTTCGCGCAGCTGTGCCCAGGACATGTAGGGCTCTTCTGCCCCATCGAGCGAGCGGCCGATCAGGCTGGAGCTGACGAAGAGGGCGGCAGGCACACCATGCTTCACCAGCGTCGGTACGGCTTCGGTGTAGGTGCTGAGCATGCCGTCGTCGATGGTGACCAGGCAGGCGTTACGGGGCAATTCGCGAGCGCCGCGCACGAAGGCTTCGACGTCATCGAGCGACACGGCCCTGCCCTGGGCTGCCAGCGCCGCCACCTGGCGTTCGAAATCTCGGACCGACACGCAGAACGGATCCCGCGGCACGTCACCGACCCGATGATAGGTGAGCGCGTAGGCGCGGGTGTCTCCAAGGCTCAGCAACGGCACGCCGGCCGCGCCGGCCAGCGTGACGCCGGTGCGGGTGAGTTTCTTGGTCCACCAGCGGCGGGACGAAATGCCTGTCATGGGCTGCAATGTGCCGGCTAAGGTCCGGGTGACTATGTACCCTTCCGGGAAAGTGACCTAAATGGGCACTATGTATGAAGTTTTGAGCACCTCGGCCATCGGCAGCCGACGCACCCGTTGCCCCGTAGCCCGAAACAGCGCGTTGGCGAGCGCCGGCGCAGCACCCGGCACCGAGGCCTCGCCAAGCCCCGTCGGGTGCTCGGCGCTGGGCACCAGTTCGACGTGAATCTCGGGCGCCTCGTCCATGCGCAGCAACCGGTGACGGTGGAAGTTGTCGTCCACCACCCGACCGTCACGGATCTGCATGCCACCGTGCAGGGCCGCGCCGAGGCCGAACAGAATGCCGCCCTCGATCTGAGCCTTCGCCGTGTCCGGATGCACCACTAGGCCGCAATCCACCATGCACCAGACCTTCGATGCCCGCAGCCCACCGTCGGGAGCGCGGGTCAGCTCCAGCATCTGGGCAACGTGGCTACCCATGCATATGTTGGCAGCTACCCCCAGCCAGCGGCCATCAGCCGCAGCCGTAGCCCAGCCACTCAACTCGGCGACCCGGTCGAGGCAACGGCGCAGCCGCGGCTGCCCCTCGAGCAGCACCCGCCGGTAGGCGACCGGGTCCGCGCCCGCCGCGGCTGCGAGTTCGTCGACGAAGCTCTCCACCACGAAGCCGTTGTAGGAGTGGCCCACCGACCTCCAGATTCGGGTCGGCAGCTGCACGCGGACGCCGGACCAGGCCACATGCAGATGCTCGATCTGGTAGGGCACGTCCTCGGCGCCCATGACCCCACCCATGTTGACAGCACCCGAGTCCACCGCCCACGACTGGGCGCCGCAGATCCGGTGAGACCAGGCCTCTGGGCGGCCGTCGGCGGCGAGCCGGGCGTGGAGGCGATGGGCCGTGGCCTCACGGAACTCGCCGTGAGCCAGATCGTCCTCGCGGGTCCACAGCACCTGCACCGGCGCGCCCGCACGCAGAGCGACCTCCACGGCATCACGCACGAAGTCGTGAGCCGTGCGCCGACCGAAACCGCCACCCAGCAACGTAGTATGCACCGTGACCCGATCCAACGGCAGGCCGGTGAGCTCTGCCGCTGTCCGCTGGGCACCATGCGGATCCTGGGTTGGCACCCACAGCACGCATTCATCAGTCGTGACGTGGGCAGTGGCGTTCATGGGCTCCATGCAGGCGTGGGCCAGAAAGGGCAGCTCATAGGTGGCAGTGTGCACGCCCTCCCCGCCAGCCAACGCCTTCGCGGCGTCACCCTGACTTCGCGCCGTACCGGCATCTGGGGCATCGAGGCCCTCCAGCAGGGCTTGGGCAATGGAATCGGTGTCCGGCGGCGGCTCGCCAGCCTGTCGCCACTCGACCCGCAACGCGCGGCGTCCGGCCAGCGCCGCTGCGCTGCCGCTGGCCACCACGGCGACGCCGGCAGTCACTGGAAACACGTCTGTGACTCCGGATACCGCCCGCGCTGCCCGGTCATCGATGGTAGCCGGGTGCCCACCCAGCACCGGGCTGCGCACCACCACTGCCCGCAGCAGACCCGGCGGCTGCACGTCCAGGCCGTACTGGGCAGCGCCCGTGACCACGACGTCGATGCCGCGCTGGGGAATGGGCTGGCCGATCAGGCGGAACGTCGAGGGATCCTTGAGCCGAGGTCGAATGGGCACACGTTCCGCAGCGGCCGCGTCGGCGAGCTCCCCGTAGCCGAGCCGCCGCCCGCTGGACGCATGCGATACAGCGCCGCCAGCGGTAGTGCATTGCGCCTTGGCAACCCCCCAGCGCGCCGCTGCCGCCGCCACCAGCATTTCCCGGGCGCAGGCGCCCGCCCGGCGCAGCTCGACGTACTGGGAAGTGACGCTGGAGCTAGCCGCCGTGAACAGTTGCCCGTAGTCGTATCCATCCCCCGCCACCGCCTGCCGCACCCGTACCTGGCCCCAATCGGCGTCCAGCTCCTCGGCGATCAGCATCGGCAGCGCGGTGCTCACCCCCTGCCCCATCTCGGACCGGGTCAGCCAGATGTCGACGGTGCCGTCCGCATGGATGGCCAGGTAGACGCTGGGGGCGAAGGCATCGCCCCGGTCTACGGGCTTGCGGAAGCGCTTGTTGCGCACCTTGTCGATGCCGAGCCAGAGCCCGGCGCCGCCGGCGACAACGGTGGCGCCGGCGGCACTGATCAGCAGCCGCCGCCGGGTCAATTTGAATATTGCCATAGGCGCAAAACTCTAGTCGGATCGCGGCCGCCGCGCTACGCGCCGGCGCATGAAATCGGCCCTTGTCGGGCATAATGCCGACTTCAATCGCCAGGGCCCCCCGCATGCTTCCCGAGATCGTTCCCGTTCGAACCTACTTCATGGAACTGCAGGACCGCATCGTCGATGCCCTGGAGCAACTCGACGGCACGGCCCGCTTCCGCCGCGAGCAGGTGGAAGGGCCGAACGGCGCCCTTTCCCGGCCCCGGGTGCTGGAGAACGGCCCCCACATCGAAAAGGCGGCCGTGCAATTCACCCACAGCCTGGGCGCCTCGCTGCCGCCGGCCGCCACGGCGCGCAACCCCCAACTGGCCGGCCACGGTTTTCAGGCCACCGCCATCTCGCTGATCGTGCATCCTCGCAACCCGTACGTGCCCACCACCCACGCCAACCTGCGCTTCTTCCTGGTGGAGGCCGATGAGCCCGTCTGGTACTTCGGCGGCGGCTTCGATCTGACCCCGTACTACGGCTTCGAGGAGGATGCGGTGCACTGGCACACCCAGGCCAGGGAGGCCGTGGGCGATCATTACCCGGCGCTCAAGAAGCACTGCGACGAGTACTTCTACCTGCCGCACCGGGACGAGTGCCGCGGCATCGGCGGCCTGTTCTACGACGACTGGACGGACGGCGGCTTCGAGGCCAGCTTCGCCTTCACCCGCTCGGTGGGCGACCATTTCCTGCCCGCCTACCGGCCCATCTTCGAGCGGCGCATGCACACCGCCTACGGCGAGCGCGAGCGCGACTGGCAGCTCTATCGCCGCGGCCGCTACGCCGAGTTCAATCTGGCCATCGACCGCGGCACCCAGTACGGGCTGCAGAGCGGCCGGCGGGTGGAATCGGTGCTGGCATCACTGCCGCCGCTGGTGGCGTGGCGCTACGACTATCGGCCCGAGCCGGACACCCCGGAGGCCCGCCTGTACACCGACTTTCTACCGCCCAGAGACTGGCTGGCGAGCGCCTGAGGGCCTGTGGATAACTCTGGGGATTATTCCGCGATGCACGTCATCAATCGGTCATGCGGCGTTTGATTGGGTTTTCAGTCCCACCGATTCTATTTTTAAATCAATAGGATACAGTTCGAATCTCCAACAGCGCGCAAGTGGCTTCTGCAACTGAGGCCGTAGGGTGGAATGTGAATAAGCCGCGCACGGGCGCGCCATTCTGGGTCATTCGGTAACGATTGACAGGCGATCGTCCACCTCGACCACGCCTTTGACCGCGGCCGCCAGGCTGACCGCCCGCTGCTTCTGCTCCCGGGTCGCCACGCGACCCTGCAGGATCACGACGCCCCGATTCACCTCGGTGTTGACCCGCAGGGCCTTGATCTCGGCATCGTTCAGGAGCGCCAGCTTGACCCGGGACTGAATGGCGGCGTCGTCGATGACTTCGCCCACCGTACGGCTGTTGCCCTCGCGATAGCTCTGGCAGCCACCCGTCGCCACCGCCGCCAGCAGCAGGCAGATGACTGCCAACGCGCCCCTACCGACTCCGACCTTTGCCATGAGGCCCTCCTGATTGCTGCGGGTAGCGAGACCGTGCGTTTACAATGCGCCCTTTTCGAGCGGGGCAGAACATACCATGGGGGAGAGCATGAGCGAACCGACCGTCCTGGCCGAGGGGCTGCGATTTCCGGAAGGCCCGATCGCCATGCCGGACGGCAGCGTGCTGCTGGTGGAGATTGCACGGGGCACCCTGACCCGGGTCAAGGACGGCGCCGCGGACGTGGTCGCCCAACTCGGCGGCGGGCCCAACGGCGCCGCCATCGGCCCCGACGGCGCCTGCTACGTCTGCAACAACGGCGGCTTCAAATGGATCGAGTCGAAAGGCCGGCTGTACCCGGGCGAAGAGCCCGAGAGCTACGCCGGCGGCCGCATCGAGAAGGTGAACCTGGAGAGCGGCGCCATCGAGGTGCTCTACACCAACTGCGACGGCCTGCCGCTGCGCGGCCCCAACGACCTGGTGTTCGACCGCCATGGCGGCTTCTACTTCACCGACCACGGCAAGACCCGCCCCAGGGAGCGCGACCGCACCGGCGTCTACTACGCACGCGCCGACGGCTCCCACATCCAGGAAGTGATCTTCCCGCTCGAGGGCCCGAACGGCATCGGCCTGTCGCTGGACGAAAACGAGCTGTACGTAGCCGAGACCCACACCGGGCGGCTGTGGGCCTACGAGATCGCAAGCCCCGGCCGGCTGCGCCGCGAGCGCCGCGACCGCCCGGATGGCGGGCGACTGATTCCCGGGCGCTCGGGCTACTTCCTGTTCGACTCGCTGGCGGTGGACGCCGACGGCAACGTCTGCATCGCCACCCTGATCGACGGCGGCATCACCGTGCTGAAGCCGCATGGCGGCGAGCCGGAGTTCGTGCCCATGCCGGACGTGATCACCACCAACATCTGCTTCGGCGGCCCGGACCTGCAGACCGCCTACGTGACCCTGTCGTCCACCGGCAAGCTGGTGTCGCTGCCGTGGTCGCGCCCCGGCCTGCCGCTGAACTATCTGAACCGCTGACCGGAGCACGCCATGCCCACGCTGCAACGACCCGGCGTCGACGTTCACTACGACGTCATCGGCACCGGCCCGACCGTGCTCATCACCCACGGCTAGAGCGCCACCTCGCACATGTGGCGGGATACCGCCCGAGCCCTGGCCGACCGCCATCGCGTCATCACGTGGGACATCCGCGGTCACGGCCGTTCAGGCAGCCCGACCGACCCGGCGCTGTACAGCCGCGACCTGGCGGTGGCCGACATGGCCGCCCTGCTGGATGCCGTCGGAGCCGACGACGCCGTGCTGATCGGCCACTCCCTCGGCGGCTACCTGTCACTCGCGTTCCACGTGGAGCACGCCGAGCGCGTGCGCGCCCTGGTGCTGGTGGGCACCGGGCCCGGGTACCGGAATGCCGAGGCCAGGGCCGGCTGGAACCGTCAGGCCGACGGTCGGGCGAAGTTCTTCGAACGCAAAGGCCTGGACGGCCTCGACAGCCCCGAGGCCCATGGCGGCGAGCACCGCAGCGCCAGCGGGCTGGCGCTGGCCGCCCGCGGCATTCTGGCGCAGCACGATGGCGCCGTGATGGACGAGCTGCCACGCATCGAGGTGCCCGTGCTGGTGATGGTGGGCGACGCCGACACGCCCTTCCTCGGCGCCAGCGAGTACATGGTCAAGCGCATGGCGAACGCCACGCTGGCGGTGATTCCCGGCGCCGGCCACATGACCAATCTGGATCAGCCAGAGGCCTTTCAAGCGGCTTTGTCGGGCTTCCTGGCGTCACGCCTAGGCAAGCCCCCGTCCGCTGAGTAAGATACGGCAGGATTTCCATTCGGTTGGGGGCAGGACGTGCGTAGACCTTTCGGCGGCAGTCGCGAAGACGAGCAGGACGAGCAGATCAACCTGACGCCCATGCTCGACGTGGTGTTCATCATGCTGATCTTCTTCATCGTGACGGCCACGTTCGTCAAGGAAGTGGGCATCGACATCAACCAGCCCGACGACGAGAAGCCGAAGACCGTCGACCCGGACAAGAAGAGCATCGTGGTGCGCATCTCCAATCGCGATCGCATCACCATCGCCCAGCGCGAGGTCGACTGGCGGTCGGTGCGTGCCAACATCGAGCGTCTGCATGCCGAGGAGCCGGAGGCGCCCGTGGTCATCCAGGCCCACCCCGAGTCGAGCACCGAGGCGCTGATCCACATCATGGACCAGTCCCGTTTAGCCGGCGTTTACAACATATCACTCGCATCCAATTAGCGACGTAAGCCGCTGATATTGCTCGTGGCGCACACCGATTGCGGTGGTGCGCCACCCACCCTTCCCCCCTGCCATGCCCGACATCGACCTGCGTAGCGACACCGTCACCCGGCCCACGGCCGCCATGCGCGAGGCCATGCTGCGCGCACCGGTGGGCGACGACGTGTACGGGGAAGATCCCAGCGTCAACGCCCTGGAGGCCCAGGCCGCGGAGCTGCTCGGACACCAGGCGGGTCTGTTTCTGCCGAGCGGCACCCAGTCGAATCTGGTGGCCTTGCTCACCCACTGCGGCCGCGGCGACGAGTACATCGTCGGCGCCACGGCACACACCTACCGTTACGAAGCTGGCGGCGCCGCCGCATTGGGCGGCATTCAGCCGCAGCCGGTACCCTTTGCCGACGACGGCACCCTCGACCTCGATGCGGTGCGGGCGGTGATCAAGCCCGACGACGTGCACTTCGCCCGCTCGCGCCTGCTAAGCCTCGAGAACACCCAGGCCGGACGCGCCAGCGGGCCCGCCTACTTCGCCCGGGCCCGCGCCCTGTGCGACGAGACCGGCCTCGCCCTGCACCTGGACGGTGCCCGGCTGTTCAATGCCGCCGTGGCCACGGGGTGCGCGGCGGCCGACATCGGCCGTCATTGCCACTCGGTATCGGTCTGCCTCTCCAAGGGGCTGGGCGCGCCGGTGGGCTCGGTGCTGGTGGGCAGCCGGCCGTTCATCACCGAAGCCAGGCGCTGGCGGAAGATGGTGGGCGGCGGCATGCGCCAGGCGGGCATGCTCGCGGCGGCAGGCAGCTACGCCCTGACCCACCACGTGGCACGGCTGGCGGACGACCACGCCAACGCCGAGCGTCTGGCCGCTGCCGTAAACGCACGCCTTCCCGGGGCGGCGAGCCAGCACACCAACATGGTGTTCGTCGATCTGCCGGCGCCTGAGCTGGCCGCGCTGCGCCAGCGCCTGCGCGACCACGGCGTAATCATCAGCGGCCCGCGGTGGGTGACTCACCTGGACGTCGGTCCAGCCGATATCGAGCGAATTGCGCGCATACTCGATGACGGCTTGCCAGTGGAGCCCGGGCGCAACTAGACTAAGCTTAGTTCACCAGAGCCGGGCCAATGCCCAACACGGTGTGATGAGCAGAGTCATCAACATTCATGAAGCCAAGACCCACCTGTCGCGGCTCGTGGAAGAGGTCGCGAACGGCGAGGAAGTCATCATTGCCAAGGCCGGCAAACCCATGGCCCGGCTGATGCCGCTGTCCGTTGAGCCGAAGCAGAAGCACCTGGGCCAGCTCAAGGGGCGCATTCAGGTACCCGATGACTTCAATGCCCCCCTCGAGGACGATCTTGTCGCCGCATTCGAAGGCGGCAACGGCTAGATGCGCATTCTGCTGGACACCCACCTGGTGCTGTGGGCGCTGGCGGAACCAGACCGCCTGCCGTCGCAGGCACTTTCGGAACTGCACGCAAACGACGTCTACGTCAGCGCCGCGTCGATCTGGGAAATTGCGATCAAGGTCGGCGTGGGTAAGTTATCCGCCAACCCGACGGAGGTGTTGGCCGCCATAGCGCCCGCCGGTTTCACGTTGCTACCGATCTCGGGCATTCACGCCGCCACGGTTGCCGATCTGCCGAACATTCACCGCGATCCGTTCGATCGGCTTCTGGTCGCCCAAGCCCTGGCCGAGCCGATGAAGCTACTGACCAACGACTCGGTGCTTCCGGCGTACGGTCGCTTCGTTTCTCTGGTCTGACGGGCCACACCAGCCCGTTCAGATGAGGCTGACCAGCGCCACCACGGCGCCCGTGTTGCACGCCACGATCGTTCCGGAAATCAGCGTCTTGGGGCCGATCTCCAGAAGCTCGCCGCGCCGCTCGGGCACCAGCGTGTTCAGCCCGCCCAGCAGGATGCCCAGGCTGCCGAAGTTGGCGAAGCCGCACAGCGCATAGGTCATGACCAGCACGCTGGACGGGCTCAACGTGCCCTCGGGCAGCGCCGCCATCTGCAGGTAGGCCACCAACTCGTTCAGGATCAGCTTGGTGCCAAGCAGCGACCCCGCCGCCTGAGCCTCGGCCCAGGGAATGCCGATCAGCCAGGCCACCGGCGAGAACGCCCAGCCGAACAGGCGCTCGAGGGTGAGCGCCGCGCCGCCGACGCTGATGCCCGACATCAGGTGGTTGACCAGAGCCACCAGGCTCACCAGCACGATCAGCATGGCGGCGACGTTGGCCGCCAGCCGCAGGCCGTCGTAGGTGCCGCGGGTGATGGCGTCCATGTGGCTGGAATAGACCAGCGCGTCCGGCACCTGGTCCGCCGCGGCCTGCGGCGGCGGCGGAATCATCACCCGCGAGATAAACACCGCGCCCACCACGTTGATCACCGACGCGATCAGCACGTGGCCCAGGGCGCCGGGCACCGTGTCCATGAGCACGTTGGCGTAGAGCACCATGATCGACCCGGCCACCGTCGACATGCCGCAGGTCATCACCGTGAACAGCTCGGAGCGCGACAGGCTCTTCAGGTAGCCGCGAATGACCAGCGGCGTCTCCACCATACCGAGAAACACGCTGGCCGCCCCGGCGGTGCCCACGGCGCCGCCCACGTCCATCAGCCGCCGCAGCACGGCGCCGAAGCCGCGGACGATGGCAGGCAGCACCCGCCAGTACCAGAGAATGGCCACCAGCACGCTGAAGACGATGATCTGCGGCAGCACCCGGAACGCGAAGATGTACATCGACCCGGGGTCGTCCACCCGGAACGGCGGCTCGCCGCCGCCGAGGTAGCCGAACACGAACCCGGCACCGGCAGCGGTGGCCGCCTCCACCGCGTAGACCACGTGATTGAGCAGCAGCAGCGCCTGGCTCACCGCCGGCACCCGGAGCAGCACGGCGGCCAGCGCGAACTGCAGCGCGAGGCCGACCACGACGGCGCGCCAGCGCACGTCCGGCCGCGACTCGCTGAGCCCCCAGGCCAGCAGCATGAGCAGACCAATACCCGCCACACCCTGCATGTGGATTCCGCCCTCCCGAGACACGCCACGCCAACGAACGTCATCTTACACTCGTGACCTGCCGGTGATCGCCGGTAAACTGCGTCGATGTCCAGCACCGCGCGCATCCTGCTCGCCGTCACCGCGATGATCATCCTGGTGATGCTGGTCGTCGGTCTGAGCCCGCGCGGGTTCGACGGCAACAACGGCGTGCGCTGGCAGGCCGACAGCGCCGGCATCCACTTCCAGCGGGGCATCGGCTACACCAAATCCCTGCTGCGCCAGCGCGAGCTCGCCGACGGCGGCGGCCACTGGACGTGGCAGGTCACGCTCGAGGCACAGCCGCGAAACGAGGCGGGGTTCGGGGTCGCCGCCGTGCTCTACAGCGGCAGCGATGATGCCCAGATACAGCTCGCCCAGTGGCGCAGAACCCTGGTGGTGATGGCCGGCGACGACTATCCGAACCTGCTGCGGCAGCCGCGCCTGACCTACGAACTGGCCGACGCCGACGACGCGCTGCAGGTGACGGTCACTCACGGCCCCGACGGCGCAGCCCTGTACGTGAACGACGCGCCGGTCTCGCGGGCGCCGCGGCCGACCTGGCCGGTGCTGGCGGCGCCCGGGCGCCTGCGCCTGGTGGTCGGCAGCACGGTGTCGGGCCAGTATCCGTGGCAGGGCACGTTGTACTCCATGGCGCTGTACGACCAGACGCTGCCGCCCACGGCCATCCATGATCGCCAACCAGTGTTCGCGTACGACTTCGGCGCCGTCCGGGAGCGGCGCATCGCCTCCACGGGTACGGTCAGCGGCGACCTGGTCTTTCCCGACGCCTACTCGGCCCCCGAGCTGCGGCCGCTGGCCTGGCCCCGGCACTGGCGGCCGCTGGCCCGCGGCACGGTGATCGACATCGTCGTCAACCTGGTGGGCTTCCTGCCGCTGGGCTTCTGCGCTGCCTGGCTGCTGTACGCCACCGGTCGCGCGCTGGTGGTGAGCATGGTGCTGGCGGCGGCGATCGGCGCCGGGCTCAGCCTGGTCATCGAGATCGCCCAGGTCTGGCTGCCGGGTCGCGACTCCAGCCTGCTGGATCTGGTGGTCAACGTGGTGGGGGCCGCGCTCGGCGCGGTCGCGTTCGCCTTCAGGCCGAGAAGCCCCAGAACCTACGTCGCGGACGGCTGAGCGTCGGCGTCGATCTGGAACACCGTGAGCACGTAGCCGCCTGCGAACGCAAACCGGCCGACACCGGCGTCCATTATCCGGTTGGGTTCGTGGTCGCCGACGTAGCGCAGCCGGAATTGACCAGCGCCCCAATCCACCGCCACCTCCACCTCCCGAAAGCCGATGAAGCGGCCCACCACCGGGTTCACGGCCTTGTAGGCGGCCTCCTTGGCGCTGAACAGCAGCGTCGGCCAATCGTCCGCCTGCTGCCGATAGCGAGCCGACTCCCGATCGGTGAACAGCTTGCCGTGCAGCTCGGGCGTGATGCGCCCACAGGCCTCGAGATCGAGCCCCAGTCCGCGCCAGCGCCGGCTCTGGCCGAGGCCGGCCACGGCGATGCGGTCGGCGTGGGTGATGCTGCCTACTACCCCGTCGGGCCAGAGCGGCCGCCGGTCTTCAGCCCGGGGAATGGGCGCGGGTTCCCGGCCGAGATCGCCGAGCGCGCAACGGGCGGCATAGCGCCCGGCGGCGAACTCCCGCACGCGCTTGTCCACCGCCCGGGCCACGGCCGCTTTCTCGACGTCGTGCAGCGTTGGCTCCACCGCGTCGATGCGCACGGCCACCAGGGCGACGTCGCCCAGCTCGGCCATGGCCGGGCCGAAGCCGGTGGTCAGCGGGGGTATCTCGCGCCAGCTCATCGGTGAATTGTGGTGCAGGGGGCTTCCCGATACCATCCGCGCCATGGGGGCCGGCAAGATCATCTTCCTGAACGGATCGTCCAGCGCCGGCAAGACCACGCTGGCGATCATGCTGCAGCAGCTGCTCGACGATCCCTGGCAGCACATGGCCCTGGATCAGTTCCGCGACGGCATGCCCGGCCGCTACCGGGGCCTGAATTCCCCCGACGGCACCCCAGGCGCCCTGGGCCTAAACGTGGTGCCCACCGAACGGGACGGCCAGCGCATCACCCGCATCAGCTTCGGCGACCATGGCGAGCAGGTGCTGCGCGGCATGCGCCGGGCCATCGCCGCCTTCGCCCGGGAGGGCAACAACGTCATCATCGACGACCTGCTGTTCAAGCCCGACTACCTGATCGACTACGCCCACGCCCTGGATGGGCTGGAGGCCTGGCTGATCGGCGTGCGCTGCAGCCTCGACGTGGTGAACCAGCGCGAGGCGCTGCGCAGCGGACGCTTTCCCGGCACTGCCACCTCGCACTTTCACGAAATTCACGCCCACGGCGCCGAGTACGACCTCGAGATCGACACCAGCGATGCCACGCCGCGGGCGTGCGCGGAGCAGATCGTGGCGCGTCTGGCGACGCCGCCCGTGGCCTTCGCCACGCTGCGCCGGAACTGACGCCATGCAGCGCCACGAGACCCCGCCCGTCGACCTGTTCGCCCGCGCCGGCGCCGACGCCCTGGCGCTGCGGATCGTTCTGGAAGAATGCCGCCTGCCTTATCGATCCTGGGACCTGGACGCGGCTGACGCCCCGGCTCTGCCGCCCGGCTTTCCAGACGCGCTCGGCCCCACGCTGACCGCCGCCATCGTCGACCACGACACCGGCGTGCACGTGTTCGGCGCCCACGCCGCGATGCAGTACCTGGCGGAAAAGAGCGGGCGCCTGCTGCCGCCGGATCCGGACGGCAAGTACGCCGCACTGTCGTGGCTGCAATGGTTCGCCGCCGCCGATCCCACCGTAGCAACGACGCTCGACGCGTTGGAGGCGGTACTGACCGACCGCCCCTGGCTGAGCGGCGCCTATTCCGTCGCTGACGTTGCCGCATGGGCCGCCCTGCATGGACGGCTAGAATCCCCCGACGCGCTGGCACATCGGCCGACGCTGCGCCGCTGGGCGGAGGGGCTGCGACATCGCGGCGCCGTTCGCCGGGCCGTCGCGCGCTGAGGTTGCGGCGCCGCGGTTGATCCTGATCAACACCACCACCGTGACGGCGATGTCCACGATCTGGTTACGCGCTACTACGTATTGAGCCCTCCCTCCGATTCGAGTGTGCTGAGCATCTCGATTCGGCACGCTGCGGAGGTCTCATGAGCCACTCGGAACCTGATGAACGCGAACCCGAGGAATCGCTCGACCTGCCGGTCATGCAACGCGTTCTCGATAACCCCTTCATCCTGCTGTTCATCGGCATCGCCATACCGACCTTGACTTACATCGTCTGGGGAATCATGGAGCTGGTCTCGTTACCGATCAGCGACTGACGCACCGAGCCAACCGGAGATTCGATCATGACCAGCTTCTCCCCGCCTCCCGAACGTGTCTGGTGGCGGGAGGCCATCGACAAGAGCGAACTCATCTGGATTACCGTCGTGGTGATCTGGGGCATCGTGCTCACGCTGATGATGCCGTTCTGGCACGTCTACGGGGAGCAGAACCTTTCCAGCGAGGCGTACCGAACTACCCCGCAGACCTACATGGCCAAGGCACAGGCCGTGGTCGACCAGTACACCGTGCGCAGCGAAGGCGCCCGCAACACGCCGGTGGTACGCCCGCCGGTCGGTGAAGACATCTACCTGGTGGCGAGGCTGTGGGACTGGTGGCCGATCTTCGAGCTGGAAGCGGGGCAGAGCTACCGGCTGCACATCATGTCCATGGACTGGCAGCACGGCTTCTCGCTGCAGCCGGCCAACATCAACGTGCAGGTGCTGCCCGGCTACGAAATGGTCATGACCGTGACCCCCAACCGTAGCGGCGAGCACGCCATCGTCTGCAACGAGTACTGCGGCATCCTCCACCACAACATGGTCGGCAAACTCTACGTGATCGACGGGGAGAACGGCTCATGAGCGACATCAGCTTTCCCGGCGGCTTTGCACCCGCTTCGGCACCGCGTCCAGCCAACTACCCGGCGTTCCGCGACTGCCCGGACACGGGCCTGCGCATCGATCGCCAGGCGCAGCTGCAGATGCAGGCCCACGCCGTGGCCGCCGTCGTGTTCCTGCTGATCGGCGGCCTCATGGGACTGGGCGTGGGCCTCACCCGATGGCCCGAGGTGCATCTGCTGGACGCCGGCCGGTTCTATCAGGTGCTGACCGCCCACGGCATCAACCTGCTGATCTTCTGGATCATCTTCTTCGAGATGGCGGCGCTGATCTTCACCTCGTCGGTCGTGCTGCGCTGCCGACTGGCCACGCCGAGGCTGGGATGGCTGGCGTTCGCCCTCATGGTGGCGGGCGCCGCACTCAACAACTACGCCGTGCTGGTGCAGGGCAACTCCAGCGTCATGATGACGTCGTACGTGCCGATGCCGGCCGGCACCTGGTTCTACGTGGGGCTGATCCTGTTCGCGGTGGGCGCGCTGATCGTCTGCTTCATGTTTCTCGGCACGCTGGTGATCGCCCGGTCGGAGCGCACCTACCGGGGATCGATTCCGCTGATCACCTTCGGCGGATTAGCAGCGTGCATCATCGCCATCTTCACCATCGCCTCCGGCGCCATCATCCTGATTCCGACGCTGCTGTGGAGCCTCGGCTTCATCAGCCACATCGACAGCGGCGTCTACCGGTTGATCTGGTGGGCATTCGGCCACTCCTCGCAGCAGATCAACGTCACCGTACACGTCACCATCTGGTACGCGATCGCCGCCATCGTCTTCGGCGCCAAGCCGCTGTCGGAAAAGGTGAGCCGCTTCGCCTTCCTGCTCTATATCGCCGTGCTGCAGATTGCCAGCGCCCACCACCTGCTGGTAGACCCCGGCCTGTCGTCGGAATGGCGCATCTTCAACACCAGCTACGCCATGTATCTGGCGGTGATGGCAAGCATGGTGCACGGCCTGACCGTGCCGGGATCGATCGAGGCGGCACAGCGGGCCCATGGCTTCAACTCCGGGTTCTTCCAGTGGCTGCGCAAGGCGCCGTGGGGCAACCCGGTGTTCTCCGGCATGTTCATCTCTCTGGTGGGCTTCGGCGTGCTGGGCGGCATCACCGGCGTGGTCATGGGCGCCGAGCAGATCAACATCATCATCCACAACACGCTGTACGTGCCGGGTCACTTCCATGGCACCGTCGTGGTCGGCACCACGCTGGCCTTCATGGCATTCTCCTACTGGCTGGTACCGGTTCTGTTTCGACGCGAGCTGGTGCTGAAGCGGCTGGCCTCCTGGCAACCCTACGTGTTCGGCCTGGGCATGACCGGGGTCTCGTTGTTCCTGATGGGCGCGGGCACGCTCGGCGTGCCGAGACGGCAC
This sequence comes from Pseudomonadales bacterium, assembly GCA_040219935.1. Lineage (GTDB taxonomy): Bacteria > Pseudomonadota > Gammaproteobacteria > Pseudomonadales > Azotimanducaceae > UBA7803. The sequence continues at coordinate 33,671 of JAVJUA010000083.1, read as the reverse complement.
TGGGACATCCTGTTCAGCGGCAGCGACGCCGGCTACGAGTTCTCCGCGGCGGCCCTGACCATGATGAGCCTGAACGGCATGTCGGTGCTGCTGGCCGTGGCCGGCGGCGGGATGTTCATCGCCATCATGGTGGGCACCATTCTGTTCGGGCGGCGGGTCGGTGAAAACGAAGCCATGCCGTCCATCGCCTTCGCCAACCCCCCGCCAGCCCGGGCGTATCAGGGCATTGGCCGCGGCGGCATCGTGATTCCCGGCACGCTGGTGATGCTTTTCGTGTTCTTTGCCGTCTTCGCCCTCTACTACTTCATCAACTGGAAGTACCTGGCAGAGACGTGGGGGCTGAGCTGATGCGACCGCACGCCTGCTCTGTGTCCGCCAGCCGCCGGCGCCACGGGCCGATCGCCAGCGCGTTGATGGCATTGGCGTTGACCGCCGGCGCGGCGGCCGCTTCGGCAGCGACTGCGGCGGCCGGCTTCGATCGCGACCAGGCATTGGCCGTGAGCCAGGCCGCCATTGGCCGCACCCTCGGCGACGCGGTGTTGATTGACCGCCAGGGCGGCACCCGCCGCCTGAGCGACTACCTGGGCAAACCGGTCGTGGTGAGCCTGATCTTCACCAGCTGCGCGCACATCTGCCCGGCCACCACGCAACAGCTGCGGCGCGGCGTGCAGGTGGCCCGGCAGGTGCTGGGTGCAGACAGCTTCCAGGTGCTGACCATCGGCTTCGATACCGACCGCGACACACCGGCCATGATGGCGGACTACGCGCGCCGCCAGGGCGTGCAGGAACCCGGCTGGGACTTCCTGGCCGCCGACGCCGCCACCATTGATCGGCTGGCGGCCGAACTCGGATTTCAGTTCCGGTCCACCGGCGGTGGTTTCGACCACCTGATTCAAAGCACCATCGTCGACGGCAACGGCACCGTGTACAGACAGGTGTATGGCATCGACTTCCAGATTCCGCACTTCGTGGAGCCGCTGAAGACGCTGGTCTTCGCTCTGGAACCCGATCAGTCTCTACTCGCCGAGCTCACCGCCCGGATCCGTCTGTTCTGCACGGTGTACGACCCGGCATCCGACAGTTATCGGTTCAGCTACTCGATCTTCGTCGGCCTGGCGGTCGGCACCCTCATGGGCGCACTGGCGCTGTACCTGCTGGTCGGCGAGTGGCGCCGGCACCATCGGTTGCAGCGTCCCGCGGCGTCTGCATGATCCGCCGGCTGGAGGCCATGGCGCGGGCCGGCTGGCTGCGCGCCGAGAGGGTGCTGGACGTCGCGTTCACGCCAGCCCACAACCCCCTCTACCAGCTCGGCGCGCTGTCGTTCCTGTGCTTCTGGATCATGGCGGGCAGCGGCGTCTACCTGTTCGTCTTCTTCGAAACCAGCATGTCCGAGGCTTGGCTGTCCGTGGACCGCCTGACCCACCAGCAGTGGTATCTCGGCGGCGTCATGCGCAGTCTGCATCGCTACGCCTCCGCCGCCATGGCTGTTACCGTCACGGCGCATCTGCTGCGTGAATTTGCGCTCGGCCGGTTTCGCGGCGCACGGGCGTTCTCGTGGATCAGCGGCGTGCCGCTGCTGTGGCTGCTGTTCGCATCCGCCCTCGGCGGCTACATACTGGTGTGGGATCAGTTGGCGCAGTACACGGCCGTCCGCATCAGCGAGTGGCTGGACTGGCTGCCGATCTTCGGAGACCCGCTGGCGCGCAACTTCGTGGCCAACACCACGCTGAGCGACCGGCTGTTCTCGCTGCTGGTGTTTCTGCACATTGCCCTGCCGCTGTTCCTGCTGGTCGGGATGCTGGTGCACATCAAACGCATCAAGCTGGCCAAGATCCAGCCTTCGCGTTCTCTGCTGACCGGCACCATTGCGGCGATGATTCTGGTCTCTCTGGTCCACCCGGCCACCAGCATGCCGCCGGCAGACCTCTCCACCACACCAGCGCTGGTGCAGCTCGACTGGATGTACATGAACGTGCTGCCGCTGCTGGATCGCTACGGACCCGGACCCCTGTGGGCACTGCTCGGCACGATCACCGTGGGGTTGATTGCACTACCCAGACTGTCGCGCCTGCGCACCGGAGAGCAGCAGCCGGCCCGCATTGATCCGACCAACTGCAACGGCTGCAGCTGGTGCTTCAAGGACTGTCCGTTCGATGCCATCGTCATGATTCCACACGAATCGAAGCCGGGCCTGCGCCAGGCTCAGGTCAATGCCGATCTGTGCACCGGCTGCGGCATCTGCGTCGGAGCCTGCCCGTCGGCCACACCGTTCCGGCATGTCGACGAGCTGATCTCCGGCATCGAGATCCCGGGGTACCCGCTCGAACGCTTGCGCCGCGAGGCGACCGCCGCGCTGGCGCACCTGCCGGTGCAGGGCGGCGTGGTGCTGTTCGGCTGCGACTACGCTGCCGACGTGGATGCCCACGCCAGCGACGCGGTCGTCACCCTGCGTCTGCCGTGCTGCGCCCTGCTGCCGCCCTCATTCGTGGACTTCGTCGCGCGACAACCGCAGGTCAACGGGGTGCTGTTGTCCGGCTGCCACCCGGACGCCTGCTTTCAGCGTCAGGGGAGCCGCTGGCTGGCGGAGCGGGTCGAGGGCAAACGCGACCCCCACGTGCGCACCCGGGAAGGCCGCAGCAAGGTGGCAATCTGCTGGGCCGGTCCGCTGGAGCCGGAACGCCTGAGCGAAGCCATTACCGACCTGCAGACGTCGTCGAGATCGGCACCCGGCGCTGCGGATGGTTCCGCGTGAAGGCCACAATGAGCATTGGCGCCGCCCGCCTGCGCCGAGGTGTGGGCCAGGCACTGGCCTACCTGCTGTTCTTCGCGCCGGTGGCCATCCTGGCCGGCGGGCCGACCCATACCGCCCTGGCACCCGGGCACGCGGAGCTGAAGCTGAGCCTGCGACACTCCGGAGTGCGGCTCGATGCCTGCCGCCCACGAGACGCTGCCGAACTCGCCGGGTTGCCGGAGAACATGCGCGCCCCCCTCGACTGCCCGCGGGCGCGGTCGCCCGTGCGACTGCAGCTCGACCTCGGCGGCGTGCGCCTGGTGGATGCGATCCTGAGGGCCCAGGGCCTGCACGCCGACGGCCGTGCCGTGTACTACCAACGCCTGGTAGTCCCGGCCGGGCGTACCGAGATCGCGGTGCGCATGAGCGATGACGCGCGCTCCCCGGCGTTCCAATATTCCGAAACACACGTGCTCGACCTCGCGCCCGCGCAGTCGCTGCTGATCGACTTCGAGCCGGACAGCGGCCGATTCGTGTTTCGCTAGGAGCCGTCACCTTGCAGAAGCTGCTGGTCGTGCTGATGATGCTGGTACTCGCAACCAACCTGCTGAGCGCCTGGCTGCGGCATCGCGAGGCCGGGGTTGGCTGCACGCCATGGCCCGCCTGCTATGCGGTTCTGGACCCGGCCGCGGTCGGCGTCCCGGCGCAGCCGGTGGCCGCTGCGCTGCGCCCGGAACAGGCGATCAAGCAGGCCCACCGCACCATCGCCGCGGCCCTGGTGGTGTTGGTAGTGCTGGTGCTGCACCAAGCGCGCACGCTGCGCCACACCGAGGCATTCGACGCCGTGCTGCCTTATGCGCTGGCGGCCGTGACCCTGCTGCTGGCCGTGGTCGGGCCGGCGAGCTTCCTGAAAACACGTCCCGGCATCGCGGCCAGCAACGTGCTCGGCGGTATGCTGATGCTGGCCATCTGCTGGCGGATGCTGCTGGCCGTGCGTGCGTCTCGGCCGATGTCGAACCCCTCGGTACCGAGGATGCTGGTGCTCGCGGCGCTCGTCGCGGTATCGGTCCAGGTGACACTCGGGGCCTGGATCAGCGCCAACTTCGCCGCCACGGTGTGCGAACGCGCCCTGGGGTGCGCCGCGCCCGGCCCGGGCGATCCATCCGCGGATGCATTCTGGTATCTGCGCGAGCTCGAGCTCGACGCCGCGGCCCGGGTGGTACCGGATGCGAACACCTGGCTGATCCAGCACGCGCACCGCCTGGGTGCCTGGGTGGCCGCCGGCCTCGCCGTCACCCTGGGCGGCTTGCTGTTGCGGCGGCGCGTACTGCCTGTCCATGGGCTGCTGCTGATCACCGGGGTGGCAACACAGCTGGCGCTGGGTCTGATCCTGGTGACCCGGCCGTTGCCGATGCCGGCGGTGCTGGCGCACCTGCTGCTGGCCACCGTGCTGCTGCTGACCCTGATCGATCTCAGCTACCGGAGCCGCCCCAGTGTCGCGTCGTGACCCCCGCCGTTTCCAATCACGGCGACGCCGCCTGCTGGCCGCGACGACGGTTCTGCTGGCGCTGACCAGCCTCACCCTGCTGTTGCCCCGATCCGCATCACCGCTGCCGGTACTCGACACCCTGGGTGGCGACTTCACACTGGACAGCACGCTGGGTCGCGCGCTGTCGCTCGGCGATCTGCGCGGCCGGCTGGTTCTGCTCAACTTCGGATTCACCGGTTGCCCCGACGTCTGCCCGACGGCGCTGGCGCGTATGCGGGCACTGGTGCTGGATCTCGCCGCGCTCGGCATCGACGTCCAGCCCCTGTTCGTCACCATCGACCCCGAGCGTGACAGCATCGACGTGCTCTCCGACTACGTGGCGCACTTCCACCCCGCATTGGTCGGATTGACCGGCTCTGCAGCCGACGTGGCAGAGGTCACTGAACGTTACCGAGTCTATGTCGAGCGCGAACCAGCGCCATCCGCAGAGTCGGATTACGGCTTCGCGCACAGCACCCACATCTATTTGATCGACGGCCGGGGACGGCTGCGGGCCATGTTCGGCGCCAGCCACACACTCGAACGCATGGTCGCCGAGACCCGAACGCTCGACCCCAACCCCTTACGGCACCTGTGGAGGCTCGTACCATGACCGTCATCAACGCGCTGCCGGCACGGCAGACAGCCGCCGTCCGCCCCGCCGACGACGCGGCGCGCACGCTCGGCATGGCCTGGCTGTGGCTGGCCGTGGCCGCGCTGCTGGCCGCCGGGTTGATGTCGCTGCTGCTGGCGCTGGCGCGCACGCCTTTGATTCAGCAGCTGCTGGACTACCCGACGCTGTTCCGGGTGGCGCTGGTGGTGCATGTCGACCTGTCGGCGCTGATCTGGTTCTTTGCCTGCGCAGGCCTGCTGTGGACGCTGTTGTCCCCGGGACGACCGGGTCTGGTCGACCGCACGGCAGTCGGGTTGATGGCGATCGGCACGCTCATGATCGCCACCGCACCCCTGGTCGGCCGCCCGCTGGCCATCATCAACAACTACGTCCCCGTGCTCGAGCATCCCTGGTTCTTCCTGGGGCTCGGTGCGGCCACGGCCGGCCTGGGCACGCAGGCGGCCCGCTACCTGCAGCAGTACGTCGTCGCCACGGCGTGGCGAGACGCGAGCATGCTGGGCACCGTGCGTCTGGCCATGGCACTCACCGCCGCCGTCATGGGGTTGGCCATCGGCTGCGTGGCACTGTCGTGGCTGCTGCTGCCGGCGGCGCTCGCCGGCGAGGTGTTGTACGACCTGCTGTTCTGGGGCGGCGGGCACGTGCTGCAGTTCGCCTACACGCTGCTGCTGCTCTCGGCCTGGCTGGTACTGCTGGCCGCCGGCGGCGCCTGCCATGGCCTGGCCTGGCGGGCGGTGCGGTGGCTGCTGGTGCTGACCGTGGTGCCGCTGGCCGTCGTGCCATGGCTCTACACGCAACCCCTGGACAGCCCTGCTCACGTGCTCGGCTTCACCGCGCTGATGCGCTGGGGCGGCCTCGCGTCGCTGCCCCTGGGCGCCCTGGCGCTGTGGTCACTGCTGGTCCACCGGGCCGGCAATGCCGACGCGCGTCGCCTGCGCGCCGTGGCGCTGTGCTCGATGGGTTTGTTCGCTGCCGGTGGCCTGCTCGGCTTTCTGATCCGAGGCTCCAACACCATGATTCCGGCCCACTATCACGGTGCCATCGTCGCCGTGACCCTGGCCGCCATGGGTCTGATCTACGTGGTGCTTCCCGGCCTTGGTCACCCGATCAAGCTGGTTCGAGTCGCTCGCTGGCAGCCATGGATCTACGCCTCGGGTCAGCTCATGCACATCACCGGACTCGCCTGGTGCGGGGGCTACGGGGTGCAGCGTAAGGTGGCCGGCGCCGCCCAGGGAATCGACGGCATGGCAGAGACCGCCGGCATGGCGCTGATGGGCATCGGCGCGCTGGTGTCGGTGGCCGGCGGCGTGATGTTTCTCGTCGTCGTGCTCGGCGCCCTGATCAGCCGTGGGACGGCGTCCCCGCGGATGACCCCGGGTGGCTGGACCGACCACCATGGAAGTGCTCGTAGAGCTTCATGTAGGTGATTCCCGGCGCCAGGGCCCACCGCCACGCCATCTCGGTTGCCTGATCGCACGCCCTGTCAAACTCGGCCACCGTGGCCACCAGGCAATCCAGCCAGAACTCGTAGTGCTCGGCACCGATGCCGAGCTTGAAGTGGATGCGCGCCATCCGCTCAAGCTCGCCGGACGGTTCGTGGGTGACGTAGAAACCCGCCAGGTGAAAGAAGGACTTGCGCAGCATCGTCGCCTGGCGCTTCATATCGGTGTCGCCGAACAAGTCCTGAATCTCAGGATCTTCGAGGAAGCGGCGGTAGAACGCTTCGAAAAACCTGTCGGACTGCGCTTCCATGGCGATGGTGCCGCCGAACAAGCGCGCGTAGCTGGCTTCGAACAGCGGATTGTCCACGGGCCATCTCCTGCACTGCCCGGGTACACTAGCATGCACCGCCCGGCGGCCGGCTACGGACATCTCCCTATTCCCGGTCGCTGCAGAAATCGCCATAGTGAGCACACTTTTTCCAGCGGAGTCGTGGATTCGTGACCCGCCCTGTTGCCGCCTTCGACATGGACCTTATTCGCCGCTACGAAGTGAATGGGCCGCGGTACACGTCCTATCCCACCGCCAACCTGTTCCGCGACGACTTCGACCCGAGCATCTACGAGGCCGCGCTGGCCGAGCGCGCGCACGCGTCGCTGTCCATCTATGTGCACGTGCCGTTCTGCGCCACCGTGTGCTACTACTGTGCCTGCAACCGCATCATCACCAACAATCGACGCCACGCCGTCGGTTACCTGCAGCGCCTGAAGCGCGAGATCGCCCTGGTGCGCGAGCGATTGTCGGACTCGCATCGGGTCGAGCAACTGCACTTCGGCGGCGGCACGCCCACCTACCTCGACGATGCCCAGCTCGGCGACCTTTTCGCCGTGCTGCGCGACCACTTCAGGTTCGGCGACGAAGCGGATTCTGACATTTCGATCGAGATCGACCCGCGCACCGTCGACGCCGCCCGAATCGAGCATCTTGCTCGGCTCGGCATCAATCGCATGAGCCTCGGCGTCCAGGACTTCGACCCCCATGTGCAGGCCGCAGTGAACCGTCGTCAGAGCGCCGAAGACACCCGAGCGGTGATGGAGGCCGCCCGCGGCAGCGGCGTGCGCTCGCTCAGCGTCGACCTGATCTACGGCCTGCCGCTGCAGACCCGCGAGCGCTTCGCGGTCACGCTCGACACCGTCATCGCTCTGAACCCGGACCGAATCTCGCTGTACAGCTACGCGCACCTGCCGGGCCGGTTCAAGACCCAGCGCCAGATTCAGCTCATGGATCTGCCCAACGCCGAGACCAAGCTGCTGCTGCTGCAGATGGCCGTGGAGCGCTTCAGCGCCGCCGGTTATGTGTACATCGGCATGGATCACTTCGCCCGCCCCGACGACAGCCTGGCGCGGGCGCAGGCCGCCCACCGGCTGCACCGGAATTTTCAGGGCTACACCACCCACGGCCACTGCGATCTGATTGGCCTCGGCGTCAGCGCCATCAGCCAGGTGGGTACCGTGTACGCCCAGAACTGCAAGGCGCTCGACGCCTACACCGAGCGACTCGACCGCGGCCAGCTTGCCGTGGAGCGCGGTCTGATCATGACCGCCGACGACCAGATCCGCCGCGACCTGATCCTCGAACTCATGTGCCACTTCCGCGTCGATACCGTCGACTTCTCGCGCCGCCACGGCATCGACTTCGCGGGCTACTTCGCAGCGGCGCTGGCACGGCTGAAGGTCATGGCCGAGGATGACCTGGTCGAGCTGAAGGCCGACACCATCATCGTCACCCGGCGCGGCCGGTTCCTGATCCGCAATGTCTGCATGGCGTTCGATGCCCACCTCGCCCCCGGCACCCAAGGATTCTCCAAGGCGATCTGATGCATCGGTGCCGGGCCGAGGTGGCCGCATTCCTGTCGATCGGCTTCCGGCCCCTCTATCTCTGCGCGGCGGGATTTGCCGCCCTGGCCGTGCCGGCCTGGTACGCCGCCTACGCCGGCTGGATCACTCTGAACCCGGTGCTGCCGGCACCCGCCTGGCATGCGCACGAGATGCTGTTCGGATTCGCGCCGGCGGTGATCGTCGGTTTTCTCTTCACCGCCGCCCGCAACTGGACCGGTCTGCCAACGCCCTCTGGCATGGGCCTGGCGGCGCTGGTCGCCCTGTGGCTGGCAGCGCGTTTGCTGATGCTGACAGGGCCGGGGCCGGTAGCCGTGGTTGCCGACGTGGGGTTCCTGGTCGTCGCCGCGGCTTCGCTGGCGTTGCCGCTATGGAGAAGCCGCAACTACCGCAATGCCTTCGTGGTGCCGTTGTTGATGGGTCTGGCGCTGCTGTCCTGGGCGCACCACAGCGCCGTCGCCGGCTATCTCGATCCCATCTGGATGGTCCGCACCACCACTCTCGGCCTCGACCTTGTGGCGCTGCTCCTTACCGTCATCGGTGGCCGCATCATTCCCGCCTTTTCGGCCAATGCCGTACCCGGCCTGAAGCCGCGACGCTGGCACGCCATCGATGCGGCGGCGGTGGGTCTGGCGATCGCGGTCGGGGTCGTCGATCTGTCGGCAGCGACCACGCCCTGGGCCATTGCCGGTGGCCGGGGATTGTTGTGGGCGGCGGCGGCGGTGCAGTTGCTGCGGCTGGCCGGCTGGATGCCGTGGCGCACCCGACACAACACGCTGCTGCTGGTGCTGCCGCTCGGTTATCTCTGGCTACCGGTGCACTTCGCCCTGCGGGCGCTGCTGGATCCAGCGCCGGGGCACATGGCGCCCGCCGCGCTGCACGCGCTGAGCGTCGGCGCCATGGGAGGTCTGATGCTGGCGATGATGACGCGCAGCGCCCTGGGCCACACCGGCCGGCCCCTCGCCGGCCGCGACGCCGAGGGTGTTATGTTTGCGGCCGTGCACCTGGCGGCGATCACCCGGGTAGCCGGGCTGCTGGCGTGGCCGGCGGCGGCTGGCGTGTGGCTGGGCACCTCGGCGGCGCTGTGGGCCCTGGCGTTCGCGGCGTTCGCCGTCGTCTACGCCCCGATCCTGGTGCGGCCGCGCTCGACCTGACGCGCCCATGGCCGCCGGGCCTCAGGCGAAGCGCTTCAGCTCGCGGCGGGCAATCACCATCTTGTGGGCCTCATCGGGGCCGTCGGCGATGCGCAACGCTCGACCGTTGCGCCACATGGCCGCCACCGGCGTGTCGTCGGAAACCCCCAGCGCACCCATGCTCTGAATGGCGCGATCCAGCACCTGCATCATCATGTTCGGTACCACCACCTTCACCATGGACAGCTCCTGGCGTGCCTCGCGCTTGCCGACCTGGTCCATCTTCCACGCCGCGTACTGGGTGAGCAGGCGCGCCTGGTCGATCTCCATTCGCGAGGTGGCGATCCAGTCCTGAACGATCTGCTTGTCAGCGAGCCGGGTACCGGCGATGTCGCGCTGGTTGGCGTGCCGGCACATGATCTCGAAGCCGCGCTCGGCCATGCCGATCGCGCGCATGCAGTGGTGGATCCGCCCCGGTCCGAGGCGGGCCTGGGCGATCATGAAGCCGCCGTGTTCCGGCCCGAGTAAGTTCTCCGCAGGCACGCGGCAGTCTTCGTAGCGGATTTCGCAGTGGCCACCGCCGCCGCTGTGGCCCATCACCGACACCGAGCGGATCAGATTGAAGCCCGGGGCATCGGTGGGCACGATGATCATCGATGCCCGCTCGTGGGGCGCGCCCTTGGGCTGAGTCACCACCATGACGATGGCGAACGCCGCCCCTACCGCGCCTGACGTGAACCACTTGTGGCCGTTGATCACCCACTCGTCGCCCTCGCGCACTGCCAACGTCCGCAGCCCGGTCGGGTCGGCACCTGAGACCTCCGGCTCGGTCATGGAAAAACAGGAACGGATGTCGCCCGCGAGCAGCGGCCGCAGCCAGCGTGCCTGCTGCCCGGGCGTTCCGAATTCAGCGAGGATCTCGGCATTGCCCGTGTCCGGCGCCTGGCAGTTGAATACCCGCGGCGCCAGCGGCGAACGCCCCATGTGCTCGCAGAGGATGGAGTAGTCGTGGTTCGACAGCCCCGCTCCCCACTCGACATCGGGCATGAACAGGTTCCACAGGCCCAACGCCTTGGCCTTGACCCTCAGCTCGCGCATCACCGGCGGGTCCTCGCCGTCCTGCGTGACCTGAGCCTCCCCTGCGTAGCGCGCCTCTGCCGGGATGATCTCGTCATTCAGCATGCGTAGCACCTGGTCTTCGACCATACGCGCCTCGTCGGAAATCCGGAAATCCATGGCGATGCTCCAAAGATGGTTGGTCAGTACACTTCGTGCACCGTGTTGTAAACGTTGAACTTGCCGGTGGGCGTGATCAGCCGTGGGTCATTGATGACGGCCTTCAGCGAGCGCGTCCTGTCGTCTACCACGACGATGGCCGATGTCTCGTCCTGGGCGTTCCAGATCGAGAACCACACCTCGTCGCCGGCCTTGTTATATTCCGGATGCACCACCCGCTGGGCGCCGCCCTCGATGCCGGCCCATTCGGCGATCGGCAGCACCTGATAGCCGGCTGCCGGATTGCCGACATCGAACACAGCCACGGTCTGGCTCACCGCCGCCTCGGGATTCAGTGGCGTGTCCACCCACAGGTTTCTGGAATTGGGGTGTGATTTCACGAACAGCGAACCGCCACCCTGCCCGGCGAGCACGCGTACCGCCTTCCAGGCATGTTGCGGATGCGCCTCGGGATCAGTGCCGATGAAGGTGATTTCCGCGCTGCCCAGTGCACTGGTGACCCAGACCGGCCCGAACTCCGGATCGATTAGATTGGCGCCGCGGCCCGGATGCGGAATCGAGGTCACGTCCACCAGGGCTTCGAGGTTGCGATCCTTGGAGTCCACCACGGCGATCTTGTCGCTCTGGTTGGCGGCAGTGAGGAAGTAGCGCCGGGTGCGGTCCCAGCCGCCGTCGTGCAGGAATCGGGCCGCGTCAATGGTGGTTTCCTGGAGGTTGTCGATGTCCTGGTAGTTGACCAGCTTGATGAGTCCGGTCTCCTTGACGTTGACGATGAACTCCGGGTGTTGGTGCGACGCGACGATGGCGGCCACCCGCGGCTCCGGATGGTACTCCTGGGTGTCGACGGTCATGCCCCGGGTCGAGACGATCTTCTTCGGCTCGAGTGTCATGCCATCCATGAGCACATACTGCGGCGGCCAGTAGGCACCGGCAATGGCCAGCTCGTCCTCGTAACCCTTGTACTTGGAGGTCTCCACCGAGCGCGCCTCCAGACCGATTTTGATTTCGGCCACCCGCACCGGCGGATCGGCATAGAGGTCGATCATGTCGATGCGCCCGTCGCGGCCGATCGTGTAGATGTAACGCCCCGAGGCCGACGGACGCGAGATGTGCACGGCATAACCCGTGGGCACGATGGTGACGATGCGCTTCGAGTCGCCGTCGATGATGGCCACCTCGCCGCTGTCGCGCAGGGTCACAGCGAAAAAGTTGTCGACGTCGTAATCGTGCTGTGGTGCCTGCGGCCGCTCGCTCTCGGGCACCAGCAGCTTCCACGAGCCGCGCATATCGGTCATGCCCCACTCCGGCGGCTCCGGCGGAGGATGCTGGAGGAAACGGGCCAGGACGTCGATCTGGGTTTCGGACAGTTCTCCGGACGTGCCCCAGTTGGGCATACCCGCCGGCGTGCCGTAGTTGATGATCGTCTTCAGGAAGTCGGTGCCCTTGGTGCGGGTGATGTCGGCCGTCAGCGGCAGTCCGGTGGCCCCCTTGCGCAACACGCCGTGGCAGCCGGCACAGCGCTCGAAATACACCTGGGCGGCCAGGTTGAACTCATCTTCGGTCATCGCCGGGCCGTCGGACGAAACCATCCGTCCCAAAGCCGACTCGCCCACAGGGCTGGACGCGCCGCCCTCGTAGCGCAATTGCGGCGTCCGCACGCCCGGGTGCGGTCCGCCCTCGATGCCCACTGCGCCGGCCAGCGCCTGGCGCCGGGCGGCCACCTCGTCGGCGCCGACGTAGCCGCCCTTGTTGCCCCAGGCATTCAACACGTAGGTGACCACGTCCGCGATCTGCTGATCGCTGAGGTAACCCAGATTAGGCATCACGGCGTTGTAGGGCTGGCCGTTGACCTCGATCGGTCCCGATAGGCCCGCCAGCACGATGGTGATGACCCGCTCGGTATCCGCCAGCAGGTAGTCGGATCCTGCCAGCGGCGGGAACACCGCGCCCATGCCCGTGCCGGTGGGCTGGTGGCACGACTGACAATAGCTGGCGTAGGCCTGCTGCCCGGCGGCCATACGCGCCTGCATCTCGCCCTGTGCCACCTCGGCGCGGTGCACCTGCGCGCCCCATGCCGCCGCCGCCAGCAACCCGGCTACCAGCGTGACGGTAAGCGTTCGGAGCACTTGAATCTCGATCATGACGGTATCCCCATTCTCATTCGGGCTACAGATCCAGGCGCATGGACAGCGCTCCGTAGCGTCCGGGCGCGGCCAGCAGATCCACCAGGGGATCATCCGCCACCCGCCCTCGCACGGCCCCCCAGGACCAGTACTGCCGGTCCGTGATATTGAACAAGCCGGCATGTATCCGCAGCCTCGGGCTGGGGGTGAAGCCGCCGCTCAGATCGAAGACCGCATAACCGTCCGGCTGAAACAGATCACCCGCGCCTTCATCGACGCGCGTCTGCGCCGCCGCGGCCCGCAATGCCAGCGTGCCATGCCAGCGCGGCGAGGGTTGCCAGCGCAGGCGAGCCGCCAGCGCCGGCGGATCAACGGTGTTGAGCGGCTTGCCGTTGTCGCGGTTCTCGCCGCGGGTCCAGCTGGCATCGGCATCGAGCCCCAGGGCGTCGGTGAGCCGCGCTGATACCGACAGTTCGGCCCCGTACACGCGCGCCCGCTCGATGTTTCGCGACTGGAACAGCAGGGCGCCGCGCGTCGGATCGAAGCCGAGGCTGGCCTTCGACTCGATGAAGTCGTCGTAGTCGGCGCCAAACAGGTTGAGCGACGCCTGCAGCCGCTCGCCGCGATGGTCGATGCCAACCTCGACGCCGTCGGAGGTCTCGGCCTCGAGATCCGGATTCGGAATCGCTTCCACTGCAAATGGCACTGCCAAGGACAGACCGATGTTGACGTCCTTGAACGGCGGCGCCCGGAAGCCGCGCGCATACTGCGCAAAGCTGCGCCAGCGATCGCTGATCCGCCACTGCACCCCGAGCTTGGGCACCAGGGCGTGCTCGCGCACGTCCTCGATCTGTGTATCCGGGTAGCCCTCCCGGTAGAGCGCGTCGGCCCGTGCGTCGAGGTCGTACACCTCATAACGCACACCCGGAATCCAGGTCACGGCGCCGACGCTGATTTCGTCGTGCAGGTAGACGGCGGCCTCGGTGATGGTGGAGTTGGGAAAGTCGCGGGCCGGCAGGGTTTCCCCCAGCAGCACATTGGTGGTGGCACCGGTGGTCAGATTGCGCTGGAGACCGTCACGTTGCTCCCTGACCCTCGCGCGGTGGGCGCTCACGCCCCAGCCGAGACGGTGGTGGACGCGGCCCAGCTCGAACCCGCTGTCCAGGTCCACCAGCAGCCCGGCGTCGCGGAATTCATAGTCGAACTGGCGCTCTATGGAGACCGGCACCGGCAGACGATCCCGGCGCTCGAAGGTACGAAAGTCGGTGTCTGTGCGCTGCCCGTAAACGGTCGCACGCACGTAGTCGGCCCAGCGCCCGCCGACCTCTCGATCGTAGTCGAGCTGCACCGCCCGGCGCTCGCGCTGGTCGTCGCCCCGCAGAAACGTGGTGTTGGCGAACTGCCGGCCGAACCCGAGCGCGCCTTCAGGCCGGCTGGCGACGGTCTCGTCGAACAGCTCGACCTTGAGCCGCAGGCGATCTCCCTCGGGCAGCTGATACCCGACCTTGAAGAACGCGGCCCGACGTCGGCGATCGAGATCGTCCTCGCGGCTGCTGCCTGCGGCGTCCCGTTCCGATGCGTCCTGACGAACACCGTGGAGCATGGCCGAGAGCGGGCCGCTGCCGCCCGCCACCGCGGCGCCGAGCAGCGTCGAGCCGTCCGCCCCGGACGCCGCCGCCGTCAGGCTCGCGGCCGACGCCTGGCCATCCAGATAGTCCTCGGGCTCGCGGGTCTCGACGGCCACCACGCCACCCAGGGCATCGCTGCCGAACAGGGTGGAGGCGGGGCCGCGCAGGATCTCGATGCGTGCCACCGCATCCGGAATCAGATAGTCCTGACCGGCATGAGCGAAGGCGCCGATGTTGAACTGGTCGGCCACCGGCACCCGATCGATCAACACTGTGACCCGGTTGCCAGACAGCCCGCGGACGGTGAACTCGGTCGCGCCGAACCTGCCATCGGCCCGGGCCACGCTGACACCGGGCGTGTAGCGCAGCACGTCGTCGGCGTTGACGGCAATGCCGTCGATGAGGGCCTGCCGGTCGATGACGTCCACCTTGCCCAACACGTCCTGCACCGGGCGCGGCAGGCGGGCGCCGACTACGAGAATCTCCTCGATCGGCACGCCGCCTTCGGCACGGACGATGCCCGGCGTCAGCCCCATCGCGGCCAACATGCCAAACACCATTGCCGCTCGAAGTCGCTTCATCAGGGTGAGCCTACATAGATACGGCCCGCCAGATTATCCGGAACAACCCGTAGTGACGTCCTTCGAGCCCCGGGTCAGAGCCCCAGCACCATCTTCGCCATGATGTTGCGCTGCACCTCGTTGGAGCCAGCGTAGATCGACACCTTGCGGGTGTTGAAGTAGTCCTGGGCGACGCCGTTGGCGTACTGGGGCCCGACGGGCTGGAAGTTGTCGCCGGGCTCAGGCGTCGACTGATCCAGCGGCAGCGCGTAGTAGCCCACGGCGTCCAGGGCCAGCTCGGTGACGGCCTGCTGCAGCTCGGTGCCGCGGCACTTGAGCAGCGACGACTCCGGGCCCACGTTCTGGCCGGCGGCCAGGGCGCCGAGGATGCGCAGCTCGGTGTACTCCATGGCCAGCACCTGCACCTCGACGTCCTGCAGGCGGGCCAGGAAGTCGGCATCGTCCAGCATGGTGCCGCCGAAGCCGTCGGGCTCGCTCTCGGCGATGTGGCGGACGTGAGCGAGCGCACCCTTCAGCGCCGGCGAGTAGGCATTGCCGCGCTCGAACTCCAGCAGGTACTTGGCGCAGGTCCAGCCCTTGCCCTCCTCGCCCACCAGGTTTTCCTTGGGCACCTTCACGTCTTCCAGGTAGACCATGTTGATCTCCTGGTAGGGCGGCTCCGGGTCGTCGAGGGTGATGATGGGGTTCACGGTGATGCCGGGCGACTTCATGTCGATCAGCAGGAAGCTGATGCCGAGCTGACGCTTGTCCTCCTGGCTGGTGCGCACCAGGCAGAACATCATGTCGGCGTACTGGGCCATGGTGGTCCAGGTCTTCACGCCGTTGACCAGATAGTGATCGCCTTTGTCCTCGGCCTTGGTCTTCAGCGACGCGAGGTCCGAACCGGCACCCGGCTCCGAATAACCCTGACACCACCAGACGTTGGAGTTCAGGATGTCGGGCAGGTACTTGTCCTTCTGCGCCTGGGTGCCGAACTTCATGATCACCGGCGCCACCATGGACATGCCGAACGGGACCACGCCCGGCGCGCCGACCCGGGCACGCTCCAGATCGAAGATGTACTTCTGGGTCGGTGTAAACGCCGCGCCGCCGTACTCCTTCGGCCAGTTCGGCGCCACCCAGCCCTTCTCGGCCAGACGCTTCTGCCAGCCCACCAGGTCGTCCTTCGAGAGCTTGCCCAGGGCGCTGCGCGCCTGCTTGGCCCGCATCTCCTTCGGCCAGGCCGTCTCCAGCCACTCACGCGCTTCCTGCTGAAACTTGCGGTCTTCTTCGCTGAACGTCAGATCCACGGCAAATGCCTCAATGCCTAGTGTCAGGGACGGATGATACCCAGCCCACATTGGCAGTGGCTACTGGATGCAAGACTCGTCAGCCCGCCGCCGTTGACCGCAACAAGGTCGCCAGGGACAATATGACCACTTTTATGGTCACATTGGCCGATGGTGAGGCGATGGACGAACTCCGTGTCAACCTCGCGGAAGCGAAAGCCCGATTGAGTGAGCTGACCGAGCGCGCGGCCGCCGGCGAGAACGTGCTCATCACCAAACGTGGCCGCCCCGTCGCCCGGCTGGTGTGCGCTGAGTCGCCGCGCAAACCCATCGACATCGACGACCTTCGCAGCGTGACGCATGGGACGCGCGGTCAATCGGAGCCGGCAGGCCAGTTCATGCGCAAACTGCGGGACACCGCCCGCTACTGATGTCCGGGGCGTACGCCGATACCAGCATCATCGTCGCCGCGTTGACCCTCGAGCCGCGAACCGACGATGCCCAACGCTGGCTGGCCCGGCCGGCCAATCAGCCGATCACCATCAGCGACTGGACCATCACGGAGTTTGCCGCCGCACTGTCGATCAAACGTCGAACTGGTGAGATCGACGACGATCACCAGACCAGGGCCATGGCGGCCTTCGACGGATTGGTGAACGACTCACTGCATGTGGTGCCGGTCAGTCGAGGTGACTTCTACCGCGCCGGCAGCATTGCGGAGCAGCATGCTTCCGGTTTACGTGCTGGCGATGCACTGCATGTGGCAATTGCCGGTCACCGTGCGTTAACACTGGTGAGTCTCGACAAGGTCATGGTGAAGGCGGCCGTTCGCCTCGGCGTGGAAGCGATGCTGCTCTGACATCGCTTTCCCGACCTCACCGACGCAACTTGAATTCCAGCAACCCGAGGCGGTCGTTGCCGAAGTACATGTCGTCGCCGTCGAGGAACATGGTGGGCGAGCCGAAGCCGCCGCGCCGGATCAGCTCGTCGGTGGTTTCGCGCAGGCGGCCCTTGTAGGCGGGCTCTGCGATCGTCGCCATGAGCGTGTCCGCATCGAGTCCGGCGTCGGCTGCGATCCGTCGCACCTCGTCGTCCTGAGAAATGTCGGCGAGTTCCGTCCAGTAGCGTTGGAAGGCGCGCCGGGCGTAAGGCACCAGCTTGCCTTCCTCGATGGCGACGAAGGCGCCGCGCATCACCTTGACACTGTTCACCGGGAACACGGGCGGCTGGCCGATCTCGACCCCCACGTAGCGCGCCCAGTCCTTCAGATCCTTCTGGTAGTAGCGGGCCTTGGGGATGATGGGCTGCTCGCGGTTCTGGTAGACGCTCGGGTTCACGGCATTGAACACGCCGCCTACCAGGATGGGCTTCCACACCACCTCCACGTCGTCCCGGGCGGCGATTGGCTGGATGGCCTCGAAGGCCAGATAGGTCCAGGGACTGGAGCAGTCGAAGAAGAATTCGATGGTGTGCATGGCCGGGCTCCGCTGAATCGTGCGCCCGATTGTAGAGCAGGCGCGCTGAGCACGCGGGCGTATTGACACGCCCCGGCCGTCCCCCTTAGAACGGGTTCTACAAACGTCCTTGGGGAGGGTCGATGAAATTCACCTGGTTCAACCTCATGCCGTGGCCCTACCTGCCGGACGACTTCCGCGAGAAGCACCGTTCGGTGTGGGTGGACATCCCGTCGAGCCTCTATGACCCGGTGAAGGGGCACGAGCTCTACAACACCTATCTGGATGAGCTCGAGTACGCCGAGGAACTCGGCTACGACGGCATCGGTGTCAACGAACACCACGCCAACGGCTACGGGCTGATGCCGTCCCCCAACATCATGGCGGCCACCCTGGCGCGGCGCACGTCGAAGTCGGCGCTGGTGGTGCTCGGCAACTCCATCGCGCTGTACAACCCGCCGATCCGGGTGGCGGAAGAGTTCGCCATGCTCGACGTCATCTCCGGCGGCCGCCTGCTGGCCGGGTTCCCGGTGGGCACGTCCATGGACACCAACTACTGCTACGGCCAGATTCCGGCGCTCACCCGGGAGAAATACAAGGAAGCCCACGACCTGATCATGAAGTGCTGGGCCGAGGACGAGCCGTTCGCCTGGAACGGCCGCTACACCCAGTTACGCTACGCCAACTGCTGGCCGAAGCCGATTCAGAAGAACCCGCCGATCTTCATTCCCGGCGGCGGGTCGCTGGAGACCTACGACTTCTGCCTCGACTACGACTACGTGTACTGCTACCTGAGCTTCTCGGGCTACAAGCGTGCCCGGCAGCTCATGGACGGCTACTGGCGCCGCGTCGAGGAGCGCGGCAAAGACCTGTCGCCCTACCGCGCCGGCTTCGCCCAGACCATCGTCGTGGCAGAGACCGACGCCGAGGCCGAGCGCGACTATCGGCAGCACATCGACTACTTCTACAACCGCTGCCTGCACGTCTACCCCGGCTTCGCCGACGCCCCCGGCTACCGCACCGTCAAGACCCTGCAGGCCAACGTCACCTCGCAGATGACGCGTCAGGCGGTGGGCGACGTGTCGAAGATGAGCTGGGACAAGCTGGTGAACGACGGCTACGTGATCGCCGGCAGCCCGGACACGGTGGTGGAGCGCATGCGCGAGCTCATCACCACGCTCAGGGTCGGCAACATCTTCTGCCTGATCCACGTCGGCGACATGCCGAAGGACAAGTGCATGCGCTCGACCAAGCTGTTCGCCGAGGAGGTGATGCCGCGGCTGCGCGACGTCTGGCCCGAGCATGCCGACGACGACCGCTTCTGGATCCATCCGATCAGCCACGCGCCCCGCGCAGGGGCCGCCGCCGTGGGAGGTGCCTGATGGACAGCCGCGTGATCGAGGTGCCCGGCGCCCACGGCGTTACCTTTCACATCCGCGTGCGCCAGGGCGGGCGCGGCCCCGACCTGCTGTTCCTGCACGGCGCCGGCGGGCTGCTGCCGGACGACGCCTTCCTGGCGGCCTTGGCCCAGCACTTCACCGTGCACGCGCCGCTGCTGCCTGGGTACGAAGATTCCGACGGCGCCGACCACCTGCGTACCATGCTCGACGTCACCCTGCATGCCGACGACGTGCGCCGCGCCCTCGGCCTCGAGCGTCCGCTGCTGGTGGGGCACTCCATGGGCGGCATGATCGCGGCCGAGATGGCGGCGCTGGCGCCGGACAGCGTCACCGATCTGGTGCTGATCTGCCCCGCCGGCCTCTGGCTCGACGAGCACCCGGTGACCGACCTGTTCGCCGCCCTGCCCTACGAGCTGCCGGAGCTGCTGCTGCACGACCCGGCCAGGCACGGCGGCCTGCTGTCCGCCGGCGGCGACTTCAACGACCCGGAGTTTCTCACCGACTTTCTGGTGGGCAACGCCCGGCGGCTGGGCATGGCGGGCAAGCTGCTGTTCCCGATTCCCGACCGGGGTCTGGCTGACCGCCTGTACCGGGTCAACGCCCGCACCCGCATCGTCTGGGGCGAGAGCGACCGGCTGATCCCGCCGCCCTACGCCGAGGCGTTCGCCGCGCGGCTGCCCCATGCGCGGGTGGATCTGGTGCCGGAAGCCGGGCACATGGTGCCCTACGAGCAGACCGGACGGGTGGTGGAGTCGGTGCTGGAGCTGGCGCGTGGGCGCTGAGCGCGAAACGGAGCGGCTGCGGCGCCTGGTCGACGCCGCCGAGCGCATCGTCTTCTTCACGGGCGCCGGCATCAGCACCGAGTCGGGCATACCCGACTACCGCAGCGCCGGCACCGGCCTGTGGACCAAGATCAAGCCGATTCCGTTCCAGGACTTCATGGCCAGCGACAGCGTGCGCCAGGAATCCTGGCGGCGCCGCTTCGAGGGCGACCGGGCCATGGAGCGCGCCAGGCCCAACACCGGCCACCGGGCCATCGCCGAGCTCATCGCCCGCGGCAAGGCCAGCGCCGTGATCACCCAGAACGTGGACAACCTGCATCAGAACTCGGGCATCCCCGACGACCGGGTGATCGAGCTGCACGGCAACGCCAGCTACGCCACCTGCCTGTCGTGCACCCTGCGCTACGAGATGGCCGACCTGGAGGCCCAGTTCCGGCGCCTGTCGCGGGTCGACCCCTGCAGCCGCTGCGGCGGCATTATCAAGTCGGCCACCATCTCCTTCGGCCAGGCCATGCCGGAAGCGGCCATGGCGCGGGCCCAGGCCGAGATCGAGGCCTGCGACCTGTGCATCGTGGTGGGGTCGTCGCTGGTGGTGTATCCGGCCGCCGGCTTCCCTGAGTACGCCAAGCGCCGGGGCGCCGGACTCGCCATCGTCAACCGCGAGGAGACTCCGCTGGACCCGCTGGCCGACCTGGTGGTCAACGCCGAGATCGGGCCCACCCTGGGCTTCGTGGTGGGCGTGCAGTAGCGTCCGGGCCGCGGCTTTGGCAGCCTTGCGGCCATGACCACGGCCACCGCCTCACTTCGCGATCACGTGCTGCGCCTGCGCCCGGACTGGGACCCGGCGGCGCTGTCAGGCTTTCTGTACCTGGAAGGCGGCTACAGCAACGACAACTACCGCTTCGAGTACGGCGGCGAGCACTACGTGCTGCGCGCCCCCCGGGGCAGCAACTCGGGCCAGACCCACGCCTTCATCGACCGTGCCCTGGAGGCCCGGGTCTATGCCAGCCGACTGCCGGGCCTGCCGGCGGTGATTGCCGAGGACACGGCCACCGGCCACATGATCTCGCGCTGGGTGCCCGGCCGCCTGCTGGCCGACATCGATGCCGAGCCGGGGGTGCTGATCGACTACCTGCGCGCCCTGCACCGCACCATGCCCGCGGTGGCTCGCCGCTACGATCCGGTGGCGCAGGCCCGGGCCCACCTGGCCGCCGCCGCACCGCCCACCTGGCTGGCGCGCCTGGCGGATCGCACCCGCTGGGCGCCGCCCGCCTGGACCACCTGTCACAACGACCTGAACCCCTGGAACGTGATCCTCGGCGCCGACGGCTGGACGACGCTCGACTGGGAGTGGATCGGGCAGAACGACCCGCTGTTCGATCTGGTGGTGCTGCATCAGGGCGCCGGCGCGCCGGCCGCCGACCTGCCGGGCTGGGCGCGCGGCTATCTGGGCGCCGATGCAGCGCCGGAGCGGCTGCAGGCCTGCCAGGTCGGGTTCTGGCTGCGGGAAACCGCCTGGGCCATGGCCGAGATCGCCGCCGGCAACGACCGCCCCGAGATCGTCGAGCAGAGCCGCCTGGGCGCGGCGGCACTGCAGGCGCTCACGGCTTGAGGCCCAGCGCCGTCAGCGCCTGGCGCAGCCGCGCCTCACCGAGCCCGGCGATCTCGACGAACGGGTGCGGCGACTCCGCCAGAACCGCCTGGTAGCGGCGATGCAGCCGGTCGCGGTCGTGGGGGGACTCGCGCAGCGGGTCCGGCTCCCAGGCGATGTCGGGACGGGTCAGCAGATACAGGCGCGGCGAGCGGCGCGCCAGGGCATCGGCCAGCCACGGGTCCAGATCGCCGTACTTCTCCTGCCACCACACCTGAATGACGCTGAGGTCGGTGTCGGCGACGATTACGTCGGCATCGGCCAGCGCCGCGTCTTCCGCCGCCAGCTGCGCCCGGGCGATGGCCAGCACGTCGGCGCGGTCGTAGCCGCTGCGGCCGGTCAGATAGTCTCGCGCCACCTCGGTGACCAGCGGCGCCCCCAGGCGCTCGGCCAGAGCACGAGACAGGGTGGTCTTGCCGGTGCACTCCGTGCCGGTGACGCAGACCACCCGGCTCATACCGGCACCGTGGTCGTCATGCTCTGCCGCCAGGCACGCCAGCCCAGCACGGCCATGAACAGGTAGACGGCGTACAGCAGGGCATAGAACTCGATGCCGCGCGCCAGGTAGATGCCGGTGGCGAGCACGTCCACCACCAGCCAGACCACCCAGTTGTCGATGTACTTGCGCGCCGTCATCCACATGGCCGCGAAGCTCATGGTGGTGGTGGCGCTGTTCCAGTAGGCGAGCTCGGCGTCGGTGCGGGTGTCCAGCAGCCAGCCCATGACGGCGGTGGCCAGCGCGACCACGGCTGCCAGCCACCAGCGCGTGCGCGCCGGCATGAAGGTCACCGCCAGGGCGTCGTCCCGGGTGCGCCGCCAGGGTGCCCCGTACAGCCAGAAGTACCAGCCGTAGGCGTTCATGATCAGGTAGTAGCCGGAGAGCAGCACGTCGGCATACAGGCGCGCGGTCAGAAAGACCGCCACCGATACTGCCGCGTAGATCAGGCCGATGGGAAAGGTCCAGATGCTCTGCCGGATCAGCAGCCAGACGCACAGCAGGCCCGAGATCAGGCCGGTGAGCTCGAGCCAGGCCATGCCCTGCAGGGTGGTTAGGAGCGATTCCAAGGAGAAGGGGCGTACCGGCCGGCAGTGGTGAAGCCAGCGGCTACCTTAACGGTGCTCTGGAGAAAGTCAAAGGCGCCCATGGCGGCGCGGTGGGCGCCGCTCACACGCGCGGCGGCTCAGACCTCGACGCCTTCCCAGGCGGAGGGCGGGCCGTGAATCTCGGCGTCGGTGAAGTTCTCATCGAGCTTGAGGGTCTCGCCGTCGAGCTCGAAGGGAACCAGATCGCCCAGATTCAGACCTAACTCGCCGATCGCGTGATCGCCGTAGCCGTTTGATTGCGGGATGGACTCTCTCATGACCCATATTAAAGCGCGCGGCAATGCGGACAGGCTGCACGAATCGTGGAGCACCGTCAGGCAGATCATGGAGAAACGATGGATGCGGCGACCCTTACCGCCGTGGACCCGGAGACGCTAGAATCCGCGCGAACCCGATCAGGACGGAGCTGGATGGCCAAAACCATCGCCATCGTCGAGGACGACCCGGACCAGCGGGCCAACTACGCCGATGCCATCACCAAGAAGGGCTACCAGGTGGCCGCCTACGGCAGCCGCGAGGAGGCGCTGGAAGGCTTCAGCCAGGCCCTGCCCGATCTGGTGATTCTGGACATCATCCTCGGCGAGGAGGTAGACGCCGGCTTTCAGCTCTGCCGCGACGTGCTGACCCGCGCGCCGAGCCTGCCGGTGATCTTCCTCACCGAGCGCATCAACGAGATCGACAAGATCTCGGGTCTGCGGCTGGGTGCCTGGGACTACCTGCCCAAGCCCATCAGCCTCGATTATCTGGCCGAGCGGATCTCGTCGCTGCTGCGCATCAACGAGGTGCGCGCCGAGCAGGACGGCGTGCGCGACAGCCCGACCGCCAAGCGCATCGGTGATCTGGTGCTCGACCAGGATGCGCTGCTGGCCTCCTGGAAGGGACACCGCATCGACCTGTCGGGCACCGAGTTCCGCATGCTGGCCAAGCTGGTGCGCGCGCCCGGCCACGCGGTGAGCTACGAGACGCTGATGAACGCCACCATGCAGAGCCTGGTGACCAACAACACCATCAACACCCACATGCGCAACATCCGCAAGAAGTTCGAGAAGGTGGATCCGGACTTCGCCGCCATCAAGAGCGAGTACGGCTATGGGTACCGCTGGTCCACCGACGCTTGAGCGCGGGAGCCGCTGAGCCATGAAGCTGCTCCGGCGCATCCGCGGGCCGCGCCTCGGCACCAAGATCATGCTGCTGGGGCTGACCCTGCTGATGGTGCCCTGGTTCAGCTACCGCCAGCTCGTGGAGATGGAGCGGCTGCTGATCCAGGGCCAGTCGAACGCCCAGCTTCTGACCGCGGAAGGCATCTCGACGCTGTTCAACGGTCGGGAAGACCTGTTCAACGACCTGCCCGTCTCCCTGGAGGACTTCGAGAGCCTGTACGCCCACCCGCTGCAGAATGCCGTGCGCCTCGACGGCCGCGTCGAGGACTGGGGCGAGGGCCTGATCGAGTCGACCCTGAGCTTCGGCAGCGACAGCGGCAACCAGGACGGCGACTTCAAACTGCTGCTCGGCGAGCGCGGCGGCCAGCTCTACGTGTTCATGGACGTCATCGATGGCGACCGGGTGTACCGCAGCCCGGAGCATCTGCGCCTCGACAATGCCGACCATGTGCGGCTGCGCTACATCCAGACCAACGGCGACGACGGCCGCATGACGCTCACCGCCTCGGAACCGGGCGTGGTCACCGCCTACGAGATGGACGCCGACTGGCGCTACGCCACCGGCGGCACGCCGAGCAACCAGCTACAGGGCCACATGGAGGAGACCGAACAGGGATTCCGGCTCGAGTTCCGCATGCCGCTCGCCATGCTCGGCTCGTCCCGCTACTTCGGGCTCGCCTTCGTCGACGTCGACGATCCGGTGGCCCGCACCGTCCGGCGCACCACCCAGACCCTGCCGACGGCGGGCAAGGAGAGCTTCAACCTGGTGGTGCTGCGCTCGCCCGAGGTGCTGAACATCATCCAGGGCCTCGGCTACTCGGGTGCCCGCATCCTGGTCATCGACCCGCAGAAGCGCGTGCGCGCCGAGACCGGCAGCAACACCACGCCGCCGCCGCCGGACGACGACCACGAAGCCGTGCGCATCCTGCAGGGCTGGTTCGCGCAGATGCGGCCGTGGGTGCACCGGCTGATCACCGGCGAGCCCTGGGAGCCGCGCCGGGCGCTGATCGAGAACTCCCAGTCGACGGCGGAGGCCGTGATCGCCAGCTCGCTGACCGGCGACCCGCTGGCGCTGCGCCGCAGCCTGTCGGAAGAGCAGGAGGTAATCATGGCCGCCCACCCCATCGTCTCCCGGGGCAAGGTGATCGGCACCGTGGTGGTCGAGCAGAACATCAACGAGATCCTGAGCTTCCAGCGCGAAGCGCTGCAGCAGGTGATTCTGGTCTCCATCGTCAGCCTGTTCGCCGTGTTCATCGCCCTGCTCGCCTTCGCGGCGCGCCTCGCCTGGCGGATCCGCAGCCTGCGCCGCGAAGCCTCCGGCGCCATCGACGAGTACGGCCGCCTGCGCATCGGCGAGCTGCAGCGGGAGATGAACGCCGGCGACGAGATCGGCGATCTGGCGCGCAGCGTCTCCAACATGCTGTCGAAGCTGCAGCAGCACAACAACTTCCTGGAGAGCATGCCGCGCACCCTGCGCCACGAGATCAACAACCCGCTCAACACCCTGTCGACGTCGCTGCAGAACCTGGCCGAGGAGAACCCGGAGGTGCGCGACAGCAAGTACCTGGAGAGCGCCAAGCGCGGCGTGATGCGGATCGGCGTGATCGTGCAGAACCTGGCCGACGCCGCCAACCTGGAGGAGTCTCTCGAGGCCGAGGAGCGCGAGGTCATCGACATCGCCAAGCTGATCGAGAACTACGTGGCCAACTGCCGCATCACCCACAAGACCTGCGAGTTCATCTACCGCGGGCCGGGGCGGCCGGTGTTCGCCAACGTCTCCGACTACCGGATCGAGCAGCTCCTCGACAAGATCATCGACAACGCCATCGACTTCCACCGCGCCAACAGCCCCATCAAGGTGCAGCTCGACACCTATCGCGACCAGCTCCAGATCACCGTGGCCAACCGCGGCCCGACCCTGCCGGAAAAGGCCGAGAAGTCGCTGTTCGACTCCATGGTGAGCCATCGCGGCCCGCAGAACCGGCTGCACTTCGGGCTCGGCCTGTATGTGGTGCGCGTGATCGCCGAACACCACGGCGGCTTCGTACGCGCTGTGAACCTGGCGGATGGCTCGGGGGTGGCGATCATGGTGCAGCTACCCATGGTCCAGGCGGCCACGACCGAAGCGCCGGCGGCGAACGGCAGCGCAGCGCCGGTTAGCGCTTCGCGCTGAGTCAGTTAGCGCTTCACGGTAAGCGGTAGGTTCCGTCCAGGGACACCGGCCCCTCGGCGACCAGGTCGCCCTTCTTGACCATGTACTCCACCGCCGCCAGCACGCTGCGGGCGGCAGCCGGGAACATGAACTCCGGCGTGCTGGTGTACATGATGGGCACCATGTCGCGAATCTGGCCGACGCCCTTGCCGACGCAGTCGGCGATCTGCGCCTCGCGCTCGCGGCGGTGCTCGATGAAGGCCCGCACCAGCTCCTTCGGGTGCTCGATGCGCGGACCGTGGGTGGGCCAGTAGACCTCGTCGTCGCGCTCGAGCAGCAGCTCGAGGCTGGCCATGTACGCGGCCATGTCGCCATCCGGCGGCGAGATGATGCTGGTGGACCAGCCCATGATGTGATCGCCCGTGAACAGCGCCTTGTCTTCGCGAAGCTGGAAGCACATGTGGTTCGACGTGTGGCCCGGCGTGTAGACGCACTCCACCGACCAGTCGCCGCCGGTGATCACGTCGCCGTGACGCACCAGCTCATCGGGCCGGAAGTCCATGTCGCCGCCCTCTTCCACCGGCACGCCCTCCTCGAGCTTGCCGGCGCCGTGGGGGCCATAGGCGAAGCTGGGGGCATCCACCTTCTTCTTCAGCAGCGCGCAGCCGGGGGAGTGGTCGGTATGGGTGTGAGTCACCAGCAGGTGGGTGATCTTCTCGCCCTTGGTGGCATCGAGGATGGCCTGGATGTGGGCCGGATCAGCCGGGCCAGGATCGACCACGGCGACCTCACCGTTGCCGAGGATGTAGGTGCCGGTGCCGTACAGGGTGAAGGGGCTCGGATTGCGCGCGATCACCCGGCGGATTCGAGGCCCAACCCGATCGGCCTGTCCGTAGTCGAACTCGAGCTCGCGGCGAAAGGGAATCTGTACAGCCATGGGTGCCTTCCGGGCGGCATTGGAGGCGCGACAGGATAGGTTGGGCATGGGCCAAAAGCAACGCGGCCCGGGCGGCGTCAGACGAGAAACAGAATCAGCCCGGCGGCCAGCAGCAGCGACGCCACCAGCAGCGCGAGCTGCACGCGCCGCAGCCACGGCCGGGCCGACTCTGCGGCCGGCACGTCCTTGAACATCAGGCTCACCCGGCCGAAGCGCAGCACGTCGCCATCGTAGAGCCGGGCCGTCTGCACCTCGTCACCGTTGACACGGATGCCGTTGGTGGCCATGAGGTTGGTGATGGTCACGCCCTCGGCCCGCACCATCAGCTCGGCGTGCTGCCCGGACACGGTGCGATCGCGAATCACCAGGTCGCAGTCCTCGTGGCGCCCGATCAGGGTTCGACCCATGGGGGTGCGGAAGGTCAGGCTGGCCACCGGCTCGCTGATGCCGAGCAGAAAGGCCCCGGTTTCATTGTCCGGCAGCGTCCTCGGCATCACCGCGGGATGCAGCTCGACCGCCGCCAGCTCGGTGGTGTCCGAACCCCGCTCCGCGGCCACGCTGAGCCTGGCCGGTGCCGCCGCCTCGCCGTCGTCGGCGTCGTCCAGGCGCACGGGCGTGAGGTCGGCGCCGCGGCCGATGAGCTGAAACGCCAGGGCATCGAAGCGCACGTCGTCGCCATGGAAGAGCCGGCAGGCGCCGGCCACCCGCTCGCCGTTCACGTAGGTGCCGTTCGCCGACCCCAGATCGCGCAGCCACACCGCGCCCAGCAGACAGTCGAACTGGGCATGGCGGCGCGAGATGTGGTCGTCGGGCAGGGTCAGATCACTGTCCTCGCCACGGCCCACCCGGAACGGGCCCGCGATGACCCGCCCCTGGGCGTCGCCCGTGCCATGCAGGCGCCACTCGTCGGCCTCCGCGGGATGGGCCGTTTCCGCCTGCACGGTGAGCTCGCTCTGGCCCACGCTCAGCACGTCGCCCGGCATCACCCCCAGCGGCTCGGCCCGGTCGCTGCCGTTCACGCGCAGGGCCGCCTCCCCCAGCGGGATCACCCAGGGGCCCCGGTCCGTCAGCTCGAGACGCAGGTGGTAGTCGAGAACGTCTTCGCCGGCCAGCAGCAGGTCGTTGTCGAGGTGGCGGCCGACCGTGATCGGACCCGTGAGCGGCACCTTGTCACCATCTACGAACAAAAAGTAATTGATATCAGATGGTTGGGTCACTTTCTTGCCACTGAGATCTAAGATCCCGCCAAGCCGCCACGTCGGGCGTGACCGTCAGCGCCAGCTCCAGGTAGCGCCGCGCCTCGGCGCGCATGCCGGCGTCGTAGGCCTCCCGGGCGACGTCGGCCAGGCGCTCCGCACACTGGGCCAGCATGGCCTGGGCCTCGGCATTGCCGGGATCCAGGCGCTGCACCTCACGCAGCAGCGTGACGGCGTTGCGATCCGCCGGCTCCGTGATGTAGCCCCGGGCGAGCTGCTCGCCCGCCGCCTGCAGCCGCTCGGCGACCGCCGCCCGGCGCGCATCCTCCGCATCCAGGCGTGCCTTCACCTGGTTCACCGAAGCCGCATCCAGTCCCACGGCCACGGCCCTGCCGATCAGCTCCCGCACGCCGTCGAGGTCGCCCGCATCGAGCTGAGCCCGTGCCAGCACCAGCAGCTGCGACTCCACCTCGTGCATGCCCTGGGTGGCGATGGCGTTGTCCGGGTCCGTGGACAACACCCGGTGATACAGCTCCGCTGCGTTCTGACCGGGTGGGTTGATCAGGTTGCCCTCCGCCCGATAGCGGCTGGCCTGGTGCAGCATGTCGCTGATGGCCGACTGCAGGGTCGCCGCCTGCTGGATCTGCACCCGCACCTGGCCCAGCACGTCGAGCCGGTCGTTGGCGGCGCTGGCGCGGTCGAGGAAGGCAATGGCGCGGTCCACGGCCCCTTCGTCGGCGGCCGTCGCGGCGAGCCCGGCGTAATGCCGCGCCAGAGCGTCCAGCTCGGCACGGGCGACCGGATGCTCGGGCGCCAGGCGCAGCACCTCGTGATAGGCCTGAATGGCCGCCGTGGCCGCGGGCACGTCCGAGAAGCCGTGGCTGCGCAGCAGCTCCTGGGTGCTGGCCACCAGGCGTTCGGCGTTGCGGCGGTTGGCGATCTCCGTGGTCAGGGCCTGCAGGCTGGCGTCTTCGGGAAAGGCGAGCAGCGACTCCTCCAGGCGGTTGGATGCCTGATCGAGCCGGCCCTCGCGAAGGGCCGTCTCGATCTCGGTCTTCCACTGGGTGGCCAGGCTGGCCAGGCCCTCCGCCGCCGGGGCGTGACCGGGATCCAGGTTGAGCACCCGCCGGTACCCGGCGACGATGGTCGCCAGGCTCTGGTTCGGGTCCTGGCGCAGCGACCGGGCGCTGTTCCAGGCGTCCTCCACCTTGGGATCGTCGATGATGCCGGCCGCGGCGGCCAGGCGGGTAACCCGTTCGGGTTCGCGCACGAACAGCACGCTGCCGCCGATCACCACCAGCGCCAGCAGCGTCACCGACGCCGTGGTTTGCAGCACGCGCCGCCGCTGCCGGCGCTTGCTGCCACGCTCCGCCCGAATTGGATCGCGGGCGGTGATGAGCTGGGCACCGACGGCCCGGATCTCCTGGGTGGTGACCGCCTGGGCCCGCACGGTGGTGTTGGGCAGATCGGGGCGCGAGCGCACTGCGTCCAGCGCGGCCGCCAGCTCCGCGCCGCTCTGAAATCGCTGCTCTGGCTTCTTGGCCAGCGCCCGGTCGAGCACCTCCTGAAACACCGCCAGGTAGGGCGGCAGCCGCGGCACCGGATCCTGGAGGTGGCGCACGCCGACCCGGACCGCGGTGTCGGCCTTGTAGGGAACGTCGCCGGTCAGCATCCGGAAGAAGACGATGCCCAGGCTGTAGATGTCCGAGCGCCCGTCCAGGGCGCGGCCGGCGGCCTGCTCCGGGCTCATGTACTGGGGCGTGCCGAGCACCGTGCCGGAACCGCTGATGCTGGGGGTGTCATCCACCACGCGGGCGATGCCGAAGTCGGAGAGCACGGCGCTGCCGTCCTCGCGGAACAGGATGTTCTCCGGCTTGATGTCCCGGTGCACGAAGCCGCGGTTGTGGGCGTAGTCGAGGGCGCGGCCGATCTCCTTGACCACCCGGATCAGCTCGTCGATGCGCACGCCGCGCTCCAGGCGGGCGTTGAGATCGCCACCGCCGATGTACTCCATCACCAGAAAGAGCACGCTGCCGTGGGCACCGACGTCGTAGACCTGAACGATGTTGGGATGGCTGAGCCGGGCGTTGATGCGCGATTCCTGAACGAAGCGTCGCCGGAACTCGGCATCGTTGGCAAACTGCTCGGACACCACCTTCAGCGCCACCAGGCGGCCGAACTTGCGCTGCACCGCCAGGTAGACGCGCGCCATGCCGCCCCGGCCGATCTCGCGCTGAATCTGAAAGCCGGGCAGCTCCATCAGGACTCGGCGGGCCGCAACGCGCGCACGTCGCCGGCCACGAGCTGGCCGAGCACGAAGCGGCCGTCGGTGACGATGCGCTCGCCGTCCAGGCTCACGGCCAGGCCGGCGCCATGGGCGAGGCCGTTGACGCAGGACTCGGCGTCGAACATCCACGGCCGGCCCTCGATCTTCAGGGCGCAGTTCGGCACCGCCGCCAGCGGCCGCGTCCAGGCCAGGCTGCCGCCTTCCCAGTGCTGCAGCTCCATGCCACCGTCGGGCGTCTGCTTGACCCCGTAGCCGTGCATCTTGTCGGCCTGAAACTGGCCGCGATAGACGGTGCCGTCGCGCCAGTGGAACAGCCCGACGCCGGCCCGGACGTCGCCGGCGAACTGACCGATGTAGCGATTGCCGTTGGGCCAGTGGAAGACGCCGACGCCCACCTTGCGGCCGTCTTCGTAGCGGCCCTCGTAGCGGCGCCCATCGGGCCAGAAGAAGGTGCCGGTGCCGTGCAGCTCGCCGTCCCGGAACAGACCGACGTAGCGCTCGCCGCTGCGCCACACGAACTCGCCGCGGCCGCTGCGCCGGCCATGGTCGAACTGTCCCGTGTAGCTGTCACCGTTGGCCCAGATGAAGGTGCCCTGCCCATGCATCTGGTCGTCCTCGAAGTCGCCCTCGTAGGCGTCGCCGTTCGGCCAGCGCAGCACGCCGTGGCCCTGGCGCCGGTCCTTGTGGAAGCTGCCGGTATAGGTGCGCCCGTCCGGCCAGGTGTAGACGCCGTCGCCGTGCATGCGGTTCTTGCGGAACCGGCCTTCGTAGCG
Source organism: Pseudomonadales bacterium (assembly GCA_040219935.1). Lineage (GTDB taxonomy): Bacteria > Pseudomonadota > Gammaproteobacteria > Pseudomonadales > Azotimanducaceae > UBA7803. Next base: position 2,581 of record JAVJUA010000083.1, on the reverse strand, counting down.
ATGGCCATCCGCCCAGATGTAGACCCCCTGACCGGTGCGGAAGCCGTCGTCCACCTCGCCCTCGTAGAAGTCGCCGTTGGGCAGCTCGATGCGCCGCACCGCGGCGTCGGCCACGGGCGCGAGCAGCACCGCGGCCAGCAGCAGCGCCGGCAGCGGTCGTGTCGTTCGGTGTCGTCGTCGGGTCAAGTTCAGTAGACTCCGCGCCATCTTCGTCACCCTTCGTAGTGTAATTGAATCTCCTGGTGTTTCTCGGCGCCTGCGTCGGCATCGGCGTGGTCAGTGGCTTTCTGGGCGGCCTGCTCGGCATCGGCGGCGGCGTAGTGATCGTGCCGATGCTCATCATCCTGCTGGACGCCCTGGCCTTCCTGCCCCCCGGGGAGGTCACCGCGGTCGCCGTCGCCACCTCGCTCGCCTGCGTGCTGTTCACGTCCCTGTCGGCGGCGACGGCGCAGCTACGGGCGGGCATGGTGGACTGGGCCATCGCCCGGCGCTGGGCGCCGTTCGTGATCCTCGGCAGCTACCTGGCCGGCTGGGTGGCCACCGCCCTGCCGGTGGCCGTGTTCCGGGGCCTGATCGGCACCTTTCTGCTGTTCGTGGCCGTGGTCATGCTCACCCGCTGGCGCCCGGCCGCCCACCGCCAGCCCCCGGGCACGCTGCTGTCGGCCGGCCTCGGCAGCACCGGGGGGCTGATCTCCGGCATCGCCGGCATCGGCGGCGGCAACGTGATCGTGCCGACGCTGGTGTACTTCAACGTGCCCGTGCACCGGGCCACGGCCACCTCCAGCGCGCTCGGGGTGCCGATCGCGCTGGCAGGCACCCTCGGCTACGTCACCGTCGGCTACGGGCTCGACCTCGGCCCGGGCATGGTCGGCTATCTGTACGTGCCGGGATTCCTGGCCATCGTCTGCAGCGCCGTGATCGCCGCGCCGCTGGGCGTTCGAACGGCCCACGCGGTAGAGGCGCAGCCGCTGCGTCAGGGGTTCGGCGCGCTGCTGCTGCTGGTGTCCGCCCGCATGCTCAATACGGCGTGGACCACGGCGCCGTGACGGCGTTCCCTATTCGAGGTAGCGCAACTGGATGGCGTCGGAGTTGCGCTCGGCCAGCACGTCGGAGATTACCACCACCTTGTCGGTGGGCTTGAACTCCTCGCGCTCGCGCAGGATCGACAGCGCCCGCTGCAGGGTCTTCTCCGGCTCCTTGCTGAACTCGATGCGATAGCTGTAGACGGCGCGGTTCAGCGACAGCCGGCGCCGCGTCTGGCTGTGGTTGGTGAAGGCGAACACGGGCACCCGCTGCGGCCGGGCGTTGGTCACCAGGTCGGCCGTGATGCCGCGACGGGTGATCACCACGATGCCCACCGCGCCGAGGTCTTCCGCCAGCGCCACGGCGTTGATGGCGATGTGCTGCTTGTCGGAATCGGCGATCAGCTCCTTCTCGTAGCCGAGGCCGGGCCACAGCTCGGCCCGCACCGCGATCTCGTGAAGCTGCTGCACGCAGCGCACCGGATAGCGGCCGACGCTGGTCTCCCCGGAGAGCATGATGGCGTCGACGCCCTCGTAGATGGCGTTGGCCACGTCGGTGACCTCGGCCCGGGTGGGAATCGGATTCTCGATCATCGACTCCAGCAGGTGCGTGGCGACAATGGAACGCCGTCCGTGCTTCATGGCCGAGTGGACGATGCGGCGCTGCACGTTGGGCAGGTCGGCGATGTTGGTCTCGATGCCCAGGTCGCCTCGGGCCACCATGACGCCGTCGCTGGCGCGGACGATGTCGTGGATGTTGGTGACGCCTTCCTGATCCTCGATCTTGGCGATGATCTTGACGTTGTGGCCGCGCTCGCCGAGCAGCGTGCGCAGCTCGTGGACGTCGTCGGCCGAGCGCACGAAGCTGAGCGCGATGTAGTCGACCTCGTGCTCGAGGCCGAACTCGATGTCCTTGCGATCCTTGGCGGTGATGGCCGGCAGGTTGACCCGGATGCCGGGCAGGTTCACGTGCCGGCGGCTCCCCAGGGTGCCGCCGTCGATCACGCGGCACACAAGCTGATTGCCCCGCTTCTCCAGCACCTCGAAGTTGATCAGCCCGTTGTCCACGGTCATGCGGTTGCCGACCTGGAGGATGTCCACCAGCTCTTTGTAGTTGACCAGGATCGAGCTGCGCTCGACGTCGCCGTCGCCGCGCACCGACACGGTCACCACCTGCCCCGGCTTCAGGTCCATGGGCTCGTTGACCTCGCCGGTGCGGATCTCCGGACCCTGGGTGTCCAGCACCACCGGTACCGGGTAGCGCACCTTGCGGTTCAGCGTCTTGATCCAGTTGATGATCTTCGCGGCGCCGGCATGGTCGGCGTGGGACATGTTGAGCCGCACCAGGTTCATGCCGGCGTGATAAAGGGCCTCGAGCTGTTCGTAGCTGTTGGTGACCGGGCCGATGGTGCAGATGATCTTGGTACGGCGGTTGTTCATGGACTTTGGTACGGGCTCGAGCTGGTCTTTCGGTGGAAACAGCCGCGCAGTCTAGAGGCTGGCGGGTGAAATAACGAGGTCGCCGCCGGCGGCCGCGCCCCTGAATGCGGCGAGACGGG
>JAVJUA010000082.1:0-827 GCA_040219935.1 Pseudomonadales bacterium | reverse complement strand
CCACGCCGAAGCGCACCGCCGGCCCCTGCGCAAAGGTCTCCACGTCCTCGTCGTACACGGGGATGGCCCCCTGGGCCACGGTCGAGTCTCCGTACCAGAACGTCGCGTTGGGCTCGATGACGTGCCGCAGGCGGTGCAGGTCGAGCGCGTCGGACGCCACGCCGTTGTACACGCGCGTGAGCTGGGTCGACAGACGCGTCCCCACGGCGCCGCGGGCGACCAGCGCATCGGCATCCTCGCCCGTCACCGCCGCGTAGTCGTCAAAGTCGGTGTCGTAGCCGGTCAATCGCCCCGTCGCGAACGGCTGGATGCGCAGCACGCCGGCCTCGATCTGGCCGCTCAGCTCGTGCAAAGTGTCGAAGCGGAAGATGGCCGATTCGTCCAGCCCCTGGGCCCGCAGCCGGTCGCCCGGGCTCTGGCCGGGATTGATGCCCAGGGCCGCCTGGGCCCGCGAGACCGATGGGAATCCAAGCTCGGCCGCCGTGGGCTCGGTGAAGCTCAGCCGCAGCTGGCCCACGCGGCTGTCGCTGCGATAGGTCAAGAGCCCCGGGGCCGCGTCGGGCAGCAGGTCGTCGCCCGGCCGGGCGTAGCGCAGCTCGGGCAGGCGCTCGGTCGTATAGCCGCGGGCGCGCAGCTGGTAGTCGGTCACCACGAAGTCGTTGGTCTGCGCGTTGATGCCCAGCAGCAGCATGCTGCGCTCGTCGATGCGCTGCAGCGAGGCGCCGGTGGCCGGCTCGCGCCGGCTCCAGGTCATCTCCGGAAAGAACGTCGCCACGACGTTTTCGTCGCTGAACCACGAGCCCTCGGCCCGCAGGGTCCAGTTGTCG
>JAVJUA010000081.1:0-1867 GCA_040219935.1 Pseudomonadales bacterium | reverse complement strand
CAGAAGCCCGCACCGTCGCTCGATGGTCTGGCAGGGCATTTTCAGCGGCACGTTGGCATCGCAAACGAAAGGCTGGCACAAATGGGCTGCCGGCTGCTGCCCACGGGCGCGCACCCCTGGATGGATCCACTGAAAGACACCAGGCTGTGGCCCCATGAGTACACCGAGGTCTACAAGGCCTACGACGCCATCTTCAACTGCCAGGGGCACGGCTGGAGCAACCTGCAGAGCACGCACCTGAACCTGCCCTTCGGCAACGACGAGGAGTTCGGGCGCTTGCATGCGGCGCTGCGGCTCGTGCTGCCACTGGTGCCTGCGATCGCGGCCAGTTCGCCCATCCTCGAAGGCCGGTGGAGCCCCGTGGCCGACCAGCGGCTGGAGTACTACCGCAACAACTCCAAGCGCGTGCCGCTCATGGCCGCCAAGGTTGTGCCCGAGCCGGTGTACACGCGTGAGGGCTATGAGCGCGACATCCTGGGAAAGCTGTACGACCAGCTCGCGCCGCTGGACCCCTCCGGCGTGCTGCGGCACGAGTTCGCCAATGCGCGCGGCGCGATGGCGCGCTTCGACCGCGGCGCCATCGAGCTGCGCTTGCTGGACATCCAGGAGTGCCCCGCGGCCGATTTGGCCGTCGTTCGGCTGGTGAGCGAACTGGTGCGGGCGCACATGGAAGAGCGGTGGATGCCCTACGAACAGCAGAAGAAGGTCTCGACCGACGCGCTGTACGACGTGCTGCTGGAGACCATCCGCACGGCCGAGCGCACGCGCATCCGCGAGCGATCGCTGCTGGACGCCCACGGCGTCGGCGGCTCGCTGGTGTGGGCCAAGGACCTGTGGCAGCGGCTGGCCGAGCAGGTGATGCCCGAAGGCCACGAGGACACGGCGGTGATGGGCCGCCTGCTCAACGCCGGCACCCTGTCCAAACGCATCGGCGGGGCGATCAAGCGATATCCGACGCGAAACGAGCTGCGTGAGGTGTACCGCGAACTGGCCGACTGTCTCCGGGATGGGACGCTGTTCCGTGCGTGACGAACCCACGTGGGCGCCCGAGGTGGTGGTCCTGTCCTGCGAGCATGGCGGGCACGACGTACCCCCGGCATATGCATACCTGTTCAAGGGGGCCGACGACGTGCTGGCCAGCCACCGCGGGTGGGACATCGGCGCCCTGGGCGTGGCCCAGCGGATGGCGTGCGTCACGAGCTGGCCGCTGGTGGCGTGCACGTTCACACGATTGCTCGTGGAGCCCAACCGCTCGCCCGACTCGGGCACGCTCTTCAGCAGGTACACGCAGGGGCTGGATGACGCGACCAAGGCGATCATCACACGCGACTATTACGAGCGCCACCGCGGCAGCGTCGAACGGGTGGTGGGCGACGCCATTGGCGCGGGCCGGCGGGTGCTGCACGTGGGCGTGCATTCATGCACGGACGAACTCGACGGCCGCGTGCGGGAGCTGGAAGTTTCGCTGCTGTTCGACCCGGATCGCGAAAGCGAGGCCGAGATCTGCCAGGCGTGGAACACCGAGCTTGCGATGCTCGAGCCCGCGTGGCGGCTGCCGTTCAACGAGCCGTACAAGGGCACCGACGACGGGCTGACGACGTGGCTGCGCGGGAAGTTCCCCGGGGACTACTACGCGGGCGCCGAGGTTGAGGTGCGTCAGGGCCTGATCGCCGGCATGAACGCCCGGCGGCACGTGGGCGACGTGCTGGTTCGGGCGCTGTCTGCGGTGCTCGCCCCTTCCGTCAAGCCGGCGATCGGCTGAGCGTTCCGGGCGTAGACTGGGCCATGATCCACCCCGCCCCGACCACCAAGATCGCCCCCGGGCTTGCCCGCGCGACGTTTCGCGAGGCCGTGGCCGCTACGGCCA
>JAVJUA010000080.1:0-153619 GCA_040219935.1 Pseudomonadales bacterium | reverse complement strand
CCGCTCGATGAGCCGACAACCACGCCTGAATCTCACCTTCCGCGGAAAATGAGCGCGGCTTCCGCGGAAGATACGCGCCGCGTCGCTACTCCGGCGCCCTAAATCCCCCTGCAATCACAATCGGTGAGCGAAGCGGGCTAGCCGGGTGCCGGCGGCCCGCGATCACCGAGCTGGACGTTGAGCTCAGGCAGCGCTGACAGTTCGAAGGCCGGCGCGCCGAGCTGAATCCGGCCCGCCGAGCGATCGATGACCTCGAGCACGCCGCTGCTGATCCGATCCTTGGTGCCCCGCCGGCGCTTGTAATCCACCACGTAGCGCAGCACGAACTCAGCCCAGTCGTTGGTCAGGCGCAGCGTCACCATGGGCTCGAGCTGGGCATTCTCCAGCAGGTACCTGTCGGTCATCTTGCGCCAGTCGCCCTGCAGGCTGCGGGCGTAGTCGCCGGTCACCGCCTCCAGCACCTGCGCAAACTCCCGGCGCGCGAGCTCGTAGTCGCTGCCGAACCTGACCGGCACGGTGACCTCGTCCCACAGGAACGGGAAGTCGGTCGAGTAGTTGTAGACCGGCTCTTTGAAGATGAAGCTGTTGCCGACGCGGACGATGCGGCCGTTGTACTGATCGCCGCTGATCCAGCCGCCGCACTCCATCAGCGTGGTGCGCAGAATGCCGATGTCGATGACGTCGCCCTTGATGCCCCCCACCTGCACGCGGTCTCCGACGTCGTACAGCCGCCCGAAAGACAGGGCGATCCATCCGGCGACGCTGACGATGATCTCCTGCAGCGCGAAGGCCACGCCGGCGCCGATCACACCCAGCAGCACGGTCAGCCCCGCCAGCCGATCGCTGAAGACGATGGACAGCAGCAGCACCGCCACCACGTAGCCGGCAAAGGTCACCAGCTTTCGCAGGCGGTAGCGGCGCTGGGCGTTGTCGATGTAGCGGCCCAGCGTGCGCTGGGCGTACTTGACCAGCGCCACCACCACGACCACCACCAGAATCGAGGCGATCAGCCGGCTGATCACCGGGTCGAGCAGCCAGGTGCGAAGAGCCTGCTCCAGGTCAGGCATGGGGCGCGGCACCGGCAGGCCCGCTGCGGGTCCAGCGCCGGTGCGACGGGCCTTCGCGTCCCCGCTTCTCGCCGGCGTGCTCCGGGTAGACCGACGCGGTGTAGAGATCGCCGTGGGCGTCCATGGCGAGCTGGTGAATGTAGATGGCGATGTTGTCCACCCGCTCCACCACCTTGCCGGTGCGCGCCTCCAGAATGGCCAGGTTGCTCATCTTGTCGCTGGCGTACACGTGGTCGCCGTAGACGGCGAGGCTGAGCGGCACGATATGGGTCCACTCGTCGATGTAGGCCCCGTCCGGATCGAGGATCTGAATGCGGCTGCGGCAGCCCGGCTCGGGCTTGTTGCGATGCTCGGCGATCTGCCCCGGCACCGTCATGTAGGCGTGAAAGTTGCCGCCGCAGAGATCGGCCACCAGCAGGCGCCCCTGGGCATCCTGCGCCAGGGCGTGGGGCGTGTTGAACTCGCCCGGCCCGCGGCCCCACCGGCCCACCGAGCGGATGAACTCCCCTTCCGCCGTGAACCACACCAGCCGCGAGTTCCAGTAGCCGTCGGCGACCACGATGTTGCCGTTGTCCTGCACCACCACGGCGGTGGGGCCGTTGAACCGGTCCGGCCCGTCGCCCCACTTGCCGAACTCCCCCAGGTCGAGCAGCAGGGTGCCGTCCGGGTGGTACTTGCGCACCGTGTGGCCGTCCCGGTCGGTGGTCCAGAACGAGCCGTCCTTTTCGATGTAGAGGGTATGGGCGCCCAGCGCGAAGCCGCGCTCGTCGGAACGCCCCCACTTGCCGAGATAGCGGCCGCCGCGGTCGAACATGGAGATGCTGCTCTTGCCCATCTTGTCCTTCATGGCCAGCGGGTGGGCAGCCCAGTGCTCGATGTCGCGGGTGAACAGGTAGATGACGCCGTTGCCGTCTACGGCGACGCCGGAGCCCATCTCGAAGCGCATGTCCTCGGGATAGTGCGGCCAGTCGGACACCAGACGGTAGCCGCTGCGGCCATCCGCGTTGCCGGTCTCATTGGCCACGTCATGAGATTCGCACATTGCTCGTCCTCCCCTGCCCGTAAGGGACGATACGACAGACGGCGGAGCGTGGCGAGCGAGACCGCGGGCCGGGACCCGGCAGGGCGCGGGTCAGAAGCGGGCGCGCATGGTGCCCGAGACGGTGTTGCTCATGAACTCACGGGCCCGGGCGTTGGTGGCCGCTGCCGCGGGCGCCGTCGCCGGTTCGACAGGAGCCGCCAGGGGCGGCAGCTCCGGAATCGGCCGCTCGGCGGGGTTGCCAACGGCGCCGGCGATCCAGCCCGCGTAGTAGGACACCCGGGTGTCGCCCGACATCTCCCCATAGGAGCTGTCGAGCCCACAGGTGAAGTCGGTACCGTTCGTCACACCCTCACAGAAGTGGGTGAAGCCGAACGAGTGCACGCCGGCGATCTTGCCATCGATGAACGACGGTCCGCCGGAGTCACCGGGGGCCACGCCCGTCTCGAGGTTGCCGAAGCCCTTGAAGTCCGGGTAGCTGCCGTCCTTGAAGGTGGTGCACTGGCCATCCTGGGCCTGGGGCGGGTTGTTCGGGTTCTCGGGATGGCAGGCGAAGCGGCTGGTGAACCACCACTCCATGGCGTTGTGCTTGCGCCCGCCGCTGTCGAAGTCGTGCAGCAGCTGGTCTTCGATCCCCGTGCCGAGGAACGGCTCCAGCACCTGCTCGTAACGGTTGAGGCCGGTGCGGCCGTAGAAGAAGTCCGCCGGGCCGGTGGCACCCTTGTTGCCGGTGCCGGACCGGCCGTGGCCGTAGTGGCGGGCCGTCTGGCCGAACTCGTCGCTGCCCGTGTACAGCTCGTAGGTCTCCACCCCGGCCGGCAGGTCGACGGCCAGCTCGATCACGGCGACGTCGCCGTGGGCAAAGGCACCGAGGAAGGGCAGGAAGAACTCGTAGTCGGGATGCACGGTGAATCCGACCGCATCGAGGAGCAGCGGTGACGGCTGGCCGGCACTCAGCACGAAGCGGATCCGGCGCACCGAATCCCCCGACTCGAGCACGCAGTGCGCGGCGGTGAGGATGTGGCGCGGCGAGATCGCGCTGGCGGTACAGATGAACCCGCCGACGGGTATGCCGTTGAACTCGACGAAGATCGAGCCGACGCCGGTGCGCAGGTTGGCACCGGCGTTGGCGTAGAGCGGATCCTGAGGATTGCGAGCGGTGACCAGCAGCGGGTCGGAATCGATTCCCACCAGCTCATCGGCCCAGACGGTGGCGTACGGCAGCGAGCACAGCAGCAGCGCCGCGCCGGCGGCGCGCGCGAAGAACGATCGTTTCATGTCGTGTCCCCACATGGTTGTTGTCTTGAGTACTGGGGTTCCATCCCCCGGCGCCCCCAACGGGCAGTTCCACGGCATGGGTTTATCATGGCCGCCAGCGCGATTCCAGCCTCGCGGCGAAACCCGGCCATCACGACAGCCAGGACGATCCGACGCCCAGCAGGGTCGCCATCCCCAGCAGCGCGAACATGGCGGCGGCAACGCCGTGCACCAGCCGCATGGACACGCGCCCGGCCAGGCGCTCGCCGAGGAACACGGCCGGGACGTTGGCGATCAGCATGCCCAACGTGGTTCCGATCACCACGACCACCGGCATGGCGAAGTGGGCGACCATGGCCACCGTGGCCACCTGGGTCTTGTCGCCCATTTCGGCCAGGAAGAAGGCGATCAGGGTGGCCCCGAACGCGCCCCAGCCGGCGCCCCGGCGCTGGTCGCTCTCATCGAGCCGATCGGGGACCAGCGTCCACATCGCCATGCCGAGGAACGATGCCCCGAGCACCCAGCGCAGCGCTTCCGGGCTCATCAGCGCGGCGATCCAGGCGCCTACCAGTCCAGCCAGGGCATGGTTGAGCAGGGTGGCGAGGAGGATGCCGGCGACAATCGGTAGCGGCCTGCGGTAGCGGGCCGCCAGCACGAAGGCGAGCAGCTGGGTCTTGTCGCCGATCTCGGCGAGCGCGACGACGCCCGTGGATACCAGCAGCGCTTCGATCACGGCAGCGAGGCCGGCGGAGATCTCCGTCCAGGCTCAGTCATCCAACGCGTCGACCATGTCCTGATAGCGGGCGAATCCGAACCGCGCCTCGATGTCGTCACGCCAGATCTGATCCATCTCCGCGAGCAAGGCCGCCGACAGCACCGAGCGATGGCCGCCGGCCTTGCCCTCCCGCACTTTGGCACTGTCACTGCCCGGGGGCAGCCCGGCGACGCGCTCGCTCAGCTCCCGCATCAGTCGGTCGTCGAAGCGGTCCTTGTGGGCCAGCATGAACGGCATGGAGGCATGCTCCAGGGTGATGGCCAGCAGCTCGTCGTCGAGCGGGATGCCGCAGAACCCGGCGATGCGCCGGATCGCCCGGGCCGGATCGGCCAGCATCCGCTCGTAGGCCAGCAGCAGCACGTCGTCGTCATGACGGTGCGCCCACCACGACGCCAGATGCGCCCAGTAGCGCTTGCCCTGACCGCGCAGATAGGTGGCCACGGCAAACTCGTCGATGGTCACCGCACCCGGCTCCAGAAACCAGCCCTCCATGAACCGGTGCATGGACACCAGCGCGTCCCGCGGGTCGCGAATCGAGACGATGTAGCGCGCGCCCTTCGGCACCGCGTCCCAGGACAGATGGCTCTTGAACCCCCGCGGCTCGGCCCGCTGTTCGGCGTTGAGATCGATGCCGAGCCGCGGCGACGTCTCGATCCAGGGCACGACGCGGGAGATGTCGTCGAAGTCCATGTCGCCGCGGGTTCGCAGGGTGTGGAAGATCTGCTGCAGCCAGGTTGTGCCGCTCTTGCCGAACGGCGTGATGATGACGTCGCTGGGCCGGGGCCGGTAGGGTTCCACCTGGGCCGGGTCGCCCTCGAACATGGCCGCCATCTTCTGCTGCAGCTCGGCCACCGATCGAGCCCGGCGCGGTTCGTTCATGCATCCCCCTGTGTCGGCCGCCCGTCGCAGCGGCGATTGCGCTAGGATGCCCCATCGATCGCGCGCTGACGAGGAGGTGGGGATGAAGATCCTGCGGGTTTACACCGGCGACGATGGCCGGTCGCATTTCGAGGAGCTGCCCATCGAGTTCATCGAGCAGGGTCCTCTGGGACGCATCTCCGCTCTGGTGCCCGCCCGCGGCGTCATGTTCCGTGCCGTCGACGGCGACTACGACCTCGACTTTCACAACGCCCCGCGCCGGCAGTTCGTCATCAACCTGAAGGGCAGCGTCGACATCGAGATCGGCGACGGCACGGTGCGCCGACTCGGGCCCGGGGACATCCTGCTGGCGGAGGACACCACGGGCCAGGGTCATCGCAGCCGCGCCGTCGACGGCGAGCCCAGGGAGTGCCTGTTCATCCCTCTCACCTGAGACCCGCACATGGCACCGAATCCAGAGCAGAGGCCGCGCCCGTCGAGACTGTACCGGACCATGCTGGTGCTCTCCGTCGTGCTCGGCATCGCCGCGCTCGGCTGGTGGGCTGGACGCGCGTTCGGCGCGGTCTGAACGGGACGGCTGACGCGGATCAGGCCCTGCCGGCCCGCTGAATTCGGTCGATCGCGCGGCACTCGTCCGAGCAGCAGCGGGCGCCGCCGTAGGGAACGAACCAGTCGCCGCATCCGGGGCAGGTGGCGAAGTCGGCCGGATCGCGCTTGAGCGTGCCTGCGCGCCGGGCCTCCAGAAGCTCGAGGATGCGGCCGTTGCCGGCGCACATGCGACGGAACTCGGCGTCGCTGATGTCCAGAAGCTCGAGAATGCGGCTCACCGAGAGCCGCGGCGACCGCAGCAGCAGCGCGGCGGCGGTCTCCTCCAGGTCGGCGGCGGGCGCGGATCGCGTTTCCAGACTCATATGGCTCGGCAGTTTGACACGGATTCGCTCCCTTAGAGGTCGAGATCGGTCACAGGTTTCGTCGCCTCGCCACGTGCCGGGCTGATATATTCGACTCCAGCGCAAACAGAACTGCATCATCGAGGGAGGAGACCGTGTCCGATTTAGAAGCCGACCTGTTCAATCTGGCGATGTCCCCAGAGGCCCAGCCGCTGATGGACGCCGTGCAGAAGCACATCCGGGAGAACGTCGTCCCGATAACCGAGGAGTTCTTCGCCCTCGACAAGGAGAAGACCGACCGCTGGAGCTGGCACCCGCGTCAGCTCGAGCTGCTCGACGGTGCCAAGGCCAAGGCCAAGGCATCGGGGCTGTGGAACTTCTTCCTGCCCGACTCCGAGTTCGGCGACGGCCTCACCAATCTCGACTACGCCTACATTGCCGCCGAGCTCGGCAAGTACGCCCTGGCCTCGGAAACGCTGAACTGCAGCGCGCCGGATACCGGCAACATGGAGGTGCTGGAGCGCGTCGGCACGCCCGCGCAGAAGGAGCAGTGGTTGAAGCCGCTGCTGGACGGCGAGATCCGCTCCGCCTACGCCATGACCGAGCCGGGGCTGCCGTCCTCGGATGCCAAGAACATCAGCACCCGCGCCGTGCTCGAGGGAGACGAGTGGGTCATCAACGGCGACAAGTTCTACATATCCGGCGCCGGCGACCCGCGCTGCAAGATCATGATCGTCATGGTGAAGACCAGCCCGGACGCACCGCCGAGCAAGCAGCAGTCGCAGATTCTCGTGCCCACCGACACCCCCGGTGTCGAGATCCTCGAGGCGATGGAGGTGTTCGGTCACGACCATGCCCCGCGCGGTCACATGCACATCCGCTTCACCGACGTCCGCGTGCCGAAGGAGAACATCCTGCTCGGCGAGGGCCGCGGCTTCGAGATCTCCCAGGTGCGACTCGGCCCGGGGCGCATCCATCACTGCATGCGTTCCATCGGCAAGGCCGAGCTGGCGCTGGAGCTGATGGTCAAGCGCGGCGCCACCCGGGAAGCCTTCGGCAAGCCCCTGGTCAAGCTGGGTAAGAACCTGGAGGTGATCTCGCGGGCCCGCATCGAGATCAACGCCATGCGCCTGGCGGTGCTGCAGGCAGCCAAGGCCATGGACGTGCTGGGCAACAAGGAAGCCCGGGTCTACGTCAGCGCCGTGAAGGCCATGGTGCCGGAAAAGGTGTGCGACATCATCGACGCCGCCATCCAGATTCACGGTGCCGCCGGCATCTCCCAGTGGACGCCGCTGGCAGAGCTCTACACCGACATGCGCCACCTGCGCTTCGCGGATGGTCCCGACGAAGTCCACCACATGGTGGTGGGCCGGGCGGAAGTTCAGAAGTACGGCCTCTGGTAGGCGGCAGCGCCGGTCCGATCCGCGCCGTCGCCCGACGGCGCGGATCATAGTGTCCGGCACTGCTCAGACCCGTTGATGCGAACCTCAGACCCCGCCGACGACGCGACCTTCGACTACATCATCATCGGCGCCGGCACCGCCGGCTGCGTGCTGGCCAACCGCCTGTCGGCCGATCCCCGCCATCGCGTGCTGCTGCTCGAGGCCGGCGGCAAGGACGATTACTTCTGGATTCACGTGCCGGTCGGCTACCTGTTCACCATCAACAACCCGCGCACCGACTGGTGCTACCGCACCGAGCCCGAGCCCGGGCTGAACGGGCGCAGCATCGGCTATGCGCGGGGCAAGGTGCTGGGCGGCTGCTCTTCCATCAACGCCATGATCTACATGCGCGGCCAGCGCAGCGACTACGACCACTGGGCCCAGCTCGGCAACCGCGGCTGGGGCTGGGACGCCGTGCTGCCCGTGTTCCGCCGTTCGGAGGACTACCAGCACGGCGCCGACGACTACCACGGCAGCGGCGGCGAGCTGCGGGTCGAGGAGCGGCGGGTGAACTGGGCCATCCTCGACGCCTGGCGCGAGGCCGCCGCCGAGTGCGGCATCGCCAAGATCGACGAGTTCAACCGCGGCGACAACGCCGGCAGCGCCTACTTCCAGATGAACCAGCGCCGCGGCGTGCGCTGGAGCGCCACCAAGGCGTACCTGCGCCCGGCGCGGTCGCGCCCCAACCTGGTGGTGCGCACCCACGCCCACGTCGCCGGCCTGGTGCTCGAGCGCCACGACGGCGCGCTGCGCGCGGTCGGGGTCAACGTGCGCATGGGCAGCGACCGGCCGCAGATGCTGCGGGCGCGGCGCGAGGTGCTGCTGGCGGCCGGCACCATCGGCTCGCCGCAGATCCTCGAGCTCTCCGGCGTCGGTGCCGGCGACCGGCTGTCCGCCCTCGGCATCGCCCCGACCCACGAGCTGCCCGGGGTGGGCGAGAACCTGCAGGACCACCTGCAGGTGCGCACCATCTACCGGGTCAGCAACACCATCACCCTGAACCGGCGCGCGGGCTCGCTGCTGGGCAAGGCCTTCATGGGGCTGGAGTATCTGCTGCTGCGCCGCGGCCCGCTGACCATGCCGCCGTCGCAGCTCGGCGCCTTCGCCAGAAGCGACCCGGGCCAGCCCAGCGCCAACATCGAGTGGCACGTGCAGCCGCTGTCGCTGGACGCCTTCGGTCAGCCGCTGCATCCCTACGACGCCATCACGCCGTCGGTGTGCAACCTGCGGCCGAGCAGCCGCGGCCACGTGCACGTGCGCTCGCCGAACCCGGACGACGCCCCCGCCATCGCGCCCAACTACCTGGCCACCGGGGACGATTGTCAGGTGGCCGTGGCCGGCCTGCGCTTCACCCGCCGCATCATGGCCGCAGCGGCGCTGGCGCCGTATCGGCCCGAGGAGCTGAAGCCGGGCCCGGCGGTGACCACGGACGAAGCGCTGCTGCACGCCGCCCGCGACCTCGGCACCACGATCTTTCATCCGGTCGGCACTTGCCGCATGGGCCGCGACGGCGGCGCCGTGGTGGACGACCGACTGCGCGTGCACGGCATCGCCGGGCTGCGGGTGATCGACGCTTCCATCATGCCGACCATCACCTCGGGCAACACCAACGCGCCGACGGTGATGATCGCCGAGAAGGGCGCCGAGTTCGTGCTCGGGGATGCGCAGGCGCAACATGGACACCGGCGCTGATCAGATGGCCGTCGCTCGATTGCGGTCGCGTACCGCGCCCCACAGGAACAGCACCAGCAGCCCCAGCCCGACGACGGTCAGCAGAAAGCTGGCAACACCACCGATGAACGGTACGTTCACGGCCACGATCACCACCGCCAGCCCGACGGCCAGGGTCACCAGGAAGTGCTTCGGTTCCCCGGACACGGCCGCCAGGATGCGCGCGCCGAGGTAGTGGCCTACCACCACCTTGGCCAGGTAGAGGCCGGCGAGCCAGAGCACCAGACCCATCACCGCCAACGGCAGCCCGATCAGCGTCAGCGCGGTCAGCAGCGCCAGGATCGGCACCGCCACCAGGGTCACCAGGCCGACGCCGGCGGACAGCAGCGTCTGGCCCACGGTATCGAGCTGAACGCGCCGCAGGCCCGGCACCAGCGCCAGGATCACGGCACCGGTCAGGAACGCGGCGGTGAAGCGCAGAAGCTGCAGCACCACATAGCCGCCGACGCCGTCGTGCTCTTCGGCATGTTCCTCGGCACGAATCTCGACCTTCAGTTCTCCGCCGATCTCGGCACCTGGCGACACCGTGACCCGATCGTCTCCGGGCACGAACGCAGTGACGTCCCGGGCCACCCGGGCCGGCGCCAGCAGCAGCACCCGACCCGCGTAGGCCGTGACGCCGCCGCCGACGGTGCTGCCGAGGTCGAGCTCGGCAGCGAAGCCGAGCACGTCGGCGCCTATCGGCGCCGATACCGTCGCGTCCCGGGAGAACAGCACCGCGTTACCCGCGACGCCCGCTCCCGGTGCCACCTGCACGGTCTTGCCGAAGCCGTAGAGGTTGCGGCCGATGCGGCCGGGACCGGCCTGCAGTGTCTCGGCAAAGCCCACCACGCTGCCCGCGACTTCGCCGCTGATGTTCAGGCTGCCGCCTGCGCCGATCACGCCGCCGCCTACCACGCCTTCGATGGCAACCGTCTCGGCGGCCGCGAACACCTGGCCGCCGACGCGGCCGCGCACCACCACCCGCTCGCCCGCGGCGATCAGGTCGCCCTCGACGTCGCCGTCGATCTCCACGCTGCCGCCGATGGCGATCAGCGTGTCGGCAATGGTCTCGCCCGCGGGGACGTGAATGGTGCCCTGGTCGCTGCGCCGCAGGTCCAGCGCCTGGACCGGCATGGCGGCGCCGATGGCCAGCAGCAGCGGCAACGCCAGCAGCAGCGGATGACGCCGCCACGGGCCGACCCGCCGCGCCAGCCAGAACAGCGCACCCAGGGCGGCGAGCGCTGCGATTACTTCGATGACGATCGTCATGAGGGCTCCTCCTCGTTGCATCAGCCAGGGCACGAGGGTGAGCAGCAGCTCACCCAGGGCCCAGATATCGAACCGGCTGGACCAGGGCAGCCAGTCGGTCAGGGACACGGGGACGGTGGATGCCAGGCCGGCGCCCGCGCCGGTGATGAGCAACGCCACGGTCCAGGCGCCGGTGGACAGGGGTGGGTCGAACGCTGGAATCACGGGCACGGCCACATCCCCCGCCAGCGCCTCACGGAGCAGGGACGCCTCGCGGCGCAGGCCGTCGACCCGGACGCGACAATCGTCGCACCCAGCCACATGGTCCGCCGTGGCCGCCGCGTCCGCCTCCGCAAGCGCGCGGTCGACGAATTGCGCCAGAATCAGCTCGGGGGGACAGCTCATCGGTCAGGTGCCTCCTGGTCGGTCAGTGCCTGGCGCAGCCGCTGCCGGGCGCGCAGCAGCAGCACGCCGACGTGGTTGCGGGTGATGTCCATTCGCGCCGCGATATCGTCGTAGCTGGCATCGCCGTAGTAGGCGAGCACGATGGGTACCCGGTAGCGGTCCGGCAGCGCATCGATGGCGTCGCGCAGCGCACTGCCCTGCTCCGCCGAGATCAACGCACCGAGCGCGCCCGCATCGTCCGCCGGCAGCGCCGACAACTCGGCCTCGGGATCGCCGGCCAGCGCATCCTCCCTGGACCGCCGCCGGATCAGATCGACGCAGTGGTTGCTCGCGATCTCCAGCACCCAGGCCGCGAACGGCCGGCTGCGGTCGTAGCGACCGAAGGCCCGATAGGCGCGCACGAAGGTTTCCTGAGCCGCATCCTCGGCCTGGGTGCGATGGCCCAGCAGCCGCAGGCAGAGCCCGAACACGCGTCGGTAGTGGCTCTGATACAGATCGTCGAAGTCGGCTGGCAAATCGCTTCCTGCCCGGCACGTGAGGGTGTCCGATTCATACTGCTCTACAGGGGTATACGGACGACCAGAGGAAAACTTACAGCCTACCGCCCCGAAGCGCACCCGAGTTGCGTCCGAAGTGCGCCCGGCCTCGACAACACGCCGCACTCACTCTTTAATCGGAAGCTCGTCGTCGCCGCGCCATCGGGAGCTTTCATGACCAAGCACGCCACCCTCAAACCGCTGCATCTGCTGGCACTCGCGCTGCTGCCGGTACTCGCCGTGGATGCCATCGCTCAGACCAGCGTCACCGACGTGATCGAGCAGGCCCGAGCCCGAGCTCGGCAGATCGAAGAGGTCAAGCAGGTGCTGAACGATCCCGACCAGAACGTGCGCCTGGCGGCGTTCGAAGCCATGGTGGGCAGCAGCGACGCGCTGATGCGGGAGCTGGCGCTGGATGCCGGCCTCGCCAGCACCGACCAGGTGCTGCGCGGCCTGGCGCTGAAGCACGTCGTGCTCGGGCTCGAACAGCTCACCATCACGCTGACCACGGACACCGCGGCGCCGGGGCCGTCGCAGGAGCGGGCGCGAGCGTACCTGGAGAAGACCGGCCCAAGCCTGCAGTTGCAGATCGACACCAAGAAGACCGACTTCGGTCGCGGTATGTTTCACCAGCCCGGCAACACCAGCCGATCCGGCAACGTCAGCGGGCTGGTGGTGACCTTCAATTACGGGTACCACACCGGCGAGCTGCACCTGCAGGACGACAACACCCTGGCCGGCACCGTGCACTACAGCTACGGCGGCGACCACCAGTTCCAGGCCGTGGCGCCGCTGCGCTGAGGGCCTAGTCGTCCTCCAGCACGCCGAGGCGGGCAAGGGCCAGCACCTCGCCGCCGTCCCGGGCCTGGAACATCTCGATGCGGATGAAGCGGGCCCGGGTGGGCGCGAACTCGAGCCAGGCTACGCCATCCTGGTAGGCCAGGGTGCCGGACCCGGCCACCCGCCAGGCCGGCCGTTCCGCATTGACCGAAGTGAGGATCTGCACCCGGACCGGCAGCTCCGCCGCCGGCGCCTCTCCCGCCACGAAGGTCACGCCACGCACGGGGCGCACCGACTGGGGGCCACCCAGCTCGACCGCGACGGGCCATTGCGCGACCCGCGCGGACCAGTAGCCCTCCTCCCCGGTAGCGGTGAGCAGGCCCGTGAGGTGCGCAGATCCCACCGGATCATCCGTCCACGCTCGTACCTGCCAGGGACCGGCCGCGGCCGGCGCGCCGCTGCGCTGCGCAGGCACCGCTGCGGGGTCTGAGACCGGCGGCGCCAGGCCGCGAAGGTGCGCGTCCACCTTGGCCAGCAGCGCATCCGTGCGCAGCACCGTGCCGACGCCGGAGCGGGCGTGCACTGACAGCAGCATGCCCACCGGCTGATCGTCCACCATCAGCAGGCTGCCGGAGAGGCCCTTGCGCAGGCGCTCGCCGTCGGCGGTGGGCAGCACCCGCAGAAACCGCTCGCCGTCGTCGTCGACGATGCTCACGGACAACCGTCCCAGCGTGCCGTCGCCGTTCACCGACCGCAGGGTGCCGAGGCCGCCGTCGCGCAGCCGCCGGGTGACGTTGCGGCTGATGCTGCCGAGGGTGAAGCCGCAGTCGGCGGTGATGCCGCCCGCCAGCATGGCCACCGCCGCATCGTCCCCCAGGTCGATCACCGCGGTGGCTTCACCGCGCAGGCCGGCGCTGCCCTCGCGCAGCAGCGACGGCACGCTGGTCTCCGCGGCCACGTGCAGCGGCAGCACGGCGAGGCAGCGGCTGCCGCTGCGGGTCAGCCAGGCCTGACCCACCTCCAGCTCCGGGGCGTCGTAGGAGCGCACCACCGCCTGCTGCGGCCAGGCTGCCGCCGCCGGGAGCAGCAGCACGCCGATCAGCAACCCGGACCGGCACCGCCAGCGCGCGGCCATCAAGGATCCCGCCGCTGCCGCCAGCGGGCCGCCAGGGCAGCCGCACGCTCGCTCAGGGAGTGGCCTTCGCCGATCTCCGAAGCTTCCCGATAGACGGCCATGAGGCCGAGCAGGGACAGCAGCAGCACGGCCCAGGTGGCCACGGCGCTGTGGCGGGTCAGCCGCGCCACCAGCCCCGGGGACAGCCCGTAACCCTGGTCGCCGTAGCGGACTATGCGTACCGAGTCGGCCTCGCCGAAGGCCACCACCCGCATCACCGGCGGCCCGTCCGGCTCCGGCAGCAGATCGTAGTGCACGAAGCCCTTGGCCACGGCGCTGCCGGCGGGCTGGCCCTGGCTGAGGTCGATGCGATCACCCGGCAGCAGGTCCGTGGACGCCACCAGGTCGCGACCGCCCGCCGCTTCGTCGGACCGGGTGTAGACGGCCACCGAACCACCGCGCAGCAGGCTGGGTTCGTGCCAGGCGACGTCGCGGCCGATGCTGCCGGTACCGGAGAACGGCAGCAGCAACCGCCCCAGCGCCTGCCCGGGCTGCGGCGGCGGGAACACCAGCAGCAGATCGCCGGGAAGCGCCAGCGGGTCGCCGCCCTCCGCGAAAAGCTGCGCAGGGGTGCCACGCGCACCCGCATCGAGCTGTATCGCAAGCCCGCCCAGGCCATCGACGTCAAGCCGCGCCGTGTAGCCCGGACCGTTGCCCGGCACGCCGGGCAGGCGCAGGGCCACCTCGCTGAGCTGGCGCAGGTCGTAACCGCGCCAGCGCCGGCCCGGACACGGTCCGGGCTGCGGCGCCGGCGGCAGCGCCAGATCGGCGACCCCGGCCCGCAGGCACAGCAGCGCACCGTCGATGCGCCAGTTGGTCTCCACGTCGCCCGCCAGGTCGAGGGTGACGTGCTCGGTGTCGGCGCTGATGGAAAACGGCCAGGGCTGGCGGGACAGCAGCGCCCACGCCACCAGAATCAGCATGGCGATGACCAGCAGCGGCTGCAGGTTGCGCATCAGCAGCAGGAACAGGTTCCACAGCTCCTTCAGCAGGGAGAGAAAGCCGCCGGCTCCGGCCGCGCTGCCGGTCATGGCTCGCTGCTGAGCTGCAGTTCGATCTCCACCTCGCCCAGCGGCCGGCCGTAGCGCTCGCGATCGATGAAGACCACCTGGCGCCCCTTGCCGAGCGCGGCCACGGGAATCTCGCAGCGGTAGTCGTAGCTGGTGCGTCGGCCCTCGACGAACTCCTCGCAGTCGGCCTCCATGCCGTCGGCGGTGCGGAAGTAGACGGCGGTGGCGCCGAAGGCGTTGATCAGCACCTGCACGCTGTCGAAGTCCTCCCGGTCGGCAGCCACCAGGTAGGTGCTGCCCGCCGCCTCGCAGTCGCCGGGCGTGGCCCGCACCGCCAGCTCACCGGGTCCGAAGCCCAGCACCAGCTCGCGCCGCTTGGTGCCCTCGTAAGGCAGCAGCACGAAGGCCGCATCGTCGGCGCGGCGCTCGGCGGGAACCAGGAACGTGTTGCGGGAGAAGTAGACGCCGTCGCGCGACAGCACGGTGAGGCAGATGCGCTCGGCCGTGGTGGGAATGATCAGTCCGGAAAGGGCTGCCGGCCCGGACAGGGCGCTGCCAGCGGCGACCCCGACCACCACGGAGCCGCTGACGCTGACCTCCTCCTGCACGGTCTCGTGAAACGTCCCGGCCAGCTCGGCGCGCACGGTGGTCTGCGCCGCCGCCCAGGGCGCCCAGCCCGCCATCCCCAGCAGCAGCAGCGCGCTGCCGAGCCTGCCGCGTGTGTGCCGCTCTGCCGGACGTGTCATAACCCTCCCCGGGTCTCTGCGGATCTGCTTCTGCCCTCCCCGGATTCTGCACTCCGGAGCGGCGCCTTGTCATGGTTGAACGTGGCCACGGCGGCCGACGCCGCTCAACGTCCGTAGAACTGGGGTTGTCGTTTGGCCAGGAAGGCGGCCACGGCCTCGCGATGATCGTCGGTATGACCGCAGCGGATCATCCGGTCGGCCTCCATGGCCAGGCAGGTCTTGAGGTCGGCCGTCAGCGCCCGGTTCAGGTTCTCCTTCATGTACCCCAGGGCGATGGGCGGCCCGCCGGCGATGTCACGGGCCAGGCTGGCGGCGGCGGTCTGCAGCTCGTCGTCCGGCACCACCTGATTGAAGATGCCGAGCGCCAGACACTCCTCCGCCGGCACCCGGCGCGCGGTGAAGAACAGCTCCCGGGCCCGGGCCGTACCGACGAGCTGGGTCAGCAGCCAGCTACCGCCGTAGTCGCCGGAAAAGCCGACGTTGCGGAAGGCGGTGGTGATGAACGAGGACGCCGCGCCGATGCGCAGGTCGCAGGCCAGGGCGATGGAGAGACCCGCACCCGCCGCAGCACCCGGCAGCGCGGCGATTGTGGGCTTGGGATGCTCGAACAACCGCAAGGTCAGGGTCTCCTGGCCCCGCTGCAGAATGCGCACCCGATCCTGGAAGCTGGGCCTCGGCTCGTCATCGGCCGCAGGCGCGCCGCCCCCCATGCCCGACACGTCGCCGCCGGCGCAGAACGCCCGCCCGGCACCCGTTATGACAATGCAGCCCACGTCCCGGTGGGTTTCCAGGTCGAGCAGCGTCTGCCGCAGCGCCGGCGTCAGCCGGTTGGACAGCGCGTTGCGCTTCTCCGGCCGGTTCAAGGTGATGGTGGCGACGCCGTCGTCGATGCCGCACAGCAGCTCGTCGGTACCCGTATCGATGGACACGCTCATGGAACGACCTCCTGCGAACGCCGCCGCCGCGCTGGTCAATGGCGAAACCTCCGCGTGACTCTAGGACCGGGCGTTGTATGCTGCAACTCAATGTCGGCCGACCGGGCAGGCTCATGACGCTCGGCGGCATCAACCACCTGGGCTGCCACGGTTCCATGTACTCATCACCAGCGGAGACACAGACATGCTGAAGCTGTACGGCGCGCCCCTGAGCAACTACTACAACATGGTGAAGACGGCCCTGCTGGAGAAGGGTGTGCCCTTTGAAGAGGTCCTAACGCCGCCCAGCCAGGAGCCGGACTATCTCGGCAAGAGCACCATGGGCAAGATTCCCTGCCTCGAGACCGAGGACGGCTTCCTGGCCGAGACCAGCGCCATCCTCGACTACCTCGAGGAGCGCTTTCCCGAGCACGCGCTGCTGCCCGGCTCGCCGTGGCAGCGGGCCAAGACCCGCGAGCTCGCGCAGTCGCTCGAGCTCTACATCGAGCTGGTGGCCAGGCGCGGCTTCGCCGCCCTGCGCGGCAAGCCGGTGGCGGACGACGTCAAGGAGGCCCTGAAGACCGACCTGCCGAAGGGGGCTGCCGCGGTGGCCCGGCTGTGCCGGTTCTCGCCGTGGATCGCCGGCGAATCGTTCACCTACGCCGACCTGGTGGGCTACTTCACCTTCGTGCTGGCGGACCGCTCCGCTCAGGCCAACATCGACATGGACCTGCTGGCCGCCATACCCGGCGCCAGGGCCTGGTACGAGGCCGTGGGCCAGCGCGATTCGGTGCAGAAGGCGCTGGCCGATCAGGCCGCCCTCATGAAGAAGTGATGAAGAGGTAGCGGCGCGGGACGCGCAGCCTGCATCAACTACCTAGGCGCACACGCAAATTCACCGATTGCGACCTGCCCGGGCTGGGGGGTACCAAGGCCAGACGGGGAAGCAGTGTCGTTTCACACGCCTAACTCGCCAACGGCCGGATCAGCCACCGGCGACGTTGCCTTTGCCTGCGCTAACGACTTCCGCGTCAACCTGACAAGGAAGACGACATGAAAAGACTCATCCTGGGCGCCCTGTTGTGCGCCCTCTCACCCTTCGCACTCGCTCAGAACGCCGCCACCGGACTGCCGGCACAGGGCGTGACGCAGCTCTTCAGCTGCAATCTCGCCGCTGGTCAGAACATGGAAGATGTCTGGTCGCTGCTGGAAGCCGTGCGCGATCAGATCACCGAGCCGAGATCCGGATTCAGCCTGTTCCTGTGGACGCCGTTCCTGGGTGCCACCGGCTACGACTACGTCTGGGGCGCCACCGACGCCAGCCTCACCGCCATGATGGAGGGCATGGCCGAGTACGCGCGTTCGCCCGGCGCGCGCCTGCTCGGGCCACGGTTTGCCGCGGTGAACGAGCGCTGCGACTCGGTGGTGCTGCTCTCCGAGCAGATGAAGGCCGGCGCCATCGGCAACACGGCTGACCGCATGCCGGACGCCATGGTGGAGACGTTCGCCTGCCGGCTGAAGCCCGGGGCCACCCAGGCCGACGTGCGCAACGCCGCCGAGTTCTGGCAGCAGCAGGTTCCGAAGATCGCCAGCGCCGACCTCGACACCTACGAGGCCTACATGGTCATCCCGTTCCGGGGCGGCAGCGGTGAGGCCGACTTCGGCTGGATCGGCAACTACCCCGACATGACCACGTTCGGCCGCGGCGAGACCGCCTACATGAACGCCAAGGAAGGCCAGGCGGCCAACGAGCGCTTCGAGAAGGTGAGCACCTGCCGCACCGCTTTGTGGAACGGCTACTGGGTGATGACGCCGGCCCCCTGAGCCGGCTCCACGCGGGGGGATCGGTCAAGGTCCCCTCGCCTTTCGCCCTGTACCCGGTGATCGGCGAGCACCTGGCCGCCATCGAGGCGGCTTTGCCGCCGGCCCGGGACGCCAACTTCGCCGTGTTCGAGGGGTTGAGCGTGAAGCAGCAGCTGGCGCTGCAGGCGGCCGCCGAACGGCAGGGGTCCCAGGCCTGGCAGAACCTCAAGCACGACGGCCTGAGCCCGGCCCACCTGGCGGGGCTGGATGCGCTCACCGCGCTGGAACTGGAGAGCGCCGAGCAGGTGGAGGCGCTGGTCGCCAGGCTGCCCGACTGAGCCCTCAGCCGCCGGCGACGGTGGCCGATGGCGCCGGCTGAATCATCTGCACCCGGGTGGGAACGCCCGTGGGCTTGTCCTTCAGGCTCTTCACCACGGCCCAGTCGATGGCCACGTCCGCATCGCCGGTCACCGCCTTGATGCGGCGCTCGAGCTCCTCCGGCTTGACGGTGCCGTAGATGTCCTCGTGCACCTCGACGAACAGCTCGCCGTCGCGCCAGCCGGCCTTGAACGGCTCGTTGACGATGCGCACCGGCATGCCGCTGCGGATCATCTCCGCCAGGGTCTCCACATGCTGGTTGTACATGCGGATGCAGCCGAGGCTGGCGGTCTGCCCAACGGCGAACGGCTGGTTGGTGCCGTGAATGAAGTAGCTGGGAATGCCGAGCACGATGGCCATGGTGCCCATGGGGTTGTCCGGCCCCGGCGGCACCACCGCCGGCAGGGGATTACCCCGTGCCGCGTGCTCGCGCCGTGCCGTGGGCCCCGGGCTCCAGCTCGGGTTCGGCACCGCCGCCCGCACCTTGGTGCTCACCAGCGGCGTCGGGAAGTCGAGGCGGCCAAGGCCCACCGGGTAGGTGACCACCATGCCGCCGCCCGGCGGGTAGTAATAAAGACGGAACTCGGAGACGTTGATGACCACGCCTTCCCGCGGCCCCGACGGCAGCACGTACTTGGTGGGCAGGTCGATGACCGTGCCCTCTCCCGGCAGCCAGGGATCGATCTCGGGATTGGCATCGATCAGCTCACGCCAGCCCAGCCCTTGGGCCTCGGCCACCGAAGCGAAGGTGTCCTCGTAGCGCGTGCGCAGCGGCAGCACGGCGCCCACCACCTGGACGTCGCCGCCGGAGAGAGAGTAGGCCGCCGCCCAGGCGCCGGGCGCGCTGAGCAGAGCGGACGCCTGTGTAGCGGCCAGAGCCACGAACAGAAGCCGGGATGTCAGTGCGTTCATGGCGCGCATCTTCACAGTTTTTCCGCCGAATTCCAGTGGCATTTGCAGCCTCGTCAGACCACCGCCGGCGCCATGGGTTCGCCCGGCTGCGGGCCCGATGCCCGGGTCATACGTTTTTCTCATCCGAATCATAGGCTTAGTGAGATCCAAGCCGGGCGCCGGTCAATCGCCCCCGGCATGCCGGGCGAGATCGATGCGGTGGCGCAGGTTGCGAATGGCCACGCCCAGGTAGGCGCGCTCGTCAACGCCGCCATCCAGCACCCAGCCGTTGCGGCGGTAGATATGGAGCGCCCGTTCGTTGCGATGCTCGGTCCAGAGCACGGCTTGCTGCAACCCGGCGCACCACAGATCGAACGTCGACCGCTCCAGCAGGCGTCGGCCCAGGCCGGCACCGGATGCGCGCGGATGGGTGTACAGAAGGTCCACCTCGCCCACGCCCTCAGGCAGCACCCGGACCAGCAAGAACGCGGCCACGCCCCGGTCGTCGTCGGTCACCAGAAACCCATCGCCGCCTGCGGCGATGCGTTGCGCCCAGGCCGCCACATCGTGTACCTGACCGGCCAGGCGTTCGGCACCGAGAAACGGCGCCCAGGCCTCATGGCTGGCCGCGGCGAAGACGTCGGCCACCGCCGCGGCATCGGCGGCGCGGGCGATGCGCGTGCGCACCGGTCCCAGCGCCGACGCCCGCGCCAGCATCCAGCCGCCTGCGTCGTCCACCAGCAGGGCCTCGTCGTCCCACAGCGGCATCAGCGGCACCGTCGCCGCGCAAGCCGCGGCGGCGCGCCGGTGGGCGGCGGCCCGGCCCGGGCGGCCGTGATGGGGCAGCACCAGGCGATCGGTCAGGCCGAGCCCGCACAGATCGAGCCGGTCCGGGGCCGCGAACGGGCTGGTGATCCGCGCCGGCTCGAGGCTGGGGCCGCAGACCATGGCACCCGCGCTCTGGCCGACGATGGGCACGCCCCGGCGGTGGGCCGCCTGCAGCCAGGCATCGGCCCCGCTCTCCCGCAGCGCGGCGAGCAGCGCGAAAGGGTCACCGCCCGACATCAGCACCGCGGCGCAGCCATCGAGACCGCGCGCGCTATCGCCCTGCAGGTCGACGACGCGGCTCGGGAAGCCGGCGGCCGCCACGGCGTCCACGGCGTAGCCGACGATGGCGGCGTGGTCGTCCAGGCCGACGCTGGCGCTGCCGATCACGGCCACCGGTCCGTCGACGCCGCAGCCACCCAGCCAATCGCCCAGGCCGTCGAGATCGAGCGCGGTCAGGTAGAGCGGCATCGCCCGAGGTCTCCGGCCGTCAGCGGCCGACGATGGAGCGCAGGGCCTGCAGGTGCTTCAGGTCCCAGGCCGCCTCATAGCCTTCCAACTCGTCTGCGGCCTCGGCGCCGAGGCGCTCGAAGCCGTGGTGGAGCAGCTCCACCAGGGTGCCGTCGTAGATGGGGGTCAGGCGGATGGTCCAGAACGTGGGCACCGGCCAGTCATACGGCGATTGCCAGTTGCTCTCGAAGCTGATCTCGCGCTCGGGCTCCAGCACCAGGATGGGCCCGCCGAAGAAGCGCGTCTCGCCCTCGACTTCGACGCTCATCTCCACCTCGCCATCGAGCCAGAGCTCGAAGGTGAGGATGCGGTGGCCGAGCCCCAGCCACGCCTCGATGCGGTCGCTGGTCTCGAACTCCTCCCACACCCTGGCCGGCGGTGCCTCGATCAGGAGGCTGCGGCGGACGTGCAGCGGGCCGATGGTCATGCCCATGGGCCACTCCCCAGGCTTTTGTCTGACAAGTGTTCCCCAACACCCGCTGCCGCGCAACTTTCGACCGCAGACCGTCCGGTTTTGCTCGCGAACGGCCATGCCCATTCGTATGCTTCGTCGTTTCGTCTGAAGTGAGGCCAACGAGATGCAGAGCGCCCCCGGCATGGTTCGTACCGAGCAGCCCACGGCACGCTACCGGACCTACGTGCTGACCATGCTGGTCATCGTCTACGTCTTCAACTTTCTGGACCGCCAGATCGTCACCATCCTGGCAGAGCCCATCAAGGTGGACCTCGGCTTGTCCGACACCCAGATCGGGCTGATGACGGGCCTCGCCTTCGCCATCTTCTATACGGTGCTCGGCATTCCCATCGCCCGGCTCGCCGACCGTGCCAACCGGGTGTCCATCATCACCGCCGCCCTGGTGGTCTGGAGCGGCATGACCGCCGTCTGCGGCATGGCCCAGAATTTCTGGCAGATGCTGGCGGCCCGCATCGGCGTGGGGGTCGGTGAGGCCGGCTGCTCACCGCCCGCCCACTCGCTCATCGCCGACTACTTTCCGCCGGAGAAGCGCGCCTCGGCGCTGTCGATCTACGCGCTCGGCATTCCCATCGGCAGCATTCTGGGCCTGCTGGCCGGCGGCTGGATCGCCGAGTTCTACGGCTGGCGCGCGGCCTTCTACCTGGTAGGCCTGCCGGGCATTGCCCTGGCCGTCATCTTCAAGCTGAGCGTGCGGGAGCCGCTGCGCGGCATGTCCGACGCGGCGGCGCCGGCCGGCGCCGCGCCGGTGTCCACCGCCCAGCCGCCGCTGATCCCGACCCTGCGCACGCTGCTGCGCAACAAGACCATGGTGCACCTGGCCATGGGCGGCGCCCTCACCTCGTTCGTGGGCTACGGGCTCGGCCAGTGGCTGCCGGCGTTCTTCATCCGCACCCACGGCCTCGGCGTCGCCGAGACCGCCACCTACTTCGGCCTGGTGCTGGGCGTGGCCAGCGCCATCGGCACCTTCATCGGCGGCGCCATCGCCGATCGCCTGTCGGGCTGGGACCGGCGCATCTACGCCTGGCTGCCTGCCGCCGGCGTGCTGGTGTCTTTCCCGTTCTTCTTCGTTGCCCTGCTGCTGAACGCGCCCTATCTGGCCATCGCCATCCTGGTCACGCCCTACCTGCTGAACTCGCTGTGGCTGGGACCCGCCTTCGGCACCATCCAGAACCTGGCGCCGACGCGCATGCGCGCCGTAGCCTCCGCCATGCTGCTGTTCATCCTCAACATCATCGGGCTGGGGTTCGGACCGTTCCTGGTCGGGGTGACCAGCGACCTGCTGAGCGGCGTGGCAGGCGGGGAGTCGCTGCGCTATGCGATCCTGATCAGCACCGGCGCCTACTTCTGGGCCGGCGCCCACTTCCTGCTGGCCGGGCGCAGCATCCGCCAGGATCTGGACGCGGCGCGGGCCAGGGCCGGCTGAACGCGCAGCGCCTCAGCCCTCGAGCGCCGCCCAACGTTCGAAAGCAGCCTGCAGGCGCGCCTCGGCGTCGGCCAGCGCCCGCAGCGCTTCGGCAGCCGCCTGCGGGTCCTGCCGATAGAACTCGGGGTCGGCGGTCCGCGCCTGCAGCGCGGCCAGCTCCGCCTCCAGGGATTCGATGCGGCCCGGCAGCGCCTCGAGCTCGCGCTGGTCCTTGTAGCTGAGCTTGCGCGCCTTCGGTTCTGCCGCTGCCGACTTCGGCGCTGGGGCCACTTCCCGAGGCGGCAGGGCCTGCTCGGCCCGCTCGGCGTGGTAGCGCACCCAGTCGCTGTAGCCGCCCGTATGCTCCTCGACCCGGCCGTCCGCGCCGACGGCCATGACGCTGGTGACGGTGCTGTCGAGAAAGCTGCGATCGTGGCTCACCAGCAGCAGGGTGCCCGGATAGTCGGCGACCACCTCCTCGAGCAGCTCCAGGGTTTCGACGTCCAGGTCGTTGGTGGGCTCGTCCAGCACCAGCAGGTTGGCCGGGCGGGCGAACAGCTTCGCCAGCAGCAGGCGGTTGCGCTCGCCGCCGGACAGCGAGCTCACCGGCGACTGGACGCGCGCGGGCGGAAACAGGAAGTCCTGCAGGTAGCCCACCACGTGGCGTGACTTGCCGCCGATGTCGATGCGATCGGACCCGTCGGCGACGTTGTCCCGCACCGAGCGCTCCGGGTCGAGCTGGGCGCGCTCCTGGTCGAAGTAGGCGACCTCCAGGCCGGTGCCACGGCGGATGGTGCCGCTGTCCGGGGTCAGCCGGCCCAGCAGCAGCTTGAGCAGCGTGGTCTTGCCGCTGCCGTTGGGGCCGATGATGCCGATGCGATCGCCGCGCAGGATCAGCGTCGAAAGGTCACGAATCACCAGCGCGCCGTCGTAGCCGAAGCTGACGTCCTCCGCTTCCACCACCAGCTTGCCGGAGCGGTCGGCGCCGGCGAGCTGCAGCTTCACCGAGCCCTGCCGCTCGCGTCGCTCGGCACGCTCGCGGCGCATGGCTTCCAGCCGCCGCACGCGCCCCTCGTTGCGGGTGCGCCGCGCCTTGATGCCCTGGCGGATCCACACCTCTTCCTCCGCCAGCGACTGGTCGAACTTGCGATCGGCATCGGCTTCCGCATCCAGCAGCTCACTCTTGCGGCGCAGGTACTCGGCATAGCTGCCCGGGAACGAGCGCAGCCGGCCGCGGTCGAGCTCGACGATGCGGGTGGCCAGGCGGTCGATCAGGGCGCGGTCGTGGGTGATGAACAGCACCGCACCGGGATAGGCCAGCAGCGCCTCTTCCAGGGACGTGATGGCATCGATGTCGAGGTGGTTGGTGGGCTCGTCGAGCAGCAGCAGGTCGGGCTCGCTCACCAGCGCCTGGCCCAGCATGGCGCGGCGGCGGATGCCGCCGCTGCACTCGGCCATGGTGGCGTCGGCCGGCAGGCCGAGCCGATCTAGGGTGGCCTCGATGCGCTGCGTGCCCTCCCAGGCGCCGGCGGCCTCCACCTCCGCCTGCAGGCGGCTGAACGCCGTCAGTGCCGCCTCGCCGCCCTCGCCCAGGGTGAGGCTGGCGGCATGGTAGCGGGCCAGCAGCCCGGCCTGGTCGCCGAGCCCGGCGGCCACCACCTCGAACAGGGTCGACGTCTCCGCATCCGGCACCTCCTGGGCGAGGCGGGCGATGGTGACGCCGTCACGGCGCCGCAGGCTGCCGCTGTCGAGCTGCCGGCGGCCGGCGATCACCTGCAGCAGCGTCGACTTGCCGGCGCCGTTACGGCCCACCAGACAGACACGCTCGCCGCGCTCGACCACCAGATCGGCGTGATCGAGCAGCGGCACATGGCCGTAGGCAAGGCAGGCGTCCTGAAGATGAATCAGCGTCATGGGGCGCGAACAGTGCCCGCGCGCACCCCGGCAGTCAATCGGGTGCCGAAGAATCCGTCAGTCTAGAAAGGCCACCTTGCCCGTGGCAACGTCGTAGATCGCGCCTACCACCGTCACCTTGCCCTGCGCCACCAGATCGGCGATGACGCTGCTGCGCTCGGTGATCTGCTCGACGTTCTGCTCGACGTTGGTGTGGGTCACGGCCTGGACGAAGTCCTTGCTCGCGCTGGTGCGCTCACCCTCGAACCCCGGCACCGCGGCGACCGCGGGCTTGAGGTTGCTCAAGGTATGGGTCAGGTTGCCCAGCTCGACGTTGTCGCAGGCGCCTTTGACGGCGCCGCAGTCGGTGTGCCCCAGCACCACGATCAGCTTCGCACCCACCACGGCGGTCGCGAACTCGAGGCTGCCGAGCAGGTCGGTATCGACGTAGTTGCCGGCGATGCGCCCCACGAACACGTCACCAATGCCCTGATCGAAGACGATCTCCGGCGGCACGCGGGAATCGAGGCAGCTGATGATGGCGGCGAACGGCTGCTGGCCGCCGGCGGTGGCGGCAACGCCGGCCAGATAGTCATGGGCGCGAGGTTCGTTGCCGACGAAGCGCGCGTTCCCGGCCTGCAGCGCCTCGAGCGCGGCGGCCGGCGTCGCAGGTCGCTCGACATCGGCGGCGCGGGCCAGTCCCGACAGGGTCAGAAGGATGATCGTGGCGCACAACTTCACCATGGCAGCCATGACTGCATTGCCTCTTGCTCAGGAGTTCAGGGCAAGTTAGCCGATGCGGCCGAGGCCTGCCGTTCGTTGTTCCCGCGTCACCAGTTCGGATTTCCCGTGCCTGCCATTCCCGAGGACGTTGGCAGACAGCCGGCCGCGCCTACATCGTGTCCATGAAGCGGGCCGACATCTGCAGGTAGCCGTTGGCGTCCGGGTGCTCGGCCCACACCGCGCGCCACTCGTCGCTCTCGATGGCGGCCTTGAGGCCACGATCGCGGGCGGCCTTGCTCTCCCAGCGGATGATCCAGGTGACGTTGGCCGCGCCGATGGGCGAGTCAAACGGGTCGGTGCCCGTGATCTCCGGCGGCAGGCCGGCGTCGATCCAGAAGCCCAGCACGTCCATCTTGGCACGCAGCACCGGCACGGCCTTTTCCGCCCAGGCTCTGTAGGCGTCGAAGATGTCCCGTCGGTAGTGGTAATCGCGAATCTCGTAGAGCACGTTATGCCTCCTAGGCTGCTGGCCGTTCGGTCACGATGATAGACGCAGTATGGCCGCGGCGCGCCGGCTCAGCGGTCGGCTGCGAATGCGGGCACGCCAGGGTCGAGCTCCCACCAGGGCGCCTTGGAAGCGGTCCAGATCTGATAGCTCGGCCGCACCCCGGGATCGCCGTCCAGACTGCCGGCCGCGACGCCGACGCTGGATCGGCCATCCACCTGGAACAGCAGCGGCGAGCCGCAGCGGCCGCAGAACGACCGCGTCACCTGCGGTGACGACCGGTACTCGACGACCCGCTCGGCCCCGGTCAGGATTCGGAGCTCGCTGGCGGTCACCCGCACGTAGGAACCGAACGGGGCGCCGTGAAACTTCTGGCACATGTGGCAGTGACAGTGCCCCAGGCTGAGGGCCGAGCCGGCCACCTCATACGTCACCGCGCCGCACAGACACGAGCCCTTCAGCATGACGCCCTCCACGATCAAGCAACCGCTGGAGGATGGAGTCTAGCGCCGCGGCGGCCTCCTCGGACAGGGTCGACGCCAGCCTGGGGTAGTTGAGGAAGTAGCGGCTGCCGGCCCGGTCGCGCTTGAGGAAGCCCAGATCCACCAGATAGCGGCGGCAGGTCACGTGATCGACGGTCGCCTTCAGCGTGGCCAGCCGGGCCCGGAGATGCTCGTTCAGCACCGGCTCCGGGTAGGGCCGGCGCCGCTGCAGGGTGAGGCACACCACGGCGAGCACCAGGTCCCGATGCTGCGGATTTCTGGGGATCCGCCTGAGCCCGCCGGTCACCAGCGCCCGGGCCAGCGCCTGCTCCAGTTCGGCCGGCGTCGCCGCCTGGCAGGCGGCACGTGCGCTGCCGGACGATGCCACGCCGTCCAGCCTATCTGGAGACACCGGTTTCGGCATGGGAATCCTCTTCGTCCGCGGGCAGGCGGGCAGAGCCTACCGCAACCGGCGCCACCAGCCCATGCCCCTGTCGAAAACGGCAGCAGACGCGCCCATCCGCACGCCCGTATACTCGGAGGGTTCCACTATTCAGGGGCCAGACGTTCCGTCGCGGTCCGTTGCAGTACAGCGGTTCGAACCGCGTCGAGATACTCCAGAACGGTGCAGTTTCATTCCAATCGACCTGGGGAGGGTTGATGATGAAGCGTCGTTTGCTTGGTTGCTCGGCTGTACGTATCCACGTTGTCTCCGGCCCGATGTTGGCGGCCGCCCTGCTGCTGTTTCCAGTCTGCGCGCAGACTGAGGTCATCGAAGAGATCATCGTCACGGCCCGGGCCGTGGAGGAATCGATCCGCGAGATTCCCGTCGCCATCACGGCGGTGGGCGAGGAGCGGATGAACCAGTTCGGCATCGAGAGCCTGCTCGACCTGGAGGCGCTGACGCCGCAGCTCAGCATCGGCCGCGCCACCAGCGGCAGCGGCACGTCGATCTCCATCCGCGGCATCTTCTCGCCGTTCACCAGCATCGGCATCGAGCAGTCCGTCGCGGTGATCATCGACGGCGTCTACTACCCGCAGGGGCGCAGCATCAACGAGGCCCTGATGGACACCAGTACGGTGTCGATCCTCAAGGGTCCGCAGGCGCTTTACTTCGGCAAGAACGCGACGGCCGGCGTGATCGCCATCGACAGCAACGACCCCGGCGACGAGTTCGAGGCCAGCATCCGGGTCAACAACGAGTTCGAGACCGACGATCTGACCGTGGAGGGCGTGATCTCGGTGCCGGTCAACGACAAGCTGGGGCTACGGCTCGCCGTGCAGGCATCGGACATGGAGAAGGGTTACATCAAGAACAACGCGCCCGCCGGGGGTGACGTCTACGGCACCATCGACGCCTTCACCGGCGCCGTCGACTTCTGGGACAACCCCCGCGCCGTGGACTACTTCCCCCAGGAGGAAACCCTTTACGCCAGGCTGACCGCGGCCGGCGATCTGTCCGAGCAGTTCAGCTACAACGTCAAGGCCTCCTACAGCCGCTTCGAGCAGGGCTACACCGGGGGCGCCGAGCTGTTCGACTGCCCGACCCTGAACGGCGTGGCCCATACCAGCCAGCTCGTCAGCCCACAGCCGCCCGGGCGGCAGACGCCCCTCTACGAGCCGCTGGCACGGCCGGGCGTCGACTGCGCGTTCGACGGCTCACGCGGCTGGAACGACGTGCCCCCGGCGATCGCGGCCGTCAACCCGCTGCTGGACCAGTTCGGCGACGGCGACGCCGGGGAGAAGTACCGGTCGTATCAGGTCACCGGCAACTTCCGCTGGTCGCTCGAGCGCATCGACGTCAACACCATTCTGAACTTCCACGATCAGCGCACCCAGTGGGTGGGTGACCAGGACGGCGGCGCGTTCACGTCGATCTTCGCGGGCGAGGAGAACAAGTTCGAGAACTACTCCGCGGAGCTGCGGGTGGTCACCAAGCTCGAGTCACCGGTGAACTTCGTGGTCGGCGCCTACTATCAGGACACCAACCTGTGGTTCGACCAGGACGTGATCTTCGCCTTCGTGCCGACCCCGCTCGGCGTGCTGGGGCCGCGCAACTCGAACCCGGCGATCGCGAACCCGCACGACGAGTTCACCGCCTACAACAAGCTGTCGGAGACCGACGGCAAGACCGAGTCGGTGTACGGCGAGATCATCTGGGACATCGCCCCGCGCTGGCAGCTCACTGCCGGGGTGCGCTACCACCACGAGGAGAAGGATTCGTACTTCATCCAGCCGTACGTGCACCCGTTCGTGACGGGCCTGTTCATTCCCTTCGTGCCCGGCAATCCGGCCACGCGGCCGGAGTTCGATCAGACCTTCAAGGACTGGATACCCGAGGTGACCCTGCGCTGGGAGGCGACGGACGACGTCACCCTCTACGCGGCGTACAAGGAAGGCTGGAAGTCGGGCGGGTTCTCCAACAGCGCCATCCTCAGCAACCTGTCGCCGCCCGGATTCTTCGACTTCATCTTCGACCCCGAGCACAACCGCGGCGGCGAGCTCGGCGTCAAGGCGTCGCTGTTCGAGGGCTCGATGCTGGCCTCCGCCGAGGTCTTCTACTACAAGTTCCGCGACCTGCAGGTCGACTTCTTCAACTCTCAGCAGTTCGCCTACGTGACCGAGAACGCGGGCGGCTCCGAGACCTATGGGGCCGAGGTACAGGTCGACTGGGCGGCGCCGATCGAAGGCCTGACCCTCTCCGGGTCGCTCGGCTATCTGATCTCCGAGTACACGGAGTTCCTGAACTTCTGCTACGTGGGCCAGACGCCGGCGGAAGGCTGCGGCCCGCTGCAGCCCGGCCAGACCGAGGCCGACCTGCGTCAGGATCTCGCCGGCAACACCCGACCCGGCGCGCCCAAGTGGAGCGGCTTCGTGGCCGCGAACTACGAGCGCCCCCTCGGCAGCGCGCTGATGCTCGGCTTCACTGCCAACGTGCAGTTCAAGAGCAAGACCACGCTGAGCTCATCGGACCCCAACGCCACCTATGACGCCTACACCACCTACGATGCCAACGTCAGGGTGCGAACCACGGACGGCCACTGGCAGCTCGCCTTCATCGGTAAGAACCTGAGCGACAAGCTGGCCATCCGCGGCGCCGGCAACGTGCCGGGAACCGGCGGCAACACGGGCACGCCGGAGGGCTTCCGCGGCGATCTGTCGGGTGGCGCCATTCGCGGGCGGCAGCTTGAGCTCGAGCTGACCTGGAACTTCTGAGGGAAGCGGCGCGCCGGGCGGGGGTGCCGCCCGGCGCCGTGCGGACGGCGCAGCCGCCGTCCGCCTGCGTCGCGATCATCAGCCCGCTGCCGATCGCGCCAGGTCGTAGCGGTCGAGGTTCATGACCTTGTCCCAGGCCGCTACGAAGTCGCGCACGAACTTCTGCTGTGCATCGTCGGTGGCGTAGACCTCGGCCAGGGCCCGCAGCTCGGAGTTGGAACCGAACGCCAGGTCGACCCGGGTGCCGGTCCAGCGCACCTTGCCGCTGGCCCGGTCACGGCCTTCGAACTCCTCCTCGGTCTTCGACGTCGGCTGCCACTCGGTCGCCATGTCCAGCAGGTTCACGAAGAAGTCGTTGGTCAGCGTTTCCGGACGATCGGTCAGCACGCCGTGCTTCGAGCCGCCGGCGTTGGCACCGAGCACCCGCAGGCCGCCCAGCAGCGCCGTCATCTCCGGCGCCGACAGCGTCAGCATGAAGGCCTTGTCCACCAGCAGGTGCTCGGCACGCTGGCTGGCACCTTTCTGCAGATAGTTGCGGAAACCGTCCGCTCTGGGTTCCAGCGGCGCGAACGAGTCGGCGTCGGTCTGCGCCTGGGCTGCATCGGTGCGGCCCGGCGCGAACGGCACCTGGACATCGTGGCCCGCGCGCCTGGCGGCCGCTTCCACGGCAGCGCAGCCGCCCAGCACGATGAGGTCGGCCAGCGACACCTGCTTGTCGCCGTTTTGCGCCCCATTGAACTCCTGCTGGATGCCCTCGAGGGCCTCCACCACATGGGCCACGCCGGCGCGCTTGTTCACGTCCCAACCGGCCTGGGGGGCCAGGCGGATGCGGGCGCCGTTGGCGCCGCCACGCTTGTCCGTATCGCGGTAGGTCGACGCCGACGCCCAGGCCGTCGACACGAGCTGCGAGATCGACAGGCCGGAGTCGAGAATCCTGGCCTTCAGCGCCTTGATGTCGGCGTCGTCGACCAGCTTGTGATCCACCGCAGGCACCGGATCCTGCCAGATGAGCTCTTCGTCAGCCACCCAGGGGCCGAGGTAGCGCGAGATCGGCCCCATGTCCCGATGCAGCAGCTTGTACCAGGCGCGCGCGAACGCATCGGCGAACGCCTGCGGGTCCTTGTAGAAGCGCTCGGAAATCTCCTTGTACGCCGGGTCGGTGATCAGGGCGATGTCGGTGGTCGCCATCATCGGCGCCTCGCGCTTCGAGGCGTCGTGGGCACTCGGCACGGCGGTCTTGGCCTTCGGGTCTTTCGGCGTCCACTGGTACGCGCCGGCCGGGCTCTGGGTCAGCTCCCACTCATAGCCGAACAGGTTCTCGAAGTAGCCGTTGTCCCAGCGGACCGGATCGTTGGTCCAGGCACCTTCGAGACCGCTGGTGATGGTGTCGTTGCCTTTGCCGGTGCCGAAGCCGTTGCGCCAGCCGAGGCCCTGCGCCGCCAGCTCCGCGCCTTCCGGCTCCGGGCCCACGTTGCCTTCCTCCGGCGCGGCGCCGTGGCACTTGCCGAAGGTGTGGCCGCCGGCCACCAGCGCCACGGTCTCCTCGTCGTTCATGGCCATGCGGCTGAACGTTTCGCGGATGTCGTGGGCGGCCGCCGCCGGATCCGGCTTGCCGTTCGGACCCTGCGGGTTGACGTAGATCAGGCCCATCTGCACGGCACCCAGCGGGTTGGCGAGCTCGCGGTCGCCGCTGTAGCGCTCGTCGCCGAGCCAGGTGGTTTCGGGGCCCCAGTAGACGTCCTCCTCGGGCGCCCAGATGTCTTCGCGACCGCCGCCGAAGCCGAAGGTCCTGAAGCCCATGGTCTCCAGTGCCCGGTTGCCGGCGAAGATCAGCAGATCGGCCCAGGAGATCCTGCGTCCGTACTTCTGCTTGATCGGCCACAGCAGCCGGCGCGCCTTGTCCAGGTTGGCGTTGTCGGGCCAGCTGTTCAGCGGCGCGAAGCGCTGGGCGCCGGAGCCGCCGCCGCCACGGCCGTCGGCCACCCGATAGGTGCCGGCCGCGTGCCAGGTCATGCGGATGAACAGGGGGCCGTAGTGGCCGTAATCGGCGGGCCACCAATCCTTGGAATCGGTCATCAAGGCATCGACGTCCTTGGCCAACGCCTCGAAGTCGAGGCTGGCGAACTCGGCCGCGTAGTCGAAGTCGTCCCCCATCGGGTTGGCGTTCGGGTTGTTCTGGCGGAGGATCCGCAGGTTGAGCTGGTTGGGCCACCAGTGCTCGTTGGCGGCGCTGCCCACCGCCCGGTGCGGCGACCGCAGGACCGGGCACCGGGCCTCAGACGGCTCGTTGCTGGCGACGGTGGTACCGTGTTCTTGGTTGCTCATCTTCGTTCCTCGTCTTGCTCGGTGAGAATCGCCGACAGGTCGGTTCGGAAGCGGCAGCATACCCGCCGGGCACCATTCGAAACCAAATGATTAAATCTATATCTCGATAGGCTGAATCAATTGCGTCGGGCGCCACGATGTGGGTGGCGGTCACAGGTTGGGACATCGTCCGGGCCCGGTCCGTTCCGTCAGCCGCTGGTACCCAGCTACCGCTGCTGGATCGCGGGCGCGAACACCGGCACGGTCCGCCCGTCGGCGCGCGCCCGAAACCGCACCGACACCGGCATGCCGACGTCGGCCTCGTCGGTGTCCACCAGGTTGGTCATGAGGGTGGGCCCCTCCTCCAGGCGCACCAGGGCCACCCAGTAGGGCGCCTCGCCGGCCCAGCTCTCGTCGAGGGGCACGTGCACGCGGGTGTAGGTCGTCACCACGGCACGCCCGCAGGCGCGCACCCAGTCCGGCTCGCCCGCGCCGCAGCCGACGCAGAACGGGCGCGGGTAGAACTGGTGGCCGCCGCAGGCGGCGCAGCGCTGGATGCGCAGCTCACCCTGGGCACAGCCCTCCCAGAACGGGGCGCTCGACGTCTGGGCGCTGGTCATGGTGCCTCCCGCCCGAGCAGGGCCGTGGCGTGGCTGGAGAGCGTGCCGCCCATGGCGTGCACCAGGGCGATGCGGGCGCCGGCCACCTGCCGCTCACCGGCGGCGCCGCGAAGCTGGTGCACCATCTCGGTGAGATGGAACATGGAGCCGGGGTGCCCGGCGTGGGAGTGGGAGAGCAAGCCGCCGTGGGTGTTCACCGGCAGCGCGCCGCCGGGCGCGGTGCCGCCGCCGGCCACGAACTCGCCGGCGCCGCCTGCCGGGCAGAGGCCGAGATCCTCCAGCAGCATCAGCACCACGGGCGTGAAGCAGTCGTAGATGCCGGCGACGTTCACGTCTGCCGGCGCCAGCCCCGCCATGGCGAAGGCGCGCCGGCCCGAGTCGCGCGCTGCCGTGGCGGTGATGTCGGCCGCCTGGCTGATGTGCTCATGGCGGGTGGCCTCGCCGATGCCCAGCAGGTAGACCGGCGGCGCCGCCAGGTCGCGCGCCCGCTCGGCGCGGGTGAGCACCACCGCGGCGCCGCCGTCGGAGACGAGCGAGCAGTCGAGCAGATGCAGCGGGTCGGCGATCATGCGTGACGCCAGGACGTCGTCGACGGTGATGGGCTCACGCTTCTCGGCATGCGGATGACGGGCCGCATGAGCCCGGGCGGACACGGCCACGGCGGCCAGGTGCTCGGGCCGGGTGCCGTGTGCAGCCATGTGCGCCCGTGCCGCCAGCGCATACAGCGCCGGCGCCGTGGGCCCGTAGGGCATCTCGAACTCCGGATGGCTGGCGGACGACTGCATCACCTTGGCCGCTTCCCGGGTGAGCCCGGTGCGCAGGCTGTCGCCCAGAGTGACCAGCACCGTGCTGCAGGCACCGGACAGAATCGCGTTGCCGGCATGGCGCAGTACGGACAGCGCCGTGGCACCGCCGGCATGCAGCCCCAGGCAGAAGGCAGGCTGAATGCCCAGATACTCGGCCAGCGCCTCGGCCGGATACATGTAGGACTGCGCCATGGCGTTGCAGGTGACAAGACCGTCCACGTCCGCCGTCTCCAGGCCGGCGTCGGCCAGCGCCAGCCGTCCGGCCTCGACGGCCAGGTCCATGGGCGTGCGACCCGGCAGCTTGCCCACCGCCGTCTCGCCGATGCCGGCAATGGCGATACGCCCGCTCAGGTTCCAGGCGTCGGTCATGAGGCACCTCCGAACTCGACCACGGCGGTGCCCGGCGTGACCACCTCGCCGTTGGCATTGCGCACCGCCATCTGCAGCGTCACCCGGCGCGAGGGCGCATCAACTTCGGTGACCTCACCGCCCACGGTCAGGGTTTCGCCCACGTAGGCGGCCTGGCGGTTGCTGTACTCGATGGAGACCAGGCGGCCGCTGGGGCCCAGCCACAGCAGCACGCACTGGGTGAGCCAGTCGCCCATCAGCGGCCCGGCCACCACCAGGTCGGGATAGCCTTCCACCTCCTTTGCCCAGCGGGCCTCGTAGTGGATGCGATGCGCGTTCCACAGCGCCGCGTTGTACAGGAACTGCTGGACGATGCCGGTCTCCCGGCGCTGCTCGTCGAGCCGGTCACCCACCTGAACGTCTGCGAATGCCACCATGAGTCAGCGCAGGATCCGGGTGGTCGTTTCGGTCAGCACGGGGGTGCCGTCCTCGGTGGTCACTTGCATCACGACCTCGTAGAAGATGAGCGCGCCGGAGCGGCCGGCCTTCTCATACAGATTGGTGAGCGTGCGCCGGGCAGTGAGCACGTCGCCCGGGCGGATCGGCCGGTGGTACTCGACCTTGAGGCCGCCGGCCATGGCGCGTGTGAGCGGCAGCTCGGGAATCAGCCGATCCTTGGAGACGCCGTCCTCGGTGAGTTCGTGCTGCTCCACCACGTCCCAGAACAGGGCCATGTGGAAGAGCGGCGGCGCCTCGTCGCCGTCGAGAAAGCGGCGCTCGAGCTGGCTGGTGGCCACCGCGTACTTGCGGATGTCGCGGCGGGTCACCACCTCGGTGCGAGGCGCGTCGGCGCGGCCGATGTGGGCCAGGTGCCGGTCGGTCAGCAGCGCGCTCACTTGTCCTCCTGCCCGGCCTGGTGCGCGTCGCGCAGCGCCCGCTTCAGGATCTTGCCGGTGGGGGCCTTGGGCAGCGCGTCCACGAACTCGACGATGCGCGGCTTCTGGTACGAGGCCAGGTGCTGCTTCGCCGTATCGATGATGTCCTGGGCGCTGGCCGCGGCGTTCGGCTTCAGCACCACCACCGCCTTCACCACCTCGCCCCACTCCGTGTCCGGCACGCCGATCACGGCCGATTCGAGCACGGCCGGATGCTGATGGATGGCGTTCTCCACCTGGGTGGAATAGATGTTTTCGCCCCCGGAGATGATCATGTCCTTGGCCCGGTCGACGATGTAGACGTAGCTTTCCGCATCCCAGGTGGCAATGTCGCCGGTGTGCATCCAGCCGCCGCGCAGCGTCTCGGCGGTGAGATCCGGGCGCTGCCAGTAGCCGAGCATGTTGGCCTCGGAGGCGATGACGATCTCGCCCGGGGTGGCGCCGTCCTTCGGCACTTCGGCGCCGCGCTCGTCCACCACCCGCAGCCGAGTAACGAAGCCCTCGCGGCCGCACGAGCGCAGCCGCTCGGGGTGCACGCCGTCCACGGCCCGCTGGTGGTCCTCCTGGGACAGGAACGACATGGTCATGCCCTCGGTCTGCCCGTACCCCTGAATCAGCGTGCAGGGAAACGCCTGCAGCGCCGCCCGCACCACGCTCTCCGGCATTGGCCCGCCGCCGTACTGAATGTTGCGCAGGCTCGACAGGTCGTAGGACTCGAAGCCGTCCACGGCCATCATCCAGTTGAGCATGGTGGTGATGCCGAGGAACGCGGACACCCGCTCCCGCTGGATCACCTCCAGCGCCTGGCGCGCCTCGAAGTTCACCAGCACCAGCGGGCAGCCGTGGGCCATGTAGTTCACCGCCAGCGCCACCGGGATGTGGAACATCTGCCCGGTGAGCATGTAGACGTCGCTCGGCACGATGCGCTCGGCCACGGTCTGATTGAGCATGCCCGTCCACAGCCCATGGTGGCTGTGCAGGGCGCCCTTCGACTCGCCCGTGGTGCCGCCGGTGTAGAGGATGAGCACCGGATCAGCCCCCGCCACCCGGATCTTCAGATCGTCTTCCGTCGCCGCAGCCAGCAGCCGCTCGTATTCCGACCCCGGCGTGCCGAAGTCGAGCCAGCGCCGGCCAGGCGCCTCGAGCTCGCGGGCCAGGCCGGCAAACTCCTGGGATGCCAGCACCACGCTGGGCGTGCCGTCGTCGAGGATGCGGCCAAGCTCGCCGGTGCCCAGACGCCAGTTCAGCGGCTGGGCGATCAGCCCGGCCCTGGCGCAGGCGAAGAACGTCTCCAGGAACTCGATGCAGTTCTTCGACAGGATCGCCACCCGGTCGCCGGACTGGAGGCCCAGGCCCCGGCCGCTGCCACCGCGGAAGGCGTTGGCCGCCCGTCGCACGCGCGCCTCCAGCGCCCGCCAGGTGACGCGGCGGCCGGTGGGGATATCGATCACGGCCTCGCGCCCCGGTGTCAATCGGGCATGCTTGGCCGGAATTTCTCCCAGATTCATGAAGCTCCCCCCTGGCGCCCCCACGCCGATCCGTTGAACGTTAGGGGGGGCGCGGCCGGGCGTCAAACACCTACCAACGAGGGCGCCTGCAGCACGCCACAGAACCCGCCCCGATGGGGCGTGTCCCATCGCCGCGCAGCCCCTACAATAACGCGCTCGCAGCATGACCAGAGATCATGACCATACATCGCACAGCTTTCCTGCCCATCCTCGTCGTCGCCATCGTCTGTCTGTACGCTCCGGCCGGCCACGCCACCGCGCTCGATGACTGGTACCTGAGCGCCGGCACCGGCTTCGTCTATGCCGACAGCATCGATCTGGACAGCGGCGCGCAGATGGATTTCGACCGCGGCACCGTGCAGTTCGCCGCGGCCGTGGGCAGACGCATCCAGGACCACTGGCGCCTGGAGGCCGAGTACTCGAAGCAGGAGGTCACGCCGGAGATCCTCTACTCCTCGGCCGCCGGCATCGAGGTGGACTCCGACGCCGGCGACGCGGTGACCGCCACCAGCCTGATGCTGAATGCCATCCGCGACCTGCGCCCGGGCCAGGCCTGGCGGCCCTACGTGGGTGCCGGCATCGGCATGTCGCGCGTCGACCTGCGCTTCTCCGAACTCGCCATCGACGCGCCGTTCCTGCAGCGCCCGCGCCGCGACATCGTCGATGACGACGACACCACGCTGGCGCTGCAGCTGATCGCCGGGTTCACGGTGCCCCTGACCCGGCGCCTGGAGCTGGCCGCCGACGTCCGCTACTGGCACGCCCCGGACGTCGAACTGGAGGAGGTGTCCGGCGCCAAGCTCAGCACCGACCACAGCGTGCGGTCCGCGTGGCTGCGCCTGCGCTATCACGGCCCCCGGGCCGGAGTCTTCGACGGCCCGGCACCGCGCCAGGCGCCCCAGCGCGGCTGGTACCTGGCCGGCACCTTCGGTG
This sequence comes from Pseudomonadales bacterium, assembly GCA_040219935.1. Classification (GTDB taxonomy): domain Bacteria; phylum Pseudomonadota; class Gammaproteobacteria; order Pseudomonadales; family Azotimanducaceae; genus UBA7803. The sequence goes on along the minus strand of JAVJUA010000080.1, from coordinate 117,187 downwards.
GCACCTTCGCCCAGGACGAGGACATCGAGGACCGGCTCATCGTCATCGACGCCTTCGATCTGGGGTCGGTGACGAGCCTCGCCGTCGGCCGCTACCTGGGGCAGCGCTGGCGCGTCGAGCTCGAGGCGAGCTATTGGCGCAACGCCGTGGAGGTGCTGGAGTTCAGCCCCGAGATCGGCGAAGACGCAGCCAGCGGCCGCGCCGAGAGCTACGGCCTGATGGCCAACGTCGTCTACCAGTTCGCACCGGGCAGCTCGATCCGGCCGTTCGTCGGCCTCGGCGCCGGCATGCTGCGCTCGAAGTACGACATCGAGACCCGGGGCTTCTGCAGCAACTTCATCTGCGGCCCCGATGAGCAGCGGTCCCGCCTGGTGGACGACAGCGGCAGCGCCAGGGCGGCCCAGCTGCTGATCGGCGCGGACGCGGCGATCACGGATCGCCTGCTGTTCAGCGCCGCGTACCGCCAGCTCATCACCGACACCACCGACCTGCAGCAGCCCGACGGCGCGCCGCTGAATATCGACCGCCGCTACGTCAGCGGCATCTCGGTCGGGGTGCGGTACACGCTGCACCGATAGGTTCCGACGACGCCCGGAACCCGGAACTATCATTTTTGTTAGTTCTATGCGCCGTGGCAGACCCCTAGGCTTAAATAGCCATTTAGGGGAGATCCGGCAAAATGAAACTGATTCGGCAGGCTTGCAGTTCTGCAGGCGCAGGTATGTCCATCGCTGGCGTGCTCGGCGGAGTGCTCATGGCCTCCACCGCCTACGCCCAACCCGCATCGGAGTCCTCCGCGCGGCGCACGATCGAAGAGGTGATCGTCACCGCCCGGAAGACGGAAGAGTCGGCGCAGTCGGTGCCCATCGCCATCACGGCGCTGGCCCGGGAACTGGAGAGCCCGACCATCCGCAACCTCACCGACCTGAACGGCTACGCGCCGAACGTGCAGATCGGCGAGGACGGCAGCCGCTCCGGCGGCGGCGCGTCCATCAACATCCGCGGCATCAGCCCGACCCGCACCGACGACAACTCGTTCGACTCGCCCATCGGGGTGATGATCGACGGCATCTACCTGGGCTCGCTGGCGGGCCAGGTGCTGGAGAACTTCGACCTGGAGCGCATCGAGATTCTGCGCGGGCCCCAGGGCACGCTGTTCGGCAAGAACACCGTCGGCGGGGTGGTGCACGTGATCCGCAGCCGCCCCACCGGTGAGTTGGGCGGCCGGTTCAAGGTGACCCTCGGTGAGGACAGCCAGCGCGAGCTGCGCGCGGTGGTCAACGCGCCGATCATCCAGGACAAGCTGGCGGTGAAGGGCTTTCTGACCCTGCAGCAGGACGACGGCTTCATGTCCAACGACACCACCGGCAACGACGTCGCCGACGCCGACTACCAGAACTACGGCGTCACCTTCCTGGCCACGCCCACCGACGGCTTCGAAGCGCTGTTCACGGTCGAGCGGTTCAAGGACGAAGGCCGGCTGTCCGCCTTCCACACTAACTACAACGCCGCACCCGGCGTGATCCCGCCGCCCACCGACCCGAACGAGTCCAACTACAGCGGCGGCTTCCTGAACTGCCTGATCAACCCGTCGGTGTGCCGCACCAGCCTCGACCGGCCGTCCAGCTCCGAAGGCGACACCGACAACGACTCCAAGCTCGAGGTCGACGCCTACACCTTGAACATGTCGTTCGACCTGAACGAGAACATGAAGCTGGTGTCGGTGACCGGCTATCGGGACATGGACGAGTACCGCATCTACGACTTCGACGCCTCCGCGGCGCCGTTCATCACCATCGAGCGGTGGAACGAGTACGACCAGTTCAGCCAGGAGTTCCGCATCGACGGCACCTGGGACAAGGTATCCCTGACCTCGGGCGTGTACTACTGGCGCAGCGAGTTCGAGCAGGACTGGGTAACCGGCGGTGCGTTCTGGGGCACCCTGTTCGGCGCCGTCGCCGCGGACCCGTTCCTCTGGGGCCTGTGTCAGAACCAGCTGCCCGGCACCAACATCTGGTGCGACCGCGGCATTCCGAATGGCATACCGCTGGGTGAGACGGTCACCCAGGTGCTCTTCGAGACTCAGGAGACCACGTCGATCGCCGCCTTCTTCCAGGCCGACTGGAACTTTGCCGACCGATGGACGGCCACCGCCGGCCTGCGCTGGACGGAGGAGCGCAAGGACTTCATCGCCGGCCAGGCGTACCTGTCCAACGTCGCCCGCCAGCGGGAGCGCAACTTCCCGGAGTTTGCCGACCTGGACAACACCTGGCGCGAGGTCTCGCCCCGCTTCGGCATCACCTACCAGGTGAACGACAACGCCATCGCCTACGTGTCCTACTCCGAAGGCTTCCACTCCGGCGGCTTCTTCGGCGTCAACCAGAACACGGCCGACTTCGAGCGCGACCAGTACGACCCCGAGTTCGCGGAGACCTACGAGATCGGCTTCAAGAGCACGCTGTTCGACAACCGCATGCGCTTCAACGTCGCCCTGTTCCGCAACGAGTTCACGGACAAGCAGGAGCAGTCGATCCAGTTCGATCCCAGCACCCTGACCGTGGCAACCGTGTTCGACAACGTCGCCGATGCCACCTATCAGGGCGTCGAGGTCGAGATCGAGTACGTGTTCAACGACTACCTGCGGGGCTTCCTGAACTACGGCTACCTGGACGCGGAGTACGACAACTTCGAGACCGACATCAACGCCGCCGACGGCGTGACCATCATCGAAGACGCCAGCTTCCTGAAGCCGCGTAACGCACCCGAGAACACCCTCGGTATCGGCGGCACGTTCAGCGTGCCGGTAGGCGCAGGTTCGTTCGAGATCTTCGCCAAGTACGCCTGGGTGGACGACATCGAGACCAACCTGCTGAACACCCCGCTCGGCCGGGTGAAGGCCCGGGACGACGTCACCGCCTCGGTGGGCTACTACACCGAGCAGTGGGCGATCTCGGCCTATGGCCGCAACCTGACCAACGAGCGTTTCGAGACGTTCATTCCGATCGCGACCCTGTTCGCCGCCGGCTCGGTCAATCGACCGCGGCACTTCGGCGTTGAGTTCGAATACCGGATGTAACCGTACGGTAGGCCGGCCGCTCAGGACCGGCAACGACCACGCAACGGGCGCCTCATGGCGCCCGTTGTTCTTTCGGTGCGCGCCGCAATTGCCCGCGCCCCTGCTGGACCGGATAATCGGCCTCGTCGCCGTTGCTCGGCGCTCGCGGCCAGCCTATGCAGGCCCCACACTATGAGTACGCGATCTGCCCCGAGTGCGACCTGCTGGTCGAGATCGGCAATCTACCCGAGGCGCACAAGGCGAGCTGCCCCCGTTGCGGCTATGTCTTCACCTGCGCGCACCGCAATGCGGTCGATCGCATGCTGGTGTTCGCCATCACCGCCATGATCTGCCTGCTGTTCAGCACCCTGTTCGACATGGTGCACATGTCGGTACAGGGCCAGGTGCGGGACATCACCCTGTTCCAGACGGTGCAGACGCTCTTCGAGCTCGACGAGCCCGCGCTCGGCGCCTTCATGCTCGTCGTCATCATCGGCCTGCCCACCGTCTTCGCCGGTCTGGTGGTCTGGCTCGCGGCGGCGATCAAGATGCGCGCCGTGTCGCCGCGCACCATCACGCTGCTGCGCGTGGTCGGCTACCTGCGTTTCTGGAACATGGCCGAGATCTTCTTTCTGGGCATCCTGGTCAGCATGGTCAAGGTCGCGAGCATGGCCAACGTGCAGGTGGGCTTTTCATTCTGGTCGTACGCCCTCTTCAACGTCTGCCTGGTGGCTGCCATGCTGCACGTGGACAAGTTCCAGCTCGCCCGAACCATCCGGCACATCGCTCGTGAACGACAGCACCACGTCACTCCCGCCTGAACGCGGCGCCTGGCGCGGCCGGCGGCTGCTGAGCTGCCACCACTGCGGCACCGTGCAAGCCGCCGCCCGCCGACGCTGCGAGTTCTGCGCCCATCGTCTGCACGGCCGCAAGCACCAGAGCCTGCAGCGCAGCTGGGCATTCCTACTCACGGCCATGGTCCTCTACGTGCCAGCCAACGCCCTGCCGATCATGCGCACCAGCCAGCTCGGCAGCGAATCGTTCAGCACCATCGCGGGCGGCGTGGTGGTGCTCTGGCAGTACGGCGACTACCTGATCGCCGCGATCATTTTCATCGCCAGCCTGCTGGTGCCGGTGGCCAAGTTCATCGCCCTCATCGGCCTGTGCCTGGCCGAGCAATTCAGGGTCTACGACAACCCCCAGAGCAAGATCCGCATCTTCCGATTCACGGAGCTGGTGGGGCGCTGGTCGATGGTCGATGTGTTCGTCGTCGCCTTCCTGGCGAGCCTGATTCAGCTCGGCAACCTGCTGTCGATTCACCCGGGGCCGGCGGCACTCGCATTCGCCGGCATGGTGGTCTTTACCATGCTGGCGGCCAACAGCTTCGACCCGCGGTTGTTCTGGGACCGTTATGACTGAGCCCGCCCGCGACCCGGACGTACCCCCCGCCACCGTTGCGCCGCTGCGGCGGATATCCCCGCTCTGGCTCATACCCATCGTCGCCTTTGCGGTGGGCGCGTGGATGGTGTACGACGACTGGGCCAGCCAGGGCCCGCTGATCACCATCGAGTTCGCCACCGCCGAGGGCCTCGAGGCTGAAAAGACCAAGGTGAAGACCCGCGACGTCGAGGTCGGGCAGGTGGAGGCGATCACGCTCAATGACGATCTCGACGGGGTGATCGTCACGGCGCGCATCCATCTCGAGTTCCGCGACCTGCTGCGCCAGGGCTCCCGCTTCTGGGTGGTGCAGCCGAGCATCGGCCTGTCCGGGGTATCGGGCCTGGGCACGATCCTGACCGGGCAGTACATCCGCTTCTCGCCGAGCCGCGAAGGCCGGCGCACCAGCAAATTCCGAGGCCTCGACGCGCCACCGCTGACGCCGCTCGGCACGCCGGGTGTGCACGTGGTGCTGACCACCGAGGGCGAGTTCTCGTTCGCCAAGGGCGACCAGATCCACTACCAGGGGATCACGGTAGGCAAGATCGAAGACCTCACCTTCGACTTCGACGAGCGCCGCATCTACTACAGCGCCTTCATCGAAGCGCCCTACCATCAGCTGGTCACCGCGAACACCCGTTTCTGGCGCTCGAGCGGCATCCGCGCCGAGGTAAGCACCGACGGCATCGATGTCGAGACCGGCCCGCTGTCGGCGCTCGTCCGAGGCGGCATCTCGTTCTCGGTGCTGGCCGGTCAGGCGCCCGATCAGCTCGCCGAGGAGGGCACCCGGTTCTACATCTACCCCAACCGCGCCGCCATCTTCGAGCCGCACTACCTGCACGCGATCCGGTACTGGGTACTGGTCCGTGACAGCGTCGGCGGCCTGAACGTCGGCGCCCCGGTGATGTACCGGGGCCTGCAGGTCGGACAGGTGCTGCGCACCGACTACCTGCCACCCGGCACCAACCTGCTGGACCGATCGCTGGCGATTCCGGTGCTGATCGAGATACACCCGGGCCGGCTGGGGCTGCCGGACTCCGAGGCCGGCATCGAGCGCGCCACGGCGGACATCAATGCCTGGATCCGCCAGGGCCTGACTGCCACGATCCGCTCCCAGAACTTCCTGCTCGGCCAGCAGCTCGTCGACCTGGCCTACGACGACACCGCGAGCAACGCCGAACTGGCCATGTTCGAAGACCTGGCGGTGATTCCCACCCGCCAGGACACCTTCGAGAAGTTCACCCACAGCATCGAGGAACTGCTGGCGCGGCTGAACCAATTGCCGGTGGAAGCGGTGACCGAACGCCTGGGCACCCTGATCGACGACGCCAGCGCCACGCTCGCCAGCATCCGCGGCCTGGCCGAGTCCGGTGAGGATATGCTCGGTCACCAGCGCAACGCCGAACTGGTGGCGCAGATGTCGCGTACCCTGGCCGCCGTCGAGTCGCTGGCCGCTTCGTTCTCCGGTGACTCGGCCACCAACCGCGACCTGCAGCGGGCGCTGCAGAGCACGGCGACCCTGGTCGAAGAGCTGCGGCCGCTGGTCACCGAGCTGAAGAACAAGCCCAACAGCCTGATTTTCTCTGCCGACCCACCCGAAGAGGCGATACCCATGAGGAAGCGACCTTGATGACGCGTGCCTGCATCGCCGCGCTGGCGTGGGCGGCCATCGCCGGCTGCGCCGGGTCGGCGCCGGTGCCCGTCAGCTATTACCTCCTCGATCCGGGCGCGACCCAGGCGCAGCGCGTCGTCGAACACGCGCAACGCCCCATCCTGGGATTGGAACGCGTCGATCTGGCCGCCTATCTGAAGCAGCCGGGCATGGTGCTGCAGACGGGCGATCACCAGGTGCAGCTGTCGAGGACGCACCTCTGGGCCGAGAGCCTGGACCTGGCGCTGCCGAAGGCACTGGTCAGAGCATTGCAGGCGCGCACGGACGCCTATTCCTGCGTGCTCGGTGGCGGCGACTGGGCCGGGCCCGCCGATCTTCGGCTGCGGGTGCGCATCGACAGCCTGCAGGCCAACGACCGAGGCGAGGTGGTGGCGGCCGGGCGCTATCAGCTGCTTGCCGCCGACCGGCCACCGCGCCTGGCCGACTTCCGGTTCAGCCGTGATCTGACCGAGGACGGTCACGCCCACGCGGTCGCCAGAATGCGCGAGCTGCTGGACGACATTGCCGCGGCCATTCTCGACGCCGCCGGCAGCGGCTCGTGATCCAATGGCAGGCCGGCCCTGGCGGCAGCCTCAGGCGCCGGCGGCGAAGCGGGCGTGCCAGACCCGAAACGCCGCCATGCCGCTGATCATCAGCACCAGGGCCACCGGCGCCACCACCAGCGTCACCAGGGTCAGCGACACGTGCACGCGGGCGGGATCGCCGACCACGTAGTCGGTGGTCACCGCCACCAGCGTCGGCCCCAGACCAAGGCCGATGACGTTGGTGCAGACCACGTACAGCCCCGCGAGCACGCCGCGCATGGTGTTCGGCGTCACCATCTGGGTGACGTAGGCCATGAGCGCCAGCGGCAGGGTGACGAAGTAGCTGGCCAGCGCCACGCACACCAGCGCTCCAGCGCCCGAGGTCTGCCAGGGCAACGAGCCCATGGCGAGCACTACGGCGACCGCCGCATACGCGCCCAGGCGTAGCGGGAAGTCGGCATGGCCCCGCCGCTCCAGCCAGCTCCCGGCAATCGGGCCGCTCAGCACGCCCAGCGAGCCTGCCAGCAGGGCGATGGTGCCGTAGATGCGGCCGGCATCCGCCAGGCTCCAGCCGTACACCCGCACCAGAATGGTCGGCACCCAGGCCTGCAGGCCGTAGAGGATCACCACCAGGAAGGGCACCCCCAGCAGCACGGCGACGTAGATGCGCCACTCGCTACGTACGAAGCGCAGCACCTCGGACCAGCCCGGCGCCGCCGGCACCACACCGGCGACCTGACGGCGGGGCGGGTCGGGCAACGTCGCCAGCAGGGCGGCCAGCAGGATGCCCGGCAGCGCCACCGCCATGAACGTGACCTGCCAGGCGGCCATCTCGCCGACCAGCGGCAGCGCCACTCGGCCTGTCTCGCCCACCCAGTCGATGACGTAGGCGCCGCCGATGAGGGCCAGGCCGGCGCCCAGGTAGGGCCCCATGAGATAGAAGCTGACCGGGCGGGCCAGCCGGTCCGGGGGAAAGTAGTCGGCCAGCAAGGACCATGCGGCCGGCGTCACCGACGCTTCTCCGGCACCGACGCCCATGCGCGCGGCCAGCAGCTGGGCATAGGTTCCGGACAGGCCGCAGGCGAAGGTGGCCGCGCTCCAGGCCAGCACGCCGCCGATCAGCACCACGATCCGATTGAACGTATCCACCAGGCGGCCGATCGGTACGCTCATCAGCACGTAGGGAATGACGAACGCGAGCCCCTGGAGGAAGCTGATGCTGGTGTCGGAGAGGCCGAGATCCTCACGGATCGGCTCCACCAGCAGGTTCAGAACCTGCCGGTCGACGAACGAGAAGGTGTACGCCAGGGTGAGGATGACCGTGGCGTAGATGCCCACCCGGGCCGGCGGCCATGCCTGCTCAGGAACAGCTTGCTCAGGAACGGCCTGATCAGGAGCGGTCTGCTCAGGAATGGTCTGGTCAGGCACGCGTGAGCAACTCGCGCAGCTTGAACTTCTGCACCTTGGTGCTGGACATGGGCCACTCGGTGACGAACTGCACCGCCCGCGGCACCTTGAAGCTGGCGAGCCCCTCGCGGCAGTGCTCGATCAGCTCGTCGGCCGTCGCCTTCGCGCCCGGGACCAGCTCGACGAAGGCCACCGGCACCTCCTGCAGCCGCGGGTCCTCGCGGCCGATCACCTGGGCGAGGCGCACCGCCGGATGCCGGGCCAGCCAGGACTCGATCTCCAGCGCTGCCACGTTCTCGCCTCCCACCTTCAGCATGTCCTTGATGCGGCCGTGGTAGCGAATGGCGCCGCGCGGGTTGACGCTGCACAGATCGCCGGTGCGAAACCAGCCGTCGTGAAAGCTCTCGGCGTTCTTCTCGGGGCTCTTGTGATAACCGCCGAACACGGCGTAGCCGCGCACCCAGAGCTCGCCGCGCTGATCCGTCGGCACCTCCTCCAGGGACTCCGGGTCGGTAATGCGCACCTCGAGGCCCGGGAAGGGCACGCCGCAGGCGTCGAGCCGCTCTTCCAGGCTCTCGTCGGGGTGGTTGAACGAGATCACGCCGGACGCCTCGGTGAGCCCGTAAGCGCCGGTCTGCACCGCCTGGGGGAACGCCGCCTGAAAGCGGCGCAGCATCTCCACCGGCGCCACGTTGTTGATCCGCCGCAGGGCCGACAGGTCGGTCTTCTCGAAGTTCGGGTGGCTGATCAGGTCGTTGGTGACCGTGGGGAAGCTCGGGAACGCCACGGTCACCCGGTCCCGCTCCATCATGTGCAGCGCCGTGCCCGCCTCCACGTGGGTCATGGACGCCATGGCCGCGCCCGCGTCGAGACACGCCAGAAACGGCAGGATGGCGGCCATGTGGAACATGGGCAGGGGCGCCCAGAACACGTCGGTCTCGGTGAGGAAGTAACGCTCCCGGTTCATATTGCCGCCGTTGCGCACCAGCGCGCCGTGGGTGAGCGGGCAGCCCTTGGGGTTGGCCGTGGTACCGGACGTGTACATCATGATCGCCGGCTGCTCGAGCCGCACCCGCACGCGCAGCACATCCACCTGGTCGTTCGCGGTCTGATCCGCCGCCGCCTCGAAATCGGCCTGGGGGACAAACCCGGGCGGCGTCTGCGCGCCCAGCATGACCATGGCCCGCAGCCTGGGCGCGCCCGACAGGTTCAGGTTGCGAACGTCTCTGGCGCCTGCCAGGTCCGGCAGCGCCGCGTGCAGCCGCTCGCCGAAGTCGGCGTACTCGGCGATCAGATCCGACGTCACCAGCAGCTTCAGGTCCGCATCGTCGATGACGTAGGCGAACTCGGCCGCCCGGTAGCGGGCGTTCATGGGCACGGCCACGGCCCCGATGAGGGCACAGCCGAGCAGCAGCTCCATGTACTCCAGGCAGTTGGCCATGAGAATGCCGACGTGGTCGCCAGGCTCGACGCCGAGCGTGACCAGGCTGCGCGCGCGCCGATACCCGGCGTCCGTCAGTTGCCGATAGCTGAGCCGGCGATCGGGAAAGATCAGGGCCGGGCGTTCGCCGACACGATCCGCCGCCTGCAGTAGCAGGTCGCCGATGGTGGTGACGTGTATTCGATGATCGCTAAGCTGGCGCACGCTGAACCCTCCCCCCGAGGAGCTTAGCGTCGCATACCCGGGCCCGCCAGACACCCCGGTTTCCGAGAGTCGTCGTTGGGGCACCACCGTGCGATACTCGCCGGCCCACCATCCGCCCAAGTTTGCCGCCCTTGTTCAAACGACTCACGCTCACCGTCCTGGCCCTGGGGCTGATTGCCCTGGGAATTGGCTATTTCAAGCAGCAGCAGTCCGATGCCCGGGCCCGGGCCATGGCCGGCGGCGCGCCACCGGCCACCGTGACCGCGACCCGCGTGGAGCTCACGCCCTGGGCAGCACGCATCGAGGCAGTGGGCGGGCTGACGGCCATCCAGGACGTGGCCATCGCCTCCGAGGTCTCCGGCAAGGTGGTGGAGATCGCGTTCGCTTCCGGCGCGGCGGTGTCGGCGGGCGACGTGCTGGTGCGCCTCGACGACAGCGACGACCGGGCGCTGCTGCAATCCCTGCAGGCCGAACTCGACCTGGCCCGCATCGAGCTGGAGCGGGTCGAACGCGTGCGCGGCTCCGCCGCGTTCTCGCAGTCGCAACTCGACCGCAGCAAGAGCGAGGTGGCCAACCTCGCAGCCCAGGTCGAGCGCCAGCAGGTTCAGGTCAGAAAGAAGACCATTCGCGCGCCCTTCGACGGCGTGCTCGGCATCCGCCAGGTCGGCCTCGGCACCATCGTCGCGCCCGGCGAGACCATCGTCGAGATGCAGAGCCTGTCGCCCATCTACGTCGACTTCACGGTGCCGGAGCGGCATCGGGCCCAGGTCCACGCCGGCCAGCCCCTCGAGCTGAACGTTGCCGCCTGGCCTCAGACCGTGTTCCAGGGCACCCTGCAGGTGGTGAGCCCGAAGGTGGACGAGCGCACGCGTACCCTCAGGCTGCGGGGCGTGCTCGACAACGCCGATCAGCGCCTGCAGCCCGGCATGTTCGCCACGGTGCACCTCATCCTCGGCGACCCGGAGCCGGTGCCGACCCTACCGCGCACGGCCATCAGCTTCTTCGCGTACGGGGAGTCGGTGTTCGTGATCGACGACGCCGGCGACCGCATGACCGTGCGTCGGCAGGCGGTGCAGGTGGGCCGCACCCGCGGCGAGCGCGTGGAGATCCTCTCCGGGCTCGAGGCCGGCGACCTGGTGGTGCACACCGGCCACCTGAAACTGCGCGACCGGCAGGCGGTGGTGATCACCGAGGGCGTTCCGTTGCCTGACGACGTGATCGACGGATGAACTTCACCGACATCTTCGTTCGCCGTCCGGTGCTGGCCTCCGTGGTCAGCCTGCTCATTCTCGTGCTGGGGCTGCGCTCCATCGCCACGCTGGAGGTGCGCGAGTACCCCGAGGCCGAGCAAGCCATGGTCACCGTCATGACCGTGTTCCCGGGGGCGGATGCCGACCTGGTGCAGTCGTTCATCAGCGTGCCGCTGCAGCGCGCGGTGGCGGAGGCCGACGGCATCGACTACGTCGAGTCGAGCTCGAGCCAGGGCGTGTCGATCGTTCGCGCCTACATGCGCCTGAACTACGATGCCTACGACGCGCTCGCCGAGATCCAGGGCAAGGTGGCCAGCGAGCGCAACAACCTGCCCAACGAGGCACAGGACCCGGTGATCTCGCTGTCCACCAGCGACAGCTGGGCGCTGATCTACATAGCGCTGCTCAGCGATCAGATGAACACCGCGCAGATGACCGACTACACGCTGCGCAGCATCGTCCCCAGGCTGCAGGCGCTTCCAGGCGTGGCCAAGGCGTCGATCAACGGCGATCAGACCATGGCGCTGCGGGTATGGCTCGATCCCGAGCGCATGACCGCGCTCAATATGACTGCTTCGGAGGTGCGCCAGGCGCTGCGCCGTGAGAACGTGCAGGCCGCCGTCGGCGAGACCAAGGGCGCCAATCTGAAGATCAACCTCTCCGCCACCACCAACCTGACCACGGTGGCCGAGTTCGAGAACCTGGTGCTGCGCACCGATGGCATGGCGGTGACGAGGCTGCGCGACGTTGCCGACGTGGTGCTGTCCACCAGCAACCCGGATCAGGAGAGCTGGTTCGACGGCCAGCCCGCGGTGATGCTGGCCATCACCATGACCCCGGGCGCCAACCCGCTGGATCTCTCGGCCGAGGTGAACGCCCTGCTGCCCGAGATCGAAGCGCAGCTGCTGCCCGGCATGCAGCTGAAGCTGGTCTACGACGGCAGTCTGTACATCGAGGCTTCCATCGCAGAGGTCTACATCACCCTCTCCGAAGCGGTGCTGATCGTGCTGCTGGTGATCTTCCTGTCGCTGGGCGCCTGGCAGGCGGCGCTGATTCCGGCCCTGTCGGTGCCGCTGTCGCTGATCGGCGGGGCGTTTCTGATGCTGCTGATGGGGTTCTCGATCAACCTGCTGACGCTGCTGGCGATGCTGCTCGCCATCGGCCTGGTGGTGGACGACGCCATCGTCGTGGTTGAGAACGTGCACCGGCACATCATGGAGGGCAAGACCCCGTTCGACGCGGCGATTCAGGGCGCGCGGGAGCTGGTGCTGCCGATCATCTCCATGACCACCACCCTGGTAGCCGTGTACGCGCCCATCGGCTTCATGGGTGGCCTCGCGGGCTCGCTGTTCACCGAGTTCGCCTACGCCCTCGCCGGCGCCGTCATCATCTCCGGGGTCGTGGCGCTGACCCTGTCGCCTATGCTGGCTGCCCGGCTGATGCCGGACCGCACCCATCAGACTTGGCTGGAGCAGCGCGTGGAGCGGGCGTTTTCGTTCCAGGTCGGCATCTATCAGCGGCTGCTGCGCGACGCCCTGCGCTACCTGCCCGTGCCGCTGCTGGTGGCGGCGGCGGTGACCGGCTCGATCTACGTCCTGTACTCAGGCAGCACCCGCGAGCTCGCCCCCACCGAAGACCGGGAAGTGCTCAACGTCCAGATCTCGGCGCCGGAAACGGCGACGCTGGAGTACACGGCAGCCCACGCCGCCCAGGTGGTGGAGGCCTTCCGCTCGTTCCCCGAGTACCTGCGCAGCTTCCTGCTGCTGGGCGGCGGCGGCACGCCGGCCACCAGCTTCGGCGGCTTCCGCTTCGTGCCGGTGGCCGAACGCGAGCGCTCGCAGATGGAGCTGCAGCCGCTGGCCCAGCAGATGGTGAACCAGATCGCCGGCGTGCAGGTGGCCGTGTTCACCTTCCCATCGCTGCCCGGCGCCGCCCGCGGCACGCCGCTGCAGTTCGTCATCTCCGGCGACGTGCCCTACGAGCAGCTGGTGGAGCTGGCCGACGACGTCATCGGCGCCGGCTACGCCAGCGGCAACTTCGTCTACCTGCGCAAGTCGGCCGAGATCGCGCTGCCCCTCGGCCGCCTGATCATCGACCGCGACCGGGCCGGCGACCTCGGCGTCGATATGGACGAGGTGGCAGCGACGCTGTCGACCCTGCTGGGCGGCGGCTACGTGAACCGCTTCAATCAGGCGGGACGCAGCTACGAGGTCATTCCCCAGGTCTCGCGCCGGCACCGGCTCGAAGCCTCCCAGCTCAACGAGTTCCACGTCCGCGGCGGCGACGGCACGCTGATCCCGCTGGCCAGCTTCATGTCCCTGGAGCGTGAGATCGAGCCGACCCAACGGGCGCAGTTCCAGCAGCTGAACAGCGTCACGGTAAGCGGGATCATGGCGCCGGGCGTATCGCTCGGCGACGCCATGGCATTCATGGAGCGAACGGCCAACGAGACCTTCCCGACCGGCATCGGCTACGACTACACCGGCGAGTCTCGCCAGCTCATGCAGCAGGGGAACGCGCTGCTGTGGACGTTCTTCCTGTCGCTGCTGGTCATCTACCTGGTGCTGGCCGCACAGTACGAGAGCTGGCGCGACCCGCTGATCATCCTGGTGTCGGTGCCCATGTCCATCGCCGGGGCGATGCTGTTCGTGTACCTCGGCTTTGCCACCATCAACCTCTACACGCAGATCGGGCTGATCACCCTGATCGGCCTGATCGCCAAGAACGGCATCCTCATCGTCGACTTCGCCAACCGGCTGCAGGTCACCGAGGGGCTCGACAAGCGCGAAGCCGTCGCCCGGGCGACGGCCATCCGCTATCGACCCATCCTGATGACCACGGTCGCCATGCTCATGGCCATGGTGCCGCTGCTACTGGCCACCGGCCCGGGCTCGGTGAGCCGCTTCCAGATGGGACTGGTGATCTTCACCGGCCTCGGGCTCGGCACCCTGTTCACCCTGTTCGTGGTGCCCGCCGTCTATGTGCTGCTGGCCCGAGACCGCAGAGCCGACCGCGCGCGCGCGACGGTGCCGGAGCCGGAGCCCGCGTAAGGCTCATCCCCGGGGCCCGCGAATGCGTCCATGGCGTCTGCGCGCCGTGGCGACCATACTGACCCATCGTTGCACTGCAGAGATCGCTATGAAGGCATCACGAGTATGGCTGTTGGTCGCGGCCATGGTCCTCGCCGGCGGCAGCGTGCTGGCCGCTCCCGGGGGTCAGGGGCCGGCAGGACCAAAGGCAGAGAACGCGGCAAAGGCCGACGAAGCCCTGAAGGCCGCCGGGAAGGAAGCTACCGAGCGGGCGCGCGAACTCAAGGAGGACAAGGCCCGGGGCGAAGCCACCTCCACCGAGATGCAGACCCGCCGGGAGGAGCGCAAGGTCATCCAGGAGACGTACCGCGACGGCCAGGAGCCGGACTCGAACCCACCCAAGGGCAAAAAGCCTTGGTGGAAGTTCTGGGGAAGCGACGACGCCTGAGGCGTCTCATGGCCCGTGAGCACGCGGGGCGGCGCACGCCCGGCCAACGAGGACGTGCACCCTTTGCCCAGGAAGCTCAGGGCTCCAGATCCACCGGCGCGCTCGGCGTCGGATCGCCGGTCCGGCGGCTGCGCACCGGGTTACGGATCAGCTGACGGCGCACCCGGGGCGGCTCGGAGCCCGCGTGCAGCGCCCGGATGCGGTCGCTCACCGGCGCATCGGCCTGAGTGGTACGCATGTGCAGCCGCACGTAGTCCGCCCAGGTGGGCATCTCAAAGCGTTCCGTCCAACGCCGCGGCTGCTCGAGGTCGCGCATCAGCGCCCAATCGTTGGCGCCGTCGCGGCGGCGGATGCGGTGCCGCTCGGCCATGGCATCGAGAAACTCGGCGACGCGATCCTCGTCGATCTCGTAGTCCACTGAGATCGCCACCGGCCCGCTGCGTGGGCGGACGTCGAGCGCGGTCTGCGGCTCCCGCCAGCGGTTCAGCGGGTCAAGGTTCAGCGCCTCCCTGGCCGGCAGCGGCTGCCGCAGACCGACGGCGGCGCCGAGCAGCATGCCGGCGGCGGCCAGATACAGCGCCGCGCTGATCGAGGCGGCCTCGGCCACCGCGCCCCAGCCCCAGCTCCCCAGCGCCATGCCGCCGAAGATGGCCATCTGGTACAGCGACAGCGCCCGGCCCACCACCCAGCGCGGCGACGACATCTGCACCGTGGCGTTGAACAGCGCCAGGGTGATGACCCAGGCGCCGCCACCCACCATCAACCCGGCGCCGATGAGCCACGGATCAGTGCTCCAACCGGTGATCACCGCGCATAGCGCCATGGCCAGGAACGTCCACCGCACCAGCGCTTCGTTGGAGAGCGCGGCGCGGGCCGGTCCGGAAACGAAGGCACCAGCCACCGCGCCCAAGCCGAAGGCGCCGAGCAGCACGCCATAGACCACGGCATCACCCTCAATGCGTTCCCGGGCCACCAGCGGCAGCAGCGCGAGGATGACGATGGTGGTGGCTCCGAACAGAAAGCCGCGGAACATCACCTTGCCGATGTTGGGCGACATGGCCACGTAACGGATGCCGGCCGTCATGGCCGTGATCAGCCGCTCGCGCGGCATCGACGTGTCCGTGGCCGGCGCCCGCCAGCGCCACAGCACGCCGATCAGGCCGAGGTAGCTCAGCGTGTTAATGGCGAAGGCCGCCACCGGTCCCGCCGCCGCGACGATGGCGCCGCCCACGGCCGGGCCGACGCTGCGGGTGGCATTGAATCCCACACCGTTCAGCAGCACCGCAGCGCCGATGTGACTTCGGGGCACCACGTCGCCCACGGCCGCCTGCCAGGCCGGATTGTTGAATGCCCCACCGCAGCCGATCAGGAACGTGAACCCGAGCAGCACCCAGGGCGTGACCAGCCCGAACCAGGCGACGACGGTGAGGCCCGCGGAAGCCGCCAGCATGAAGCCCTGAGCGACCAGCATGACCCGGCGGCGCTGGTAGCCGTCGGCGATGGCGCCCGCCACCAGAGAAAACAACATGATCGGCAGGGTGGTGGAGGCCTGCACCAGGGCGACCATCTCCGCGGAGGTGGCGATGGTGGTCATCAGCCAGGCGGCACCCACCCCCTGGATCAGGCCGCCGAAGTTGGAAGCGATGCTGGCCAGCCACAGCGACCGGAACGTGGCGATGCGCAGCGGCGCCAGCGCCGATTCGGGTGCGGAGCCGGCGGCCGTCATGCCGGACGGCCACCTGGGCTCGCGGCCGCCGCAGACCTCCTGCGGCCCCCGCGCCAAACGCTCAGCAGAAACGCCAGAGACATGAACACGCTCGTGACACAGTCGATACGGACCCGGACATACTGAGGGCGCACCCTGGCGCCGTCCAGCCGGGAGACCGCCGGCCGGCTTGACACGGCTTTGGTAGGAGTACCAAACTCCTTGGTATTCCTACCAAGGACCGCCCATGTCGCGCGAGCCCGACCCCGACGTCCGCAGCCGCATCCTCGACGCCGCGCTCGCCCTGCTCGGCGAGGCGGGCACGGCGCGCCTGACCCAGACCGCGGTGGCCAGGGAGGCTGGGGTGAGGCAGAGCCATCTCACCTACTACTTCCCGACCCGGGCGGAGCTGCTCAAGGCCACCGCCGTGCACTCCATCGAGGCGATGCTGTCCACCCTCGGCGCCCGAGCCGCCGATGGCGAGCTGACCTTGGACATGCTGACCCGCATCGCCGACACCATGGTGGGCGACAAGCGCCGGCCCCGGATCCTGCTCGGCCTGATCACGACCTCCGAGGAGGATCGTGCCATCAAGGGCTTCCTGCGCGACTTCGTGGCCCGGGTGCGCGCCGGGCTGGCCATGATCGCGCAGCAGCTCGGCCACGACGTCGCCGCGGACCGGGTCGCCCTGTGCCACACCCTGATCGTCGGCGCGGCGGTTCTGAACGTCGCCCGTGACGACGCCGCGTCCCGGCGCGAAAGCGCCGACATGGTGCGCTTCGCGGTCGAGACGCTGCTGCTCGACGGCCAGGGCAACGACTGAGGAGGCGCCACCGATGAGACCAACCCACCTGCTGATCGCGTTCGCGGCGCTGGCGTTGCAGGGCAGCTGCGGGACCAGCACCGAGTCCGGACTACTCGGCTACGCGGAAGGCGAGTACGTGCTGGTCGCTTCGCCGTTCGCAGGCAACCTGCAGCTGCTGTCGGTGGCTCGCGGCGACGCCGTTGAGGCGGGCGCGCGGCTGTTCGCCATCGAGCAGGACATGGAGGCGGCAGCACATCGTGAAGCCGAGCAGCGCCTGCGGGCGGCCCAGGCGCGGCTCGCCAACCTGCAGGCCGCGCAGCGGCCCGATCAGCAGGACGCAGTGCTCGCGCAGCGCCGTGAGGCCGAGGCCGCGCGGCGGCTGTCGGCCACCCAACTCGACAGGGACCGCGCCCTGTTCGAGCAGGGGCACATCGCCCGGTCGCGCCTCGACGAAGCGGAAGCGGCCCTGCGCCGGGACGAAGCGCGGGTCGCCGAGGTCGAGGCACAGATCCGCCTGGCGAGGTCGAGCATCGGCCGCAACGAGGAGCTGGCCGTGGCGGGGGCCGAGGTGGAAGCGGCCGCAGCGGTACTGGCCCAGGCGGCATGGCGACTCGCCCAGAAGACCCTGCACGCGCCCGAGGCCGGTCGCGTGCACGACACCTTCTTCGTCGCCGGCGAGTGGGTACCGGCGGGTCGTCCCGTGGTGAGCCTGCTGCCGCCGGCCAACATCAAGCTGCGCTTCTACGTGCCGGAGCCGGTGCTGAGCCAGGTGCAGATCGGCCAGACGCTGACCGCCACCTGCGACGGCTGCCCCGAGCCGGTACCAGCGACGGTGAGTTACGTCTCCACCGAGGCGGAGTACACGCCGCCCATCATTTACAGCCGCGAGTCGCGCGCCAAGCTGGTGTTTCGCGCCGAGGCCCGCCCGTCGCCGGAAGCCGCGGCACGGCTCAAGCCAGGCCAGCCGGTGGAGATCCTGCTGACCGCCCGCTGAGGGCGGCGGGGGCGGCCATGACGCAGGAGACCGGCCACGACCTAGTGATCGACGTCAGCGGCCTCAACAAGCGCTTCGGCGACAAGCACGTGGTGCGCGACTTCTCCATGCAGGTTCGCCGCGGCGAGATCTACGGCTTTCTCGGGCCCAACGGCAGCGGCAAGACCACCACCATCCGCATGCTCTGCGGCCTGCTGACGCCGGACTCCGGCAGCGGCACGTGCCTAGGCTACGACATCATTCGCGAGTCGGCGCAGATCAAGCGGCAGGTGGGCTACATGACCCAGCGCTTCTCGCTGTGGGAAGACCTGTCGCTGCGCGAGAACCTGGACTTCATCGCCCGCATGTACGACATGCGCGACCGCAAGGCGGCGGTCACCCGCACCCTGGAGCAGCTGGGGCTGATCTCCCGCCAGCATCAGCTCGCCGGCTCGCTGTCGGGCGGCTGGAAGCAGCGTCTGGCCCTGGCGGCCTGCATGCTGCACGAGCCGAAGCTGCTGCTGCTCGACGAGCCGACCGCCGGTGTCGATCCGAAGGCGCGCCGCGACTTCTGGGCGGAAATTCACGAACTCGCGGCCGGCGGCATTTCGGTGCTGGTGTCTACCCACTACATGGACGAGGCGGAACGCTGCCACAGGCTCGCCTATATCTCGTTCGGCGAGCTGCTGGCGAGCGGCACCGGCACCGAGCTGATCGACCAGCAGGGACTCGCCACCTGGACTGTGGCCGGGCCGGATCTGACGGAGCTCGAGAAGCGCCTGCTGGGAACGACCGGCGTGCTGCAGGTGACCCCGTTCGGCCAGACCCTGCACGTGGCCGGCGAGGACGAGCGCGCGCTCGACGCCGCGCTGGCACCTTACCGCGACGACGACCGCTACCGCTGGACGCGCAGCGAGCCCACCCTCGAAGACGTCTTCATCAGCCTCATGGGCACCGCGCAGGACAACGTGCAATGAGCCGCGGCCCATTCTCGCTGTCCCGCTGGATGGGCATCATCATCAAGGAGTTCATCCAGCTGCGCCGCGACCGCCTGACCTTCGGCATGATCGTGGGCATTCCCATCCTGCAGCTGCTGCTGTTCGGCTACGCCATCAATGCCGACCCGAGAAACCTGCCCACGGCCGTCCTCGCCCAGGACCAGTCGCCTTACTCGCGCAGCCTGATCGCCGCGCTGCAGATCAGCAGCTACTTCCGCATCACCGAGCTCGCGGACTCCGAGCAGCGCGTGGACGAGCTGCTGCGTCTCGGCGAGGTGCAGTTCGCGGTGACGGTGCCGGTCGGCTTCGAGCGGGCCCTGGTGCGCGGCGAGCGGCCGGTGCTGCTGGTGGAAGCCGACGCCACCGATCCGGCCGCCACCAGCAACGCCCTCGGCGCGCTGAGCCAGATCGCGCAGCGGGCGCTCGACCGCGACCTGCAGGGCGCACTGCAGGTCCACATCGCCGACCCGCCTGCCATCGACCTGCGGGTGCATCGTCGCTACAACCCGGAGGGCATCACCGCCTACAACATCGTCCCCGGCCTGCTGGGCGTCATCCTCACCATGACCATGGTGCTGATGACCGGCCTGGCGATGACGCGGGAGCGGGAACGCGGCACGCTGGAGAACCTGCTGTCGACGCCGGCCCGGCCGCTGGAGGTGATGACCGGCAAGATCGTGCCCTACATCCTGATCGGGCTGATCCAGGTGGCACTGGTGCTGGTGGCGGCGCGCTATCTGTTCGAGGTGCCGATGCAGGGCAGCCTGCTGCTGCTGTTCGGCGTCGTGCTGCTGTTCATCGCCGCCAACCTGACCCTGGGCATCACCTTCAGCGCGCTGGCGCGCAACCAGCTGCAGGCCATGCAGATGACGTTCTTCTTCTTCCTGCCGTCGCTGCTGCTGTCCGGGTTCATGTTTCCGTTTCGCGGCATGCCCGACTGGGCACAGGTCATCGGCAACCTGCTGCCGCTGACCCACTTCCTGATGCTGGTGCGCGGCATCCTCCTGAAGGGCTCCGGCATCGCCGAGCTCTGGCCGCAGCTGTGGCCGATCCTGCTGTTCACGGCGGTGGTGATGGGCGCCGGGCTCCGGGTCTACCGGCGCACGCTGGACTGAGCCGACGCCGGCCGCGGTCAGGCGATCGCGCGGGCGCCCGCCAGCCTCTGGATCTGCGCCGGCGTGTAGCCGAACTGCTCGAGCACCTGCCGCGTGTGCTCGCCGTGGGCCGGACTGTGCCCGGCGGGCTCGAGCTGGGCGCCGTGGAAGCGGGCCGGCAGTCGCGCGCGCCGCATGGTGCCAATGCGCGGATGCAACGTCGTGTCGACGCTGCGGTTGGCGTGCACCTGAGGGTGCTCGAGCACCTCGTCGCGCGACAGGCACTTGGCGCAGGGCACGTCCTCCGCCTGCAGCCGCTCGAGCAGCGGGTCGGTGTCCATGGTGGCGAACGCGGCGGCCAACTCCTGGCGGTAAGCCGGCAGGTTGGCCACCAGGGCCTCCAGGGTCGCGAAGCGCGGATCGGCGCTCAGGTCCTCACGGCCCAGCGCCCGCAGCACCCCGTCACGCTGCTTGGGCGTCGCCGCAGACAGGGTGATGGCGCCGTCGCGGGTGAGGCTGAGCTCGTAGATCAGATCGGCGAGCAAGGGCTGCTGCAGCACGTCGTCGTCGAGCAGCGTGTGGTTCATGAAGCCGTCGGGAAACACGAAGAACAGCGCCGCGTCGAGCATCGACAGGTCGACATGCTGGCCGCTGCCGGTGCGCTCGCGCTGGAACAGCGCGGCCGTCATCGCCTGACAGGCGGTATAGGCGGTGATCTTGTCGCAGACCAGGTTGCGAATGAACGCCGGCGTCTCCAGACCCTGCACCGCCGCCACACCGGCCTGGGCCTGCACCACCGGGTCGTAGGCGGGGGCGGCCGCCATGGGGCCTTCGGTACCGAAGCCGCTGATGGCCACGTAGATGAGCCGCGGGTTGGCCTCGCGCAGCGTCTCGCTGCCGAGGCCGAGGCGGTCGAGCACACCGGGGCGATAGTTGGAGATCAGCACGTCGGCGCTGCGCGCCAGCGTCTGCAGCACGCCCACCCCGTCGGGATGCTTCAGGTCGAGGCTGACCGACTCCTTGCCGCGGTTGCAGTTGGCGAACAGTCCGGAGTCGCCGCCCTTGGCCGAGCCGATGTAGCGCATGGGGTCGCCCTGCTCCAGGGGCTCCACCTTGATCACCCGGGCACCCTGCTCGGCCGCCATCATCGCCGCCAGCGAGGCGGTGATCATGGTGGACAACTCGATGATGGTGATGCCTTGCAGCGGTTTCATTCCGGTCTCCATCACGCCGCATCCACCAGGTTGCGCAGCGCGTCGCAGTAGCGCACCCGCTCCTCCATGGTCCGGCCGAGGAAGCCGACGTTGAGGGCGGTGACGCCGGAGTCCTTCAGCGCCGCGATCCGGTCGCGAACGAAGCCTTCGTCGCCCACCAGCGAGGTGGCGGCCAGGTACTCGGCCGGAATGGCGGCCTCCGCCTCCTGCTTCTTGCCGGCCAGGTACAGATCCTGAATCTGTTTGGCCTCCGCCTCGTAGCCGTACTGGCAGAACACGTCGTTGTAGAAGTTCTTCGAGCGCGCGCCCATGCCGCCGATGTAGAGGGCCGCCTGGGGCCGGGCCAGATCACGCAGGTGTTCCAGGCCCTTGCCGATGGCGACGCCGCCGCCGGCGTAGACGTCGAGCGGGGCCCGGTTCGGATCGCGCTTGGCGAAGCCCTTGCGCAACGCCTCGCCCCAGATCGCGTCCGCCCCTTCGGCCATGTAGAAGGCGGGCAGCCAGGCATCGGCGATCTCGGCCGTCATGGTGACGCTGGCCAGGCCCAGGGAAGCGACCGCGATCGGGATCTCGTCGCGCACCGGATGGTTGATGAGCTTGAGCGGCTTGCCGAGACCGGTGCCCTTGTCCTGGGGCAGCGGGATCTCGTAGTACTTGCCGGCGTACTGCACGCGCTCGCGTCGCCACACCATGCGGCAGATGTCGATGACCTCGCGGATGCGTCCCACCGGCGCGGTGTACGGCACGCCGTGGAAGCCCTCGATCACCTGGGGGCCGGAGGCGCCGATGCCGAGCATGGCGCGGCCGCCCGACAGATAGTCGACGCCGGCGGCCGTCATCGCCAGCAGCGACGGCGTGCGCGAGAACACCGGCAGGATGCCGGAAGCGATGGTCACCCGCTCGGTCTGGGCGGCCAGGTAGCCCATGGCGCTCGGCGCGTCGAACGAGTACGCCTCCGGCACCCAGACCACGTCGAGGCCGGCCTTCTCCAGCGTCTGTACTTCCTTTACCGCTTCCTTGAAACCGCCGGCGTAGCTGAGCAGCGTCGAGATCTTCATGCAGGGTCGTCTCCCGTGGGTTGCGTTTCGGGGTAGGGCTTCGCGCCGCGCCCGGGCTCAACCATGGTAACGTTGCCGGCTTGCCTGATGTATAGGTTGGAGAGAGCGGATGCAGCGCCGAAGGATGGCACGCCGGGGGCGACGCCCATCAGGCAGCGGACGGATCGTGGCCTTGAGCCGATGCCTGGCATTCGCCTGGGCGATGATGGCAGCACCCGCGGGCGCCGCCTGCGGCGACCTTGACGCCGAACCGGGCCTGTCGTCTTCCTATGCCATCGGCTGGGGCATCGATCACCGCAACACCCGCTACCAGCCGAAATCGTCGATCGATTCGGGCAACGCGGCGCGACTGAAGCTCAAGTGGGTCTACGGGCTCGCCAACACGACACCGCGGTCGTACCCGCTGGTGACCGAAGATACCGTCTTCATCGGCGACACCGGCCGCGGCCTGGTGGCCCTGGATCGCGACAGCGGCTGCGAGCGCTGGGTGCACGAGCACGACGGCCCCATGAGCAGCGCCATCGTGCCGGGGCGGATCGGCGACCGACCGATCCTGATCTTCAATGACCGGGTGAAGGGCGTGTACGCCGTTGATGCCGTCGACGGCAGCTTCATCTGGCATGCGACCGTCGACGACGAGCCGGTGCCCTGGTACTCCGGCACGCCGCTGGTCACCGCGGACACGGTCTACGTGCCGGTTGCCTCCCTGGAGGTGGGCCTGGCCGTGAACCCGCTGTACGGCTGCTGCACCACCAGCGGCGGCATGGCCGCCTTCGACATCGCCACCGGCGCCAAGCGCTGGTACCGGCCCACCATCGAGGCGGAGGCCCAGGTCACGGGCAGCCACTACTTCTTCGTGCAGAAGTATGGCCCCAGCGGCGCCCCGGTCTGGGGAGCGCCCAGCTTCGATGCCAAGCGCAACAGGCTCTACTTCGGAACCGGGCAGAACTACACCCACCCGACCACCGACACCAGCGACGCCATCTTTGCCGTCGACGCGGCCACCGGCGCGGTGGCGTGGGTGCGCCAGTACACGGCCAACGACGCCTATACGGCGGCCTGCAACTTCCAGGGCTTTCGCCACCCGAACTGTGCCGACCCCGCCGGCCCGGACGTGGATTTCGGCGCGCCGACGCTGCTGCTGCGCACGCCGTCGGGCCGGGAGCTGCTGGTGGCGGGCCAGAAGTCGGGGGATGCGCACGCCATGGACCCGGACACCGGCGAGCCGGTGTGGACCACCAAGCTCGGCCGCGGCGGCATCATCGGTGGCGTGCACTGGGGCCTCGCCGCCAACGAGGCCATGGGGCTGCTGTTCGTGCCGATCAGCGACAAGCAGGTCTTCGACTACCCTTCGCCCGGCGATCCAACGCCCGGCCTCTACGCCCTCGACCTCGAGACCGGCAAGCCGGTCTGGCGCTACACGCGGGCGTCACGCTGCGCCGAGGAAGCATGCGTGTACGGACTGTCGGCGGCCATCATCGCGGCCAACGACATCGTGGTCGCCGGCAGCATGGACGGCACGTTGGAGATCTTCGCTGCCGCCTCGGGGGAGCTGCTGTGGTCTCACGACGCCTGGCGCGAGTACGCGACGGTGAACGGGGTGAAGACCACGGGCGGCGCCTTCGATGCCCACGGCCCCATGCTCGCCGACGACCTGCTGCTGGTAACCTCCGGGTACGGATACGTGGGTCAGCAGCGGCCGGGCAACGCCCTGCTGGTGTTCCAGGTGGAGGCCGAAGATGAATGACGGCCTGGTGCTCGCCGGCCGCTGGCGCCGGCTGCTGGCGACTCTGATCGACGCCGCGCTGGTGCCGGCCCTGACCATTCTGCTGGTCATGATCACCGGCGTGGTGGAAGACGCCGAAGACTACGCCGACCGCTGGTGGATGCTGCACGTGCTGCTGCTGGCCGTGCTCAGCTACCTGCTGCTCAACGGCTACGGCCTGTGGCGGCGCGGCCAGACGCTGGGCAAGCGGCTGCTGGGCATCGCCATCGTTCCGGCACGCAGCACCGGCGGCGACGCCTGGTCGTCCCACCCGGCCCCGCTGTGGAAGCTGATCTGCCTGCGGGCGCCGTTCTTTCCGCTGCTGTTTCTGGTGATCGTGCCCTGGCTGGCGCTGCTGCCGCTGATCGATCAGCTCCTCATCTTCGGCCGGCAGCGGCGCTGCCTGCACGACTACCTTTCCGGCACCGTGGTCGTCCGCACAGGTGGCGGCCGGTGACCGGACTCCGCCTGGCTACCGAGGGTCGATCACCATGAACGTGCTCTTCATCATCCTGCTCGTGCTCAACCTGCTGGTGGAGGCCCTGGCGGCTGCCACCCTGATCGGCGGACCAGGCGGCCTCGCCGCCGCCGGCTCCGGCAATCAGTGGTCCATGCACTACGGCTTCGCGGCGCGGGCCATCGCCAGCGCCTCACTGTGGGTCTGGCCACGTCGCCATGATCCGGCGGCAGTGACGCCCGTGCTGGGATTGCTCATGGTGTTCCACAGCGGCCTGTTCGTGTCCCTGGCCGTCGCCGGCGACCAGATGGGTGGCATGGTCATCCACGCGGTGCTGGCGGCCATGGCCATCGGCCTGTTCGTCAGCCGGGCGAAGTTGCGCGCCGGCTGAGTGTTCCACCAATTTTTCGGATGCAAGGCGGCATGACAAGTCGCACACTAGCCGCACCACGGCCTGAACACCCGGAGGACACATGGAAGGCCAATGTCTCTGCGGCGCCATCTCGGTCTCGGTGGACGAACACCGTGACGTAGACCTGTGCCACTGCTCGATGTGCCGCCGCTGGACGGGCGGACCCATGTTCGCCGTGCACTGCCACACGCCGGTCCGCTTCTCGGGCAACGAGCCGGCCCGGTACCGCTCATCCGAGTGGGCCGAGCGCGGCTTCTGCCCCACCTGCGGCACGCATCTCTTCTACCACCTGCTGCCCACCGACGAATACATCGTGACGGCAGGCCTGTTCGACAACCAGGCGTTCCGGCTGGTCACCGAAATCTTCATCGATGAAAAGCCCGATTTCTACGACTTCCGCAACGACACGCGCCGGCTCACCGGGCAGCAGGCCTTCGAACAGTTCACGCCCAAGGACTGAGGCCTGCCCCACGCGTCTCTGCCACGATCGCCAACCATGGGCTGAGGAGGAACCGCTCATGATCACCAACCCGGCATCAGGAACCAGCGTGCACGAGGTGGCCGACGGCATCTACCGCATCAGCACGCCGATCACCATTCCGACCGGCGGCTTCTCGTTCAATCAATATCTGATCGTCGACGACGAGCCGCTGCTGTTTCACACCGGACCGCGGAAGATGTTCCCGCTGGTGCACGAAGCGGTTTCGCACGTGCTACCGCCCGAGCGCCTGCGCCACATCAGCTTCTCGCACGTTGAAGCGGACGAGTGCGGATCGCTGAACGAGTGGCTGGCGGCGGCGCCGCAGGCGTCGCCCCTGTGCGGCCAGGTGGCGGCGATGGTGTCGATCGAGGATCTGGCCGACCGCGCGCCCCGGGCGCTTGCCGACGGCGAGCTGATCTCCCTGGGAAGCCGCGCGGTGCGGTGGCTCGACGCGCCGCACCTGCCGCACGCGTGGGAATGCGGCTTTCTCATGGAGGAGCGCACCCGCACCCTGCTGTGTGGCGACCTGTTCACCCAGGGCGGCGCCGAGCACGTGCCCATCACGGAGTCGGACATCCTCGGGCCCAGCGAAGCCTACCGCCGGGAGCTGGACTACTTCTCCCACAGCCGCAATGCCAGGGCCATGCTGGAACGGCTGGCGTCCACCAGACCCACCACGCTGGCGTGCATGCACGGCAGCGCCTGGCGCGGCGACGGTGCCAGCCTGCTACGCGCGCTCGCCGATTCGATGCTGTCCGAGTAGGCCGGGGCGCCCAGCGGTCGCTGTCGCGATCCCGGGTCCGTATGATCGCCTCATGCATAGCCCATCACACAAGGCGGGTGCCTACCTGCGCACCCATACCGGAATACGGCGCGGTCTCATCGGCCTGGCCGTGGCCGGACTGCTTCTCAGCGGCCTGCTGATCGCCTTGCCGATGGTGGCGGCCTCGTACGCTGAGGCCTGGCTGCGCGACAACGGCGCCGCCGACGCCCGCATCGACGATGTCGACATCAATCCGTTTGCCGGCGTGGTCACGGTGCGCGGCCTCGCCGCCGGCGATGCCGACGGCGCGCGTCTGCACATCGATGAAGCGCAGCTCGACCTGCGCTGGTGGCCGTTGGCGTCACGGCGCGCCTACGTCGAGCTGCTGCGCCTGCAGGGGGTGCAGGCCGACGTGGTGGCCGGCGATGACGGCGTCTGGCGCGTGGGCGCGCTGCGGCTTGCGCCTGGACCGGAGGCGGGCGGCGCCGAGGTGGCGGTTCAGGCGGCGGGCCCGACCTGGGGCTTCGGCTCGGAGCTGGTGGATCTGCGCGACGTGCGGGTCACCTACCAGGACGGCGTGTTCGACACCCGGATCGATGTCCGCGAGCTGCGCGTTGGCAGTCAGTTCTCCTGGGAAACGGGGCGCACGACGGATCTGGTGGTCGACCTCGCCATCAACGGCTCGCCCCTGGTGCTGCGCAGCGACGTCACAGCCTGGGCCGCCGAGCCGAACCTGTCTGGACGCCTCACCCTCACCGACCTGAACCTGGAAGGCTTTCGTCGGGAGCTGGAAGCCCTGGCCGGACTGCGCGACGCCCGTGGCACGGTCGGCATGGATCTGAACGTGTCCGGCCGCTACGACGACGGCGGGGTGCTGCGCCTGGAAGTGTCCGGCCCGTTCAACCTCAACGACGCCGGCTTCATGACCGACGACCTACAGGTCTCCCATCAGGCATTCCGCTGGGACGGCACCATCTCCCTGGCGCTGCCGGCGCAGCCGCAGGAACCCCTGGTGCGCGTGGACGGCACCATGCAGCTTGCGGGGCTCGCGGCCGCCGCGGCCGGCTACGACGCGCGCCTGGGCGATCTGAGCTGGGATGGCAATCTGGCGCTATCCCCGGCAACCGCCGACGATGAGCCTCTGAGTGTCAGCACGAGCGCCGGCCTGGTGGCCACAGATCTGACGCTGCGCCATGCCGGCGTCGACGGGCTGCTGGTCGGCTTCGACGAGGCCCGCGTCGACGTCCTGGAGCTGTCGGGGCCCGCCTCGGTCAGCCTGGACAGCCTGCGACTGCAGGGCGTGCGCCTGCTCGCCGCGCCCGAAGCTGCGGCAGATGGCGCATCCGATCTGCTGACCGTGGGTGAGATGACGGCTCGTGGGGTGTCGATGCAGGCGTCCCGCGTACGGGTCGAGGCGCTGACGGTTGCCGAGCCGGTGCTGACCGTGGTGCGTGACGAGGCCGGCGACATAGAGCGCCTGAACGCCGCGCTGGCCGTAGTCGGCGGTGCGCGTGCCGACGCAGCCGTCGAGGCGGCAGTCGACGTCGAGCCGACCCCGGGCCTGATCTT
This sequence comes from Pseudomonadales bacterium, assembly GCA_040219935.1. Classification (GTDB taxonomy): domain Bacteria; phylum Pseudomonadota; class Gammaproteobacteria; order Pseudomonadales; family Azotimanducaceae; genus UBA7803. The sequence goes on along the minus strand of JAVJUA010000080.1, from coordinate 89,426 downwards.
CGAGCTCGGTCGACTCGAGGTGACGGGTACCCGCTGGCTCGACTTCCTCGACCGGTCGGTGGCGCCGCCGGCCAGCTTTCAGCTCGCCGACCTGGCCCTGACGGCGGAAGAATTCAGCACGGAGAGCGGCGAGCCCGTGCACTTCGACCTGGCCACCAGCCGATCCAGCACGCGGCTGGCGGCCACCGGCACCCTGCAGGTGTTGAACCAGCCCTTCGCGGCCGATCTCGAGGTGCAGGTCGAGTCGCTGGCGCTGCCGCCGTTCTCGCCGTATGTGCCCGGCTACGACATCTTCCGCGGTCGTCTCAGCAGCGATTCCCGCGTGACGCTGGCCGGCGACGCGCTGGATGTGCGCAACGACCTGCTCATCGAGCGGCTGCAGATCTCTGCGAAGGACGACGCCGATGCCGTTCTTTCCCAGGGCATGACCATGCCCGTGGACGTGGCCCTGAACCTGCTGCGCGACCGCCAGGATCGGATCCGCTTTGAGCTGCCGGTCACCGGCAGCCTCAGCAATCCCAGCTTCGGCACCGGCGACATCGTCCGTCAGGCCATGCAGAAGGCTGTGCAGAATGCCGCCATGTCCTACGTCAAGAATGCGCTGCAGCCGCTGGGCGCGCTGCTGATGGTCGGCAACCTGGCGGCCAAGGCGGCGCGGCCGCGGTTCGTGCCGGTGGAGTTCCTGGCGGGCGAAAGCACGCTGCCGGCCGTCGGCCGCGAGTATCTCGACAAGCTCTCCACCATGCTGGCCGAGCGGCCGGGCTTGTCGCTGACCCTGTGCGGCGTCGCCACCGCCGCCGACCGGGAGGCGCTGGTGGCAGAAGCGGTCGCGCGGCAGGAAGCAGAAGCGGTGGATGCGGACGTTGCGGCGGAGAGCGCCGCGGCGGAAGGCGCCGCCCCGCTACCGCCGCCGCAGATCAGCGATGCCCGGTTGCTGAGGCTGGCCGCGCTGCGCACCACCAGCGTCATCGGCTACCTGACCGAGCAGCCCGGCGTCAGCCGCGACCGGCTGTTCGCCTGCCGGGAAGCCATCGACAGCGACGCCGACGCGGCGCCTCGGGCCGAGGTCACCCTCTGACGCGCTGCCGGCCGGGATCACGCCGCGTTCACGAGGCGGTTCCCATGCTTCTCGCCATGGCTGTCCTCACCACCCACGTGCGCGCTGCACTGCCCGTCGAGCTTGCGACCGTGAACGACATCGTCACTGCCGCGGTGCTGGCCTGGCCCATGGCAGAGCGCCTGAAACGCATCGCCCTCAACGTGTTGACCTACGATGCGCTAGACATGCGCGAGTTCGAGGTGCTGCTGGCCGAAGACAGCGGCGCGCCGGCGGCGGTCGCGGTTTGGGACCCCGCCACGGCCATCACCGGCAGCGGGGCGCGCGGCGCCTTGCTGCACGGTCTCTACGTGCGGCCGCAGGCGCAGCGGCAGGGCCTCGGCGCGCTGCTGCAGCGCCAAGTGGCGCACCGCGCGGCCACGCACGGCTACCACGGCCTGGTGGTGAAAGCGGAGCGGGTATCGGTGAGCTACTTCGAGCATTGCGGCTATGCGCGGCTCGACCAGAGCAACCCGTTCGGCATCGACTATCCCTATCTGTTCTGGCACCCGCTCGATGACGGCGACCAACCTGCCGCTTGCCCGCTGCTGGAGGCATCGACATGAGGAAGCTGATGACCGTCCTCGCCTTGGCCGGATGCACAGCCATGATGCCGCAGTGGTCGGTATCCACGACTTCCGACGATGCCGAGGCAACGGCCTACGAGCAGCGCGCGCCGAGCCGAGATGGCACCGGCAAGGTGTACATGGGCCGAGAGATCTCCCAGGTCATGGGCCACCTGGGTGCCGGCTGGCTGGAAAGGTCGAGCCGCGAGCGTGAAGAACGCACGGACCTGTTCGTGGCCAACCTGCCGCTGCAACTGGACGACGTGGTGGCCGACATAGGCGCCGGTACGGGCTACTTCGCGTTTCCCATCTCCGCACGGGTGCCCGAGGGCCGGGTGCTGGCCGTGGACATCCAGCCGGAGATGCTGGCCATCGTCGACGAACGCCGCCGCGAGCGCGGCGTCGGCAACGTGGAGCCGGTACTCGGCAGCATCACGGATCCGAACCTGCCGGACGCCGGTGTCGATCTGATCTACATCGTCGATGCGTACCACGAGTTCTCCCACCCGCGGGAGATGGCCGCAGCCATGTATCGGGCGCTGGTGCCTGGCGGCACACTGGTGCTGGTGGAGTACCGGGGCGAGGACCGGACGGTGCCGATCAAGCCCCTGCACAAGATGACCGAGCGTCAGGCTCGCCGCGAACTGACTGCGGCAGGCTTCGTCTGGCTGAGAACCGACGACTACCTGCCTCAGCAGCATGTGCTGGTGTTCGAGAAGCCCGCGCCCCGAGCCCTGCCGGGCCGAACGTCGCGCCCTCAGTTGCGCCAGGAGACCGTCAGCCCCCAGGTTCGCGGCCGCAGCGCCACGTCCTCCCAGTCCTGAGGATCGTAGTAGGAGCCGGCGAACAGCTCGCGGCGCGGCGACTCGTTGGTCAGGTTCAGCACGAACAGCGACAGATCGTAGTTGCCATAGCGGCCACCGAGACGCACGTTCGCGAGCCCGAAAGCCTCGGCCGGCTTCAGGCGCGGATCGTAGAACGGGTTCGACGAAACCAGGCTGCCGACCCGGCGCAGCTCGTCCGACCACGTGTAGTCGACCCGGCCGTAGCCTTCCCAGGCACCGAAGCTGCGCGCGTAGTCGACGCTGAGCGACAGGGTCCTGGGGGGGCCGGCGTCCGCCACAGCGGCGTCCTCGGCGTAGATCACCACGCCGCCGGGCGAGGTGGCGTCGTCGTCGTACTTCGGGTCGTTGTAGCCGTAGGCGCCGGTCAGCAGCAGGCCCTCGGCCACCAGGAACTGCACGGCGACGTCGAAGCCGGTGGACGTTGCGTCGCCCAGGTTGTCGACGAAGTTGTAGGCGCAGTTAGGCAGGCTGACGTTCGATTGAATGTCCTTCCACTTGATCCGGTAGACGCTGCCGTCCACCACCAGCCGGCCGCCCAGGAGCTGGCTCTTGGCGCCGATCTCGTAGCTCCACACCGTGTCCGAGCCGAAGGTCTCCGGCTGCACCGGATTGCCGTCGTCGTCCACGTAGCCGTTCTCGACCAGGTCGAAGTCGCAGACGGCGGGCGCCCGCAGCGAAGCCCCCGCGGGACGGAAGCCCTTGGCGGCGCTGGCGTAGATCAGATGATCGTCGGTGGGCTTCCAGGAAATGCCGAACTTGGGCGTGTAGGCGGTCTCGTTGGAGCTCGAAGCGGACGCGGGATAGGAAGGCGCCGAGGCGCCGGTGCCGAAGGTGCAGTCGAGCGGGTCGGCGCACGGAAAGCCGAACGGCGCGTTGGCGTTGTTCTCGGGCGCCAGGTAGGCCGCCTCGAAGTCGAGCTCGGTGCGCGACGCCCGCAGACCTGCGGTCACGGTGACCGTGGGGGTGATGTCGAAGTCCACCTGGGCGAAGCCGGCGAGCTGCTCCTCCTGCATGGCCCACTCGCCGAAGAAGATCACGGCGTTCGGCAGGGTGTTGTCGCCGAAGAAGTTCTGCAGCGCCGTGGACCCGGGACCGAACGGCTCGCCGTCGTCCGTGGCGAAGTAGCCGAAGCCGAAGGCGGTGGGGTAGAAGCCGAGCCACGATGCGCCGATCAGGAAGTTGTGGTTGATGGGCTGCTGCGCCTTCTGCTCCATATCCGACCAGAAGGCCCCGACCACCCAGCGCAGGCGCTCGTCGTCCGCCGACTGCAGCCGCACTTCCTGCACCCAGTTCTGCTGCGCGTTGTTGTACTGCGACATGCCCTTCCAGCCTTCCGGCACATAGGTGCCGGTGGAGGTGACGCCGTCCGCCTCGAGGAAGTACTCGGGCGCGTAGAAAGCGGCGTACCCCTTCGTGTAGTCGGCCCACTGGAACTGCTCACGGTCGAAGTACGAGGTGTTGGAGAAGAGCTGCCCCCAGCCGAAGTTCCAGTCGAGCGCCAGGGCGTAGAGCGTGAACTCGTCCTCGCCCTTCTGGTCCTCCGGCGCGGACATGGCATTCAGGGTCACCGTCTCCGCGGTGTTGGGAAAGGTGTAGACGGTGCCGGGCGCGCCCTGCACATGGTGCGGCCGCGCATAGTCCGCGTCGCCCACGTCCGACAGGGCAAGCTCGTAGCTCGAGGCGCCGTCGTTGTTCTCCACCTTCTGATAGAAAACCGACGGCGTGATGGTGAGGTTGTCGGTGGCGGCGAACTTGAGCGCCAGGCGGTAGGCCTGGGTCTCTGACCAGTTGATGTCCTTCTCGTACGTCGTGGTCGGCGTGAAGCGCACCGAGTCGCCGTAGCTCTCGCCCGTCGGGTCGACGATCTCGTAGGTGCCGCCGAGGGCATCGATGAAGCCGCCGTCGCGGCGCAGGTAGGCGCTGCCGCGAATCGCCACGCGATCCGACAGGGGCATGCCGTAGGCGACGCCGGTCTCCCAGGAGGTGTCGCCGTTGTCGATGCTGCCAAGCTCGGCGCGCGCCGTGCCGCTGGCCTCGTCGAGGCTGGGCTGGGTCTGGATGAAGCGCACCGTGCCGCCTTCCGAGCCCGCACCGAACAGCGTGCCCTGGGGGCCGCGCAGCACCTCGACCCGCTCGATGTCGAACAGGCCCGGGAACGCGTTGCCGGCGCCGAAGCCCATGTTGCGCACCTGGATCGGAGTATCGTCGATGTACAGGCCGGTGGTGCCGGAGCCGGCGTCCGACGAGATGCCGCGGATGGCGATCTGGCTGGAGCCGGTGAACGACCCCCGGGTGAGGTTGAGGCCCGGGGTCAGACGCACCAGGTCGTCGAACTGGCGGGCGCCCCGCTGCTGCATCTCCTCATCGCCGATCCAGCTCACGCTGATCGGTACGTCGGTGACCGCCTCGCTGCGCCGCGTGGCGGTGACGATCACCTCTTCGATCACCCCGCTCGACGGCGCCGGCGCCGCATGCGCCGCCGGCAGCAGGGCGGCCGCCGCCAACGCCACAACCAGCCTCTCGCAGCCGCGCCACCGCGCGCTCTGCCCCGCCCCGATCCTGCCCGTTTTCCTGGCCATCTTGCCTCCCGATCTTCTGACTCCCCTCGAATCCGGATGGGCGAGCAGCGGCTGCTCGCCCTCGATCATCTGGACGTCCGCCCCGCCTGCCGGAGTTGGCCTGCCGCAGCACGCAGCTTGGCCGAGACCAGCGCCAGCGCGCCGGACGCCGCGAACAGCGCCTCGGTGCGCGCGGCGTCGAGCCCCGCCTCGATGGCCTCGTCCGGCGCGTCGGCCGACAGCAGCGCCCGGCATGCCGCCTCGAACGCCGGCAGCGGCGGCGGCGCGCGATGTCCGAAGCGGCTGGCCCAACCACCCTCGCCGGCCCAGTAATGGCGCTCGAGGGCGTAGCTTGCAGCCGACAACTGCACGCAGCGCCGGCCCTCCGGCAGCACGGCCAGGGCCTCGAGCGCGGCCGCGCGATCGCCGCCGTCGAGCGCTTCGAGCGCGCCGGTCAGCGCCACCACCCGGGCCGCCAGGTCGGCGGTGCGCACGGCCTGGGTGTAATCCGCGTCCGCCACGTAGAGCCAGGGCACCAGCATGTGACGCGTCGCCATCAGCAGGCGATCGGCCGCGTCGCCATCGACGCCGGGAACGGCCCCCGCCTCCACCGCCAGCGCGGCGGCACGAAACTCGTCGAGCGCGGCGTCGAGGCCGTGCATGTCGAGCCCCGGCAGGCGCTCGACGTCGGCGGCGAAGCCCGCGCGCACGCTGTCCGCCAGCGCGCCGAGCGCGGGCGTCCAGCGGGGCGACGTGGCGGCGCGCGCGAGGCCGAGGGCCAGCAGGCGCAGGTTGCGCTCGAGCTCGGTGAAGTGCTCGGGTACCACCACGTCTTCCTGAGTGTGATAGATGGCGAAGTAGGCGGGGTCGAGCGAGAACAGGTGCGTGGTCGCCGCACCGCCGAGCACGGCGTAGTTCCAGGCGTCGATGGCGCTGCTGGTGCCGGGCCGCAGGCCGATGTCAGCAGCCAGCCCCAGATCCTCGAGCATGCGGCCGTGCGCCGCCAGCACATCCGGGCTGGCGCCGAGCCAGGCGTTCCGCGCCGGCCAGCCGATGCCGTCGACGTTGGCCACCAGCGCCGCGTGCCGGAACACCTCGGGATGCGCCAGCAGGAAGGCGTGCGAGCCGGCAAGCCAGTCGCGTTCGAAGTCGGCGAGCCCGGCCTCCTCGCTGCCGACCGCGAGAAACAGCATGGAGCGGCGCGGACGGGAGCCGGACTCGGCGAACACGCGCGCCATCTCCAGCACGGCGGCGGTGCCGCTGACGTTGTCCACGCCGCCTTCGAACCAGCGGTCGTAGTGACCCGAGACCACCACCCACTGATCGGGGAGCTCGCTGCCGCGTATCGTGCCGAGCACGTTCTGGGAGTGTCCGTCGCCTATCTCGACGCTGCTCTCGAGCGCGATCATCACCGGGCCGGCGGCAAGCTGCGCCTGCAGCGCGCGGGCCGAGGCGATGCTGATCGCCACCGCCGGAATCTGCTCGTGGGCCCACATGCTGTCCTGGCGCAGCGCGTCGACGCGATCGGCCGACGACGGGTGATCGTGAAACACCACCGCCACCGCCCCCTGGTTTGCGGCCTCGGTGATCTGCGCGGGCGGCCAGTCTCGAAGATCGCGCTGCACCAGTACGGCCTTGCCGCGCACGTCGCCCACCCGGGCGTAGTCCGCGGCGAAGCCCTCGCCGGCATCCACCAGCGGTGCCCGCAGCCGGGTGCCATTCGCTTCGTTGCCCAGCGCGAACGCCACGCCGTCACGCCGCCCGCTTACCGCACCGGCGGCGTGCAGGCTGATGGCCGCGACGGGTTCCCCATTCGCCTCGAGACGCGGCGGCGCATAGCGGTACTCGCGCACCGGAAAGGTCTCGACCGTAACCTCCAGACCGAGCGAGTCGAAGCGGCTGGCGATGTGTTCGGCCAGCGCGCGCTCCTCGGGGCTGCCCGCCACCACCGAGCCGTTACCCACCCCCTGGTCGACCCCATCGGCGCTCTTGGCGAGCCGGCGCATGTCGGCGAGCACGGCGGCCGCGTAGATACGGTCAAGGAGTTCTTGCTCGACGGCGGTCACCGCGGCGTTTGCCGACGGCAGAACCGCGCCCAGCAGAAGCGCCATCGCGATCGGGCGACGGCCACGTCGAAGGACGGCAGATCCGGCCATCGGCTGCCTCAGATACCTAGGTTGCTACTCATTTATGCGCAAGGCGCGCCACACCGCAAGGTGTTTCTGCTGCCCAGCCGTCCAGGGCGGCGCCTGGCGATCCAGGCCCATGCCGCGGGGCTGGCCGCCGCGTCGGTCTGGCGCCAACATGACCCGAACGTCACGCCGGATGCCGCACGATGCCGACCGACCCCCGTTCGCCGCAGCGGCTCCGCCGGGTGCTCAATCTGCCGCTGCTCACCCTCTACGGCCTCGGCACCACCATCGGCGCCGGCATCTATGCGCTCGCCGGCGAGATCGCCGGCATCGCCGGCTACGGGGCGCCACTGTCTTTCCTGCTCGCCGCGCTGGTGGCCGGCTTCACTGCCTGCTCGTTCGCCGAGCTCTCCGCCCGGTTCCCGCAGGCCGCCGGCGCGGCCCTGTACGTGCAGCAGGGATTCGGCCGCAGGGACCTGGCCAGGATCGTCGGGCTGCTGGTAACCGCCGCCGGCGTGGTCTCTGCGGCCGCCCTGGTCAACGCCTTCGCCGGCTACCTGGCCAGCTACCTGCCTGCACCGCGCTTCGCCGTGATCGGCGTGACGGCGCTCGGCCTGGCGGGGATCGCCGCCTGGGGCATCGCCCAGTCGGTGGCCGTGGCCGCGCTCATCACGCTTGTCGAGGTCGGCGGGCTGCTGGTGATCGTGGGCCTGGGCGTCGGCGAGCTGGCCAGCCTGCCGTCCCGCTGGCGCGAGTTCCTGCCGGGTGCCGACAGCCACATCGACGCGGCCGCACTGCTGCTCGGGGTGACCCTGGCCTTCTACGCCTTCATCGGCTTCGAGGACATGGTCGACGTCGCCGAGGAAATCAAGGACGTGCGCCGCACCCTGCCCCGGGCGATCCTCGCCACCCTGGCCATCACCACCGTCCTGTACCTGCTGCTGATGGTGACCGCGCTGCTGGCCATGCCCCCGGCAGCGCTGGCGGCCACCACCGCGCCGCTGGCCGCTGTCTACGAAGTCCACACCGGCAGGCCCGGGGTGCTGATCGGCGTCGTCGCCATGATCGCCATCATCAATGGCGCGCTGGTGCAGATGGTGATGGCCTCCCGCGTGCTCTACGGCCTGGCGCAGCGAGGCCAGATGCCCGGGTGGCTGGGCCGGGTGCACCCGACGACGCGCACGCCCCTACTTGCCACCGCGGCGGTCGGGACGGTGGTGCTGGTGCTGGCGGCGTACGGTCATCTCGCCGGGCTCGCGCGTACCACCTCGCTGCTGGTGCTCGTGGTGTTCACGCTGGCGAACCTGGCGCTGTGGCGTCTGAAGTCCCACAGCCGCCCCCCCGACGGCGCGTTCGAATGCCCCCGCGCGCTGCCGCTGATCGGCTGCGCGCTCTGCGTCGCACTGGTGCTCCACGAGCTGGTGTCGCTGATCGTCTGACCTCGGAGTGCCGCGAGCCTGACGCGCGAGCAAGCGCTTCCGAGCGAGCCTACAACGGCCGATATCGCGGGTGACCGGGCTCGCTGATGGTCAGGATGTTCAGCGGGAAGGCTTCGCCGGTGGCCGCCTGCAGCGAGTTGGGAAACTGCTGCGCCCAGTCCAGGATGTAGGTGCGCTTGGAGATACGCCACTCGCCGTCACGCCGCTCCAGCTCGTCGAGATAGCGCCCGCCGTACATGCTGTCCTGCAGCTGGCCGCCGCCGATATCGGCGGTGCCCACCGCAATCCCGTAGCACTCCGCCGTGGCATGGTCGCCATCCACCTTGATCATGATGGCCGTGCTCATGTGCCAGCGCCGTAACGCCTCCGCCTCGTGTGGCATGACGTGGGCGACCCAGTCGGCGCCGTTGCCCCTGAAGAAGCCGAAGTCGATCTCGGCGTCCGGCCAGAAGCAGCTGTTCTGGCCAGGGGTATCCAGCCAGTCCTGGGTGCGGCCGTAGCGAAGCAGCACTTCTTGAATGGCCTGCTTGTCGAGAAGCTCTTGCAGCCTGGGATCCATGATGTGTCTCCGGGTCTGTGGTCGATGATGGGCGGCTCAGCCGCCCGCTTCGTCACCCCAGAGCTCCGCCAGACGCTGGTCGCGGCCACAATTGTAGCGGTAGAACTTGTAGCGAATCGGATTCTTCTCGTAGTAGTTCTGATGGTAGTCCTCAGCCGGGTAGAACGTCCCGGCCGGGACGATCTCGGTCACGATGGGCTGGGAAAAGCGCCCGGAGCGCTCGAGCGCCGCAAGCGACGCTTCGGCGGCAGCCTGCTGCTCGGCATTCAGGTAGAAGATGGCGGACCGGTACTGAGTGCCGCCGTCACAGAACTGCCTGTTCGCCGTGACCGGGTCGATGTTGCGCCAGAACACGCGCAGCAGCGTTGCGTAGTCGACCCGGGCGGGGTCGTAGGTCACCTCCACGGCCTCGGCGTGACCGGTGGTACCACGGGTCACCTGCTCGTAGGTCGGGTTCTCGACGCTGCCGCCGATGTAACCGGAGACCGTCGACTTCACGCCCTCGAGCTTGTCGTAGGGCGGTTCCATGCACCAGAAGCAGCCGCCGGCGAAGATCGCCTTGGCCTCCTGCTCGCCGGCGACGGCGCCGGCGGCGGTGAGTGCGAGCAGCAGCAGCGCGGCACAGTGCCTCGCGCCGGCGCGAAGTCGGTTCGTCAGCATCGTCAGGTCCTCAACGCCGGCAGCGGCTCGCCTTGCGGCACGAAGATCAGCGCCAGCCCGTTGTTGCACCAGCGCTCGCCCCGGGGCTTCGGTCCATCGTTGAAGACGTGGCCCTGGTGCCCGCCGCAGCGGGCGCAGTGGTACTCCGTGCGCGGCCAGATCAGCTTGTAGTCGGTCTTCGTTCCCATGTGGCCGGCGATGGGCTGGGTGAAGCTCGGCCAGCCGGTGCCGCTGTCGTACTTGTGCTCGGACTCGAACAACGGCAGGTAGCAGGCGGCGCAGACATAGGTGCCGGGGTCATACTGCTTATCGAGCGGGCTGCTGTGCGGGCGCTCGGTGTCTTCGTCGAACAGCACACGGTAGCGGTCGGCAGGCAGGATCTGACGCCACTCGGTCTTTGAGCGCTTCAGGGGCTCGAAGCCCGTTGCCGCCGCATCAGCAGCGTCGCCGTCGCCCGCGTTCGTGGCGCGGGAGAGCCCGGGCAGCAACGTGAGCAGGGGGCCGGCACCCAGCACGCTCAGCAGTTTGCGACGAACCATATCGAGTCTCGTAGTAGCCTTGGCGGAGGGTTCGACCCGCCCCGGCCGGCGATGTTCCACAGCTCAGAATTGGTGCCCGGGGAGGCAGCGGCGTCGGTACCAGGCCGGCACCGTCTGCACCGGCCGACCATGGCCAATCTCTCACACCGGATACCGCATTCGAGGTAGAGACGTCGCGGCCGGCCGGCGTTAGCTTGGGTCGAATTCCAGGTGCGGGATTCAGGTCATGCCGCCTATCGCCTCGCAGACCGCAATCGATTCAGCGGCTGCCGGATCGTCAGCGCGCAACGCGCCGTTCCGCATTGATGCCCTGGGCGAACGCTTCGCGGGAACGCGGCGTGCAGGTAAGCCCGCAGGGCAAGTCCCGACCATCGGGCAAAGTCCGCTGCTGAACGACATCATGGCCGCTCTGTTCGAAAACGATGTGCGTACAGCCATGTCGAAGGCCTACGGAGAACCGTTGGCGTCGCCGGAGACGCCGGTGGTGCTGATCCGGCATGCCGAAACCAGCGGCGCCTTCATCCTGGATCATGCGCATCGCCGCCGGGCGCTGGAGCTGCTGTGTCGACAGACCCTGAGGGCGCCGGGCCTGCTGGTGCTGCATCCGCCCACCACGCGGTGGCATGCCGCCGACCCGGAAGCGCGATTCCGCCTGCACGGCTGTCGCAGCAAAGACCTGCTGCTGTGCGTGCTGATGGGCGAGCTCGGCTTCGCCCAGCTCTGCGATGCGCGGCTCCTTTATCCCATGCCGCTGCTGATCCAGCCCTGGTGCGCCGAGCGGGGGCTGCTGCGGCCCGGGCGGCTGCCGACCAAGTCGTTCTCGCAGTCGCTGTGTGTGCACCGGCTCGGCGACAAGCGTCTGCTACTGTTCGACAAACGGTGTGCAACGACGTCGTAGGCAGCGCCTGGGCAGTCTCGACGTGTGATGACAGAAGAAGCGAATCAGGACTTCTTCGCCTTCTTCGCCTCACGCTTTTCCTTGAGCGTCTTGGTCGCCTTCTTCTTGACGTTCTTCTTGCTGTCCATGCCTTTGCTCATGACGGTCTCTCGTAGCTGGGGCGAAGAAGCATACAGCATGGCAGGGATCAGCCAACCGCAAGCGGATGCCGGATCGATGCCGTGGTATTCCCCTATAGGCCCCCAACGGGCACTCGCGGAAGATGCTGGACCAACAGGATCGGAATAAGGGCGACCCATGCTAAAGGAAGTTTCCGGCGACATTCTGCTCAGCAACGCTCAGGTCATCGCCCACGGCGTGGCGCCCGGCGACCACTTCAATCAGGGCCTCGCTCTGAGCCTGCGCGAGCGCTATCCGGCCATGGCCAAGGACTTTCGCCACTACTGCCAGACCAGCAGTCCCAAGCCCGGCGACATCTGGACGTGGGCGGGCGCGGACGGCAAGCGCATCGTCAACCTGATGACCCAGGAGCCGGCCCCATCCCGGCAGTCTCATCCCGGCCCCGCCACCACCCACAACGTGAACACGGCACTGCGCAAGCTGCGCCTGCTCATCGAGCAGGAGGGGTTCGACAGCCTCGCCCTGCCTCGACTCGCCACCGGCGTAGGCGGCCTGGGGTTGGACGAGGTTCGGCCGCTGCTGGAGAAGAACCTCGGTGATCTGGACATCCCCATCTTCCTCTACACCGTCTATCGCGCCGGGGAAGCCGGCGAACACTGAGGTCGCCCGTCACCCGTGCATGAGTGCCTGCTGATGCTCAGCGTCACGGCCATCGTCGGTGGCGGCCCGGCCTAAGACCCGAGCTCCTCTGCCAGCAGGTCGAACACCACGCGAATGCGCCGGCTGGTATGCAGCTCGCGATGGGCAACGAGCCATACCGGAATCTCCGGGTCGAAAAGGTCCGGCAGCACGCAGACGAGGTCATCGAACAGCCCGGCCGTATCCGTGGGCAGGAAGCCGAAGCCGAGCCCCTCGCGGATGAGCTGCAGCATGCAGTTGCCGCTGGCGGCATGAACCCGGAACTGCTCGATGCGCAGCGTGAGCCCCTGCTCCGCCACGGCAGCCAGCAGCCCCTCGGTGTCATCGATGCCCACGAAATCCTGATCAGCCAGATCATCGAGCGTGCGCGGCAGCCCGACCTCGTCCAGCAACCGGCGTGCGGCAAAGATGCGGCCGCGCACGGTGCCGACCCGACGGCCGATCAGATCCGGCTGGGTCGGTTGCGCATGGCGGATGGCGATGTCGGCCTCGCGGCGGATGAGGTCGCGCAACTCGTCCGAGGCGACCACCTCGACCACGATGCCGGGCGCCCGCTCGCGCAGCTTCCGCAGCATCGCCGGCAGGTGGTGGGTCGCGAGCAGCTCGGTCGCGGTGATGCGCACGTGGCCCTCGATGGCGTGCGACTGACCCGACGCCGCCAGCGACACCCGGTTCGCCGCCTCGGCCATGGCGCGCACGTGCTCGAGCAGCTCGAGCCCGGCGCCGGTCAGGCGCACCTCCCGGTGGCCGCGCTCGAACAGGGTGACGCCCAGAGCGCGTTCCAGGGCCGTGACCTGGCGGCTCAGGGTCGGCTGGGTCTGATGCAGCACCCGGGCGGCGGCGGACAGCGAGCCCTCCTCGGCCGTGGCGAGAAACGCCCGCACTTGATTCCAGTCGAAAGCGACGGCGTCCCAGTTCATCTATATCCGTATATCTATCCCACGCCAATCGGTCTTTTATACTCGATCTACGTATGGCCGAATAGCTGCTCCAACAGCGCCACACTAATCGAGGGATCAACCATGGCCGCAGAGTCCGCCGAGTTCTGGGATCGGACCGCTCCTGGATACAGCGAGCGGCCCATCGCCGATACCGAGGCCTACGCCCGCAAGCTGGCCGCGACCCAGGCGCACATGCGCCCTGACATGACCGTGCTGGAGTTCGGCTGCGGCACCGGCTCCACCGCGCTGACGCACGCGCCGCACGTCGCCCACATCGACGCCACCGACATCTCCGCCGCCATGATCGCCATCGGCCGCGACAAGGCCGGGCGCGCCGGAATCGGCAACGTGACGTTCCGGCAGTCCGGCGTGGAGGAATTCGACGCGCCGGACGGCAGCTACGACATGGTGCTGGCGCTCAACCTGATGCACCTGCTGCGGGACCGACCCGCGGCGCTGGCGAAGATCCATCGGCTGCTGAAGCCGGGCGGCCTGTTCGTCTCCAGCACCGTGTGCCTGGCGGATCGGCTGTGGCTCCTGAGGCCGGTGATCCCCGTGATGCAATGGCTGGGCAAGGCGCCGTACGTGAGCTTCGCGAGGTCGAGCACCGTGCTGCGCGAGATCGAGGCTGCAGGATTCGTACCGCAGGAGCATTGGCGCCACGGCCACGCGAGCAGCCTTTTCGTCATCGCCCGCAAGCAGGACTAGTTCGGTAGAACGGCGCTCCACGCCCTGCATCGCCGCATGGCCCCAGGAGCTTCCGACGCATCGCCTGCATCCGTGAGGGACTTGGCGCCAAGAACGGGTATTCTTCCCGTTCGCCCCGCCACCGGAACGCAGCCATCAGCCCCGGACGCCCCGACCATGAAGCTTGATCCGCGACCGCTCCTGCTGGCATGGGCCGCGCTCGGCCTGTTCGCGTGCAGCGAGCCGCCTGCCGACCTGGCCGGCGAACCCGCCAGCAGCGTGCCGTTCGGCAGCCTGCCCGAGCCGTCAGCCGATCTGCGCAGCCGGCTCGCCGATCCCGGCATCGACGGCATCACGACGCACTTCGTCGCCGCAGGCGACGCTGAGCTGCTGCTGCTCGAGCTCGACCCGGCCAAGTTCGAGCCGGTGCTGATCGGGGCACCGCGGACGGGCACGTCGGCCGAGCAGGCGCTGCGCGACCACCAGATGGCCGTCGTGCTGGGCAGCGGCTTCGTGGCGGAGCTGAACGGTCTCGTGCCCGTGGGTCTGCTGCAGGTGCAGGGTCAGACACTGAGTCCGCTGCAGGCGTACGGTTACACGCGCATTCTCGGCATCAACGACCAGGGCATCGGCGTGGTGCATCGCAACCACTACCACCGCGACCTGTTCCACAGCGCCCTGCAGGTCGGTCCTGGCATCATCGAGCAGGGCAGGCTGGACATCTCCGAGGCAGACCTGCAGCGGCCGAAGTACTTCCGCAGCTTTCTGGCGATCTGCGCCGCCCGCTGGGTGGCCGGGGTCAGCCTGGCGCCCGCCCATCTGCGGACCCTGGGGCAGGCTCTGGAAGACTTCTTCGAAGCATCGCGCTGGCAGTGCAGCGACGTCGTCAATCTCGCCGGGGACCGGCAGGCCGTGCTGGCGCTGGCGACCGGGGATCAGACGATCATTCATCACGGCGACCCCGGCAGCCATAAGGCCAGCCTGCTGGGGTTCAGATTGCGGCCGTAACCCCTCGCCGCGGGACAGGGGCGTCAGAGCATGACCATCGAGATCGCCCTGGTGTTCGCCATCGTCGCGGCCGCGCTCTATCTGTTCGCGTCGGAAAAGCTGCCGCTGGACGTCACCGCGCTGCTCATCCTGGTGACGGTGATGGCCGTGCCGATCGTCTTCCACTCGGCGTGGCTGGTGGACCGGGGGGTCGACCTCAGGGCAGCGTTTCCCACCGTGGCGGAAGGCCTGTCAGGATTCTCGAGCCCGGCCACCATCACGGTGCTGTGCATGTTCATCCTGTCCACCGGCGTGCAGCGCTCGGGGCTGCTGCATCTGGTCGGGCGGCGCCTGTTCCCGCTGATGGCCGGCTCGGAGCTGAGGCGGATTCTGCTGATCGCCGCGCTGGTCGGACCGGTCTCGGGCTTCATCAACAACACCGCCGCCGTGGCCATGGCGATTCCCATGC
This sequence comes from Pseudomonadales bacterium, assembly GCA_040219935.1. GTDB lineage: Bacteria > Pseudomonadota > Gammaproteobacteria > Pseudomonadales > Azotimanducaceae > UBA7803. The sequence goes on along the minus strand of JAVJUA010000080.1, from coordinate 74,231 downwards.
TGCTCGACATGGCGCGGCGTTCGAATTCTCCGGCGGCGCGCATGCTGCTGCCGGTGAGCTTCTTCGGCATGCTCGGCGGCACTCTGACCCTGATCGGCACCTCGACCAACATCCTGGCGTCGACGATTCTGGCCGACACGGACGCGTTCGCCCGGGAGATCGGCATGTTCGAGTTCACCCATCTCGGCCTGATCGTGCTCGGCACCGGGCTGATCTACTTCGTGACCATCGGCCGCTGGCTCATGCCGGCAAAGGACGCGGCCAGCATCGGTCAGGACGAAGCCGAGCGGTTCGTCGTCGAGCTGGGCGTGCCTGCGACCAGCCCGCTGGTGGGCAAAACCCTGGAGGATTCGACGTTCACCGCCGGCACGGGGGCCACGATCCTCAAGCTGGTGCGCGGCGGTCAGGTGCGCGTCAAGGCTGCCGCCGACACCCCCGTCGAAGCCGACGACATCATCATGGTCCGGGCCACGGCCCGACAGATCCTCGATCTGATCAAGGGGGACCGGGTTCTGGTGCTGTCGGAATTCGGCGACTCGCGACGGGTACGCAGCGACGGCCATCTGGTTCCGGTGCTGCTGCGCAACCGCAACCTGTTCACCGGGCGCAGCGCTGCCGGCGTAGACTTCTGGAAGCGCTATCGGGCCAGGCTGATCGGCCTGGACACCGACCGGGTGACCAGCCGCCGCCTGCAGGACGAAAAGCTCCACGTCGGCGAGGTCGCGCTTCTGGAGATTTCGGCCACGGCCCTGGCGAGCCTGCGCAAGCACCCGGACGTGGTGGTGCTCCGAGAGCACGAGGACGAGTTCGAGCAGCGCCGCATGTGGCAGGCGGGCGGCATCGTGCTCGCCGTCATTCTCGGCGCCGCGTTGACGCCGCTGCCCATCGTGGTCACGGCGATCGCCGGGGTGATCGCCATGGCCATCTGCGGCTGCATTGCCCGGGAAGATCTCTATTCCGGCGTCTCGTGGGACGTAATCTTCCTGCTCGCGGGCGTGATCCCCCTGGGGGTGGCCATGACCAAATCCGGCGCCGCCGACTGGATCGCGGGGTTGATCGCCGTCCAGGCGCTGGGCTGGCACCCGCTCTTGATCCTGCTGGCGCTCTATGCGGTAACCACCCTGCTCACCGAGGTGGTGAGCAACAACGCCGCGGTGGTCATTCTGGTGCCGGTGGCGCTGTCCATCGCCGACGCGCTGAGCCTGACACCGTTCTCCCTGGTGCTGGTGGTCATGTTCGCAGCCTCCACCAGCTTCCTGTCACCGGTGGGATATCAGACCAACACCATGATCTACGGCACCGGCGTGTACCGCTTCACCGACTTCGTGAAGGTCGGCGCCCCGCTGAACACCCTGCTGATGGTGGTCACCTGCGTTTCCATCTACCTGCTCTGGCCCTTGTGAGCGACCAAGGCACTGGCCGCTATCACCGCGCCTGATAAGCACCGCGAGTTCTGACACTTCCCGCATGCATCTTCGATTCTGGTTCGTCCGGCGGGAGATGGCCGGCTGAACAGCCCTTGGCCCGGGTCGAGTACACTGGAGTCATGTCTGAACCACGACGGCCTGGCTGGGTTCTCTACATTTCCCTGGCACTGCTGACACTGTTCGTGGGCGCTGGGGTGTGGGCGCCCCTGACGCTTGCTGGCGGAGCCGAGCTGGCGCTCGGCTTCACCCAGGAACACTTCGGCTGGTTCTATCTGCTGGCGACCACCTGCTTCCTGGTGTACGGCGTGGGCGTGGCGCTGAGCCGCTATGGCGACATCCGCCTGGGCGCCGACGGCGAGGCGCCGGAATTCGCCTACCCCACCTGGCTGGGGATGATCTTCTCCGCTGGCATGGGCGTCGGCCTGGTGTTCTGGAGCGTCGCGGAGCCCCTCACGCACTACGTCGAGCCGCCGCTCGGCATGGCCGAGCCCCGCAGCGCTGCCGCGGCCCAGCTCGCCATGCGCTACTCGCTGTTCCACTGGGGGTTTCATCAGTGGGCCAACTTCGCGGTGGTGGGTCTGGCAATCGCCTACGTCAGCTTCCGTCGCCAGCGGCCTGGCCTCATCAGCGAAACCTTCCGCGAGACCCTGGGCGATCGCGTGGACGGTTTTGCCGGGCACGCGATCAACGTGCTGGCGGTCGTCTCCACGGTATTCGGCGTCGCCACGACCCTGGGGCTCGGCATCATCCAGGTCAACAGCGGCGTCGTCGCCGTGGCCAACGGGGTGGGATTCGGGGTGGAACAGCAGCTCTGGATGCTCGGTGGCATCGCCGTCGTCTTCCTGCTGTGCTCGCTCACGCCGCTCGAGAAGGGTGTCCGCTGGGTCAGCAACGCCAACATGTGGCTGGCAGCCGGCATTCTGACGTTCGTGTTCTTCGCCGGCCCCACCGACTTCATCATGGCATCCGGGACCAACGCCATCGGCGAATATTTCGGCAACGTCATCGGCATGAGCCTGGTCATGACTCCTTACACCGGCGACGACTGGGTGGAGCGATGGACGATCTTCTACTGGGCCTGGGGTATCTCCTGGGCGCTGTTCGTCGGCAGCTTCATCGCCCGAATCTCCCGCGGCCGTACCATTCGCGAGTTCGTGCTCGGAGTAATCGGCGTGCCGGTCGCCCTGAGCGTGCTGTGGTTCGCCACCTTCGGCGGCGCGGCGCTGTACTTCGAGATGTTCGAGGGCGCCGGCATCGGCGATGCCGTCATCACGCAAATCAGCTCGGCGCTCTTCGTGACCCTGGCCCAACTGCCTGGATCAGACATACTCGGTGCTGCCATGGTGGTTCTAGTGGTGCTGTTCATCATCACCTCGGCCAACTCGGCCACGTTCGTGCTTGGCATGTTCACCAGCGGCGGCGATCTCGAGCCGGCCCGCTGGATACGCCTGGTGTGGGGAGTCATTCCGGTGATGGTGACCGCCGTGCTGCTGCTGTCCGGCGGGCTCGATGCCCTGCGCACGGTTTCAATTCTTGCGGCGTTCCCCTTCATCGTGCTGATGGCCTTCATGGCCGCGGCCCTGCTTCGTTCGCTGCGCGAGGAGCGCCGCGAGTGGGAGCTGCACGAGGCCATCCTGCGTGCCGAGCTCGAGCGTCTGGTGGAGGCGCGGCGGCAGGCCGAAATGAGCAGCTCACCAGCCGAATGAGCCCTCTCTGGACTATCGCAGGCGGCCAGACGCTCCTGCGAGTGCCTCAAGTGCTCCGGATCTTCACGGTCTGGCCGAGGCGCCGCCGTGCCGCGAGCGCTTCCTGAATTTCCGCCACGCGTTTGCGGTCCAGGCGGTACGAGAGATAGAAGGCCAGGATCAGCAACCCGATCACCGATGTGATCGGACCCGCGACCAGGCCCAGTCGAAACAGGATCTCGGCCGGGACCTCGCCCTGGGACGCACCCCGAGGGAACTGGATCAGATCGAGACCGATGCCGCCGAGGATGCTCGCCAGAGATCCGCCCGCTTTGAACGCGAACGAGCGCGCGGAAAATATGATGCCCTCCTGACGCTCTCCGGTGAGGAGTTCTTGTTCGTCCGCCACATCAGCGAACATGGCGTTCACCGTGATGAGCACCGCCGGGCTGCAAAGGCCAGCGATGAAGACGAAAGTCAGCAGCAGCGCCAGCAACTCCGGCGTGCCGTTCTGGGGCAGCCAGTCTGTGAAGAGGCGCAGCACGATCATGATGTTGTTGCTGAGGATGATGATGGTGGAGAGGGTGATCAGCGTGATGCGTTTGTCGAGAAAGCGGGTAAGGGACGGCGCCAGCATCACGGACAGAGGCAGCGCCGCAAGCGCCATCGGCCCGATCCAGCGCATGTGCTCGGTCTCCATGCCCCAGAAGTGGATGTACATGTACACCATGAACACGGCCTCGACGCCGAGCAGGATGATCGCGCAGAAGAGCCCGCACACGAGCATGCGGTAGGAGTGGTTGCCGAACGCGGTCCTGAGCTCGCGGTACAGCCGCCGCGGGTGCAGGCGCTCGATGGTCCTGAACCGCGCCTCCGGCAGAAAGGGGATCTCCTTTGCCGTGCCCAAAACGCACAAACCGATGGACACGACGATGCCGAGAGCGGCAACCAGCGAGAGCACCGGATAGCCGGCTGCATTCAACATGCCGTGGGTGCCCGCCTGGGTGGTCGGAAACACGAATGTCAGCATGAGAAAGCCGAAGCCCCAGGTGCCCAGCGTGCCGAACAGCTGGCTGTAGCTGTACACACGCGTGCGATCGAGGTAGTGCTGGGCCATCTCCGCGCCGAGCGCGAGGTGGGGGATGTGGTAGAGCGTGAGGAACAGCCGCGCGAGCACGGCGAACACGACCAGCCACGCGAAGTAGAAGAGCTGCGGCATGTCCGGCGGCGGGTTGAACAGCGCCACCAGGCAGAGGCCCATCGGCACCGCCGCCGCCGCCATGAGAGGATGCCGACGCCCCCAGCGGGTCTTCAGGCGGTCCGAGAACGAACCCGCGAGCGGGTCGGTCACGGCATCGAAGAACAGCGCAATGCCGAGCGCGAGCCCGGTGAGGGTGCCGGCGACGCCGAGGATCTGATTGAAGTAGAACAGTACGAACGTGTTGAACACGCTCTGCGTGATGCCTTCGGCGAGCTGGCCAACGCCGAAACCCAGCTTGGAGCCGAACGGCAACAGCCGCGGTTCGCCGTCCGAGGTGCTCGACTCGGTCATGTCTTTCTGTTCCCCTCCCCGCTCGCGACTCCCGCAGAGCCTCGCTATTGTATCCACACGCACGGGGGCGGATGGAAGGAGGGATCTTGAGCAGCATACGCAAGGGCAGCCGCACGTGTTCTGTGCCGAGCGCGCGTGCCATCGTGCTGGCCTGCCTCGCCGCGACGCCCGCGTGGGCTGCGGAGGACGCAGCGCGGGCGCTGTACGACGAGCGCTGCGCCAGCTGTCACGGCAGCGACCTGCAGGGGTCGGCCCACGGTGCCGAGTTGAGAGGCGATGCCTTCCGAGCGAAGTGGGCGGTCTCCGGCGCCGCCGCGCTGCTGGCTTACAACATGGCTGCCATGCCGCCGGGAGAGGCGTCCAGACTCAGTGAGGCCGAACACCGGCAGATCACGGGATTGCTGCTCGCCGAGAACCACCTGCCGGCGCTGTCCGCGGCGAAGGAAGACGGCGGCGTGTTCGACTCCTGGTCCGAGGCGGGCAGCATCGACGCCATCGCGCGCAGCCGCAGCGCGTTCGCCAATCAGCAAGTCGCGGACTACCGGCCCGTAACACAGCAGATGCTCAACGAGCCGCCGGCCGAATCCTGGTTGAGCTGGCGCCGCACCCTGCAGGGTCACGGCTTCAGCCCGCTAGCGCAGATCGACCGCAACAACGTCGCCGCTCTGACCCTGGCCTGGTCGCTGGCGATGCGCGACGGCAGCAACCAGGGTACCCCCATGGTCCACGACGGCGTGATGTATCTGACGCACCCGGACAACGTCGTGCAGGCGGTGGACGCGGCCAGCGGCGACCTCATCTGGGAATACGCCTATCCGTTTCCGAAGGACTCGAAGACGCTCGGCGGGCCGCAGCGCAACATCGCGATCTACGACGACAAGATCATTCTCGCGACCTACGACGCCGCCCTGGTGGCCATCGATGCGGGCAGCGGCGAGGTCGTCTGGCGCACGGTGAAGGCCGACTATCGGGAGGGCTATACCCACACCAGCGGACCCATCGTCGGCGCCGGCGTGATCCTCAGCGGCATCAACGGCTGCGAGCGCTACAAGGATGGCGGCTGCTTCATCACCGGGCACGACCCGGATACCGGCAAGGAGTTGTGGCGCACGTCGACGATCGCGTTGCCGGGTGAGCCCGGTGGCGATACCTGGGGCGACACGCCGCTGCACTTTCGCGCCGGCGGCGACACCTGGATCGCGGGCAGCTTCGATCCGGAGCTGAACCTGTTCTACATCGGCACTTCCCAGGCGAAACCCTGGGTCGCGGCCAGCCGGGGCATGTCCACCGACGACGCGGCGCTGTACACCAACGCCACGCTCGCCATCGACCCCGCCACCGGCGACATCGTCTGGTACTTCCAGCACATCCCCGGAGAGACCATCGACATGGAGGTGGGCTTCGAGCGCGTGCTCGTTCGCGACGGCGAGCGCACCTACGTCTACACCGTGGGCAAGGACGGCATTCTCTGGAAGCTGGACGCGAAGGACGGCAGTTTCGTCGGCCACGTGGAAACGCTGCCCCAGAACGTCTTCTCGTCGGTGGATGCCGAGACTGGGCGCGTCACCTACCGCGAGGACATCCGGCAGGCCGGCGTCGGTGAAACCATCAGCGTCTGTCCAGGCATCTACGGCGGACACAACTGGCAGGCCATGGCCTATGCACCCGCCAGCCATGGCCTGATCGTGCCCCTGCACCAGCTCTGCTCGGACATGGTCGGCCGGCCGGTGCCGCGGGAAGAAGGCGGCGGCGGCTACGGCGGCGATTCCCGCAGCTACGAGATGCCGGGCAGCGACGGCCGGCTGGGTAAGCTGACCGCCATCGACGCCCGCACCCTCGAGACGCAGTGGCAGCACGAGCAGCGCGCCATGTTCATGACCGGCGTGCTGACCACCGGAGGCGGCCTCGCGTTCGTCGGCGATCTCGACCGGCGCTTCTCGGCCTTCGATTCACGCACCGGTCGGGTGTTGTGGCAGACGCGCCTCGGCGCGCCCGCCCACGGCTACCCGATCTCCTACGCAGTCGACGGCGAGCAGTACATCGCCGTGCAGACCGGCATGGGCGTCTTCCGGGCGCTGACGGCGGTGATCAGCCCGGATATTCACCAGCCGGCCAACGGGCAGGCCGTGTACGTGTTCAAGCTGAATGACTGTCGCGGAAGCAAGGGTTGCGACGGTCAGGCTCGAGACTGAGCGCGTATTGACCGCGGGTTGCGCTCGTCAACTGACTCGAGGGCGTCTGCCGGTCCAGCGCTTGAAGGCCCGCGAGAACGCCGCGGGCTCCGAAAAGCCGACGAGGTATGCGGTCTCGGTGACCGAGACCTTACGCGTGGTGAGGTAGTCGAGCGCCATGCGGTGGCGCAGATCGTCCAGCACCTGGGCGAACGTCACGCCTTCCGCCTTGAGCCTGCGGTACAGCGTCTGTCGGCTGACGTTCAGCTGCGCTGCCACGGTGTCGATGCGTACGGGGCCGGTATGCAGCATCGGCATCAGTAGCCTCTCCACCTGACTGCGTACGGTAGCCGTGCGCTCCAGCGAATCGAGCAGCACGTCGGCGTGCTTGGTGAGCACGCCGAAAGCATAGGAAGGCAAGCGCTGTACTGGCTCCGCCAGGATCTCCGGATCCGCCAGAATCGCGTTGCGCCTGGCCCCGAACGCCACCGGCGCACCCAGCACGCGCCGATACTCCGCGGCGTGCGTGGGTTCCGGGTGGGTCACCTGCACGGCCTTGGCGAAAGGCGGGATGCCGAGCAGGCGCGGGCCGCAGATGATCTGGGCGAAGGCCGACTCGGTGAGCTCCGGAAAGGCGTTGGGGTTGCGGCGGGTATCGATGATCCACATCGCCTCAGCGTCCTGGTCCAGCCGAAACCGCTCGTCGCCGTCGGTCTCGACGTCGACCACAAGGCGGACGTAGCGGTTGAGCTGGGCATGGGCGTCGGCCATGGTGGCAGACGCACGCCCGATCAAGCCGACCACGGAGTACTGGCTGATGTCGGTGGATTCGCCGTAGTGCAGCGCCAGCGCCGGGTCGCCGGTGAGCGCGATGGCGGCACGCATCAGGGCGGCGTAGCGGTGCAGGGCAACCCGCGCATCCGGGTCTTCGAGCGTGTCGGCGCCGATGTCGGCGCGCTGCAGCAGCGCCTGCCGCTCGGCCCCCCTGGCGACGGCCAGCGTCACAAGCCCGCGTGCATACGCCGCCGACACCGACTCAGCCATGGTGCGTGCTGTTACCGGAAGTCACGTATCTGGATCCCCGTGTCATGGGATATCTCAGCACGGAACCATAGCATCCCACGGGTCGCAATGATCCGCGGGACGCGAAATGACGCTCGAAATCAATCCAGCCGCGCCACTGTGGGTCAAGCTGGCCGCAGACGCGATGCAGTATCTGCACATCAGCGGCGGCGCCGTCGGACTGGTGTCCGGGACGGCGGCGCTGGTCTTCCGCAAGGGCGGCCGGCCGCACCGTGTGGCCGGCAGGGTATTCGTCGCTGCCATGCTCGTCATGGCCGGCATCGGCGCCGGCGTAGCGCCGTTTCTGCCGGAGCGCCTGTCGATTCTGGGTGGGCTGGCGACCTTCTATCTGGTAGCGACCGCCGCTTTGACGGTCTGGCGCCCGCCGGGACACGCGGGGCGGATCGAGGCCGTGGCGCTGGCTGCCGCGATCGGCCTGGCGGGGCTGGTGGTGACGCTCGGCTGGATAGCCGCCAACGATCCCACGGGGACGGTGGACGGTCAGCCCTGGCAAGGTCTGGTACTCTTCGCCGTCATCATCACGTTCGCCACCAGCGGCGACGCGCGTCTGGTACTCCGCGGTGGCATATCCGGCGCCGGGCGCATCGCCCGGCACCTGTGGCGCATGTGCGCAGCCCTCTTCATTGCCGCGACCTCGTTTTTCCTCGGCCAGCCGGACTTCGTGCCCTGGCCGCTGCGAGGTACCGCGTGGGTGTACGTGCCGCCGCTGGCCACATTGCTCGTCATGGCCTACTGGCTGGTGCGGGTCAGGGGACCGGCCTTCGGGACGATGTCGATGACCGTCCGCCCCACTGGCCGGCGTCGCGAGCAGAGCGCAGGCTGAATTCCATGCCGGACGCGACCGTGGAACAGGCCCGTCGAGTTACCCATTCTGTCGATCCCTTGTGACTGAAGAGGTCCTTAAACGGGTGCTATCACCGGACCCGTTTAAAGGACCTGAGGGTCCCAGCATGGGCACGAAGTTCTCCCAGGACGTGATTCCGCTGACCGATCTGAGGGTCAACCCCGGCCGTGTCGTCAAGCATGCGACAGACGCGCACCAGCCTGTGCTGCTCACTAGCCGGGGGCGCGGCGTGGCTGTGGTGCAATCGGTGTACGACTACAGAGCGGCCGAGGAGGAACGCGCATTCATGCGGGCGATCGTTGCCGGTCTCGCCGACCTCGAGGCCGGTCGAGAGCTGTCGCTCGCGGAGGCCAAGGGTCGGCTCGGTCTGAAGTAGCCGCATGGCCAAGGTCGCGATCCGGTTCGCCGAACAAGACGCACCCGAGGTGGGCGCGCGTTTGGTCGGCGAAATCGTCGCGAGCATCGAAGCACTAGCCGATCACCCGGACATGGGCGCAGCGCCTGAAACGAATATTTGAAACAGACATCACCCTATGCCCGCTCTGCGGCGGACAGCTTCGCGTGATCGCAGATATCACCGATCCCGACCTCATCCGCAAGATCCTCGACCACGTCAACATCCGTGCACCCCCTCACCTGCCGCCTCGGCGCGCCGAGTCCCACCAGACCCCACCCGATCTATCAGCCGAACGATGATCAGCCTGCGGCAACCGGTCCGCCTGCGCCCACCAATCCTGGGTCTCCCGAAACCTCATTTCCCGAGTCCGACAACGGCCCAGTTCAGCGTGAACGATTCGCTCGGCACTACACCCGCCCGTGCGCCGTCGCCCACCCCGGCGTGAGCCGGTTCTGCCTCGCTTTCCGCCTATACCGGTACCGGTACGATCAACTCAAGGAGTGACAAATGACACCAGCAACGCGGCGTCCTGCCAGAGCGCTCGCAGCGATCGCCATCGCCCTGGTCTGCGCCAACGTGTCTGCGGACATGGGCCCGCTGGAAGGGCTCATCGAGCCACACCAGGGCCAAGCGTGGACGGTATCCAGGGCGCAGCAGGGCGGCTGGTTGTTCGAAAACCCCGACGCCGCCTACGACATCCAGTACTACTACCTGAACCCGAAGCCGGGCGAGGCTGGCCGGCGCGAAATCTCGGTGGACGTGTCCCATCTGAGCGGTTCCGGCGACTCACTCGCAGGTATCTTGTACGGCTTTGTCGACAGCCCTCGTTCGTACTACATGTTCACGGTGGGCGGCGACCGGAGCGTCAACCTGCACTACGTCGAAGAGGGTAACGTCGAGGAAAAGATGAAGCTGCAACTCGGCGACATGCGTTCGGCACGAGCGCGGCTGACGCTGCGCGAGTCCGGAACCGAGATCGCGTTGCTGGTAAACGGCCAGGAGAAATCCACGCTCGCCAACGATCGCATGGGCCAGGGCGCGGTAGGCATTGTCACTGCCCATACCGGGCTCTTCCATCTCGACAACTTCGACGTCAAGAGCCCGTAGCGCTGAGGGGATTCAGCGTACGCATGCCTGGGCGAGATCCCGGTCAGGATCGCCTTCCTGACCAGGTTCCAGTAATGCTCGGCCTTGGCTTTGTGGCCGTGGCTGCGAAACAGGTTGGCGAGCCGGAACGCCGCGTCGGCCTTCTGCTCATCGGCGCTGAGCTTAAGGATGCTGCCGGTGTCCTCCGCAACGCAGATGATGACGAAGTTCGGATCATCGATGTCTTCGTAGATACGTTGTCACACGGGCAGGTCAGATTGGCATCCTAACCAAGACGACCAGGTGACGATCAACGCTTAGTTTCCTTTTCAACCATGTGGGCGGCGGGAGTGGGCCGGCCCCTTGCCAATGGGGTCTTCGTCCTCCCTCATGCCACCACCATAAGCGGCTTCGCAATCATCAGGTAGAACAGTCCGACGACGATCAAGAAGGCTGGAACCCCCAGCGCGAACCACGCCAGATACCGGCGGTGAAAGCCGGGCTCGAGGTCGGCAATGGATGGCGCCCGATTGGCTTCTCTGCTCATGAGAATCTGAATCACCACGACAGGAAGCCAGAGGGCACCAACGGCGGCATAGAGCCCGAAGACGGTGAGCGACCAGGGACTCAACAGTGACCATTGATTCAGGTTGATCAGCACGATACCGCTCACCAGTTGCACCACCACCGCGGGCGCCGTGAAGCAGGTATCGCCGATGACCGTCAATCGCAGCACGGCCCGCAAGCCGTCGATCTCACCAATCGCCATGGCACGCCGATAGCCGAACCAGGCAAAAAAAGCGATGCCCACGCCGGTGCCGAACAGCACGCTTGCGCTCAGCAGATGCACCAACTTCCAGAGGGTATGGGCGCCCATCACACAGGGTCGGCCACAACGCGGATATCCAGGCCCTGCAACGGGGCCAGATACTCGTCGACGGTGAGTAGCCCAATGCAGGGTCGGGCGCCTTCTCGAATGTCAGCGCCATCAGCGAGCTTACCGGCCAACGCGATGGCGGCCCCGCACGGAATGTAGGGACCATGATTCTGGACGGCTATGACGCACCAGCGTCGTCTGGTAGACCGTCCGTCCTGACCAATCCCATCAAGTTCCACGAACATCGCTCCCTTGTCACTCAACAATGGTTCGAGCCAGTGGCTCAATCGGTTCAGCGGGCGAGCCAGTGGAGCCAGGGTTGCAACGACACCGGTCTTCACGAGGCCGGCCATCGCCCAGACAAACAGGTGGCCCAGGTCGCTCGCAAAGCCCGCGTGAAAGGTCACCGTTCTGACGGAATCATACCGCTGCGGAAAGAGCTCGAGGTCCGGAACGTCGCAGCTACCCAGCCAACGCCGGCCAACGGGTCCAGGAAACTCATAGCGCATGAGGTCCATCCAGCCATACGTCTGTTCCCACCGGCCGTTCTCCAGCCGCTGAATCGGCTTGCCGCAGTATCCGAACACGCCTCTTACGGTGGCCAGGCCGGGCGCACGCGCCCCGGACCCGATACCGATCCGTATCGACTCGATGCGCTGGAACGCGGGTGCGTATTCATCGACGACAGCCGAGGACAGGCCAGGGACGGAACTCGCGCCGCTGACGACCACGACGCCTCGGTCTCTGGCCCTGTCATCCAGGGCTTTGATGTCTGCGACAAAGCGTCGGCCATCGGCGAGGTCGATGTAGTTCGCGGTCGCTTCAATGGCGTCGATAGCCACCTTGTAGTACTGCTGCTGGAACGGACCAGCCGTGTGAATCAGCGTGCTGACGCCCAGTGATCGAAGCGATGACGCAAGATCGCGGGAAGCCGCATCCAGCCGGATCGCCTGATCGTCCGGCAGCGCCAGCGCTCTCGCCAGGCGCTTAGCCTGGGAATGATCGCGGCCCGCGATCAACAGACGGATGGACGGGTTTTTCGCGAGACCGGCGGCGATTCGCGCTCCAAAGAAGCCATAACCACCCAGAACCAGGACCGTATGCATGAGCGTCACGCGCCAGACGAGCACCGGGGGATTATATCTGTCAGACACACGCGATGATGCTTCGGGCAGTCCATCGAAACGCCTCGATCAAGCATGACCCTTGTGCTCCTTGAGACGCAAACACTTCAAGACTACCGGCTTGCTCAGACGACGAATCGTTGCGTCCAGCAGCAGAGTTCCGATGCCGCCTCCGATGAATTCCGGGTCCACGTAGAGGTGGTGGATGAAACCATCTGGAGTCCAGATAGATGCGTCTTGGCTGCTGTAGGTCATGGCAGACGTGCGCTCGAATACTGATGCGATGCGGGGGATCATGCCGAAGCCGCAGTTTGCCGGCGGTCCAGACCACGTCCACAGGCGCAACGCCATGTTCGTGCGCGGCCTACTTCAGCGCAGCCGGCTCGCGTGCGGCGACGCCCGCCGGCAGCCGCTGGATCGGTTTCGCGCCGGCCGGCTGCCCGATCAACAGCTACCGGGACTAGGCCCGCCCCACCGGCGCGGTCAGCGAAATCGAGCTGAGGGTGCCGGCCGAGCCCGGCGACTACGAGCTGAAGTTCGTCAGCGGCGACGACGTGGTGCTTCACCGGCAGCCGCTGCGCGCACGTTGAGCACGGGGCAATCGAACACACTGCAGGGCGCGGCTGGAACAGCTTGCCCTGCGGTGACTTCGCCGCCGGCCTCACCACCACCCGGCGGCGACGGCACCACCTGTCGCCGCGCGGGTTTGCGCGGGGCGGGAAGCGCGGCGGCTACCGCGGCTCACTCGCTTGGGGTAGCCTCGCCGGCGGGCGTAGCTTTCATGCGGCTACGCAGAGCGGCTTCCGCCCACCCCCTCTCTGGAACAAAGCCGGATGTCGACAACGCCCCGCAGCACGCCCTCCACAGCCGAGTTCACCGTGCTGATCGCGGTGATCCTCGCCGCGCTCGCCTGGTCCGGCATCAGCCCGACCGACCGCCTGACCTGGCTGCTGGAAATCATCTGGGTGGCGGCGGCAATCCCACTGATGATCGCCACCCGCCGGCGCTTCCCGCTGACCCGCCTGCTGTACTGGCTGATCGCGATCCACTGCCTGATCCTGGTGTACGGCGGCGCCTGGACCTATGCCGAAACCCCGCTCGGACTGTGGGCGCAGGAGACGTTTGATCTGTCGCGCAACCACTACGACCGGCTCGGTCACTTCGCCCAAGGCTTCATCCCCGCCATCCTCGGCCGCGAGCTGCTGCTGCGGACGACCCCGCTGCGCGAGGGCGGCTGGCTGTTCTATCTGGTGACCTCCGCCTGCCTCGCCTTCTCGGCCTTCTTCGAGATGCTCGAATGGTGGGCGGCGCTGGCCTGGGGCGGCGCGGCGGACGCCTTCCTCGCCACCCAGGGCGACGCCTGGGACACCCAGTGGGACATGTTCCTGGCCCTGTGTGGCGCGATCATCGCGCAGCTGCTGCTCGCGCGCTGGCATCGGCGCCAGTTGGGGGCGGCCTGAGTCCTGGTGCGCCAGGCCGACAACGGAGGATCGGGCACTCGCTGCAGCGCACTAGACTATGCGGCCGTTTCCACCGATCCGGCTTCGTGCCCAGGAGCGTGTTTCCCCAGGACCGACTGATCCATGCATTTCTCTGGTCTGAAGCAAGTCCGTGCGCCCGTTGATTGATCGGCTGCGCGGGCGCCGCCACATGCGCCGCCGAGTCGATATCGAGGGCGATCCGCTGCCGGCGTCCGGGCCGCTGCTGTTCGTCGACCCGCACCATGGCTGCGGGTTCTGGTTCCTGGCCCACAGGCTTGCGCAGAAACCCCCAACAACACGGGCGAGCCGGGGCGATCGGGGAAGAGAGGACCTCAACCGGTCTCGATTGGGGTTTTCGTTGTTGGTGGAGGCGGCGGGAGTTGAACCCGCGTCCGTTGGCACTCGGCCGTTGGCTCTACATGCTTAGGCTCCGTCTTTGTTTTAACCTCGAACGACCCGACGGTCAGGGTGATCTCGGCGATCCCGATTGGTTTTAACGCTTCAGCCCCGGGCGAGACATCCACGCGATCCTGCAGCTTGCGCCGCCGACTTCACCATGCAGGCCTGGATCATCGGCGTAAGCGGGGTTTTAGGCCGCTAGTGCGTAGTTTTCGTCGTTGGCAACTATATCTAGTTGCAGCGATTTTTTAACGAGAGTCACTACCCTCTCGGCATGCACCTCAGGCTTCATTACCCACGTCGAAGCCATATCGCCCCCGTGGAGAAGCATCGGCAGTGTAACACGCCCGTCTGAAGCGAAACGCCGCACCGGTCTCGTTGTCACACCTGACACATTGACCCGTTGCCGCCGTTACGGTTCCCTTGGCCCCGCACAGCCGGCACTCGAGCATGCGTACACTGACACTATTCTTTATCTGGGCGGCGGCGCTCGTTTCAACCCCTGCCGCGCTGGCGCTCGACTCGCGCGCCAACATCGAGCGCGCGGTCGAGCTCATCGAGGCGGGGCAGCACGCGCTGGCGCGCGCCTACCTGGAGCCGGCCCTGATCGATCCGCGCATCGGGCCCGGCGAGCGTTCGCGCGCCTACTACCTGCGCGGCTACAGCTTCTTCGCGCAACAGCTCTTCGTCTCGGCGGTGAAGGACTACAACCACGCCCTGGAGTTTCATCCGGGCAACCCGGTGGTGCAGACGGCGCTGGCGCAGATGCACCTCGAGGGGCTGGGCGTGCCGGCGAGCCCGCGCCTGGCCGTCATGCTGCTGGAAGAAGCGGCGGAAGCCGGCCACGACCCGGCGCGGATGCGGCTCGGCATCGCCTACCTGCGCGGCACCGGCGTGCCGAAGGACATCGCCGCCGCCCGGCACTGGCTCGGCGTCTCGGCCGAGGACGGTTCGGCGCCGGCGATGACCTACCTGGCCCAGAGCTACCGCGACCCGTTCACCGACCAGCCGGACCCCGCCGAGGCGCGGCGCTGGCTGACGCGGGCGGCGGCAGGCGGCGAGGCCGACGCCCTGGCCTATCTCGGCTTCATGACCGAAGCCGGCGAGGGCGGCGAGGCGGATGCCGCCGCAGCGCTCGACTACTTTCAGCGGGCGGCGGCAGGCGGCAGCGCCGTGGCCCAGGCCAAGCTCGGCCACGCCTACCTGACCGGCGCGGGGGTCGAGAAAGATCCGGCCCGCGCCCTGGCGCTGTTCCAGCAGGCAGCCGAGCAGGGCCACCCCACCGGGTTCATGGGCCTGGCCTACCTGTACGAAACCGGCACCGCGGTCGAGGAGAGCCGCGAGCGGGCGCTGGCCTGGTACGAGCGGGCGGCGCTGGCCGGGCAGGTGGACGCGCAACTGCGGCTCGCCTACGACGGCCTGCGTCAGAACGACCTGGCAGGGCAGCAGCAGGCCGGCCGCTGGCTGGCCCGGGCGGCGGCGCAGAATCATCCCCAGGCGCTGAACGACTATGCCTGGCTGCTGGCCACCAGCCCGTTCGACGGCGTACGCAATGGCCAGCAGGCGCTGACCCTGGCGCTGCAGGCGGTCGACCGCCGCCGGGTGCCGGCCTACCTGGACACGCTGGCCGCGGCCTACGCGGAGACCGGCAAGTTTCAGCAGGCCGTGGAGACCCAGCGCGAGGCCCTGGCCCTGGTGCCGGAGGGCAACGCTGAACTGGCCGCCGAGCTCGAGACCCACCTGGCCGCATTCGAAGCCGGTAAGCCCTGGCGGGAGTAATGGCTTTCTGGTACAAAACGCCCGCGTTTCAGAACGTTGGGCAATAAGGGGGCCGCCTTGAGCATCGCGCTGCGCCGCAAGAAGATCGTGCAGAACGCCGTGGAAACCCTGGTCGGCAAAGGTCTGGCCGAGTTCCGCCCGGGCGACATCGCCGACTACCTGCGCGAGCGCAACCAGCCCATGGGGGTCTGGGAGATTCGCGCCGAGCTGTCCGCCCTCGAGGCCGACGGCGTGATCGAGAACGACGCCGCCACCGGCGCCTGGCGCCCGGCCAAGCAGCGCGCCCGCAAAGCGGGTTGAGCTTGCGCCCGGCCGCGAGCGGGCGGTAACGTCAGCCGATGCCCAGCAAAGCCAAACCACCCGAAGCTGCAGAAGCCGTGCTCGGCGACATCGACTTCGAGACCGCGCTCGCCGAGCTGGAAGCGCTGGTGGATCAGATGGAGGCCGGCGATCTCAGTCTCGAGGCCTCCCTCACCGCGTTCGAACGCGGGGTCAAACTCACCCGCCACTGCCAGGCCGCGTTGCGCCAGGCGGAGCTCAAGGTGAAGCAGCTCACCGAAGACAACCAGCTCGAGGCTTTCGACCCCGACGAACTCGATGACGACTGACCTTCGGGAGCTGAAGGCCACCGTCGAAGACGCGCTGGACCACTACCTGCCCGCGCAGTCGCCCATCGCTCCGGCCCTGATCGACGCCATGCGCTATGCCACCCTGTCCGGGGGCAAACGGCTGCGGCCGATGCTGGTCTGCGCGGCCTGCACCGGCGTCGGCGGGGCGCTGGAGGATGCCCTGGCACCCGCCTGTGCGGTGGAGTTCATCCACGCCTACTCCCTGGTGCACGACGACCTGCCGGCCATGGACGACGACGCGGTGCGCCACGGGCTGCCGAGCAGCCACGTCCACTTCGGCGAGGCGGGCGCCATCCTGGCCGGTGACGCCCTGCAGTCGCTGGCCTTCCGCACCCTGGCAGAGGCACCCAACGTGCCGCCGGCGGCCCGGCTGCGGGCCCTCACCCTGCTGGCGGATGCCGCCGGCTGGCGCGGCATGGTGGGGGGCCAGAGCTTCGATCTGGCCGCCGAGCGGCAGTCGCTCGGCCTCGATCAGCTCGAAGCCCTGCACTCCGCAAAAACGGGGGCCCTGATCCAGGCGGCGGTGCAGATCGGCGCGGTGGTGGGACGGCCCGATCTGGACGACGAGACGTTCGTGCTGCTCGGTGAGTTCGCGGCCCGCATCGGTCACGCCTTCCAGGTGATCGACGACGTGCTGGACGTCACCGCCACCACCGACGAACTGGGCAAGCCGGCAAGCTCGGACACGGCGGCGGGCAAGAGCACCTACCCGAAGCTGCTGGGGGTGGACGCGGCGCGCGAACGCGCCGAGCAGCTCCTCGCCGAGGGGATGAAGTTTCTCAAGCGCGCCGGCCTGGGAGATTCCCTGCTCGCGGAGCTGGCGCTGCTGAGCGTGCGCCGGCGCTTCTAGGCGACGCCGCTCAGCGCTGCACCAGGGTCAGCACCCCGCCCTGCTCTTCCAGCCCCACCTGCCGCAGGAACGACATGCCGAGCAGAATCTCCACCGGATAGTTGCCGTCGATCACGGCCGCCTGCACGTTGCGGGCGGTGATGCCGCCCACCACCACCTCGTCGAGGTTGACGAAGTAGGACATGACGGTGCCCTGGGCGGTGACCACGGAGCCCTGCTGGGCGCCGGTGAAGTCGAGGCCGAGCTGCTGCGCATGCAGCCGGCTCATGGCGACCACGGACGCGCCGGTGTCCACCAGGAAGTTGACGAAGGTGCCGTTGACGCTGCCCCGCACCCGGTACTGGCCGAGCGCGTCGGGCGAGATCGCCACCCGCTGGCGCTCCGGCGCCCGGAAGCTGCCGGACACATGGCGGCTCAGCGTCAGACGATGCTCCTCACCCTGGAACCGCACCCGGGCGCCCTGGGCATCGGCCGCCAGCAGGGTGATGCCGTCCGCCGAGGTCTCGCCCACCCGCAGCAGGTGCTCGGCGCCGGCGGCGCGCAGCACGGCCCGGTCCTTGAACAGGGCCAGCACTTCCACCGGCGGCGTGGCGAGAGCCACGGCCGGCAGCAGCCAGAGGAACAGTTGGCAGATCAGCTTGCGCACGAACCGGAGTCTAGGGCGATCGCCGCTGCCGCGACCACCCGGGGTCTGGAATTGCCAACTGCTTCACCCTCCGGGCGAGGGCGAGGGCGTCACAACGCCCAGAGCACGGCCTGCAGCACGACCAGCGCGGCGATGCCGGCCAGCACGTCGTCGAGCATGACGCCGAGGGCGCCGGGCACCCGGCGGTCGGCCCAGCGGATGGGCCAGGGCTTGGCGATGTCGAACAGGCGGAACAGCAGGAAGCCGAGGACGGCCGCCCACCACACCGGCGGCGCCGCCAGCAGGGCGATCCACAGGCCCACGAACTCGTCGACGACGATGCGCGGATCATCGTGCACGCCGTAGCGGCGGCCGACCCGGTCGGTGAGCCAGGTGCCCACGGCAAACAGCACCGCCGCAGCGGCGAGCTGCGTCGGCCACGGCAGGCCCGCCAGCGCCCACCACCAGACGATCAGCGCCAGCGCAGAGCCCCAGGTGCCCGGCGCCGGCCGCAGCAGCCCGCTGCCGAAGCCGGTGACCAGCAGCACGGCCGGGTCGGAAACAGGCAGCGGCGCTCGCTCGCTCACGAGCCGAAGTGCTGGTAGCCGCCGGACACGGCACGGCCGTCGAGACGCACGCCGGGCTCGGCGACGATGCGGCCGATGCGGGTCACGGGCACGCCGAGCAGGGGCGCCTCCCCCGGCGCGGTGAAGCACAGCTCGTAGTCGTCGCCGCCGCCCAGCGCGTGCGCCAGGCTGGCGCCGTCTGCCACGGGAATGCGCGCCGATTCGAGCTCCGCACCGACGCCGCTGGCCCGGCAGACGTGGCCGAGATCCTGTAACAGGCCGTCGGACAGATCGATGGCGCTGCTGGCGATACCGCGCAGGTCGCGCCCCTGGGCCATGCGCGCCTGCGGGCGGAAGTAGCACCGCGACAGCGCATCCAGATCGGCATCTACGGCGCAGCGGTCGAGCCCGCCCCGGGCCACCGCGGCGGCGGCGGCACCCAGGCTGCCGGTGACGTAAACGCCATCCCCCGGACGGGCGCCGCTGCGGCACAGCGCACCACCCGCGGGCACGTAGCCGTGCACGCTGATGGCGATAGTCAGGGGGCCACGGGCGATGTTGCCGCCGACGATGCGCAGATCCAGCGCCCGCGCCGCCTCGGCCATGCCGCGGGCCAGACCCCGCACCCAGTCGGCATCGTCGTGCTCGAGGCTCAAGGCCACCAGGGCGAAGCCCGGGGCGGCGCCCATGGCCGCCAGATCCGAAGCGCTGACCATCACCGCCCGGTAGCCCACCAGGGCCGCGCCGGCAGCCGCGGGAAAGTGCACGTCGGCTACCAGCGCGTCGATCGTAGAGACCACCTCGGCACCGGCCGGCACCGCCGTCACGGCGGCGTCGTCACCGGGGCCGACCCGCACCCACTCACCGGCGGCCACGTCGCCCAGCTCGGCCACGATCACGTCGATGAGTTCGAACTCGGTCACCGGCGGCCGTACTCGATGGCACGCAGCGATGCGGCCAGGCGATCGAGCACACCGTTGATGTACTTGTAGCTGTCTTCGGCGCCGAAGCGCTTGGCGAGCTCGACGTACTCGTCGATGACGACGCGGTAGGGCACGTCGATGCGGTGCTCGAGCTCGTAGGCGCCGAGCCGCAGCAGCGCCAGCTCCACCTTGTCCAGATCACCTACCTTGCGGTCGAGCAGCGGCGCCAGGTGCGCATCCAGCGCCTCGGCCTGGTTCACCACCGCACGCAGCACCGTCTCGAAGAACTCGGGGTCGGACTTCTTCAGCGCGCCGGCAGCACGATACTCCGCCAGCAGCGACGGCACCTCCACCGCCGTCATCTGCCACTGATAAATGGCCTGCATCAGCACCTTGCGGGTGTGGTGCCGCGCCCAATGGCCCGATGTGCTCATGGTCCGTCTCTATGCCTGGGAAGGGTTCCGCGGGATCAGGCGCAAGCGCAGGTCGCCGCCCACGGTGGTGAAGTCGCGTATTGTAGCGGCAACCGCCTGATCGAGGGCCAGCAGCGGTAGCTCGGCCATGGGCCGGGCGTCGCTGCCGAGCAGCTTCGGCGCCACGTACACCAGCAACTCGTCCCAGAGACCGCCGGCCAGAAAGGCGCCCACCAGGCGCGGGCCGGCCTCCACCAGCACCTCGTTGCAGCCGCGGCTGCCGAGCTCGGCCAGCAGGGCCGCCACGTCTACCGAATCACGGCCGCAGGCCACGTGCTCGGCGGCGGCCACCGCGGGCACGGCGCCGGCCGCGTGGGCCAGCAGCACCGGGCCTTCGCCGCGGAACAGCGCGGCCGTGGCCGGCACCCGCAGATGGGTGTCGGCCACCACCCGCAGCGGCTGCCGGATGTGCCCGCCGACGGCGAAGGCGTCGTCGCGTACGGTGAGGGCCGGGTCGTCGGCGAGCACGGTGCCGCTGCCGGTGAGCACGGCGCAGCTGCGGGCCCGCCAGTACTGCACATCGGCCCGCGCCTCGGGGCCGGTGATCCAGCGGCTTTCGCCGCTGGCCATGGCGGTGCGGCCATCCAGCGACTGGGCGATCTTCACCCGCACCAGCGGGCGGCCGCGGCGCAGCCGGCTGACGTAGCCGGCGTTCAGGTCCGCCGCCTGGTGCAGCGGCAGCAGTTCGGCTGGAATGCCCGCCGCCCGCAGCCGGGCGAAGCCGGCGCCGGACACCCGCGGATCGGGGTCGCCCATGGCGGCCACCACCCGGCCCACCCGCGCCGCGACCAGGGCATCGGCGCACGGCGGCGTGCGGCCATGATGGGCGCAGGGCTCGAGGCTGACGTAGGCGGTGGCGCCCTCGGCAGCCGGACCGGCCTCGCGCAGCGCGTGCACCTCGGCATGGGGCTCACCGGCACGCAGATGGGCGCCGCGGCCCACCACCACGCCATCGCGAACGATGATGCAGCCGACCCGGGGGTTGGGCGTGCAGGAGAACGTGCCCTGCTCGGCCAGCGTCACGGCCGCCTCGAGAAACAGCCGGTCGACCACGGCGCTCATGAGCCGGCGTCGCGGGTCAGGCTCTTGATCTCCTTCTCGAACTCGGAGACGTCCTGGAAGTCGCGGTACACCGAGGCGAAGCGCACGTAGGCGACGCCGTCGATGCGGCGCAGCTCGTTCATCACCTCTTCGCCCACGGTCAGGGAAGGCAGCTCGCGCTCACCGGTGGAGCGCAGGTTGTGCATGATGCGGTTGATGGCGCTCTCGATCTCCTCGATGGAAACCGGCCGCTTCTCCAGCGCCCGGGTCAGGCCGCGGCGCAGCTTGCCCTCGTCGAACGGCTCGCGGGTGCCGTCGCGCTTCACCACCCGCGGCATCACCAGCTCGGCGGTCTCGAAGGTGGTGAATCGCTCCTCGCACACCTGGCACTGGCGGCGGCGGCGCACGGCATCGCCCTCCGCCACCAGGCGTGAGTCGATCACCTTGGTGTCGTCGGCCCCGCAGAACGGGCAGTGCACGGAACGGCTCCGGTCAGGCCGCCTTCGGCCGGTACACCGGGAACCGGCCGCACAGCTCCACCACCCGCTGACGCACGGTCTCGATCATGTTGTCGTTGCCGATGTCGTCCAGCACGTCGCACATCCAGCCGGTCAGGGTCTCGCACTCGGCCTCCCGGAAGCCGCGGGTGGTGACCGCCGGCGTGCCGATGCGCAACCCGCTGGTGACGAACGGCGAGCGCGGGTCGTTGGGCACCGCGTTCTTGTTCACCGTGATGTAGGCGCGGCCGAGGGCGGCGTCGGCGTCCTTGCCGGTGATGTCCTTGTCGATCAGGTCGAGCAGGAACAGGTGGTTGTCGGTGCCGCCCGAGACCACCTTGTAGCCGCGCGCCTGGAACCCTTCCGCCATCACCTGGGCGTTGGCCACCACCTGGCGCTGGTAGGTCTTGAACTCCTCGCTGGCGGCTTCCTTGAAGCACACGGCCTTGGCGGCGATGACGTGCATCAGCGGCCCGCCCTGGGAGCCGGGGAACAGGGCCGAGTTGAGCTTCTTCTCTATATCCGCGTTCTCACGGGCGAGGATGATGCCGCCGCGGGGACCGCGCAGGGTCTTGTGGGTGGTGGAGGTGGTGACGTCGGCGATGGGCACCGGATTCGGATACAGGCCCGCTGCCACCAGCCCGGCGACGTGGGCCATGTCCACCAGCAGGTAGGCGCCCACCTCGTCGGCGATGTCGCGGAACCGCTGCCAGTCGAGCTTGCGGGAGTAGGCCGAGAAGCCGCCGATGATCATCTTCGGCCGGTGCTCGCGGGCCAGCCGCGCGACCTCGTCGTAGTCCACCTCGCCGGTGGCGTTGTTCAGGCCGTACTGCACGGCGTGGTAGATCTTGCCGGAGAAGTTCGGCTTGGCACCGTGGGTGAGGTGGCCGCCGGCGTCGAGGCTCATGCCGAGAATGGTGTCGCCGGGCTGCAGCAGCGCCAGGTAGGCGGCCGCGTTGGCCTGAGAGCCCGAGTGGGGCTGCACGTTGGCATAGTGGGCGCCGAACAGGGCCTTCACCCGGTCGATGGCCAGCACCTCCACCTGATCGACGTACTCGCAGCCGCCGTAGTAGCGCTTGTGGGGATAACCCTCGGCGTACTTGTTGGTGAGCACGCTGCCCTGAGCCTCCATGACCCGCGGGCTCGCGTAGTTCTCAGAGGCGATCAGCTCGATGTGCTCTTCCTGGCGCTGGTTCTCGTCGGCGATGGCCGCCGCGATCTCGTCGTCGAACCCGGCAATGCGCTGGTCTTGTGCGAACATGAACTCGTTCCGTGTTGGGTGGCAGAAAGGCGGCTATTGTAGCCCAGACGCCCCGACCGCCTCATCGCGGAACCTTCATCGTCCGCGTGAGCCGTCTGCAACGGCCGCCCTGCCACGGCCGCCTTGCTGCCGGCGCCGATCGGGCGTGTAATGCGCGCTGAACGAACAGGCCTGCACCGTGCGACACCGGAACCTGATCATGCTGCTGCTGACGCTGACCCTGCCACTGCCGGGGCTGGCCGCGCTCGGCCGCGCTCAGGCACCCTGCCCCATGCAGGCCGATCAGCCCCAGGCCGCCGCCGAGAGCGGTCATCATGCCCACCACGGCGAGACACGCCACGCTGCGGCGGAACCAGCGCCCGAGGCCGCGCACGACTGCTGCGACGACGCCCATGCCATGGCCCCGGGCGGCCAGGCCTGCAAGCCCGGCCAGCACTGCCAGAGCGTGACCCTGACCCTGTCCCTGCCCAGCGCCGCGGCCGTGCGTGCCGCGCCGCCCACCGGGGAGAACTTCGGGCCGCCCGATCGCGGCGCGCCACCCCAGGCATCCCACACCCCGATCTGGCGCCCGCCCGCCGTCTGATTCCCGTCCGAGGCGCCCGGCCCGACCTGTGAGTCGGCCCGGGCCGTTCCGGCTGCGCGGCCGACCCGCCGCGCGCCCCCGGCATGGAGGATCGACACGTGAACACCGCCACCCCGACCGCCCCGCCGCGCCGCCGCGCGACGGGTCCCAGCACCGTCCTGCTGGCGCTGACCTGCTGGGCCGGGGCCGCCCTGGCAGGCGCGGCGCCAGACCCTGCGGCGCCGCGCACGGCAGCCGCCGATGGCGCGCCGACGCTCACCGTGGCGCGCGCGCTTCATCTGGCCGTGGACCAGGCCCCGGCACTCGCCGCCGAGCGGCTGCGGCTGGCTGCCAGCCGCTCGGCCGCCATACCGGCGGGCGAGCTGCCGGACCCGGAACTCATGCTCGGCATCGAGGGACTGCCCATCGAGGGTCCGGACCGCTACCGGTTCGATGCCGAGCCCATGACCATGGCCGGCATCGGCGTCGCCCAGCGTTTTCCCAACCGCCAGCGCCGCGAGGCCCGGGTCAGCGCCGCGCAGGGCCGCATCGGCGTGGCCGAGGCGCGCACGGCGCTCACCCGCACCGAGGTGCTGCAGCGCGTGGCCGCCGCATGGATCGAGCGCCACACCGCCGAGCGCCAGCTCGCGCAGCTGCCGGCGCTGTTTGCCGAGAACGATCTGCTGGCCGCCGCGGTCGCGGCCCGCTACGGCGGCGGCGACGGACCGGCCGGGGACGTGGTGCTGCCGCGCCAGGAGCGGGTGCGCCTGGAGGAACTGCAGGACGGCCTCACCGCCGCCCGGCGCGCAGCCACCGCCGAGCTGGTGCGCTGGATCGGCGACGCCGGCGCGGCGCCGCTGCCGGATGCCGCACCGGACTGGGACGTCGACCCGGCGCGGCTGCTGGCCGCGGTGCCGGGGCACCCGGCGCTGCGCGTCTACGACGCCGAGGCCCGCGTGCTGGACGCCGGCGTGGCGGAGGCCGAAGCCGCCCGCCGGCCGGACTGGGGCATCGAACTCGGCTGGCGGCACCGGGACGACCGGTTCGGCGACATGGTGATGATGCGCGTGGCCATGGACCTGCCCCTGTTCGCCGCGCGCCGCCAGAACCCGGAGATCGCGGCGCGGCAGGCCGAGCGCTCCGCCCTGACCGCCGACCGGGAAGCCGCCCGGCGCGCCCGGGAGGCCGACCTGGCTGCCGACCTGGCCGAGTACGACCAGCTCGATGCCGCCGCCCGGCGGCTGGCCGGCGTGGCCGTGCCGCTGGCCGAGGAAAAGGTAGACCTGACCACGGCCGACTGGCTGGCCGATCGCACCGGACTGACGGCCGTGGTGGCCGCCCGCCTGGAGCTGGCGGAGACGCGCCTGCGCGCCATCGCCCTGGACGGCGCCCGCCGCTCCCTGGCCGCCCGCCTGCACTACGCCTACGCCGATTCGAATTCGACCCAGGAAGGAGCGCTGCCATGACCCGACTCGCCGCCCCCATCGCCGCGATCGCGCTCGCCGCCGGCCTGCTGCTCGCCGCCGGGTCCACCCGCGCCGCCGAGGAGCGCGAGATCCTCTACTGGTACGACCCCATGGTGCCGCAGCACCGGTTCGACCAGCCGGGGCCGTCGCCCTTCATGGACATGGACCTGGTGCCCCGCTACGCGGACCAGGAAGCCGCCGCCTCCGGCGTGCGGATCGACGCCGACACCCAGCAGAACCTGGGGCTGCGGCTGGCCCGGGTGGAAAAGGTGGCCCTGGCCGGCGACCTGACCGTGCCGGGCGTGGTGGGCTGGGACGAGCGCGCGGTGGTGGCGCTGGAAAGCCGCGCCGCCGCCTTCGTCGAGCGGGTGACGCCGCTGGCCCCCGGCGACCTGGTGCAGCGTGGCCAGGTACTGGCCGAGCTGCTGGTGCCGTCCTGGGTGGCGGCCCAGCGCGAGTACCTGGCCCTGCGGGAACGGGGCGACGATGCGCAGACCCTGGCCGACGCCGCGCTGACCCGGCTGCGCCTGCTCGGCATGCCGGAAGACGACGTAGCCGGGCTGCAGGCGTCGGGCACCCTGGTGGACCGCCATCGGGTGCGCTCGCCCCTGGCGGGTGCCGTGGACGCGGTGTCGGTGCGGGCCGGCATGACCCTGCCCGCCGGCGCGCCCCTGGTGCGGCTGCGCGGATTGTCCCGGGTCTGGGTGGAGGCGGCGGTGCCCGAGGCGCTGGCACCCCGGGTGGCCGCAGGCGCACCGGTGACCATCACCGCCCCCGGCCGGGCCTCGCCCGACCAGGGCAACGTCGCCGCCCTGCTGCCGTCGCTGGATACGGCGACCCGCACCCTGCGCGCACGGATCGAGCTCGACAACGCCGATCTCGGCTGGCGTCCGGGCCAGACCGTGAGCGTGACCCTGGCCACCGGTCAGCCGGCCACGGCGCTGGCGATTCCTACCGAGGCCGTCATCTGGACGGGCCGCCGCACCCTGGTGATGCTGGCTCAGCCTCAGGGCCGGTTCGTGCCGGTGGCGGTGGAGACCGGGCCGGAGCACGGTGACCTGACGGTGATCCGCGCCGGCCTGGCGGAGGGTCAGCGGGTGGTGGCCAGCGGCCAGTTTCTGCTCGACTCCGAGGCCAGCCTGCTGGGCATCGGCGTGTACGGAGAGCAGACGCCATGATCGCCGAGCTGATCCGGGCGTCGGTACGCAATCGCCTGCTGGTGCTGCTGGCGAGCCTGTTCCTCACCGGCTGGGGTATCTGGGCGATGCGCACCATGCCCATCGACGCCCTGCCCGACCTGTCGGACGTGCAGGTGATCGTGCGCACCAGCTGGCCGGGCCAGGCGCCGCAACTGGTGGAAGACCAGGTAACGTTTCCGCTGGCGAGCACGCTGCTGGCGGTGCCCGGGGTGCGCACCGTGCGCGGCTTCTCGTACTTCGGCGACAGCTTCGTCTACGCCCTGTTCGAGGACGGCACCGACCTGTATTGGGCCCGCTCGCGCGTGCTCGAGTACCTGAGCCAGGTGCAGGCACGGCTGCCAAGCGGCGTGCAGCCGGCCCTCGGACCCGACGCCACCGGTGTCGGCTGGATCTATCAGTACGCGCTGGTGGACCGCAGCGTCAACCACGACCTGGCCGACCTGCGCGCGCTGCAGGACTGGTTTCTGCGCTACGAGCTGACCACGGTACCCAACGTCGCCGAGGTGGCCACCGTAGGCGGCATGACCCGGGAGTTCCAGATTCTGCTCGATCCCACCCGGCTGGCCAGCTACGGCATCAGCCATGACGCCGTGCGCGCCGCGGTGGCGGGCGCCAATCAGGAGACCGGCGGCGGCGCCCTGGAGCTCGGCGAGGCCGAGGTGATGGTGCGCGCCACCGGCTACCTGACCGACCTGGAAGCGTTCCGAAGCATTCCGCTGAAGAGCGACGGCCCGGTGCCGGTGACGCTGGGCGACGTGGCCCGGGTACAGACCGGCCCGGCGGCGCGGCGCGGCATCGCCGAGCTCGACGGCGAGGGCGAGGTGGTGGGCGGCGTCGTGGTGCTGCGCTCGGGCAAGAACGCGCGGGAGACGCTGCGCGTGCTGCACGAGCGCATCGACGCGCTGCGCCCGGCGCTGCCGGACGGGGTCGAGATCGTGCCCACCTACGACCGCAGCGGCCTCATCGACCGGGCGGTGGCCAACCTGACCGAGAAGCTGATTCAGGAGCTGGTGGTGGTGGCGCTGGTGTGCCTGCTGTTCCTGTGGCACGTTCGCTCGTCGCTGGTGGCCATCATCGCGTTGCCGCTCGGCATCCTGGCCGCCTTCCTGGTGATGCGCTATCAGGGCGTCAACGCCAACATCATGTCGCTCGGCGGCATCGCCATCGCCATCGGCACCATGGTGGATGCCGCCCTGGTGATGATCGAGAACGCCCACAAGAAGCTGGAGGCCTGGCAGCAGGCCCATCCGGACGCGACCCGCAGCGCCGACACCCACTGGCGCCTGGTCACCGACGCGGCGGTGGAGGTGGGGCCGGCGCTGTTCTTCTCGCTGTTGATCATCACCCTGTCGTTCCTGCCGGTGTTCGCCCTGGAGGCGCAGGAAGGCCGGCTGTTCGGCCCGCTGGCCTTCACCAAGACCTATGCCATGGCGGCGGCGGCCGCGCTGTCGGTGACCCTGATTCCGGTGCTGATGGGCTACTGGGTGCGCGGCCGCATTCCGCGGGAGGCGGACAACCCGCTGAACCGCTGGACCATGGCCGCCTACCGGCCGGTGCTGGATCGGGCCCTGGCCCGGCCGGTGCTCACGCTGCTGGTGGCCGCCGCCGTGCTCGGCTCGGCGGTCTGGCCCGCCAGCCGCCTGGGCAGCGAGTTTCTGCCGCCCCTGGACGAGGGCGACCTGCTGTACATGCCCACCGCTCTGCCGGGACTGTCGGCGCCCAAGGCGGCCGAGCTGCTGCAGCAGACCGACCGGCTGATCATGACGGTACCGGAGGTGGCGCGCGTGTTCGGCAAGGCCGGTCGCGCCGACACCGCCACCGATCCGGCGCCGCTGGAGATGTTCGAGACCACCATCCAGTTCAAGCCCCGGGCGCAGTGGCGGCCGGGCATGACGCCGGCGGCGCTGATCGACGAGCTCGACCGCACCGTGCAGGTGCCCGGGCTCGCCAACGTCTGGATTCCGCCGATCCGCAACCGCATCGACATGCTCGCCACCGGCATCAAGAGCCCGGTGGGGGTCAAGGTGGCGGGGCCCGACCTGGCCAGCATCGACGCGGTGGCCCGCCGCGTCGAGGCGGTGGCGCGCAGCGTGCCGGGCGTCAGCTCGGCGCTGGCCGACCGGCCCGCCGGCGGCCGCTACCTGGAGATCGACGTCGACCGCACCGCCGCAGCCCGCTACGGGCTGAACCTGGCGGACGTGCACGCCGTGGCGGCCGGCCTGATCGGCGGCGACACGGTGGGCGAGGTGGTGGACGGCCGCGCCCGCTTCCCGATACAGATCCGCTACCCGCGGGACTGGCGCAACACCCCGGCGCGGGTGCGCGAGCTGCCGGTGATCACTCCCGGCGGCGCCCAGATCACCCTGGGCACCGTGGCCGAGGTGCGGCTCACCGACGGCCCGCCCATGCTGCGCTCGGAGGACGCCCGGCTGGCCGCCTGGGTGTACGTGGACGTGCGCGGCCGCGACCTTTCCGCCACGGTGCGCGACCTGAAGGCCGCCATCGACCGGGACGTTCCCCTGGCCCCCGGCGTCAGCCTGGCCTACGCCGGCCAGTTCGAGTTCCTGGCCCGCGCCAACGCCCGCCTGCTGCTGGTGGCGCCGGCGACCCTGCTGATCATCTTCGTGCTGCTCTACCTCACCTTCCGCCGCCTGGACGAGGCCGCCCTGATCCTCGCCACCCTGCCGTTCGCGCTGAGCGGCGGGCTGTGGTTGCTGTACCTGCTCGACTACAACCTGTCGGTGGCCACCGGCGTCGGCTTCATCGCCCTGGCCGGCGTGGCCGCCGAGTTCGGCGTGATCATGCTGCTCTATCTGCGCCAGAGCTGGGCACGGCGTCTGGCGGCCGGCGAGCGCGGCAGCGACGCGCTGCTGGCCGCCATCCGCGAGGGTGCGGTGCAGCGGCTGCGGCCCAAGCTCATGACCGTGGCGGTGGTGGTGGTGGGCCTGCTGCCCATCCTGCTCGGCGACGGCACCGGCAGCGAGATCATGCGCCGCATTGCTGCACCCATGGTCGGCGGCATGGTGACCGCGCCGCTCTTGTCGCTGCTGGTGCTGCCGGCCGCCTACCGGCTGCTGCGTCGCCGCGAAGCGGCGGGCGAGCTTGATCGGGAGGCGCACCCGCGCTAGCGTGCGCGTCCCGAAAACGACCGACCGCGAGGGCCTGACGCGTGGCTCAGTACGTATACACGATGCAAGGCGTCACCAAGGTGGTGCCGCCGAAGCGGGTGATTCTCGAGAACATCTGGCTGTCCTTCTTCCCTGGCGCCAAGATCGGCGTGCTCGGCCTGAACGGCTCGGGCAAGTCGTCGCTGCTGCGCATCATGGCCGGCGTCGACACCGAGTTCGAGGGCGAGGCGCGGCCGCAGAAGGGCATCCGCATCGGCTACCTGCCCCAGGAGCCGCAGCTCGACGAGACGCTGACAGTGCGCGGCAACGTCGAGCAGGGCATGGGCGAGACCATGGCGCTGCTGGCCGAGTTCAACGCCATCTCCGAGAAGTTCGCAGAGCCCATGAGCGACGACGAGATGAACGCGCTGCTGGAGAAGCAGGGCGAGCTGCAGACCCAGATCGACGCCGCCAACGGCTGGGACGTGGACCGGCAGCTCGAGATCGCGGCGGACGCCCTGCGGCTGCCGCCGTGGGACGCCGAGGTGAAGCACCTGTCCGGCGGCGAGCGCCGCCGG
Organism: Pseudomonadales bacterium; assembly: GCA_040219935.1. Classification (GTDB taxonomy): domain Bacteria; phylum Pseudomonadota; class Gammaproteobacteria; order Pseudomonadales; family Azotimanducaceae; genus UBA7803. The sequence continues at coordinate 44,549 of JAVJUA010000080.1, read as the reverse complement.
GTGGCGCTGTGCGCGCTGCTGCTCTCCAACCCGGACATGCTGCTGCTGGACGAGCCCACCAACCACCTGGACGCCGAGAGCGTAGCCTGGCTGGAGCGCTTTCTGGCCGAGTTCCCCGGCACCGTGGTGGCGGTGACCCACGACCGCTACTTCCTCGACAATGTGGCCGGCTGGATTCTCGAGCTCGACCGCGGCCGCGGCATTCCCTTCGAGGGCAACTACAGCGCCTGGCTCGAGCAGAAGGAAACGCGCCTGGAGCAGGAAGCCTCCCAGGAAAAGGCCCGGCAGCGGGCCATCAAGTCGGAGCTGGAGTGGGTGCGCACCAACCCCAAGGGGCGCCAGGCCAAGAGCAAGGCCCGGCTGCAGCGCTTCGAGGAGCTGCAGTCGAAGGAGACCCAGGCGCGCAACGAGACCGCCGAGCTGTACATCCCGCCGGGCGAGCGCCTCGGTGAGAAGGTCATCGACGTCAACCACGTCAGCAAGGGCTTCGGCGATACGCTGCTGATCGACGATCTGAACTGCAGCATTCCCCGCGGCGCCATCGTCGGCATCATCGGCGGCAACGGCGCCGGCAAGTCGACGTTCTTCCGCATGCTCACCGGTCAGGAGCAGCCCGACGGCGGCAGCATCGACATCGGCGACACGGTGGATCTGGCCTACGTGGATCAGAGCCGCGACGCCCTGGCGGGCGGCAAGACCGTGTGGGAAGAGATCTCGGACGGTCAGGACGTGATCCGGGTGGGCAAGTACGAAATCGCCTCCCGCGGCTACGTGTCGCGGTTCAACTTCAAGGGCGCCGACCAGCAGAAGCGGGTGGGCGATCTGTCCGGCGGCGAGCGCAACCGGGTGCACCTGGCGAAGCTGCTGCGCCGCGGCGCCAACGTGCTGCTGCTCGACGAGCCCACCAACGACCTGGACGTCGAGACCCTGCGGGCGCTGGAAGAGGCGCTGCTGAACTTCCCGGGCACGGTGCTGGTGATCAGCCACGACCGCTGGTTCCTCGACCGGGTGGCCACCCACATGCTGGCCTTCGAGGGCGACTCTCACGTCGAGTGGTTCGCCGGCAACTTCAGCGACTACGAGGCGGACCACAAGAAGCGCCTGGCGGACGCCGGGGTCGACACCACGCCGAAGCGGATGAAGTACAAGCCGCTGACCCGCTGATCCCACCTGTCATTGATGCGCCGTCGCCTCTAGAATCTGCCCGCCGGCCGGGGGGGCCAGGCGACGCAGGGAAGGGAACGCATTGATCGACGAGGTCAGGCTCGAAGGCGACAGCGCGTCTGCCAACGCGAGCGGCGACAAGCAGCGGGTGCGGCGGCGACGGGTCATCTGGGCGATGCTGTCGTACGCCGCCAGTTACCTCACCATCCTGGTGGCCTATGCCCTCGGCTTCCTGCCGACCCGGGCGCTGATCATCTATCCGGCGCTGGTGGCGGTGCTGACGCTCACCTTCCTGGCCATCATTGCCAGCGGCGCCAACCGGCGCCTGCGCGACCCCGCCCTGACCCTGCCGCAGATGACGTCGGCGCTGATTCCCTGGGCCTACGTGCTTTACGAACTCGACGAGCCGATGGCAAGGGGCATCGCCGTCTTCCTTTCCATCGTCACCCTGCTGTACGGCCTGCTGGCGCTGGACCGCCGCCGCATGCTGATCATGTCGATCCTCACCATCGCCGTGTACCTGTCGGTGCTCGCCGTGATCGCCTGGCGGCGGCCCGAAGATCTGGTACCCGTCTTCGACGGCTTGTGGCTGCTCGGCCTGGTGGTCGTGATCGCCCAGCTCTCCTGGATCGGCGGCTTCGTCTCCGAGCTTCGCCTGTCGCTGCGCGCGCGCAACGAAGCGCTGCACACCCTCGCCACCCAGGACATGCTCACCCACCTGCCCAACCGCCGCTACCTGCTGCAGCGGCTGTCCGCCGAGATCGCCCGAACCCGCCGCCAGCAGCAGCCGCGCAGCGTCACCGTGTGCCTGATCGATCTCGATGAGTTCAAGCGCATCAACGACAATCTGGGCCACGCGGTCGGTGACGCGGTGCTGGAGGCGGCCGCCGGGCGCATGCAGTCGGCGCTGCGCGAAAGCGACTGCCTGGGTCGGTTCGGCGGCGAGGAGTTTCTGGCGATCCTGCCGGACACCGACCTCGCCGGCGGCCGGTCCATGGCCGAGCGCATGCGCAGCACGCTGGCCGATGCGCGGGTGGACGAGCTGCCCAACCACTGGCAGCTGACCGCCACCTTCGGCGTCGCCGAGATACGACCTGGCGAGCGACTGGAGGAGACGCTGGCCCGCGCCGACGCAGCCCTCTACGACGGCAAGCGCGCCGGCCGCGACCGGATCGTGACGGCCGCCTGATCGGTTTCCAGCTACGCTATCATCCGCGCCACTTCCAATTCGAGACGCCGTCACGCATGCGTTGGTCACTCAAGCATCATCTGACCGTGCTGGTGCTGCTGGCCCTGGTACCCCTGGTCGCGCTGCTGGTCCTGGTCTTCTTCCAGATCCGCGATCACAGCGAGCGGGAGCTCACCCGCCACCTGACGTCGGTGACCGACGACATGGCCGAGCAACTGCAGCGCGCCGTCGGAGCCGCCGGCGAGCTGGCGCTGCTGCTCGGGTCGGTCTGGACCGACGAGCTGGACTGCGCCACTACCCTGGGCCGCATTCACGCCGCGCATCCTCGCTACAACGTCATCGCCGTGGGCGATGCCAGCGGTCGGCTGCTATGCAGCTCCCCAGCCACCGACGGCATCGAGGTCGGCGACCGGCCGTGGTTTCAGGCGGTGATGCAGCGCCGGCAGCTCAGCGCCGGCGGTCTGCAACGCAGCCGGGCCAGCGGCGAGTACAACATCGTCGTCGCAGCGCCGTTCTCGACCGCGGATGAAGACGTCGGCTACGTTGTCGGGGCCGGGCTCAGGCTCGACTGGCTGAGCACGTTCATCACCTCGGCGGGCCTGTCCAGCAGCGCCATCGTCGGCGTGCTGGACGACCGGCTGCGCATCCTCGCCCGAATTCCCAACCACAGCGCCTGGGTCGGACGCGAGATCGAGGGCGACGATGCCCGGGCGATGGTCCGACAAGGCGGCGGCCAGCTCTCCTGGCTGTCGGACGACGGCGTCCAGCGCCGCTTCTACGGGCGCTGGATCGAGGCAGCCGGGCAGCGCTTCTTCGTCTATTCGGGCATGCCGGAACGCGCGCTCACAGCGCTGGCGCTGCGGGTGACGGCGCTTCAGGGCGTCAGCATCGGCATCGGCGGCCTGGCGCTGCTGTTGCTGACCGGCCTGCTGGCACGCCGCCACCTGCTGGAGCCGCTGTCCCGGGCCCAACGCTTCGCCGGCCGGGTCGCCGACGGCGACTTCTCGCACCGCCTCGAGCCACATGCGCCGAACCAGGAAGTGGCCGACCTGCTCGGATCCCTCAACACCATGGCCGACACCCTGGCGCGCAACGCGCAGGACATCGCCGTGGCCTGCAAGCTGGCCCGTCTCGGCTACTGGCGCATCCGTCGCAACGATCGCGCCATGGTCTGGTCGGACGAGCTGTTCGACCTGCTCGGCCTGGACGCCGCCGAGGTCACACCCAGCGCCGACGCGCTGCTGGTGGCGGCCCACGCGGACGACCGTGGGGACCTGGCAGCCGCGCTGACCTCGGCCGTGGAAGGGGCGGCGCCGTTTCAGGTCGTGTTTCGCGTAGCCGGCGCCGATGGCGGTCACCGTTACCTCTCCGCCCACGGCAGCGCGGCGCCGCAGACGGACAGCGACGGCGTCTGGATGACGGCCGTATGCCAGGACGTGACCGAGCAGCGCACCCTCGAGGAGCGGGTGCGCCAGACCCAGCGCCTCGAAGCCGTGGGCCAGCTCACCGGCGGCGTGGCCCACGATTTCAACAACCTGCTCACCGTCATCATTGGCAATGCCGACCTGTTGGTGGACCAGCTCGGCAGCGAGCCGCGGCTGCGCGAGCAGGCCGAGCTGGTGCGGGACGCCGCGCTGCGCGGCGGCGATCTGACCCAGCGCCTGCTGGCGTTCTCCCGGCGCCAGCAGCTCGAAGCCAGCGCCGTGGACGTCAACGCCCTGATTGGTGACATGGTGCCGCTGCTGAATCGCACCCTGGGGGAGCCGGTCCACGTGGTCACCGAGCTCGCCGCCGATCTCTGGCCCGCCTGGGTGGACGCGGGCCAGCTCGAGAACGCGGTCATGAACCTGTGCCTGAACGCGCGCGACGCCATGCCCCGCGGCGGCACGCTGACCCTGCGCACGGAGCCCTTCTCTGCGGCAAGCCAGGCGCATCCGGAGTTGGCACCCGGCGACTACGTGCGGCTGACCGTGGCCGACACCGGCACAGGCATGGAGGACGAAGTAGCCCGTCAGGCGTTCGAGCCGTTCTTCACCACCAAGGACGTGGGCAAGGGCAGCGGCCTCGGTCTGTCCATGGTCTACGGCTTCGCCAAGCAGTCACGGGGCCATGTCGAGATCGACTCGGCGCCGGACCAGGGCACGACGGTCACGCTGTTCCTGCCGCGAGCGGCGGCCCAGAGCGCCCCAGTGGCGCACCCGGATGCTCCGGCCGACACCGCAGCCGAGGACGCGACCGTTCTGGTGGTGGAAGACGACGAGCTGGTGCGGGCATTCGCCCTGCGCCAGCTCCAGCGCCTGGGCTATCGGGTGATCGGCGCGGCCGACGCCGCCGAGGCGCTGGCGCTGCTGAAGCGCACCGGCCCGATCGATCTGCTGTTCACCGACGTGGTGATGCCCGGCGGGCAGAGCGGCCTCGACCTCGCCAACGCGGTGCGCGCCGCGTACCCGGACCTGCCGGTGCTGCTCACCTCGGGCTACAGCGACGACGCGCTGGGGGGCGGCGAGCTGCCGACCGGCATGCACCTGCTGCCCAAGCCGTACCGCCAGCAGACCCTGGCGGCCATGGTCCGCCGCGTGCTTCAGGAAGCCGCAGCGCGATAGCGGTCGAGGTAGGCCAGAATGTCCGCCGACTCCGCCATCTCCACACCCGTGTTGGGGTCGACCAGGTAGGGGATGGACACCCGCCCCGCCCGCGCCAGCAGCGCCTTGCGGTTCACCGTCTCCGGCTCGTAGGTCCAGCGCATCGCCTCGCGGACGGCGGGCACGACCCAGTCGCCGGGGCTGCTGCGGCCCACCGAGCGCAGCACGTAGGCGATCTCGAGCTCGCACAGCCGCTCGCGCACCAGGCGCGCGAACGGGCTGGCCTCGAAGCTGTAGAGCTCGAGCGGCTGTTGCGGCGGTTGCGAGGGCGCCACCCGCACCCCGGCCCAGGCGCGCGGCAGGCCGGCGATGGCCGAGCCCGCCTGCTGCAGGGCCGTAGCCCGCCAGTGCCAGGGCAGGTCGCGCCCGCCGTAGGTCTCGAACAGGTAGCGGACGATGTCGGCCGACTCGTAGAGCTGCACGCCCGCGCCCGGATCGACGAAGAACGGAAACTGCATCTTGCCGCCCAGCTCCGCCGCCCGCGGGCGGTAGCGGGTGCCGTCCTTGGGACACGGGTAGATCAGGGCATCGAGGTCCAGCTCGGTGAGCGCCTCGCGCACCAGCCGGCAGTAGGGGCAGCCCTCGAACTCGTAGAGCTCGAACAGCCAGGTGGGGCGGTGGGCGGCCGGGCTCGCCATGGTGCCCATGCCGGCCCGCAGCGCGGTGGTGGCCAGCGAACCGGCCAGATCGATCAGCGCATTCATCGGCTACTCCTCAGACAAACGTCGCGACATGGTAGGGCCTAGAGCGTGTTCAGCACGTCGAGGGCGCCGGACAGGCTCTTCACGCCATGCACGGCCATGCCGGCGATGGCGTCCTTGGGCCGGTTCGCGAACGGCACGATGGCCTTGCGGAACCCGTGCTTGCGGGCCTCGGTCAGGCGCTGCTGGCCGTTGGTCACCGGTCGTACCTCGCCCGTCAGGCCGAGCTCGCCGAACACCACCAGGTCCTTCGGCAGCGCGCGGTTGCGGAACGACGACAGCACCGCCAGCAGCGCGGCCAGATCGGCACCGGTCTCGACGATGCGCACGCCGCCGACGACGTTGGCGAACACATCCTGATCGGCCAACGTGATGCCGCAATGACGATGCAGCACGGCCAGATGCATGGCCAGGCGCTGCTGGTCGAGTCCCACCGCGACCCGCCGCGGATGCCCGCCCTGCACGCCGTCCACCAGCGCCTGCAGCTCCACCAGCAGCGGCCGGGTGCCTTCCCAGGTGACGGTGACCACGCTGCCCGGCGAGTCGAGCTCGCCGCGCTGCAGGAAGATGGCCGACGGGTTGGCCACCTCGCGCATGCCCTGCTCGGTCATGGCGAACACGCCCAGCTCGTTCACCTCGCCGAACCGGTTCTTGACCCCCCGCAGGGTGCGGTAGCGGCTGCCGGCGGGGCTATCGAGCATCATGAAGCAGTCGATCATGTGCTCGAGCACCTTCGGTCCCGCCAGGCTGCCCTCCTTGGTGACGTGGCCCACCAGAATCACCACGGTACCCGTCTGCTTCGCCAGGCGGGTGAAGTAGGCGGCGGTCTCGCGCACCTGGGTGACGCTGCCGGGCGTGCTCTCCACCGAGTCGAGCTGCATCACCTGAATGGAGTCGAGCACCACCACCTTGGGGCGATGGGTTTCCATCAGCCTGGCCACCTGCTCGCCGCGGGTCTCCGAGGCCACCGACAGCCGCTCCGTGGGAAGACCCAGGCGGCGCGCCCGCAGTGCGAGCTGGTGCAGCGACTCCTCGCCGGTGACGTAGAGCACCTCGACGCCGGCGGCGAGGCCCGTGCACACCTGCAGCAGCAGCGTGCTCTTGCCGGCGCCGGGGTCGCCGCCGATCAGCACCACGCTGCCGGCCACCAGGCCGCCGCCGAGCACGCGGTCGAGCTCCGAGAAGCCGGTGGCCAGCCGCGGCGCTTCGTCCGGCTCGACTTCGGCCAGCCGCTTGACCTCGCTCCGGGCGCCGGCAAAGCCGAGCCCCGGCTCCTTCACCGGCCCGACGCTGACCCGGGACAGGGAGTTCCAGGCGTCGCAGGCCGAACACTGGCCCTGCCACTTCATGTGCTCGGCGCCGCACTCGCTGCAGACGTAGGCGGTCTTGCTCTTGCTCTTGGCCATGCCTGCAGCGAATTCCCTACTCGAACGGCGCGAACTGGTCGTAGCGGTCGGGTGCCAGGTTCTCGAACTTGGTGAGGTTGCCGATGAAGGCCAGGCGCACCATGCCGATGGGGCCGTTGCGCTGCTTGCCGATGATGATCTCGGCGGTGCCCTTCTCGGCCGATTCGGAGTTGTAGACCTCGTCGCGATACACGAACAGGATGACGTCTGCATCCTGCTCGATGGCGCCGGAGTTGTGGCTGACGATGCCGTCCGCCAGCCAGCTCTCCGGACCCGGCACGCTCAGGTCGAAGACCTCGGCCTCGCCATCCGGCGCCACGTCCGCCACCCGATCCCAGAACAGGTCGGAATCGGCCCAGCGTGCCAGCTCGTCGTCACCGAGCAGGCGCGCGTAGTCGAGCAGCATGTCCCGAGACGGCGCAAACCGGAAGTGGCTGCTGCCGCCGTAGGCCGTGCCCCGCATGGCCGTCATGCGCCGGTGGGAGATGCCCTGCTCGCGCATGGCGTGCCGGACGCGGTCGAACACCTCGAGCGGCAGGGTATCGACGTTGGTGTTCACGGCTCGCGACCGCAGCAGCTTGAGAAGCGCTTCGGCGGGCGCCTGACGCGGGCCGAAAGCGCCGACCCGATCGAGAAACTGCAGCTGTGCCGTGCCACCCGATACGTCGACGGTGTGCACCGGACGGCCACCGCGCTGCACCAGCGCGCGCTGCCGGGCGACGATGCCCAGGCGCAGCAGCAACGCGGTGACATCGGCGGCCAGACGTTCCGAGCAGGTGCTGAAGTAGACGCGGCTCGAGCCGCCCTGGGCGCGAACGTGAATGGCCCCATCCGTCGCCCAGAGGTGACGCAGCAGCAGCCCGATCTGCTCGTCGGGCAGAGAAAACACGCCCTCCGGCAGATGCTTCTGGTGGGAGCGCTGATCGAAGATGCCGAGATCGCGCAGCCAGCGGTTGATGCCTGCCGGCCGCCAGCGGTTGCCATTGCCGCTGAACACCAGCTGATGCCAAAGCCCCCGCCCGGCATGGCGGTTGACCCGCACGCCGAAGCGACGCTCGGCCGCCGTGCGCACCACCGCGCTATTGGCGTCGGATGCCGTGGTGTAGCGCAGCGGCTGCCCCTTGAGATAGCTGCCGTCGCCCACCAGGTGCCCCAGCAGCACCAACTCGTCGTCGTCCCAGCGCACCGGCCGGGCGGGCTCGGGGACGAAGCGGCTCATGGCGACCCGGTCGCCCGCCTGCAAGGCGCCCATCGCCATCCAGCCGCGCCCGGTGAGCACCCGATGCTCCGCCGTGGCGCGCAGATGCCGGCCGCTGGCCAGAGACAGACGCCAGACCGGGCGGCGCCCCACAGGCCAGACCACCTGCGCATCCGCTGCCATCAGCTTGTGACCGGCATTAACCGCCCACACCGGGGGTTGACGGCCGACCAGATCAGCGACGGGCACGCGGCGGCCGTCGGTCAGGCAGACCAGCGTATCGCCGGTCACACACTCCCGGAGATCGGACATCACCGGCCGCTTATCGGTGCGCTGCTCCACCGCACGCGAGAGCTGCGACAGGGCCACCACCGGGCAGCGCATCTCCTTGGCCAGCGCCTTCAGCGAGCGGCTGATCTCGGAGATCTCGGTGGTGCGGTTCTCCACCGGGCCGCTGCCGCGCATGAGCTGCAGGTAGTCCACCACGATCATGGCCAGGCCGCCCGACTCGCGCGCCACCCGACGCGCCCGGTTGCGCATCTCGTTGGGGGTCAGGGCCGGCGTGTCGTCGATGAACAGCGGCCGTCCCTTGAGCTGGCTGACCGCCGAGGTAAAGCGCGGCCAGTCGTCCTCCTGCATCTCGCCGGTGCGCATGCGGGACTGGTCGATGCGGCCCAGCGACGACAGCAGCCGGATCACCAGCTGCTCCGCCGGCATCTCCAGGCTGAAGAACAGCACCGCGCCGTCGCCCTCCATGACCGCGTGCTCCACCAGGTTCAGGGCGAACGAGGTCTTACCCATGGAGGGACGTCCGGCGACGATGATCAGGTCGGACGACTGCAGCCCGGCCGTCTTCTTGTCGAGGTCGTCGAACCCGGTGGGTACGCCGGTGATGGGGTTGCGGGTGGCGAACAGCCGTTCGATGCGTTCCACCGCCGCGGACAGCAGCGGCTGCAGCTTCTGCGGCCCGCCGTCCTTGAGCCGGCCCTCGGCGATGCGGAACACCTCCTGCTCGGCATGATCGAGCAGCTGGTCGCTGGGCCGGCCGTCGGGCGCGAAGGCGGACTCGGCGATGCGCTGCGCGGCGGCGATGAGCTGCCGCAGGGTCGAGTGCTCGCGGACGATCCGGGCGTAGGCCATCACGTTGCTGGCGCCGGGCGTGCTCTCGGCCAGCTCGCCCAGGTAGGCGAGCCCGCCGCACTTGTCGATGAGGCCCTTGGATGCCAGCCGCTCTGAGACCGTCACCACGTCGAGCGGCTGGTCGTCGGCGGACAGGTCGGCCATGGCTTCGTAGATGATCTGGTGCGCGGGCCGGTAGAAGTCGTGGCCGGTGACGACCTCGGCGACGTTGAACCAGGCGTCGTTGTTCAGCATCAGGCCGCCGAGCACGGACTGCTCCGCTTCCACGGAGTGCGGCGGGGTCTTGACGCCGCCGACGCTGCCGCGCCGCTGCCGGCCCTGGGATGGTCTGTCCATCACGCCCGCCGGCGGGACGTTGGCGTCGTCGTCGGGCTCGAAAAACTGGTCGGACATGCGGCTTGGATCGTGCTGGTCGGGGAGAAGAGCCTGAGAGCAACGCCGGCCCAAATCAAGCAGAAAATGGCTCGCCGACAGGCTCTCCGGCAGGCTCTCGCGCCGGGTCGCCGATCGAATGGTCAATCAAAACATTGGGTTGCGCCAAGGCCCGGCGCGGCGACGCGATGTGGGCACTCACCCACGCGCGCACCGCGCCGCTGGGCGGCGCAGGGCGCCGCACCATCACTCGGCGACGACGGATACCTGGATCGGCACGGTCAGGTCGGAGTGCAGCTGCAGGTCGATCGCGTACTCGCCGATGCTGCGGATCGGCCCCTCGGGCAGGCGGATCTCGCTCTTCTCGACCTCGACGCCCTTGGCGACGACGGCGTCGGCGATGTCCTGGGTGCCGACGGATCCGTACAGCTTGCCCTCGTCACCGGCCTTCACGACGATGGTGACCGCCATGCCTTCCAGGGTCGCGGCGCGGGTCTGGGCTTCACCCAGACGCTCATTCGCCACCCGCTCCAGCTCCGCCCGGCGTTCTTCGAACACGGAGCGGTTCTCGACGGTGGCACGCACGGCCTTGCCCTGGGGAATCAGGAAGTTGCGCGCAAAGCCGGGCTTCACCGCCACCTCGTCGCCGAGGTCGCCCAGATTGCGGATGCGCTCGAGCAGAATCACGTTCATGTCGGTCTCCTCGGCTTACCGATGGGCATCGGTGTAGGGCAGCAGCGCCAGGTAGCGCGCGCGCTTGATCTCCTGGGCCAGCAGCCGCTGCTGCCGCGCCGTGGTACCGGTGATGCGGCTCGGCACGATCTTGCCGGTCTCGCCGATGTACTGCTTCAGGAGGTCCAGGTTCTTGTAGTCGATCTCGGCGCCCGGCACTTCCAGGCGAGCGAACTTCTTGCGGCCGAAACGTCTGCTCATTCCTCTTCCTCCTGGGTGGCGGCGGCACGGCTGCGGCTGGGACGTTCTTCCTCGCCGTCATCGCGTCGCGACGACTCCTGCTCGCGGCGCTGCTCGCGCTCCCGGTCCTTCTCCTGCTCGCGCAGCTCTTCCTCGTAGATGCGGCTGTGGCCATCCGGCGCGCCCTTGCGGCTGATCACCAGGTTGCGGATCACCGCGTCGTTGAACCGGAACGCGCTCTCGAGCTCCTCGAGGGTCGGCTTGTCGACCTCGATGTTCATGAGCACGTAGTGCGCCTTGTGAATCTTGGCGATCGGGAACGTGAGCTGACGGCGGCCCCAGTCTTCCTTGCGGTGGACCTTGCCTTCGCCGCGCTCGATGAGCTGCTCGTAGCGTTCGATCATGCCGGGCACCTGATCGCTCTGATCAGGGTGCACGAGAAACACGACCTCGTAATGTCGCATCAGGACGCCTCCTTACGGTGTCACCTCCGCCCGCGCCGGAATGGCGTCGTTCGTGAGGCAAGGGGGTTATGTAGGGCGGCGAATTCTAGGGGGGCGGGGGCGCGCTTGCAAGCCGCGCCGGCGCCTGCGTGCGCCGCTGCCGCAGCGCCTCGAAAAGCAGGATGCCGGCCGCCACCGACACGTTCAGGCTCGATACCGTGCCCTGCATGGGAATCGCCACCAGGTCGTCGCACAGCTTCGCGGTGAGCGCCCGCATGCCCTCGGCCTCGCCGCCGAGGACGATGGCGCAGTCGCGGGTCAGGTCGACGTCGCTGTAGGCGCGGGATGCAGAGCCGTCGGCGCCCACCAGCCAGACCCCCTGGTCCTTCAGCCATTCTAGCCGCCGCGCCAGGTTGGCCACGCTCACCAGCAGCAGACCCTCGGCGCCGCCGGCCGCCGTCTTCAGCGCCACGTCGGACAATGGCGCGCTGCGCCGCCGCGGCAGCAGCACCGCCTGGACGCCGGCGGCGTTGGCGCTGCGCAGGCAGGCGCCCAGGTTGCGGGGATCGGTGATGCCGTCCAGCACCAGCAGCAGGCGCGGCCCGGCGAGCTCCTGCCAGCGCGCCTCGAACGCCTTCTCGTCCAGGGGCGCCATGGCGTGACACTCCGCCAGCACCCCCTGATGACTGCCGCCGGCACGGCGGTCGAGCCAGGCCCGGTCGGCGATGTCGACCCGGATGCCGGCCGCCCGCGCCGCATCGACCAGCTCGCTGACCCGCCGGTCCTGACGGCCGCGCTGAACGTGCACCACGCGCACCCGACCGGGATCGCTTGCCAGCAGCGCGGCGACGGCGTGCAGGCCGTAGACCTGATCCACGGGTCAGCCGCGCCGCCGCCGACGCTGGCCGCCGCGGCCGCCGCTTTTGCCGCCGCGCTTGCCGTCGGCATTGCCGCCGCTCTTGCCAGCGGTCAGGGTCAGATCCACCTTGCCCACCGCCGGCTGCACCTCCTGCAGGGTCACCCGCAGCTCGTCGCCGAGGCCGAAGCGGCGGCCGGAGCGGTCGCCCACCAGGCACATGCCGGCCTGATCGAAGCGGAAGTAGTCCTGGCCCAGCGCCGAGATGTGCACCAGCCCCTGGACGTAGAAGCCGGTGAGCTCGACGAACAGCCCGAACTCGGTGACCCCCATCACCACGCCGTCGAAGTCCTGACCGACGCGTTCGGCCACGTACTCGCACTTCAGCCAGCCCTCCACGCCCCAGGCCACCGACTCGGCGCGGCGCTCGGTCATGGACGCCTGCTCGCCGGTGGCGGCCAGCCGGTCGTCGCTCATGGGCGCGGGCTCGCCGCGCAGCACGGCCTTGATGGCCCGGTGCACCACCAGGTCGGGATAGCGGCGAATGGGTGAGGTGAAGTGCATGTAGCGTTCCAGCGCCAGCCCGTAGTGGCCCTTGTTCTCCGGGTCGTAGAGGGCCTGATTCATGGAGCGCAGCGCCAGCATCTCGAAGATCCAGCGGTCGGGGCGGTCGCCCAGCTCCGACAGGGCGTCGTGCACGCGCTTGGGGTTGACCTCGCCCCGGGCCAGACGCACGCCGGCAAAGGCCAGGGCCTGGCGAAGCTGCTCGGTCTTCTCGGCGTCGGGCGGCTCGTGGATGCGGTACAGGGCGTGCCGGTCCTGAGCTTCCAGGAACTCGGCGGCGCAGACGTTGGCGTTGATCATGGCCTCTTCGATCAGCCGGTGGGCATCGTTGCGGGTCACCGGGTGGATCGCCTTGATGTGGCCGTCCGCCAGCTCCAGCACCGCCTCATGGGAGTCGAAATCCAGCGCGCCGCGGGCTTCACGCGCCTGGCGAAACGCTTCGTAGACGCCCTTCAGCTCGCGCAGCGACTGCTGCACCTCCGGCTCGACGTCCAGAGCGCCCGCCTCGAGAAACTCCTGCACGCGGGTATAGGTGAGGCGCTGCCAGGAGCGGATCACGCCCTCGTAGAACTCGAAGCCGGTGACCCGGCCCCGGGCGGACACCCGCATGTCGCAGACCAGGGCGAGGCGCGCCTCGTGGGGGCGCAGCGAGCACAGGCCGTTGGACAACGCCTCGGGCAGCATGGGTACCACCCGGTCTGCCAGGTACACCGAGGTGCCCCGCTCCCACGCGCACTGGTCCAGGACGCTGCCCGGCTTGACGTAGTGGGCGACGTCGGCGATCGCCACCACCAGGTGCCAGCCGCGGCCGTCGCGCTCGGCGAACACCGCATCGTCGAAGTCCTTGGCGGTCTCGCCGTCGATGGTGACCAGCGGCACGTCGAGCAGCGCCACGCGGTCGCGATGCCTGCCCGGCTGCACCTGCTTGGGCAGCCGCTCGGCGGCCCGCTCGACGCCGTCGGGCCACTCCCGGGGCACGCCGTGGCTCTCCAGCAGGGTCTCCGCCGCAAGCTCCACGCCGGCCTTGTCCGAAACCACCCGGGTGACCACGCCCACCAGGCCGTAGCGGTCCTCACCGGTGATACGCACCGCCACCGTGTTGCCGTGCTCGCCTACCGCTGGCGGCTCCTCGAGGGAGACCCGGCCCCGGTACTCGGGCGACACCGCCTCGACGTGGGGGTAGCGGCCGTGGCGGCGCAGCTCGCCGATCACCGGCTGCGCCGCATACTCGACCACCCTCAACACCTCGACGCCGTCCTCGTCGCGCACCGCCTCCACCCGGTCGCCCGGCCGCAGCTTGAAGCCGCGGCCGCGGGTCACCGGCAGGCCGTCGAAGGTCAGCGTGCGGCCCCGGCCTTCCAGCACGGCCTCCTCGACCCGGCCGCGCGCCGGCTCGGCGGCACCGGTGCGGCCGTCGTCACGGCGTGCAGATTTTCGATGGCGGGAGGACATAATTGACAACGCTCACGGCTGTAAGTAGATTGCGCACCCCGCCTTATGCCGAGGTGGTGAAATTGGTAGACACGCTAGCTTCAGGTGCTAGTGGGGGAAACCCCGTGGAGGTTCAAGTCCTCTCCTCGGCACCATTCACTGGAACCCGCACACCGGCCGCGTGCCGCGCATGCTAACCGAGCGAGCCCGATATTCCCAAGGCGAATGCGCCCCCCCGGCACGGGCGCGCCTGCCACGGTCTCGGTCAATCAGGCAGCCACGGCGAGAACGCGCGCCGGTAGATGTTGAGCAGGGTGTCCAGCATGGCGGCCAGGATCGGGCCGATCAGGATGCCCACCGCGCCGAACAGGCCGATGCCGCCGAGAATGGAAACCAGCACCACCAGGTCGGGCAGCCGCGCGTCGCGACCGACGATCATCGGCCTGAGCACGTTGTCCACCAGACCGACCACCAGCGCGCCCCAGAGCGCCAGGCCCACCGCCCAGCCGGGGCTGCCGGTGACGGCGAGATAGATCACGGCCGGCACCCAGATGATGGGGGCGCCCAGGCCGGGCACGGCGGACAGCACGAAGACGATGGTGCCCCAGAACGCCGCGCCGCTGAGGCCGCACGCCCAGAGGCCGAGGCCCACCAGCAGCCCCTGCAGCGCGCCGATCACCAGAATGCCCTTCAGCGACGCACGGGTGACGGCGAGGCCGCGGTCCACCACCAGGTCACGATCGCCTTCGGAGAGGGGCAGATGGTCCTTCAGCGCCGCCACCAGCCGCGAACCGTCGAGCAGGAAGAAGAACAGCGCGTACAGGAACACGAACAGCGCCAGCAGAAAACCCAGCGTGCCCTGGGTCACCGTCGACACGCTGCCCACCAGCCAGCTCCCGGCGCTGGCGCCCGCCTCGGCCACCTTCTGGAGGATGCTCTCGCGGTAGGGATCGAGGTGCTCCGCATAGGGCAGCCAATCCGGCAGCGACGCGGTGATGGGCGTGTCGCCGGACATCAACTCCTGCACCCAGGGACGGATCTGCTGGCTGACCTGCACCGCTTCGGCGGCAACGACGCCGACCAGGCCGGCCAGCGGCAGCCCGAGCGCCAGCAAGGCCACCATCATGGTGATCACGGTGGCGACCACCCGGCGCCCGCCGAGGCGCCCGCACAGCCAGCGGCACGGCGGGTGCAGCAGGCCGGCAAACAGGGCCGCCATCAGCAGCGCCACCAGAAAGTCGGCGATCATGGCCAGGAACGCGCCGCCCACCACCGCCAGCAGCAGCAGGATGAAGCCGAGGCGAATCGGGTCGGGAGCGCGGGCTGAGTCGGACATGATGGGCCTGGTCGGACGATGCCGGCATGGTGCGGCAAGACGCCGGCCAACACTAGTACACTGCGCATTCCCAACGACGAGGCCTTCCATCTTGCCGATCCGCGCGCTGCTGCTCATCTGTCTGGCCGGCCTGCCCGGGCTGCTCGCCGCCGAAGATGCGGGCGACCGGCCATACGGCCTGCACTACCATGCCGAGTTCCGGCCGACCGACGGCTATCTGGTGGCCCGCATCGAGGTGACCCAGAGCGACGGCCGGTTGCGGATGCTGGATTTCAACGCGCCGGATTCCCGCTTCTCCGAGTTCGACGGCGACGGCAAGATCCGCCGCCAGGGCCGCCGCCTGCGCTGGTCGGTGCCCGAGCAGGGCGGCACGCTGACCTATCGCGTCAAGGTCGACCGCAAGCGCTCGGGCAAGTACGACTCGCGGATGACCGACGACTGGGCGGTGCTGCGCCTGGACCGGGTGTTTCCGGCCGCCCGCGTACGCTCGCTGCCCGGCGCCCACTCGGACGCCACCCTGAGCCTGTCCGGCCCGGACGGCTGGAGCTTCGAAACCCGCTACGGCCCCATGCGCGGCAGCGCGCTCACCGTCGATACGGCCGGCCGCCGCTTCGACCGCCCGCTCGGCTGGATGGCGGCCGGCGACCTGGGCACCCGCCGCGACGTCATCGCCGACCGGCTGGTGGCCATCACCGGCCCCCGCGGCCAGGGGTTCCGCCGTCTGGACATGCTGTCGTTCCTGCGCTGGACGCTGCCCGAGCTGACCCGCATCGTGCCCTCGTTCCCCGAGCAGGTGGTGATCGTCAGCAGCGCCCGCAACATGTGGCGGGGCGGTCTTTCGGGTCCAGCGTCGCTGTACGTACACCCGGACCGACCGCTCATCAGCGGCAACGGCACCAGCACCCTGCTGCACGAGCTGATGCACGTGGCCATGACCGAGCCAGGCGTGCCCGGCGACGACTGGATCGTCGAGGGCATTGCCGAGTACTACACGCTGGTCGTACTGATGCGCAGCGGCGGCATCAGCGGCGAGCGCTTCGAGCGCGCCATGACCTGGCTCGGCGACTGGGTGGACCGCAACGATGGCCGGCTGGCGGACCCTTCCACCGGCGCCAACACCGCGCGCGCGGTGCTGCTGTTTCGCGATCTCGACCTGGAGCTGGCGGCCGCCGGGGCCGACCTGGACGCGGTCACCGCCACCCTGTTCGGCGAGGGCCGGGCCAGCCGGGAGCGCCTGGCCACGCTGCTGCACGAGGCCCTGGGCCAGGAGTCGGACGTGTTCGCCGCGGCCCTGGAGGCGGCGCCCGGCGGCGCCGATCGGGAAGACTGAGCCGGCTTCGCGCTCAGGCGCCGAACAGCAGCCACTGGTAGCCGAAGAAGGCGGCCAGCAGCACCCCGCCCTCGGTGCGGTTGATGCGGCCGCCGGCCGCCGGCCCGTAGGCCATGGCGAACAGGGCCACGGTCAGCAGCACCATGATCGGCACGTCGCGGGTCAGCACCTCCGGCGCAAAGGCACCGGGCGCGATCACGCCGGGCAGCCCCAGCACGGCCAGGGTGTTGAAGGTGTTCGATCCCACCACGTTGCCGATGGCGATGTCGTCCTCGCGTTTGATCGCGGCCGCCACCGACGATGCCAGCTCCGGCAGGCTGGTGCCCACCGCCACGACGGTGAGGCCGATCACCAGGTCGCTCACGCCCCACGCCTCGGCCATGTCCACGGCCGCCCAGACCAGCAGCCGTGAGCTGGCCAGCAGCACCGCGAGCCCCAGCAACAGCCAGAGCAGGGCCCGCCGGTTGCTCACCGTGGCGGCACCGCCCACCACCTCTTCGAAGCCGTCGATGCCCTCGGCCCGGGCGCTGCGCGCCACCGACACCATCCAGTAGAGCATGCCCGCGAAGGCGACCAGCAGCAGCACGCCGTCGGGGCGATCGATGCGGCCGTTGCTGAGAAGCACCCAGCCGGTGAGCATGGCCGCCAGCAGGATGGGCAGCTCGCGGCGCAGCACCATGGAGTGCACGGCGAGCGGCCGGATCAGCGCCGCCACGCCCAGAATCAGCGCGATGTTGGTGATGTTGGAGCCGATGGCGTTGCCGATGGCGAGCCCCGGACTGCCCTGCCAGGCGGCGATGGCGGACACCAGCATCTCGGGCATGGAGGTGCCGAAGCCGACGATGATCACGCCCACCAGCAGCGGCGACACACGCAGGTTGCGCGCCAGCGCAGAGGCGCCGAACACGAATCGCTCGGCCGACAGGATGAGCAGCACGAGGCCGATGGCCAGATAGATCAGGGACGCCGTCATCGGTCAGCTCGCCGGGTCGAACCGCCAGACCGAGGCCGGGGGCAGATTACGCCAGATCAGCGCCGTGCGCTGAGCCAGCACGTTGCCCCGGCGCAGGGCACGCGCCGGCAACGGACAGCCGGGGCCGTAGGTGTACTGCACCAGGGGCCCGCCCTGACGCAGCACCTTGCGGACGCCGCGCAGCACCCGCGCCCGGGACGCCGGGTCCATGCTGAGCAGCGGCAGGCTGGAGACCACCGCCTTGACCGGAGCGATGATGCCGTGCTCGACCAGCAGCTCCGACAGCCGACAGGCATCGCCGCAGAGCACGGTGCAGGCCGGGAACCGGGCTCGCAGCCGGCGCGCCAGCAGCACGTCACGCTCCACCACCACGAGCTGCGCCGGGGGAATGCCGGAGAACAGCAGCCCGGCGGTGATGCTGCCGGTGCCGCCGCCGAGCTCGAGGACGATGCCGGGACCCGCCGGAACCTCCCGGGCCATGGCCGATGCCAGCCGGACACCGCTGGGCGCCACCGCGCCGACCCGGCGCGGTGCCCGCAGCCAGGCCACCCAGAGCATGCCGCCGTCCAGCAATCTGGCCCGCACGCTGTCGGCCCGGGGCAGGGCTGCCCGGCCTGTGTCCTGTCTGGTGATGTCGACCACTCCCAAAGCGAAATTCGCAAGCGCGATGAGACCACAGTCGGGCCCGCGGAAACAGTCTGGTGCCGCACGCGCACGGCGCTACCGGGACGGCACCGGGATCAGAGCTTCTGCAGCACCAGGCTGCCGATGGAGTAGCCCGCCCCGAAGGAGCAAAGCACGCCGTGATCGCCCGCGGCCAGGTCTTCGTGGTGCCGGCAGAAGGCGATGATCGATCCGGCGGAGGCGGTGTTGGCGAACTCGTCCAGCACGATGGGCGCCACGTCGTTCGGCGCGTCCTCGCCGAGCAGCCGGCGGACGATGAGCTGATTCATGTTCAGGTTCGCCTGGTGCAGCCACCAGCGGCGCACGTCGGCGATGCCGAGGCCCACCGCGGCGACCTGCTGCTCGAGGTGCTCGGCCGCCATGGGGCAAACCTCCTTGAACACTTTGCGGCCGTTCTGGTGGAACAGGTTGGGGGCGCCGAACGGGTCGACGTCTTCGGCGTAGGCGACGTAGCCGAAGTTGGAGCGGATGTTGTTCGAGTACAGCGTTCTGGCGCGGCTGCCGAGCACGCGGTAGGCGTAGGCGCCGCGGGCACTCTCCTCCGCCTCCACCACCATGGCGGTGGCGACGTCGCCGAAGATGAAGTGACTGTCGCGGTCGGTGTAGTTGACCTGGGGTGAGGTCAGCTCGGGATTGATCACCAGCACCGCGTTGGCCGAGCCTGCCTTCACCGCATCCACCGCCCGCTGCAGGGCGAACGTGGCCGCGGAGCAGGCCACCAGCATGTCGAACCCGAAGCCGTCGATGCCGAGCCGGTGCTGGGTCTCGATGGCGATGGCCGGGTAGGAACGCTCGGTGTAGGCGCAGGAGACCACCACCATGTCGATGCCCGACGCCGAGCCGTCCGCGTTGAGGCGCCCGGCCGCCTCGAGCGCGGGCCGGGCCGCCGCCAGCGCCATCTCCGCCTGGTGCGACAGCTCGTCCTCGCCGCGGCGGGGAATGCGCGGCCGCATGCGATCGATGTCGAGGATGCCGTCCTTGACGTAGGCGAACCGGCTCCTGATGCCCGACGCCTTCTCGATGAACTCGACGCTGGAGGGCGGGCGGGCCTGATCGGTGCCCGCCTCGATGGCGTCGCGGTGGACGTAATTGTAGTGCTCGGCCCAGGCGTTGTAGCTGGCCACCAGCTCTTCGTTGCTGATGCGGTGCGGGGGCGTCCAAAGCCCGGCGCCGCTGATCACCACGTCGCGCATGCTCTCCCCCTCAGCTCACCACCCGCGCAGCCCCCCGCTACGGTACCGCGCGGTATCCACCCTCGATGCCCTTGACAAACACGCCCACGGCATCGTGCGCGTGCAGGCTTTCGTGATGCTCGATGCGCACCCAGAAATCGTCCATGCGGCCATCGTCCATGAAGGCGCCTTTGAGCTTGCGGCCGGCATCTTCGATGAACATGAGGTTCTGGCCGTTCAGGCGCGCGAACTCCTGCTCGTCTTCGCGCTTGACCGCGGTCTGCACCGGCGTCTTCAGCACGTCTTCCACCCGGTCGATGAAATCGGTGATCGGAAACGTCTCCAGCCCGTCCACCAGCCGCACCAGGATGTTGGCCGTGCTGCGCTGGCTGTGGGGCGTGGCGACGATGCCCTGATCAGAGCCCAGCCATTCCTTGACGTCGCCGGCGCTCACCGCGCCGGTGCTGCCGAAGTCGTGCTCGAACTGATCCTGGATGAGCTGCCGGGCCAGGGCGGCCGAGCAGGGGCAGGTCGACGAGTACTGCACCGCGATCTGCAGCTCCAGCGCGATGGTGCCCCGCTCCAGGGTGCCGCGGATTACCACCGGGTAGGCGTTCCAGCCGGAGTTGTCGGTAACCAGCGCCTTGCGCCGCAGGAAGTAGTCGAACTCGAACTGCACCAGCGCCTGGGTGCTGAGATCGCGGTGCGACTCCAGCAGGCTCGCCAGCATCAGCTTCAGGCCGGCCGCCGACAGCGGCCGGGTGTCGGAGTGCTCGTCGAGAATCAGGTACAGCCGGGACATGTGGATGCCCTTGGCCATCTCGTCGGCCAGGTCGACGAAGATCTGCACCCGGCTCTGCACCGGACGCACCGACTTGCCGTCACGAATCAGCAGCGGCTGGTGAATGCCGCTCATGCCCACCCAGTCGAGGGTCGCCAGCGGGCTCTGCAGCCCGTGGCGCGCCACGTCCGGCATGTCGCGGAGGGTGATCGGTTCGGGCCTGTTCATTCCCGTGTCCTGCATGAGCAAAATGGCCGAGCATTGTAACCAATGGTAACGGGGCAGCGCATCCTGGCCCGATCCAGGGTTCTCAATCCTTGAGAGACGCCCGCTCCTCGTCCGTGAGCTGGCGCGCTTCCTCCTCCAGCATCACCGGAATGCCGTCGCGGATCGGATAAGACAGGCCGCTGGCCCGGCACCACAGCTCGTCGGTGTCCTTGTGGTAGGTCAGCGACGCCTTGCTCACCGGGCAGACCAGCAGCTCCAGCAGTCGGGAATCGATGGGCACGCCTCACCTCACGGGTTGAACGGGTCTTTGAGCACAATGGTCTCGGAGCGGTCTGGCCCGGTAGAGATGATGTCGATGCTGACGCCCACCGTGTCCTCTATGTGCCTGAGGTACAGCTTGGCGTTTTCCGGCAGGTCGTCGAAGCGGCGAATGCCCAGGGTCGAATCCTGCCAGCCCGGCAGGTCCTGATACACGGGCTTGATGTCGGCGTAGTACTCGTTGCCGAACCGGGCCATGCCGCGCATGCCGTCCGGGGTCTGGTAGTCGACGCAGACGCGGATGGTCTCGAGGCCGTCCAGCACGTCGAGCTTGGTGATGCACAGGCCCGAGATGCTGTTGATCTGCACCGCCTGGCGCAGCGCCACCGAATCGAACCAGCCGCAGCGCCGGGCCCGGCCGGTGGTGGAGCCGAACTCGTGACCGCGCTCGGCCAGCCGCCGGCCGACGTCATCGAACAGCTCGGTGGGGAACGGACCCGATCCCACCCGGGTGGAGTAGGCCTTGGTGATGCCGAGCACATAGTCGAGGTAGCGCGGGCCGAAGCCGCTGCCCACCGCCGTGCCGCCGGCCGTGGTGTTGGACGAGGTGACAAACGGATAGGTGCCGAGGTCGACGTCCAGCAGTGCGCCCTGGGCGCCTTCGAAGAGTATGTCGGCCCCGGACTCACGCAGCTCGTGCAGCAGCGGCACGATGTCGGCCACCATGGGCTCGAGCTGCTCCGCCACCACCCGGCATTGCTCCAGCGTCTCGTCGAAGTCCACCGGATCGGTCTTGTAGTACTCGGTGAGCATGAAGTTGTGGTACTCCATGACCTCCGACAGCTTGGCGGCGAAGCCCTGCCAATAGAACAGGTCGCCCAGGCGCACGCCGCGGCGAGCCGCCTTGTCTTCGTACGCAGGGCCGATGCCGCGGCCGGTGGTGCCGATCTTCTGCGCACCGCGGGCGTGCTCCCGGGCCAGATCCAGCTTGACGTGATACGGCAGGATCAGCGGGCAGGCCGGGCTGATGCGCAGCCGCTCGCGCACCGGCACGCCGCGGGCCTCGAGCCGGGCGATCTCGGTCATCAGCGCATGGGGCTCGAGCACCACGCCGTTGCCGATGAAGCAGCGCACGTCGCGCCGCAGGATGCCCGACGGAATCAGGTGCAGCACCGTCTTCTCGCCATCGATCACCAGGGTGTGGCCGGCGTTGTGCCCGCCCTGAAAGCGGACCACGGCGGCCACCCGCTCGGTGAGCAGGTCCACCACCTTGCCCTTGCCCTCATCACCCCACTGGGTGCCGATCACGACGACGTTGCGTCCCATCACTCCTCGCTTTGCATTACCCGGCCCGGCCCAGCGGCCGAACCCTACCGGCCGAGAGGCCGAACCACCCAGTTGTCGGCCGTAGCCACCAGCGTCCGATCGCAGCGTTCCGGTGCCGCATCTTCCGCCGACACCGCGGCGATCACGATCTCGCCCTTCGACCGCAGCTCGGTCAGCGCCGCCTGCAACGCCCGCCGCTCCGGACCACCCTGCACCCAGGGTGCCCAGATGGCGCGCTCGAGGGCCCCGCCCGGCGCGACCAGCTCCTTCAGGCTGACGTCGAAGCCGGTGGCCGGGCGGCCGCGCCCGAACACGGCGCCGATGCCATCGTAGCGGCCGCCGCGGGCGACGGCCCGGCCCCGGTCGGCCTGATAGGCCGAAAACACCGGGCCGTTGTGATATCCGTACCCGGCCAGCTCCGCCAGATCGAAGCGCAGCTCGACGCCGGGACAGCGGGCGGCCACCAGTTCGGCGAGCTCGGTGAGCGCATCCAGCGCCTCGGCCACCGCCGGCGGTGCCGGCCGCAGCACCTGGCGCGCATCGTCGAGCACGTCCTGTCGACCCATGAGGGTCGGCAGGCGCACCAGCATGCCGGCGCCGTCCCGATCGCCCAGCAGCTCGCCGATGTCGCTCTCCGACTTGCTCTGCACCGCCGAGAACAGGGCCCGCTGCTCGTCGTCGCCGAGCCCGAGCGCGGCCACCAGCCCCCGATAGATGCCCATGTGCCCGAGCACCAGCAGCGGCGCGGCGACGCCGGCCGTTTCCAGCACCGCCACCAGCAGCGCCACCACCTCGGCGTCGGCCGACAGCGACGGGCTGCCGAAGATCTCGGCGCCCGCCTTCAGGGGCACCCGGCTGTCCAGGACGGCAGCCGGGTTCGCGTGCACCACGCTGCCGGCGTAACACAGCCGCTGCACGCCGTCGCTGGGCCTGCCGTGGGCATCGATACGCGCGGCCTGCGACGTCATGTCGGCACGCACGCCGAGCAGCCGCCCGGTACGCTGGTCGACCACCTTCAGCGTCTGCAGGTCGAGGTCGTGGCCGCTGCCCACCAGCAGCGCGTCCAGGTATTCGATCAGAGGCGGCTCGACGTACTCGAACCCCCAGCCACGGAACACGTCGAGCACCTGCCGACGCAGGCGCTCGAGCCGCCCGGCCTCGGGCGGCAGCAACTCGTCCACCCCATCGGGCAGGCGCCAGTGTGGCTGTCTGATCACGGCTGCGACCTGATGTTGGGCTGTCCGGGAATCAGGATTCCCGGTCGAGATACTTGAAGAACTCGCTCTTCGGGTCGAGCACCAGCATGTCGGTCTTGTCGCGGAACACGTTGGTGTAGGCGTTGATGCTGCGGTAGAACTGATAAAAGTCGGGGTCGGCGCCGAACGCGCCGGCATAGATGTTGGCGGCCCGGGCGTCGCCGTCACCGCGGATCTGCTCGGCCTGGCGGTACGCTTCCGCCTCGATCACCACGGTCTGCCGTTCGGCGTCGGCACGGATGCCCAGCGCCAGCTCGCGACCGGTGGCCCGGTACTGACGCGCCTCGATCTGGCGCTCCGAGTTCATTCGGTCGTAAACGGCCGTCGATACCTCGGTGGGCAGATCGATGCGCTTGACCCGCACGTCCACCACCTCGATGCCGGCCGCCCGCTCCATCACCTGATTGAGCTGCGCGGTCAGGTTGTCCATCAGCTCATCGCGCTGGCCCGACACCACTTCGTGCATGTCGCGACGGCTGATCTCGTTGCGCAGGCCTTCGTTGATCCGCTCGCGCAGGATGCGCTCGCCGATGGCCTCGTCGAACCGGGTCGCTTCGTAATAGCGCAGCACGTCCTTGATGCGCCACTTGGCAAAGGCGTCGACGATGAGCGGCTTCTTCTCCACCGTGAAGTAGGTCTCCGACGGCGCGTCGATGGTCAGCACCCGGCCATCCGCCTTGTTGATGGTCTCGGCCACGGGCAGCTTGAAGTGCAGCCCCGGCCGCACGTCGGCTTCGCTCACCGCGCCGAAGCGCAGCAGGATGGCCCGATCGGTCTCGCGCACGGTGTAGATGCTGTTGGTGAGCAGCCAGACGGCCACCACGGCAACGACGATGATGATGATGTTACGCATGCTCATGATGTCCTCGCTTAGCGGGTGTCGCGAACCCGGCCGGCGGAAATTCGGTCATTCAACTCGCGAACGATGGCGTCGGCGACGCTGCCGGCGTTCTCCCGGGTGACGCCGGCTGTCGGCGTGCCGCTCTGCTGGCTCAGGCGGTCGAGCGGCAAGTAGAGGATGTTGTTGCCGCCTTCCACGGCCACCATGATCTTGGTGGTGTTGGAGAGCACGGTCTCCATGGCGTCGATGTACAGCCGGTCCCGGGTGACCTCGGTCGCCAGACGGTATTCGGTCAGCAGCTTGGTAAAGCGGTCGGCCTCACCCTCGGCCCTGGCGACCACCCGCTCCCGGTAGCCGTTGGCCTCCTCGATCACCTGCTGCGCCTCGCCGCGCGCCTCGGGAATGATGCTCTCGGCATAGGCATTCGCTTCGTTGATGAAGCGCTGCTCGTCTTCGCGCGCTTTCTGTACGTCGTTGAAGGCATCGGCCACCTGGCTCGGCGGCGCGCTGCGGTCGATGTTCACCTTGTCGAGGCGGATGCCGGTGCCGTATGCGTCCAGATAGCTCTGCAACCGCTGTTGCACCGCCACGGCGATGGCTTCCCGGCCGGCGGTGATGACGTCGTCCATGACGCTCGAGCCGACCACATGGCGCAGCGCGCTCTCAGTGGCCTGGGTGAGGCTCTCCCGGGGCGAGCGGACGTTCACCAGGTAAGCCACCGGGTCGTTCACCACGTACTGAACCGTCAGCGCCACGTCGACGATGTTCTCGTCTTCGGTGAGCATCAGCGCCTGGTGGCTGTGGGAGTTCACGCGGGTGACGTTGACCTTTTCCACCACGTCGATGATGGGCGGGTTCCAATGCAGGCCGGGCATCACCACGTCCTGCTGCACGGCGCCGAACCGGAACACCACGCCGCGCTCACCCTGGTCGACCTGGTAGACGCCGAGCAGGCCGTAGACGATGGCGGCCACCACCAGGCCGAGCCCGAACAGGCGCGGGTTGATGCCGCTGCCGCCGCCGCCACCGGAGCCGCCGCCGAAGATGCCGGCAAGCTGCGCCTGCAGCTTGCGGAACGCTTCATCGAGATCGGGCGGACCCTGATCGCCACGATTGCCCCAGGGATCCTTGCCGCCGCCGGGCTCGTTCCAAGCCATGAACCTGTACTCCAATCTGCCCTAGCACCGAGCGGGGGCGCTCGGCAGGGCGAAAATTCTAGGGATGCCCCACCGGGGGTGCAACAAAACCGTCCGCACGCGGGGACGGTCTGCGCGCCAGGCGGGCGAGAAGCTGCGAATCGGCCTGCACCGTGAGCGACAGGCTGCCGTCTTCGTGCACCTGCTCATCGAGCACGGCGCCGATGCCATACAGCCAGGCCCGGGTGCCGCCGTCGGCAGCGGCGAGATGCACCTCGGTGGGGGCGCTGACGCCGAGCTGACGGCCCACGGCCGCCACCAGCGCCTCGAGGCCGGCGCCGGAGCGGGCGCTGACCGCGACGTCGTCGGGGCCGCCGGGCACCGGCGTGCCGGACGGCAGGGCGTCGATCTTGTTCAGCACCATCAGCGTCGGGATCTGCCGGGCGCCGATCTCCTCGAGCACGGCCTGCACCTGCTCGATGCGGGTGGCTGCGTCGGGGCTGCTGACGTCCACCACGTGCAGCAGCAGGTCGGCATTGGCCACCTCTTCCAGGGTCGCCTTGAAGGCGTCCACCAGCGAGTGCGGCAGATGGCTGATGAAGCCCACCGTATCGGCCAGCACCACGTCTCCCACGCCCGGCACGTTGAGGCGCCGCATGGTGGGGTCGAGGGTGGCGAACAGCTTGTCCTGGGCCACCACCCCGGCCTCGGTCAGGGCGTTGAACAGCGTCGACTTGCCGGCGTTCGTGTAACCCACCAGGGAGATGCTGCGGACGTGGCCTCGCTGCCGGCGGCGCCGACCCTGGCCCCGCCGCTGGGCCACCGTGGCCAGCTTGTCCTTCAGGGCGCGGATGCGGTCGGCCAGCATCCGCTGGTCGAGCTCGAGCTGGGTCTCGCCGGCACCGCGCAGGCCGATGCCGCCCTTCTGCCGGTCCAGGTGGGTCCAGCCGCGCACCAGCCGGGTCTGGGCGTGGGTGAGCTGGGCCAGCTCGACCTGCAGCTTACCTTCGTAGGTACGCGCCCGGTCGGCGAAGATGTGCAGGATCAGCTCGGTGCGGGTCATGACCCGGCAGCCGAGGCGCTTTTCCAGGTTGCGCTGCTGACCCGGTGACAGGTCGTGATTGGCGAGCAGCAGGTCGGCATCCTGGGCGCTGAGGGTGGCGGCCAGCTCCTCCAGCTTGCCCTCGCCCACGAACCAGCGCGGATGCGGCGCCGGACGGGAGGCGCCCACCCGGGCGGCGACGTCGATGCCGGCGCTGCGCGCCAGCTCGGCACACTCCTCGGCTGAACCGAGCGTCTGCCCGGTCACGGCTTTGAAGGTCACGCTCAGCAGCACCGCCCGGCGGCCTGCCTCAGGACGTTCGAAGAACAAGGTCACTCCCTGGCGGCCTGCTCTTCACCTTCGGCCTGCCGCTGCGAAGGGAGGAGAGATCCGCGGTCAGTTTTCAGGTGTCTCGTCCGAATTGGTCGGAGGCGACAGCTTCACGTTCCGAGACGGCACCACGGTGGAAATGGCATGTTTGTAGACCATCTGGCTCACCGAGTTCCGCAGCAGAACCACGAACTGGTCGAACGACTCGATCTGCCCCTGCAGCTTGATGCCGTTCACCAGATATATGGACACCGGAATCCGTTCTTTTCTCAACGTATTCAGATAAGGGTCTTGTAGCGAATGCCCTTTCGACATGGCGGTCTCCTTGGCATGCGGGCAGCGCCATGCGCGAGGCACGGCTGACCGGCGCCTTGTTGTTATGCGAACTCAATATGGGCCTCGTGTCAGCAGAATTCAAGCTGGGCCCGGGCCGCCACACAGCGCGCCAGTGCGGCTGCCGGGCCCCAGCGTAGGGACGTGACGCCGGCGAAGCTGCGCAGCCAGGTGAGCTGGCGCTTGGCGAGCTGCCGGGTGGCGGCGGCGCCGCGCGCCGCCAGGGTCTCCAGGTCGCCGTCGCCGTCCAGGTACGACCAGGCCTGTCGGTAGCCCACGGCACGCATGCTGGGCAACTCGGGATCGAGGTCGCCGCGCCCGCGCAGCGCCGCCACCTCCGCCACCAGGCCGGCCGCCAGCATGGCCCGGAACCGAGCCTCGATGCGTGCGTGCAGCGCCTCGCGGCGGTCGGGGACGATGGCCACCTCCACCAGCCGCACCCCCAGCCGCTCGGCGGCACCCAGGCCGCCCTGCCGGCGCCACACCTGGCTCATAGGCTCACCGGTGACCCGGATCACCTCCAACGCCCGCTGGACGCGGGTGCGATTGTTCGGATGGATGCCGGCGGCCGCCTCCGGGTCCAGGCGGGCCAGCTCGGCATGCAGCGCCGGCCAGCCCAGGCGCTGCGCGCGGGCGCCGATCTCGGCCCGAACCTCCGGCGACGCCGGCGGCAGCCGGGCGAGACCCTCCCGGAAGGCACGCAGGTAGAGCATGGTGCCGCCCACCAGCAGCGGCGTGCGCCCGGCGTCCAGCGCCCGCCGGGCCTCCCGGTCCGCGTCGGCGACGAAGTCGGCGGCGGAGTAGGCCTGAGC
This sequence comes from Pseudomonadales bacterium, assembly GCA_040219935.1. Classification (GTDB taxonomy): domain Bacteria; phylum Pseudomonadota; class Gammaproteobacteria; order Pseudomonadales; family Azotimanducaceae; genus UBA7803. Next base: position 16,693 of record JAVJUA010000080.1, on the reverse strand, counting down.
CGGATCCCGGATGTCGACCAGCGCATGGGGAAAGCGCGCCCGCAGCGCCGCGGAGGGCTTGGCGGTGCCGATGTCCATGCCGCGGTACACCTGGGCCGAATCCATGCTGATCAGGGCCACGGGCGCCTGCTCGGCCAGGGCCAACGCGACGTCGGTCTTGCCGGTGGCGGTGGGGCCGGTCAACACCAGCACCGTCGGCCGCTCGCCGGTCACGGCACCGTCACTGGCCACGCAGGAACACGGCGTCGAGGTCGGCCATGGTCTGCACCACGAAGGTGGGCCGGCCATGGTTGCACTGGCCGGCGTTGTCCGTGCGTTCCATGTCGCGCAGCAGCGCGTTCATCTCGGCAATGCTGAGCGCCCGGTGGGCGCGCACCGAACCGTGGCAGGCCATGGTCGCCAGCAGGGTCTCCTGGCGCTCGGCCAGCCGCCGGCTGCCGCCATGTTCGGCGCAGTCGGCCAGCACGTCGCGGGCCAGGCCGCCGACGTCGGCGTTCGCCAGCAGCGCCGGCACCTCGCGCACGGTGATGCTCCCCGGGCCGCTGCGATCGACCACCAGGCCGAACTCGGCCAGCTCGTCGGTCAGGGTCTCGGCCAGCTCGGCTTCGGTCTCTGACACCGACACCACCTGCGGCACCAGCAGCCGCTGCCGCGGCACGCTCTGACCACCCCGCTGCGCCTTGAGCCGTTCGTAGGTGATGCGCTCGTGGGCGGCGTGCATGTCGACCACCACCAGCCCGTCCCGATTCTGGGCCAGGATGTAGACGCCGTGCAGCTGCGCCAGGGCGTAGCCCAGCGGCGGGAAGCCGTCCTCGGCCACCGCGGCGGTGGGCGCTGACGCACCGGCAGGCGCCGGAATCGAGGCCGACGCCTCGGCCAGCAGCGCGGTGACGCTGGATCCGCCGGCGCCCGCGGCCGTCCCCCAGTCGAGGCGCCGCTGCGGCGCCGGGCCGACACCCCAGCCGCCGGCCGCGCCGCCCGCGGCCGCTGCGCCCGCCAGCGCGTCTGCCGACGGCGACGCCGGCCGCACCCCCCGCAGCACCCGGTTGAGGGTGCCGAACACGAAGTCGTGCACGGCCCGTGCGTCGCGGAAGCGCACCTCGTGCTTGGTGGGGTGGACGTTGACGTCGACCCGGTCCGGAGGCAGCGACAGGTAGAGCACGAACACCGGCTGGCGGCCGTGGAACATGACGTCGTGGTACGCCTGGCGCACCGCGTGCGCGACCAGCTTGTCGCGCACCACGCGGCCGTTGACGAAGAAGTACTGCTGATCGGTCTGGCTGCGGGACAGGGTCGGCAGGCCCACCCAGCCGTGCAGGCGCATGTCGCCGCGGCTCTCGTCCAGGGCCACGCTGCGCGCCACGAAGTCGGCGGACAGGATCCGGCCCAGCCGCTCCTCCACCCGCCCGGCCGGCAGCACCACGCCGTCGCGCCCATCCTGGGCCAGCTCGAAGGCGACGTCGAAGCGGCCGAGGGCGGCGCGCCGGACCACCAGGTCGACGTGGTTCTGCTCGGTACGCTCGGTCTTCAGGAACTTACGCCGCGCCGGCGTGTTGAAGAACAGGTCTGCCACCTCCACGGTGGTGCCGCGGGGGTGCGCCGCCGGCTCCAGCGCCGTCTGCTCGCCGCCGGCCACCTCGATGGCATGTGCCGTGCCGGTCTCGGCGCTGCGGGAGGTGATGCGCAGCCGGGCCACGGCGGCGATGCTGGCCAAGGCCTCGCCGCGAAAGCCCAGGGTGCCGACCCCGAGCAGATCGTCGGCGGTGCGGATCTTGCTCGTGGCGTGGGGGGCTACCGCCAGAGGCAGGTCGTCCGGATGGATGCCGTCGCCGTCGTCCACCACCCGCAGCCGCTTCAGGCCGCCGAGTTCGGTGGTCACGACGATGCGGCGCGCGCCGGCGTCGAGGCTGTTCTCCACCAGCTCCTTGACCAGGGACGCCGGACGCTCCACCACCTCACCGGCGGCGATCTGATTGGCGACCAGGCTGCCCAGCGGTTGAATGCGCCGACTCATGGGGCGCCAGTGTACTCCACCCGCCGCGGCCGCGGCGCTCAACCGGCCGGGATGACGATGGTCTGGCCGACCCGGATGTTGTCGGTGCGCAGCCCATTCGCGTCCCGCAGCCGCTCGGTGCTGATGCCGTAGCGTACGGCGATGGCCGACAGGGTGTCGCCCCGCTCGATGGTGTGGCGCCGCTCGCCCTGGTCCCGCTGCCAGGCCACCAGCGTGCCCACCGGCGCATGCACCTGCATGTGATCGCGAATGCCGGCGGCCAGCGCGCGGGCGATGCGCTCCTGATGGTCGGCCGTGTTCAGCCGGCGGGCCTCCGCCGGGTTGGAGATGTAGCCGGTCTCCACCAGCACCGACGGTACGTCTGGCGCCTTCAGCACCGCAAAGCCGGCCTGCTCGACGCTGCGCTTGTGCACCCGGGTGACCCCGCCCAGCGCCCGCAGCAGGCTGGCGCCCGCGTCGATGCTGGCGGAGCGGTTGGCATCCATGGACAGGTCGAGCAGCACGTGCGCGAGGATGTCGTCCTTGTCGCCCAGCGACACCGCGCCGACGCCGCCGATCAGGTCGGAGCGATTTTCCTTCTCCGCCAGCCAGCGCGCGGTCTCGCTGGTGGCCCCCCGCTCCGACAGCGTGTAGACCGACGCGCCATGCACCGACGCGCTCTTGAAGGCATCGGCGTGCACCGATACGAAGAGGTCGGCGCGATGGTCTCTGGCGATCTGCACCCGCTGCCGCAACGAGATGTAGTAGTCGCCGGTGCGCACCAGCACGGCCCGGTAGCCGGGCATGGCATCGACGTGCTTGGCCAGCCGCCGGGCGATGTCCATGACCACCTTCTTTTCGTAGATGCGATCCGGCCCGATGGCGCCCGGGTCTTCGCCGCCGTGGCCGGCGTCGATGGCGATCACCACGTCGCGGCGTTCCTCCGAACGCGGCACCCGCGCCGGCGGCCGCGCCCGCTCGCCGGAGTGCAGGTCCAGCACCAGCCGGTGTCCGTAGGGCGCCACGGGCGCGAGGCTGAAGCTCTCGGCACGCGCCGGCCCGGTCAGGTCGATGACGATGCGATAGCTGTCGCCGCGCGGCGCAGCCCGCACCGCCGAGACCCGGCTGCCGGTACGCACCGTTGCCGGGTCGAAGCCGGGCCGGCCGCGGGCGCCATGGACGTCGATCACCACGCGATGGGGATTGTCCAGGGTGAACATCTCGTAGCGCACCGGCCCGGAGGTATCGAACACCACCCGGGTGTAGTCGGGCGCTTCGTGCAGGCGCACGTCGTCGATGTGCAGCGGCGCCGCCACGGCAACCGGGGCCGCGGCTGCAGCCATCAGCAACAGACTAACGATGCCAATGAATCTCAAGGCGCCTGCCCGTTCCTTCCACGCTGAGGTAGACGTCCATGTCGGCGGGCGGCAGCCGATCCGCCGCCTGCTCGGGCCATTCCACCAGCTTCAGCGCGGTCTGCTCCAGCAATTCGTCCAGACCGATGAAGTCCAGCTCCTGGGGGTCGAGAATACGATAAAAATCAAAATGGTACACCACGCAATTTGAGATCTCGTAAGGTTCCAGGATGGTGTAGGTCGGGCTCTTCACCGAGCCGGCGTGCCCAAGGCCGCGCAGCATGCCGCGTACCAGCGTGGTCTTGCCGGCGCCGAGCTCGCCGTGCAGGCACACCAGGGCGGAGGGCGCGGCGCCGAGACGCTCGGCGAGGGCGGCACCGGCAGCCAGGGTGGCCGCCTCGTCGGCCAGCCAATGCGACTCGCGCCGCGGCCGGGCCTCGCTCACGCCGGCCGCTCCGCAGCCAGCACCGCCACCATGGCGTCCAGCAGGTCGGTGGCCAGCAGGCTGCGCTGGCCGAGCCGCTGCACGGCACGGTCGGCGGCCAGCGCGTGCAGGCAGGTGCCGGCCACGGCGGCGCCTGCCGGCGTCAGCCCCTGCGCCAGCAGGCCGCCGATGATGCCGCTCTGAACGTCGCCCATACCGGCGGAGGCCATGCCCGGATTACCGTGCGCGCAGACGCCCAGCAGCGCAGCCTCGGCGTCGCCGGTGGCCGCTGCGATCACGGAACCGGCCCCCTTCAGCACCGCCACCCCCGCCACCTGGCGCGCCAGCGCCAGCGCGGCCGCCGGACGATCGCCCTGCACCGTGGCGGCGTCGCAGCCGAGCAGGCGCGCCGCCTCGCCCGCATGGGGCGTCACCAGCAGCGGCCCGGCCGCCTGCAGGCCGTCGCGAGCCAGCACCGTCAGGCCGTCGGCATCCAGCACCGTGGGCACCGGCCGCGACAGCGCCGTCGCCAGCAGCAGGCTGCCCCATTCGGTGCGGCCGAGTCCGGGGCCGGCGACGATGCAGGTCGCGCGTCCCAGACGGTCGGCCACGGCCTCATCGTCGTCCGCATCCGCCACCATCAGCTCCGGCCGCCGTGCCAGCAGCGCCGGACGATGCCCGGCACGGGTGATGATGCTGACCATGCCGGCGCCGCAGCGCAGCGCCGCCTCACCGGCCATGATCACGGCGCCGCCCATGTCGTGATCGCCGCCGACCACCACCACGTGACCGAGCGCGTGCTTGTAGGCGTTGCGCCCCCGAGGCGGCACCCGATAGGCATCCGGCAGCGCCTCGTAGCGCCACCAGGGGCAGCCGGGCAGCTCGCGAAACACCGCTTCCGGCACCCCGAGATCGCGGTAGATCACCTCTCCCGCGTGGTCGAGCCCGGCACCCGTGTGCAGGCCCAGCTTGCGGCCGATGAAGGTGACCGTGACCGCGGCCCGCACGGCGCCCTCGGCAGCCGACCCGGTATCGACGTGCACGCCGGAGGGCACATCCACGGCCAGCACCGGCCGGCCACTGCCATTGATGGCCGCCGCCGCCGCGGCGAAGTCGCCGGACAAGCCGCCCCGCAGGCCGGTACCGAGCAGCGCATCCACCACCACGTCGGCGTCGGCCGGCACGGCAGCGGCGCTCTCCGGCGCCACGCCGCACTCGGCGGCCCAGTCGCGGGCGCGCGCGGCGTCGCCGCCGAGCGCGGCCGCCTCACCCACCTGCAGCAGCCGCACCGACAACCCGAGCCGACGGGCGATGCCGGCGATCACGTAGCCGTCGCCGGCGTTGTTGCCCTTGCCGCAGACCACGGCCAGGCGGCGCGCCCGCGGCCAACGCTGCAGCAGCGTCTCGAAGGCGGCGGACCCTGCCCGCTGCATGAGCTCGAAGCCCGTGACGCCGAGCGCGGCCATGGCGCGGCGGTCCAGGTCGCGGCATTGCGCGGCGGTGTAGAGCTCGATGGTGGAACGCAGTGGCAGGGTCATGGGGACTATACTGGCGCCACCCTGTCCGGAATGGAACGGTCACCCGCGTTGCTCGAAGCTCTGGCCAGCGACATCAAGACCTGGGGGCGCGAACTCGGCTTCCAGAAGGTGGGCATCACCGACACCGACCTGTCGGCCTACAAGGACAAGGTGCGGCAGTGGCTGGCCGACGGCTTCCACGGCGAGATGGGCTACATGGCCGAGCACGTCGAGCGCCGCCTCGACCCGGCGCTGCTGGAACCCGAAACCTGCCGCGTCATCAGCGCCCGGCTCGACTACCTGCCGGAGGGGTCCGACCCGGTTCGCGTGCTCGACGATGCCAGCCGCGCCTACGTATCACGCTATGCGCTGGGGCGCGACTATCACAAGGTGGTGCGGCGGCGGCTGGCCACGCTGGCGCGCCGCATCGACGACGCCGCCCGCGGCTGCGACGGCCTCGAGCAGGGCGCCCGCTACCGGGCGTTTACCGATTCCGCACCCGTGCTCGAGAAGGCGCTGGCGGCCAAGGCCGGGCTCGGCTGGATCGGCAAGCACACGCTGCTGCTCGACCGCGACGCCGGCTCCTGGTTCTTCCTCGGCGAGATCTACACCAACCTGCCGCTGCCGGTGGACGAGCCGGCCCAGCAGGACCACTGCGGCAAGTGCCAGGCCTGCATGACCGTCTGCCCCACCCGGGCCATCGTCGGCCCGCGGCGTCTGGACGCCCGACGCTGCATCTCCTACCTCACCATCGAGCATCGGGGCAGCATTCCCGAAGCGCTGCGGCCGCTCATGGGCAACCGCGTGTTCGGCTGCGACGACTGCCAGATCTACTGCCCGTGGAACCGCCACGCGCGGCATTCGACCGAAACCGACTTCCGTCCGCGCCATGGGCTGGATGCCGCCGACCTGCTGGCGCTGTTCGCCTGGAGCGAGGCCGAGTTCCAGCAACGCACCGAGGGTTCGGCCATCCGCCGCGCCAGCTACGCCCAGTGGCGGCGCAACCTGGCGGTCGCCATCGGCAACGGCCCGGCCAGCGACGCGGCGCTGGCGGCTCTGGAGGGCGCCCGCACCGACCCGTCGCCGCTGGTGCGCGAGCACGTCGAGTGGGCGATCAGTCGGCTGCGCGAGCGCCGCGCACGAACCCGACGAAACCCGTCAGGAAGCGGCTGAGGGACTCGCGCAGGTCGTCGTCGGTCAAGCGGCCTTCGTCGTCGAAGCGGCGCTGCACGCCGGAGACCATGAGCCGGCCTTCGTACCAGGGGCGGGTCTTCAACGCCCGCAGCACCGGCAGCCAGGCGTCCTGCGCCAGCACCGTGCCCATGCCGCCCGGCGTAGCGCCGATCACGGCCACGGGACGGCCGGCGAACAGCCGGGCGACGTCGTCCGGCGGCCGCGACAGCCAGTCCACGGCGTTCTTGAAGGCGCCGGGAATGCCGTTGTTGTACTCCGGCGTCGCCAGCAGCAGGCCGTCAGCGGCTGCCAGGCGCGCCTTCAGCGCCGCCACCGCGGCCGGAACGCCGTCGGCGGCTTCGGCATCGCCGTCGTAGAGGGGAATGCCGTCGATGCCGGCCACCTCCAGGCGCGCGCCATCGGGCATCAGCGTCGCCGCCGCCTCGAGCAGGGCGCGGTTGTAGGAGCGACGCCGCAGGCTGCCGGCGATTCCGAGAAGCGTCGTCATGCGTTGTCGGCCTCCGTCTTGATGAAGTGCTCGCGGTAGTAGCGCAGCTCGGCGATGGACTCGCGGACGTCGGCGAGGGCGGTGTGGGCATTGGTCTTGCTGAATCCGGCCGCCAGATCCGGTCGCCAGCGCGCCGCCAGCTCCTTCAGGCTGCTGACGTCGACCATGCGGTAGTGCAGGAACTCTTCCAGGGCCGGCATGTAGCGGGTCAGAAAGCGGCGATCCTGCCAGATGGTGTTGCCGCACAGGGGCGAACGCTTCTTCTCGACGTGCTGCTCCAGAAAGGCCAGGGTGATGGCCTCCGCCTCCCGCTCGCTGACGCCCTCGCGGCGGACCCGGTCGAGCAGGCCGCTGCCACCGTGCTGGCGCTGATTCCAGTCGTCCATGGCGGCCAGCAGCGACTCGGGCTGGCGCACCGCCAGCACCGGACCCTCGGCCACCACCTCGAGCTGATCGTCGGTGACGATGGTGGCGATCTCGATGATGCGCTCGCGCTCGGGATCGAGCCCCGTCATCTCGAGATCCATCCACACCAGATGCGCCGCCACTCATACCTCCCGTCGTAATGGGCCCGCGAACCCGTAAACTACCCACTATCGACCCTGCCGGAAAGCGATCGTGCCCGAAACCGTGCCGCGCCTGCTGGACCCCGCGACCTTCACCGCGGCCGACCATGACGACCTGCTGCTGGTGGACGTGGGCGACCCCGCCCGGTTCGCCGAGGCGCACGTGCCCGGCGCGCGGCTGGTGGTGCCGAGCTGGCTGGTCAGCGGTCAGCCACCGGCGCCGGGCCGGCTGCCGCCGCCGGCCCAGATCCAGGCCGTGCTGGCGCGCATCGGCTGGCGCCCCGACCGGCACGTGGTGATCTACGACGACGAGGGCGGCGGCTGGGCCGGCCGCTTCGCCTGGACGCTCGACGTGATCGGCCACGACCGCTGGTCGTATCTCGACGGCGGCCTGCATGCCTGGCACCACGCCGGGCAGCCCCTGCTTCATGGTGCAGACGATGGCGCAGACGACGGCGCGGCCGAGCCGGCACCGCCGATCACACTGCGCCACGAGCCCGTCGCCACCCTGGACGACGTCCGCGCCGCCATCGACGATCCCGCCGCGCTCGTCTGGGACGTGCGCTCGGCGGAGGAGTACCGGGGCGAGAAGAGCGGCTCACGGCGCGCCGGCCACGTGCCCGGCGCCATCCACCTCGACTGGCAGGCGCTGAAGGATCCGGCCCGGCAGCTACGCCTGCAGGTGGACGTGCGCGGCCTGCTGGCCCGCCACGGCATCGTTCCCGAACGGCGGGTGATCACCCACTGTCAGAGCCATCACCGCTCCGGGCTGTCCTACCTGGTGGGCCGGCTGCTGGACTTTCCCGACATTCGCGCCTACGACGGCTCCTGGGCGGAGTGGGGCAATCGCGACGACACGCCGGTGGCCACCGGGCCGACGCCGGGCGGCGCGGACCGATGACCGACCCGTTCGTGATCCTGCAGCGGCTGCTGCCCCAGCACGCGCTGTCGCGCCTGACCGGACTCGCCGCCCGGTCGCAGCAGGCCTGGCTGCGAAAGCGGCTGATTCGCGCCTTCGCGCGGTACTACGGCGTCGATCTGACCGAGGCCGCGCGCACCGATCCCGACGACTACCGGAGCTTCAACGACTTCTTCACCCGGGCCCTCGCTCCCGGCGCCCGGCCTCTGGACCCGGACCCCGCGGCGCTGCTCTGCCCCGCCGACGGCATGGTCAGCCAGGCCGGCCTTATCGACGGCGACCGGCTGCTGCAGGCCAAGGGCACCTACTACCGGCTGGAATCGCTGCTGGGCGAGCGCGCGCCCGGGTTCGACGGCGGCAGCTTCGCCACCGTCTATCTCGCGCCCATGGACTACCATCGCGTGCACCTGCCCATGGCCGGCACCCTGCGCCGCACCACGACCATCCCCGGTGCCCTGTTCTCGGTCAACGCCCGCACCGAGGCGGCGATCAGCGACCTGTTCTGCCGCAACGAACGGCTGGTGTGCTGGTTCGACACCGACCACGGCCGGATGGCGGTCGTGCTGGTGGGGGCGCTGATCGTCGCCAGCATCGAGACCGTATGGGGCGGACCGCCATCGCCCTATCGGTCGATCCGTCACGACACCTGGCAGCAGCCGTTCGATCGCGGCGCCGAGATCGGCCGCTTCCTGCTGGGCTCCACCGTGATCGTCTGCTGCGAGCCGGGACGCGTAGGTCTCGACGAGTCGGTGCGGGCCGGCAGCCGGGTGCGCATGGGGCAGCGGCTGGGCACGCTGCTGTCGTGACGGCGCGGCGCGGTCAGGCCCGGTCGATGGGAAACGCCATCACCTCGGCCAGAGACCGGGCGCCCAGCGCCAGCATCAGCAGCCGGTCGAAGCCCAGTGCAACGCCGGCGCAGGCCGGCAGGCCGGCGCGCATGGCGGCCAGCAGGCGCTGGTCAACCGCCGGCAGCGTATGACCGCGCCGGGCACGAGCCGCGCGGTCGGCCTCGAAGCGGGCCGCCAGGGCCTCCGCGTCACCCAACTCCCAGTAGCCGTTGGCCAGCTCCAGGCCGTCCACCACCAGCTCGAAGCGGGCGGCCACCGACGCGTCCTGCGCCGTCAGCCTGGCCAGCGCCGCCTGATCGGCCGGGTAATCGGTCACGAACCAGCGGCCCTCCCCCAAGGTGTCGAGACCGTTGGCGAAGCGCAGGTCTTCCGCTTCGCGGGGATCAAGGCCGTCGGGCACGTCCACCCGTGCCCGGGCGACCACGTCGGCGTAGCGCAGCGTGCGGCAGGGCGCCGGACCAAGCACCACGTCCACCAGCGCCGCCACCTCCGCCATCAGCGCCTCGTGATCGAACCCGAGCCGGTACCACTCCAGCATCACGAACTCGGGGTTGTGGCGGCGGCCCGCCTCGCCGGCCCGGAACACCGGGCCGATCTGGAAAATCGACGGTGCGCCGGCGGCCAGCAGCCGCTTCATCTGGTATTCCGGCGAGGTCTGCAGGTAGCCGAGCCCCGGCACGGCGACGGACTCCACCGCCGGTTCGGTGACCGTGGCGGCGCCGAGCACGCCGGTCTGCACCTCGAGCACGCCACGGTCATGGAAGAAGTCGCGAACCTGTCGCAGGATGCGCCCGCGCGCCTCGAGCGCGGCAAGGCTGCAGCTCGGCGCCCAGTCGGCGCCGCGGGCATCGTTCATGGCGTCGCGTCGCGGACGGTCAGCCCCGCGCCCGGCTGACGTACATGGCATTGCGGGTGTCGACCCGCAGCACGTCGCCCACCTCGATGAACAGCGGCACCTTGACCACGGCCCCCGTGGACAGCGTCGCCGGCTTGGTGCCGCCCTGGGCGGTGTCGCCTCGCAGGCCAGGGTCGGTCTCGGTCACCTCGAGCTCGAGGAAGTTGGGCGGCGTCACCGAGATGGGCTCGTCGTTCCAGAGGGTGACCTGATAGGTCTCCTCCTCCTTCAGCCACTGCAGGGCTTCCGCCACCGCGGACGCCGGGGCCACCAGCTGCTCATAGCTGCCGTCGGTCTTCATGAAATGCCAGAAGTCGCCGTCGGTGTAGAGATACTGCATGTCCAGATCCATGACATCGGCGCCGGGCAGCGCCTCACCCGACTTGAAGGTGCGCTCCCAGACCCGTCCGGAGATCAGGTTGCGGAACTTCACCCGGTTGAAGGCCTGGCCCTTGCCCGGCTTCACGAACTCGTTCTCGAGGATGGCGCAAGGCTCGCCTTCGAGCAGCACCTTCAGCCCGGATTTGAACTCGTTGGTGGTGTAGGTGGCCATGACAATCGTCCCGCCTGAATCGAAAAGGCGCGCATGATACCGCCGATCCGGCCCGTTGCGTATATCATGCACGCCGTGAACTCTTCCTCGACCACCGCCGTACCGGAAACCCGCCTGACCGCGCCGCTTGCCGAGCTCGAGCGTCTGTCGTTCTGCGACACCTCGGCCACCGCGCTCGGCGATTGGGTCACCAGCCTGCCCATGGCGAACACCGCAGATGCCGCCGCTCAGGTACGTCAGGCGACCTGGGAAATCGCGCGGCTGACTGTGAGCCCGGAGCAGCGCATGGCCCTGCTCGAGCAGATCCGGCCGATCCTCCACTATCTGTGCGCGCGTCTCGACCGCAACGCGGGCACGTCGGCCACCCAGGGCGACGCCATCGCCCGGCTGGCCCAGCGTCTGCAGACCAACCTCTGCTCCGGCTACAAAGCCGTGATTCTTGCCGCCCTCGAGCAGCGCGAGAAGGGCGGCCAGGGCGACCGGCAGCTACTGCCGCTGGCCATCCACCGGGCGCTGTCCGATCTGTCGCGGACGCTGCTGCGCACGCTGCAGTTCTACGTCGAGCCGGCGGAGCGTCTGTGGCTGGAGCTGAACCAGCTCTACCTGCTCGCCGAGCGCCTCGGCGAGGCGGATACGGCGCTGGAGGATGCGGAGAACCACACGGCGCCCATGACCACACCGACCAGCGCCTACCTGCGCTCGCTGCTGCTCGCCTGCAGCAAGCCGAACCAGATGCGGCACCGGCAGCTAGCCGAGGTGTTCAACTGCCTGGAGGAGTGGTCGAAGCTGGTCACCCTCGAGCCCGACGCCACCTCGGCCCTGTTCGCCGTCGACCTCGAGTCCGATCAGGGGCCGGTGTACAAACGGCTGATGCGCGACGCGGTCGCCCCCCGCGGCATCCGCACCGAGGTCCTGGTCTACCAGCTCGAGTCGTACCTGCGCGAGCTGCCCTGCGAGATCAACGTTCCCGATGCCGCCAGCGAGGTGCAGATCTCCCACCTGGCCGAGGCCTGGGGCGTGATGCGGCCCAGGTCGCACCGGCGCCTCGGCACCTCCGGCAGCATCAGGGTGTGCGTCGGCCTGCGTGCGGTCCACTTCTTCCTGTCCGGCGGGGTGGAGTTCAGCGAAACCATGGCCGATCCCGACGCCATCACGGGCGGCGAGCTGAATCCGTTCCTGCTGGACGCCCGGCAGCGCGAGCGGCACCGGCCGCAGGCGGCGAAGGACGTCTGGGACGACGCCTTCGACCTCGGCGCGCGAATCCCCGAGAACCCGAACATTCAGAATCCCGAGCGCATCCTCCGCCGGGAGCGCGGCAAGCCGGCGCCGGCGCCGGACAAGTCCGCTCACGAGCTCTTCGACACCACCGCCATCGACACCAGCCCCGGCGGCTACCAGATCCGCTGGAACGACCCGCTGCCGCCCATGCTGCAGACCGGTGAGCTCATCGGCCTGCGCGAGGAGGCCGACAACCGCTGGTGCATCGCCGTGATCCGCTGGATCCGCCAGAACTCGGAAGGCACCGCCATGGGCATCGAGCTGCTGTCGCCGCGGGCGATCCCGGTGGCGGTCAGGGCGGTGCAGAAGGTGGGCGGGTCCACCAGCTACGCACGCGGCCTGCTGCTGCCCGAGCTGGCCCCCATCGGCCAGCCCGCCAGCCTGATTACGCCGCGCCAGCCGTTCCAGTCCGGGCAGAAGGTGCACCTGCAGAATCAGGGAATACGCAGTACCGCACAGTTGCAGCAGTGCCTGCTCAAAACCGAAAGTGTGAACCAGTTCACCTACCGAATGCTGTCTGGTTACTTGGAAAACGCTCGGGTCAACCTGAACATTGGCGATCTGTAAGACGAGGCTGAGCGCCCAGGATCTGGTGCTCAGGTGTATGGATACGCTGTCTTGAGAAGGATATGGCCACCGAGCACTCCCAACATGCGTCAGTGCGCCTGCTGATCGCCGAGTCGTCCGAGAACGCTGCCCAGGAATTCGACTCCCTGCTTCGCGATGCCGGGATTGCCACGCGCATGCGGCTGACCGACCTGGATCGGGCCACGGACGACGTTCTCACGGCCGATCTCATGCTCTGCAACGCGGCGCTGCCCCACTTGGAGCAGCGCCTGCCGCAGCTGCGTCTGAAGGCGCCTCACGTGCCCATCATTCTGGTGAGCCCACAGGACGGCGCCCTGACGCCGGCCGAAGGGTTGCGCCTGGGCGCCGCCGACGTGGTGGCGCGGCAGGACACCGAGCAGCTCGTGCTGGTGTTCAAGCGCGAGCTCGCCCACGTGTGCCAGGGACAGCGCTTCGTCGAGCTCACCCGCGCGCTGCGCGAGGCCGAGCAACGCTGCCAGCTGCTGCTGAGCAGCTCCGAGGCCGCCATCGCCTACGTGCACGAGGGCATGCACATCTTCGCCAACCCCGGATACCTGGAGCTGTTCGGGTTCCGCGACGTCGACGAGTTGCTGGGGCTGCCGCTCATGGATCTGATGAGCGACGCCAGTGCCGAGGCGCTGAAGCAGGCGCTGAAGCGGTTCCGCCACGACGGCGATGATCGCACCCTCGACTTCACCGGCCGCGCCACGGACGGCCACGAAGTCACCGGGACCATGACCCTGGCGCCCGCCGAGTACGAGGGCGAGCCCTGCCTGCAGGTGACCCTGCGCACCGGCGCCGCCCGCGACGAAGGTTCCGTCGCTGCCGCCGCCGAGCAGCACGACGGCAACGGCGCCGCCAATGGCCATGCCAATGGCCACGCCAATGGCACAGCCAACGGCGCAGCGGCCAACGGCCAGCAACCGGTCATGGGCGCGACTGCGTTCCTGACCAGCACCCACGACCTCCTTGCCACCGTGCACAGCCATCGGGTGATTCTGGTGGCTCAGATCGACGGCTTCGGCCGGCTGCAGGAAAACGCGGGCCTGCGCGGGGCGGAGACCATCGGCACCGAAGTCATGGCGCTGATCCAGCAGTCCCTGGGCGACCGGCCGTGCGTGCGTCTGTCGACCCATCAATTCGCCTTCGCGATGACGGATGCCGAGCGCAACGACGTGCTGACGCGTGTCGAAGCCATACGCCGGGCGGTGGAGAGCTGCATGCTCGAGATCGACGGCCGCACCGTGAACGCCAGCGTCAGCATCGGCGGCGCCGAGATCGACGCCGATCACGAGTTCGGCGGCGCCGCTGCCGTGGAGATGGCGCTGAACACGGCGTTTGCCACCGTCATCCGCGCCGAGAGCAACGGCGGCAACCGCGTCGACGTGCTCACCAAGGAGGTGGCGCGGGAGGAGCCGGACAGCGAAGCGGCGAAGATTCTGGCGCAGATCAACGATGCCATCGACAATCAGCGCTTCCTGCTGCTGTTTCAGCCGATCATCAGCCTGCGCGGCGATTCCGACGAGCACTACGAGGTGTTTCTGCGGATGCTCGACCGCGACGGCGGCCACATCGCGCCGAACGAGTTCCTGCGCACGGCCATCGAGCACGGCGTCGCCGCCAAGATCGACCGCTGGGTGATCCTGCAGTCGATCAAGATGCTGTCGGCCCATCGCTCCAAGGGGCACAGCACGCGGCTGACCATCAACCTCACCGCCAACAGCGTCGCGGACCCGGAGTTCCTGCAGTGGCTGGGCGTCGCCATCAAGGCAGCCCGGCTGCCCAGCGATGCCGTGATCTTCCAGATCACCGAGCGCGACGCCTCCGACCTGGTGCGTCAGACCCGGGCGTTCGTCGAGGGCCTGAAGGCCATGCACTGCCGCACGTCGCTGTCCCGGTTCGGGCTGGCGGACAACGCCATGGAGATCCTCGGCCACATCCCGGTCGACTTCGTGAAGCTCGACGGCTCACACGTCGAGCAGATGGTGGAAGACTCGGGCCGCAAGGACGAGCTGACCGGCATGATCCGCGCACTGCAGAGCAGCGGCAAGCTGACCATCATTCCCATGGTGGAGAGCGCCGGGGTGCTGTCGGCGCTGTGGCAGGCAGGGGCCAACTACATCCAGGGCCACTACCTGCAGGAGCCTTCCACCGAAATGAACTTCGACTTCAGCACCGACGACTGACCCGGGCCGACTCAGTCGGCCAGCGCGGTCTCGATGTCGCGGTCGCTGAAGCCAAGCAGGTACAGCACGCTGTCCAGGCCGAAGTTCGAGATGGCGTGGCTGGCGCTCTCCCGCACCAGCGGCTTGGCGTGATAGGCGATGCCGAGGCCGGCCGCGCTCAGCATCGGCAGGTCGTTGGCGCCGTCGCCGATGGCGATGGTCTGCTGGCGCGATATCCCCTCCCGGCGCGCGATCTCGAGCAGCAGCTCGGCCTTGCGTTCCGCGTCGACGATGCCGCCATCCACCTCGCCGGTCATCACCCCGTCGCGGATGACGAGACGGTTGGCGAACACGTAGTCGATGCCCAGCTCCCGCTGCAGGTGGTCACCCACGTACTGAAAGCCGCCGGACAGAATCGCCGTCTTGTAGCCGAACAGCTTCAGCGCCCGGATCAGGCGGTGAGCGCCTTCATTCAGCTCCGCCCGTTCGGCTACCTGTTTCAGTGCCGACTCGGGCAGCCCCTTCAGCAGCGCCGCCCGCTGTCGGAAGCTCTCCCGAAACGGCAGCTCGCCGCGCATGGCGCGCTCGGTGATCGCCGACACCCGGTCGCCGACCCCGTGCAGCTTGGCCAGCTCGTCGATGATCTCGGCATCGATGAGGGTGGAATCCATGTCGAACGCGGCCAGCCGGCGATTGCGCCGGTACACGGTGTCTTCCTGAACGCTGAAGTCGAAGGCGAGGCGGTCCGCTGCAGCCATCAGGTCGGCCTTCAGGCCCACCGGGTCGGCCAGAGTGCCGCGCAGGCTGATCTCGATGCTGGTGCGGGCGTGGCCGCCGTGGCGATGCAGCGGAATGCGGCCCGACAGGCGGCGGATGGAATCGATGTTCAGTCCGTAGCCGTGGACGATGCCGGTCACGGCCGCCATCTGCTCGCCGCTGAAGCCTGCGGCCAGCAGCGTAACGATCCAGCGCGGCTTGCCCTGGCTCGCCACCCAGTCGTGGTACTCGGCTTCGGAGATCGGTGTGAAGCGCACGGTGATGCCGAGCTCGCGGGTCTTGAACTGCAGGTCCTTGATGACGCCGGCGGTATCAGCGCCGTCGACGATCTGCACCAGCAGCCCGGCATTGAGCTCGTCGTGGATCACTGCCTGGCCCACGTCCAGCACCCGCACTTGATAATGCGCCAGCGTGGATGTCAACATGGCCATCAAGCCAGGCTGATCCTCTCCGGACACGTTGACCAGAACGATCTCGCCAGCCAAGACCACCACCTCATCTCGAATTGCATAAAGGCGCCGTGAAGCTAGCCTCTTGGTCCGACCTCGTCAAACCCGACCGGGCGGCCCTGGCTGCAGCGGCGGCGACGGCGCTGGCCGGACTGCTGCTCGGCGTGCTGGTGCTGATCGCAACCGACCGCCAGCCGCAACAGCTCGATCACTTCGGCACCGCCATGGCCAACGCCATGGCCGAGCTCACCGTCGAGGCGCTGATCCGCGAAGACCGCATGCATCTGAGCGTGATCGGCAACCGCCTGGCCGAGCTGCCGGAGGTGGCCGGCGCCGCCAGCTACGACGGCGCCGAGCGCCTGCTCGCCACCACCGGCACGCTGCCGCAACCCCAGTTCGACGCGCCCGTCACCGTCGACGGCAACGTCATCGGCGTCGCCCGCATCGCGCTCGACACGGACGCCTTCGCCTCGTCGCACCCGGCGCGATTGCCGCTGCTGCTCGCCATCGCCCTGCTGCTGCCGGTGCTGGTGGCCTCGGGCACGACGCTGCTGCGCGCTGTCGAAGCCGGCGCGCTGCGCCCGCAGCGCCGCCATGCCCGCCCCGGCGGGCCTGGCGGCGCGGAGCAAGGGGCCGCCGACGACCCGACGGAAGACGAAGCGCCGCCGCCGGCCACGGCGATGCG
>JAVJUA010000079.1:0-2338 GCA_040219935.1 Pseudomonadales bacterium | reverse complement strand
CCGTCGACCCGTATGCGGTCGCGGACTTCACAGACGCCCGGTGGGTGATCGAATCGCGGGTGATCGACCGTGATTCGGCGCAGCGGATGGCGAAGCGGCCGCTGAACGACATGATCGAGGAGTCCGACACGCTGCTGGGCCGCCACGGCGAGTCGAGCGAACTGCCGGACGTGAACGTCGACGACGGCGACCCGGGCACCAGCAGGCGCCGCCGCGACTCGGTCATCATCCACGAGCTGTATCGCGTGCCGGGCGGGGATTGGCCGAACGGTGCGCACATCGTGTGGCTGGATCGCGCGCCGGCGACGCCGATCGTGGAGACGGAGTGGAACGACAGCCTGCCGTATCGGGCGTTTACGCCGAAGCCCGACGGCGGCCACTTCTTCAACTGTCGCGGCACCGTCGACGAGTTGAAGCCGATCCAGCGGCGCTACAACCGCACCCTGAGCCTGCTGCATGAGTGGCTGGATCGCGTGGGGCGGCCGCCGCTGTTCGTCTACAAGGGCAGCGTCTCGGGGCAGTCGATCTACAACGAGCGTGGGTTCACGGAACTGAACCCGGGGTTCCAGGAGCCGCACTATTTCCAGGCGCCCGCGGAGCCGACGGCTGTGCTGACGCAGCATCTGCAGTGGATGGAGAACCAGATGGCTGAGGTGGCCGCCCAGCCCGCGGTGTCACGCGGCCAGGCCCCCGGGGCGGGTGTCGAGTCGTATGCGGGCCTGAGCCTGATGGTGCAGCAGTCCGAGCAGCAGCTTGCGTCGTCGACGGCCGAACTGGTGGGCATCTACGAGTGGGCGTGCAGCCGCGCGTTGAAGATCGTCCACGAGAACTACATCCTGCCGCGGGCGATCAACGCCCCGGGCGTATCCGATTCGCTGGAGTTCCTGTCGTTCACCGGCGAGATGCTGGCGGGCGCCCACCGCTTCAAGGTTGTCGGGTCGCTGCAGCCCGCAACGAAGGCAGCGGAGATGCAGGGGATCATGCAGTTCGCTCCGCTGATCGGGGAGGACATCCGTCCGTTCGTCTCCCGCCTCATCAGCGGCGACACGACGGACTTCAAGCGTGCCGATGAGGCGCAGCGCAAGCGCCAGCAGCGCAAGAACCGCGTGATGTCGATGGTCGCGACGGACGAGAAGGCGCGCCTCGTGTTCGAGAACTTCCAGCAGGAGCAGCAGGCGTTCTCGCAGGCGATGCAGATGGCGGCGATGCAGGCGCAGATGGCGGCGCAGATGATGCCGCAGGTCGCGATGCCCGGCCCGGATGGCGTGCCGATGCCGCCGCCCGCGCCGCCGTCCCCGATGGACCTCCTGGCCGCCCGGGGTATCCGCCCGCCGAGCCTGCTCGATGGGCTGCAGCAGGCGGGCGTGGAGGTGCCCTCGGTGGAGGACTACGACGACCCGATGCAGCAGATGTCGGTGCTGAATCTGTGGCGGGCGTCGGAGGAGTTCGAGCGGATGCCGCCGGTCGTGCAGCAGTTGGCTCGTGAGTACGGGCAGCGGCTGTTGGAGCGGATGACGAGTCAGTTGTCCGCGATGGGCGCCCAGGACCCGTCGGCTCCGGTACCCGGCCAGCCTGCGCCGTCGGGTGCGGGCGGGTCGCCTCCGGCGGCGAAGGGTCAGGCGTCGCAGCCGAAGCAGCCGAACCAGCCGCCCGGCACCCCGCCGGCGCGGATGCCACAGGGGGGATGACGTATGGCGTCTGAGGACGAGGTGGGGTTCCCGCCGGGTTTCTCGCGGAACGTGGAGGCGATCTTGAAGATCGGCTCTGCGGGTGGGTTCTTCTCGATGGAGGAGTTTCGGGAGAACCTGCGGTTGGCGGGCCTGTCGTTGGGGGCGGACGAGTATCCGGCTCCGCCCGAGTTCGAGGTCCCGCAGCCGCCGTCGGAGTCCGACGAGTTCCCTGACGAGTTCGATCCCGATGAGACTGAGGAGGCCGCCTGATGGCGTTCAACCAGAACCCGATGCCGCCGGAGGGCGCCCCGCCGCCCCCGCCGGAGCAGGAGGCCGCCCCGCCCGCGCCGGAGCCGGAGGGCAACCCGTGGGAGTCGTGGCAGCAGGCGGGCCTCGACCCGACGGCGTTCGACCCGCATGAGGTCCGCAACGCCGCGAACTTCTTCCAGGCGTTGAAGAACCCCGACCAGCGCCAGTACGCCCTCTCGTACCTCGCGAACCAGTTGCGGCCGGAGGAACGCCAGCAGTTCTTCGCGGACCAGCAGGCCGCCGACGAGCCCGACCCGTATTTCGGCGACCCGGGTGCCGACGAGTACGGTTATGAGGGGCAGCCGTCGGGGATGACGCCGGAGCAGGTCCAGCAGATCGTGCAGCAGCAGATGTCCGAG
>JAVJUA010000078.1:0-76563 GCA_040219935.1 Pseudomonadales bacterium | reverse complement strand
GCGCGCCTGCATGACCCTTTGAGCGAGGCCGAACGCAGAAAATCGACTCGCGCTTCGCGAGGCGACTTTTCGGAGTGAGGGAATCGCGGAGCGACCGAGCGGGGGCATGCAGGCGCGCTCCGCCCCACGCCCCGCACCCATTTCTCTGCTCTACTCCGATCCGGAATCCAGGCCCGCCGGCAGCGCCGCCGCTAGCGCCCCTTGAAGTCGGGTTTGCGCTTCTCCAGGAACGCCGTGATCCCCTCGACCTTGTCTTCCGTCTGCACCAGCGCCCCCTGCGCGTACTTCTCGAACATCAGCGCGCCCGCCAGGCTCGCCTCCATGCCGAAGTGCACCATGGCCTTCATGGTGCGCGGCACGAACGGCGCGAACGAGGCCAGGTGGTCGGCCATGGCGCGGGCGTGGCCGATCAGCTCGCCCTGGGGCACGATGCGGGTCACCAGGCCGATGGCCAGTGCGCGCTCGGCGTCGATGGGCTCGCCCATCAGCAGCATCTCCATGCCCCAGCCCCGGCCGACGATGCGCGGCAGCCGCGCCGTGGCCCCGCCACCGGGAATGATGCCGAGCTTGCCCTCCGGGGTGGCGAAGCGGGCATTGGGGGTGGCGATGCGCAGGTCGCAGCCCAGCGCCACCTCCAGGCCGCCGCCCATGCAGATGCCGTTGATGGCGGCGATGGTGGGCTTGGGGGTGCGCTCGAGCTGATCGGCGAGGCCCTGAACGATGGGCTCCAGCGCCTTCCTGAAGTCGCGATGCAGCACCTCGGAAAGATCCGAGCCCGACGCGAAGGCACGATCACCGGCGCCGGTGATGGTGATGACGCGCACCGCCTCATCGTCGGCGGCCCTGGCCGCCGCACGACGCAGCTCGTCCAGCGTTTCCAGCGAGATGGCGTTGTGCTTCTCGGCGCGGTTGATGGTGATCAGCGCCATGGGTCCATCGACGGCGTAGAGAATCTGCTGGTAGTCGATCATGGGTTGCTCCGCAGGCCTTCGGTGATGCTGTCGATACCGCCTTGCACACGATCGCGCAGGCGCTGCTCGATCTGCTCGCGAGCCCCGTCAAGGTCGACCCCGCGGCTTGCCAGCTCGCGGGTGGCGGACCGGACGATGGGCCGCAGTATCTGCTCGAGCACCTCCCCGACGGAGGCGCCGTTGTCTGCGGTGCCGATATCGGTGAGCAGCACGTCGGCAATGTCGACGGCGCCCTCACCGAGCAGTTCGGACGAGAGCGTGGCCGACGCGCCCGTGAGGCTGAAGCGCTCGATGATCAGCTTCACCTCGGAGCCGACGCCCGTCTGCTCGGCCTGCGCCTCAGCGCCCGTGGCGGCCTCGAGGTTGGCGAGCAGCCGCTGCAGGTTGGTCTCGCCGCCGCGCTCCTGGATCGCCACCGTCGCTCCGTCGATGGTCACCTGCCGCAGCACGATGAGCTCGCTGGAGGTGCGCGCGGCATCCAGCACGATGGCAATGCTGCCCAAGGCAATGGCAGGTGGCCCCGAGTACGGCTCGGGATTGCCGACCTCCAGCGCCCGCAGCCCGGCACTGCCTTCGGTGACCGCGACGTCGACGCCGGCTACCGACACCGGAGCCCCGAGGTAGCGCGAGCCGTAGCTCTCGATGGCGCGCCCGATCAGGGCGTTGGCGTTCAGCGCCACGTACAGGCCGACTGCCCCCAGCACCAGTACCGTCAGACCGGCAACCCAAAGCCATCCTCTCATGTGTCTTCGCCTCCTTCGTTCATGGGTCCATGCTGGCGATGAAGTCACGCGCCTGGCCGATGGACGTCTCCATGTCTCTGATCAGCGTGCCGACGTCGGCCTCGACGCCGGCCAGCTCTCCCTGCAGCGATGCGATGGCCCGGGCGTTGAGATTGTGCTTCAGGAACAGCACGTAGTCGCGAAACGTCGCCAGCACCGGATCCATGCGCTTCTCCGCCCGCTGCATGGCCCGCATCAGCTCGCCGTAGCGCGCCTGCGACTCGCGCAGCTGGCGCGCGCTCGCCGACCGCAGCCCGCGATCGCCGATCTGCTCGATCTCGTCGCGCCATTCGTCGAACAGAGCCTCGGACACCGACGCCACCGATTCGATGCGCTCGCGCACCTCGTCGGCGCTGGACTCGGCACGTTCGAACGCGCGGCTGAGATCCCGGTAGGTACGCTCCAGCTCCGATGCCGGCACCGACACGACGCTGGCGAAGCGTTCGTAGGCGTCCTTGAACTCCTCCTTGGCTTCCTCCTGGCTGGTCATGGCCGACTCTACGCGGCTCACCAGGATGTCCCGCTTGTGATAGCCGACCTTCTCCATGGCTCCGTAGTAGGCGGACGAGCAGCCGGCCATCGCGGCCACCAGCAGCGGCACGAACCACAGTGGCGGGCGTGCGGACTCGCGTCCGGTCATGGGCGCATCAAAGTTCATGATTGGCTCCGGGACAGATCTGGCAGAGCCCCCAGTGTAATGCCTGAGCGGTTCCAATTGACCGCTCGATCCTTAGAATGACCGGCTCCACCAGACGCAATAGAAGAACGGCCGCCAGGCCGAAGAGGAGCATTCCATGGAGAGCAGCGACCCGCTGGCGGGCATCGTCGATACCGATCAGGTCACCCGCTACACAGACACCGCCGTCGAAATGGTCATGATGTACGGTCCGAAGCTGATCCTGGCCATCCTGGTCCTGATCATCGGCCTGTGGATCATCAACCGGATGGTGCGGGTCATGGCCAAGGCCATGGAACGGACCAAGATGGAGCCGACGCTGTCGACGTTCTTCCAGAACCTGGTCGGCATCGGTCTGAAGGCTCTGCTGCTGATCAGCGTGGCGTCGATGGTGGGCGTCGAGACCACCTCGTTCGTGGCCGTGCTCGCTGCCGGCGGCCTCGCCGTAGGGCTGGCTCTGCAGGGCAGCCTGGCCAACTTCGCCGGCGGCGTGCTGGTGCTGCTGTTCCGGCCCTACAAGGTCGGTGACTACATCGAGGCGCAGGGCGTTGGCGGCACGGTCAGGGCGATCCAGATATTCCACACCGTCATCAACACCCCGGACAACAAGCGCATCATCGTGCCCAACGGCGCCATTTCGAACGGCATCATCACCAACTACTCCGCCGAGCCGCTGCGCCGGGTCGACTTCGTGTTCGGCATCGGCTACGGCGACGACATCGGCAAAGCGAAGGCGATCATCGAGCAGGTGGTGCGCGCAGACGAGCGGGTGCACGACGACCCCGCGCCGGTGATCGTGGTGAGCAACCTGGGAGACAGCGCCGTCGACATCACCGTCAGGATCTGGTCCGAAGCGGCCAACTACTGGGGGCTCAAGTTCGACGTTACCGAGCAGGTGAAGCTCGCTTTCGACGACGCCGGGGTGTCCATCCCGTTCCCACAGCGGGACGTCCACGTCTACCAGGAAAGCGCCTGAACCGCCAAGGCACGCAAGGCAGCCAGGCAAAAAAAAGCCGCCGGTCTGGAGAGGAAACCGGCGGCATAATGGACCTTGGGGGTCATCCGTTCCCGAAGGATCAGATGGTCAAGGCCTCAAGGGGATAGAGATAGCCTCATTCGAAGCCGTGCTTGTGGCATCGGCTTCATGATCAATATGCCGCAAAGCTGTTTCCGCACGATTTCGGTGCACCGCAGCTTTTGTGACATTTTGTTTCCCGGCTGCAGCGTCTAGAGGCTTACCACCACGTCGGTGCCGCCGCCGGGCCCGCCGTCGATGCGAACCCGCCATCCCTGCGCCTGGCAGAGCTGCTGAACGATGGCGAGCCCGAGACCGCTACCACCGGTACTGACATTGCGTGAACGATCGAGCCGGTAGAAGGGCTGAAACACCGCTTCGCGGTCGCTCGCCGGGATGCCGGGACCGGAGTCGATGACGTGGATCTCCCGGCCAGACACGTGCACGCGCACGCCGTCCCCATGCTGCAGACCGTTGTCCACCAGGTTCACCAGCACCCGCTGCAGCGCCCCTGGCGCGAGCGGCAGCCTCAGCCCCTCGGCGTCTTCGCTGGTCATCGGCACCGGCGGGTCGAAGGTATCCAGCACCTCGCGCAGGAATGGCAGCAGCTCCACGTCTTCAGGGGGCTCACCGGTGCCCCGGGCAAACCGCAATGCGTCACCGATGAGCCCGTCCATCACCTCGAGGTTGCGCTCGAATCGCGCCACCAGCACCGGGTCGACGTTGTCCGGCAGCAGCGCCAGCGCAAGCCGCATGCGGGTGAGCGGCGTGCGCAAATCATGGGAGATGCCGGCCAGCAGCGTGGTGCGGTTGGAAAGCAGCGCCGAGATCTCGCGCGCCATGGTGTTGAAGTTGCGCGCCAGCGACACCAGTTCCTGTGGCCCCTCCTCGGGCAGGGGCTCGAAATTCTCGCCGCCGCGAAAGGTCTCGGCACGATCCGCGGCCAGCACCAGCGGCCGGGTGATGCGCTGCACGATGTACAGCGAGGTGCCGAACACGACCAGGGCGCCAAGCACGACGATGATGATGCCCACGTACAGCGGCTGAATGTCGCGCCGGCCGGGTGAGAACCCGATCTGAAGATCGAACCCGCCCATGGGTACGTCCACCCAGAGAAGCTGATTGCCCTGCTTCAGCGCGACGTCGATGCCGAGCCGTTCCGTCAGCTTCTCCTCGAGAAGCGACAGGTACGGCCGGCTCAGATCGGCCGGCGCCAGCGTCTGCTGCTCGGCGGAGATGATGAGGTCGTGGCTCTGCGCCAGCTCGAGCTCGAAGTAGGGGCGCGCCTCCGGCGGCAACTCCACCCACGTCTGCGCCGACAGCACCAGCAGGGCAGCCTCATCGTCGGCCGAGCGTTCGGCAATGGGGTCGATCACGAACTGGTTCAGGGCCGCCACCGCGATCACCACGATCAGCAGCGCGCTGACCGCCAGCGTCAGGTTCGTTCGAACCAGCAGGGATAGCGAGCCAGGAGGACGGCGGGCGTCGGCGACGCCGGTGTCAGCCATTGCCATCCGGGCAGAACATGTAGCCCTTGCCCCAGATCGTCTTGATGAACGCGGGGTTGGAGGGGTCTGCCTCCACCTTGCTGCGCAGCCGGGTGACCCGAACGTCGATGCTGCGATCGAACGGCGACCGCTCGGCACCTGTGAGCAGGTCGAGGATGCGGTCGCGATGCAGCACCTTGTTGGGATTCTCAGCGAGAATGGCCAGCAGATCGAACTCGCCGGAGGTCAGCGCCACCTGCTCGCCCTCTCGCCAGAGCTGATGCGATGACAGATCGAGTACGAACGGACCGAACCGTATCTCGCTGGCGCTGTCTTCGCGGGTTTCGGCGCCCCGCCTGGCCCGACGCAGCACTGCCCGCACCCGGGCCAGCAGCTCACGGGGATTGAACGGTTTGCCGATGTAGTCGTCGGCGCCGACCTCGAGACCGACGATCCGGTCGACGTCGTCGCCCTGCGCGGAAACGATGATGATGGGAATGTCGCCATCGCGCTTCAGGTGGCGGGCAAGGTTCAGCCCGTGCTCTCCAGGCAGCATCAGGTCGAGAATGATGAGATCGACGTGGTGGTCCTTGAGGTGGGCCAGCATCGACTCACCGCTCTCGACGCAGGCCACGGAGAAGCCCTGCTGCGACAGGTAGGCCTGGGTGAGCTCCCGGATCTCAGGGTCGTCGTCGACGACGAGGAGCTTGGCGGTGTCGGCTTCCACGGGGCCGCGCGGTCAGTGGCGGGTGTCGGCGGCTGGCGTCGTCGGGCTGGGCTGCAGGCGCAGGGCGGCATCCACCGCCTGCATCATCTCGGAGAGCGGCAGCCGAACCTCGTGCATCTGATCGCCGGCCACCAGCTCACCCCCGGAGAAACGCTCGGAACGGCTGCGCACCCGCTGCTCGAAACCGACGCCGAACCCCTGACGGGCGGCCGTAAGCTCCTCGGGCGATGCCGGGCGAACGTGCACAACCTGGGTTTCGATGCGGATCAGGCGGCCATCGGCCTGGCGGATGATGCGACCGTAACGGCGCTCGGTGCGAATGCGCAGCACGCTGCCGCGATTGCCACCCCGGGCCATGCGCGCCTTCATCTCGGTGAGCAGCAACCGACGCTGATGGCGGTCGAGGGCGTCCCAGTCGGCGGCCATCACCGTCAGGTCCTCGTCGGACCGGGCGCGCAGATCTCCACCCGCGCCCACCGAGGCGGGGGCGGCACCGGCGTCATCACCGGCCGCGAGCAACGGCGTCGGCAGGCTGACCAGCAGCGTCAGCATGACCAGGCCTCTGATCTCCGCGGTGAACGTGGCGTCCTCCTATAACCCGGTGAGGCACCCGGGACGATCCGGGTACCAGGGAGCGCGGTATTCTCCGGCGCGCCCTGTTTCCCGGCCATTTCCCGATCGTTTCAATATGTTACGCGGCCTCGAACAGCCCCGCCGCGCCCTGACCACCGCCGATGCACATGGTGACCACGCCATACTTCTTGTTGCGGCGCTTGAGCTCGCGCAGGATCAGGCCCGTCATGCGGGAACCGGTCATGCCGAACGGATGGCCGATGCTGATGCTGCCGCCGTTGACGTTGTAGATCTCGTTGTCGATGCCCAGGGCATCGCGGCAGTACAGGCACTGCGAGGCAAAGGCCTCGTTGAGCTCCCACAGATCGATGTCGTCCAGCGACAGGCCGGCATTCTTCAGCAGCCGGGGAATGGCGAACACCGGGCCGATACCCATCTCGTCGGGTTCGCATCCGGCCACCGTAAAGCCGCGGTAGATGCCGATCGGCTGGAGGCCGAGCTGGGCCGCGCGCTCCGCACTCATGACCAGGGTCATGGATGCGCCGTCGGAGAGCTGGGACGCATTGCCGGCCGTGACCGAGCCATCCTCCTCGAAGGCGGGCGGCAGGCCGGCCAGGCCCTCGAGGGTGGTGTTGGGACGATTGCACTCGTCACGATCGACCAGCGCCTCGACGTGGCTCTCGGCCCCGGTCTCCTTGTCGACCTTCAGCATCGTCGTCTTCATCGGCACGATTTCGTCGGCGACGTAGCCCTTGTCCACGGCCGCTGCATAGCGCTGCTGGCTCTGCAGCGCGTACTCGTCCTGGGCCTCACGGGTGACCTGATAGCGGCGCGCCACCACCTCTGCGGTGTTGCCCATGGCCATGAAGATCTCGGGCTTTTCTTCCTGCAGACGCTTGTTCAGCTTGGCCTTGGCCGGTTCCTGGCGATTGCGCATGGAGATCGAGTCGACGCCGCCGGCAATGGCCACCTGGGTCTGGCCGGTGGCCACCTGGTTGGCCGCCATGGCGATGGTCTGGAGGCCCGAGGAGCAGAAGCGGTTGATGGTGACCCCGCCGGTGGTGATCGGCAGCTTGGACAGCACCACGGCCAGGCGAGCCAGGTTGCCATCCTGCTCGCCCACGTGGCTGGCAGCACCGACATAGACGTCTTCGACCTCGTCGGGAGACAGCTTCGGGTTGCGCTCGAGCAGCGCATCGATGCAGTGCGCCAGCATGTCGTCCGAGCGCGTGAGGTTGAAGCTGCCCCGGAACGATTTGGCCAGCCCCGTGCGGACACTGTCGACAATGACGACGTCTTTCATGGTCTTCCCCTGCAGGTATCGGTATTTCGGTCAGGCCGGCGATGGTAACCCCAGCACCCGGCCATGATCCAGCGCGGACCTGGGGCTCAACCAGAGTCCGCGCCTGCGGGAGAAGCGGTCGAACGCCGCTTCAGCGGGACGTGCGTCGCGGGCCTACAGCTCCCACTTGACGTCGAGGAGGGCCGTGGCGCCGATGTCCTGCTCGATCACGGTGACGCCCTGCTGCTTGATCTCCACCGAGTCGTTCAGCAGATTCTTGACGCGGAACTTCACCGTCAGATTCTCGGTGGCGAAGTAGCTGTAGACAACGTCCAGCGAGTGGAACGGCTGCTCGAAGGCATCGTCGAAGCCGTTGATGCCGGCGAAGAAGATTCGCTCGCCGAAGGCGTTGTACACCAGCGTCGCGCCATGCTTGCCGTTCGGCGAGTCGTAGCCGAGCTGCAGGTTGGCGACCCAGTCGGACTGCTGGCTGAGACGGCGGGTAGGATTGGTGATGTTGCCCACCCCGCCACCGCTGCCCGGGCTGATGTCGATCTCCGAATCGCTCAGGGTCACGTTGCCGGCAAGGTAGAAGGTGTCGACCCAGCCGCCGACCCAGCGCGACGCGAAGCCCAGGCCCTTCAGCCACTCAACCTCGAGGCCGTAAACCTCGGCCTTGTCGGCGTTGATGAAGCCGAACACGACGTTGTCCTCGGTGGCGTCCCCCTGCACCGTTTCGATCGGCCGATCGATGTCCTTGTAGAACAGGGACACGGTGAAGTTGTCGCCGTTGTTCCAGAACCACTCGGCACGCACGTCGTAGTTCGTGAGCGCCGAAGGCACCAGGAACGGATTGCCTCGGACCCGCGCTTCGGTCAGGGGATCGATGTAGGTAGACCGCGAGATCTCCCGCAGATCGGGCCGGGCGGCGGTTTCGCTCCAGCCGAAACGAAGCTGGAACTCGTCAGACCAGAACCCGGGCCGAATGTAGGTCACCGCCAGCGCCGGGTACCAGTCGTCCTCGTTGATGGCCGAGCTGGCGATCTCCTCGGCCGACAGCGGGATGCGCGGGGTGGAGAACGCCAGCAGGTTCACCGGCACAGACACCTGCTGGAAGTTCTCCCAGCGCGCGCCGCCGGAGATCCGCCAGGTGTCGTTCCAGAGCAGATCGAACTTGCCGTAGGAGGCGTCGACGATCTGACCGGCGAAGTAGCTCTCGGTGCCGAACGAGCCGATACCCAGGACCAGCTCGATGCCGTTGGCAGGGTCGCTGATGTTGGCATCCGAGAAGACCTCGCTCGGCAGTCCCGAACTCACGTCCAGGAAGCCGGGGCTGGTGCTGCCGAGGCCCAACCGGTACTGACGGAAGCTGCGGCCCTTGCGGGAGTAGTCGAACCCGCCGGACATCTCCAGATCCCAGCCGTCGCCGGAAAACGGCACCATCACGTCGTAGCCATAGCTCTCCACATCGTCCTCGAGGTCGGAGAACACGTACTCGGCCGCCGAGGCCGTCGAGCGGATGCGGCGGCTGAGAATGCCGCCGCTCGCCGGGTCCAGCAGCTCCACCGACCCGACCCGCAGCTCGCCGGGAATATCGGCCTCGGCCTTGGCGTCGGAGTAGTACCAGGTGAACTTCGCGTTCTGCACCAGCTCGGCGAAGCCGAGCATCTCCGGCAGCCGCTCCAGCGTCGCGGCGCCCAAGGTGTGGCTGCCCGACACCTGGTTCAGCCGCAGGTCGCGCTGCTCGAAGCGGATGTCGTCGATGCGGCCCTGAGTGGGGTTGGTCGGGTCGGCGCAATCGTTGAACTGGCCCTGCTGGCAGGTGCTGGTCGAGGCCGCCTCGTCCTCGGTATTGCGCAGGAACATGGTCACCGTGCCGATCTCGTGGTCCTCGGTGAAGCGCAATCCCAGATTGAGGGTGCCGGTGATGTTGACCGAGTTGATGGTCCGCTCGGTCACCGAGAAGTCGGTATCGGGATTGGCGATCCGCCGATTGGTACGCTCCTTGTTGCGCCAGGCGTTGTCGTAGGCGGCCTGGGCCAGGAAGCCGGCCTCCAGCTCGTCGCTGAGGAACCAGCGGTAGCCGCCAACGATCTCTGCGGACAGATCAGGATCCAGCGACTTCTCGCGCAGATCGAAGTCCCGGTTCAGCGCCGTGGCCAGATCCTGGTTGATCGCCACCGCCTCGTCCACCGTGTGAAACTGGCCATCGCGGCGCAGCACGTTGAAGATGTTGGAGATCGAGAAGTTGCCCTGATAGGTCTGAATGCCATCGGCGATGGCGTTCGGCAGGCTTCGGGTGCCGTCATCCTTGCCCCACTTGTCGTCGCCGCCACCGCTGTAGGTGAAGCCGTTGTCGCTGTCGGAGTTCCAGCCGGTCTTGATGCCGATGCTGAACACCCGGTCCTCCGGAATGCGCTTGGTGCGGATGTCGACGTTGCCACCTCCGAAGGCGGCCGGCAGCTCCGGCGAGTAGCCCTTCTGCACGGCCAGCGCGTCGATGATCTGCGCCGGAAAGATGTCCAGAGGCACGACGTTCCGGGTCAGATCGGGCGACGGCACCGTGGCGCCATTGAGCTGCGCGCTGGAGTAGCGCTCGCCCAGGCCACGCACATAGACGAACTTGTCGTCCGCTACGGTCAGGCCCGGCACCCGGCGCAGGGCTGCCGCGACGTCGCTGTCACCGAGCCGGGAGATGCTCTCGGCGTCCAGGAGGTCGACGGCCACCGCCGAGTCGATGCGTTCGGAGACCACGTCCGTGGCGGCTGAGCGGTAGCGGCCGATGACGACCAGCTCCTCGATGGGGCCCTCGGCAGCCGTCGACTGCGCCGCAGCACTCTCAGCCGGCGCGGCTTCCTGCGCCGCCGCGGGCCAGGCGGCAGCCAGGGCGATCGCCATGGCCACTGCGCTGGTGCGCGGCAGGTAGTTGCTGTATCTGCTCATGACTGGCTCCGCCCCACGCTTACGGCAGGATCCAGAGGGACGGATCGTTCAGGCCGAACGTCCAGTTTTCAGTCCAGTCATCGTCGGCCGACACCGCGCCGATGATGCCGCCGCCCTCGGCGGTCACGGTGAACGCGGTGCCCGTCTCATCGGCGAACGCCGGGGCGGTGTAGAAGCCGTCCAGCACCACCACGTTGGGGTTGGCAGAGTCGGTGATCACGCGGTTGTTGGTGTTGGCCGGGTACGGCGTCGTGCCGGTGTTCAGCACCCACTGCAGGACGCTGTCGCCGTTGTTCAGGTTGTCGACGGCGGGCTCCTCACAGACGATCAGGTTGCTCTTGACCGAAGAGTCGCCGGCCTGGGCGCGGTCACGGGTCTCCGAATCGTCGATCTCGAAGCACTCGTTGCCGCTGCGCGAGAGCAGCGTGCGCGCGTAGCCGTCATAGATGATGCTGTCTTCGATCGCGAACAGGGTGCCGCGGCGCAGCAGCGGGCCTTCGGCGTCGCCGTGAATGCCGTTGTCGTTGGCGGAGATGATGCAGGTCATGTTGCGCACGGTGCCGTTCGAGAGCGGCAGCGCGTTGAAGTCGGGGTCCTGATTGTCCGCCTCGATGCAGCGCTGGCCTTCGTTCGGCGCGTGAATGATCAGCGCCCGGTCGACCGAGCCGACCCAGCCATCTGCCCAGTCGATGGAGTCGTCCTGTACGTACAGGGCAACCAGGTTGCTGACGCTGACCGCGCCGCCGAAGAACTCGACGCCGTCATCGTAGGTCGCGTAGACCTGCACGTTGTTGACCGTCGTGCCGGAGCCCACCGCGTTGAAGGTGATGCCGTTCAGCTCGTCGCCGGGCGCGACCTCGAAGCCTGCGTGCTTGACCACGACGTACTGCAGCACGCCCGAGTTGTCCGCGTTGTCGTCGCCGCCGTAGTTGGAGGGCTTGCCTTCGCTGACCACGTGGCAGCCGTTGTTGGCGCGCTGGGTATCGCTGCACTTGTTGGTGATGCCGTTGCCATTCAACACCAGGCCGCCCCAGAGCTGGGTCTGGAACTGACCCGCGGAGCCGAGCACGGCATCCGAGAATCCGGTCAGCGTGATCGGCGCGGTCGGCGAACCCTCGGCGATGATCTGCGAGCCGCGGTTGACCAGCAGGTAGTCGTTGGCCTGGGTCCATGCCAGCGTAGCTCCGGCACGAATACGCAGCGTCGGGCCCTGTCCACCCGCCGGCGGCACCACCGAGGGATCGGTGCCATCGACGTTCTCGCCGACGAACAGCGAGTCCTCGAAGATGTGCACGCCGCTGATGAAGGGAATGGTGAGGTCGACGGTCAGCGGGTTGTTCTCGCCGACGAAGTCCGACGTGTAGTTGCAGTTGCTGCCGTCGAAGGAGCCCTGACGCAGGGTATTGGTCGCCGGATCGGTGTAGTTGGCGCAGGGGTTGTTGCTGCCGCCGCCGCCAGTGTTCGTGGAGTTGTCGTTGACCACGGAATTGTTGTCCGCGGAAATCTCGACGTCACCGCCACCGCCGCAGCCCGCGGCCAGAGCAGCAGCACACAGGCCAGCCACCAAGAAGCGAAGGGTCTTACCGGTACGAGTCATCACTTTGATCCCCAGAGTTTGTCATGCAGTTGGGCGGGGCATCCTGTGGCCCCATTGCCCGGGCAATGTAGCGACGCGTCATGTCACTTGAGTTACGGTCTCGTGACAGATTGATGAATGGGGTCGGAGCGCCGGGCGGTCAGCCAGTCCACGGCCTGCCGCTGCTTGGCCAGGCGCGCGTGCTGCAGCGCGTCGCGTCCCAGGGCATCACGTCTGTCGAGATCGGCACCGGCGCCGTGCAGACGCGCGAGCAGCGCCACGTCGCCCAGACGCGCGGCTCGCATGACCGGCGTCAGTCCTTCACTGTCCGCCTGATCGACGTCCAGCCCGAGGCCAAGCAGCCGGTCGAGCAGGCTCTCCGCCCGCCCCCGAACCACGTGCAGCACCCCGAGCCCACGCTCGCACTGCTGCGCGGGATCGGCACCGGCAACCAGCAAGGCGTCCACCGCCGGCAGGTCTCCGCCGCGAACCGCCTCGAGCAGCGCCGAGGTGCCGGTGCGGCTGCGGATTGCGACACCGGCGCCGGCTTCGATGAGGCGCCGCACCGCGTCCCCGTGGCCATGACGCGCGGCCAGCATCAGAGCCGTCATACCTCCCGAATCGCCGAGGTCGATGGCGGCGCCTGCCCTCAGCAGCAGCGCCAGGGTGTCCGCGCGCCCATGCTCGGCGGCCACCATCAGCGCGGTGCGGCCGCCGGGCCCGGGCTGGTCGGCGTCGAAGCCGGCGTCGAGCAGCCGCCGCGTCTCGACCGGATCGTTTCCGGCAGCCGCGCGCAGCAACCGAGTGGCCGGAGAATGGGCAGGGGCGGTGACGGAGTCGGCAACCCCTGCCTGCCGATCGCAGGCAACCGCCATCAGCAGGCACGACAGCGTCGCCAGGAGTGCCACGAACGAACGTACGTGCACGTCGATGAACCCAACCACGACCTGGCCGCGAAGGTGGCAGAGGTCGATGAATTTTTCGTGACAGGGCCTCGCAGCACGCGCCCCGGCCGCATCAAGTCACGAAATCGTCACGTGCCCACACTACGGTCGAAGCCGTCGCCTCGGACCAAGACCCATGGGCTACCGCGAGCTGCTGAAGAATTACATACGCCACCTCGAGCTGGTGGCGGGAGACAACTTCATCGACACCGAGACCAGCGAGCCGGTGCTCGGGCGTCGCGACCTGGGCGAGCTGCGCGCGCTGTCCGCGGAGATCTGCCGCGACGCTTACCGGGGCGACGACCTGGGACGGATCGTCAACTTCAACTACCGGCTGCGGGTGCTGATCAACCGTCACGCGCTGAACGTGCGCCAGGTGGCCGAGCTGGTGGAGGTGCCGCCCGCTACCGTGCGTCGCTGGCGAACCAATCCGGGATCAGAAAATTACCAGGCCATGAGCGAGCGCGAGTTCGCGCGCTTCGAGTCGGCGTTGCGCCGCTGGCTGGAAGAAGATGGCGAAGGGTAAGCGGTGCGCCCGCGGACGCACCGCCCCGAGCCGCTCAGTTGAGGTTTTCGTCGACCTCGCTCTCGGCATCGTCGACCAGATCTTCGGCCTTGTCCATGGCCTGCTCGGCGCCATCACGCAGCGCCGCACCTGCTTCCTCCATGGTCTCGCCCGCAGCGCTGGCTGCCTCTGCAGCACGCTCCTGCATCGAGCCGGCAGCCTGCTCGGCGCTGTCCATGGCATCGGCGGCACTTTCCTGCATCTGCTGCATGGTGCTGCCCTCCGACTCGGAACCGGCATCGGAGCCTCCCTGGCCACATGCAGCCATACCCAGCGCCAGCAGCAGCGCGAAAATCCCTTTGATCAGCATACGATCCTCCAGACCTGTTATGTGTTCGAACCCGGCCTTCCCCACGGCCGGAGCGCGTCAGCATACTCAATTACGCTGCCGATCGACACCCGATCCCCGGCGGGCCGCCGGAAACTCCCATGATAAGCTCCCCCACACTCGGAGGTTGACCATGAAAACCACGACGCTGCTCGATGGACTGTGCTTCGGCGAAGGTCCCCGCTGGCACGACGGCGCTCTGTGGCTATCGGACATGCACGACCACAAGGTGCTGCGGGTGACGCAGGACGGCGCGCGCGAGACGGTGTGCGAGGTGCCGAAGTGGCCATCCGGCCTGGGCTGGCTTCCCGACGGTGATCTGCTGGTGGTTTCCATGACCGATCGGCGCCTGCTGCGCTTCGACGGCAGCATGCTGCGGCTGCACGCCGACCTCGCCGATCTGGCCAGCTTCCACTGCAACGACATGGTGGTGGACGCCAGCGGTCGCGCCTACGTCGGCAACTTCGGATTCGATCTGCATGCGCAGAAGAAGCCGCGGCCGGCGGAACTGATCTGCGTCGAGCCGGATGGCAGCGCCCGTGTCGTAGCTCGGGATCTGCGCTTTCCCAACGGCACGGTGATCACGCCAGACGCCAGCACGCTCATCGTCGGCGAGTCCTGGGGCGCGTGCCTCACCGCCTTCGACATTGCCCCCGACGGCGGCCTCGACAACCGCCGGGTCTGGGCCGAGCAACCCGACGGCGCCCTGCCCGACGGCATCTGCCTGGATGCCGAGGGCGGCATCTGGCTGGCATCGCCGTCCACCAACGAGTGCCTGCGTCAGGTGGAAGGGGGCGAGATCACCCACCGGGTGGCGCTGGCACAGGGCGCATTTGCCTGTATGCTCGGCGGCGACGACGGGCGCACCCTCTTCATACTGACGGCCGCCTCGTCGGACCCCGACGACTGCCGCCGGCTGCGCTCGGGCACCATTGAGACCTGCCGGGCCCCGTATCCGCACGCGGGCCGGCCCTGACGACCCGGAGACCGCTGATGTTGTACCCGAATTACGAGTCGCCCTGGCTCAATGAAGAGCTGCGCATGCTTCAGGACGCGGCGCGCAAGTTCTTCGAGACCGAGTTCAAGCCGCTGAACGAGCGCTGGATCGCTCAGGGTAAGGTGGACCGGGACGCCTGGAACAAGGCGGGGGCCGCGGGGCTGCTGTGCGCCGAGATTCCGGCCGAGTACGGTGGCGGCGGCGGCGACTACCGCCACGAGACCGTGATCATGGAGGAGATGCACCGGGCCGGCGTCGGCGGCTTCGGCAACCAGGTGCACAGCACCATCGTCGCCCCCTACATCCTCCACTACGGTACCGAGGAGCAGCGGCAGCGCTGGCTGCCGAAGATGGCCAGCGGCGAGCTGGTGGGCGCCATCGCCATGACCGAGCCCAACACCGGGTCCGACCTGCAGGCGGTGCGCACCACCGCCGTGCGTGACGGTGGCGAGTACGTGATCAACGGCTCGAAGACCTACATCACCAACGGCCAGCACGCCGATCTCGTCATCGTGGTGGCCAAGACCGATCCCAGCCAGGGCGCCAAGGGCATCTCGCTCATCGTCGTGGAAACGGCGTCGAGCCCCGGCTTCGAGCGCGGCCGCAACCTGAAGAAGCTGGGCCAGAAGTCGGCGGACACCTCGGAGCTGTTCTTCCAGGACTGCCGGGTGCCGGTGGCCAACCGGCTCGGCGAGCAGGAAGGCCAGGGCTTCGTGCAGCTCATGCAGCAGCTTCCCCAGGAGCGCCTCAACATCGCCCAGGCTGCCATCGTCTGTGCCGAGCGCGCCATCGAGGTGACGCTGGAGTTCGTCAAGGAGCGCAAGGCCTTCGGCCAGCGCGTCATCGACTTCCAGAACAGCCAGTTCAAGCTGGCCGAGTGCAAGACCGAGGCCCTGATCGGCCGCACCTTCGTCGATCAGTGCGTGCTGTGGCTGATGGCGGGCAAGCTGGACGCCGCCACCGCGTCCATGGCCAAGTACTGGTGCACCCAGAAGCAGTGCGACATCATCGACGAGTGCCTGCAGCTGCACGGTGGCGCCGGCTACATGGACGAGTACGAGATCTCACGCATGTACGCCGACGCCCGGGTGCAGAAGATCTACGGCGGCACCAACGAGATCATGAAGGTGCTGATCGGCCGCAGCCTCGGATAGCGCCGGCGCCGGCCGGCGTCAGAACGGCATGGGCTCCCGGGCGTAGGCGACCACGAAGATGTAGCCGATGCTGGCCAGGGCGCCCACCAGGCCGAGCAGCTGCAGCGGCCGTTGCGACGCGCGCATGGTCAGCACGCCGAAGCCGATGTAGGCCACGAGGCCCAGCAGCTTGGCGCCGAGCCAGCCCGAGAAGGGAGAGATGGCGAGCTGGTAAGCCATGATCAGCCCCAGCACCAGCAGCAGCGTGTCCACCACGTGGGGCGCGATGCGCACCCACTTCTCCTGACGCAGCGGCGAGCCACCCAGCGCCCAGACCGCGCGCATGACGAAGCCGGTCACGGTCAGATAGGCCAGGGCCACGTGCAGGGCTTTGAGCATGGGTCGCGTCTCCGTCCCGGGACCGCCGGCGTGCCTGGCCGGAGCGGTCGGTTATGATGCGGGCTGCGCAGCGGGGAACATACGCCAACCGACTTGCCGGGGAAAGCCGGCGGCGACGCCACTGAGATGGATCCGCACATCGATCAGGCCATCGACCAGGTCATCCGCCCCCTTGCTGATGCCGTATCCGCGTTCATCTTCTACGCCGTGCCCGTGCTGGGTGCCGAGCTGCCGCTGATCGTCGCCTGGCTGGTGGCCGGGGGCTGCTTCTTCACGGTCTACCTCGGCTTCGTCAACGTGCGCGGCTTCGGCCACGCCATCGCCGTGGTGCGCGGCCGCTTCGCCCGCGACGACGACCCCGGCGAGGTCAGCCAGTTCCAGGCGCTGACGGCGGCCGTGTCCGGCACGGTAGGCCTCGGCAACATCGCCGGCGTGGCGGTGGCCATCTCCGTGGGCGGGCCGGGCGCCACATTCTGGATGATCGTGGCGGGCCTGCTCGGCATGTCCACCAAGTTCGCCGAGTGCACGCTGGGCGTGCTGTACCGGCGTCCCGGCGACCCCGCCGGCACCGGACTGCCCGCCGCCGGCGGGCCCATGTACTACCTGACCCGCGGCCTGGCCGACCTGCGCCTGCCGCGCACCGGACGCGTACTGGGCTGGCTGTATGCCGCGGCCATGGTGGTGGGCTGTCTGGGCATCGGCAACATGTTCCAGTCCAACCAGGCCACAGCCCTGCTGATCGATGCCACCGGCGGCCCGGACAGCGCCCTGGCCGGCCGGCAGTGGCTGGTGGGCCTGGCGCTGGCCGTCGCAGTGGGGCTGGTGATCATCGGCGGCATCCGCTCCATCGCCCGCACCACGGGTAAGCTGGTGCCGGTGATGGCCGTGCTCTATGTGGTCTCCGCCGGCACCGTGATCGCCATCAACGCCGCCGCGGTGCCCGACGCCCTGGCGGCCATCTGGCGCGGCGCGTTCGCACCGGACGGCATCGCCGGCGGCGCCATCGGCGTGATGATCATGGGCTTCCGTCGCGCCGTGTTCTCCAACGAGGCCGGGCTTGGCTCTTCCTCCATAGCCCACGCCGCGGCCCGCACCCGGGAGCCGGTCAGCGAGGGCTACGTCGCTCTGCTCGAACCGTTCATCGACACCGTGGTGATCTGCACCATGACCGCGCTGGTGATCATCACCACGGTCTACGACCCGGCGCTCGCAGCGGCCGGCGTCAACGGCGTCGAGCTGACCGCGGCCGCCTTCGCCACCGCCTTTTCATGGGCGCCGATACCGCTCACCATCGCCGCCATCCTGTTCGCTTACTCCACCATGATCACCTGGTCGTACTACGGGCTCACCGCGTTCCTGTTCCTGGTGGGCGACCGTCCCTGGGCCGACCTCGGTTTCAAGCTGTTCTTCCTGACCTTCGTGGTGATCGGCGCCACGGTGCAGCTCGGCGCCCTGGTCGACCTGTCCGACGCCCTGGTGTTCCTGGTGGCCCTACCCAACCTGCTCGGCCTCTACCTGCTGGCGCCGCGCATCCGCCGTGAGATGAAGAGCTATGAAGCACGCATTCGCCGCCCTCGTTAGCTGCTGCGCGGCCGTGGCCGCCGCTGCCCCCGCCGACCTGGTGTTCGTCGGCGAGCACATCATTCCCATGACCGCGCCCGACCATCGGGTCGGCGCCCTGGCAGTCAGCGGCGAGGCCATCGTCTGGACCGGCGACGCCGACCAGGCCGGGGGCTGGATCGGGCCGGACACCCGCGTGGTGGAGCTGGGCGAGCGGGCGCTGCTGCCGGGCTTCATCGACGCCCATGGGCACCTCACCTACCAGGCGGTGGTGCTGGACATGGCCAACGTCGCATCGCCGCCGGTGGGCCCGGTTGACGACATCGCCGCCCTGCAGCGCGTGCTGCGCGAGCGCCTGGCCGCCGAGCCGCTGGCGCCCGGGGCGTGGCTGATCGGCAACGGCTACGACGACTCGCTGCTGGCCGAGCGCCGCCACCCCACCCGCGACGATCTGGACGTCGTCGCCGCCGACCGCCCGGTGGCCGTGTTCCACGTCTCCGGCCACCTCGCCGCCGTGAACAGCGCCGCGCTGGCCGCCATCGGCTTCGACGCCGAGACGCCGGACCCGGCCGGTGGCCACATCCGCCGGCGGCCCGGATCCAGAGAGCCCAACGGCGTGCTGGAAGAGAACGCCATCGGCCCGGTGCGCGCCCGCGCGCTGGTGATCGACGGCGACCCGCTGCCGGTGCTGCTGCGCACGCTGGATCTTTACGCGGCCCACGGTATCACCACGGTGCAGGACGGGGCCATCTCGCCCCCGGGGCTCGAGCTGCTGCGCGCCGCCGCCGCGGCCGGACGGCTGACGCTGGACGTGGTGGCCTATCCCATGCTGGCCGACCCGGCGGCGCCGCTGCCGGAACCCGACCCCGAGTACCGGCAGCGCCTGAAGATCGGCGGCATCAAGCTGATTCTGGACGGCTCACCCCAGGGCAAGACCGCCTATCTGAGCCAGCCCTACCATCAGCCACCGGCCGGCCAGGACCACGACTACCGCGGCTACCCCACCCTGAGCCAGGACAGCGTCGACGCGTTGATGGCCTCGGCCCTCGGCCGCAGCGTGCCGGTGCTGGCCCACGCCAACGGCGACGCGGCCGCAGACATGCTGCTGAACGCGGTAGCGGCCAGCGGCGCCGCCGATCGTGACCATCGCACCGTCATGATCCACGCCCAGACGGTGCGCCCCGATCAGCTCACGCGCATGCGCGAGCTGGGCGTGGTGCCGTCGTTCTTCGTGGCGCACACCTTCTACTGGGGCGACTGGCACCGCGACTCGGTGCTCGGGCCGGAACGCGCTGCGCGCATCAGCCCGGCCCGCTCGGCGCTGGCTCTGGGCCTGCCGGCCACCACCCACAACGACGCGCCCATCGTGCCCCCCGACATGCTGCGGCTGCTGTGGACGGCCACCAACCGGATCACCCGCAGCGGCGCCGTGATCGGCCCCGACGAGCGGCTCGATGCCTACCAGGCGCTGCAAACGGTGACCGTGCACGCCGCCCGCCAGCACTTCGACGAGGCGCGCAAGGGCATGCTGACCCCGGGCCGGCTGGCCGATCTGGTGGTGCTGTCGGCGGACCCGCTGGACGCCGCGCCTGCCGATCTCGACCGGCTCCGGGTGGTGGCCACCGTTGCCCGCGGCCGGATGGTGTTCGATGGACTGACGGAGACGCCGGCTGCCGTCACGAATCCGACATCGGCCGCTGGGACCATGACCCCATGACGCTCAGCCTTGGCATCAACGGATTCGGCCGCATCGGGCGCCTGGTGGCCCGGGTGGTCTGCGACTGGCCGGACGTTCGGGTTGCCCGGATCAACGACAGCGCCGGCGACGCCGCCACCTTTGCACACCTTTTGAACTTCGATTCCGTCCATGGCCGCTGGACTCACGACGCCGACGCCGGCGATGACCATCTGCTGATCGGTGAACGGCGCATCCCTTTCACGCGCAACGCCGCCATCGGCGATACCGACTGGTCCGGCTGTGACGTGGTGATCGACGCCACCGGCCGTCACAAGTCGGTCGCGGTGCTGCAAGGCTACCTGGAACAGGGGGTGCGGCGCGTGGTGGTCAGCGCGCCGGTCAAGGAGCCCGGCGCGCTGAACGTGGTGATGGGCGTGAATCACGACCGATTCGACCCGCGCGCGCACCGGATCGTCACCGCCGCTTCCTGCACCACCAACTGCCTGGCGCCGGTGGTCAAGGTGATCCACGAGGCGTTCGGCATCCGCCACGGCTCGATCACCACCATCCACGACGTCACCAATACCCAGAGCATTCTCGACCAGGCCCACAAGGACCTGCGCCGCGCCCGGGCCGCGGGCATGAGCCTGATCCCCACCAGCACCGGCTCGGCCACCGCCATCGCCGAGATCTTTCCCGAACTGAAAGGCCGGCTGAACGGCCATGCGGTGCGCGTGCCGCTGGCCAATGCCTCGCTCACCGACTGCGTGTTCGAGGTTGAACGGCGCACCGACGCCGACGAGGTCAACGCCGCCCTGGCCGCCGCCGCCGCCGGGCCGCCGCTGAACGGCATCCTCGGCTACGAGAAGCGCCCGCTGGTGTCCATCGACTTCCGCACCGACCCCCGCTCGGCCATCATCGATGCGCCCTCCACGCTGGTGGTGAATGGCACCCAGGTGAAGATCTACGCCTGGTACGACAACGAGTGGGCGTACGCCAACCGCACCGCCGAGCTGGCCCGGCTGGTGGGCCGGGCGTGAGCCGCGGGCCGGCCGCACGCTGAGACGATCGTGAGCATGCTCGCCAGCATCGACCCGGGGCTGCGCCAGTACGCGGTGGTCACCGGCAACTACTGGGCATTCACCCTCACCGACGGCGCGTTGCGCATTCTGGTGGTGCTGCACTTCCACCAGCTCGGTTACAGCCCGCTGCAGGTGGCCATGCTGTTCCTGTTCTACGAGCTGTTCGGCATCGTCACCAACCTGCTGGGCGGCTATCTCGGCGCCCGCATCGGCTTGAACCGCACCATGCACCTCGGGCTCGGCTTGCAGGTGGCGGCCCTGATCATGCTCGCCGCACCGGCCGACTGGCTCACCGTCGCCTGGGTGATGGCCGCCCAGGCGCTGTCAGGGATCGCCAAAGACCTCAACAAGATGAGCGCCAAGAGCGCGGTCAAGCTGCTGGTGCCGGACTCGCAGCATGGCCGTCTGTACCGTTGGGTGGCCGCTCTCACCGGGTCGAAGAACGCCCTGAAGGGCGCCGGCTTCTTTCTCGGCGGCGCGCTGCTGGCCACCACCGGCTTCGCCGGCGCCATGTGGCTCATGGCCGCCGTGCTCGCCGTGATCTGGGTAGCCAGCCTGGTGCTGCTGCGCCGCGAGCTCGGCAAGGCGAGCGCCAAGCCGCGGTTCCGCGATCTGCTGTCGAAGAGCGCGCCCGTGAACCGCCTGTCGGCCGCGCGCCTGTTCCTGTTCGGCGCCCGCGACGTCTGGTTCGTGGTGGCCCTGCCCGTGTTCCTGTCCGCCGAACTCGGCTGGAGCCCATTCGGTGTCGGCGGGTTCCTGGCGGGCTGGATCGTGGCCTACGG
Source organism: Pseudomonadales bacterium (assembly GCA_040219935.1). Lineage (GTDB taxonomy): Bacteria > Pseudomonadota > Gammaproteobacteria > Pseudomonadales > Azotimanducaceae > UBA7803. Next base: position 55,063 of record JAVJUA010000078.1, on the reverse strand, counting down.
CGTGGTGCAGGCGCTGGCGCCGGCGGTCACCGGTGCCGGGGGCACGCCAGATGGGCGCACGGCGCTGGCCTGGGTGGCGGTGCTCACCCTGTCACCGGCCCTGATCGCGCTCGGCATCGACGCCTCGCCGCAGCCGGTGACCCTGCTGGTGGGCGGGCTGATGGTGTTCGGGGTGCTGTTCGCCATCAACTCGTCGCTGCACAGCTACCTGATCGTCGCCTACGCCCGCGCCGACGGCGTGTCGCTGGACGTGGGCTTCTACTACATGTCCAACGCCGCCGGCCGCCTGCTGGGCACCGTGCTCTCCGGCTGGATCTACCAGGCCTACGGGCTGACCGCCTGCCTGTGGGTGTCGACCGCCCTGCTGGCGCTGGCTACGCTGGTTTCCATCGGCCTGCCACGCCGGACCGTGGTGGCCCCGGCCGGTTAGCGACTGGCTCGCAGCCGCAGCAGCACCAGCCGGTGCAGATCGGCAACCGCGGCGTCGAACAGCACGAAGCGCACCCGGCGCACGTGGCGCAGCCCCGCAGCGGCGTCGATCACCGCCTCCAGGGCCACGGGCGCCGCTTCACCCACCGGATAACCGAAGATGCCGGTGGACAGGGCCGGAAAGGCCACCGACCCGAGCGCATGGTCATCGGCCAGCGCCAGCGCGCCGCGGTAGCAACGGGCCAGCAGCTCCGCCGCCGGCTCGTCGACGCCGTAAACCGGACCGAGGCAGTGAATGACCAAGGCGTTGGGCAGGCGGAAGCCGGGCGTGATCACGCACTCGCCCGGGCGGATGGGCGCCAGCGGCCGGCAGGCCAGGTCCAGCTCCGGGCCGGCCGCCGCGTGGATGGCGCCGGCGACGCCGCCACCCGGTCGTAGCTGGGCGTTGGCGGCATTGACCACGGCGTCCATGTCCGGCTGAGCGGTGATGTCGCCCTGCACGCACTCGATGGCCAGATCGGTCATGGCTGCGCCCTGCTGCTTCCCGGGTTCACGGAATCGTAACGTGCGTCGTCACGTTTCTGCCATCCACAGATCACGGCTCTGACATGGTCGGTTGCTAGCGTCTGCGGACCAACCAACCAAGATCGGGAGACGGTTCCATGGACCATGATGACGGCATTTCCAACACCTCGGGCAATCGGCCGTTCGAGGACGTGCTGCAGGCCAGCGCGTCGCGGCGGACGATCCTCGCTGGCGGCGCCGCGGCGGCTGCCACCGGCTTCTTCGGCTCGAGCTTCGCGCTGGCCGGCAGCAATGACGACGGCGGCAAGAGCTACCGGCCGCGCAGCAAGCGGGGCCTGATCGGCTTTACGCCGGTGCCGAGCGCCGTCGCCGTCGGCCCCGACCCGGTCATCTCGGAAGACTACCAGTACGAGGTGCTGATCCCCTGGGGCGAGCCCATCGACCCTGACGGCCCGGCCTTCAGCTACCCGCCGAGCCCCGAGGATCAGGCCGAGCAGATCGGCATCGGCCACGACGGCATGTGGTTCTTCCCGTACACCAAGAAGGATCGCCAGGGCCGCCAGTTCCAGAGCAACCGCCACGGCATGCTCGCCATCAACCACGAGTTCGGCACCAACCCCCACGTGCTGGGCAAGGCGGCGCCGGAATCTCTGGCCGACGTGCGGGTCTCGCAGCACGCCCACGGCGTCTCCGTGGTGGCCATCGCCCGCTGGAAGAGCCAATGGCGGGTGGTGCGCAGCAAGAACTCGCGCCGCATCCACGTCAACACGCCGGTCGCCTTCAGCGGTCCGGTGGCCGGCCACCCGCTGCTCGACACGCCGAACGGCAACATTCCCCTCGGCACCGTCAACAACTGCGCCAACGGCTACACGCCCTGGGGCACCTACCTGACCTGCGAGGAGAACTTCAACGGCTACTTCGGCGCCAGCAACCGGGAGCAGACCTGGGCGGCCACTGCCGAGCAGAGCCGCTACGGCTTCAGCGGCAACGGCTTCGGCTACGGCTGGCACCTGTACGACCGCCGCTTCGATCTCTCCGACCCCGACTACCGCAACGAGGAGAACCGTTTCGGCTGGATCGTCGAGATCGATCCGTTCGACGCCACGCAGAAGCCGATGAAGCGCACGGCGCTCGGCCGCTTCAAGCACGAGGGCATCGCCCTGGCCGAAGGCCGCGGCGGCCGGGTGGTGGGCTACATGGGCGACGACGAGCGCTTCGACTACATCTACAAGTTCGTCTCCGACGACAACTGGAAGTCGATGCGTGCCCGCGGCCAATCGCCGCTGGATCACGGCACGCTGTACGTGGCCAAGTTCAACGAGGACGGCAGCGGCGAGTGGCTGCCGCTGACCATGGACGATCCGCGTCTGGCCGCCCGCTTCGCCGATCAGGCAGAAATCCTCGTGTACGCCCGCATCGCCGGCGACCTGGTGGGTGCGACCCCCATGGACCGCCCGGAGTGGACCTCCGTGGCGCCGAACGGCGACGTCTACTGCACGCTGACCAACAACACCCGACGCACGGCCGCCGGACCGGCGAACCCGCTGGTGCCGAACCCCTGGGGCCACATCATCCGCTGGCGCGACAGCGACCAGCACGTCGGCACCACCTTCAAGTGGGAGATCTTTCTGATCGCCGAGGCCACCATCGGCACCGAGGACGCCTTCGGCTCGCCGGACGGCCTCTGGGCCGACCCCTACGGCCGGGTCTTCATCCAGACCGACGGCAGCCAGCCCGGCGGCATCAACGACCAGATGCTGGTGGCCGACGCGGTCACCGGGGAGCTGCGCCGCATGTTCTCCGGCGTGGCGGGCAGTGAGGTGACCGGCATCGCCGTGACACCGGATCAGCGGACCATGTTCATCAACCTCCAGCATCCCGGCGATGGCGACCCCGCGGTGAGCACCTTTCCCGTGCCCTTCGACGGGGTGACCATCCCCCGCGACGCCACCGTGGTCATCACCCGCAAGGACGGCGGCGTGATCGGCTCGTGATGCACGGCTGAGCCCGCGCGCGACCCCGTACCGCCAGGTACGGGGTCGTCCCCCTCGGGTATACTCGCCGGCCTGTCTTCGCACCGGACCGGCATCGATGGAAGGACCGACCTCCCACGTCTACTTCTCCCAGCGCCTGCGCCTGCACTACGTCGACTGGGGCAATCCCGGCGCGCCGCCGCTGCTGCTGGTGCACGGCGGCCGCGATCACTGCCGCAACTGGGACTGGGTCGCGGACGCGCTGCGCCATGACTACCACATCATCGCGCCGGACCTGCGCGGCCACGGCGATTCGCAGTGGATGATCGGCGGCAGCTACAACCAGATCGACTACGTTTACGACATCGCTCAACTGGTCCGGCAGACGTGCGATCAGCCGGTGACCATCGTCAGCCACTCGCTGGGCGGCTCCATCTCCCTGCTGTACGCCGGGCTGTATCCGGACACCGTACGCAAGCTGGTGGCCATCGAGGGCCTGGGGCCGCCGCCGGAGATCATCAAGCAGCGCATCGAGCAGCCGGTGGCCGACCGCCTGCATCTGTGGATCGACGATCTGCGGCGCCTGTCCGGCCGCCTGCCGCGCCGCTATGCGTCTCTCGAGGAGGCCTACGAGCGCATGCAGACCGAGAATCCGCACCTCACCGAGGCCCAGGCCCGGCACCTGACCATCCACGGCAGCAATCAGAACGAGGACGGCACCTACAGCTGGAAGTTCGACAACTACGTGCGCGCCTTTCCGCCGGTGGGCCTCGATTTTGCCCAGCAGCACGAGCTGTGGTCACGCATCACCTGCCCGACGCTGCTGATCCGCGGCACCGAGTCGTGGGCGTCCGACCCGACGAAGGACGGGCGCGCCAAGCACTTCCGCGACGCCAGGGTGGTGAACATCGAGAAGGCCGGACACTGGGTCCATCACGACCGCCTCGAGGCCTTCCTGGACGTCACCCGCGACTTTCTGGCCGGCTGAGCCGGCCCGTGAGCCGCCGCGCCGAACTGCTGCACGCCTCGCCCTGGCAGGGCGTGCTGTACGTGACCGGCGGCGGCACCCTGCTGCTCTCCGAGCTGCTGACCACGCCCGGCGCCTCGGCCACCGTGCTGGAGGCACGCGTTCCCTACGCCGCCGCCGCACTGGCCGAGATCGTCGGCCGGACCCCGGAGCAGGCCTGCTCCGACGCCACCGCGCGGGCCATGGCCATGGCCGCATTCCAGCGCGCCCGCCAGCTCCGCAGCGCCGAAGCCGAGGCGACCACCCGCCCATTCGGGCTGGCCTGCACCGCGAGCCTGGCCACGAACCGCGACAAACGCGGCCGCCACCGCGCCCACGTCGCCCTGCAGACCGAGGACGCGACCTACGCCGCGCACCTGGCGTTCAGCGGCGACCGGGACAGCGAGGAGCGGGAGCTGCTGGAGCTCCTGTGGCACGCGCTGGATCTGGCGCTCGGACTCGAGCTCGGCGTGCAGGCGCCCGCGGCGCCCGTGATCGCGCACACGCCGGCGCAGGCCCACTGGCGGCAGCTCATCCTCGGCGAGGAGCTGGCCTTCGCCACCGGGCCGCACGACGGCCGGCTGCTGATGCCGGGCGCCTTCAACCCGCTGCACCATGCCCACCAGCGCATGCTGGCCATCGCAGAAGCGACGACGGGCCTCGCCGGTGCCTACGAGCTGTCGATCGTCAACGTCGACAAGCCGCTGCTGGACTACACGGAGATCGACGCCCGCCTGAAGCAGTTCGACCGGCCGGTCTGGGTGACACGTCTGCCCACGTTCCTGGAAAAGGCGCGCCACTTCCGCGACGTCCACTTCGCGGTCGGCATCGATACGGCAATTCGCATTGCCGAGCCGGCCTACTACGCCGGTGCCGAGGCGCGGGACCGGGCGCTGGCGGAGCTGGCGGAGCTCGGCACCCGCTTCGTGGTGTTCGGCCGGCGCCTCGACGGCGATCGCTTCGTCGGCCTGGCCGACGTGGCCCTGCCGGACGCACTCCGTGCCCTGTGCATCGAGATCGCCCGGGACGAATTCGACGAGCCGGTCTCGTCCACGGCGCTGCGGGCCCGGCAGCGGCCCTGAGCGTTGCCGGCGCCGCCGCTTGCGGCTAACCTTTACCTCATCACTATCGATCGAGGTTTCGTATGACGACGGTGACGGTGTCGGAAAAGTATCAGGTGGTGATCCCCAAGGCCGTCCGCGAATCGCTGCAGATCAAGCCGGGGCAGAAGCTCGAGGTCATCGTCTACGAAGGGCGCGCCGAGTTCGTGCCCGTGCGGGACCTGAAGGAAGCCCGCGGATTTCTGCGCGGCATCGACACCGACGTGCCGAGAGAGCCGGACCGGGCATGAACGTGGTCGATTCCTCCGGCTGGCTCGAGTACTTCGCCGACGACGCCAACGCGGCCTTCTTCGCGCCGGCCATCCTCGATGTCGAGCACCTGCTGGTACCCACCCTGTCGTTGCTGGAGGTCTTCAAACGGATCCTCCAGCAGCGCGGTGACGGGGACGCGCTGCAGGCGGTGGCCTTGATGCGACAGGGCACCATCGTCGATCTCGATGCCGATCTGGCCCTGGCCGCGGCCAGGGTGGGTGCCTTGCACAATCTGGCGCTGGCCGACTCGGTGATCTACGCCAGCGCCCTGCAGCGCGGCAGTGTGCTTTGGACCCAGGACGCAGACTTCGAAGGCCTGCCCCAGGTGCGCTACGTCGCCAAGCTGCGCCTGCACGACGGCTGAGGCCGGCGGCAGGCGGCCCAGCTACTCCAGGTCTTCGAGCCGCTTCGGCCAGTTGTCCTTGAGCAGCCGCGACAGCGCCCGGTCGGCCAGCAGCCGGCCGCCGGTCTGACAGCGGGCGCAGTAGTTGGCCTCGTTCTCGGCGTAGCGGATGCGCTGCACCGGCGCGCCGCAGACGGAGCACGGCTGACGGTAGCGGCCGTGCACGGCCATCTGCGGATGAAAGGCGGTCACCTTGGCCGGAAACACGTCACCGGCCTCGTCGCGCAGGCGCGCCGTCCACGCCACGAGCACCGAGCGGCAGGCCTCGAGCAGTCGCGCCATCTCGTCATCGTTCAGCGCGCCCGCCAGCTTGAACGGCGACAGCCGCGCCTCGAGCAGAATCTCATCGGAGTACGCGTTGCCGATACCGGCCAGCACCCGCTGGTCGGTGAGCGCGCGCTTGAGCGTATGTCGGCAGCCGCGCAGCCGCTCGGCGAGCGCCGCCGGCTCGGCTTCCAGCACCTCGAGCCCGCCGGGGTCCAGGGCGGCCAGGGCGTCGGGGCCCTGAACGATGCGCAGCGACGCCCGCCGCTTGCTGCCCGCTTCCGTGAGCAGCAGCGTGCCGGAGGCGAAGTCGAAGGCGGCCAGGCCCAGGCGCCTGGGCACCGGCGCGCCCGCCTTTCGCCACTGCAGCCGACCGGCGATCATCAGGTGGATCACCAGGAAGTAGTCGCCCTCCAGGGCGATCACCAGCTGTTTGGCGAGGCGCCTGCAGCCGCTGACCACGCGTCCGGCGACGTCGTTGACGCCGGGCTGCACGGTGCGCAGCAGGAAGGGGTTGGCGATGCGGATGCCCATCAGGGTCTCGCCGGCGATGCGCGCCTCCAGGTGCTCGCGGTACACCGTGAGGTCGGGCAGCTCAGGCACGCTGGATGCCCATCTCCTCGGTGCGCACCACGGTGCGCCAGCGGCCGCTGTGGAACCGCCAGACCAGCAGCGCGCCCTTCAGCAGGTAGTCTCCCACCAGGGCCGCGTAGACCCAGAACACGGGCATCTTCAGCCAGGTGGCCAGCGCCGCCAGGCCGCAGCGCATGCCGATCAGGCCCAGAAAGGTCGCCATCAGCGGAAAGCGGGTGTCGCCGGCGCCGCGCAGCGCGCCGCCGATGGCGAACTCCACCGCCAGCAGCGGCATCATCGAGCCGAGGATGTATATGAACTGCACGGTGTAGGCGATGGTGAGCGGCTCGTTGCCGAGGAAGAACGTCGCCAGCGGCTGCGCGTAGTAGATGGTCACCAGGCCGAGACCGCCCATGGTCAGCACCGCCAGCCACATGGACCGCCAGCCGCTGCGGCTGGCGCCGCCGTGATCGTTGGCGCCGAGATGCTGACCCACCAGGGTGGAGCCGGCGATGGAGAAGCCGAAGCCGACGGTCATGCACACCATGAGCAGGTTGACGCCGATGTTGTAGGCGGCGAATGCCTCGGTACCGTAGAAGTTGCCGATCAGCATCAGGAAGATGAAGAACCCGATCTGGAACACACCCTGCTCGACCGCGGCCGGATAGCCGATGTCCAGAAGCTGCTTGAGCCGCCGCCGTCGCCACCAGCCGCCGCCGACGTGCTTGACCCGGAACTTGTTCTTCACCCACAGCCCCATCAGCAGCAGCGCCCCGGCCGTGAACGACACGCCGATGGAGATGGCGGCACCGGCCACCCCCAGCCTGGGCGCACCCCAGTTGCCGAGCACCAGCGCGTACAAGAGCGGCAGGTTCAGGACGTTGACGAAGCCGCTGATCCACAGCGGCGACCAGGCGTCGCCGGAGGCCCGCAGGGCGGCGCTGAGGATGAAGTTGATCGCAAACGCCAGATTAAAGATGCACAGCCAGCGGATGTTGGCGGCCGCCATGTCCAGGGTCAGCGGGTCGAGGCCGAAGACGCTGGCCACCTCGCGGGCGAACAGCAGGCCGAGCACGGCCACCGCTACCGCGAAGGCGCCGGCCAGCACCAGCGACGCCATGGTCACCCGGCTCGCCTCCTGATAGTCGCGGGCGCCCCAGGCCCGCGCCACCAGCGCCGTGGTGCCGACGCTGACCGCCATCAGAATCGCCTGCATGGCGAAGAACACGCGCTGCCCGGCCCCCACCGCCGCCAGCGCCTGGGCGCCGAGCTCGCCGACGAACTTGGTCTGCACCATGGCGACCACGGTGTAGGAGAGGTTACCGAGGATGGACGGAAAGGCCAGCTGCCAGATCCCCGGACGCTGTTCCTCCGCGGTGTTGGGCCGCGGCTCTTCGATCGTTGCCACTGTCGTGCGTTACCTCGGGGCCGCTGCTACCATTCCCGGTCCACTGACCGGGCCGCTTTTACTGGGGGAATGCTCATGACCGAATTCACCGACATCGCCGTAACCGTCGACGACCACATCATGACGGTCGAGATACAGCGTCCGCCCCAGAACTTCTTCGACTTCTCGCTGATCGGGCAGATTGCAGACGCGTTCGCGCAGGCCGACGAGGACCCGAACTGTCGCGCCATCGTGCTGGCCTCCCAGGGCAAGCACTTCTGTGCCGGCGCGAACTTCGGCAGCGGCAAGGACGATTCCGGAAGCCGCGATTTTACCGAGGAAGGTTTCCGCAACACTACCGGAATTCTGTATCGCAACGCCGCCCGCCTGTTCGCCAACACCAAGCCGGTGGTGGGCGCCATCCAGGGTGCCGCCATCGGCGGCGGCCTCGGCCTGGCGCTGGTGCCCGACTTCCGGGTGGCCTGCCCCGAGGCGCGCTTCGCCGCCAACTTCGTCAAGCTCGGCATCCACCAGGGCTTCGGCATCTCGGTCACGCTGCCCCGCATCGTCGGCCACCAGGCGGCTTCCATGATGCTGCTCACCGGCCGCCGCATCACTGGCGAGGAGGCTCTGACCATGGGTCTGGTGGACGTACTCACCGATCAGGCGAGCCTGCGCGCCGAGGCCACCAAGCTGGCCCGCGAGATCGCCGAGAACGCGCCGCTGGCGGTGAAGTCGGTGCGCGCCACCCTGCGCGGCGAGCTGGCCGCCGCGGTGGCCAAGGCCACCGAGCACGAACTCAAGGAGCAGCAGTGGCTGCGCGCCACCGAGGACGCCCAGGAGGGCATCCGCTCGGTAGCCGAACGCCGCGCCGGCAACTTCAAGGCCAGATAGAGGAGGATTGCTACTCATGCAGCTAGGGAAACTGGGCGTCTGGTACTTCCTCGACGGCATGCCGGCAGCGCAGGCGGCCGACGCCGCGAAGCGCATCGAGGGCCTGGGCTACAGCGCCCTGTGGATTCCGGAAACCGTGGGCCGCCACCCGCTGGTGCACGCCGGCTGGCTGCTGGCCAACACCAGCAGGCTCGTGGTCGCCACCGGCATCGCCAACATCTACCACCGTGAGCCCGGCGTGTCGCTGGCGGCTCAGCTCACGCTGGCGGAGCAGTCGGGCAACCGCTTCCTGCTGGGCATGGGTGTCTCCCACAAGCCGCTGGTGGAAGGCGTGCGCGGCCTCGACTACGGCCCGCCGGTGGCCACCATGCGCAAGTACCTCGAGGGCATGGACGCGGCGCCGTTCCAGGGCATCCGGCCCAGCGAGGCGCCGCCGCGCGTGATCGCCGCCCTGGGCCCGAAGATGCTGGAGCTGGCCAGGGACAAGTGCACGGGCGCCCACCCCTACTTCACTTCCCCCGAGCACACGGCCATGGCCCGCAGGATTCTGGGCCCGGACAAGTGGCTGTGCGTGGAGCAGAAGGTGATCCTGGAGAGCGACGCGAAGAAGGCGCGGGAGCTCGCCCGCCCCGTCGCCCAGATCTACACCGGCCTGCCCAACTACCGCAACAACTGGCTGCGCATGGGCCTCGACGCGGCCGACTTCGAGCACGGCGGCAGCGACCGCTTCATCGACGCCACCTTCGCCTGGGGCAGCGCCGAGCAGATCCGCGACCGCATCCAGCAGCACTTCGACGCCGGCGCCAGCCACGTCTGCATTCAGCCGGTGAACCCCAACGGCCAGTTCGGCGACCTGCACTGGGACGCCCTGGAGGCGCTGAAGCCGTGAGCGATTTCAAAGACAAGGTAATCCTGATCACCGGCGCCGCCGGGGCGCTGGGCAGTGCCTGCGCCGAGCACTTCGCCGCAGCCGGCGCGAAGCTGGCCCTGTTCGACGTCGCCGCCATCGACGGGCCCCACTTCAGCCAGCGCCTCGATCTCACCGATGCGGCCGCCTGCCGCACCGCGGTAGACGCCGTGGAGCGGGAGGTGGGCCCCATCGACGTGTTGTGCAACATCGCCGGCGGCTTCGCCATGGGCGAGGCCGTGCACGAGACGACCGACAAGACCTGGGATTTCCTGATGGGCCTGAACGCCCACTCGGTGCTGAACATGGCCCGGGCCGTGGTGCCTCACATGCTCGGCCGCAGCCGCGGCAAGGTGATCAACATCGGCGCCGGCGCCGGCCAGCACGGCGTCGCCCAGCTCGGCGCCTACAGCGCCTCGAAGAGCGTGGTGATCCGCCTCACCGAGGCCATGGCCGGCGAGCTCAAGGCCAAAGGCATCAACGTCAACTGCATCCTGCCCAGCGTCATCGACACGCCAGCCAACCGCGAGGGCATGCCGGACGCCGACTTCTCGAAGTGGGTCACGCCGTCGGCGATGGCAGCCGTGATCGCCTTCCTCGCCTCGGACGCCGCCGCACCGATCCACGGCGCGGCGCTGCCGGTTTCGGGGCTGAGCTGAGCCACCGAGTTTCCCGGTTTGCGGCGCGCCCGGCCGACGCCGGGCTGAAGTCCACGCGGAACCGCGTCAGTCCACCTCCCAATCCACCGCCCCCCGGAGCGCCGGGTCGAGGTGCTCGAAGGATTCTTCCAGGCTTTTCCGGGTGACATTGGCACCGCCGTGAAAGATGAAGACGGCCCGTCCCTTGCCCGGACTCTTCTTCTCGCTCACGATCTGGCAGCCCTGCTGCTCAAGCAGCGCCCGATACGCAGCGGCGGCCGCCACGAAGCGATCCGCGACGAGCCCCTGCACCTCGATCCGGTAAGTTGTCCGAGCGTCGAGGATGTAGATGAGCACGAAGCCGAACGCGGTGGCGAGCACGGCCACGTGGGGCAGATTCAATCCGCAGCAGAGACCGATCAGGGTGACGAAGATGACCTGGCCGGTGAGGCTCGCGGAGCGCAGCTCGGTGCGGAAGCGGATCAGCCCGCCGATACCGAACACTACGAAGCCGACCACCAGACCGTACTTCAGCACCATGATGCCGATGATGGCACCGATCACCGCGTACAGCGTGTACACCTTCGGCGCCCGCACCTCCTCCAGCGTGTCCGCGGCGCGCACGGTTCTCGGGTGATAGCCGAACACCAGTCCGAGAACGGCCGCCAGCGTCAGCGTCAGCAGCGCGTTCCACAGGAACTCGACGTCCGTGAACCCCTGCCAACCCTCCTGCGGACTGGCCGCTTTCCCCAGACTGACGTCGAGGAGCGGCTGCGCCAGGACCATCGCGGGCACGGCGGTGCCCAGCGCGGTGGCGACCAGGCGGGCGATACCGTTCATGGCGCAGCCTCCCGAAGCAGCTGGTCGCGCCGCGCCAGCAGCGCCCGAATCTGCCGCGAACCCAGCCACGATCCCAACGTGCGCTGCAGCTGCTGCCGGTCCAGCGCCCGAAGCCGGTCGGCCAGCGGACGCGGCATCCGAACCGTGCTCGCGTCGAAACCGGTGGGCAGAGTGCGGCGAGTGGGGAACGTCCGGCCGTGCCCCACCGAGATCAGGTCGGTTAGGTCGTTGACGAACTCAACGTTGTCGGCGCGGCGACCCGTATTCAGCGTCAGCAGATCGAAAACATAGAGGAGCTGCAGCTGCGGCTCGATGGGGCACCAGCCGCTGAAGCCCAGCCCGCGGGCCCGGCGCGCCGCCTCGCTGACCGCATCCGGGTAGCGCAGCTGCAGGGCGCCGGCCTGGCCGTCGATGCTGCGAGGCACGGTGGGCGGCACCAGCCCGGTGCCGAGCAGGTCGTCCAGCGCCGCAGCGGCCAGCTCCAGATCGCTGGCGCGGTCAGAAACGCGCGGGTAGAACAGCGCCTGCAGATCCGAATCCGCGTAGCGCACCGTAACCCTCCAGGGCATCGCTTCATCACCCTGCTCGATGTCCGTGACGTCGCCCTGCGCCAGCGCCTCCATCAGCTGCGCTTTGTTGCGACCGTAGGCGACTGCACGCCCCGCTTCCATGGACGACCGCTGCACCGGGCTCAGGTACTGGACCTCCGGGGTGCCGTGCTCGATCAGCAGCGCCGCCGGGCGCCCCTGGTAGTAATCGACCAGCATCCCCGTATCCACCGCGATCAGCCGGCCGTCGTAGAGCGCGCGCACGCGCCGGTCCGGGGTCGGCGTGTGCCCCACCACGGCCCTGGAGACACCGAGCGCGTCAAGCGCCTGCTGCAGGATCGGCTCCTCCAGCAGCGGCTTGCAGTAGATCGATCCGCGGTACCAGAGCGGACCGTCAAGCGAGAGCTCAGGTGCCTCCGACAGCGCAACGAACTCCTCGAGCTGCCGGACGCTGCCGGCCGGTGCCCCATCCATGACCGCGCGCGCGAGCTCGGAATCGCGCTGCCGGTCGAATGCCGGAAGCAGCCCCTGGGCGCTGAGTTCGCCGCGAAGCGCGAGGTAGCGCGCGAGCGTCGCCCGCAACCGCCGATTGACGCCGAGACCGCCCTCGGCTATCGGCGGCGGCAGGCCGCCGTGCACAAAGGCCGTGTCGTTGATCACCAACACGGCCGGCAGGTCGAGCAGCCAGTCCCCGTAAAGGCCGCCAGCCGAGAAGGCCGCCAGACGGCCGAAATAGCCGGGCGGGTAGGCTGCATCGAAGTCGGCTCGCAGCGCCTCCGGATCGGCATCCGGTGCAGCATCGGCATGGGCCGCCCACGCGGCGGCGCGTGCCGCTGCCGGCTCGAGGTCGCCAAACGCCGCGTAATCGTCCACGGATACGTAGCGCAGGTCGCCGATCAAGTTCATCAGCTCATGGTTGCCCATCAGCACGTGCACGCGGCCGCCGGCCGCCTCAGCCTCGCGCTGCAGCCGCATCAGCAGATCGAGCACCCTGCGGCCATCGGCGCCCCGATCGACGAGGTCACCCACGCTCACCAGGTGCGCGTCCGCACCGCTCCAGGCCATGTCGGCATCGATCAGGTTGGTTTCGCGCAGCAACTCGACCAGGGGCGCATAGGCGCCGTGCACGTCTCCGACCGCGATCACCCGCGCTACATCCGTCCACGTTGCGGCTGCTTCACCGGTCGCGCTGCGTGGGGCGGCCCACAGCGTCAGCGTGGCCAGCAGCGCCGCCCCTGCCGCCTTCCAAGCCCGCCCTGTGATCGTGGTCGGCATTCCTCATCCGCCCCGGCAGCGACCGAAAATCTGCCGCTGTCGATCCGATCGCAGGATCTTGTAGGACCCGTCCAGGTAGTCGCTCGCGACCGCACGGGCGGCGGGCGAGAGCTCCTCGGACAGCACACGCTCGATCGCGGGCCGTGCTGCAAGGAAGTCGCCAATGACCTCGTCGATGTAGGGATTGCCGAGACAGAAGCCCCGATACAGCCGCTGACGAACCGACCGCAGGCCCAGGTCCTCATGAGGTGCCGCGTAGGTCGCTGCAACGATGCCGGCCTGATCGAAGTCGAATGGCACCGGCACCAGCCCGTTGAGGTGCCCCTGCGGCGCCAGCACCTCCATGTTGTGACAGCAGGCCTGCCCTTCAGCCGGCAGGGTGGCCGACCAGTCGGTATTGCCGATGACGAACTGAAACACGGTCATCACCGTGAGCGCGCGGGGATCGAAGTCGATCGGCGCGACCGCGGGCAGTTCCACTGCCGACAGGCCATTCCTGCCGGCCAGGTGATCGACGTGCTCGATGAGGAATGCGGGAGTCTTGGACGTCTCGTTGCCCTCCGAATCCATGTAGCGCATAAGAACGCGCCGGGTGCGGAATGCGGATTGGGTGACGTGCTCGAACACCCGATACGCCAAGTACTCGAGTTCGAGGTAACGCAGGTAGGCCGAGTGCGGCCGGCAGGGATTGACCAGCTTCAGCTTGTTCTGGCCGGCGAATACGGTGCCCTCGACCTGGCGGCGTTTGAAGTCGATTCGCAGCGGCGGAATACGGCAGTTGGCCAGACGGTCGTGGCCGCGGGTCTTCACGTCGACGTCGAGGGTCACCGGCGCCCCATCGGCGCCGGTGACCACCAGCACAGCCTCAACCGTCGGCCGCTTCATCCGCTCCCGCAGGAGCGTCTGCAGCGGCAGCGTGAGGGTGATGTCCAGCGGCTCGGTGCCGGCGAACAGCGGGGGTCGAGCGATCGGTCCGGCAACGGCTGGCCCCGCCGCGCCAATCGCGGAAAGCAGCAGGATCAGGCCGAACCGGGCACCTCTGCGCATCCGTATGCCTCCGACCCGGCCCACCCTAGAGTGCTGACCGACCTGCGTCGATGAGCATTACTACCTAGACCGGCAGTCGAGCGCAGAAATGAGGCGGCCGTCAGCCCAGCAGCCTGCCGGCGTCCCGCACCAGCTCAGCGAAGATCTCCCCCGCCGGCCGTACCGCCTTGATCATGCCGATGCCCTGGCCGGCGAAGCCGGGATTCACGTCGCCGCGCTTGTCGCGGTTGGCGGCGGCCATGACGGGGCCGGCGACCATGCCCTGGAAGGGCATGGGCAGCGGCTCCTTGCCCTCCCGTGCCCAGTAGTCGGTCCACTTGCTGCGGATGATGCGGGCCGGCTTGCCGGTGACGGTGCGGGAGACCACGGTGCCTTCCTCGGTGGCGTCGACGATGGCCTGCTTCTGAAAGTCGAAGATGTTGGCCTCGGTGGAGGCCAGGAACACACTGCCGAGCCACACGCCCTGGGCGCCCAGCATGAAGGCGGCGGCGATGCCGCGGCCGTCGACAATGCCGCCGGCGCCGAGCACGGGCGTGTCGCCGACGGCGTCCACCACCTGGGGAATCAGCGACAGGGTGCCGATGGGCGAGTTGTGGCCGCCGCCGTCGTGGCCCTGGGCGACGATGATGTCGAGGCCAGAGGACTTCACCTGGATGGCGTGGCGGACGGCGCCCACCACGGCCATCACCTTGGTGCCGTTGGCGCGCAGGCGCTCCATCCACGGGCCCGGGTTGCCGAGGCCGGAGGCGTAGACGGGCACCCGCTCGTCGATCACCACCTCCATCTGCGCCTCGAAGAACTCCTTGGTGAACAGGGCCGGTTCGCCAGGCTCGCGGCGCTGGCGTAGCAGCTCCGCATCCACCGGCGCCATGTTTTCCCGACGCATGAAGTCATCGGCGAACGCCTGCAGCTCCGGCACCAGATCGGCCGGCTTGGGGCCGGGCTCGTCAGCCCGCTCGGCGGCGCGCCGCACCGACGCCGGCAGCAGGGTGTCGACGCCGAACGGCTTGTCGGTGAGCTCGCGGGTGCGGCGGATCCACTCCCGCAGCAGCTTCGGGCCGCAGGCGGCTGCCCCCAGCACGCCGAGGCCGCCGGCGTTGGACACCGCCGCCGCCAGCTCCGGGCCGCTGGCGCCGCCCATGCCGGCCAGCACGATGGGGTGGTCGATCTCGAGAATCTCGCAAACCCGGGTCTTCAGGTTCATCGTGGTGCCTCCAGGGTCTGAAAGTGGCCGTACCGGCCCCGAAAAAACAGCAGCGGTGAGCCTTCCGGGTCGAGGATGCGAACGTCGCGCACCCGGCCCAGCACGACGGTGTGATCGCCGGCGTCGTGCTCCGCCTCGAGGTCGCAGTCGACGTAGGCCAGCACCCCCTCCAGCACCGGCGAGCCGGTGACGCCCGGACGCCACGCCAGCGCCGCGAACTTGTCGATGCCGGACTGGGCGAAGACGTCGCACACCGGCTTCTGGTCGGCGGCCAGGATGTTGATGCAGAAGCTGCCGGAAGCCCGCAGCTGCGGCCAGCTAGTGCTGGTCTTCGCCGGGCACAGGGCCACCAGGGGCGGGTCGAGAGACACCGACGTGAACGACTGGGCGGCGAACCCGGCCGGCCGGCCGTCGACGCAGCCGGTGGCGATGACCACACCGGTGCAGAACTGGCCCAGGGTGTTGCGGAACTCCCGCGGATCGAGCGCGGTGGCCGGCTGCGGCATGACGAATCCCCTCCGATCGCAAACGGGAGACTATAGCGCCCCGCCGGCGCCATCGCGATTGCGGCAGCGCCTTTAGTACAATGCCCGGCTCGCGCCCCAGACAGGAGAAGTAGCGTGGCCGACCTCGACGCCTTTCGCAGCGAAGTGCAGAGCTGGCTGGACAAGAACTGCCCGGCATCCATGCGCACGCCCATGCCCGAGGCCGAGGCGGTGTGGGGCGGCCGCCAGGAGAAGTTCGTCAACCCCGATTCCAAGGTGTGGCTGGAGCGCATGGCCGAGCGCGGCTGGACCTGCCCGACCTGGCCCAAGGAGTACGGCGGCGGCGGCCTGTCGGCAGACGAGAACCGGGTGCTGCAGCAGGAGCTGCACCGCATCAACGCGCGCCCGGCGCTGCAGAGCTTCGGCATCTGGATGCTGGGGCCGGCGCTGCTGGAGTTCGCCAGCCACGAGCAGAAGCTCGAGCACCTGCCGAAGATCGCGCGCGGCGAGATCCGCTGGTGCCAGGGCTACTCCGAGCCGGGGTCGGGCTCCGACCTCGCCAGCCTGAAGACGCGCGCCGATGACCAGGGCGACCACTACCTGATCAACGGCTCGAAGATCTGGACCTCCTATGCCGACCAGGCCGACTGGATCTTCTGCCTGGTGCGCACCGACTTCAGCGCACCCAAGCACGAGGGCATCAGCTTCCTGCTGTTCGACATGGCGTCGGAGGGCGTGAGCACCTCACCCATCCGCCTGATCAGCGGCGTCTCGCCGTTCTGCCAGACCTTCTTCGACAACGTGAAGGTGCCGAAGGCCAACCTGGTGGGCGGGCTGAACCAGGGCTGGACCATCGCCAAGCGGCTGCTGCAGCACGAGCGGCAGATGATCTCCGGCATCGGCGGCATGTCCGCCCTGGGCGGCTCCGGGCGCAAGCTGGAAGACGAGGCGCGCCAGTATCTGGGCGACGACGACGGCCGCATCGCCGACCCGGCGCTGCGCGCCAGGGTCACCCAGCACCGCATCAACGACCGGGCGTTTCAGCTCTCCCTGGCGCGGGCGGCCGACGAAGCCAAGGCCGGCCAGAGCGACGGCAACCTGGCGAGCATGTTCAAGTACTACGGCTCGGAGCAGAACAAGCGCAAGTACGAGCTGCTGCTGGAGGTCATGGGCAGCCGGGCGCTGGGCTGGGATGACGATGCCTTCAGCGATCGCGAGCTGTCCACCACGCGGCAGTGGCTGCGATCCAAGGCCAACTCCATCGAGGGGGGCACCAGCGAGGTGCAGCTCAACGTGATCGCCAAGCGGGTGCTCGGGCTGCCGGACTGAGCCCGCCCGCCCTGACCGGCATGGGCAGATGATTTGACCTAAACTGCAGGGACCGCCCACACCACAGGGAGCCCCATGGAAACCATCATCGTCCTGGTCGTGCTGGCCGCCGTGGCGTTCTACGCCATCGCCATCTACAACAAGCTGGTCAGCCTCAAGAACCGGTTTCAGAACGCGTTCGCGCAGATCGAGGTGCAGCTCAAGCGCCGCTACGATCTGATTCCCAATCTGGTGGAGACGGCCAAGGCCTACATGAGCCACGAGCGCGGCACCCTGGAAGCGGTGACCAACGCCCGCAACCAGGCGCTCGCCGCCCTGCAGGCGGCGGCCGGTGACCCGGCCAACGCCGACGCCATCAAGAAGCTGGCCAGCGCCGAAGGCGCGCTCGGCGGCGCCCTGGCGCGCTTCAACGTCGCCGTGGAAGCGTATCCGGACCTGAAGGCCAACCAGAACATGATGCAGGTCTCCGAGGAGCTGATCAGCACCGAGAACCGGGTGGCCTTCGCTCGCCAGGCATACAACGACCAGGTGATGGCCTACAACACCTACAAGCAGACGTTCCCGCCGGTGGCCGTGGCGGGCGTGTTCGGCCACGGCGACGACGCGACGCTGCTCGAGTTCGAGGACAGCGCCGCCATCCAGGCCGCGCCCAAGGTGTCGTTCTCCTAGATCCGGTAGGCCGACGTGGACTTCTTCGGCGCCCAGGACGACGCTCGGCGCAAGACCTGGCGCCTCGGCGCCCTGTTCGCCGCCGCCGTGCTCAGCCTGATCGTGCTCACCAACCTGCTGGTGGCGGCGGTGTATGCCTGGTCGACGGGCATGGCGCTGGCAGGGGGCAGCGACGTCACCAGCGTCATCGGTGCTCTGCCGGTGAGCTACTGGGTCTGGATCAGCCTGGGCGTGCTGAGCCTGGTCGGCCTGGCCAGCCTCTACAAGTACCTGCAGGTCCGCGGCGGCGGGCGCGCCATTGCCGAATCGCTGGGCGGGCGGCCGCTCACCCACAGCACCGCCGATCCGGCCGAGCGGCGGTTGCTGAACGTGGTCGAGGAGATGGCCATCGCCGCCGGCATTCCGGTGCCGCCCGTCTACGTGATCGACGAGCCGAGCATCAATGCGTTCGCGGCCGGCATGGCCCCGGAAGATGCCGTGATCGGCGTCAATCAGGGCACCCTGGCGCACCTGAGCCGCGACGAGCTGCAGGGCGTGATCGGCCATGAGTTCAGCCACATTCTCAACGGCGACACCCGCATCAACCTGCGCCTGATTGCCGTGCTGCACGGCATCCTGTTCATCGGCCTGGTGGGGCGCGGGCTGCTGCGCGGGGTCGGCCGGGGCAGCCGCCGGCGCAGCAGCGGCGGCAGCGGCGGCGCCCCGGTACTGGCGCTGGCGCTCGGGCTGCTGGTGATCGGCTATGCGGGCACGTTCTTCGGCAACCTGATCAAGGCCGCCGTGAGCCGGCAGCGCGAGTTCCTGGCCGACGCCGCATCGGTGCAGTTCACCCGCAACCCCCAGGGCATTGCCGGCGCGCTGCGCAAGATCGGCGGCCTCACCGCCGGGTCCGCCATGTCGTCATCGGCCGCCGGCGAGGCCAGCCACATGTTCTTCGGCCAGGTGGGACGGGGTTTCATGAACGGCCTGCTGTCCACCCACCCGCCGCTGGAGCGGCGAATCCGCGCCGTAGATCCGAGATGGGACGGCCGCTTTGCCGTGGTGACGCCGCTTCCGGACGCCGCCGGCGCTGCCACCGGCGCCGCCGCGGACGCGGCCGTGGACGCCGGCGTCAGCCGGCTCGATGCAGGCCCGGGCGCGCCCGCCGCGGCGGCAGCGGAGGTGGCCGATGCCGTGGGCCGGCTGGACGAAGGCGCCCTGGCCGGCGCGCAACGGCTCATCGCCGGCCTGCCGGAAGCCCTGCACGCCGCCGCCCACGAGCCGTACCCGGCACGGGCGCTCATGTACGCGCTGGTCATGGACCAGCCGGCGCCGTACCGGCAGCGCCAGATCGAGCATCTGGCGGCTCACGCCGAGCGCGGCATGATCGGCGAGATGGGGCGGCTGCAGGCAGCGCTGGCGCCCCTCGACGAGATCGACCGGATGGCTCTGGTGGATCTGGCCGTGCCGGCCCTGAAGCAACTCTCGGCGTCCCAGTACCGACAGTTCGTCGGCAACCTGATCGCGCTGATCAAGGCCGACCAGCAGATCGACCTGTTCGAGTGGGTGCTGCATCGGCTGCTGGTGAAGGACCTCACCCCGCACTTCGAGAAGCCCCGGCCCGAACGCGCCCGCTACGGCGACCTCGAAGCCCTGCAGCCGCACGTGGTGGTGGTGCTGTCTGCGCTGGCCCGGGAGCAGGCGGCGCCCGGCGCAGCCGACGGCGCTGCGGCCCAGGCCTTCGCCGCCGGCATGGCCGAGCTCGGTGCGACCGGCGCGCTGCAGGATGCCGACGACGTCAACTTCGCCCGGTTGAACCGCGCTCTGGCGGAGCTGCGCCAGCTCAAGCCGCTGGTGAAGCCGCGGCTGATCAAGGCCTGCGCGGCCGTGGTGCTGGCAGACGGCCAGGTCTCGACCAGGCAGGCAGCGCTGCTGCGCGGGATCGCCGCCACCATGGACTGCCCGCTGCCGCCAGGCGTGATTCAAGGCCACTGACGGTGATAAGGTTGCGCCGCAGCTGACCCAGAACCGGCCAGGACCCCGCGCGCCCGATGCAAATCTCTTCGTTCAAAGACTTCTGGGACCTGGTTGTCGACGTCTGGCAGCACGGCGTGCTCGGCGTGCAGATCTCCGACACCCTGATGGCGCTGACCATCCTGGGTTTCTTCCTGCTGATCCGAAACCTGTTCACGCGGCTCGTGCTGAAGGTGCTGAACCGGGCTACGGAACGCACCCACACCGACATCGACGACCGCATCCTGCGGGCGCTGAGCCCGCCGATCCGATTCGTGCCCGTGGTCATGGGCGTGTTCTTCGCCACCAGCGCCCTCGACGTCGGCGAGGACACCGAAGCCTTCTTCTACAACGTCAACCGGTCGCTGGTGGCCTTCACGCTGTTCTGGGCTTTCTATCGGTCGGCATCCCCGGTCGGACACCTGCTGCTGCAGACCCGCAGCTTCTTCACCGACGCCATGGTGTCGTGGACGGTGAAGGTGGCCAAGGTGATCTTCGTGCTGCTCGGCGCCGCCACCATCCTCGAGCTGTGGGGCATCGCCGTGGGCCCGGTCATCGCCGGGCTCGGCCTGTTCGGGGTGGCCGTGGCGCTCGGCGCCCAGGACCTGTTCAAGAATCTGATCGCCGGCCTGTTCGTGATCGGCGAGCGCCGCTTCAACGTCGGCGACTGGATCCACGTCGACGGCATCGTCGAGGGCACGGTGCTGCAGGTGGGCTTCCGAACCACCACGGTGCAGCGCTTCGACCGTGCGCCCGTCTACGTGCCGAACTCGCGGTTGGCGGACAACGCGGTCACCAACTTCTCCCGCATGACCCACCGCCGCATCCGCTGGATCATCGGCGTCGAGTACCGCACCAGCGTCGACCAGCTACGCCAGATCCGGGACCGCATCGAGCGCTACGTGCATGACAGCGACGAGTTCGCCGACCCCTCCGAGGTTTCCACCTTCGTGCGCATCGACAGCTTCTCCGACAGCTCCATCGACATCCTGCTGTACTGCTTCACCAGAACCACGGTCTGGGGAGAGTGGCTGGAGATCAAGGAACGCCTGGCCTACGAGATCAAGAACATCGTGCTCGAGGCCGGCACCGGGTTCGCGTTCCCCAGCCGCTCGCTGTATCTCGAATCGATGCCGGACGCCCCGGAGGTGTTTCCGCTGTCGCCGCCGCACAAGCCATGAGCGAAGCCGAGCCGATCACCGTCGCCTCGCCTCCCACCCACTACGCCGCGCTGGACCTGGGCTCCAACAGCTTTCATCTGCTGGTGGTGCAGGAGTCTCACGGCCGGGTTCAGGTGCTCGACAAGATCAAGGAGATGGTGCGCCTGGCCGAGGGGCTCGACGCCGATGACAACCTCTCCGAGCCGGTGGCGCAGCGGGCGCTGGCCTGCCTGGAGCGGCTCGGCCAGCGGCTGCGTGACATTCCGCCCGACAACGTCCGGGTGGTGGCCACCAACACGCTGCGCCGGGCGACCAACGCGGTGGACTTCATCCGCCGGGCAGAGGCCGCCCTCGGCCACACCGTGGAGGTGATCTCGGGTCGAGAGGAGGCGAGGCTCATCTACCTGGGCGTCTCCCACGCCCTGGAGGACCAGCGTGAACGCCGCCTGGTGGTGGACATCGGCGGCGGCAGCACCGAGGTGATTCTGGGCCGGCGCTTCGACCCGGAGCTGATGGAGAGCCTGTACATGGGCTGCGTCGGCCTGTCGCGCAGCTACTTCGCCGACGGCCGGCTGCGGGCGGCGCAGTTCGAGGCGGCGGTCAACCATGCCCGCCAGGAGCTCGAGCCGGTGCGCCGGGCCTATACCGACATCGGTTGGGACACCGCGGTGGGCGCCTCAGGCACGGTGCTGGCGGCCCAGGAGATCCTGAACCACATGGGCATCGACCCGGGTGGCATCACGCTGAACGGTCTGGAGCAGATCCGACGCGCCATGCTGCAGGCCAAGGAGATCGCCAAGCTGTCCCTGCCGGGCCTCCCCGCTGAGCGGGCGCCGGTGTTCGCCGGCGGCCTCGCCATTCTCTACGCGCTGTTCGAATCGTTGGACATCGAGCGCATGCAGGCCACCAGCGGCGCGCTGCGGGAGGGTGTGATCCACGACCTGCTGGGCCGAATTCAGCACCGCGACGTGCGCGAGGCCACGGTGCGCGACCTCACGGATCGCTACCATATCGACGCCGACCACGGCCAGCGCGTCCGCGAGTCTGCGCTGCTGCTGCTCGCCCAGGTGGCCGACGCCTGGCACCTCACCGATCCCGACGACCGCATGCTGCTCGGCTGGGCGGCCGATCTGCACGAGATCGGCATGGACATCTCGCACACCCAGTACCACAAGCACGGCGGCTACCTGCTGCGCTACATGGACATGCCCGGCTTCTCGAGCTGGGACCAGCGCCAGCTCGCGGCCCTGGTCCGGGCCCATCGCCGCAAGTTTCCCGTGAACGATCAGAGCTTCGCGGGCGGCGAACGAACGCGGCTGATCCGGCTCACCGTGCTGCTGCGCATCGCCGTGCTGCTGCACCGCAATCGCGGCAGCCGGCCATTGCCCCACATCGGCCTGTCGGCAGAGGGGGAAAGGCTGACCCTGTCGCTGCCAACCCCGTGGATCCGCCGGCACCCGTTGACGCGGCTCGACCTCAAGCAGGAGGCCGAGTTTCTCACCGCGATCCCGATGCAGCTCACCATCAGCACCCGCTGACGGGCTCAGACGGCGACGTCGGCCAGCCCCTCGAGCAGCGCCTCCTGAGCGCTGCGGCGCTTGCCCTGTGGGGGTTCCAGGCGCCGGTAGCTGCCGTCCGGCTGCAGCATCCAGGTCTGGCAGTTGTCCGCCAGATAGAGCTGCAGCTCGCGCTGAATGCGCTGCGCCACCCGCGGGTCGCGGATCGGGAAGCAGGTTTCGACCCGGTTGAAGAAGTTGCGCCCCATCCAGTCGGCGCTCGACAGGAACAGCCCGCTGTGCTCGAACTGGAACACCCGCGTGTGCTCGAGAAAGCGGCCGACGATGGAGCGCACGCGGATGTGATCCGACACACCCTTCAATCCAGGCCGCAGCGCGCAGATGCCGCGCACGATCAGCTCCACCCGCACCCCGGCCTGCGATGCGCGGTACAACGCCTGGATGATGCGCGGCTCGATCAGGGCGTTCATCTTGGCGACGATGCGGCCGCTGCCGCCGCCCTGCACCGCTGCGATCTCCCGCTCGATGAACTCGAGCATGGACTTGTGCATGGTGAACGGCGACTGCAGCAGCGTACGCAGGCGCCGGGTGCGGCCCATGGATGTGAGCTGCTGGAACAGCCGCTGCACGTCGTGGCCGATGTCGTCTTCGCAGGTGAACAGACCGTAGTCGGTGTACAGGCGCGTGGTGCGGGAGTGGTAGTTGCCGGTGCCCAGATGCACGTAGCGGCGCAGGCTCCGGCCCTCGCGACGGATCACCATGCTCATCTTGGCATGGGTCTTGTGCCCCACCACGCCGTACACCACCTGCGCGCCCGCCTTCTGCAGGTGGTTGGCCAGCTCGATGTTGGCCTCTTCGTCGAAACGGGCCCGCAGCTCGATCACCACCAGCACCTCCTTGCCGTTCTGCGCGGCCCGGGTCAGCGCTTCCACCACCGCGGACTCGGTGCCGGTGCGGTAGAGGGTCTGGCGCATGGCCAGCACGCTCGGGTCGTCGGCCGCCTGGCGCAGGAAGTCGATGAACGGTGCGAACGATTCGAACGGGTGATGCAGCAGCAGGTCACCCTGGCGGATCACCTCGAACATGTCTTCGGCCTGACGCACGCGGTCCGGCACTTGGGGCGTGAACCCGGGAAACTTCAGCTCCGGACGGTCCACCATGTCGGGCAGTGCCGCCAGACGCATCAGGTTCACCGGCCCGTCGCAGCGGTAAACGTCGACGGCCTTCAGCCGGAACTGGGTGGCGAGAAACGACTCGAGGCCCTGCGGGCAGTCGTCGGCCAGCTCGAGGCGCACCGCATCGCCATAGCGTCGCGACGACAGCTCGCCCTCCACGGCCCGCAGCAGGTCGTCGGCCTCTTCCATGTCGACGAACAGATCGCTGTTTCGGGTGACCCGGAACTGGTAACAGCCGGTCACCCGCATGCCGGGGAACAGCTCGCCGACGTGGGCCTCGATGATGGACGACAGCAGCACGAACTCGTGGGGCGTCTGGGCGCAGGTGTCCGGCAGCGTCACCACCCGCGGCAGCGACCGGGGGGCCTGAACGATGGCGCGGTCGAGCTGCCGGCCGAAGGCGTCAGCCCCCTCCAGGGAGACGATGAACGCCAGGTTCTTGTTCAGGGGCTGGGGGAACGGATGGGCCGGGTCCAGCGCGATGGGGCTGAGCACGGGCGCCAGCTCGCGGTTGAAGAACCGCTTCAGCCACTGCTGCTGCCGCGGATTCCACTCATCGGTCGCCAGCAAGCGGATGCCCTGACGGTCGAGACGCGGCAGCAGGTCCTCGTTCAGCACCCGGTACTGCTCTGCCACCAGGCCCTGGCAGACCTCGTCGATGGCGCGAAGCTGCTCCGACGGGCTGAGGTTGTCGGGCCCGCGCTGGGTAGCGCCGTAGGCCTCCTGCTGCTTCAGGCCGGCGACGCGGATCTCGAAGAACTCGTCGAGCACGGCGCTGGCGATGCACAGGAACCGCAGCCGCTCGAGCAGCGGCAGCTCGTCGTTCTGCGCCTGGGCCAGCACCCGCCGGTTGAATTGGAGCTGCGAGAGCTCCCGGTTGATGTAGAGTTCCGGACTGGTGAGCGGCAACGCCCCATGACCAGCCGCGGCCGGCACGCGGGATCGCTCGCCATCCGATGGTTGACCAGGGGGCATGCAAGCGCCTTGCTGAAATCCAACACAGAACTGTAACACGCGCACATGGCAGATTCGTGACGACCAGGAAAGACAAGGTGTACAGGCAGCCGCAGCAGCAGATCGTCGACTTCGCGTTCGACGATACGGTGGCCGCCGTGTTTCCGGACATGATCCGCCGCTCCGTGCCCGGCTACGAGACGGTGATTCCGGTGACCGGGCTGCTGGCGGCGCGCGCGGCCCGAGCGCACGACGGCGCGCAGCCGCCGCTCATCTACGATCTGGGGTGCTCGCTGGGCGCCACCACGCTGGCCACGCTGCGGCAGATGGGCGATGCGGCGTGCCGCATGGTCGCCGTCGACAACGCCCCGGCCATGATCGAGCGGGCCCGCGAGTTGGTGGACGATCCGCGGGTGGCCTTCATCTGCGCCGACATCCGCAGCATGGACCTCGAGCCGGCGGCGGCGGTGACCCTGAACTACGTGCTGCAGTTTCTGCCGCCGGCCGACCGTCTCGACATGCTGCGCCGCCTGCGCGACGCGCTGGCACCGGACGGCGTGCTGCTGATGGCCGAGAAGGTGCGCTTCGACGACGTCCAGACCCAGCGCGATTACGAGGCCGCCCACCTGGATTACAAGCGCGCCAACGGCTACTCGGAGCTGGAGATCAGCCAGAAGCGCAGCGCGCTGGAGAACGTCATGGTCGTCGACACCATCGACGCACACCGGGAGCGGCTGGCCGCCGCCGGCTTCGGCCGGGTACGGCAGTGGTACCAGTGCCTGAACTGGGCGTCGTTCGAAGCGCGGCCGTGATCGGCTTCGCCGAGGCGCCGCTGGCCGATGACCTGGCGCCGCTGACCGAGCTGATCCGGACCCGGCTGCGGGCCGACGCCCACGGCGACATGGCCCGCTGGCTGGCGGCCCTGCAGGCGCTGCCCGGGCTGCCCGTGGCGGCGGTGACCCTAGACGATCGGGTCTGCGTCAGCGGCCCGGCCACCCTGGACGACCAGGCCCGGCTGCGCCAGGCGCTGCTGGAGCTGCATCCCTGGCGCAAGGGGCCGTTTTCGCTGTTCGGCATCGACATCGACACCGAGTGGCGCTCCGACTGGAAGTGGCGCCGGGTCGCCCCGCACCTGGCGCCGCTGGCCGGCCGCCGCGTGCTCGACGTCGGTTGCGGCAACGGCTACTTCGGCTGGCGCATGCTCGGCGCCGGCGCCCGGGAGGTGATCGGCGTCGATCCGACGCTGCTGTTCTGCCTGCAGCATCGTGCGGTCAACGCCTACCTGCGCCGTGCCGACAACCAGGTGCTGCCGCTGCGCTTCGAAGAGTTGCCGCCGGCGCTGTTCGACACGGTGTTCAGCATGGGCGTGATCTACCACCGTCGCGACCCCCGGGAGCACGCGGAACGGCTGCTGCGGCACACGCGTCCGGGCGGCCAGGTGGTCGTGGAGACCCTGGTGATCACGGCAGGCGAGCCCCTCACGCTGCCAACCCGGGCCCGCTACGCCCGCATGCGCAACGTCTGGACGATACCAACGCCCCGGCTGCTCACCGACTGGCTGCATGCCGTCGGGTTTCGCGACGCCACCGTGGTGGACGTCACACCCACCACCCCGGCAGAGCAGCGCAGCACGCCGTGGATGCGGTTCGAGTCGCTCAGCGACGCCCTGGACCCGGCAGAGCCCTCGCGCACGGTCGAGGGCTGGCCGGCGCCCGTGCGCGCCATCGCCGTCGCCACCCGGCCCGGGTGACGGCCGGCGCGGTATACTCGCGGCCATGATGCTCGGCTTCATACCCATCACGTTCCGCTTCCGCGGCAAGCTGAAGCGCCTGCTGCGCATGTACGACTGTTTTCTCGAGCACCCCCAGACGGGGCTGCATCCCACCCAGATCGCGCGCTTCAGCGGCTTGCCGTTCGCCGAGGTGAACAACCGCCTGCAGCAGACGCCGGAGCTGTTCGTCAAGCTGCCCGGGCGTGGCGACGGCATCACCCGCTACCGGCTCACCAGCGCCATGACCGCCCGCGACCCCGAGGACGTGGAGGCTTACCTGATCGCCCAGGCGCGGCGCGAGAGCCTGCTGCTGTACGCGGTCGGCGGCATGGTTCTGCTGCTGCTGCTGATCGTCGTGATCCTCATCGGCCCGGCGCTGTAGGCCATGCCGGAGCAGCTCGGCCCGGAACTGGCGGCACTGGCGGACAAGGCCCGCGCGTTCGCCACCGACGTGCTCCTGCCGCTGGGCGGCGGCCCCCCGGAGGAGGCCTGGCAGGCGGCCGTGGCCGCCTCCCGCGCCGCCGGCTTTCATCAGATGACCCAGCCCCGCGTCTTCGGCGGCAGCGAGGCAGGCACCCTGGCCCTGACCGTGGTCCGCGATGAGCTGGCCGCCGCCAACCCGCCCTGCGTCGACGCCGTGTTCGGCCCCGGCCCCGGCGTGCTGGCCGACGTCGGCGAGCCGCTCAAGAGCAGCCACCTGCTGCCGCTGTTGAGCGGCGCGCGCCGAGCCGGCTTCGCCTTCACCGAGCCGGACGACGCGCCCCATCCCACCCGCGCCACCCGCGACGGCGACGCGCTGGTGGTCACAGGCGCCAAGTCCTACGTGACCGGGGGCGCCCGTGCCGACTTTCTGAACACCCTGGTGCAGTTGGAAGACGCAGGGCCGGCACTGGTGGTGATCGACACCGACCTGCCCGGCGTCACCCTGACCCGCCGGTTCACGTCGCTGGACGGCAGCGAGCATGCCGCGTTCCGATTCGACGCGGTGCGGGTGCCGGCGACGCACCTGATCGGCCAGCCGGGTGAAGGCATGCCGCGCGCGCTGCGCCAGATCGGTGACACGCGACTCGCCATCGCCGCCCACTGCGTCGGCCTGATGCGCTGGACCATCGGCTTCCTGGAGTCGCATCTGGCGCGCCCCGGCCGCGGCGGTGTCCCCCGCGGCGCCCCGGAAGGCGTGCGCCTGCGCTACGCGGACCTGCGAATCCGCGCGTTCGCCGCCCGCAGCATGCTCTATCGGGCGGCGCGGCTGGCCGACGCCGGCGAGAACGTGGTCAACGAGGGCATCGCCTGCAAGGTGTTCGCCACCGAGACGGTCGGCGACGTGGTGGACACCGCCATTCAACTCGTCGGCGGCAACGCGCTGGTGGACGACCATCCCCTGGCCGAGCTCTACCGCCGGGTGCGCAGCCTGCGCCTGGCTGAAGGCGGCAGCGACGTCTTGCGCCTGAACCTGGCGCGGGGCAAGCTGGACCTCGACAAAGGCAGACTGTGAGAACGCATTCGTGATCGCCGCGCACTCGACCACCTGGCGCACCCGCAGGGCAGCGCGCTGCGCTCTGGCCGCCGTCATCATGCTGGCCGCAGGCTGCACCTGGATCGAGCTCACCGACGCCGGCGCCGACGTCATGCAGGCCACCCGCAGCGAGGCCGCCGAGTGCCGGCTGGTGGGCACCGTTACCAGCTCCACCCAGGATCGCGTGCTGGTGCAGCGCGGACGCGGCAAGGTGGCCGAAGAGCTGATCGTGCTGGCCCGCAACGAAGCCGCCACCCTGGGCGGCAACACCATCGTGCCGGTAGGCCCGCCGGTGGACGGACGCCAGGACTTCGAGGTCTACTCCTGCCATCCGCGCTGAGCCCGGTCCACCGGGACCGGTTCAGCTCTTCAGGCCGTGCCGTTCCCGGGCGAGCTCGCGGGCTTCTTCCGACTTCCTGATCATCACGTACACGCTGCCGGTGCCGCCGTGCTGGCGAGCGGCGCTGTGGTAGGCGATCACCTCCGGCAGCTCTGAGAGCCAATGGGCCACGTAGCTCTTGACCCGGGCCGGTGTCGGGCTGCGCTCGCCCCGCCCGTGGGAGATGAGCAGGGTGCGCCAGCCCTTGCGCTGGGCCTGCTGCAGAAAGTCGTACAGCGCCTGGCGCGCCTCGCGCACCGTATGGCGGTGCAGATCGAGGCGGCCGTCGATGCGGTACTGGCCGCCGCGCAGCTTCTTGAAGACCTCGTGCTGCACGCCGTCCTTCTTCCAGGCCAGGGTGTCCCGTGGCTGCACCAGCGGCACCTCGCCCAGGGTCAGGGGATTCGGGTCCAGCGCCTCGGCGGTCGGGCGTTTGCCCTCCGCGGCGTCCCGCCGCAACCGCTGCGCCGGGCTGACCTCGGGAGGTTCCGGCTCGGGCGCCACCCGGGTCTGGGCCAGGGGCACCACATCGCTCATCGCCTCGCGAAAGTCGTCGCCGGTGTCGTCGTCACCCGCCATGGGTATCGACGGCAATGCTCGCGTACTGCGCCGACCGGGTGCCGGGCAGCGGGGCGTTGTCGGCGGCGTGGTAGGTGAACACGCACGACAGCTTGACCCGGTCGGTGAGGTTACGGCCGGCAGCGTGGAACAGCCGGCAGTGAAACAGCAGCGCATCTCCCGGCTGCAGGGTGATGGTGCGGGCCTGGGCGATCAGGGCCTGGTTTTCGGGCAGCTCGGGGCGCAGGAACTTGACGTCATCGAGGCGCTCGGCCGTGAAGGCCTGGCGGTGGCTGCCGGGAATCACCTGCAGCGCGCCGTTGTCGGCCGTCTCAGGACCCAGCGCCACCCACAGCGACACCAGCTCCGGGCGCTCGAACGACCAGTAGCGGATGTCCTGGTGCCAGAGGGTGACGCTTGAGAAGTCGGGCGCCTTGGTCATCACGCAGTTGTGATGGCACTGCGACAGCCGCACCTCGGGCGTGCCGAGCAGGGCCGCCAGCCGGCTGCCCAGCGCGCGGCCGGTGACCAGGGGCCGCAGCGCCGGGAACCGCGCATAGGCATTGAGCAGCCGCCGCGGCGTGTCGCCGCCGGTCTCGGAGCGGCTCTGGGGCGCACCCGGGTAGCCGACGTCGGCCTCGAACTCGGCCGGCGCCAGCACCGGATGCAGCGACGCCCGAACGTCTGCCGCCAGCGCCTCGCACAGCGCCGGCGGGCACAACCCGGGCACCACCAGATAGCCGTCGGCAGCGAAGGCCTCGGCGTCGCGACGCAGCGCGCTCCGGGGGTCCTGGGGATTGGTCTGGGTCATGTCGCCTTACCGCATCTGCTGACGAACGGCCTTCAACATCTTCTCGCCATACGGGGGACGCAGCCCCGCCAGCTCCGCCACGTTGATCCGGCTCTGGGTGAAGATCGCCTTGGCGTGGCTGAAGGTGCGGAAGCCGTCTTCGCCATGGTAGGCCCCCATGCCCGACGGGCCAACCCCGCCGAACGGCAGATCCTCCTGGGCCACGTGCATGACCACATCATTGACGGTCACGCCGCCCGACGTGGTGTGGGTCAGCACGCGCTCGCGTTCCGCGGCTTCGGTGCCGAAGTAGTAAAGGCCCAGGGGGCGCGGACGATGATTGACGTAGTCGATCACTTCGTCGACCCGGCCATAGCCCTTCACCGGCAGCACCGGCCCGAAGATCTCGTCCTGCATGACCCCCAGGCTGTCATCGGGGTTGACGATCAGCGTAGGCGGAATCTTGTGGTGGGGCTGCTGCCGGAAGTCCTCGCCGGCGGGATTGATCTCCACCACCCGCGCGCCCGCCTGACGGGCCTGGTCGATGTAGCCGTTCAGCCGTTCGAAGTGGCGCTGATTGATCACCGACGTGTAGTCGGCGTTGTCGAGCAGGGTGGGATACATCTTCGCCACCGAACGCTGACTGGCGGACACGAACTCTTCGATGCGCTCCTCGGGCACGAACACGTAGTCGGGCGCCAGGCAGATCTGGCCCGCGTTCAGCATCTTGCCCGTCATGATCGAATCGGCCGTCTTCTGCATGTCCACGGAGCGGCCGACCACCACCGGCGACTTGCCGCCGAGCTCCAGAGTCACCGGCACCAGATTCTCGGACGCCGCGCGCATGACATGCCGCGCCACGGAGGTCGCCCCGGTGAACAGCAGATGGTCGAACGGCAACCCGGCGAAGTCGGCGCCCGTCTGCGGCCCGCCGGTGACCACAGCGATCTCCATCTCGTCGAAGACGGTCGGCACGATCTCGGCCATCAGCGCCGAGGTCTCCGGCGTGTACTCCGACGGCTTGATCATGCAGCGGTTGCCCGCCGCCAGGATGCCTGCCAGGGGAGTGAAGGTGAGGTTGACCGGGAAGTTCCAGGGGCTGATCACGCCCACCACGCCGAGCGGCTGAAACTCGACCCGCGCCTTGGCGCCCAGCAGGTTCAGCGGAAACGGCCCCACCTTGCGCTTCTCGGGCTTCATCCAGCGCGCCAGATGCTTCTGGGCGTGGCGCAGCGGACCGATGGAGGCCGCGACGTCGGTGAACAGCGACTGATGCGGGCTGCGATGGCCGAAGTCGGCGGTCATGGCGTCAACCAGCCGCTGCTGATGGGTCTTCAGCAGGCCGATGGCGCGCTCCAGGCGGTCGCGGCGCACCTCGGCGGGCACCGGCCCCTGGCGGAGGTAGTCGTCGCGCTGGCGCTGCAGCACGCCAAGCATCCGGTCTCTGGGCGTCTCATTCATGGGTTTTCTCCGTTGCGTCCGCGGCGGCATCGGCGAACCGTGCCGACCAGGCGGGCTGGCCGTTGACGGTGACTTCCAGAAGGTCCCGGCTGGCGAAGTACCGGGCTTCGACATAGTGATGTTCTTCCCATTCCAGCTCGACGTTGGTCCACACGTACTGCGGCTCCCGCTCGCCGCGCTCCCGGCGCTTGCGCAGGCAGCCATCGAGGTGCAGCTCCAGCGCGCCGTCGTCGTCGAGGCGAAACTCGAAGCGCTTGTGGCGGTGCTGAAAGACCAGGGCTCGGCTCAATTCGGACTCCAGAGTGATGACGGGCTGCCGCCCGCTCGTTGTCGCATCGGTCGTGTTGTCGCTATGCTTGCCCAAATCATCGGACCGGTCCACCGTTGACCCGATCATCCTCTTCCGAGCTCGGGCTGACCCGCTTCGTGCGGGTGCTGAAGAACCGCGACGTGCTGGTGCTGGCATTCGGCGCCATGATCGGCTGGAGCTGGGTGCTGATGACCGGGTTCTGGGTCGGCACCGCCGGCTCCGTGGGCACCCTGATCGCGTTCGCCGCGGGCGGCCTGGCCATCGCCCTGATCGGGCTCACCTACAGCGAGCTGGTGGCGGCCATGCCCCAGGCCGGCGGCGAGCACGTCTACACCCACCGGGGGCTTGGCCGTACCTGGTCGTTCGTGTGCACCTGGGCCCTGCTGCTCGCCTACCTGAACGTCTGCCTGTTCGAGTCGGTGGCGCTGCCCACGGCGGTGGAGTACCTGGTGCCCCAGATCCGCATCGGCACACTCTGGCAGTTCATGGGCGCCGAGGTGGACCTCGGCTTCGTGCTGGTGGGCATCGCCGGCGCGCTGCTGGTGACGGTGGTGAACGTGCTCGGCATCAAGGCGGCGGCACGGCTGCAGGCGGCGACGCTGGTGCTGATCCTGGCCTCGGGCGTGATGCTCCTCACCGGCGCCCTCTCCTTCGGCACCCTGGACCACGCCCGGCCGTGGATCGGCGTCCCCGCCACCGGCATCCTCAGCGTGCTGATCATGGTGCCGGCGCTGCTGGTGGGCTTCGACGTCATACCGCAATCGGCAGAGGAGATCGACCTGCCGCCGGCCCGCATCGGCACGCTGCTGGTGGTTTCGGTGTTTCTGGCGGTGGCCTGGTATGGGCTGGTGGCGTTCTCGGTAGCCATGGCGCTGGACCGGGACGCTCTGGCGGCCAGCGGCATGGCCACCGGCGATGCCGCCACCGCGCTGTGGGGCCACCCGGCCGCCGGCGCCCTGCTGGTGCTGGGCGGCGTGGCCGGCATCCTCACCAGCTGGAACGCCTTCGTGATCGGCGCCAGCCGACTGCTCTACGCCCTGGCCCGCTCGGGCATGGTGCCCGGGGTCTTCGGCCGGCTGCACTCGCGCTTCCGGACGCCCTGGGTGGGGGTGGTCACCATCGGCGCGCTGTGCTGCATCGCCCCACTGTTCGGCCGCACCGTGCTGGTCTGGCTGATCAACGCCGGCAGCTTCGCCACCATGCTCGCCTACCTCTTCGTGCCGATCGCGTTTCTGGCCCTGCGCCGCGCCGAGCCCGAGATGGCGCGCCCGTTCCGCGTCTCACACCCCCGGCTGGTCGGCTACGGGGCCGTGGTGTTGTCGGTCGCGTTGCTGCTGGCTTACCTGCCCGGCAGCCCGTCGGCGCTGCTGTGGCCGTACGAATGGCTGACCATCGTCGCCTGGGGGGTGCTGGGCGCCGTGCTGCTGGTGCGGCTGCGCGTCACAGCAGGGCCATCTGACCACCACCGGGCGGTCGGAACAGATCGGTTCTGAGCGCCGGCCGGTCACCGGCATTGAGGCCATGGCGCTTCACGGCGGCGGCAAAGCGCCGGCCGATCAGCTCGGCGATGGGCCCCTCACCGCGCATGCGCCGCCCCCTGGCGGCGTCGTAGTCCTTGCCGCCCCGCGATGCCCGGATGGCGCTCATGATCCGCTCGGCCTTCAGGGGGTAGTGGGCGTCGAGCCAGGCGCGGAACAGATCCTTCACCTCGTGGGGCAGGCGCAGCAGGATGTAGCCCGCCTGCCGGGCGCCGGCCGCCGCGGCGGCCGCCACCATGGCCTCGATCTCGTGATCGTTCAGGAACGGGATTACCGGCGCCACCATCACCCCGGTGGGCACCCCGGCGGCGGTCAGGCGCTCGATCACACGCAGCCGCGCCGACGGGCCCGCCGCCCGGGGCTCGAGGCGCGTCTTCAGATCGACGTCGAGCGAGGTCAGGCTCACCGACACCGATGCCAGCCCCTGCTCGGCCAGGGCGGCAAGCAGATCGAGATCGCGCAGCACCAGCTGGCCCTTGGTGACGATGCTGACCGGGTGCCGGCACTCCAGCAGCACCTCCAGCACCCGCCGCGTGACCATGAGATCTCGCTCGGCGGGCTGATAGGGATCGGTGTTGGTGCCCATGGCCATGATGCGGCACTGGTACCCGGGGCGGGACAACTCGTCCATCAGACGCTCGCGCACGCCGGTCTTGTAGAAGATGCGGGTCTCGAAATCGATGCCGGGTGACAGATCGAGGTAGGCATGGGTCGGCCGGGCGAAGCAGTAGACGCAGCCGTGCTCGCAACCCTTGTAGGGATTGATGGAGCGATCGAAGGGAATGTCGGGAGAACGATTGCGGGTGATGAGCTGGCGGGTGCGGTCGGCCAACAGTTCGGTGGGCACGCGTTGCGGGCCGGAGTCTTCGCCGCCGCCCGACTCGGCTTCCCAGCCATCGCTCACACCCTCGCTGCGCCGATGCAGGAAGCGGCTGGCGGGGTTTGCCGTCGCCCCCCGCCCCTTCATCACCGCACCCCATTCGAACCCGGTTTTCGCCATGTCGCGCAGCATAGCTGTATGGGTATACAGTATCAAGCGCACGGGCCGGACAGTAGACTTGTTCGCTCTTCGGGGGATCTCGTTCGTCCATGGCTTCGATAACAAGCAATCGATTGATCGGCGGTCGCGGCGGTCTCGTCCGCCCGCTGCTGTTCTGCCTCGGCATGGCATCCGGCCTGACCGGCTGCATGCTGCAGCCGGCGCCGGTCGCCGTTGAGCCGGTCATCGATCCGGGCATCAGCGGCGACCTCACCGACATGCAGATTCGCATTCAGATGCTGCAGTCGGAGCTCAACGGGCTGCGCGAGAGCATGCGCGACCGCGGCGCCCGGGAGGCGGCGGCGGCCGACTCCCTGGAAGCCCGACTGGCCACGGTGCAGGAGCGCATCGAGGCGCTGCCAGCCGAGCTCGTATCCATGTGCCCGGAGATGCCGGCGTCGGCGACGGTCACCACCCAGTGCGAGGGCACGGGGGAGATTCAGCGGGTGGTGGTCAGCGGCGACAAGCTGGTGGTGGGCCAGTTCGAGCGGGTATCGATCGACCCCCCGGATGCGACCATCGTCGCCCGCATCGACCCTGCCTCGGAGACCAGCGCGCTGGCTGCGGACGAGATCGTCGAGTTCGAACGCGACGGCAATCGCTGGGTGAGATTCAACGTCGTCATCGACGGCCAGCCGGCCACCGTAGAGCGCCCCATCAAGCGCACGGCCCGCGTGACTCTGGCCCAGGGCGGCAGCGCCCGGCGGCCGGTGGTGGACCTGCGCCTGCAGCTCGGAGACGTTCGCGAGACCGTGGACTTCGCCTTGAGCGACAGATTGGGCGACGACCACGGCATGGTGCTCGGGCGCAACTTCCTAACCGACGTGGCGCTGATCGACATCGGCGCACGCTTCGTACAGCCGGCCATAGGGCCGCAGGCCAACTGAGGCGACATGACCCAGCGGGGACCCTTCCTGTTCTTCGTTGCCGCGCTCCTCATCATCGGGCTCGGCACCGGCCTCTACCGCCATGACGCCTACCACATCCCCTTCAAGCCGGGCGCCCAGCAGACGGTGTGGCAGGTGGAAGCCAGAATCGAATACCTGGCTCAGGGCGGCGCCACCCAGGCTTACCTGACGCTGCCGCCCGAGCAGTCGACGTTCCGGGTGATCGGCGAGTCGAGCGCCTCGCCCGGCTATGGGTTCGAGGTCTCGAGTCAGGGCCGGCAGCGGCGCGCGCATTGGACCAAGCGCTTCGCCCGCGGTGAGCAGGTGCTGTTCTACAAGCTCGACCTGGTGCAGGACAGCGGCCATCGGGTCGAGCCCGCGCCGCCACGCGAGCCCGAGCCGCAGGCCTGGGACGAGCCCTATCAGACAGCCGCGCTGCAGCTCCTGGAGTCGGTCATCCTCATTTCCGCCGACGCACGCTCGCTGGCGCAGCAGCTCTCGTTCGAGATGAACCGGCCCGGCGCCAATCAGAACCTGAGCCTGCTGCTGGACCGCTACTCCCCCACCGCGCTCATGGCCAACCTGCTGAACACGGCCGACGCCCCGGCGCGCACGGTGCAGGTGCTGGAGCTGGAGGACGGCCGCCGTCGCCAGGGCCTGCGGGATCTGGTGCAGGTCTGGGACGACGACGAGGGCTGGCTGCTGTTCGACCCGCTGTCCGGCCTGGTGGACAACCCGCAGCTCCTGCTGTGGCAGGCGGCGTCGCCCGCCGTGCTGGAGGTTCTGGGCGGTTCCCGCAGCCGGGTCTCGTTCAGCATCATCAGCCAGACCCGCCCGGCCACGGAGCTGATGGACCAGGCCGCGCCCGGATTCGAGCTGTCGCTGTACGGCCTGCCGATTGCCGAGCAGGGCGTGTTCAAGCTGATCATGCTGCTGCCGGTGGGCGCGCTGGTGGTGGTGATCATGCGCATCCTGGTGGGGCTGAAGACCTCGGGCACGTTCATGCCGGTGCTGATCGCGCTGGCGTTTCTGCAGACCCAGCTCATACCGGGCCTGGTGAGCTTCATCGTGGTGGTGGCCATCGGCCTGGTGATCCGCTCCTATCTGTCGTCTTTGAACCTGCTGCTGGTGTCACGCATCGCCACCCTGGTGGTTGTGGTGATCGGCATCATCACGGTGGTGAGCCTGCTGAGCTACCGGTTCGGCCTCCTCGGCGGCCTGACCATCACCTTTTTCCCGCTGATCATTCTCGCCTGGACCATCGAGCGCATGTCCATCACGTGGGAGGAGCAGGGCCCGCGGGAAGTGCTGATTCAGGGCGGCGGCAGCCTGACCGTCGCCACCCTGGCCTTCCTGATGATGGATCAGCCGGTGGTGCGGCATCTGGCGTTCAACTTTCCCGAGCTGAACCTGTGCGTGCTGGGCCTGATCCTGCTGCTCGGCCGCTACACGGGCTACCGGCTGCTGGAGCTGCGCCGGTTCGCGGTGTTCAAGACGTGATTGGCGACTGGATCAGCCCCCTCGCCCTGGCGCGACGCGGCGTGCTCGGCATGAACCGCCGCAACATCAGCTACATCGCCCGCTACAACCCGCGCAACCGCTACCCGCTGGTGGACGACAAGCTGAAGACCAAGCTGGTGGCCCGCAAGGCGCGCCTGAAGGTGCCCGAACTGCTGCACGTGGTGCAGACCCAGCACGAGATCGAGGCGATTCAGAACGATCTGGCGAGCCTCACCGAGTTCGTGATCAAGCCCGCCCAGGGCAGCGGCGGCAAGGGCATTCTGGTGATCGTCGGCCGCGACGGCGACGCCTTCGTGAAGAGCAGCGGCACCCGCATCGGCCTGAACGACGTGAAGCGCCACGTCTCCAACATCCTGAGCGGCCTGCACTCCCTGGGCGGCAAGCAGGACGTCGCCATCATTGAGACGCTGGTCAAGGTGAGCAAGCTGTTCAGCAACGTCAGCTACGAGGGCGTGCCCGACATCCGCATCATCGTCTTCCGCGGCTATCCGGTGATGGGCATGCTGCGCCTGGCGACCCATGCCTCCGACGGCAAGGCCAATCTGCATCAGGGCGCCATCGGCGTCGGCATCGACATCGGCACCGGCCGCAGCGTCTCGGCGGTGCAGAAGAACCGGCTGATCACTCATCATCCGGACACCGGCGCCAGCCTGGAAGACCTGCAGATTCCCGACTGGAAGCAGATGCTCAACCTGGCCGCCCGCTGCTACGAGGTGACCGGCCTCGGCTACATGGGCTGTGACATGGTCATCGACGAGACCCTGGGGCCGATGCTGCTGGAGATGAACGCGCGCCCCGGACTGTCCATTCAGATCGCCAACAACCAGGGCCTGGTGCCGCGGCTACGCCACATCGAGCAGCTCGAAGACTTCTACGTGACGGTGGAGGACCGGGTGGAGTACGCGATGGCCGCCTTCACCTACTTCCCCGCCGAGGTGCGGGCGGCGCAGCAGGCCAGCAACGCTGAGGCCACCGCACCCGGCTGAGAGGTATGATGGGGCTTCCGCAGCGAGGGGAGCCTGCCGCCATGCCTTACATCGACCAGGGCATCGTCCACGATGCCGACGCCCACATCATGGAGACCGCCGAGTTCCTGGCCGCGTTCGCCACGGCACCGGTGAAGGAGCACATCCTCGGCCTCGACGGCACGGCCCGGGTCGCCACCAGCGCCGACGAGCTGGCCGCGGTGCTGGCCAGGCACCGCGATCCGGACTACCGGGCCCGGGACGCCGACGAGATCATGCTGCGCAAGAACTGGGCCGCCACGGGCGCCCTGTTCAAGGAGGACCGCCCGAAGGCCCTGGACCTGATCGGCGTCGCCAGCCAGCTCGTGTTTAACACGTTCGTCAACGGGCATCTGGCTTACCTCGAGAAGAACAGCCAGGACCTCGATCTGATCTATGGCGTGGCCGACGCCCACAACCGCGCCATGCTCGATTTCTGCAGCGTCGACCGGCGGCTGCTGGCGACCGCCTACGTGCCGCTGGCCGACTTCGCCCGCACCCGCGCCACCGCCGAGATGGCCCTCGAGAACGGCTTCGCCGCCCTGCTGATTCCGTCGCAGTGCCCGCGCACCCACAGCCCGAGCCATATCGACCTGTTTCCGCTCTGGGCCCTGGCCGAAGAGGCCGGCGTGCCCATAGTCTTTCACGTCGGCGGCGGCGGCCAGCTGCTCGACCCCATGTACTTCCACAACGGGCTGCCGATACCGCCCGACTTCCACGGCGGCGCCGAAAACTTCCGCTCGGTGGATTACATGGCCATTCCCACGCCGGTCATGCAGACCCTGGCGACCCTGATCATCGACGGCATCCTGGAGCGGCATCCGGCGCTCATGTTCGGCGTCATCGAGCAGGGGGCCGGTTGGCTGCCGAGCTGGATGCGCTACCTGGACAGCGCCCACGCCGCCTTCGCGCGTATGGAGGAGCGGCTGCAGAAGCTGTCGCTGAAGCCCTCGGAGTACGTGCGCCGGCAGATCCGCGCCACGCCCTATCCCACCGAAGACGTAGGCTGGATCCTGCGCGAGGCGGGGCCGGAGATCCCCCTGTTCTCGTCGGACTTCCCGCATGTGGAGGGCGGACGCAATCCGGTGAAGCGCTTCGAGAGCACGCTGGAGGGCGTGGACGAGCGCGCGCGGGAGGCATTCTACCGGCGCAACTTCGAAGGGTTGATGGGAAGCGCCCTAGCGTCCTGAGCTGAGCTAGCGCCCGGCCGCCTCGGCCTGCTCGAGCTGCGCCTTCAGCTTCTCGGCTTCCACGACCAGCCGCGCGTTTTCGCGGACGTCGCCGTTGCGGATCGCGTGCATGGCCGCCTCCATCTTCTGCTGGTAGGCCTTTCTGAGCTTCTTGGTCGGATCGCGTCTGAACAGGGCCATGGATGCTTCTCTGCTTGGCAAGGACGCTGCCATACCACCACGCGACGCGTGAAAGCCAGGTCATCGCTGGTGAGCAGGACGCTTTGCAGGCGCGGGTGGGTTTCTGTCGCCGCAGAAGGGCTTGAGCAATCTGCCGTATCGCTTCTCAATCAGGGCTTCGTTCGGGAACAATCTCTATCGGTTCGAGAACAGATCCAAGGCCGTGCCCTGACAGAATTGATTGCCCGCTTCTCGACGATCGCCTGGTCCTCTACATTCGCGACCGGCGGCTATCGACCCGTTTCGGTCATCCGATAGGAAGGTGCATTCAACAGCAGCGCCAAAGTGTCCGCATCCGTCAATCTCCAGCGCGGTCTATGGCTGCCTTCGCGATCGTCGGACCCCGGATCTCAGCATTGCGTCGAATCTTGTTCCTTTCCTTTCGCAACTTACCGCTATCCCAGTCTTCGAGCTGGCAGCGATAGTGAATGATGTACCGACCGTTTAAGTTGCACCGCTTCCACTTAATCTTGGAGCGGTTTAGCGGGACGGTCAGATTGCATTCCGCTAGAACCGAGCCTCTTTTCGAGTATGAGACTTCTAAGTCGCACCGCATGCCTCTGCAAGAGTGGGTGAACTTGAACTCTCCACCATCGCCCAATTGCCACGTGTTCGTGTTCAGGACCTCAAACACCTGGAAACTACCCTGGCTGACGATATCGCTACCTGAATAGATCACGAGGCATGCGATTACCTGAGTTTCTTCGTCCATGGAGGAACACTATCCTGCCATGCGTATGGCGGCAATTGGCCGGGAGAAGTCTGATGCCACCGCGCACATATCGTAAGAAGTCCGGCACAACCACGTATTGCCCGCACTGCAAGCACCCAATCGGTCAACACTCAAAGCGGCCGGTCAAGGACAGCGCAATGGTCCGCGGCGAATACCAGTGCCGCATTGAACAGTGCGAATGTCGGTTTGTGGGTCTCGTGCCAGGCAAAGGAGAATCGATTCCCGGAGATCACTTGGAATGACCGGTTGTGGCCGGGAGCAGCCGTTCGCGGTACTTTGCCATACGGAGTTCGACCCTTGCCTACGGATGCTCCAACATGGCGCCGTGGCCGCCCGCCCGTCCGGGACTACGCGCAGAGTTAAAACGTACAGGAGGTTGCCGTGGTGCGCACTCACCAGATCATCAATGCAACAAAGATGGGCGACCACGCTCTGCGATTGATCGGCACGACCGATATAGACGGCAATGGCACCAGCCACGAGGTTGCCGATGTCGACCCTATCGTGTTGTTCGACTTCGTTCGCGTCGACACCAGCGCCGAATCAGCCTTTCGCCCGCATCCCCACGTCGGGCTGACCGCGATGAGCTTTCCGCCCGCTGGCGGGACCTGGATGGTGATAGCGCGCAACACCTCGAGGCCGGGGGACTGTACTACGTACATGCGGGCACACCCGCCTTCCATCATGAGTACCCGTCACCCGACACGGTCGCGGCAGCCAAGAAGGTCGAATTCGTGCAGTTGGTCTGGAATGCGACCGATGAAGAGGATGTCAGGACGGTGGTCGTGCAGCCGGAGGACGTACCAGTGGTCACGTCGGAGCGCAGCAGCGTACGCGTCCTGGCGGGTGATTTCTGCGGCGTGAGCGCCACTCAACCCTTCACCCACCGCAAGATAATCTATGCCTACGTGCAACTCGATCACGGCGGCGGAAAGGACTTCGCGATACCCGCGGGCATGCGCGGCATGCTGTTCGTGATTGAAGGCAAACTGGGGGCCAATGAAGCGGTGGTGGAGGCCGAACAGATGATGATCCTCGGCGAAGAGGATGCAGCACTGACCGCCATCAATCTGGGCGCCGATCGCCAAACCCGCTTCATCATCGCGTTGGGCGAACCCGTGAACAAGCCGTTTCACAAGCTTCTGGGTCTTGGGGGGTTCATCATCGGGGAAACCGAAGAAGAGGTAAGAAGCACCATGGCGAAGCTGGCCACGGTTGCCGAACAGATTAAACAGGAAGTGCCCCAGTATTTCCCGGCGCAGTATCTGTAACGGCCGTGTGGCGAAACACTCTTCCCTGCCGTGCCATCCCCACCAGGGCGCCGGCCGCCGCCGCTCAACTCGCGGCTCTGCGGGCACCGCGCAGAAATCCGTCAATGGCGGCCGACTGATCCCCGAGGAAGTGGCGCTTACCGGCCAAGACCTCGACGGTCGCACCCGGCACCAGCCGACGGAAGCGCTGGGCGATGGCGCCCGAGTCCATGGTCACGTCCTCTGCGCCGAGCAGCACCAGCGTCGGCATCTGCAGCCTCGCCAGCACGTCGTCGGTGAAGGTGCGCAGTCCGCCCGTGCGCGGTCGCATGCCCTCGAAGATGGCGGCGGACAAGGCCCCGAGCCGCTGCTGATCTTCGCTCCGGACCGCCGGAGCCGGGCCCAGGATGCGCTGCATGACCTTTTTCGCGCCCCACGATCCGAGCACCAGCAGCGGCAGCGCC
Organism: Pseudomonadales bacterium; assembly: GCA_040219935.1. GTDB lineage: Bacteria > Pseudomonadota > Gammaproteobacteria > Pseudomonadales > Azotimanducaceae > UBA7803. The sequence continues at coordinate 13,866 of JAVJUA010000078.1, read as the reverse complement.
CACACCAGCACATTGCGGTCGGCGACGCCGCCCGGGGTGATCAGGGTGAGGCTGCTGACCCGATCCGGACACCGGCTCGCGAAGTCGATCGCCACCCAGCCCCCGAACGACAGCCCGACCAGGTGCACGTGCGACCCGCCCAGGCCTGCAAGCACATCCAGAAGCCACAGCGCGTGGGCATCGGTGGTGAGCGCCGGCCGGGCCGGGGCGCTGAAGCCGGCGTCGCCGATCACGTCGACGGCGAAGACGCGGCGCCCGGCCGCCAGCACCGGCATCTCCTCGCGCCACATGGCGGCGGTCGCCATGGTGCCGTGCAGCAGCAGCACCGCGGGTCCATCCTCGGGCCCGCTGGCAACCACGAAGGTGTCGCCCATGCGGGTGGGCACAACGATCTCGTCATGGGCCACGGGCCAGGCGTCGAGCTCGGCACGATAGAGGTCGTGAACCCGGCGCCGGTCGGCCTCGGATTTGTAGACGGATGCATGAACGTCCACGTCGTCAGCCCTCGTCGTCCGCCAGCACGGCGGCCACCATGCCGAGCACGGCGCTGGTGAACTCCAGCTCGCCGTTGACGACGACGCGCAGCATGCCCTGCTCCTCGTAGTAGATGCAGTCGAGGCGGGCGCCGGCCCGGCCCGCCTGGCTGGTGAACGCGGCGCCGAGCACGGCCGTGATGCGTTCGCCCTCGCGCGGACCGATGGCATGGATGTCGGTGGTGGCGGACACCACCACCCGCCTCGTGCGGGCTGGCCGGGGCGCGGCGGCCTGCGATCGCTCGGCGCCGACCAGGGCTTCGAAGTCGGCGGCGGCGATGCGGTACTGCTTGCCGATCCGGGTGGCGCGCAGCCGGCCTTCACGGATGTAGCGCCGCACGGTTCTGACGTGGAGGCCGAGGCGCGCGGCCACTTCCTCCGGAGAGAGCACATCCTTGATTGACTGGGCCGCCATTTTCACACCTATACGGATCTATTAATCCCTATTTATAGGGATATCCGTGCGCTATTGATCCATATAATTACCTATTTCGCAAGCCACTCGAGAATCCGAGTGTTTTCCTCCCGCGGATAGGTGTGGCTCAGGTCGTCGATCTCGCGATAGGTCACGTCGGCGCCTGCGGCGGTCAGCGCGTCCCGGGCCATGCGCGCCATGTCCGCCGGAAACATCCAGTCCAGGGCGCCGTGCGCCAGATAGACCGGCAGCCCGCGCACGCGCCCGGCGGACGCCGCCTCCAGCAGCATGGGGTGGAAGGCGGCCGAGATCGGCGCCAGATGGGTATAGGGCGCGTCGTCCTGCAGCCCGGCCAGGTAGCTGAAGGTGCCACCGTCGGACATGCCGGTGAGCAGGATGCGGCGGCGATCCACCGCCCACTGTTCGCAGGCGCGCTCGACCATGGCGGCCAGGCGCGCCGAGTCCCGGTCCGGCCCCATCAGCGACCAGGTGCCGTCGCGGGAGGTGGGGGCCAGGACGATGGCGCCCAGGCTGCGGGCGTCGCGCAGCCACGACCACAGGAACCGGCGCCCATGGCCGCTGCCGCCGTGCAGGGCCACCACCAGCGGCAGCGGCTCGGCGGCATCGTAGCTTTCAGGCACGTACAGCGACACGCCGCCGCGCTCATCGAGGCCGTTGTCGGCGTGCAGAACGCCGATGTCGGGTCGGCCCGGGTCCGCGGCCAGCAACTGCGCCTGCAGCGCCTCGTCGTCGCGCTGCGGCTCGTTCAGGAAGAACCGGCTCACCGGCGGCAGCATGGCGGCCACCGGGTACAGCGCCTCCAGGGCCGCCGTCTGCCGCCCCAGGGCCCGGTATGCTGCGATGGCCGGGTTGGCTGTGGCACTGGCGCCGGCGAAGCCGTCCAGGGCGGCCAGGGCCTGATCCGCCGCCGTGCGCGCGGCGCTGGCGAAGTCGTCGAGGTGCGCGGGCCAGGACACTGCCGCGAAGGCGTCGACCCCACGGGACAGAGGCTCGCGAAACGGCGTCAGCCCCCCGGCCAGCGCGTCGATGTGGGGCGGATGCAGCAGCCGCCCGGCCCGCGCCAGGGCATCGAGGGCGGCGAGCAGCGGCGGCAGCAGCGCCGTGGTGGCTTCCAGCAGCGGGTCGGCGTCGTCGCTCGCCATGGTCAGTTCATCTCGAAGCCGCCGGCCACGCTCAGGCTGACCCCGGTGACGTTGGCCGCCGACGCCAGGTAGACGGCCGCCTGACCCATGTCGGCCGGCGTCTGCGGCCGGCCCAGGGGAATCATGCCGTGCATGGCCTCCTCGAACGCGGCCTGCTTGCCGCCGGGATCGACGGTGTTGGCCGGCAGCAGGTGCTCGAGCCACATGGCGGTACCCACCATGCCGGGGCAGATGGCGTTGACCCGGATGCCGGCCGGCGCCAGCTCGAGCGCCAGCGCCTGGGTGATGCCGATGGCGGCGAACTTCGAGCCGCAGTAGGCGGCCATGTGCCGGAAACCCTGCTTGCCGGCGATGGAGGCGGTGTTGATGATCGAGCCGCCCTCGGCGCGCCGCAGCGCCGGCAGCGCCGCGCGGCTCATCAGGAAGATGCCCTTGGCGTTGACCGCGAAGACGCGGTCCCAGTCCTGCTCGGCGAACTGCTCGATGGCGCCGGTCTGCACCACGCCGGCGTTGTTCACCAGCACGTCCAGGCCACCGAAGGCGCGCACGGTCTCGGCCACCGCCGCCTCACAGCTCCCGGCGTCGGTCACGTCCACCTCGGTGGCGGCGGCCTCGCCGAGCGCGCCGAGCTCCCTCGCTGCCTGGGCAAGCGCCTCGGCACCCGCCAGGTCGTAGTTCCAACCCCCGGCCCGGCCGCCGAGATCGGCGATCATCACCCGGGCGCCGGCGCGCAGGAACGCCTCCGAGATTCCCCGGCCGATGCCGCGGGCGCCTCCGGTCACCAGCACCACCCGATTCTGCATAGCCCACCTCGCCCGCTGCCGCTGTCCCGCAGCGCAGCGTACAACACGCGGGCCGCCACGCCACCCCGGACCCGAAGCCGTTGGCCCGTGCCGGAGGAATTGATTACAGTCGAGGGCTCATCCGCCGCGAGCACAGACCATGGCTGGTTACGACCGCCGCCGCGAAGACGTCGGCAACATCGTGCAGCTCGAGCACGTCAACGTCACGGTGCCGGACCAGGGTCTGGCCGCCCTGTTCTACGTCACCGGCCTCGGCTTCACCCGCGACCCGTACATCGACTTCGGCAACCGCAACATGTGGATCAACCTGGGCCAGCAGCAGTTTCACCTGCCGCTGGCCGACGCCCAGGTGTTCCGCGGCCACATCGACGTCGCCGTGCCCGACCTGGACGGCCTGCAGCAGCGCCTCGAGCGCATCGCCCGGCCGCTGGCCGGTACCCGGTTCGAGTTCGAGCGGCGGGACGACGCGCTGCACGTCACCTGTCCCTGGGGCAACGACGTTCGCGCCCACGGGCCCGACGCATTCCCGCGCATGGCGCTGGGCATGCCCCGGGTCACCGTACGGGTGGCGCCGGGCACCGCGGACGGCATCGCCCGCTTCTACCGGGACATCATCGGCTGCCCGGCCGCGGTGGTCGCCGCCGGCGTCGACGTCCGGGTCGGCCACAACCAGACCCTGCGCTTCGAGGAGACCGATGACGAGCTTGCCGCCTACGATGGCCATCACATCGCCGTGTACGTGGCCGACTTCTCAGGTCCCCATGGGCGGCTGCTGGAGCGGGGCCTGATCACCGAGGAGTCGGACGCCGTGCAGTACCGGTTCCAGGCCATCGTCGACCCGGACTCCGGCACGCTGCTGGCCGAGCTGGAACACGAGGTGCGTGCCCTGGGGCATCCCATGTATCGTCGGCCGCTGGTCAACCGCAACCCGGCGGTGGGCTTCATGAACTACCGTCAGGGCCAGGAGATCTTCACACCCCCATGAAACCATCAGGGACACCATCAGGGAACCAACCAAGCGAACGCCAGGGCTCGGCGCAGCTGCGCGACGAGCCCTACTACCTGCCGCTGGCCGACGAGATCGACGTCTTCGAAGCCGCCTACGACGCGCGCCTGCCGGTGCTGCTGAAGGGGCCCACCGGCTGCGGCAAGACGCGCTTCGTCGAGCACATGACCTGGCGCCTGTACCGCAAGCGGGCGGCCAGCGAGGTGGAGTTTCCGCTGGTCACCATCTCGTGCCACGAAGACCTGACCGCCACCGACATGGTGGGCCGGTTCCTGCTGCGCGGCGACGACACGGTTTGGAGCGACGGGCCCCTGACCCGGGCGGTGCGCACCGGCGCCATCTGCTACCTCGACGAGATCGTCGAGGCGCGCAAGGACACCACGGTGCTGATCCACTCGCTCACCGACCACCGCCGCCTGCTGGCCATCGACAAGACCGGCGAGCTGCTGTCGGCGCACCCCAACTTCCTGCTGGTGATCTCCTACAACCCCGGCTATCAGAGCGTGCTGAAGGATCTCAAGCCCAGCACCCGGCAGCGCTTCGTCAGCCTCACCTTCGACTACCCGGACGTCGCCCGGGAGGCCGAGATCATCGGCCACGAATCCGGCGTCGACGCCGCCATGGCAGAGCGCCTGGCCGTGATCGGCGAGAAGGTGCGCAACCTCAGCCAGCACGGCTTCGAGGAGGGCGTGAGCACCCGGCTGCTGATCTACACCGGCGAGCTCATCGGCCGCGGCATCGAGCCGCGGCGGGCCGCCGAGATCGCCGTGGTGCATGCGGTCTCCGACGACGCCATGGTGCAGCAGGCCATCGCCGACATCGTCGACACCGTGCTGCCGTGATCGAGCTGGCGGCCCACGAGGAACGCCTGGCGCTGTTCGCCGAGGGCATCGCCGGCCGCTACTTCCACATCAAGCCGAGCGGCGACTTCGCCGGCCGCGCGTTCTCGCTGGCCGCCGACCAGAGCGCGCTCACCAGCGACACCCTGTTCCTGCCGGAGCACCTGGACGGTCCCGACCCGACCGCCTACCGGGTGCTGGCCCTGCAGCAGCTCGGCCATCGGGAGTTCGGCAGCTTCACCTTCGACTTCGCCATGGCGCTGACCCGGGTGCCGGGCCTCACCGACCATGAGGTGCCGACCCTGTCCGGCCGGGCCAGCGACTTCGAGCGCTTCTACCACCAGTTCGCGCTGCCGGCGCTGATCAGCCGGCTGCTGCACCTGTGCGAGCGGGTGCGGGTGGACGCGCTGCTGGTCCGCCGCTATCCGGGCATCCGCCGACACCTGCGGCGCTTCCGGGCGCATCTGCTGGAGCGCCAGCCGCCGGCCGCCGTGGACAGCCTCAACGGCGCCGTGCACGCGCTGCGCTGCCGGGCCCTGGGTGCCGACAGCGCGGCGCTGACGACGCTGGACGCCACCGGCCTGCTGGCCCCGGCTCTGGCCGTGCTCGACGACCTCGACCAGGCACCCGGGGACGTGTACGCCAGCGCCGCGGCCGCCGCCCGCCTGTATGCGCAGCTGTCGCCCCTGGCCGACGCCACCGCGCCCGGCGAGATTCTGCTGCTGGACGAGGAGCTGGCAGAGCCGGGCAACTGGCTGCAGCGGGAGGCCCGGCTGACCGACTGGCGCGACGAGCTGGCTGCCCTGGACGCCTCCCTGGCGGTGGAGCAGCTCCACGGCGACGACGTCAGCGCCGCCGACAGCGACGGCCTGACCGACGGCCAGATGCGGCCGGACGATCTGGCCCTGAAAGCCATGCAGGACGACCGCGACACGCTGGCGCGCCGCATCGACATGGAGCGTTCCGCCATTCGCGACGCCCTCGGCGCCGACACGCCGGACGCCCGCAGCTTCCGCTACGACGAGTGGGATTATCAGCAGCGGCGCTACCTGCCGCGTTGGTGCCGGCTGTTCGAGTCGCGCCTGGCGCCGGACCCGGAAGCCGATCTGGCCAAGCTGCAGGCGGTGATCCGCACCCACCGGCCGGGCGTGCAGAAGCCGCTGGAGCAGATCCGGCCGCTGGGCTACCAGCGGGTGTTCCGCCAGGCCGACGGCGACGAGCTGGACTTCAACGCCGTGATCGCCGCGCGCCAGGACGTACGGGCCGGGCAGTCGCCCGACGACCGGGTCTACAGCCGCCGCGACCGCATCCACCGCGACGTCTGCGCCGCCTTCCTGGTGGACCTGTCGGCATCCACCGACGATGCCGTGGACGGGGAGGCTGGCGAAGGCGAGCGCCGCATCATCGACGTGCAGCGGGAGGCCATGCTGGTGATGTCGGCCGCCCTCGAGCAGCTCGGCGACAGCTACGGCGTCTACGGCTTCTCCGGCTACGGCCGAGACTGCGTGGACTTCTTCGTCGCCAAGGAGCCGGCAGAGCCGTTCCGCCCCGGCACCCTGGCCGCCATCGCCGGCATGAAGCCCAAGCGCAGCACCCGCATGGGCCCCGCCATCCGCCACGCCGTGGGCAAGCTGCAGGCCTCCGGCAACGCTCTGCGGGTGCTGCTGATCATCAGCGACGGCTTTCCGCAGGACTGCGACTACGGCCCCGACCGGGGCGATCACGAGTATGGGGTTCAGGACACCGCGCGGGCGCTGCGGGAGGCCCACGACAAGGGCGTGGAGACGTTCTGCATCACCGTCGACCGCTCCGGGCACGACTACCTGAAGCGCATGTGCCCGGAGTCACGCTACCTGGTGATCGAAGAAGTCGAGGATCTGCCCGCGCAGCTCAGCAAGGTCTACGAAGCCCTGACCGCCTAGCGGAAAGCCGGCGGATCGCGTAGCGGTCAGCCCTAGGTGATCGCTCCCGCGATCACCCGTCGTCCCCCATCACCCCGAAGATGTGCAGCAGCGACAGGAACAGGTTGTAGATCGACGTGTACAGCGTCACCGTAGCCAACAGGTAGTTGGTCTCACCACCGTGGACGATGGCGCTGGTCTGCCAGAGGATGGCGGCGCTGGCGAACAGCACGAAGCCGGCGGAGATGGCGGTATGGAATGCCGACAGGTCGAAGAACAGCGACAGCAGCACCGCGCCCATCAGCACGAAGAAGCCCACCACCAGAAATCCCGACAGGAAGCTGAAGTCTTTCTTCGTGACCACAGCGAACGCGCTCAAGCCCACGAAGGCCATGGCCGTGGTGGACAGCGCCGAGGTCACCACGGCGCCGCCGTTGGCGAGCCCCAGGTACATGTTCAGGATCGGACCCAGGCTGTAGCCGAGAAAGCCGGTGAAGGCGAACACGGACAGCAGGCCCCAGGCGCTGTTGGCGGTCTTGTGCACGACGAACAGCAGCCCGAAGAAGCCCACCAGGGTGACGATGGGGCCGAGGTACGGCGCGTTCATGGCCATGGCCACCCCCGCCACGGCGGCGCTCCATGCCAGGGTCATACCCAGAAGCATGTAGGTGTTGCGCAGCACCCGATTGACCTCGATGGCGCTGGTGCGCGTCGGCGTGGCCGCGGCGGCCTGGCTGAGGGGACGGATGTTGTGTTCGGCCATAACTTACCTCTTCTCTACGGCAACGCTTTTCGGCAGCCAGCTGCCGGGGTTGCAACGGTTTATAGGGCCCGCCGCGTCAGTTTTCAACACCTGCCATCATAGACCACGGGGCATCCCGGCGGTTCGCCGCCGGCCATCGAATTTTCCGAGGTCGGCCTCAAAGATCGACGATGCGTTCGATCTCGAACAGCCGATCCTGCTCCAACGCCTCCTGCTGGGCGCTGAGCTGCTCTTCCACGGCGTCGTGGGCGGCGAACCGGGCGACGTGATACAGCGCCTCCCCCTCGTTCACCAGCGGCAGATTGTTGGCACCGATGACGATGCCCTCACCCCGCGCCTTCAGATAGTGCTCCGTGCCGCCGAATGGCGCAGCGATCACGCCCAGCGTGTCGCCCCGCCGCACCCGGGCGCCCAGCTTGGCCAGCGGCCGGAACATGCCGTCGGTCGGGGCCCGGTACCAGGTGGTGGAGCGGGCCACGTAGGGCTCCGCCGTCCAGCGCCGACGCCGGCCCGGCAGCATGCCCAGACCCCGCATGACGCCGGTGACGCCGCGCACGCCCGCCACGATGCAGCGCTCGTCGAGGCGCAGCGCCTCGCCCGCTTCGTAGGTGATGACGGGAATGCCCGCCTGGTGGGCCGCGTAGCGCAGGCTGCCCTCGATCAGGCCGGCGTTGACGATCACCGGCATCGCGAAGCTGCGGGCCATATCCTCCACCTGGGGCTGATCCAGCGCGGCGCGCAGCTGCGGCAGGTTGTCCCGGTGCACGGCGCCCGTGTGCAGGTCGATGACGTGGGTGCACCGCGATGCGACCTCGGCAAAGAACAGATGCGCCACCCGCGAGCCCAGCGAGCCCTCGGCATGGCCGGGAAAGCAGCGGTTCAGGTCGCGCCGGTCGGGCAGGTAGCGGGAGCGGTGAATGAACCCGAACAGGTTTACTACCGGCACCAGCACCAGCGTGCCGTGCAGGCGATTGAGCACCTTCATGGCACGCAGCCGGCGAATGATCTCGACCCCGTTCAGCTCGTCGCCGTGGATGGCCGCGCACACCAGCAGCCGCGGCCCCTGCATGCGGCCGTGGATGACCTCCACCGGCATATCCAACGGCGTGTGGGTGTAGAGCTGGGCACCCGGCAGGTCGAACGCCACGCGCTCCCCGGGACGAATCGTGCGTCCGGCGATCTCCAGGGGTTCGTTGCGCCTAGCGCCGACGACGGCGGCGGCCGCGGCCGTTCCGTCCCCGGCGGGCGTGCGCGGCCCCGATCGCTTCACCGGCGCCTTAGCCTTTGCCACGGGTACGCGTCCTTCCCGGCCGGGCATTCTCCTCGACGAAGGCGATGATGGCGTCGGCCACATCCTTACCGGAGGCCTGCTCGATGCCCTCGAGCCCCGGAGAGCTGTTGACCTCGAGCACCAGCGGGCCGTGATTCGAGCGGATCAGGTCGACACCGGCCACGTTCAGCCCCATCGCCTTGGCAGCGCGCACGGCGGTGCGCCGCTCGGTGGGCGAGATCTTGGCCAGCTCGGCGGTGCCGCCACGGTGCAGGTTCGATCGGAACTCCCCCGGCTTGCCGGTGCGCTGCATGGCGGCCACGACCTTGTCGCCGACGATGAAGCAGCGCAGGTCGGTACCCTTGCTCTCGGCAATGAACTCCTGAACCATGATGTCGACGTCGATGCCGAGAAAAGCCTCGATCACGCTTTCCGCCGCTTTGCGGGTCTCGGCCAGCACCACGCCGATGCCCTGCGTGCCTTCCAGGAGCTTCACCACCAGCGGCGCGCCGCCCACCATGTCGATCAGGTCGGGAATGTCGTCCGGCGAGTGGGCGAAACCCGTCACCGGCATGCCGATGTCCTGGCGGGCCAGGAGCTGCATGGAACGCAGCTTGTCCCGGGAGCGGGAAATGGCTACCGACTCGTTCACCGAGTACACGCCCATCATCTCGAACTGGCGTACCACGGCGCAGCCGTAGAAGGAGATCGAGGCGCCGATGCGCGGAATCACGGCATCGATGCCTTCCAGCGCCTCGCCCTTGTAATGAATGGACGGCCGCGCCATCGCCATGTTCATGTAGCAGCGCAGGGTGTCGACCACCACCGCCGTGTGCCCGCGCTTGCGCGCCGCCTCCACCAACCGGCGTGTGGAGTAGAGCCGCGAGTTGCGCGACAGAATCGCGATCTTCATGACGCTCCTTGACCCGGCGCCAGGTAGGACGCTGCGGGATCGACGAGGTAACGCCCGCGGATGGCGGTGCGCCCGAGCAGCATGCGGAAACCCATGCTGTCCCGGTCGGTCAGTGTAACCTCGATAGGCCACTGCGCGCCGCCGAGGCACAGCGGCGTGACGATGACGTAGCGCAGCTCCTCGTGGCCGCCGGAGTCGCGCACCCGCCGCCGGTCCGCCACCGGAGCCTCGCAGACCAGCATCATGGCGTCGTTGCGCTGCAGCGGATGCACCCGGAACCGCACCCAGGGCGCGCCGTGCCGCTCGAAGGCGACCACGCCGAAGGTGTGCAGTGCCGAGGTCCTGGCCCCGGTGTCCACCTTCACCTTGATGCGCGGCAGGCCCAGCTCCGGCAGGGCGGCCCATTCCCGCCAGCCGAGCAGGGCCCCCGTCACGGTCGCTGCAGCACCAGCGTTCCGTCGAGGTGCACGTCACGCTGCGGAAAGGCGATGACGATGCCATGCTCGGCGAACGCATCATCGATGGCGAAGCGGATGTCGCTCTGGACCCGGCGGCGCGCCTGCTCGGCATTGGCGAGCATCCAGAAGTACGCGGTGAACGCCAGCGAGTTGTCGCCGAAATCCATGAAGAACACCTCCGGCGCAGGATCGTTCATCACCTCCGGATGCTCCTTGCAGATCTTCAGCATCAGCTCCTGCACCTTGCGCACGGGCGATCCGTAGGCCACGCCGACGCTGACGCTGGAACGGGCCCGGTCGTCGACCAGGGTCCAGTTCACCACCGTGGTTTCCAGCAGCGCGCTGTTGGGCACCAGCAGGTGCACGCCGTCGGTGCGGCGGATCCTGGTGGAGCGGTTGTTGATGGCTTCCACCCGGCCGCGGGCCTCGCCCAGCTCGATGAAGTCGCCGATGCGGATGGGCCGCTCGCCCATCAGAATCCAGCCGCTGATGAAGTTGTTGATGATGTTCTGGGCGCCGAAGCCGACGCCGATGGCGATGGCGCCGGACACGAAGGCGAATGCCGTGAGCGGAATGCCGAGAATGGCCAGCGCCGTCAGCACCACCATGGCCATGAGCCCGTAGAACAGCAGCCGGCGCACCAGCTGCAGCATGTCCGGACCGATGTTCGAGCGCCGCAGCCGGCCTACGATCACCCGCTCCACCAGGCGCGCGAAGACGAACCCGACAATGACGGCCGTCAGCGCCAGCAGCAGCTGGCCCAGGGTGAGCACGGCGCCGCCGGTGTCGATCAAGGTGGTTTCGAGCAGCCGGTTGGCGCCGTCCAGGAAGGAGTCCAAATTCTCCAAGGTCACCGCCCCCACGTCGCGTCAGCTCGAACCATACACCCGGCCGCGGGCAAAGACACCGGATGCCGGCGGCGGGTCAGCGGCGCGCCACGCCCAGCTCACCCAGGGCGGCGGCCATGTCTTCGGCCGAGGTAGCGGGACGGACGCTGCGATCGACGGCCAGGATGCGGCCGTCCTTGCCGATGTAGAAGGTGTGGCGGGCGGCGAATCCGGCTGGAGAGAGCACGCCGTAGGCGCCGGCCACGGTCTTGTCGGGGTCGGAGAGCAGCGGGAAGTCGGCATCGAGCGACTCCGCGAAGCCGGTGTTGGCCTCCAGCGGATCGACGCTGGCCATGAAGTAGGCCACGTCGTACTCACGGATGAGGTGCCCGTTCTCGGTGAGCGATTTGCACTCGATGGTGCAGCCACTGGTGTACGCCTTCGGAAACCATGCCAGCACCACGGCCTGACGACCGACGAAGTCGGCCAGCCGGTAGGTCTTGCCGTCGCTGGCCGCCAACTCGAAATCGGGAGCCCGATCACCCACGTCGGGGCCCGCCCAGGCCGCCCCGGCGAACCCGGCTGCCAGCAGCACCGCCGCCGCTACCCGTCTCACGCTTGCCTTCATCGTCGCCTCCCGCATGCTGGTGATCTCCTTAACTGACCGTCATGGTAGTCTCTGCCGGCGCACGTGAAAAACGGGTCGTCGACCGGCCCCGGGGAGGATGCATGAAATTCGCGAATCTCGGCGACACCGGGCTGCAGGTCTCGCGGCTGTGTCTCGGCATGATGACCTACGGCGCCAGGAGCTGGCGCGACTGGGTGCTCGAGTACGACGAAGCGCTGCCGTTCGTGGAAGCCGCCCTGGAAGGGGGCATCAACTTTTTCGACACCGCCGACGTGTACTCCAACGGCGTCTCCGAGGAGATCCTCGGCCGCACCCTGCGGGAGCTGAAGGTCGACCGCGAAGACGTGGTCATCGCCACCAAGTGCTTCGGCGGCGCCCACAATCGCAAGCGGAACCGCTGGGGCCTGTCGCGAAAGTCGATCATGGCGGCCTGCGACGAGTCGCTGGAGCGGCTCGACACCGACTACATCGATCTCTACCAGATTCACCGCTTCGACTATCGCACCCCCATGGAGGAGACCATCGAGGCGTTGTCGGACCTGGTCGCTGAGGGCAAGGTGCGCTACCTGGGCGCTTCCAGCATGTTTGCGTGGCAGATGGCCAAGTATCTGTTCACCGCCGACGCCCTGGGCGGCGTGCGCTTCGTGTCCATGCAGAACCACTACAACCTGATCTATCGGGAGGAAGAGCGGGAGATGATTCCGCTGTGTCAGGATCAGGGCGTGGGCCTGATTCCCTGGAGCCCACTGGCCCGGGGCTACCTCGCCCGGACCCGGGATACCGTGAAGTCGACGCTGCGATCGGGCTCCGACGAGTTCGCCACCGAGCTGTACAAACGGGACTCGGACCTCACCATCATCGACCGCAACGCCGAGGTGGCGGAGCGTCTGGGCGTCAAGCCGGCGCAAACGGCGCTGGCCTGGATGCTGACCAAGCCCGGCATCGTCGCCCCCATCATCGGCGCCTCGAAGCCCCACCACCTTAAGGACGCCATCGGCGCGCTGGACGTGTCGCTATCCGAGGAAGACATCAAGGCGCTGGAAGAGCTGTACGAACCGCACCCGGTGCTCGGCCACGGCTGAGCCCGAGACCCAAGGGCGGCTCAGAGCTGAATGCTGAACACCAGGTAGGCCAGGTAGCCGGCCAGCAGCAGGCCGCCCTCGAAGCGGCTGAGCCGGCGGCCCGTGTGCAGGAAAATCAGCAGCAGCACAGCCGCACCCAGCATCACCCACTGGTCCACCGCCAGAATGCGCTCGTGCACCGGCAGCGGCTGCAGCAGCGCCGAAACGCCGAGGATGCCGAGCAGGTTGAAGACGTTGCTGCCGAGGATGTTGCCCACCGCCACGTCGGCGTGCCGACGAATGGCAGCGATCACCGAGATGGAGAACTCCGGCAGCGAGGTGCCCACCGCCACCAGGGTGAGGCCGATCAGGGCTTCCGAAACCCCAAGCTGCTCCGCCACGGCCACGGCGCCGGTGAGCAGCGCGCTCGACCCGGCCACCAGCAGCGCCAGACCGCCCGCCACGGCGCCGACGATGAGCCAGGGGCTCCCCGGAACCGCTGACAACTCTTCCGCTTCCGCCACGTGCAGCTCGGCGGCCGGTGCCGCGTGATAGCGCTCGGTCCAGTAGGCCCAGCCCAGATAGCCCACCAGACAGGCCAGCAGCACCACCGCGTCCAGGCGCACCAGGGCGCTGCCGCCCACCAGCACGATGAACAGCACGCTCGCCAGCACCACGGTGACGGCGTCGCGGCGCAGCGCCAGCGGCTTGACGGCCAGCGGCGTGATCAGGGCGCAGACGCCGAGGATCAGCAGCACGTTGCTGATGTTGCTGCCGACGACGTTGCCGATGGCGATGTCGGGTCGCTGCGCGAGCGCGGCGTCTACCGACACCACCAGCTCCGGGGCCGAGGTGCCGAAGCCGACGATCAGCAGACCGCTCAGCAGCGGCGACACGCCGAGACGGTTGGCGGCGCCCAGGGCGCCACGAATCAACAGCTCTCCGCCGGCGGAGAGCAGGGCGACGCCGGCGGCGATGTAGAGCAGGTTCATTGTCACTGAATTTGGTAGCTACGGTTGGACTTGAACCAACGACCCCAGCATTATGAATGCTGTGCTCTAACCAGCTGAGCTACGTAGCCATGGGAATCGGGCGCAGAATTCTCCAGATTGCGCCCCCCGGTGTCAACGCGCCCCGGCCCGCAGTGTGGGGAGCACATGATTTGTCCGGTCTCGTAGCACGTAGAGTGTCCGGTTCTGTTTCAGCCGCATGGAGGCTGTGTGAACCGGACTCGGCTGCTACAGGAGATACGGATGATGAGGTTCGAGGAAGCCTATACGAACTGG
>JAVJUA010000077.1:0-3159 GCA_040219935.1 Pseudomonadales bacterium | reverse complement strand
TGGGGCACACGATGCGGCTGGATGGGCCCCAGGGGCACATGCTGGTGGCCAGCATCCATGAGAGCGGCGAAGACCGGACGTGGTTCGTGCGGGTGACCACCGACGCCCAGACGGCCGACGCGGTCCAGGACGAGGTGTTCGCCTTCGCGCGCACGTTCGGGGCGGGGGGCTGATAGCCTGCGGGCATGCTCCTCCGCCGGGCCATCGAGCCGCTGGCGTCGCTCCGCCTGACCGTCGTTCTGCTAGCGCTGTCGATGGCCCTGATCTTCGTGGGCACCCTGGCCCAGGTCCGCATGGGCGTGTGGGAGGCGGTCGACTCGTACTTCCGCAGCTTCGTGGCGTGGGTCGACCTGTCGCTGTTCATTCCTGAGGCCGCGGGCGTAATCCCCATTCCCGGCGGGGCGACGCTGGGGCTGCTGCTGCTGCTCAATCTGGTGGCGGCCCACGCGGTGCGGTTCAAGCTCTCGTGGCGGCGCGTGGGCATGATCCTCATCCATGGCGGGCTCATCGTGCTGCTGGTGGGCGAGTTCGCCACGGCGTGGCTGGCGGGCGAGGGGCTGATGGCCATCGACGAGGGGGCGACCAGCCAGTACTACGAGGACGTGCGCTCGGTCGAACTGGCGGTGGTCGATCCGTCGCCGGAGGGTGAGGACCGGGTGGTGACCGTGCCCGCGGCGATGCGTCGCTCGGCAGTGGACGGAGCGGCGATTGCGCATGCGTCGCTGCCGTTCGAGGTCGAGGTGCTGCGGTGGATGCCCAACGCGCGGCTCATGCGCGGCGATGGGCCGACGGTGGCGGATCGCGGCGTGGGGCTCGAAGCGGTGGCGCAGCAGCGGCCGCCGGTGCGGGGGGTCGATGGTGCGCAGAGCGATGCGCCCGCGGCGTACGTGCGGCTGACGCGCGATGGTGAAGACCTGGGGACGTGGCTGGTGTGGGCCGGGCTTGTGGGCTCGCAGCGCGTGGAGGTCGATGGCCAGCACTACGGCCTGGCCCTCCGCTACGCGCGGACGTACCTGCCCTACAGCCTGACGCTGCGCGACTTCCGCCACGACACGTTCACGGGCACGGACATCGCCCGGAACTTCTCCAGCGACGTGCGGCTGGTGGATGAGGGGCGGGGGGTTGATCGGGACGTCCGCATCTGGATGAACAACCCGCTGCGCTACCGCGGGGCGACGTTCTACCAGGCGTCGTACAAGCCCGACGGCAGCGGGACGGTCTTGCAGGTGGTGCGCAACCCCGGGGCGGCCCTGCCGTACGTCGCGTGCGCGCTGGTGGCGGCGGGCCGCTGCTGCACTTTGGGTTGGCGATGACCACCTACCTGCGCCGGCGGAGCAAGCGGCTGGCGAAGGCGGGGGCGCCAGCGGCGGGGCGCTCGGCGTGGGGGTCGGCGTGGGGGTCGATCTGGCCGTGGGCGGTGGGCGTGCTGGGGGTGGGGCTCGCCCTGGCGGCGCTGGCGCGGCCGGCGGGCTATGGAGACTTCGACCTGGACACGTTCGCGCGCCTGCCCGTGTCGGCCGGAGGTCGCATCAAGCCCATGGACACCGCCGCGCGGCATGCGCTGATGGTCGCCGGCGGGCGGCAGTCGGTCGATGGCGAAGCAGGCATGCCCGCGATCGAGTACCTGGCGGGTCTGATGGCCCAGCCGGAGGGCGTGGCGGGCCTGCCCGTGGTGCGCGTGGACCACCCCTAGGTGCTGGCGCTGCTGGAGTTGACGCCCGACCAGGGCGGGCGGCTGGGTCTGAGCGCGATCGAGCCGCACTGGGGCGAGGTCGCCCGTCAGGCCCAGCGCGCGATGGACATCGACGCCAAGCGGCGCGACCCGTACCAGCGTGCCGTGCTGCGGCTGTACACGGCGGTCGACACGCTGCTGGCCCATGCGCAGCTCCGCGAGCCGTTCATCGTGCCGCCGCTGGGCCCCGATGGTCGGTGGCGCAGCTTCCATGAGGTGATGGTCCACGACGATCCGCTCGGCAGGGGCGCTTCGCCCGAGGACGTGCATCCGACGGTGGCGTACACCGTCGCGATGATGACGGCGTATAGCGAGGGCGACCCCGAGGGGTTCAACGCCGCGGTGGCGGACTACGAAACGCTGCTGCGCGACTCGATGTCCGGGGTGATGCGGAAGATGGACCTGGAGGTCCTCTTCAACCGGGCCCGGCCGTTCGTGGGGGCGGCGTCGGTGTACGTGCTGGCTTTCGTGCTGCTTTGCGGGTCGCTGCTGATGCGGGCGCGCGCGGGAGAGAAGGGCGAGCCGTTGCGGCGCTCGGCGGTGGCGCTCTTGTGGGGCGGGCTGCTGGTGCATACGGCGGCCATCGCGGTCAGGATCTACCTGCAGGACCGCCCGCCGGTGACGAACCTGTACTCGTCGGCCATCTTCGTGGGCTGGGCGTCGGTGTTGTTCGCGCTGGTGCTCGAGAAGCTGCAGCCGCTGGGCGTAGCGGCACTGGGGGCGGCCAGCGTGGGCTTCGCGACGCTGGTCGTCGCGCACAACCTGGGCGACGACGGCGACACCATGCAGATGATGCAGGCCGTGCTGGACAGCAACTTCTGGCTGGCCACGCACGTGGTGACCATCACGCTTGGCTACGCCGCGACGGTCCTGGCCGGGGCGCTGGCGGCGCTGTACCTGGTGCTGGGCGTGTTCACGAGGCTGCTGACGCGCGAGCGGGCCCAGGCGCTGGGCGGATGGTTTACGGCGTGGTGTGCTTCGCGCTGCTGCTGAGCTTCGTGGGCACGGTGCTGGGGGGCATCTGGGCCGATCAGAGCTGGGGCCGGTTCTGGGGGTGGGACCCCAAAGAGAACGGCGCGGCGCTGGTCGTGCTGCTCAACGCCATCATCCTGCACGCGCGCTGGGGCGGCTTGGTGCGCACGCGGGGCATCATGGTGCTGGCGGTGGCGGGCAACATCGTGACGGCGTGGAGCTGGTTCGGCACCAACATGCTGGGCGTGGGGCTGCACTCGTACGGCTTTATGGACTCGGCGGCGATGCTGCTCATCGGCTTTGTGATAAGTCAGTTTTTATTCATGTCGCTGGGGCTGGTGCCGGTGCGTGCGTGGCGCAGCTCGATTGACACGGCGTCTCAACACCCCAGTGGTGTAGACAGCGCGGATGGGTCGATCTAGTCTCCTTTCGTCAGGCGTGCGACGCGAGCGCGA
>JAVJUA010000076.1:0-541 GCA_040219935.1 Pseudomonadales bacterium | reverse complement strand
CTTCATCCTGCCGGCGGTGTCCCGCGGGTTCTCGCTGTCGAGCCTGGTGGCCACCCACCCGCCCACCGACAAGCGCATCGCCCGGCTGCTGGCCATGCAGGCGCAGCTGGACGGCTCCCCGCCGGCCACCATCTGACCGGCGGTGGGCCTCCTCGACATCCTGCGCGGCCACCGCGCGCCCAAGCGGGCGAACCTGGACCGGCTGTTCGCGATCAGCACCTCCGCCATGACCATCGAGCTGGGCCTCGGCATGCGCACCACGGGCAGCGCCGGCCTGTGCTTCAAGTCGCTGCAGGCCGGGATGTTCGAGGAGCTGGTGCGCGACATCGACCAGCTGCTGCGGATCTCCGGCGGCCAGACCGGCACGACGGTGGACCGGCACACCGACGAGTTCGGCTTCTCGTGGGTGATCCTGCGCGACCCCGACCTGGACGACCTCGTCACCACGACGCACGTGGTCAGCCAGACGATGCAGGAGCGCGGCGTCTCCGAGCAGCTGCTGTGCGCCGTGTTCGGCTTCGAGCGCGAGGGCGCGCCGGTG
>JAVJUA010000075.1:0-1034 GCA_040219935.1 Pseudomonadales bacterium | reverse complement strand
CCGCGCAGGCCGGAGAGCACGCGTCTGGTCACGCGACGGGCCACGACGCCCACGCCAGCGCCGCCCTGCCCATGGCCATCTGGCTCATCGCCCTGCTGGTGGTCTTCAAGGCCGCGGCGACCAGCGTGACGCTCTCCAGCGGCGGCTCGGGCGGCGTGTTCGCCCCCAGCCTTTTCATCGGGGCCGCGGGCGGGGCCGCCCTGGGCGTGGCGCTCGATCGCGTGGGCCTCCTGCCCGCCGAGAGCAGCCCGGCCGCGTACGCCCTTGTTGGCATGGCCGCCGTGGTCGCCGGCAGCACGCACGGCCCCCTGACGGCGATCCTGATGCTCTTCGAGCTCACGCGCGACCCCTACGTGCTGCTGCCCATCATGCTGGCGGCCGTCGTCGCGACGCTGCTCAGCCAGGCCATCGACCGCGACAACATCTACACCCACCCGCTCCGGCGGGCGGGCCTGCGGATCGGCCGCACGGGCGACCTGGCCATCCTCCGCAAGATTTCGGCGACGAGCGTGCCGGTGGTGCCCCTGCCGGGCGAGCCGGTGTACGCCAGCGACCCATTGAGCAAGCTCATCACCCTGCACGCCAACAGCCGCGTGCCGGACTTCGTCGTCGTCGACAGCCAGGGCGACCACATCGGCATGGTGACCGGCCGAGACATGCGCACCGCGCTGATCGATCGCGAGGCCATCCCGCTGCTGCTGGTGGCCGAGCTCATGCGCAGCGATCTGCCCGCCGTGGTGACCACCGACACGCTGGACGTCGTGCTCGAACGCTTCGAGGACGACGACATCGCCAGCCTGCCGCTGCTGGGCCCGCCCGACATCACGGGCCATCGCCGCCCCCTGGGCCTGGTCACCCGCGCGGCCGTGCTGGAACGCTACCGCCGGGCGCTCGAGGAAGAGCTCTAACGAAAGACCCGCGTCCCCGAAGGAACGCGGGCTCGTGGAGAAGCATCTCTCCCTCTCCGCGATTCACCGATCGTCGCCGAGCGGAGCCGCTCAGCAGTCCATGCCGTAATAGAACCGGCTCTCGAC
>JAVJUA010000074.1:0-265961 GCA_040219935.1 Pseudomonadales bacterium | reverse complement strand
CTCAGAGAAGTTGCCGCCCGGATGCGTGCCGGCGGCCCGCATCCGGGCGTCAATTCTCCTCGCTCGGTCTCGCGTAGATGGTCGCGGTAGGCGTTTCTCGCCCGGTCGCTGCGTCATGGCGGACGGCGTCCCGCCTGCGGCTTGCCGGTGGCGGCCGGATCGCGTCGGTTTGCCGGTTCTCCCGCTTGCCGGTCAGCGGCGGGTGGGGAGCCACTCGGCCAGGGTGCGGGCGGCGGCGATGCAGTCGTCGGCGGGGGCTACCCAGGCGATGCGGACGTGGCCGGCGCCCGGATTGGAGCCGTGGGCGTCGCGGCTCAGGTAGCTGCCCGGCAGCACCGTGATGTTGCGCTCCGCATAGAGACGGCGGGCGAACGTCTGGTCGTCCTCGCCGACGTCGACCCAGTGGTAGAAGCCGCCGTCGGGCCGGGTAAGCGTCAGGTGGGGCGCGAGGATGGGGGCGACCGCGGCGAATTTGGCCCGGTAGGCCTCGCGGTTGGCGCGGACATGGGCCTCGTCGCGCCAGGCGGCCGCGCTCACCCGCTGCACGTGATCGGGCAGGGCGGCGCCCTGATAGGTGCGGTACTGGAAGTACGGGCGCAGCAGCTCGGCGTCGCCGGCCACGAACCCCGAGCGCAGGCCCGGCAGGTTGGAGCGCTTGCTCAGGCTGTGGAACACCACGCAGCGGCGGAAGTCATGTCGCCCGGCCGATGCGGCTGCCTCCAGCATGCCCGGCGGCGGGTGCGCATCGTCGAAGAAGATCTCCGCGTAGCACTCGTCCGCGGCGATCACGAAGTCGTATCGTTCGGCCTGCTCGAGCAGCCAGACCAGGGTCTCGCGTTCCAGATTGCGGCCGGTGGGGTTGCCGGGCGAGCACAGGTAGAGCAGCTCGCAGCGTCGCCATACCGAGTCGGGCACGCTGCGGTAGTCCGGCTGGTAGCCGTTGCCGGCGTCGCAGTTGACGAACCACGGCGTGGCGCCGCGCAGCAGGGTGGCGCCTTCGTAGATCTGATAGAAAGGGTTGGGCAGCACCACCACGGCGTCGGGGTCGCCGCTCAGCACCGCCTGCGCGAATCCGAACAGCGCCTCGCGGGTGCCGGACACCGGCAGCACGTGCTGATCCGGGTCGGCGGCCACGCCGTAGCGCCGCAGCAGCCAGTCGCTGATGGCCGTGCGCAGCTCGGCGCTGCCACGGGTCGCCGGATAGCTGCCGAGACCGGCCGTCAGTCCGGCCGGCTCGGCCAGGGCCGCCACCACGAAGTCCGGCGGCGGATGTTTGGGCTCGCCGATGGAGAGCATGACGGGCGGATAGCCAGCGGCCGGCGTGATGCCGGCTTTGAGGGCGTTGAGGCGCTCGAAGGGGTAGGGCTGCAGGCGTTGCAGGTTCGGGTTCATGGCTTCTGGGCTTCCGGCGCTTGGGCGCTCACAGCACCTTGGCGATCTGGTTGTCCAGACGCTGGCGCAGTGTGTTCTCCAGCAGGTAGATGCGTTCGCGGTCGCGCACCGGCTTGCCGTCCTCGCCGACGATGTCGAACACGTCCTCGATGCGCTCGCCCAGCGTGGCGATCCGCGCCGACAGCACGGACAGGCCGAGCTCGTGGAACAGCAGCCCGATGGTGGCGAGCAGCCCCGGGCGGTCCGAGGCGATGATGGTGAGCTCTGTGTGCCGGGTGCCGCGGCGGTTGCGGATGGTGACCTCGGTGGCGCGGGTGAGCTGACGCAGCCGTCGGGAGGTGCGCCGCCTCACCACGGTCGGGTATTCCGACGGATCGTCCAGCTCCTCGGTGAGCTGGCGTTGCAGCCGCTCCCGTCGGCCGCCATCACGGGCCAGCGGGCTGCCGTTCTCCTCGAGCACCACGTAGGTGTTGAGGCACAGCCCGTTGGTGGCGGTGTGGATGTTGGCGTCGTGCACCGACAGATCGAGCTGGCTCAGCGCCGCGACGCTGGCCGCGAACAGGTTGGGCTGGTCGCGCGTGTACAGCACGATCTCCGAAGCGCCCTCGCTGGATACCTGCCCGCGCAGGTCCACCAGCATCACCAGCGGTCCCGAGTCCATGTCGTGACCGTGCATGCGCTCGGTGATGTCGGCCACCTGCCGCGGCGTGTGCCGCAGGAAGAACTCCTCGCCCGGCACTTCCCAGAGCGTCACTATCTCGGGCTCGGTCAGCCCGCGCGCGATCAGCTTCTCCAGCGCGCTCTCCTGGCAGGCGCGAATGCTGCCCTGGCGGTCGAGGGGAGATTCCAGGCCGCGCCGCAGCGCCTTGCGCGTCTCGGCGTAGAGCGTTCGCAGCAGGGTGGCCCGCCAGCTGTTCCACAGGGTCGGATTGGTGGCCGTAATGTCCGCGACGGTGAGCGCATACAGATAGTTGAGGCGCATTTCCGACTTCACCTCGGCGGCGAATTCGTGGATGACGTCCGGGTCGTAGATGTCCTTGCGCTGGGCCGTGCTCGACATGAGCAGGTGCTGACGGACCAGCCAGCTCACCAACTCGGTGTCCGCATCGGACAGAGCATGGCGCCGGCAGAACGATTCGGCGTCGGTCGCGCCCAGGGTCGAATGATCACCGCCGCGGCCCTTGCCGATGTCGTGGTACAGGCCGGCGATGTACAGCAGCTCGATCTTTGGCAGGTTGCGCACGCAGTGAGCCGCCACCGGATAGTGCTGCTCCGCGGATCGGTAGTGCAGGCGGCGCATGTTGCGGATCACCGACATGGTGTGGGCATCGACGGTGTAGATGTGGAACAGGTCGTGCTGCATCTGGCCGACCACCTCGCCGAACTCCGGCAGGTAGCGTCCCAGCACGCCGTAGCGGCGCATGCGGGTGAGCTGCGACACCAGCGTGTAGGGGGCCTTGAGCAGCTCGATGAACAGGCGGTTGTTCTCCGGATCGTGGCGGAAGGCGTGGTCGATCAGGTGCAGGCTGTCGCGGACCAGCCGGATGGTGTTCGCGCGCACGCCGGAGATGTCGCGCCGGTTGGCCATGATCACGAAGATCTCCAGCAGCGCGCTCGGTGTGCGCGGGAAGACGTCCTCGGCAGTGGCCTCGATGTAGTTGTTGCGGATCTGGAACCGCTCGTTGATCGGTGTGATCCGTGGCCGCTCCCGTGCCCGCAGGATCGACTCGTCGAAATGCTGCAGCAGGATGTCGTTGACCTCCCGCAGCGCGATGATGTGCCGGTAGTAGTGGTGCATGAAGCGCTCGACCCCCAGCTTGGCACTGGTGTCAGCGAAGCCCAGCCGCTGCGCCAGCCCCCGCTGGTATTCGAACTGCAGATGGTCTTCCTTGCGTTCCGCCAGCAGGTGCAGGCCGAAGCGCACCCACCACAGGAATCGCCGCCCGTCCTCGAGCCAGACGCGCTCCTGCGGGGTCAGCATGCCGAGCTGCTCCAGGGCCGCCGGGTCGGCGGTGTGGAACTGCCGGTCCATGACCCAGATCACCGTCTGCAGATCACGCAGCCCGCCCGGCGAGGTCTTGACGTTGGGCTCGAGGCCGTACTCGACGTTGTCGTAGTGGCGGTGCCGGCGCTCCTGCTCGTCGCGTTTGGCCTTGAAGAACGCCTGCGGCGGCCACAGCCGCGGTGAGTCCAGCACTTTGTCGAGACGGGCCGCCAGCGCGGCGGAACCCACCAGCCGCCGCCGCTCGAACAGCGCGGTGGCGACGGTGATATCCCGGGCGGCTTCGCGGCGGCAGTCACGAACCGATCGGACGCTGTGCCCCACCTCCTGGTTGAGATCGAACAGGCATTGCACGAAGTCGGTGATCACCGCCCGCCAGCGGTTCGGCCGGTGCGCCAGAATCAGCAGATCGATGTCGGAATGCGGAAACAGCTCGCCGCGCCCGTAGCCGCCCACGGCAAACAACGCCATCTGCTCGCGCGCTGCCGGCGGCACCTTGGCCTCCCACAGGTCGCGCATGACCCCGTCCAGCAGCGCGCAGCGATCGGCGACCAGCGTGTCGACGTCGTCGTTGCGCCAGTAGCGTTCGGAGAGCGTCTGGTCGTGCTCGGCGATGCGCGAGCGGAGCTCGTCGACCAATGCGCCGAGCCCATTGCCGAACCGGCGCGCCCCGTTGCGGCCGCCCTCCCGGCCGCCGGCGCGGCCGCCGGCGCGGCCGTCGTCATCCGTCACGGCAGCGGCTCGTCGCTGCGACGGGTCAGCACCTCGGCGCCGCTGCCGGTGACCAGGATGGTGTGCTCCCACTGGGCGGACAACTTGTGGTCCTTGGTCACCACCGTCCACTGGTCGGGCAGAATCTTCACGTAGCGGCGGCCGGCATTGATCATCGGCTCGATGGTGAAGGTCATGCCTTCCTCGAGCACGATGCCGGTATCGGCCCGGCCGTAGTGCAGCACCTGGGGCTCGTCATGGAACACGCGGCCGATACCGTGGCCGCAGAACTCCCGCACCACCGAGAAGCCATTGCCTTCGGCATGGGTCTGAATGGCGTGGCCGATGTCGCCGAGGCGGGCGCCGGCGCGCACCGCTTCGATGCCCCGGTACAGGCACTCCTGGGTGACCCGCATGAGCCGCTCCGCGAGCACGCTGGGCTGGCCGACGGCGTACATCTTGCTGGTGTCGCCGTGATAGCCATCCTTTATAACGGTCACGTCGATGTTGACGATGTCGCCGGCTTTGAGAACTTTCTTGTCGGATGGGATGCCGTGGCAGACCACGTGGTTCACAGACGTGCAGATGGAGCGCGGAAACGGCGGGGCGCTGCCGTTGGTGTAGTTGAGCGGCGCCGGGATGCAGCCGAGCTCATCGACGATGAAGCGATGGCAGATCTGGTCCAGGTGGCCGGTGGTCACCCCGGGCACCACGTGCTCGCCGATCATCTCCAGCACGCTGGCGGCCAGCCGGCCGGCCGTGCGCATGCGCGCGATCTCGTCTTCGCTCTGGGCTCTGGCGGTCATGGGCTCCGGGGGTGTGTTCCAGATAGGGCCGGTTATGGTATAAAGCGCGCCGCTCCGGGGCAACGACACGCTGCGCCGGGGCGAAAGGAATCTCAACCAAACCACTCACGTCATCCGGCACGTGCTTCGGGGTGCCTGGCCGCTTGCGGTCCGGTCGAGGCATGGGGATGGCGGAGGCGCAACCCCGAGGAAAATATGAACATCACCATGCGCGACATGCTCGCCGCCGGCGTGCAT
The DNA here is from genome assembly GCA_040219935.1 of Pseudomonadales bacterium. Taxonomy (GTDB): domain Bacteria; phylum Pseudomonadota; class Gammaproteobacteria; order Pseudomonadales; family Azotimanducaceae; genus UBA7803. Next base: position 260,813 of record JAVJUA010000074.1, on the reverse strand, counting down.
TTCGGTCACCAGACCCGATTCTGGAATCCGAAGATGCGTCCCTACATCTTCGGCGCCCGGAACAAGATCCACATCATCAACCTCGAGAAGACGGTTCCCGCCTTCAACTCGGCGCTCACCGCGCTGCGCAATATGGGCACCGCGGGCAAGAAGGTGCTGTTCGTGGGTACCAAGCGGGCTGCCGCTGAAACCATCCGCGAGCAGGCCTCGCGGGTGGGCATGCCCTACGTGGACCAGCGCTGGCTGGGCGGCATGCTCACCAACTACAAGACCATCCGCCAGTCGATCAAGCGTCTGCAGGATCTCGAGGTGCAGGCCAGCGACGGTACGTTCGAGCTGCTGACCAAGCGCGAGGCGCTGTCGAAGCAGCGCATGCTCGAGAAGCTCGAGCGCAGCATCGGCGGCATCAAGGACATGGGCGGCCTGCCGGACGCGCTGTTCGTGATCGACGTGATGCACGAGCACATCGCCGTGGAAGAAGCCAACAAGCTGGGCATTCCCGTGTTCGGCATCGTCGATTCCAACAGCGATCCCGACGGGGTCGACTTCGTCATCCCCGGCAACGATGACGCCATTCGCGCCATCCGCCTCTACGTAACGGCGGTGGCTGACGCCATCCAGGAAGGGCGCGAAGAGGCCTCCGGACACGTATCGGCAGACGAGTTCGTCGAGGTCACCGAGGAAGAACCGGTCGCGGAGTCCGCGGCCCGGCAAGCGGAGGATTGAGCCATGGCCATCACGGCAGCAATGGTGAAGGAGCTTCGGGAGCGCACCGGGCTCGGCATGATGGACTGCAAGAAGGCGCTGGAAGAAGCCGGCGGCGACATGGAGCTGGCGATCGAAGAGCTGCGTAAGAAGAGCGCGCTCAAGGCCGCCAAGAAGGCGGGCCGCACCACGGCGGACGGGCTGCTCGGTGTGCGGGTGGCCGACGACGGCAGCAAGGGTGCCATCGTCGAGGTCAACATCGAGACCGACTTCGCCGCCAAGAACGAGAAGTTCATCGCCTACGTCGGCCACGTGCTCGACACCGTGTTCGAGACCGGCGAGACGGACGTAGGGCGTCTGCTGGACGGCGAGCTGGGCCGGCTGCGCGAGACCCTGGTGCAGGAGATCGGCGAGAACATTACCGTGCGCCGGGCGGCCTGCCTGACCGGCGGCCGGGTCTACGAATACCTGCACGGCGACAACAAGAAGGGCACGCTGGTGGCGCTCTCCGGAGACAATGCCGAGCTGGGGCGCGACATCGCCATGCACGTCACGGCCATCAACCCGCTGGTGGTGACCTCGGAGCAGGTGTCGGCCGACGTGCTGGCCAAGGAGCGCGAGATCTACACCTCTCAGGCGGCGGAGAGCGGCAAGCCAGCCGACATCGTCGAGAAGATGGTGGAGGGCCGGGTGCGCAAGTTTCTGGCTGAGGTAAGCCTGCTGGATCAGCCGTTCGTCAAGGACGGCAACGTCAAGGTGGGCAAGCTGCTGGAGCAGGCCGGACTGACCTGCCAGGGCTTCGTGCGCTACGAGGTCGGCGAGGGCATCGAGGTAGAGCAGGCCGACTTTGCCGCCGAGGTCGCAGCCCAGGTCAAAGGGGCTCGCTGAATGAGCGAACCCGCGGCCCGGGCTTCTTTCTGACCGCCATGCGCCGGGTGCTGCTCAAGCTGAGCGGTGAGGCCCTGGCCGGGGGCGCCGGCTTCGGCATCGATCCGGGCGTCGTCGCCCGTCTCTGCCAGGACATCGCGGCCGCCCGCAACCGCGGCGCTCAGATCGCGCTGGTGGTCGGCGGCGGCAACCTGTTCCGCGGCGCCGCGCTGGCCGCCGCCGGCCTCGATCGGGTCACCGGTGACCAGATGGGCATGCTGGCCACGGTCATGAACGGCCTGGCGTTTCGGGACATGCTGCGCCAGCAGCAGGTGCCGGCGGCGTTGCTGTCGGCCATCGAGCTGCCCGGGGTGGCCGAACGCTTCCACCGCGACCTGGCGGTGGCGGCGCTGGAGCGGGGCGAGGTGGTGGTGCTGGTGGCGGGGACCGGTAATCCGTTCTTCACCACGGACACGGCCGCCTGCCTGCGCGGCATCGAGATCGGGGCCGATGCCGTTCTCAAGGCCACGAAGGTGGATGGCATCTACGATGCCGACCCGGTCAAGCATGCGTCCGCCCGCCGCTTCGAAGAGCTGACCTACGACCAGGTTCTGCAGCGCGATCTGCAGGTCATGGATCTCACCGCCATCTGTCTGTGCCGCGACCACGGCATGCCGCTGGTGGTGTTCGATCTGCAGGCGGAGGGCGCGTTGACCCGTCTGCTGAACGGTGACAAGGTGGGTACCCGCGTCGGCGGGAGAGAGAGGCGCACATGATCGACGAGATATGCCGTGACGCGGACGAACGCATGGGCAAGTCGCTGGAATCCCTGCAGACGGCCTTTGCCCGGATTCGCACCGGCCGCGCCAACCCGTCGCTGCTCGACGGCATCGAAGTGTCCTACTACGGCAACGACACGCCGCTCAACCAGGTTGCATCCATTTCCGTGGAGGATGCCCGCACCCTGGTGATCTCCCCCTGGGAGAAGAAGCTGGTGCCCGATATCGAGAAGGCGATTCTGAAGAGCGACCTGGGCATCACGCCGAACACCACCTCCGAGCTGATCCGGGTGCCGCTGCCGGCGCTCACCGAGGAGAACCGGCGCGACCTGGCCAAGCAGGCCCGGCACGAGTCCGAGAATGCCCGGGTCGCCATCCGCAACATCCGTCGTGACGCCATCGGCGACATCCGTGATCTGGTCAAGGAGAAGATGGTTTCGGAGGACGACGCACGGCGCGGCGAAGAGGCCATACAGAAGCTCACCGACAAGCGTATCGCCCAGGTCGACAAGGCGCTGGAAGCCAAAGAAGCCGACCTGATGGTGATATGACGCTACACTTCGGCACGGGATCACTCGACGATTGATGGCTGACGGATGACATGGCTGAAGTAAGGGCGACGCTCGACAATACGCCCGGCGCCCCACGCGCCGACGAGCAGGACGCCGGACCGCAGCGCGCCCGCCACGTCGCCATCATCATGGACGGCAATCATCGCTGGGCCAGGCAGCGGCATCTGCCCGGCGCCGCCGGCCATCGGGCCGGCGCCCGCAACGTCCGGCCGATCGCCGAGGCCTGCGCCGACGAGGGCGTCAAGGTTCTCACCCTGTTTGCCTTCAGCACCGAGAACTGGGCCCGCCCCAGCCGCGAGGTCAACCTGCTGCTCGACCTGATGCGCAACGTGCTCGATCACGACGTCGACGAGCTCAACGGCCGCGGCGTGCGGCTGCGCGTCATCGGCGACCGCGACCGCTTCGCGCCCGATCTGCAGATGCGCATGAACCGGGTGGAGGCCCTGACCCGGGACAACGCCGAGATGACCCTGAACATCGCCGCCAACTTCGGCGGGCGCTGGGACATCGCGCGTGCGGCCAGAGCCCTGGCCGAGGACGTTCGCGCCGGCCGGCTCGACCCCGCGGCCGTGGACGAGAACCTGTTTGGCCGTTACCTGTCGCTGGGCGACCTGCCAGCCCCCGACATCTGCATCCGCACCGGTGGCGACGCCCGGATCAGCAACTTTCTGCTCTGGGACTTCGCCTACACCGAGCTCTACTTCACCGATCAGTACTGGCCCGAGTTCTCCAGTCGCGACCTGGCCGAGGCCCTTGGCTGGTTTCAGGAGCGGCAGCGCCGGTTCGGGCGCCGCCAGTAGCCGGGCTTGCTGCGCGCACGGGTCATCACCGCGGTCATCCTCGCGCCGCTGGTCATCTCGGCCATCTATCTGCTGCCATTGCCCTGGTACGCGGCCTTCTTCTGGCTCATCGCCGCTGCCGGCGTCTACGAGTGGGTCGGGCTCGCCGGCATCACCGGCGTGACGGCACGCGTCGCCTGCCTGACCGCCCTGGCGACGCTGGCGCTTCTGACCTGGGCGCTGCCCGGCACCTGGCCGGCCGTGCTCTGGCTCGGCTGCGGCTTCTGGGTGGTCGCCGCGGCGCTGGTGCTCGCCTATCCCCGGGGCGCCGGTTATCTGGTGCGGCCGCTGCTGGCGATTCCGTCGGCGCTGCTGGTGGGCTGGGCCGCCTGGATGGGGCTGGTGGTGATCCGCGATCAGCCCGGCGGCGCCACCTGGGTGCTCTGGCTGCTGCTGCTGATCTGGAGCGCCGACATCGGCGCCTACTTCGCCGGCCATCGCTTCGGCCGGCGTCGGCTGGCCCCCCGGATCAGCCCGGGCAAGACCTGGGAAGGCGCTGCCGGCGGCGCCCTGGCCAGCCTGGCCGTAGCCGTCGCGATGCTGGTACCCATGGCGGCGCTGACGCCCGTCTGGCTGCCGGTCATCGCGTTGCTGGTGGTGGTGTCCGTGTTCGGCGATCTCTTCGAGAGCGTTCTCAAGCGCCAGCGCGGCGTCAAGGATTCCGGATCCCTGCTGCCGGGCCACGGCGGTGTGCTGGACCGTATCGACTCGGTGCTGGCGGCGCTGCCCGTGTTTGCGCTGATCCTGGCGTCGGGCTGGTTCCGCTAGTGTGCTGTAGCACCATGACCGCAATCGTTTATCATGCCGCCGGCCCGGTCCGGGTCGGGCCGGTGCAGAACCATTGCGGGGAAATCGGGTCTCAACCACGTGCTTGAATTCATTCAATATCCGCTGGCTCTGATCGTCACCCTGGGCGTTCTGGTGACCTTTCACGAGCTCGGCCACTTCCTGGTGGCCCGCTGGTCCGGCGTGCGGGTGGTGCGGTTTTCGGTGGGGTTCGGCAGGCCCATCTGGTCCCGCTTTGACCGTCACGGCACCGAGTTTGCCATCGCCGCGATTCCGCTCGGCGGATACGTACGCATGCTCGACGAGCGCGAGCCCGGCGTTGTCGAGGTGGCGCGCCGCCCGGGCGACCTTTCGTACCTCGATCTGGGGGTGTGGTGGCGCATGGCCATCGCCGCCGCCGGTCCGTTCGCCAACTTCCTGCTGGCAGCCGTGGTCTACTGGTTCCTGTTCGTCGTGGGCACCACGGCCGTAGCGCCCATGCTGGGTAAGGTCCCCGAGGGGTCTCCGGCCGATCGCGCCGGGCTGACCGGTGGTGAGGAGATCGTGTCCGTGGACGGGCAGCAGGCGCGCAGCTGGCAGGAAGTGTCCATGGCGCTGGCTGGTCGCCTCGGCGATTCGGGCTCGATAACGCTCGGCACCCGGGTCCCAGGGGCCGACCAGGTCCGAGAGGTGCAGCTGCCCGTGAGCGACTGGCATCGCGGCAGCGACGAACCCGACCTGCTCGGTTCGCTCGGCATCGAGCCGGCGCTGCCGGCCGTGCTCGGCGAGGTGCTGCCGGACAGCCCGGCCGAACGAGCCGGACTCAAGCCGTTGGATCGGGTCAAGAGCGCCGACGGCGAGCCGGTGGACGGCTGGCGCGCCTGGGTCGATCTGGTGCAGCGCTCGCCCGGCCGGACGCTGACGGTGGTGGTCGAACGCAACGGCGTCGAGCGGGCGGTGGCACTGCGTACCGAAACGCGCAGCGGCGCCGACGGCGGTGAGATCGGTTACGCGGGCGTGTCGCCGCGCCTCAACGAGATTCGCTACGGCTGGCTCGCCGCCGTGCCGCGCAGCCTGGGCGAGACCTGGGACAAGACGGCTCTGACTCTGGGCCTGCTGAAGAAGATGGTGACCGGCGACGTGTCGGTGAAGAACCTGAGCGGCCCCATAACCATCGCCAAGGTGGCGGGCGACTCGGCGCGCTCAGGCTGGCGCTTCTTCCTCGGTGTGCTGGCGCTGCTCAGCATCTCGCTCGGCGTGCTCAACCTGCTGCCGATCCCCATTCTGGACGGCGGGCACATTCTGTTCTGCGCGGCCGAGGCCGCGACCGGCAGACCCGTTCCGGAACGGGCGCAGATCGTCGGCACCCAGGTCGGCCTGGTGCTGGTGGGCAGCCTGATGCTGCTGGCACTGTACAACGACATAGCCAGGCTGTTCTGAGCCGCGATTTCGAGGGAGGGTCATGACGCGTCCGACACGCTGGTTCTGTGGTTTGCTGCTGTGGTGCTCGGCGCTTGCGGCACAGGCCGACACGTTCACCATTTCCGACATCCGCCTGCAGGGCCTGCAGCGGGTCAGCGCGGGCACGGTGTTCAACCTGCTGCCGGTCAACGTCGGCGACGCCATCGATGAGGTGGCCATTCGCCGGCTCATCCGCACGCTCTTCCAGTCCGGATACTTCAGTGACGTGCGCATGGCGCGTGACGAGGACGTGCTGGTGATCACCTTCTCGGAGCGGCCCGCGATCGAGAGCATCGAGATATCGGGCAACAAGGCGATCAAGACGGACGCGCTGCTCGAAGGGCTCGGGCAGCAGGGTCTGAAGGAAGGTGAGATCTTCAAGCAGGCGACGCTGGAGCGCGTCGGCATCGAGCTCGAGCGGCAGTACGTCGCTCAGGGTCGCTACGGTGCCAGCATCGAGACCAACGTCGAGGAGCTGCCGCGCAACCGGGTGGCGATCAAGATCGACATCGTCGAGGGCAAGAACTCGGGCATCCGCCACATCAACGTGGTCGGCGCCGAAGTTTACGACGTCGAGGAGCTGCTGGATCAGCTCGAGCTCAAGCACCCGAGCCTGTTCTCGTTCTATCGCAACGACGACAAGTACTCACGTGAGAAGCTGGGCGGCGACCTGGAGCGGCTCGAGTCCTACTATCGCGACCGCGGCTACGTGCAGTTCGACATCGAGTCGACCCAGGTGAGCATCACGCCCGATCGCCGGCAGGTCTACATCACCGTCAACGTCAATGAGGGCGACAAGTACACGGTGCGCGAGGTCAACCTGATCGGTGAGCTGAACGACATCCGGCCCGAAGATCTGCGGCGGCTGTTCGTGGTGCAGCCGGACCAGGTGTTCTCTCAGGCGCTGGTGACCGCCACTGAGGAGCGGATCACCCAGGCTCTCGGGAACTCCGGATACACCTTCGCCACGGCCAGCGGCGTGCCGAAGATCAACGACGACGGCACGGTCAACATCGAGTTCTTCGTGGATGCCGGCAAGCGCGCCTACGTGCGCCGGGTCTCCTTCGCCGGCAACAGCGTCACCCAGGACGAGGTGCTGCGGCGGGAGATGCGGCAGATGGAAGGCGGCTGGGCCTCCACCGCCCAGATCGACCTGTCCAAGGTGCGCCTGGAGCGGCTGGGCTACTTCAGCGAGGTCAACGTCGAGACGCCGGCCGTGCCCGGTACCGACGATCAGGTGGACGTCGACTTCGTGGTCAAGGAGCAGCCTTCGGGCAGCATCTCGGCCACGCTGGGATATTCCCAGGGATTCGGCTTGATCCTGGGCGCCAACTACCAGGAGAACAACGTGCTCGGCACCGGCAACAGCCTGGGCGTGGGCGTGTCGTACTCACGCTTCCAGCGCTCGGCCAGCTTCAACTACTTCGATCCGTACTTCACCCAGGACGGGGTGAGCCGCGGCTACAACGTGTTCTTCCGGCAATCGAATTTCGATGAGGCCAACATCGCCCGGTTCACCACCGATTCCTACGGCATCGGCATGAACTTCGGCTTTCCTATCGGCGAGACCCGTCGCATCAACTTCGGCGGCACCATCGAGTACACGGACATCACGGAAGGCGCGTTCCCGGCCCAGGAGATCTCCGAGTACATCGACAAGAACGGCAACGACGCGCTGAACTACATGCTCAACCTGTCATGGACCAGCTCGACGCTCAACCGCGGCCTGTTCCCGACCCGCGGTCGGTCGCAGTCTCTGGCGTTCGAGGTTGCCGTTCCGGGCAGCGACCTGCAGTTCTACAAGGCGATCTACACCGGCCAGCAGTACCTGCCCCTGGCGCAGAACTGGACCGTGCGGCTGCGCACCAAGGTTGGCTACGGCGACGGCTACGGCAGCACCGGGGCGCTGCCGTTCTTCCAGCACTTCTTTGCCGGCGGCTTCGGCTCCGTTCGCGGCTTCCAGAGGAACACGCTCGGCCCGCGCAGCACCGATCCGCTGATCGACATCGACGGCGACGGGGTGCCCGATCAGATCTTCCGGCGCCGGCCGGCCCCGTTCGGCGGCAACTTCGTGGCGGAGGCCAGCGCCGAGCTGATCTTCCCGCTGCCGTTCATGGAAAACACCAACCAGTTCCGGCCGGTGCTGTTCGTCGACGCCGGCAACGTGTTCAACACCAGCTGCCCGGAGGTGAGCACCATCTGCAGCGATTTCGATGCCGGCGAGATCCGCTACTCGGCCGGGTTGGCCGTCACCTGGCTGACCGGGCTGGGTCCAATGACGTTCGGCATCGCCAAGCCGTTCAATGCCGGCGAATTCGACAAAAAGGAGTCTTTTCAGTTTGAGTTGGGCCGTACTTTCTGAGTTAGAATCGCCGCGCACTGAGGGTTGGTACGGGTGCTGCGGATCGTCCCGGGCGCCTGACCACGCACACCGAAGGAGTTTAACGTGACCAAGATGTCTCTGACCGCATCCATGCTGCTGCTGCTGCTGCTGCTGTCCACCGGCGCGGCGGCCGCGGAACTGAAGATCGCCGTGCTCGATACGCAGCGAGCGCTGATCGAGAGCGAAGAGGCCCAGCAGCTGCTGCGTAGCGCCCAGTCCGAACTCGAAGGCGAGCAGCAGCAGGTCAACACGCTGGGCGCCGAGATCATGGCGCTGCAGGAAAAGATGCAGAAGGATGCCGAGGTGATGAGTCCGGCCGAGGCCCGGCGCCGCCAGAAGGAGCTGGAGGACAAGCAGCTCGATTATCAGTTCCGCGCCAACCGCTTGCAGAAGGAAGTGCAGGACCGCCGCCAGGAGCTGCTGCAGCAGATGGCGCCGAAGATCGATGCCGTGCTGCAGGATCTGATCGAGCTGGAGGGGTATGACGTGATCATGCAGCGCAACAGCCTGCTGTACGCCAACTCCAAGCACGACATCACCCGCAAGGTCACTGAAAAGCTCAACGAGCGGCGCGACTCCGCCCGCTGACGGGCACCGGGCGGCGCATGCAGGATCTGGCCTACACCCTGGGGGAGCTGGCCAGCCGGCTGTCCGCCCGGCTGGTGGGTGATGCGGACATCCGCATCACCGGCCTCGGCAGCCTGGCTACGGCGCAGCCGGGGCAGATCACGCATCTGTCGAGCCCGGCCTACCGCGCTCAGTTGGCCGACACCCGGGCCTCGGCCGTGATCCTGGGAGAGAGCGACCTCGAGCGCTGGCCCGGCGCGGCGCTGGTGGTGGCCAGGCCCTATCTGGCCTTCGCGCGCGTGTCGCAGCTCTTCGAGCGTGCGCCCGAACTCGCCGCCGGCGTCGACGCCGGCGCCTATGTAGATCCCACCGCCGAGCTCGGCCGCGATGTGCGCATCGGCGCCGGCGTCGTGGTCGGGGCGCGCACCCGCATCGGTGACGGCGCCTGGCTGCACCCCAACTGCGTGGTGGCGGAGGACTGTGAGGTGGGTGCCGGCGCCCGCCTCATGGCCGGCGCCGTTCTGTATCCGCGGGTCCGTCTGGGTGCCCGCTGCATCGTCCACGGCGGCGCCGTGATCGGTGCCGACGGCTTCGGCTTCACGCCGGACGAACGCGGCCACCTCGAGGCCATTGCCCAGCTTGGTGGCGTGCGCATCGGCGACGACGTGAGCATCGGTGCCTGCACCAGCATCGACCGGGGTGCCATCGACGACACCGTCATCGAGGACGGGGTGAAGATCGACAATCAGGTGCAGATCGGCCACAACTGCCGGATCGGCGCCCACAGCGTCATCTGCGGCTGCGTCGGCATCGTCGGCAGCACGCGCATCGGCCGGCACTGCGTGCTGGCCGGCGGGGTGGGCGTGGGTGGAGACGGCCCCATCGAGCTGTGCGACGGCGTGGTGGTGAGTGGGATGACCCACGTGTCGTCATCGATCACCGAGCCGGGCACCTATTCCGGGGGCGTGCTCCATGCCGCCAACGGAACCTGGAAGCGCAACGCCATCAGGTTCAATCGCCTGGATGAGCTGAGCCGCCGCGTGGCCCGCCTGGAACGCGCGCTGGCAGGGAAGGAAGCGGGGGACGAACGCACCGCCTGACGGCGGCCGTCCTCGGGGGAACAACGGACCAGCAGAGTCATCATGAAGACCATCAGCGAACTGTTCGAATATCTGCCGCATCGCTACCCGTTCCTGCTGGTGGATCGGGTGCTGGACGTGGTTCCCGGCGAAACCGTGCGCGGCTACAAGAACGTCACGTTCAATGAGCCGTTCTTCACCGGGCATTTCCCGGGCCATCCCATCATGCCCGGCGTGCTGATCATCGAGGCCATGGCGCAGCTCTCCGGCGTGCTGGCCTTCGAGACCAAGAACCGCCGCCCGGCTGACGGCTTCACCTACTATCTCGGCGGCACCGATCGCACCCGGTTCAAGCGTCCGGTGGTGCCCGGGGACCAGCTCATGATGGAAAGCCGCATCCTGGCCGACAAGCGCGGCGTCATGAAGTTCGACTGCAAGGCCTTCGTCGACGGCGATCTCGCCTGCGTCTCGGAGATCACCTGCGTCGAGCGCAAGCTCTGAGCGGCGGGCGTCTGACAGGTCTACGCCCGTGATCGATCCGCGCGCCATCATCGACCCCAGCGCCAGCGTCGGCGCCAACGTCTCCATCGGCCCATGGACCGTGATCGGCGCCAACGTCGAGATCGGCGACGACTGCACCATCGCCTCCCACGTGGTGGTGCGTGGCCCGACGCGGCTCGGCCGGCGCAACCGCATCTTCCAGTTCTCCAGCATCGGCGAGGACACGCCCGACCTCAGCTACCGGGGCGAGCCGACGACGCTGGAGGTGGGTGACGACAACGTCTTCCGGGAGGGGGTCACGGTGCATCGCGGCACGGTCAAGGACCAGGGCCGCACCGTGATCGGCAGCCACTGCCTGTTCATGCCCTACGTTCATGTGGCGCACGACTGCGTGGTGGGTAACCACGTGATTCTCGCCAACAACGCCGCCGTGTCCGGACATGTGAGGGTCGGCGACTATGCCAACTTCGGCGGCTTCGCCGGCGTCGCCCAGTTCCGCAGCGTCGGCGCCCATACCCACATCGCCGCCATGAGCCTGGTGATCAAGGACGTGCCCGACTACATGACCGTGATGGGCAATCCGGCGGTGGCGGTGGGGTTGAACCTGGAGGGGCTCAAGCGGCGCGGCATCCCGGCGGACCAGATCGCCCGCATCCGTGAGGCCCACAAGGTGGTCTACCGGTCCGGCCTGACCGCGGCGGAGGCGTGTGAGCGGCTGGCCGACGAAGCGGCTGCAGAGCCGCTGGTGGCCGCCTTCGTCGACGCCGTGCGTACCTCGAAGTACGGCATCGTCCGCCCCCGTGGCCGCTGAGCGGCCGCATGCCATCCGTCACCGTCGCCATCGTCGCCGGCGAGGCTTCCGGCGACAACCTCGGCAGCGGCCTGATGGCCGAACTCAGGGCGCGCTGCCCCGACGTCCGCTTCATCGGCATCGGCGGCCCGAACATGGAGGCCCAGGGGCTCGACAGCCTGGTGCCCATGGACGCCCTGGCCGTGAACGGATTCGTCGATCCGATCCGGCGCCTGCCGGCGCTGATCCGCATCCTGCGCCTGCTGCTGGCGCGCATCCGTGCCGAGCGTCCGGCGGTGCTGGTGGGCGTCGACTTCAACGTCTTCAACCTGCTGCTGGAGCGACGGGTGCGGCGGTCGGGCATTGCCACCGTGCACTACGTCAGCCCCTCGGTGTACGCCTGGCGGCGTGGTCGCGTGCGCCGCATCGCCCGGGCGGCCGACATGCTGCTGGCCCTGTATCCGTTCGAGCCAGCCTTCTACAGCGGCACCCCGGTGCGCGCCGTCTTTGTCGGCCACCCGCTGGCGGACGCCATCGCCCCTGACGCCGGTTCTCCTGCGGCCAGGCTGGCCGCCCGCCGGGCGCTGGGGCTGCCGGGCGACGCCCTGGTGGTGGCGCTGCTGCCCGGCAGCCGCCTGTCCGAGGTGCGGCTGATGGGCACCGTGTTTCTGGAGGCCGCGCGCCTGCTGGCCGCGCAGCGGCCGGACGTTCGCTTCGTCGTGCCCTGCCTGCGCCCGGCCATCGCGGCCTGGCTGGCCGAGGCCGGCACCGCGTATCCGGATCTCGCGCTATCTGCTTATGAGGGCAACGCCCGGCAGGCGCTCACCGCCTGCGACGGCGCGTTGGTGAAGTCGGGCACCAGCACCCTGGAGGCCATGCTGCTGCGCCGTCCCATGGTGGTGAGCTATCGGCTCGGCGCCGTGACCTACTGGATCGTCCGCCGGATGCTGCGCACGCCGTTCGTGGCCCTGCCCAACATCCTCGCCGGGCGCCGTCTGGTGCCGGAGCTGCTGCAGGATGCCGCGACGCCGGCGGCGCTGGCCGCCGCGCTCGTCGCCGAACTGGACAAGGCGCGGGCGGAACCCGAATACTTGGCCGAATTCGAGCGCCTGCACCTGCTGTTGCGCCGTCATGCCGACGCGCGGGCGGCCGAGGCAGTGGCCGCCTGGCTGCCGGCGTCCGCTCAACGGGAGACCGAACGAAGCCACCCATGACCGCGTCCGCCCCCTACACCGCGTTCGTAGATCTCGGCCCGCTCACCGCCGGCGTGGACGAGGTGGGCAGGGGGCCCCTGGCCGGTCCGGTGCTGGCGGGTGCCGTGATCCTCGATCCGGCCCGCCCCATCGAGGGCCTGCGCGATTCCAAGAAGCTGTCGGCCGCCCGCCGCGAAGCGCTGGCGGCCCAGATTCGAGAGCGCGCGCTCGCCTGGGCCCTGGGGCGGGCCGAGGTGGACGAGATCGATGCGCTGAACATCCTCGTGGCCAGCCATCTGGCGATGCAGCGCGCGGTGGCGGCGCTTGCGCCGGCGCCGCTGCGGGTGCTGGTCGACGGCCATCTGCTGCCGGCCCTGGGGGTGCCTGCCGTGGCTGTGGTGGGGGGCGATGCGATCGTCCCCGCCATCAGCGCCGCCGCCATCATCGCCAAGGTGGCCCGCGATGCGGAGATGGTCGCCATGGCCGCGGCGCTTCCCGGTTACGGGCTCGAGCGCCACAAAGGCTATCCCACCGCCGAGCATCTGGCGGCACTGCGCACGCTGGGGCCCTCGCCGCAGCATCGCCGTTCGTTCGCGCCGGTACGGCGCGCTGGGCCGGAGGTCTGATGGCGGGTCAGACGCCCGGCTTCGTGCACCTGCGCGTGCACAGCGAGTTCTCGCTGGCGGACAGCATCATCAAGGTCAAGCCGCTGGCTTCGCGGGTGGCCGAGCTGGGCATGCCGGCACTGGCACTCACCGATCGCGCCAACCTGTTCGCGCTGGTGAAGTTCTATCAGGCAGCGCTCGGTGCCGGCGTCAAGCCCCTGGTCGGCGTGGACATGATGGTGCTGGGCGCGCCCGGTGAGCGTCACCGGGTCGGGCTTCTGGCCATGAACGCGGCCGGCTACCGCAACCTGCTGGCGCTGGTGTCGGCCGCCTACGTCGGCAGCGTCGAGCGCGGCTGTGTGAGCTGGGCGCAGCTCGTGGAGCATGCCGACGGCCTGCTGGCGCTGTCCGGCGGCCGCGATGGCGAGCTGGGGCAGGCGCTGCTGAAGGACCCCGCCACGGCCGAGCCGGTGGCGGCCCGCTGGGCCCAGGCCTTTCCCGACCGCTACTACGTCGAGCTATGCCGCACCGGCCGCAGCGGCGAGGGCGCCCAGGTCGCCCTGGCGGTGGACCTGGCGGCGCGTCTCGGCCTGCCCGTGGTGGCCACCAACGACGTCTGCTTTCTGCGGCGTGACGACTACGAGGCTCACGAGACCCGGGTCTGCATCCACGAAGGCCGGGCCCTGGACGATCCCCGCCGCGAGCGCCGCTACACCGAGGAGCAGTACCTGAAGTCGGCGGCCGAGATGGCCGAGCTGTTCAGCGACCTGCCGGAGGCGCTGGATAACACCGTGGAGATCGCCCGGCGCTGCAACGTCGAGGTCGTCCTCGGGCAGTACCACCTGCCCAACTATCCGGTGCCCGAGGGCCAGACCCTCGAGCAGTATCTGCAGAGCGAGGCCAGGCGGGGGCTGGATGCCCGGCTGGCGCGTCTGGATGAGCTCGGCGAGCGCACCCTGCCGGAATCGCAGTATCGCGACCGCCTCGAGTTCGAGCTCGGCGTCATCAACCAGATGGGATTTCCCGGCTACTTCCTGATCGTCATGGAGTTCATCGGCTGGGCCAAGGCCAACCACATTCCGGTGGGACCCGGCCGCGGCTCCGGAGGCGGCTCGCTGGTGGCCTATGCGCTCGGTATCACCGACATGGACCCGCTGCGCTACGGGCTGCTGTTCGAGCGATTCCTGAATCCCGAACGGGTGTCCATGCCCGACTTCGACATCGACTTCTGCATGGAAGGCAGGGAGCGGGTCATCGCCCACGTCAGCGAGCGCTACGGCCAGGACGCGGTGAGCCAGATCATCACCTTCGGCACCATGGCGGCCAAGGCCGTGGTGCGGGACGTGGCGCGGGTGCAGGGCAAGTCCTACTCGCTCGCCGACAAGCTGTCGAAGCTGATTCCGTTCGAGCCGGGCATGACGCTGACCAAGGCCGTGGAGCAGAGCAGGGAGCTCGCGACCTTCATCCGCGACAGCGAAGACGCTGCCGAGATCATGGACATGGCCTACAAGCTGGAAGGCGTGGTGCGTGGCGTCGGCCGCCATGCCGGCGGCGTGGTGATCGCGCCCTCGGCGCTCACCGACTTCGTGCCGCTGTACGTCGACGAGCTGTCCGGCGGCCTGGTGTCGCAGTTCGACAAGGACGACGTCGAGAGCGCCGGCCTGGTGAAGTTCGACTTCCTGGGCCTGAAGACGCTGACGGTGATCGACTGGGCCGTGAAGGGCATCAACGGCCCGCTGACCGCGAGCGCGGCCAGGGTGCAGATCGAGCGCATTCCGCTGGACGATGCCACCACCTTCGACCTGCTGCGCCGGGGCGAGACCACGGGCGTGTTCCAGCTCGAATCCCGGGGCATGAAGGATCTGATCCGGCGCCTGAAGCCGGACCGCTTCGATGACATCGTCGCCCTGATGGCGCTGTTCCGGCCGGGCCCGCTACAGTCCGGGGCGGTGGACGACTACATCAACCGCAAACACGGCATCGAGCCGGTGGTCTACCCCCACCCGGAGGTGGCCGGTGTGCTGGCGCCCACCTACGGCGTCATGCTCTACCAGGAGCAGGTGATGGAGATCGCCCAGGTGCTGGCCGGGTTCACCCTCGGCCAGGCCGACCTGCTGCGCCGCGCCATGGGCAAGAAGAAGCCCGAGGAGATGGCCAAGGTGCGCCAGCAGTTCCAGGACGGGTGCGCCGCCCGCGGGGTGGACGCCGGGGTGGCCAGCCACATCTTCGATCTCATGGAGAAGTTCTCCGGCTACGCGTTCAACAAGTCGCACAGCGCCACCTACGCGCTGGTATCGCTGCAGACCGCCTGGCTGAAGGCGCACCATCCGGCGGCGTTCATGGCCGCCACCCTGTCCGCCGACATGCAGAACATCGACAAGGTGGTCACGCTGGTGGATGAGGTCCGTCGCATGGGCCTGACGCTGCGTCCGCCCAGCGTCAACCGCAGTGAGTTCCGCTTCACCGGCCGCGACGGTGAGGTGATCTATGGCCTCGGCGCCGTGCGCGGCGTCGGCGAGGGGCCGGTGTCCGCGCTGGTGGCGGCTCGGGATGCCGGCGGCCCGTTCGTCAGCCTGTCAGACTTCTGCCGCCGGGTCGATGCCCGAAAAGCCAACAAACGCGTGCTCGAAGCGCTGATCCGTTCCGGCGCCATGGACGAGCTGACGGCCGGCGACGAGTCCATCGACCTGATCCGGGCCCGGCTGATGGCGGAGCTACCGGACGCGATGCAGGGCGCCGAGCAGGCGGCGCGCGATCGGGCGCTTGGCATGGTGGACCTGTTCGGCGGGGTCGGCGAGCTGCCGGAGGCGCCGCCGGAGCGTGCGCCGGTGGCGCCGCTGGGGCGCCGCGAGCGACTCGAAGGCGAGAAGGAGACCCTGGGTCTCTACCTCACCGGTCATCCCATCGAGGACTATCTGCCGGAGCTGCGGCAGATCTGCCCCCACGACGTCGCCTCGTTGCGTGCCGGGCGCGGTTCGCAGCTCGTGGCCGGTCTGGTGGTGTCCATGCGCACCATGCGCAGCCGGCGCGGCGGCGACCTCTGCTTTCTGGTGATCGACGACCGCAGCGGGCGCATGGAGGCGTCGCTGTTCACCGAGGCGTTCGAGGCGCATCGGGGCCGGATCGCCAAGGACACCATCCTGCTGTTCGAGGGCGAGGTGCAGACCGACGACTTCAGCGGCTCGCTCAGCATGAAGGTGGACAGCGTCTACACCATGGAAGAGGCGAGGGTGCGGTTCGGCCGGGCTCTGCTTCTGGACCTCTGCGCCGAGGAGGCGCCCGGCGATCTGCCGGAGCGGCTGAAGCGCTGCCTGGCGCCCCATCGCCAGGACCGGGCCGGCTGCCCGGTGGCCGTTCTCTACCAGACCGGCAACGGCCACGGCCAGCGCGCCCGCGGCCGCATCCTGCTCGGACCCGACTGGCAGGTGAAGCCCAGCGACGACCTGCTGGCCCGCCTGCGCACGGAGTTCGGCAGCGAGCGGGTGACGCTGAGCTACGCCACGGGCTGACGTGGACACCGTCTCCGATGCCGTCGACGCCGCGCTGGCCGCGGCGCCGGGCCGCGTGTTCGTGGCCTTCAGCGGCGGCCTCGATTCCACGGTGCTGCTGCACGCGGCCGTCCGGTCGCGCCGCGACGATCTTGCCGCCGTTCACGTCAATCACGGCTTGCATGCCGATGCCGGAAGCTGGCAGGCCCGGTGCGGCGCCGTCTGCGATCGCTGGGGCGTGCCGCTGGTCACACGAGCCGTGGCGGTGTCCAGGCGGGGCAACCTGGAAGCCCAGGCGCGCAGCGCCCGCTATGGGGCGTTCTCCGCGCTGCTGGAGCGCGCCGGTGACCGGCTGCTGCTGGCCCACCACCGCGACGATCAGGCGGAGACGGCGCTGCTGCGGCTGCTGCAGGGCAGAGGCTTGTACGGCATGCCGGCAGAACGGGCCCTGGGTTGCGGCCGGCTGCTGCGGCCGTTGCTGGCGCTGCCCCGCGGCGACCTCGAGGCCTACGCGGCGGCGTGGGGCCTCGACTGGATCGAAGACCCGGCCAATGCCGACCTGCGCTTCGATCGCAACTTCGTCCGTCATCGGCTGCTGCCGGCGCTGCGCGGCCGCTGGCCAGACGCCGACCGTGCCATCGTTGCAGCGCTGCCGCCCCCGCCTTCGCCCGGCGGTCCCGTGCCGGTGGCCGAGCTGCTGGCGCTTTCGTCTGAAGAAGCCGTGTCAGAACTGCGGGGCTGGCTGTCCGCCCACGGTGCCCGCTCACCGCGTGCAGCGGCGCTGGCCGAGTTTCTGCGCCAGCTCCGGGCCGGCGCCGATCGTCAGCCCGTGCTCGACGTCGGCGACAACCAGGTGCGGCGGTACGCGGGCAGCCTGCATCTGGTGCGGCCGGCACCGGCGCTGGCGACGCGCTATCCGCTCAGCGGGCCGGGCGTGTGCCGCCTGCCCCACGGCGAGCTGATCCTGGTGCCGGATCCGGGCGGATTCCGTCCCCAGGGTGCCATGGAGGTGCGCTTCCGCTGCGGCGGCGAGCGGCTGCTGACCGGCGGTGGCCACCGCTCGCTCAAGCAGCTCCTGCAGGCGGCCCGGGTGCCGCCCTGGCAGCGCCACGGGTTTCCGCTCATCTTCGATGCGGCCGGCCTGCTGGCCGTGCCCGGCATCGCCCACCGCCCTGACGGCGCCGGCGCGGGGTTGCGCGCCCTCTGGCGTCCCGATTGAGGCTGCGTCCGGCTGCGTCCGGTTTTTTCCTTTGAGGTTGCCAACCCCTTTTGTTATCGTGCAATCCCATCTTGCGTACGCCCTCTTGCGTGCGATCTCTCCACAGATGGCGTGGGCGCAAGCGCACTCGCAGCTAACGGCGCGGCGCGCCCCAGAGTAGACGAACCCTCATATGAGTCGATTCATATTCGTGACCGGTGGTGTGGTGTCGTCCCTGGGCAAGGGCATCCTCACCTCCTCGCTGGCGGCCGTGCTCGAGGCGCGGCAACTGCGGGTCAACGTCCTGAAGATGGACCCGTACATCAACGTCGATCCGGGCACCATGAGCCCGTTCCAGCACGGCGAGGTGTTCGTCACCGCCGACGGCGCCGAGACCGACCTCGACCTCGGCAACTATGAGCGCTTCTCGCGGGCGCGCATGAGCAAGAAGAACAACTTCACCACCGGCAGCATCTACGCCGAGGTGCTGCGGCGCGAGCGCCGCGGTGACTACCTGGGTGCCACGGTGCAGGTGATCCCCCACATCACCGACGAGATCAAGCGCCGCATCAACGAGGTCGCTGAGGGTTGCGACGTGCTGCTGGTGGAGACCGGCGGCACGGTGGGCGACATCGAGTCGCAACCGTTCCTGGAGGCGATCCGGCAGCTACGCCTGGAGGTCGGCGCGCAGCGCGCCATGTTCATCCATCTCACCTACGTGCCCTACATTCCGGCGGCGGGTGAGATCAAGACCAAACCCACCCAGCACTCGGTGAAGGAGTTGCGCTCCATCGGCCTGCAGCCCGACGTGCTGGTCTGCCGCTCCGACCGGCCGCTGCCGCGTTCGGCGCGCAGCAAGATCGCTCTGTTCACCAACGTCGAAGAGCGTGCCGTGGTCTCCCTGGAGGACGTCGAGACCATCTACCAGGTGCCGGAGAAGCTCTACGAGCAGGGCCTCGATCAGTTCGTCGTCGAGCGCATGGCGCTGGACTGCCCGCCGGCCGACCTGGCCGAGTGGCGCGGGCTGGTGGATGCGCACCTGCATCCCGACCGCGAGGTGCGCATCGCCTTCGTCGGCAAGTACCTGGAGCTCCTCGACGCCTACAAATCGCTGGTGGAGGCCATCACCCACGCCGGCATCCGCACCCGCACCCGGGTGGTGGTGAAGTACCTGGACGCCGAGGACATCGAGCGTCATGGCACCGGCGCCCTGGACGACGTCGCCGCCATTCTGGTGCCTGGCGGCTTCGGTCGCCGCGGCTTCGAGGGCAAGATCCGGGCCGTGCAGTATGCGCGGGAGCGGGGCGTGCCCTATCTCGGCATCTGCTACGGCCTGCACGCCGCCGTCATCGAGTTCGCCCGCAACGTGGTGGGTTTGACGGATGCTCACTCCACCGAGATCGACCCCGGCACGCCGCATCCGGTGATCGCGCTGGTGACGGAATGGGTCGACGCCTCCGGCCAGGTGGAGCACCGCAGCGGCAGTGACGACCTGGGCGGCACCATGCGCCTGGGCGAGCAGCTTTGCCGTCTCGAGCCCGATACCCTGGCGCGCCGCACCTATGGGGCGGCCGAGGTTCGCGAGCGGCACCGCCATCGCTACGAGGTCAACAACACCTACGTGCCGCAGCTCGTGGCTAAGGGGTTGGTGGTTTCCGGACGTTCGGCGGACGGCGAGCTGGTGGAGATGATCGAGCTGGCGGATCACCCCTGGTTTCTGGCCTGCCAGTTCCACCCCGAGTTCACGTCGTCACCACGGGATGGTCATCCGCTGTTCACCGGCTTCGTGCGCGCCGCGCTGGCCCACGCCGAGGCCCGTCAGGGTGGCGACACCACCTATATCGAAGTTCAGGAAAATCATGCAACTCGTTGATTTCGAAGTTGGGATAGATCGACCTCTATTTCTGATTTCGGGTCCGTGCGTGATCGAGAGCGAGGGCCTGATCGTCGACATCGCCGGCCGCCTGAAGGAGATGACGGCCGCGCTCGGCATGCCTTTCGTGTTCAAGAGTTCGTTCGACAAGGCCAACCGGTCGTCCCACAAGAGCTTTCGCGGTCCCGGGCTCGACGAGGGGCTGCGGGTGCTCGCCGAGGTGAAGCGCCAGATCGGCGTGCCCGTGCTCACCGACGTGCACGAGGACACCGACCTCGCTGCCGTGGCCGAGGTGGTGGACGTGCTGCAGACGCCCGCCTTCCTGTGCCGGCAGACCAACTTCATCGTCAACGTCTGCAGTCAGGGGCGGCCGGTGAACATCAAGAAGGGCCAGTTCCTGGCGCCTCTGGACATGGTCAACGTGGTGGACAAGGCGCGCTCCAGCGGCAACGGCCAGGTGATGGTCTGCGAGCGCGGCGCGAGCTTCGGGTACAACAACCTGGTGAGCGACATGCGCGGCCTGGCGCTGATGCGGCGCACCGGGGCGCCCGTGGTGTTCGACGCCACCCACTCGGTGCAGATGCCGGGCGGGCTCGGCCACGCTTCCGGCGGCCAGCGGGAGATGGTGCCGGTGCTGGCACGCGCCGCGGTGGCGGCCGGCGTTGCCGGCCTGTTCATGGAGACGCACCCGAATCCGGCCGAGGCGTTGTCCGACGGGCCCAACTCCTGGCCGCTGGGCCTGATGCAGCCTCTGCTCGAGCAGCTGAAGGCGCTGGACGACGCGGTCAAGTCCCGGCCATTCCTGGAAGACGTTCTGGAGTCCGAGCCTGCATGAGCAAGATCGTCACGGTACGCGCGCGCGAGGTTCTCGATTCCCGGGGCAACCCCACTGTGGAAGCCGACGTCGTCACCGATGCCGGCGCCTTCGGCTCGGCCTGCGCGCCGTCCGGCGCTTCCACCGGTTCCCGGGAGGCGCTGGAGCTTCGCGACGGCGATCCGGCCCGCTTTGGCGGCAAGGGCGTGGCTCGGGCGGTGGCGGCCGTCAACGGCCCGCTGGCGGAAGCGTTGATCGGCATGAACGCGGCAGATCAGGTGACGCTGGACCGCCGCATGTGCGAGCTCGACGGCACCGACAACAAGGGCAAGCTGGGCGCCAATGCCATCCTCGCGGTGTCGCTCGCCGCGGCCAAGGCCGCGGCGGCGGATGCGGGCGTGCCGCTGTATCGGCACATCAACGCGCTGGCCGGCGCGCCCGCCCTGGTGCTGCCGGTGCCGATGATGAACATCCTCAACGGCGGCGCCCATGCCGACAACAACGTCGACATACAGGAGTTCATGATTCAGCCCGTGTCCCAGACCTCGTTCCGCGAGGCGCTGCGTTGCGGGGCCGAGATCTTTCAGTCGCTGAAGCGGGTGCTGCACGATCAGTCGCTGTCCACGGCCGTGGGCGACGAGGGCGGATTCGCCCCGAATCTGGCCTCCAACGAGGCGGCGCTGGCCGCCATTGCCGAGGCGGTGGCCGCCGCCGGCTACCAGCTCGGCCAGGACGTGACCCTGGCCCTCGACTGCGCCGCCACCGAGTTCCATCACGATGGCGCCTACGTCCTGGCGGGCGAGGGCAAGCGCTTCGACAGCGCCGGCTTCGCCGGATATCTGGCCGGCCTGGTCGACCGCTATCCCATCGTCTCCATCGAGGATGGCATGGACGAGTCCGACTGGGCCGGCTGGAAGACCCTGACCGAGCTGCTCGGCCGGCGGGTGCAGCTGGTGGGCGACGACCTGTTCGTCACCAACACCCGCATCCTGGCCGACGGCATCCGTCAGGGTGTCGCCAACGCCATCCTCATCAAGCTGAATCAGATCGGCACGCTCACCGAGACGCTGGAGGCCATCCGCATGGCCCACGATGCCGGCTATCGCGCCGTGATCTCGCACCGCTCCGGGGAGACCGAGGACACCACCATCGCCGACCTGGCGGTGGCCACCGGCGCCGGCCAGATCAAGACCGGATCGCTGTGCCGGTCCGACCGGGTGGCCAAGTACAATCGGCTGCTGCGCATCGAGGAGGAACTCGGTGCCGATGCGGCCTATCCGGGGCGGCGCGCCCTGGGGCTCGACTGAGGGGAGGCGGACCGGCATTCATGCGCGTGCTGACGGCCATTCTGGTGATTCTGCTGCTGGCTCTGCAGGGCAAGGCCTGGTTCGGTGACTCCGGCCACGTGGCCGCCGCCGAGCTGCGCCGCGAGGCGGACGCCCAGCGCCAGCGCGCGGAGGTGCTGGCCCAGCGCAATCGTCTGCTCACTGCCGAGGTGCTGGCCCTGAAGGACGGCCACGCCGCGCTCGAGGCCCGGGCGCGGCGTGATCTGGGCATGGTGCGCCGTGGCGAAACCTTCTTTCTGGTGACCGGGCCGGAATGACCCCCCGCTGGCCGCGGGCGGCGTCATCGGCCGGCAGCTCCGCGTGGTTCAAGACGCAGGCCGGGGACTTCCGGGTGTGGGAGAGCGCCGCGGTGGCACCGTCCGGAGCGGGGGAGCATCTGTTTCTGCAGATCGAGAAAACAGGCTGGTCGACGCCGGCGGTGGCGTCCTGGCTGGCGCGCACGTTCGCGGTGCCGCCGGTGGCGGTGGGCTACGCCGGCATGAAGGACAAGCACGCCGTCACCACCCAGTGGTTCAGCGTGCAGACGCCGCGGTCGGCGGATGCGTTGCAGCCGGAGCCCGGCCTTCGGCTGCTGGATTCGGCCCGCCACCTCCGCAAGCTGCGGCGGGGCGAGCTGGCCGGCAACCGCTTCGAGATCCGGCTGCGGCGGCTCGCGGACGACGACTGGGTGGCGCGGCTCGACGCCATCGCCGCCGCCGGCGCGCCCAACTATTTCGGCCCGCAGCGCTTCGGTGGTGACAACCTGGATCGGGCGCGGGACTGGCTCGGCGCGCGCCGGCGGCGGCGCCTGCCCGCCTTCCGCACCGCGTTGTACCTGTCCGTGCTGCGCAGCTTCCTGTTCAACGAGGTGCTGGCGGCGCGCGTCCGCGACCAGAGCTGGCGCACGTGGCTGGCGGGCGACGTGCCTGGCGGCGGTGACCCGGCGCTGCCCACCGGACCGCTCTGGGGCCGTGGCCGCTCGCCGGCCGCGGACCGCGCGCTGGCGCTGGAGCAGGCGGCGCTGGCGCCACACGCCGCGCTGTGCGACGCCCTCGAACACGCCGGCCCGGTGCAGCAGCGGCGCAGCCTGGTGCTGATGGCGGCGGATTGGCGCCGGGAGCGTGACGGTAGCGACCTTTGCCTCGGCTTCTCGCTGCCGCCCGGCGGCTACGCCACCAGCCTGCTGGCGGAGGCCTTCGATCTGCGGATGCCGGGGTGCGGGTCGTGAGCGGCCGCGATCTGAACGGCATCGGCATGACATCCCAGCGCACGCGCGACCGGCTGGTGGCGCGGCTGCGCGACAAAGGCATTCACCACGAGGCGGTGCTGGCCGCCATCGGCCGGGTGCCCCGGCACATCTTCGTCGACGAGGCGTTGGCCCACCGCGCCTACGAGGACACGGCGCTGCCCATCGGCTACGGCCAGACCATTTCCCAGCCGTTCATCGTCGCGCTCATGAGCCAGACGCTGCTGTCGGCGCCGCGCTCGCGCGTGCTCGAGGTCGGCACCGGCTCCGGCTATCAGACCGCCGTGCTGGCTAGCCTGCGGCCGCTGGTGCGGCGCGTGTTCTCCATCGAGCGGCTGCGCGATCTGAGCGTGCGCGCCGAGCAGCGGCTGGCCGCCATGGGCTCGCGCAGCGTGCGCTTCCGGCACGGCGACGGCTACGAGGGCTGGGCGGAGGAGGGGCCGTTCGACGGCATCCTGGTGACCGCCGCGCCTCCCGAAGTGCCGCAGGCGCTGCTCGACCAGCTGGCCCCGGGCGGGCGGATGGTGGTGCCCGTCGGCGGCGACGGCGTGCAGGAGCTGCAGGTGTACGACCGCACCGAGCAGGGCATGCGGGTGGAGACGGTGGAGTACGTCCGCTTCGTGCCGCTGCTCAAGGGACGGCGTTGAGATGTCCGCTGGTGAGCACCACGTATCCGAACCGCCGCCGCTGCGGCGTGGCGTCGCCGCCTGGCTCGCGCTGCTGGTGCGCGGCATGGCCATGGGCATCGCCGAGCTGGTACCCGGCATCTCCGGGGGCACCATCGCCTTCGTCACCGGCATCTACGACGAGCTGCTGGGGACCCTGGCGCGACTGCATCCGCGCGCCCTGACGGTGCTGTGGCGCCAGGGCTGGGGCCCGTTCTGGCGCGACCTCAACGGCTCGTTTCTGCTGGTGCTCGTGCTCGGCATGGGTATCGCCATCGTCTCCCTGGCGCGGCTGCTGGGCTGGCTGCTGGACGAGGTGCCGGTGCTGGTCTGGGCGTTCTTCTTCGGCCTGATCGCGGCCTCGGTGGTGCAGATCGGGCGGCGGCGCGCCGCCCGCCAACTGGTCGGCTATGGGCTGGTGGGGTTGCTGCTCGGCCTCGCCATGCTGAAGCTCGGCCACCGCGCCGGCACCGCGCCGCTGTGGCTGGTGTTCGTCGGCGGCATGGTCGCCGTGTCGGCCTGGCTGCTGCCGGCCGTATCCGGCAGCTTCATGCTGCTGGTGATGGGCCTCTACGAGCCGGTGCTGCGGGCGTTCAACGCCGGGGAGTGGCTGGTGCCGCTGACCCTGGCGCTGGGCTGCGTTGCCGGCCTGCTGTTTTTCGCGCGGCTGCTGCACTGGCTGATGCGGCGCTTCCGGGAGCCGCTGCTGGCGCTGCTCACCGGCTTCATGGCGGGCTCTCTGGCGACCCTGTGGCCCTGGCAGTCGGGCGGTGAGCTGCTGTCGCCGGCCGCCTATGCAGCCGCCGCCGGGTCCCCGGCCCTCACCGGCGCGGCACTCCTCGTCGCCGCCCTGGGCGTGTTGGCGCTGTGGCTGTTGTCCCGCCTGGAGTGAGGCGTCGTCGCGCCACGGCCGTCCTCGCCGCCCTGGTATGGACGGCCCTGGTCGCCGGCTGCGCGCCGGCGGGTCGGCCGCCGGTGGTGGATCGCTCACCCGTGCTCGACACCCGTCCCGATGCCCGTCCGCAGAGCTACGAGGTTCGCCGCGGCGACACGCTCTACTCCATCGCCTGGCGCTACCAGCTCGACTATCGGGCGCTGGCCCGGGCCAACGGCATCGGGCCGCCTTACACCATCTACGTAGGCCAGCGGCTGCGCCTGGCAGAGACGGCGCAGGCGTCGCCAAGAGCGCCCGCGGCGCCAAGGGCGCCAGCGTCGCCAAAGGCGCCGGCGGCGCCGCCGTCATCGGCGCCGAGCCGCGACCGGCCGCCGGTTGCGGCACCGCGAGCGCCCGCGGTGTCGGCTCGGCTAGCGTGGCAGGCGCCGACGGCCGCCCCGCTGCAACGCAGCTTCGGCGGCGGCCATCGCAGCCTGGATTATCAGCTCGGCCCAACCGATCGGATTCAGGCCGCCGGCGCGGGGGAGGTGGTGTATGCGGGGAGCGGGCTCGGCGGCTTCCGGCATCTGGTGATCGTCAAGCATGACCCCCAGTACCTGAGCGCCTACAGCTTCGATCGCGCGCTGGCGGTGCGGGAAGGGCAGCGGATCGCGGCGGCAGAACCCATCGCGCTGGCGTCGGGTGCCGACCGGGTATCGAGGCTGCGATTCGAGATTCGCCGCAATGGCGATCCCGTGAATCCGGGGCTGCTGTTCGGCCGCTGACGGCCGTGGGCTCAGCGTTCCAGCAGTTCGCGCTTGTCGGGCTTGCCGTTCCAGTCCTCGGCGTCGGGGAGCGGATCCTGCTTTTCGGTGATGTTCGGCCAGATCTCGGCCATTTCCTGGTTGATCTTCATGAACGCCTGCTGCTCTTCGGGCAGCTCGTCCTCCGAGAAGATGGCATCCACGGGGCATTCCGGCTCGCAGAGCGCGCAGTCGATGCACTCGTCCGGGTGGATCACCAGCATGTTGGGGCCTTCGTAGAAACAGTCCACGGGACACACCTCGACGCAGTCCGTGTGCTTGCATTTGATGCAGTTTTCGCCGACGACGAAGGCCATGATGCTCGGTCCCGCTTCCGCAAAAGGCCGCTATTCTAACGGGTTTGTCGGGTGTGTCGAGGCGGGCTGCTGCGGAGCGCGGCTCCGCAGCAGCTTGGCGGTTGCTTCGCAACCGCAGGGCGCCGCAGGGGGCCGCAGGGCGCGACATGGCGGGGGCTTGGGGCGGTTGCTGCGCAACTGCGGGGCGGGGTTGCGGCGTTCAGCCCGCGTCCGGGTCGGGGGGGTCGAGCAGGGCGCGCAGTTCGTAGAGGGCGTCCAGGGCCTGGCGGGGGGTCAGGGCATCAGGGTCCAGAGCGCCCAGGCGATCGCGCAGGGCGTCCGCCTCCGGCTCCGGGTCGCGGCGGGATGCCCGGAACAGATCCCCCTGCAGGGCCGCGCCGGCCTGGCCCTGGGCTTCCAGCTCTTCGAGCTTGCGGCGGGCGGCCCCCAGCACGGCGGTCGGCACCCCGGCCAGCCGTGCCACCTGCACCCCGTAGCTCTGGCTGGCTGGCCCCGGCTCGACGCTGTGCAGAAAGACGATGCGGCCGCGGTGCTCGGCGGCGGCCAGGTGTACGTTGGCGGTGGCCGGCAGCTCCTCGGCCAGGGCCGTGAGCTCGAAGTAGTGGGTGGCGAACAGGGTGAAGGCGCGCCGCTCCAGGGCGAGATGGCGGGCGGTGGCCCAGGCCAGCGCCAGGCCGTCGTAGGTGCTGGTGCCGCGGCCGATCTCGTCCAGCAGCACCAGGCTGTGCTCGGTGGCGTTGTGCAGGATGTTGGCGGTCTCGGTCATCTCCACCATGAACGTGGAGCGCCCGCCGGCCAGGTCGTCGGCGGCGCCGATGCGGGTGAAGATGCGGTCCACGGGGCCGAGCCGCGCGGCCTCCGCCGGCACGTAGCTGCCGGTGTAGGCGAGCAGCACGATCAGCGCTGCCTGGCGCATGTAGGTGGACTTGCCGCCCATGTTCGGTCCGGTGATCACCAGCAGCCGTCGGCCGTCGCCGAGGCGCAGGTCGTTGGGCACGAACGGGTCGTTGCTCGACTGCCGCACCACCGGATGCCAGCCCTGGCGGATGTCGATGCCGGGGCCGTCGTCGAGCTCGGGGCAGGCGAAGCCGAGGCTGGCGGCGCGCTCGGCGAAGCCGGCCAGCACGTCCAGCTCCGCAGCGGCGGCGGCGGCGTCCCGCAGCGGCGTCAGCGAGTGCGCCAGGGTCTCCACCAGCGCTTCGTAGAGGCGCTTCTCCAGCGCCAGAGCCTTGGACTGGGCGGTGAGCGCCTGGTCCTCGAAGCGCTTCAGCTCCGGAATGATGTAGCGTTCGGCATTCTTCAGCGTCTGCCGCCGCACGTAGTCGGCTGGCACGCTGTTGCCGGCGGCGCGGCTGGTCTCGATGTAGTAGCCGTGCACACGGTTGTAGCCCACCTTGAGGGTGGCGATGCCGGTGCGCGCCCGCTCGCGCTCCTCCAGCTCGGCCAGGTAGCGGCCGGCGTGCTCGGTGAGGTCGCGCAGCTCGTCCAGGTGCGCATCGTAGCCGCGGGCCATGACGCCGCCGTCGCGGATGGTGGCCGGCGGTGCGTCCACCAGTGCCCGGCGCAGCAGATCGAGCTCGGCGTCGAACGGCGGCAGGGCCTCGGCCAGGGAAGCCAGGTGCGGGCTGCCCGTGTCTGGCACACGCT
Organism: Pseudomonadales bacterium; assembly: GCA_040219935.1. Lineage (GTDB taxonomy): Bacteria > Pseudomonadota > Gammaproteobacteria > Pseudomonadales > Azotimanducaceae > UBA7803. The sequence continues at coordinate 233,457 of JAVJUA010000074.1, read as the reverse complement.
CGGCGGGCGGCTGCAACAGCGCCGTGAGCTCAGGGAAGCGGGCCAGCGCCGTGCGCAGTCGGGTCAGATCGCGCGGGCTCACCCGGCCCAGCGCCAGGCGGCCGACGATGCGCTCGAGATCGCCTACCTCGCGCAGCCCGGCGCGCAGCGCGTCGAGGTCCACGTCCTCCAGCAGCCGGGTCACCGCCTGCTGGCGCGCCCGCACGCGGGCCTGGTCGCGCAGCGGCGCGTTCAGCCAGCGCCGCAGCAGGCGGCTGCCCATGGGCGTGCGGCAGCTGTCGAGCAGCGCGAACAGGGTCTGCTGCTCGCTGCCGTCGATGCGCCGGTCGATCTCCAGATTGCGCCGCGAGTTGGCATCGAGGGTGATCACCGCGTGTTCGGTCAGCGGCGTCAGCCGGTCGATGTGCCCCAGGTCCTGGCATTGGGTGGTCTTGGCGTACTCCAGCACCGCGGCGGCGGCGCCCACGGCAGGCGAGTCGCCGGCGACGCCGAACCCGGCCAGGTCACGGGTGCCGAAGTGGCGGCACAGGCGGGTGAGGCCGAGCGCGATGTCGAAGGCCAGGCCATCGCGCTCCCGCACCGGCGTGCCGACGCCGTCCAGCGCCGGCAACGGCGCCGGCGTCAGAATCTCGCTCGGTTGCAGCCGGGCCAGCTCGTCGCGCAGCGCCGCTGCGTCGGCCACCTCGGCCACCTGCAGCTCGCCGCTGGCGAGATTCAGCACCGCCAGCCCGAAGCCGGCGCCGGCCGGCCGCACCCCCAGCAGCAGGTTGTCGCGGGCGGCGTCCTGCAGCGCTTCGTCGGTGAGGGTGCCCGGGGTGACGATGCGCTGCACCCGCCGTTCCACCGGACCCTTGCTGGCCGCTGGATCGCCGATCTGCTCGCAGATGGCCACCGCCACGCCGCGCTTCACCAGCCGCGCCAGATAGCCGTCGGCGCTGTGGTAGGGCACCCCGCACATGGGTATCGGCTCGCCGGCCGACTGGCCGCGGCTGGTCAGGGTGATGTCGAGCAGGTCGGCCGCGCGCCGGGCGTCGTCGTAGAACAGCTCGTAGAAGTCGCCCATGCGGTAGAACAGCAGGGTGTCCGGGTGCTCCGACTTGATGCGCAGGTACTGCTGCATCATCGGCGTGTGCCCGGTGTTCGCGGAATCGGCTGGCGCTGGCGCGGGCTCGGTTGGGGGCATGTGGGGCGTTCGGCTGGTGCGCGCGGCAGTGAAACACCCCTACCGGGGAGCGTCAACTTGCGCCACCATCACCCGGCGCCGGTAACCGGTGGTTGCCATCGGTACTGACTAAATATACAGTACGCGACATCGAAGCACGGAGGGCGTCATGGCCAGAGAAAGCAGCCGCGAGAACAAGAGCGAATCCCCCAGAGTCAGCGGCGATCCGAACCGCGACCGAGCGCTCACCGCCGCGCTGGCGCAGATCGAGCGGCAGTTCGGCAAGGGCTCCATGATGCGGCTCGGCGACCGCGAGCAGGTCGCCATTCCGGCCATCTCAACCGGCTCCCTGGGCCTCGACATCGCCCTTGGCATCGGCGGCCTGCCGCGGGGCCGGGTGGTGGAGATCTACGGGCCGGAGTCGTCGGGCAAGACCACGCTCACCCTGCAGGTGATCGCCGAAGCCCAGCGCAAGGGCGGCACCTGCGCCTTCATCGACGCCGAGCACGCCCTCGATCCCATCTATGCCGAGTCGCTGGGTGTGAACACCGACGACCTGCTGGTCTCCCAGCCCGATACCGGCGAGCAGGCGCTGGAGATCTGCGACATGATCGTGCGCTCCGGCGCCGTCGACGTGGTGGTCATCGACTCCGTCGCCGCGCTCACGCCCAAGGCCGAGATCGAGGGCGAGATGGGCGACTCCCACGTCGGCCTGCAGGCGCGGCTGATGAGCCAGGCGCTGCGCAAGATGACGGGCAACATCAAGAACTCCAACACCCTGGTGATCTTCATCAACCAGATCCGCATGAAGATCGGGGTGATGTTCGGCTCTCCGGAGACCACCACCGGCGGCAACGCGCTGAAGTTCTACGCCTCGGTGCGCCTCGACATCCGCCGCATCGGCGCGGTGAAGGAAGGCGACGAGGTGGTGGGCAACGAGACCCGGGTGAAGGTGGTGAAGAACAAGGTGGCGCCGCCGTTCCGGCAGACCGAGTTTCAGATCCTCTACGGCCAGGGCATCAACCGCATGGGTGAGGTACTCGATCTCGGCGTGCAGCAGAACCTGGTGGAGAAGTCGGGTGCCTGGTATTCCTACAAGGGCGACCGCATCGGCCAGGGCCGCAAGAATGCGGCCGATTTCCTGGGGGCCAACCGGGAGATCGCCGAGGAGATCGAGCTGGAGCTGCGCCGGCGTGTGCTGCCCAACTCCCGCGACGCTGAAGACGTCGTCATCCCCGAGCCGGCGCAGGACTCGCTGTAACGGTGCTTCATGGCCGGGCAGTGGTCGAGCACGAGCATGATGAGCGCCGGCGGGTCTGAAGAAGCGTCGTCCCAGGGCGCGCTCGGCTTCGACGACGATGGCGGCTATCGCGCCGCCTTCGATCGCGCGTTGCGGCTGCTCGGCCAGCGCGAGCACTCCCAGCGCGAGCTGAAGGACAAGCTCCAACGCAAGGGCGTCGACCGGGCACTGGCCGACCTGGTGGTCGACGATCTGCGAGGCAGGGGGCTGCAGTCCGATGCCCGCTACGCCGAGGCGCTGGTGCGCAGCCGCGTGCAGAGGGGTCACGGGCCCGTGCGCATCCGCCAGGAACTGCGCCAGCGCGGCGTTGACGATGTCGTGGCCGATGAGGTCCTCACCACCACCGACGCTCACTGGCTGGCCCAGGCTGGCGAGGTGCGCAGCCGCAAGTTCGGTGCCGAGGCGCCCGCTGACCGCGACGACTGGAACCGCCAGGCGCGGTTTCTGGCCCAGCGGGGATACCCGGCCGACCTGATCTACCGGGTGCTGGACGGCCGCGGCGACTGACGGACCGCGCGCAGACCCATTTTCCCGGGAGAGGGCCCGCAGACCCGGAAGAACGCCCGGGGAAATGGCATTCGGGCACCGTTTCTTTATACTCTGCGCCCCTGTTTGGCCCGCATCTGGTCTATGAAAACCGCTGACGTCCGCTCGGCATATCTGAAGTTCTTCGAGTCCCACGGTCATCGCGTGGTGGCCTCGAGCACGCTCGTGCCGCACAACGACCCGACGCTGCTGTTCACCAACGCCGGCATGAACCAGTTCAAGGATGCGCTGCTCGGCCGCGAAGACCCGGGATATAAGCGGGCGGTCAGCGTGCAGCGCTGCGTGCGAGCCGGCGGCAAGCACAACGACCTGGAGAACGTGGGCTACACGGCGCGCCACCACACCCTGTTCGAGATGCTGGGCAACTTCAGCTTCGGCGATTACTTCAAGGAAGAAACCATCACCTGGGCCTGGGAGTTCATCACCGGGGTGCTCGGCCTGCCGAAGGACAAGCTGTGGGTCACCGTGCATCCCAGCGACGACGAGTCGCGGGCGCTGTGGCGCGACGTCATCGGCGTGCCTGCCGAGCGCATCGTCGATCTCGAGGAAAACTTCTGGGCCATGGGCGACACCGGCCCCTGCGGCCCGTGCACCGAGATCTTCTACGATCACGGGCCCGAGGTGGCCGGCGGGCCGCCGGGCTCTCCCGACGAGGACGGCGACCGCTACATCGAGTTCTGGAACCTGGTGTTCCCGCAGTTCGACCGCCAGCCCGACGGTGAGCTGAAGCCATTGCCGCAGCCGGGCGTGGATACCGGGATGGGCCTCGAGCGCATCGCCGCCATCCTGCAGGGGGTGCACAGCAACTACCAGATCGATCTGTTCCGCAACCTGATGGCCGCCATTGGCGCCATCGCCGGCATCGACGACCCGAAGGCGCAGCTCGCCAATGCCTCGGTGCGCGTGATTGCCGACCACATCCGCTCCAGCGCCTTTCTGATCGCCGACGGCGTGATGCCGGGCAATGAGGACCGCAGCTACGTGCTGCGTCGGATCATCCGCCGGGCGCTGCGTCATGGCCACCAGCTCGGCATCCGCGATCCGTTCTTCCACAAGCTGGTGGCGCCCCTGGCGGCCGAGATGGGCGACGCCTACCCGATCATCCGCGAGCGTGCGGCGGACGTGTCTGCGGCCCTGTTGCGCGAGGAGCAGCGCTTCGCCGAGACCCTGGCCCAGGGCATGGAGCTGCTGGAGCGCACGTTCGCGCGGTTGGACGGCAAGGTGATTCCCGGCGACGTGGTCTTCCAGCTCTACGACACCTACGGCTTTCCCGTGGATCTCACCGCCGACGTGGCCCGGGAGCGTGACCTGTCGGTGGACATGGCCGGTTTCGACACCGCCATGGCGGCGCAGCGTGAGCGGGGCAGGGCGGCGGCCCAGTTCTCGGCCAGCCTGGGTCAGCGCGTGCACACCTCGGGCCGGGTGGATTTTCGCGGCTACGACGGCTGCGCCGACGAAGGCGCGGTGACGGGCGTGTTCGATGCCGAAGGCAAGGCCGTGGACGCCCTCGACGCCGGGCAGCGCGGCATCGTCGTGCTCGACCGCACGCCGTTCTATGCGGAGTCCGGCGGCCAGGTGGGCGACCGTGGGCTTATCCTGGGCGACGGCGTGCGTTTCCGCGTCGAAGACACCCAGGTCAGCGGCGACCAGCACCTGCACGTGGGCGTGGTCGACAGCGGCCGGGTGAGTGCCGGGATCCGCGTACGTGCCGAGGTAGACGCCGAGCGGCGGCGCCGCATCATGCTGAACCACTCGGCGACCCACCTGATGCACGCGGCGCTGCGCAACGTGCTGGGCACCCACGTGCAGCAGAAGGGGTCCCTGGTGGCGCCCGAGCGGCTGCGCTTCGACTTCTCCCACACCCAGCCCATGACCCCGGAGCAGCTCGCAGCGGTAGAGGACGAGGTGAACCGGCAGATTCAGGCGAACACCGCGGTCGGCGTCGAGCACCTGGGCTATGACGAGGCCATGAGCCGCGGCGCCATGGCCCTGTTCGGTGAGAAGTACGGCGACGAGGTGCGCGTGCTGACCATGGGTGACGGCTTTTCCGTGGAGTTGTGCGGCGGCACGCACGTGTCCCGCACCGGCGACATCGGCCTGTTCCGCATCCTCTCCGAGACCGGCGTCGCAGCCGGCGTGCGCCGCATCGAGGCGGTGACCGGCCCCGGCGCGCTCGCCTGGGTCGACAGCACCGCCCGGCTGGTGGACGACGTGGCCGGTCTGGTGCGGGCATCGCGCACCGACGTGCGTGACAAGGTGGCGGCGCTGGTGGACGAGAACCGGCGCCTGGCCCGCGAGCTCGAGCGCCTGCAGCAGAAGCTGGCGTCCTCCCAGGGTGCCGACCTGGCCGGCCGCGCGGTGGACGTGGACGGCGTCAAGGTATTGGCCGCCACCGTCGACGGCGACCCCAAGGCGCTGATGCAGACGCTGGACTCCCTGAAGTCGAAGCTGGGCTCCGCCGTGATCGTGCTCGGCAACGTGGCCGACGGCAGGGTCAGCCTGATTGCCGGGGTCAGCAACGACCTCACCGACCGGGTGAAGGCGCCGGACCTGATCGCCCTGGTGGGCCCCGACGTCGGTGCCAAGGGCGGCGGCCGGCCGGACATGGCCCGCGCCGGCGGCGGCGACAAGCCCGATGCCCTGGCTTCTGCCCTCGAGAAGGTGCCGGCCTGGGTCGCGCAGCGGTTCGGCTGACATCATGGCGCTTATCGTTCAGAAGTACGGCGGCACCAGCGTCGGCAGCGTCGAGCGGATCCACGCCGTGGCCGAGCGGGTGATCCGCTACCTGGAGCGCGGCGATCAGGTGGTGGTGGTGGTGTCCGCCATGAGCGGCGAAACGAACCGCCTGGTGGCCCTGGGCCGCGGCGTCTCGCCCCGTCCTGCCGCGCGCGAGATGGACGTGCTGCAGGCCGCAGGGGAGCAGGTGACCATCGCCCTGCTGGCCATGGCGCTCACCGACCGCGGCCGGCCGGGGAAATCGTACCTGGCCGATCAGGTGGCCATCCGCACCGACTCCAGCTTCGGCAAGGCGCGCATCAGCGCCATCGATACCGACAAGCTGCTCGCCGACGTCGCCCAGGGCATCGTCCCGGTGATCGCCGGCTTCCAGGGCGTCGACGGCAACGGCAACCTCACCACCCTCGGGCGCGGCGGCTCGGACACCACGGCGGTCGCGATCGCTGCGGCGCTGAAGGCGGACGAGTGCGAAATCTGCACCGACGTCGACGGCGTGTACACGGCCGACCCGCGCATCGTCGAGGATGCCCGGCGCATGACTCAGGTGACCTTCGAGGAGATGCTGGAGCTGGCCAGCCTCGGCTCCAAGGTGCTGCACCCGCGCTCGGTGGAGTTTGCCGGCAAGTATCAGGTTCCCCTGCGCGTGCTGTCGTCGTTCGAAGACGGCCCCGGCACGCTGATCACCATGGAGAGCAATGACATGGAGCAGCCCGTCGTTTCCGGCATCGCGCACTCCCGGGACGAGGCCAAGATCACCATGGCCGGCGTGCCCGACGTGCCCGGCGTCGCCTCGCGCATTCTCGGTCCCATCGGCCGCGCCCCCATCGAGGTGGACATGATCGTCCAGAACACGGGCGCCGACGGGCTCACCGACTTCACCTTCACGGTGAAGCGCGACGACTACGATCGGGCGCTGGAGCTGCTCGAGCCGGTGCAGGCCGAGCTGGGCGCACGGGCGTTGTCCGGCGACAACAAGATCGTCAAGGTGTCCGTGGTGGGTGTCGGCATGCGCTCCCACGCCGGCGTGGCCACGCGGCTGTTCGATGCGCTGGCCGCCGAGAACATCAACATTCAGATGATCTCCACCTCCGAGATCAAGATCTCCATCGTCGTCGCCGAGCGCTACCTCGAGCTGGCCGTACGCGCCATTCACGATGCCTTCGAGCTTGGGAATGCCAGGGCGGTCGAGGAGGAATAACCCCACCGAGGCTGGTTCGCTCCGGCACGGACGGGTACACTGCGCCCCTCCGGAGAGGTGGCCGAGTGGTCGAAGGCGCTCCCCTGCTAAGGGAGTATGGGTCAAAAGCTCATCGAGGGTTCGAATCCCTCCCTCTCCGCCAGAATGCAGAAGGGGCCCAATGGGCCCCTTCTGCATTCTGGCGGACAGGCGAGGCCCGATGAGGTCCCTGCGGTTCGACTCGGAGGCGGCTCTGCCGCCGTAGAGAACGTCGCGGCGCAGCCGCGGCGGTAATCCCTCCCTCGTTGTCCCTCCCTCGTTGTCCCTCCCTCCATTCTTTCTCTCTTTCCTTCTTTCTTCCCTCCCTCTCCCTCTCCCCCGCCGCACCCTGGACACCACCTCACCGTCCGCGCAGTATCGGCAGGGCGGCGCTGCCGGCTCGACGCAGCGCTCGAGAGGAGGTGCCAACCCATGAGACTGGCCATCATGCTTCTCGCTCTGCTCGCTGGGCCGGGCCTGGCCGCCGACACGCCAAGCTCCATCGTCGGCGTCTGGACGCTCGATCTCGCCCGGACCATGACCGAGCACATCCAGAACGTTTCCCGTGAGCATCCCGACCTGATTCCGCCGGGCACCGTTCAGGGCCACATCGCGACCATTCCCGACCAGGCGCAGCAACCGTCACTCGGGACGCTCACCATCACCGACGATGAGATGATCTCGAACAACCCTATGACGGGCACGACGATCTCGCGATATCGCGTGATCGGCGGCAACGCCGCGTCGCTCACCATAGAGGTCACGGACGAGGAGGGGCTCGAGTTCCTCACCCAGATCCGCTTCCACGAGGGCGGCATCGTCATTCGAACGCCCAACTGCACCGATGACCCCGGCTGGTGCGAGCGCATGCAGCAGCGGGCCATGGAGAAGATGCGCGAGGGTTCGATGGCGGGCTCGACCTCGATCACCCGAGCTGACGGCGGCGGTGCCATCGTGATGGGGAAAACCGCCGATGCGGCGGACGTCCACGGCGCGATTGGATCAATGACATCCCCGAGACCGTCGCCGCCGACGTGGTTCTACTTCAAGCCGGCAGAGTGATGGGTGACCGGGCACGGCCGCATCATGGGAGTCCGTTGCGGCGTCAGAACGGCAGCAGCAGGTTCCTGATGAAGCGCAGGCTGCCCAGCATCTTCGAGCGGTTCTCCCTGATCGCTTCCACGACGATCAGTCCCTGCGGCCCGTTCTCGTCCCGGAGCCGCACGATGGCATAGCCGTCCAGCAGCACCGATCGCATGGTTCCCTGGCTGGTGACGCGAAAGCGCGCGTGACGATTCCAGGCCATCAGCCGTTGCAGGGTAGTCGAATCGGTCTTGGTCTGGTCGCGTACGGTGCCGGCAGAGGTGAGCAGCAGCCGGCCCTCACCCGAGGTGCAGACCGCGCTGTGAAAGACGAACCGGCCGAACAGCAGCGTCGACAGCCTCAAGCTGATGGTGGTCTTGAGCTGCACGTTCTCGCTTGCGCCGAAGAAGTTGCGGTAGTGGAACACCACCTCTTCCCCTTCCAGCATTCGCCAGTCCACGACATCGTGACCGTTAGCGCGGCTGAACGACATGCTCTGGTCCGATAGCTCGAAGTGACTGCCGCGATTGAAGCCGAAGTACGTGCCGGTAAGAATCCGGGCCAGCGGCGCTGCCAGGGGCCAGGGCGCGATCGCCGTGCTGACCTGCTGGTTGTCGAGGATGTCCCGTGTGATCAGGGGCACCGTGAAGGCGCGCGGTATCTCGATGGCTGGCGCGCTCACGTAGCTGCCCTGGGCGGCCGTGCCGTCGCCCAGATCGATGTGGAAGTCGCTTCGGGCATCGAAGATCCGGGTGGCCAGCACATAGAGGTAGCTCTTGAGAATGGCGAACACGAGGAGCACGTTCAGCAACACCGCAGTCAGGTGCCCCGTCTGCTGCAGACCGGAAACCGTGCTCCGCAGGATGCTGGTGCCGGTACCCAGGGTGGCGTACATCCGGGCCCGGGTGTTGAGAAGCTGCTCCTCCACGGATGCGGCCGCATCTCCGGTCTGCTGCCGAACCAGTTGATTCACACCTGCGTCGAACGTTGCGATCCGTTCCTCGTAGATCGCTTCCGCCTCGCCCTTGACGAAGTTGGTCAGGCAGTTGCCGGGCCGCAGGACCACGTGGCAGCTCTTGCGCCCGAGATGGATGGTGTCGGGTACGGCATCGGTCAGCTCCGCAGACTTCGCCTCGACTTCCGCTGCGGATCGGTAGGTGCCACGCAGAAGCTGCCGGAAGTTGTCGGTGAGCAGCCGCTCCCGGTCGCGCTGCCATCGGTTGATGGAGCGATGTGTGCTGGCGCTGAGGCCCAACGGCCGGACCGTGACCTGCTGACCATCGGCAATCGGCAAGCAGGGAAAGGGCTCCTGGTTCACGACTGTCGGCTGGCCGCTGCCGTCCTCGACGTCCGGGTTTTCCCGCTCGGTGCTGCACATGGGCGTGGTGTAGAGCACGCCGTAGGCGAGCGGCCGGTTCCGCTCTGTGGTCAGAAGGCGCAACGCCGCATCGAGGGCGCTGGACTCCATGCGATCCAGGCTGCGGATGAGATGCAGCTTCAGCTCGGCGCTGCCGATGTCGTCGCTGGCATCGGCCCGCGCAATGAATTCCTTGGGGTTGATCGTCAGATGGGCGAGTTGCCGGACGAGCGTCCGGCGCAGGCCGATATTCGGTCCGTCCGCCTGTGCCAGCTCGGCGGCTCGTGCCTGCGCGCGCAGGCGGTCCTCGCGGTCGCGAATCTGGCGCCGAACGCTGCTGCGGGCCGAGATGGCGGCCTTGTAGTCCGGATGGTTCTCGATCGACTGCTTCGCCAGGCTGCCGAACCAGGCATGCTGGGTCAGTGGCGCCAGCGCGCGGTTCACCTGGTCGATCTGCTCATTGATGCGCCGAAGCTGTGCGCGCAGGCGCTTGAGCGTGTCGTCGTTGCGCACCGCAGAGGCGGCCGGGTCTGCCTGAGTCGGCAGCGCAAGGATGGTCAGGGCGCTGAGGGGCCGGCTGAACTCCATCCACTCAGCCTCGCTGACCTTTCCAGTCATGCGATCGAGCTGACCGAGCGACTCCCGAAGCGCCCCGCTGAACTGATCCCGGATATGCAGGGTGAGGGTCTCCGCCACGGGCCGCTCGGTGAAGTCCTGCGCACCGGCCTGCCCGATCAAGCCAGAGCACGGAATCTCATGGTTCTGTCCTTCAAGGACCACCTCGCAGTAGCGATCGATCGGGGTCACGTCATAGACCATGCGCTCGCTGGCTCTGAGCAGCAGGGTGTTGCCATAGAATCCCAGGCCGATCACCAGCAGCAGCGGCGACCACAGCACGAACGCCTGCCCGAACAGCTTGCGCGCGTTCACGCCGTCGGCGCGGAGCTGGCGGAACAGCGTTCGATTCTGACGCCAGGCCTCCACCAGAAACACGCCGACACACAGCACGGCCAGGTAGGCCACCAGCCGCTCCCAGCCGAGTGCCTGGGTGTACCACTGAAGCGCCATCATCGCCACGGCCAGGCTCGCCAGAACGAGGCGGCGATGGGTGGCGTATGCGAAGAAGGCGAGCAGGATGAGCAGGCTGCCGGTAGCGTAGAGAATCCCCGGCGTTGTGGTCAGGTAGTCCGCAGGGCTCGCGTAGGGCAGCGCCCACCACCAGGGCCACTGTCGAGCGATGCCAGGCAGGACGGCGGCGAGCAGCGCGGTCCATCCGAAGGTGCGCGCTGCAATCCTCATCCGGCCGTAGTGCGGCCGGGGCGAGTGCGACGTGGCGTGCTGGGCCGCATCGTACGGTTACTGTGACGGGGGCCGTCGGGCACTGTGTTGGTACCGGCCGCGTAGAGGTCAACCGCGAGGATAGGGACTTCGACGTGTCTTTGCCACGGAGAAGGTCGCAGTTCGGGCCGCTGGAACCCGGGCAGCCGCCATCATCTCTTCTTCCAGCACGCGCCCACCAAGCGAACGCGCTCGGCCATGCGGCTGCGTCTGCGAGGTCCGCTCAAACCCGCTACAATCCGGCCCGTCCCGGGCGCCGGTCGCCAGCAGCAGCATGGCATGCCCCGGCGACGGCACACCCAGCACCCATCCGCCAGCGAGAGACCTATGTCCGCCAAAATCATCGAATCCCTCCCCGTCGGAGAACGGGTCGGCATCGCCTTCTCCGGCGGCCTCGACACCAGCGTGGCCGTGCACTGGATGCGCGCCAGGGGTGCCGAGCCATACGCCTACACCGCCAACCTCGGTCAGCCCGACGAGGCGGATTACGACGAGATCCCGCGCAAGGCGCGCCAGTACGGCGCCGAGAAGGCGCGTCTCATCGAGTGCCGGCCGCAGCTAGTGGCGGAGGGCATCAAGGCCATCCAGAGCGGCGCGTTTCACGTGTCTACCGCTGGCACTACCTACTTCAACACCACGCCGCTCGGCCGTGCCGTCACCGGAACCATGCTGGTGCTGGCCATGCAGGAAGACGGCGTAGACATCTGGGGCGACGGCAGCACGCACAAGGGCAACGACATCGAGCGGTTCTATCGCTATGGCCTGCTGGCCAATCCGAACCTGCGCATCTACAAGCCGTGGCTGGATGCCGAGTTCATTGCCGAACTGGGCGGGCGCAAGGAGATGTCCGAGTATCTGAACGCCAACGGCTTCACCTACAAGATGTCGACGGAGAAGGCCTACTCCACCGACTCGAACCTGCTGGGCGCCACCCACGAGGCCAAGGAGCTGGAGTACCTGGACAAGGGCATCTCCATCGTCGATCCCATCATGGGCGTGGCGTTCTGGCGCGACGACGTGGCGGTGGCCCGGGAGACGGTGTCCGTGCGTTTCGAGGAAGGCCAGCCGGTGGCGCTCAACGGCCGGACCTTCTCCGATGCCCTGGCGTTGTTCCTCGAGGCGAACAGGATCGGCGGCCGTCACGGCCTCGGCATGAGCGATCAGATAGAGAACCGCATCATCGAAGCCAAAAGCCGCGGCATCTACGAAGCACCCGGCATGGCGTTGCTGCACATCGCCTACGAGCGTCTGGTCACGGCCATCCACAACGAAGACACCATCGAAGAGTATCGGCTGAACGGCCTTCGCATCGGCCGGCTGCTGTACCAGGGCCGCTGGTTCGACCCTCAGTGCCTGATGCTGCGCGAGAGCGCCGAGCGCTGGGTGGCGAGGGCCGTCACCGGCGAGGTCACCCTGGAGCTACGGCGCGGCAACGACTACTCGCTCCTGGATACCACGAGTCCCAACCTGACCTACGACCCCGAGCGCCTGACCATGGAGAAGGGCGCTGGCGCGTTCACGGCCCGGGACCGCATCGGCCAGCTCACCATGCGCAACATGGACATCAGCGACACCCGGGAGAAGCTCGCCGTGTACAGCCGCACCGGTCTGCTGGCCAGCCGCCCGGTGGGCGGCCCGGCACTGCTCGGCACCGACGACGGTCAGGATTAGGGCCGCGTCGCTTCGCGGCGGCAGCGTTCCAGCAATGCCACCAGATCCGCCGTGCTCGCGCCCTGGCGCGTGCCAGGCAGCAGGTGCGCCGGGTGCTCGGCCCGGTCGAACCACACGGCGTCCACGCGGCGCGATTCGGGACGCCTCGCAGCCAGCCACAGGGCCGTATCCGCTCCCTGCCGCGCAGTGCGCAGCAGCGGTGCAAACGTCATTCGGAACAGCGGCATCGCATCGGCGACGCCGGGGGTCTCCACCCAGCCCGGGTGGGTGACGTAGAAGCGAAAGCGCTGGCCATAGCGCTGCCGCCAGTGCCCGGTCAGGGCGATCTGGGCGCGCTTGTGGTACGCGTAGGCCAGGGTGCCCTGGTAAGGCGTCATGTCGGTGAGCGGCGCCAGCGCCAGCGGCACGTTGTAGGCGCCGCCGGAGGTCATGGTGACCACGGCGCCGCCGTCGGCCAGGCGCCCCAAGTTGATCACGTCTTCCGTAAGCACGTAGTGCCCCAGCAGGTTGGTGGCGAACCCACTGTCCAGACCCTCGCACGTCTGCTGGCGGCGGTTGAACATCACGCCGACGTTGTTCACCAGCGCGTCGATGGCGGGCAGTGCGGCGGCGAGCTCGCGCACGGCCGCCATTGACGACAGGTCGCAGACCCGGGCCTCCACCGTGCCCGTGGAGGCTTCCGCCAGCGTCTTCAGGGCTTCGGCACGCCGTGCCACAGCGATCACCCTGGCTCCCGCGCGGGCGGCTGCCAGTGCGATTTCGCGGCCGATGCCGGCCGAAGCACCGGTGACCAGCCACGTCTGGCCGCTGAGGTCGCCCGTCTGCGGGTCCCATCCGCGCCGGCGCGCCTCGAACCCGAGCCGGGTGAAGCTCGGCCAGAACAACGAAAAGAACAGCATGCCGCGCAGGGCGGTTCCGGCGTCTCCGGACATGGATTCCACCTCCAAAGCGATAGTAGTAACCGGTCAGCCGTAAAGGGCGCGTCAAACGGGGGCGCGGTTGCTTGATGCGACGCCCCGGGCGGTGAGCGACGGCAACGTTGGGTGCAGCCGCAGACGCAGGAGATGGTTGACGGATATTTACACTTAGGTGTAATTTACACTCCGGTGTAAAAAGGCTGAGCAGCATGTCAACCGCACTCGCCCGGAAGCAACGGCCGCGTTCGGAGCGTCAACAGCAGCGTCAGGTCACCATCCTCGACGCGGCCCGCGACGTGCTCACTGAGAAGGGCTACGACGGCGTCACCATGAACGAGCTTGCCGAGAAGGCGGGCGTGGTCAAGAAGACGTTGTACAACCTGTATGGCAGCAAGGACGACCTGCTGCTGGCTGCCATATCCGAGGTCATCGATGGCTATCGCGGTGAAGCCGTATCGGCGGAGCGGGGCATCGCCTCGATCATCGCCAGTCGCATTGCCGGTGCAAGACAGGTGGTGGCGACGCCCGAGTACGCAGAGGCCATGGCCAAAGCACTGATGCAGGCCGAGGCGGGCCATGCGCTCATCAAGGTTCTGCTGAGGAATTCCGTCGTCGACCACATCGTAGACCTCGAAGCTGCGCAGGCCCATGGAGAGCTGGAAGCGTTCGTCGACGTTCCGCGATTGGCCGAGCAGATCGTCGGCCAGAGCTGGGGTGTGCTGCTGCTGTGGATTAAAGGCCTGGTGCCGCTCGAGGAGTTCGAGAGCAGGTCCGTCGGCGGTCTGCTGTTGCTGCTGCTCGCCGTTACCCGAGGGGCACGTCGTCGGGCGCTGAGCGAACTGCTCGAGCGGGGGCCGTCTGCGACGGCGATGTCCAAAGACAAAGGAGGGAATCATCCATGAACCGACAGGAGATCGACCAGCTCCGCGAGCTGATGGAGTACGAGGCGAGCCGCACCGAGCCGCCCCGCGCCTTTCCGGCGTTGCCGGACATTCCCGGCGGCCGGTACACGGACCCACGCTTCTTCGAGCTGGAGAAGCAGCACATCTGGCGCAAGTCCTGGCTGCTGGCGGCGCATATCGACGACGTACCGGAACCCGGCTGCTTCCGGCTCTGGGAGAACGCCGGGCAGCCGGTCATCATCGTTCATGCCGACGGCGGCCGGATCAACGCCTTCTACAACACCTGCCGGCACCGCGGCGCACCGGTGGTCACGGAATCGTCGGGCAAGCGCTCGCGACTGACCTGCAGGTACCACGGCTGGAGCTACAGCCACGACGGCGACCTGCTGGCCATTCGCGATCCCGAGGACTTCCGCGGGCTGGACTTCTCCTGCCGCGGGCTGACCAGGGTTCGCTGCGAGCGTTTCGGCAACCTCATCTTCGTCAACTTCGACGACCAGGCGCCGACCCTGCTGGACTGGCTGGGTCCCATCGCGGACGAGTGGCAGGAGTTTCAGTTCGACAGATGCAGGTTGGCTGGCCGCCACAGCTTCGACCTGAACTGCAACTGGAAGATCGCCATGGAGGCCAACACCGAGGTCTACCACGTACGCAGCATCCATCCGAAGACCCTGGCGCCGATGCTGGACGACCGGCGCAACGTCAACACCCTTTACCCCAACGGTCACGGCCGCATGGTGGCGCCGAGCAGGGAAGGAACGGAACGGCTGAGCATAGCGGCGAGCGCGGCCGGCGATGCGCCCATCATCGACACCGTCGGCGAGATCGGACGCACCTGCACCCAGTCCTACGGCCTCTTTCCGAACTGGGTGTCACCGCTCAGCCACCGCGTGTTGCCGCCGCTGTTGTTCTGGCCCAATGGCATCGACAGATGCCGGCTGGAAACCTGGACCATGGTGCCCGACTGGGGTGACGGTCCGAAGCCGGTGCTGCGGGACATGTGGACCAACGAGGATGGATCGGAGCTGACCGCGGTGCTGCTGGAGGACACCGAGTTCGGCGCGTGGATCCAGAAGTCCGTGGCATCGTACGGCTTCAAGGGCGTGCCGCTCTCCTATCAGGAGGCGCGGATCTATCACTGGAATCAGGCCGCTGACCGGATGATCGGCATCGACAACGTGCCGCCCGAACTGCGTGTGGCGCAGGTGATCGGCGAGGCGTGGATTTATCCCAACGATCCGCGGATCGCGGAGATGCAGGCGGGGCAGCGCCGGAGCGCGGGCTAGGGTCCGCAGCTGTTGGCGCCGTGCGGAAGTACGGGTCGCGAATCGAAAAAGGGGGGGCTCACATGAATCGCTTCGAAAACCTGTTCACGCCGATTCGGATCGGCAGCATGCGCCTGCGCAATCGGATCATGCTGCCGCCGCATGGCGCCGTGATCGGCAACCTCTGGGGCTCGCAGGAGCAGGCCGAGCAGAACGTCGCCTACTGGGCGTCACGGGCGCGTGACGGCGCGGCCTGGATCGATGGCATCACCGGGTTCGTGGACCACACGGGCATCGTGCCGCCGGGCTTCGTCGCGTCCGGCAGCCTCGGGGCCCGGACTCAGGGTGTGTTCCGTATGCCGCTGTTCGTGGAGCGGGCCGGCATGTATGCCGACGCCATCCACGAGGCCGGCGCCTGCGCCACCAGCCAGCTGGTGCTGCAGGGCGGCGTGCCGCATGGCCCTTCGACGGGGCTGGCCAACTACACCAACAACATCGTCGCCCACCAGCTCAGCGTCGACGAGATCCGCTGGCTGGTCGACGAGTACGCGTTCTCGGCGGCGCAGATCAAACGGGCCGGTCTCGACGGGCTGGAGATCCATGCCAACCATGAGGATCTCATGCAGCTCTTTCTGTCTCCGGCGACCAACCGGCGGGACGATGAGTATGGCGGCGATCGCCAGCGGCGGCTGCGCTTCATCAGCGATGCGCTGGCGGCCATGCGGGCGGAGACCGGTTCAGAGTTCACCATCGGCGTCCGCTTCAACATGGACGAGCTGTTCGAAGGCGGGTACGACGCCGACGAGGGAATCGAGATTGCCCGCCTGCTGGAAGCCACCGGCAACGTCGACTATCTGCATGGGGTCATCGGCAACAACTGGGGCGCCCCCAGCTACATCCAGCCTCATCACTATCGACCGGCCCAGTGGTCGGAGCTGGCCGGGCGCTATCGCGCGTCGCTGGGCATACCGGTGGTCTACACCGGACGGGTAAGCGATGCGCAGACGGCGGAAGACGTGCTGGCGCGAGGGCACGCCGACGTGGTGGGCATGGCCCGGGCCATGTTCGCCGACGGCGAGCTGCTGTCCAAGACCCGGGCCGGACGCCTGGAGGAGATCCGACCCTGCATCGGCTGCAACGATTGTCTGCACGCCGTGGTGGTGGAAGGCATGCCGTTCGGCTGTTCGGTCAACCCGGAGACCGGAAGAGAGGCCGATGCCAAGCCCCGCCCCGTCACCCTGAGGAAGCGGGTGCTGGTGGTGGGCGGTGGCCCCGCCGGGCTCGAGCTGGCGGGCTCGCTGGCGGAACGGGGGCATAGCGTGACCCTCTGGGAGCGTGAAGGCGAGCCGGGTGGGCAGCTGCGCATTGCCGCGTACGCGGCGGAGAACCAGGCCTTCGGCGCCTTCATCGACTTTCAATCGCGCCGCTTGCGGCGCCTGGGTGTGGACGTGCGGCTGGGCCGGGAGGCGACCGAGCAGGACGTGCTGCAGTTCGGCGCGGACGTCGTCGCCGTGGCTACCGGTGCCCGCGGCCGGGTTCCCGACGACATCGAAGGCGTGCATGCCCCGTTCGTCTTCGAAGGGCGGGACGTGATGCGGGGTGCTGCGGTGACCGGTGAGCGCGTGGTGGTGATTGCCAGGGAAGATCACATGCAGCCGCTCACCATCGCCGGGTTCCTCGTCGAGCAGGGCAAGCAGGTGCAACTGATCTACCCCACGCCGGCCGTTGCCACCTGGGTGGGCAAGTACTCCATCGGCGCGCCGCTGGCGAAGTTCGCGGCAGGGGGCGGCGCGCTGCGCATGACCGAGCGGGTGGTGGAGATCACCCAGGGCCGCCTGCACACGCGCAACGTCTACTCCGGCACGCCGGGCGTCGTCGAAGACTTCGACTCGGTGGTTCTGGCCTGCGGCGGTGAGGCAGAGACCGGCCTGTACTCGAGCCTCAAGGGGAAGGTGAACGATCTGCATCTGCTGGGCGATGCCTTCGCACCGCGACGGCTGTGGTTCGCGACACGCCAGGCCTGGGAGCTGGCACAACGGATCTGAGCGCCAGGGAGGCAGCGATGACGAGCAGGGCAGACGGCGCGTGGGACTTCGAGACCGATCTCCTGGTGGTGGGCAGCGGCGCCGCAGGGCTCACGGGGGCGGTGGTCGCCTCGATCGAGGGGCTCGAGGTCCTGGTGATCGAGAAGACGGAGTGCTACGGCGGCACCACCGCCTATTCCGGCGGCGTCGCCTGGATTCCCAACAATCACCTGATGAAGGCGGCCGGAATTGCCGATTCGCCGCAGGACGCGCTCAGCTACCTGAAGCACAACGTCGGCAACCGTGTTGCGCCCGCGAAGCTCGAGAACTTCGTTGCGTACGCTTCGGTCATGGCCGAGTACATGACGGCGAACAGCGAGGTGAAGTTCCAGATGATGGACGACTTCCCCGACTACCGCCCCGAGACGCCCGGCGGCTGCAAGGGTGGCCGCTCCATCGATCCTCGCGTGTTTTCGGGGCGGAAGCTGCACGACTTCGAGCGGCTGCGGGCGCGCCCCGGCTGGCTGCCGGGCGGTGTGGTGGGCTCGGTGAAGGAGTTGCGCCGGCTGGCGTTCTTCCGATCAGACCCGCTGGGGCTGCTTGCGGTGTGGCCGGTCATTCCGCGCAACGTCTGGAACCGGCTGGCCAACCGCCGGCATCTGTCGAGCGGCCGCGCGCTCATCGCCCGGCTCCGCTACACGCTGCAGCAGCGGGACGTGCCGCTGTGGCTGGAAACCGGCCTTAATGAGCTGATCACCGAGAACGGCGCCGTGATCGGCGCCCGGGTGACGCGGGCGGGCAAGGCGCTGACGATTCGAGCCCGCAACGGGGTGCTGGTCGCTGCTGGCGGCTTCGATCATGAACCCAACATGCGCCGGCAGCATTTTCCCAAGGCCAGCGCGTCCTGGGCCGCGGGCGCCTACAGCTCCGGCGCGCCGGGCAACACCGGTGACGGCATCCGCGCCGGGCGAGCCGTGGGTGCTGCACTCGATCTGATGGACGATCTGTGGTGGATGCCCGCTTCCAACGAGCCCGGAGCGGAGCTCCCGACCATTCACGTGTTCGAGCGCGGCCTGCCGCACATGATGATCGTCAACGCACGCGGCAGGCGCTTCGCCAACGAGGCGCGGCCCTACAATGAGCTCGGCCGGGTAATCTACGAGGACGACGCGCCTCCGGCCTTCATGGTGTTCGATCACGAATACCGCAGCCGCTACACGGTGGGCACCATGCTGCCCGGCATGACGCCGGAGCGATTCATCCGCGACGGCTACATCCGGCGCGCGGACACGTTGGCGGATCTGGCCAGCCAGACCGGCATCGACGCTGAGGGGCTGAGGTCAACGGTGGAGCGATTCAACGGCATGGCCCTGGCGGGCCGGGACGAAGACTTCCACAAGGGGGAGAGCGCCTTCGACCGGTACGCCGGCGACAAGTCGCACCAGCCGAACCCGTGCCTCGGACCCATCGCCCGGCCTCCGTTCTACGCCATTCAGATCCATGCGGGCGACCTCGGTACCAAGGGCGGGCTGCTGACCAACGAGTGGGCGCAGGTGCTGCGGGAGGACGGCTCGCGCATTCCTGGCCTTTACGCGGCGGGCAACAGCTCTGCGTGCGTGGTCGGCGACTTCTATCCCGGCGGCGGCGGAACCATCGGGGCCGGCATGACCTACGGGTACCTGGCGGCCATGCACGCTGCGGAACGGCGCCCGCCATCGCCGACGATCACACCGAACGGCTGAGCCGCTGCCAGCGCCGTGTGCAACAATGGCGCGATGAATGATGAAGCCACGCTCGGCTGGCGGGCGCCGTTGACGTTTGCCTGTCTGCTCACCATGGGTTGCGCCACTCATGCCGGGCCGGTGCCCGAACCGGTGGAGGTTCCCGATCCGATCTGGGATGTAGAGCAGCTGCGGTCTCAGGTTTACACGCCGCCGGGCTGGCCCGTGCCGCTCGAGGCCACCGTGTCCCGGCCGGCCGCGGCGGGCACCTGGCCTGCCGTCCTGGTGGTGCATGGCGGTGGCTGGGCCAGGCGCTCACCGTCGGACATGCAGCGCATCGCCCACGCCCTGGCGTCCCGGGGCTTCGTGGCGGTGAACGTGGCCTATCGGCTGGCGCCGGATCACCGCTATCCCGCCCCGCTCAAGGACCTCCGGCAGGCGCTGAACTGGATGCAGGCGAACGCAGTCGAGCTGCGGATCGACCCGCAGAGAATCGGCGGCTTCGGCTACTCCGCGGGCGCCCACCTGGTGAGCCTGCTGGCGCTGCTCGAGTCCAGCGGCGATCCGGGCTGGCGGCAGCCGGATGGCCAGCCGCGGCTGAAGGCCGTGGTCGCGGGCGGCACGCCGGCGGATCTGACGCGCTGGCCCAACAGCCCACTGGTCCGGCAGTTTCTGGGCATCACGTGGAAGGAGGGCGCGGCAACCTGGCGGGAAGCCTCGCCGGTCACCCACGTGAGCGCCGCCAGCCCGCCGTTCTTTCTTTATCACGGCGGTTTCGATCGGCTGGTCGAAGTCGAGCAGGCCCGCCTGATGAAGCGGGCGCTGGACCGCGCGGGCGTGCACGCCGAACTCTACACCGTGCCGTATCACGGCCACCTGTCGATGTTCCTGCTGAACCGTTCGGCCGTGCGTCGCGCCGCCGATTTCCTCGGCCGGAAGCTCGGCTGAGGCGGGCGCGACTCAGTACCCCCGCAGCTCGGCGAATCGGTTGCGGTGGAACGCCGCGTCACCGAACAGCATCTCCGACACCCGACCCCGCTTCATGTACAGGCCGATGTCGTGCTCGTCGGTGACGCCGATGCCGCCGTGCATCTGAATGCCTTCCTTACCCGACAATCGCGCGGTGTCCGATAGCCTTGCCTTGCACACGCTCGCTAGCTGCAGCGCGTTGTCGGCCTTGTCATCCAGCGCCCGCAGGGTCTGCAGCACGATCGACTTCGACAGCTCCTTTTCGCAGAACCAGCGTGCCGCGCGGTGCTTGAGGCCCTGAAACGACCCGATCTTGGCGCCGAACTGCTCGCGCACCTTCAGATACTCCAGGGTGATGTCGAAGGTCTGCTGAATGCCACCGAGCATGTCGGCGGACAGCGCCGCCGCCGCCTCGGCCAGCACCTGATCGAGCACGTCGGCACCCTGGTCCACCTTGCCCACCACCGCGTCGGCGCCGACGCGCACGTCCTGCAGGTCGATGTTGGCCGCCACCCGGCTGTCGAGCAGCAGGTTGCGGTGCACCTTCACGCCGGGCGTCGCGGGCTCGACGATGAACAGCGTCAGGCCGGAACGGTCGCCGGCCGCGCCGGACGTCCGTGCAACCACGACCACGGCATCCGCGGCGTGGCCATCCGGCACCAGCACCTTGCGCCCCTTCAGCACGTAGCCGTCGCCGGCCGGGGTGGCGGTGGACCGCACTGCATACGGGTCATGCCGGCTGGTTTCCTGGCAGGCCAGGGTGAGTACGGCGGAGCCGTCGCACACCTTCGGCAGCCAGGTCTGCTTCTGCGCGTCCGTGCCGCCGAGGCGCAGGGCGCCGCCGCCCAGCACCACCGACGAGACGATGGGCAGCACCACCAGGCCGCGGCCGAGCTCCTCCAGCACCACCCCGAGCTCGGCAAAGCCGAGCCCGAGACCGCCGTACTCTTCGGGGAAGGGTATGGCCAGCCAGCCGAGTTCGGCAGCCTTGCGCCAAAGGGCCTCGGGGTAACCTTTGCCGGTGTCCTTGCGGAGCTTGCGCAGCTCGCCCACCGCCCAGTTGTCCGCGACGAAGGCCTTGGCGGAGTCCTGAAGTTGGACTTGTTCCTCATTCAGAATCAATGACATGCGAAGTATTCCTCAGTCGCCCGGCAGGCCAAGCACGCGCTTGGAGATGATGTTGAGCTGGATCTCGGAGGTGCCCCCGAGAATGGTCGACGCCTTGCCGTAGAGCCACTCGCGCGTGATCTGACGCTCTTCGTCCGGGCAGTCGTCGCCGGTCCAGACCAGCGCCTCGTGACCGGCCATGCGCTGGCGGAGGTCGGCGCCCCGCTGGCCCATCTCCGACAGATACAGCTTGAACATCGAGCCTTCGGGCCCCATGCCCTTGCCGGCCTTGGCTGCATCCATGGTGCGCTTGAGGGTCGCTTCGTAGCAGACGCGGTCCATCTCCCACTGCACGAGTTCGTCGCGGGTGGCGGCATCCGGCAGCCGGCCCTCCGGGGCGGCCATGGTCTCCCGTGCCACCTGCAGCAGCGACCGGCGCGCGCTGCCACCGGCGCTGCCGCGCCCGCCATCGGCAAGCATGGTGCGCTCGTGCAGCAGCAGCGCCTTGGCCACGTCCCAGCCGCGGTTCTCCGTGTGCACGCGCTGGCTTACGGGAACGCGTACGTTGTCGAAGAAGGTCTGGCAGAAGGGCGACGAGCCGCTGATCAGCTCGATGGGCGAGGTGGATATACCCGGCGATTCCATGTCGATCAGCAGGAAGCTGATGCCCAGATGCTTGGGCGCCGCGGGGTCGGTGCGCACCAGGCAGAAGATCCAGTCGGAGACGTTGGCATCCGAGGTCCAGATCTTCTGGCCGTTGACGACGTAGTCATCGCCGTCGCGGACGGCGCGGGTGCGCAGGCTCGCCAGGTCCGAGCCGGCACCCGGCTCGCTGTAACCCTGGCACCAGCGTATCTCGCCACGCGCGATGCGGGTCAGATGCAGACGCTTCTGCTCCTCCGTGGCGAACTCCATGAGCGCCGGCGCCAGCATGGCGATGCCGAAGTTGAACAGCATCGAGCGGGTGCCGATGCGCGCCATCTCTTCCTGCAGAACCTTGTTCTCGGCGGGCGAGAGTCCTGCGCCGCCGTAGTCCTTCGGCCAGGTCGGCACGGTGTAGCCCTTCTCGACCAGGCGGTCGAACCACAGCTTGGCGTCCGGGTGCCCCCAGGTCTGGCGCCGGCCGCCCCAGACCATGTCCGGCAGGACGCTGCCCTTGCCCTGGCAGTTGGGAGGGCAGGTCTCCCCGAGCCATTGCCTCACCTCCGCCCGAAACGTCTCCAGATCCGCCATCGACCATCCCCCGACCTATCCGTGTTGCGCGTGCAACTCTACCTGATCTGCGCTGGTCCGTTGGAGAGTCTTTTCGCGCGGTCGCGACGCCTCTGCTGACGATGCGCTCAGACGAGCCAACTGGACAGCAGCGCGGGCATGACTTAGCGTCGGCGGAAACCAGGCCCGAACTTGGAGGTCACACCATGCAGACGCTACACGATGGCAGCGGCGAGTTTCGTCACGATCCGGGAGGTGTGATCGCCTACCTCTGGAAGTTCGAAGGCGGCGACGATCACGAGCACCCGTACGTGCTCAGCGTCACCCTCGCGGAGCACACGCACAGCGAAGGCTACACCCAGGACATCGGCAAGGCGGAGGCGTCGCGCAAGGCTGGCCAGTTGGCACGCGAGCTGTACGCGACGCTTTAGGGCAGTTCGCAGGCGGCGCCGCGCCCGCGCGTCAGATGCCGGTGAAGTTCGCCTCGCGCCGCTCCAGGAATGCGGCCACGCCCTCCTGGTGGTCGTGGCTCTTGAAGCAGGCTGCCAGGGCATCGGTATGACGCGGCATGTGCTCGGCGACGCTGCTGCCGAGGCCTTCGTACACCAGGTTCTTGATGCGCGCGTGGGAGAACGGCGACCCCCGCAGGATGGCGCCGGCGAGCTCGCGGGCCTTGGCCATCAATGATTCCGGCGCCACCAGCTCGTCGACGTAGCCGATCTCGAGCGCGGCCTCGGCGCTCAGGAACTCCCCCGTGTACAGCAGCCGCAGCGCCCGCGACGGGCCGATCAGCCGTGGCAGCAGCCAGCTCCCGGCGCCGGTGTCGGGCACCAGACCGCGGTGCGCGAAGTTCCAGGCGAATCGGGCGTTCGGCGTTGCCAGGCGGATGTCGCACTGGGAGGTGAACTCGGCCCCCATACCCACGGCCGGGCCGTCCACGGCGGCGATCACCGGCTTCGGGCACGCCACCAGCGGCCACCAGCGCTCGCGCTCTTCGGCCCCGCCGCGCAGGCCGCGCTCGGCGCCGGGCACCGTGGCCAGGTCGGCGAGGTCCGTGCCCGCGCAGAACGCGCCCGGCACGCCGGTGACGATCAGCACCCGCGCCTGGGCATCGGCGCCAGCGCGGGCCACCGCCTCGATGAACTCGCCGAGCATGGCGTAGGTCATGGCGTTCTTCTTCTCTGCCCGGTCGATGGTGATGGTGGCGATGCCGCCATCCAGGTCGTAGCGAATGTAGGGGCTCATCGTTGCCGTTTCCTCTGCTTGGCTGGTGGGCTCGCTGGCGATCTCAGGGCTGAGCGCTACATCCAGACCATGGTGATCCACTCGGCCGCCAGCGCGGGCTTGTCCTCGCCCTCGATCTCGATGGTGCTGTCGTGGATGATCTGCATCCGCCCGCCGCTCTGGGGCTCGAGCGCCTTCACCACGAAGTGGCCGCGAATGCGTTTGCCGCTCTTCACCGGCGCCATGAAGCGCACCTTGTTGTAGCCGTAGTTGACGCCCATCTTCGTGCCGCTGACGCCCGGTACCGCCTGATAGGCCATGACCGGCATCATGGACAGGGTCAGCAGGCCGTGCGCGATGGTGCCGCCGAACGGCGTCATCTTCGCGGCTTCCGGGTTCACGTGCAGAAACATGTGATCTTCGGTGACGTCTGCGAATCGGTTGATGCGTTCCTGATCGAGCGTGAACCAGTCGGACACGCCGATCTCCTTGCCGACGTAGCCTTTGATCTCGTCGAGCGTCATGGTTCTGGTTGGGCCTTGCATCGGGACTCCTCGTGGTCTTGGGTAGGACGTTGACGGACCGATGATACCCGCACTTCGCGGTGCACATCTCCATCACGATAATGCCCGATCCCTTATAATCCGCCGAGGCATCGGAAGGATCGAGATGACAGCGCGAAGCGTCGAGGTGGTGGTGATCGGCGCCGGGGTCTCCGGCATCTATCAGATCAAGTGCCTGACCGACCTGGGCATCGACGCCGTTCTGCTGGAGGCGGACGACGACCTGGGCGGCACCTGGTACCGGAATCGTTATCCAGGAGCCAGATTCGATTCCGAAAGCTACACCTATGGTTACTCCTTCTCCCCGGAGCTGCTGGCCGAGTGGCACTGGCGGGAGCGGTTCTCTTCCCAGCCCGAGAACCTGAGGTATCTCAACTTCGTCGTCGACAAGTTCGATCTGCGGCGCCATATGCGCTTCAACGCAAGGGTGGAGTCCATGGCCTGGGACGAGCAGGCGCGGCGCTGGCACCTGGCGCTGACCAGCGGCGAGATCGTCTCGGCCCGCTTCGTGGTGAGCTGCGTTGGCGTGCTGTCGGTGCCGACCCTGCCGCGCTACCCCGGTATGGACTCGTTCGAGGGAGATGCCTTCCACACCTTCTGGTGGCCGAAGGAGAAGGTTCCCCTGGCGGGCCGCAGGGTGGGCGTCATCGGCACCGGCGCCACCGGCATTCAGGTGATCGCCGAGATTGCCGACAAGGTGGGTGAGCTGTACGTGTTTCAGCGGCGGCCCAACTGGAGCACGCCGCTGAACAACTCCGCCATCTCGGAGGCGGAGATGGCCGGCATCCGCGCCCGTTACGACGAGATCTTCGCCAACTGCGCCGCTTCGCCCAACGGCTTCGAGCACGTGCCCGACCGGCGCGGGTTCTGGAACCTGACCCCCGCGCAGCGCCGCGCCTTCTGGGACGAGCTGTACGACCGCCCGGGCTTCGCCTTTCTGGCCGGCAACTTCCCCGAGATCTTCTACGACGAGGCCGCCAACCGCGAGGTCTCGGAGTACGTGGCGGAGCGCATCCGCCAGCGGGTGCACGACCCGGCGGTGGCGGAGAAGCTCATCCCCCGGGACCACGGCTTCGGCACCCAGCGGCTGCCGCTGGAGACGCGCTACTTTGAAGCCTACAACCGTGACAATGTGCATCTGGTGTCGCTGGCGGAAACGCCCATCGAGCGGTTCACGGCGACCGGCATCCAGGCGACCGACCGGCACTACCCGCTGGATCTGATCGTCTACGCCACCGGCTTCGACGCCATCACCGGCGCCTACGACCACATCGATGTCCGAGGGGGCGATGGCGACACGCTGCGGGAGAAATGGCGGGACGGTCCCAGCACCTATCTGGGCCTGATGACACGGGGCTTTCCCAACCTGCTGATGGTGGCCGGCCCCCAAAGCGTGTCCGGCTCCACCAACTTTCCCCGGGCGATCGAGGCCGGGGTGGAATGGGTGACCGGCCTGCTGGTGCATGCGCGCCGCCTCGGCCACACCCGCATCGAGGCGGAAGCGGAGGCGGAGCGGGAGTGGGGCAGGGTGGTGCGACGCTCCTACGAAAAGCTGCTGCTGCGGGGCAGCAAGGGCTGGTTCACCGGCTACAACGCCAACGTCGCCGGCCACGAGGGTGGTCAGATCCGCTACCAGGCCTACTTCGGCGGCGGGCCCAGGTATCGGGCCATCATCGACGAGGAAGCGGCCGAGGGGTATCCGCGCATCGACCTGCGTTGACCGTGGCAGGCCGGCGGGTTGGCGTCAGTTGCGTTGGAACTCGGCGGTGATCTGGCCGCCGCCGGTGAACGTCAGCTCGACGTTCATCCGATCTTTCGCCACCAGGCTGTATTTCAGCTTCTCGATGCTTGCGCCGTCGAGGGCGAAGGTCACGGAGCCGTCGTCGAGGTCGGCCAGGCGCATGTTCTGCTCGGTACGCAGCTCCAGGGTCGGGCTGAACTGCCGCAGGTGCAGCGTCAGGGTGTCGTCGTGGGCCCGGATCACGATCAGCTCGACCATGTCGACGCCGCTGGCATCGGTCAGCAGGGCCATGGTGGTCAGCGTGTCCGCCGCGGGGCGGCGCCAGTTCTCCTCCACCGTGCGGTCGCCGACGCTGCCGCGCCAGGGCCCGGCCATCCAGGCGATGTCGTCGATGCTTGGCGCCGCGGTGTGGCCCGGGGCACTCACGGCCAGCACCAGCACAAGCAAGCAGAATCGTAGTTTGACGGGCACGGCGTCTTCCGGTGGGTGTCGTACTTGAGCGTGTTCATGGCCGCAGCATACAACGCCGGCGACGGGCGATTCAAAATGCACCGTCTGGATAGTACGCTTCCCGGGCGGTCGACGGAGGCCGATGCGCGTTGCCGCCGGATCCGCAGCCATAGGGAGAACGATCATGACCCCCATCGAGGAGATCGTCGAAAAGGACGCGATCCGCGAGCTTCGCACCCTCTACAGCCACTACTTCGACGGCCAGGACCTGGACGCGCTGGTAGATCTGTTCACCGACGACGCGGTCTGCGAGTTCGGCCCGGATTACGGCGGCGACTGGGTCGGCAAGGCCGCCATCCGTGAGAAGTTTGCTACCTACATGGCCCGGGAAGGCCCGCCGTTCGGCGTCATGCACGCGGTGACCAACCCCTGGGTGCGCCTGATCGATGATCAGTGGGCCAACGGCCGCTGCTACCTGCTGGACCTCAGGACCACCGAGGGCGTCGACAACCCGCTGATCCTGTTCGGCATCTACGACGACGTTTACCGCAAGACCGATGGACGCTGGCGCATCCACCGGACCAGGATCGATTTCCTCTGGCCGAAGCGGCACGTCACCGGCTTTCGCGACCTCGGCGACCTGAGGTAGCGGGGTCGGCCTTCAGGCCCGCCAGACGCGCTTGTTGGTCGAGCCGAACATCTCCGACAGCTCGATGCGCGTCGGCCGGATGCGCACCGGCAGGAAGTTCGGGTCGTCCGGGCCTGACGAGCCGAACTGGGTGAGATCGTAGTCGATCGCGTCCCACGCGCGCTGCTTGCCGGCCGGATCGGTAACCAGTTCCGCCGTGCCGCGCACCATGACGTGGACGAAGTCCGGCGGCGCGACCTGATACTGGATGTCGACCTCAGGATTGGCCCTGAGCTGGCGCGCCTTCGGCGTCTCCGGCCCGGTGGCGAACCATAGCACCTCACCGTCCCAGGTGGGGTGGACGATCCTGACCCGCGGCTGTTTGCCGTGCACGGTGGCGAGCGCGCACCACACGGCCTTCTGGGATGCTTCGTTGACCGCGGCGAAAAACGCGGCTCGCTCGGATTCGCTGACCTCGTGCATAGTGTGGTTCCCCGGTAGGTGGTTGGACGATCGGCAGAGCGATTATGCCGTGGGTTGGCATGAAACAATTAGAATGTGTTTCAATAACTGCGGCGGCAGCGGGGGGAGCACATGAGCTACGTCATCAAGCGGTTTCCGTACTCAGGCACGGTAGACGCCGACGGTCATGTGCTGGAGCCGCCGGACCTCTGGGAGACCTATCTGGAGGCCCGATACCGGGACCGGGCGCTGCGCATTGGCGTCGACGACGACGGCTACGAGTATCTGGAGATCGACGGCGTGCCGTCGCAACGTTCCCGTCGAGGCTCGCTCGGCCTGCTGGGCGCCATGGGCGAGGAAGACCTGCGGCCCAGCCCGGAACGCCGCTATGCCGACAGCATGCCGTTCGGCGCCTGCGACGCGGCGCAGCGGCTGGCGCTGATGGACCAGGAGAACCTGGAGATCAGCCTGCTGTATCCGACCCTGGGCCTGCTGTGGGAGGCGGAACTCACCGACCCTGAGCTGTCCCTCGCCTACGCGCGCGCCTACAACCGCTGGATCGCCGACTTCTGCCGTGACTCCGGCGGCCGCCTGGTGCCCATCGCCCAGCTCACGCTGCTGGACCCGGAGGGCTCCGCGGCTGAGCTGGAGCGGGCGGTGCGCGACGGCTGCCGCGGGGCGTGGGTGAACCCGTTCAATCATCGCCGGGTGATCCACGGCGACCCGGCCCACGACGTGCTGTTCGCCGCCTGTCAGGCGCTGGATGTGCCTCTGGCCATCCACCCGACCTTCACGCCCCACGGCGCCGCCGAAGGCATCTTCGACTGGCCGCGGGCCGGTCGCGCCTGGGGCGAGGCCATCTGGCTGCGCAGCATCGTTCAGCAGGCGCTGATCTCGTTCTTCTCCCTGGGCACCCTGGAGCGCTTTCCGGGCCTGCGGCTGGGGGTGCTGGAAGCGGGCTCCGGCTGGATCGGCGCGCTGCTGGACCGCCTCGACGCGTTCAGCGCGTCTCTGAACCTCGGCAGCGACCGGCCGAGCGCCACGGAGCTGTTCCGCCGCCAGTGCTTCATCTCCGGCGACCCGGACGAGACCGCGGCGCCGCACATCATCGACCACGTCGGCGCCGACTGCTTCCTGTGGGCCACGGATTATCCCCACCCGGACCATCCCCACACCTGGGTGGACGACCTGGAGCGCTACGCGCAGCAGCTCGCGCCGGCGACCCGGGCCAAGGTGCTGGGGGACAACGTCAAGCGCATCTACCGGCTGCAGTCCGTTCCTGCCAGGGCCAGCGCCCCTCCACCTCGAGGTGCAGCGTAACGCTCAGGAACGTGCGGATGAGGATGATCAGACCGAGAATGGCCACGTTGATCAGCGTGTCTGCGACCACCACGGTGCGGATGATGTCCCCGGCGATGAGGAACTCCAGGCCGAGGATGATGGAGCGCCCGAGCTGGCGCCTGAAGACGCGGTATGCCTCGCCCTCGGGCGATCCCCGGAAGGTGCCCAGGAATCGCCATGACGAGATGGTCGAACCGACGATGATGACAAGCACGCCGATGGCCTCGATGGCGTAACCGGCAAGAGAGATGGCTTCGGAGAATTGCATGGTTGCTGTGATTCCCTGCGTGATCGAGCGGACGGCGCTCGACCGTCAGGATAGCCGTTTGCGCATGAGCAGGCTCTGCGGTACGCGGGTCGATGACGTCAGAGTTTCGGAGCCTGTCCCTGTGCCGCGCGCTTGCGTACCGCCTCATCCTGCAGTTGGCTCACCCAGGCCGTTCTGCTGCGCTCGGTGGCGACCATGGCCCCCAGATCGTACAGGTCTGCTGAGAAGGTGCTGATGGGGTCGCCGGGATACCAGTAGCTGAGGTACGCCCCGCACTGGGCCACGTCGGCGGGCATCAGACCTCTGCCCATGGTGCTGGCGCCGCGGCTGGTCAGGAACTGCTCGGCGCTGGCATTGGTCATCAGGCTCTCGCCGAAACCTGCGGCCACATCGATGATGACGTCGCCCTTGTAATCTCTGACCCGGACACAGGAGGTCTTCCCGGCGGCCTCCCACACCGGTTGGCCCTTGTTGCCGCGGCTCATCCCGGCGGGTTGGCCATACTTGCCGACCAGTGACGCCGTGAACTGTGCGGCCGTGGGCTGGTTGGTCTGAACAATGGCCGACCGTTTCACGCCGATGACCCGAACGTCGCCGTCAGGCCCGGAGAAGTGAACGACGAAGATGGGGCCCGAATTGCCGATGTGGCCTTCCAGCCGGTCGAGGAACTCCGGGCTTTCCAGCGTGTGACTGACCCCGTCGCTGTAGTTGAAGACGGCCATGACCGGGAGGATTTCGAGATTGGGATCGAACGCCTGCAGCGCTGCCGTGGCCTCCGCTTCGGTCATGCCGATGCGGACGCCGGCGATGTCCAGCGGGTCCTCCGCGACGGCGTTTGCGTTGGCGGCCGCCACGAAGGCAAGCATCGCGATCAGGACGTTGTTGAGCAGCACTCTCATGCGGGACTCCCGTGGCATGGCAATCGACGTTGTTGATTCTTGTTCTGGATGGCGCCCAGGACGGCGCCGCCATTCGCGCGCTGACGGAAGTCTGGGGTCGTTCCCGATTTCGGGTCAAGATCCCCCCGGGGAGGCGTCAGCTTCGACCGGTTACGACACGCCGCCGCACATGGATCGCTTGAGCGCGGCGTAGGCGCCGGCGAGCGTCTTCCATACCGGCCCCGGCTTGCCGTCGCCCACGGGACGGCCCTCCAGGGTCACGATCGGCAGCGCGTCCTTGCTGGAGCTGGTGATCCAGACCTCGTCGGCGGCCAGCAGCTCCTCGCGCGGAATCTCACGCTCGCTCGCCGGCATCTTCAGGTCGGCGCACAGGTCGATCACGATCTGGCGGGTCACGCCGGCAAGGATCCGGTGGCTGCGGGGCGGGGTGGCGACCGCGCCGTCCTTGACCATGAAGACGTTGGTCGCCGAGCCCTCGGTGATCATGCCGTCCCGCACCTGAATGGCCTCGACGGCGCCCGCGTTCGCCGCCTGCTGCCGGCACAGCACGTTGGCCAGCAGGGCGACCGACTTGATGTCGCAGCGGGACCACCGCACGTCGTCGACCAGGATGGCGGCGCCGCCGGCGGCCGTGTCCGGGGCGTGGATCGCCGTGCGCGGGATCGGGTACGTGGTCATGAACACGGTTGCGGCAACCGGAGGCGCGGGAAAGCCCTGGTCCCGGAACGCTGGAGCGCCGCGGGTGATCTGCAGGTAGACGGCGATGTCGCCGCCACCGTTGCGGACCATCAGCTCGTTGCACAGCGCCTGCCACTGGGCGGTGGTGTGCGGGTTGTCGATCTGCAGCGCGTCCAGCGAGCGCTGCAGGCGGGCGATGTGGGCGTCGAACCCGAACGACCGGCCGTTGAAGGCGGGAATCACCTCGTAGGCACCGTCGGCGAACAGAAAGCCTCGGTCCATGGGGGAGATGCGCGCCTCACCGGCTTCGGTGAACGCCCCGTTGAGATATACGTCCATGCGCGTTGTCGAGTTCCCGGTGTCGATGGGTCGAGGGCCGAATCCTAGCAGGCGTGGTGCGTGCCGGCATCGCGTCGAGGATGTGTTTGCCGTCCTCATCCGGGCATGGCTTTCGCGGTTCGGCCCTCCGTATCATTGCACCATGAGCACTTCCCAGACTGGTCCAACGAGCAGGTCACCGGCGCTGCGCCCATGGGGGCCACCGTTTCTGTTGTATCTCGGCAACGCGGTGGACGACCTCGCCATCAAAACCGCCCGTGGTCTTGCCTACTGGCGGCCGGAGTGGTGCATCGGCCAGTATCGTGGCCCCGACTGCAGAACCGCCCTCGACCTGCCCGACATGTCCTTCGCCGATGCCAAAGCGGCGGGAGCCGACACCATGGTGCTCGGTGTCGCCAATGCCGGCGGCACCCTGTCCCCGGACATGCGGGAGCACGTCATCGCCGCGCTCGACGCGGGTCTGAACGTGGCCTCCGGGCTGCACACGCGGCTGGTGTCCATTCCCGACGCGGCGGCCGCGGCGGAGCGCGGCGGCCGAACGCTGTTCGATGCGAGGTGGTTTCCCCACCCGATTTCCGTGGGCAAGGGCGCGCCGCGCGCCGGGCGGCGGCTGCTGACGGTCGGCACGGATTGCTCGGTGGGTAAGATGTACGCCACCCTGGCCATCGAGCGCGCCATGCGCGAGCGCGGCGTGGCCGCCGACTTCCGCGCCACGGGCCAGACCGGCATTCTGATCGCCGGCGGCGGCGTACCCATCGACGCGCTGGTCGCCGACTTCATCTCCGGCGGCGCCGAGTGGGTGTCACCATCGCGCGACGATGGCGGTTGGGATCTGATCGAAGGGCAGGGCTCGCTGTTCCATCCGTCGTTCGCCGGCGTGTCGCTCGGCCTGCTGCACGGTGCCCAGGCTGACGCGCTGGTGCTCTGCCACGAGCCGGGCCGGCCTCATATGCGGGGGCTTCCGGCCTATCCGCTGCCCGATCTCAAGGTCTGTATCGAGGCCAACCTCGCCGCGGCCCGCCTCACCAATCCCGACGTGGTGATGGTGGGCGTCGCGGTCAACACGTCCAAGCTTTCTGCGGATGCGGCCGTCGACGTCTGCAAGGAGATCGAGGCCGCGCTGGATCTGCCGTGCCAGGACCCGGTCACCATGGGCGTCGATCGGATCGTCGACCGGCTGCTGTCATGCGTCGGAACCTGACGGCCAGCCACGAGAGCTGGCCGCTGGCCAAGCCGTTCCGGATCTCCCGCGGGGTCAAGGTGGTTGCCGATGTTGTGGTCGTGGAGATCCGTGAGGGTGCAGCACGTGGCTGGGGCGAAGCCGTGCCCTATGCCCGCTACGGCGAGACCGTGGCCTCGGTGCTGGCTGCCATCGCCGGGGTGACGGCCGACATCGAGCACGGCATGTCGCGCTCGGAGCTGCAGCAGGTCATGCCGCCTGGGGCCGCCCGCAACGCCATCGACTGCGCGCTGTGGGACCTGGAGGCGGGCCTCAGCGGCACCTCGGTGACCCGGTCCCTGGGGCTCGGCCCGGTGCCGCCGCTCAACGGCGCGCTGACCATCGGCATCGATACCCCGGATGCCATGCACCAGGCGGCACTGGCCCTGGATTCGGCTCCGGTCCTCAAGATCAAGGTGGATGCGGATGCGCCGGAGGCGCAGCTCCGCGCGGTGCGCGCGGCCGCGCCGCATGCGCGCCTCATCGTCGATGCGAATGAGGGATGGAGCATCGATCTGCTGGAGCGCATGCAGTCGGTCATGATCGAGACGCGCGTCGATCTGGTGGAGCAGCCGCTGCCGGCGGACGACGACGGCGATCTGGACGGATTCGCGTCGGCGCAACCCATCTGCGCCGACGAGTCGTGCCACGTGACGGCCGACCTGTCGAGGCTGGCCGGACGTTACGGCGCGGTGAACATCAAGCTCGACAAGACCGGCGGGCTCACCGAGGCGCTGGCGCTGCTGCGAGCTGCCCGGGCTGCCGGCTTCGGGGTCATGTCCGGCTGCATGGTCTGCACCTCCCTGGGGGTCGCGCCGGCGTTCCACGTGGCGCGCCATGCCGACTTCGTTGATCTGGACGGCCCCATCCTGCTGCGCCGGGACCGTCCGGGCGGCGCCCGGCTGGAGAGCGGAAAGCTGCTGGCGCCCGCCGAGACGCTGTGGGGTGGGGGCGGGCCAGGGACTTTCGTGTAACCTCGGCGGGTGCAGCCGTCGAATCGACACCAACTGGATGAGACCGGGCGCCGCGGCGAACCGGCGCGGCCCCTGCCTGCCATGGCGCCGCTCTACGCCTTGAGCACTGTGCTGATGGTGGCCTATGCCGCCATCTTCACCCTGCTGGCCCAGCTCCGCGCGGAGTTCGGATTCTCGGAGACAGCCATCGGCGCCATCGCCGGCTCTGCGTTCCTCGCCGGCTTCTTCGCCCAGCTCGGGCTGTCGCGATTCGCTGACGCCGGGCACGGCAACCGGCTGATGCGGCTCGGGCTGGTGCTGACGCTGCTGGGGCTGGTGTGGATGTGCTTCGCCGAGGCGCTCTGGGAGTGGCTGGCGGCGCGCATCATGCTGGGCTTCGGCGCCGGCTGCGTGCGGCCGGCCATCCGCCGGCTGGCGTTCGTGGGCGAGCCGGCCCGGGCCGGGGAGACCCTCGGCCGCCTGGCGGCCTGGGAGGTGGTGGGGTTTCTGATCGGCCCGGTGGTCGCGTCGCTGCTGTTCGCCCAGGGCGGGCTGCGGGCGCCGTTCGCCTGCGTCGCGGTCGCGACCGTGGTGCTGGCGCCGTTCGTGTTCCGCGTGCAGGTCCCCGGAACGAGCCAGCCATTGCCCCGCGCCATGCTCACCCTGCTGCGGCGGCGCGCCATGCAGTCCTGCCTGGCCATGGGCATCGCCTTCTACCTGGCCATTGGCGTGTTCGATGCGATCTGGGCGCTGTTCATGGCCGACCTGGGCGCCGGCCAGTTGTTCATCGGCGCGACCATGAGCCTGTTCACGCTGCCCATGCTGCTGGTGGCACCCTGGGCGGGTGGCCTGGCGTCTCGCCGAAATGTGCTGAACCTGGTCACCGTGACCATGACCGGCGCCATGCTGGCCATGTTCTGCTACGGCTTCATCGATTCCATCTGGTGGATCTGCCTGCCGGCGGCCGTGCACGCTCTGGTGGATGCCGTCACCATGCCGGCCATACAGCTCGCCGTCGGCTACGCCAGCGGCGAGAACGCGCTGGCCGCCGGGCAGGGGCTGTTCGGGGCCACCGGGCTGCTGGTGGCCGGGGCCGCCAGCATCGGCAGCGGCGCGCTCTACCAGAGCGTGGGGCCCAGCGGTTTGTGGCTGGTGGCGGGCGCCGCCATGGCGGTCTGCATTGTTACTGCTCAGGTGCTCGGCCGAGGCGTCGACTGGCGCGCCGAGGTCGGCGTCGGCCGCGCTTCCGCCTGATCCCGGCGTTAGCGTGACGGGCTCCAGACGAAGTGCCGCCACCAAGTTCCGCTACAATGAGCCACCTCCACCACCGGGTCCGCGCGCAGGCGCGGTCGTAGCGCGGCCATGCTGGAACAGTCCGACGCCCTGCTCGCCATTGCCGAGATCGCGGCCACCTTTGCCGGATTCGCCGCGCTGGTGACCCTGTTCGCCCGCCGCCGCGTCGCCGGCACCGCCGCCCACGATCTACTGCGCCTGCGCCTGGTGATCGCCACCAGCGTGGTGGTTGTGGTCACGGCGCTGGTGCCGGTGGCCCTGGCCGGCTACGGGCTCACCGTCACCGTGTCGTGGATCGTTGCGGCAGGCATCAGCCTGCCGTTGCGGTATCTGGCCATCGGCTCGTTCATCGCCTCCTATCAGAACGTGCGCGGCAGCTTTCCGCCGGACCGGCTGGCGGTGACGGTGGCCGCCGTGCTGGAGGTCTTCGCCCAGGTGGCGCTGCTGGGCATTCTGTTCGGATTGGAGCTCGAGCGTCAGAACAGCCTGTACATCTCCAGCCTGGTGGCGACGCTGAGTCAGGCGGCCTTCGTGTTCCTGCGGCTGGTGGAGTCCACCTTCGCCGCCATCGTGGTGCGCCCGCCCGGTCCCTCCGACGGCACCTGAACCCGTCGGCGCCGGCTGCTGGCGAAACGTTGACTAGGTGGCTATCGCGTCGATGCGCCGCGCGAGTTCTAGGTCGCGCTGCGACAGGCCCTGGGCATCGTGGGTGGTGAGCAGGATCTCCACGCGGTTGTAGACGTTGAACCACTCGGGATGGTGGTCTGCCTTCTCCGCCAGCATCGCCACCCTGGTCATGAACCCGAATGCCGCCACGAAGTCGGAAAGCTTGAACGTGCGGGTGAGGGCGTCACGCTTCGGGTCGTGTGACCATTCGCTGAGCTCGGCCAGTGCCGCCTTGCGTTCGTCGTCGGTGAGTCGCTTCACCATGGTCATGCTCCTGACTGGGTGAGGGGGCAGTCTCGCACATCGCCGCCGGATCCGCCGCCTGGCTGGGCGGTCAGGCGTCGTCGCGCAGGCGCCGGCCCATGGCGATGCGGTAGAACACCGGCACGGCGACCAGCGTCAGCAGCGTGGCGAAGGCGAGCCCGCCCATGATGGAGACGGCCATCTCACGGAAGAAAGCGTCGCGCAGCAGCGGCGACATGCCGGCGATGGTGGTGCCCGCAGCCAGCATCACCGGGCGCAGCCGGCTGACGCTGGCTTCCACCACGGTGGTCAGCGTCCAGGCGCCCTCGGCCAGGCGTTTGTCGATCTCGTCCACCAGCACGATGCAGTTCTTGATCAGCATGCCGGACAGGCTCAGGAAGCCGAGAAACGACGGGAAGGTGAAGGACAGATTGGTGGCCAGCAGGCTCACCACCACGCCGCAGACGATCATCGGCACGGTGAGCCAGATCACCAGCGCCTGCTTGACCTTGCCGAACATCAGCACCGTCACCAGCAGCATGATGCCGAGCGCCATGGGGATCTTGCTGGTGAGCGTGGTCATGGCCTCGAGGTTGGCTTCGTACTCGCCCCCCCACTCGAGCCGGTATCCCGGCGGCAGCGGGATCGCCTCCACCGGGCCGCGAACGGACTGGAACACCCGGTTGGCGTTCTGACCGGCAGGCGGGTTGGCCTGGGCGGCGATGGTGCGGACCCGCTCGCGGCGATGGATCATGCTGTCGCGGGCGGCGACGTCGAGCCCGGAGATCACCTGCGACAAGGGAACGTACGTCTGCTGGGTGGTGCTCCACACCTGCCTGCCGAGGATGCCGGGCGTGTCCAGGCGCTCGGCTTCCGGCGCCCGGGCGATGATGGGCAGCAGCTTGTCGGCGTCGCGGAACAGGCCGATGGTCACCCCGGTGCTGGCGAAGGCCAGCGCCTGGGCCACGTCGCTGCGGCTGACGCCCGCCTGGCGCGCCCGTGCTTCGTCGAAGCGCGGCACCAGGGCGATCTCGCGCTGCCGCCAGTCGGTTTTACGCTCGATCAGGTCGTGGCCGAGGTAGATGTCCAGTGCCTGATCGGCCAGCGCCCGCAGCACGCGGGCGTCCGGCCCGGAAAAGCGGGCCTCGATCTTCGAGGTGCCGCTCGGCGTGAACTCGGTGCGGCGCACGGTGAACTCGGCGTCGATGCTCTGCTCGCGCAGCAGCGCGCCGAGGCGGCGCATGGTGGTGTCCAGGGTGGCGATGTCGGCGACCCGGATCACGAGCTGGGCATAGGCGGGGTTGGGCTGCTCGGGACGCACGGTGGCGGCGAACCGGGTGGCGCCGCTGCCGATGAAGCTGGTGACGGCCAGCACCTCGGGGTCGGCCTCGATCATCGGCTCGAGCCGCTCCACCTCAGTGGCGGTGGCGCGCACGTCCATGCCCTGGGGTAGATGCATGTCGACGAAGATCAGCGGCGAGTTGGTGGACGGAAAGAACCCCTGCTTGACCATGCCGAAGCCGTACAGGCAGCCGAGGGTGATGGCGACCAGCACCAGGGTGGCGAGCCAGGCGTGGCGCACGCTGAAGCCGATCAGCCGGCGGTAGGGTGCGTATCCCCAGCCGCTGTAGAGCGGTCGCACGTCGTCCGGCGGCGGCGTCTTCAGCAGGTAGTTGCCGAGCAGGGGGCCGACGGTCACGGCCAGCACCCAGCTCAGCAGCAGCGAGATGGCCACCACCTGGAACAGCGAGCGCAGGAAGTGGCCAGGGTTGTCATCGGCGAGGCCGATGGGGCCGAAGGCGGCGATGCCGATGATGGTGGCGCCCAGCAGAGGTAGCTGGGTGCGGTGCACCGACTGGGCCGCGGCCTCCTTGGCCGAGTAGCCGCGCTGCACGCCGGTGACCATGCCCTCGGTGATGACGATGGCGTTGTCCACCAGCATGCCCATGGCGATCATCAGCGCCCCCAGGGAGATGCGCTGCAGCTCGATGCCGGCGGCGGCCATGATGCACAAGGTGCCGAGCACGGTCAGCAGCAGCACGCTGCCGACCACGGTGCCGGCTCGCCAGCCCATGAACACGCACAGCGCCAGCACCACGGTCAGCACCGACAGGGCCAGGTTCACCAGGAACTGATCCAGCGACTGCTGCACCACGGTGTGCTGGGCGTAGACGGGCTCGAATTCGACGCCGATGGGAAGCTGCTGCACCAGCTCTTGCATGCGCGCGTCCACGGCTTTGCCGACGTCGACCACGTTCTCGTCTTCCAGCACCGAGACGCCCACGGTGAACACGCGCCCACCGTTGTGGCGGATGATCTGTCGGGGCTGCTCCACCGCCTCCCGGGAGATCGTGGCGATGTCGGCGAGGCGCACGAACTCCGTGGAGCCCGGCCGGCCGACGCGCATGTCGCCCACCGCACGCACGCTGTCGAAAGCGGGCTCCGGAGCGACCCGCAGGCGGCGCTCGCCGTGGCGCACCGAGCCGGCGGGAACGACCTGATTCTCGGTGCCGATGGTGCGGAACACGGCGTCTGCGGGCAGGCCCAGACGCACCAGGCGCTCCTGGCCGAGGGCCACGTACAAGGCCTCCTCCGGAACGCCGGCGGTGGCCACCTTGGCGACGCCGGGCACCTTGTTGAGCCGGGTTTCCAGGAACCGGGCCATGTCGTGCAGCTCGTCTTCACGGTAGCCCGGGGCGGAGACCGCATAGAGGATGCCGTAGACGTCGCCGAAGTCGTCCTCCACCAGCGTGGCGCCGGCGCCCGGCGGCAGCCGCAGGGTGGCCTCGGCGACCCGTCGCCGCAGCTCGTCCCAGATCTGCGGCACGTCATCGTCGCCGTACTGCTCCTTCACCTCGACCTGCACCTCGGAGCGGCCCGCCAGGGACTTGGAGATCAGGCGCTTGAGGTAGGGCAGCTCCTGCAGTGCGGACTCGATGACGTCGGTGACCTCCTGTTCCGTCTCCTCGGCGGAGGCGCCGGGATAAACCGTCACCACGTAGGCATGCTTCAGCGGGAACTTCGGGTCCTCGAGGCGGCCTACGGCGTCGATGCCCCACAGGCCGCCGGCCAGGCAGGCGAGGATGATCATCCACGGGTACAGCGGATAGTCGATGGACAGCCGGGCGATGTTCAGCATGGCGGCAGGTGGGTCACAGCCGGGTCGCCGGCTCGCCGAGCGGGCGCACCTGCATGCCTTCCTGAAGCTGGCTGGCGCCCGCTGCCACCACCAGATCGCCGTCCGCCAGGCCGTCGACGATGCGCACGCCGAGC
Source organism: Pseudomonadales bacterium (assembly GCA_040219935.1). Taxonomy (GTDB): domain Bacteria; phylum Pseudomonadota; class Gammaproteobacteria; order Pseudomonadales; family Azotimanducaceae; genus UBA7803. The sequence goes on along the minus strand of JAVJUA010000074.1, from coordinate 194,691 downwards.
GCGGTCGGCGCCGCGACGCCTACCGGCCGCCGACCCACACGGCCGCTCCCGGGGTCGAAGACCCACACGAAGAAGCCCCCGTCCGGCTGGCTCATGAGCGCCGTGGTGGGCAGGACGATGCCCGTGTCGCCGAGTGGAGGGGTGAGCTCGATGCGCACCTGGGCGGTCATGCCGGGCAGCAGGTTGACGCCGGGCGGGCGCGGCATGGTGAACGTCACCTCGAAGGTCTGGGCCACGCTGCTGGCCTCGCCGGTGTTCTCCCGGAAATCGAGAGGAAAGCGCCGACCCGGCAGAAAGTCGAAGCGGGCCGTGACCGACGCGACCCGCTCGGCGGTCACGGTGGCGATCAGCTCCTCCGGCAGGCTGGCCACGACCTTCAGCTCGTTGAGGTCGGACAGCCGCGCGATGCGTTCACCCACCCGCACCTTGGTGCGGTTGTCCACGTAGCGCCGGGCCACGAAGGCGTCGAAGGGGGCCGTGATCCGGCTCTTGGCGAGGCGCTCCTCGGCCTGGGCGCGGCGTACCTCGGCAAGCTCGAACACGGCTCGCGCTTCGTCTACGGCCGCCTGCGAGATGCTGCGCTCCTGCAGCAGCGACGTCTTGCGCTCCAGATCCTGCAGCGCGAGCTGACGCTGCACCTCGGCTTCCCGCACCGCGAGCTGGAAGTCGGTGGGGTCGAGGGCGGCCACCAGCTCGCCGCGGGCCACGGCCTGCCCCTCGCGCACCGGCAGCTCGGCCAGGGCGCCGTCCACCTCGAAGCTGACGTCCACGGTCTGGGCGGCGTCCAGCCGGCCGACGAAGTCGTGGCTGACCGACTGCTGGCGGGCGGTGACGAGGAACAGCTTCGCCGGGCGGACGGCCTGCTCCGCGGCCGGCGGCTCGGCGCCATTGCAGCCGGCCAGCAGGCAGGCGGCGAGCATCAGCAGCAGGCGGCTCATGCGGCGTGGGTCCTGGCAAGCTGCAGCAGGTGCGCGTGCAACCGCCGGCGCTCCGCGGCCGACAGCGGCAGCAGGTCGAGCATCTCCAGAAAACGCAGGCCCTCGACCGCCAGCAGCAGCACCCAGCCCATGGCGGCCGGTGCCGAGCCGGCGGCCGCCTGGTCGAACGCGGCCTGGACCTCCTGCCTCGCCGGCGTCAGCAGCCCCGGGTCTTCCGCCGCTGCAGCCAGTATGGCCCGGGCCATGGCCCGCTCTGCGGGCTGCTGTTCGTGCTCGGCGACGATGCGGGCGATCAGCTCGGCGTTGCCGCCGTCGTGCTCGTCACGGCAGGCGGCAGTGCGCTCGGCCATCTGCACCAGCAGCCGCTGCAGCATGCCTTCGAGCAGGGCCTGCTTGGAGGGAAAGTGATACAGCACCCCGCCCTTCGACACGGCCGCGGCGCTGGCCACCGCGTCGATGGTCAGGTGCGCGGCGCCGACGTCTTCGACGACTCGGGCTGCCGCTTCGAGGATGGCCTGGCGTCTGCTCGGTCCGGCCATGGGCCGCCTCCCGTGATTTGCTTACCCGTCCAGACGGTACAGTAAGCCACCCGGGGGCCAGGCGTCGAGGGCGGCGGCGCCCTGGCTGCCGGCTACTCGGCCAGCGACCCGAGGGCGGCTGCGTCCTCCACGGTCAGCTTGTGCTCGAAGCGCAGCACCGCCTTGGCCAGGGTCTTCTCCTGGGCGCTGGCCGCATCGCTGGCGAGAATGCCGTTCAGGCGCGCCTGGTCCTCGGCCGTGGGGGTGTGGGCGATGCCGGCGATGGCATCGGCGATAGCGCGCAGGTTGTCGCTGACGGTCGCGTCGGCCGCGACCTCGTTCAAGGCGGCCTTGTCGGCCTCGCTCGGGAAGTGGTTCATGCCGGTGAGGATGTCGGCCAGGGTCGAGGCGGTATGGCCATCGGCCCATGCCGGCATCCCGGCAGCGATGCAGAGCACGAAGGTGATGGATTTGAGGTGGCGGTACATGTCAGTCCTCCCAGGGTCGTCGACGACCCTCGTTGAATCGCGGGATCAGCGGCGCACCCAGATCGGCGACGACCAGGCCCGCTCCTGGATGGTCGCCGGCATGTCTTCCCGGGGCGTCACCCCGGCCCGCACCGCGTCCCAGGTGGACCAGCGGCAGGTGGGGTTCTCGAGCACGCGCACATAGTAGAACGCGGTCTGGCTGGCGTCGAAGTCCGGGTCGCGCCAGGTGGCGGAGAGCTCGCCGGCGCCGACGTCGAGGCTGTACGCGCAGGTGGCGAGGTCCACCCGGGCGCCGTTGTCGGGGCAGCGGTGGCTCACCGGGTCCGGGCGCCCGCCGCCGGAGCAGGCCACGTCGTACACGGCCTCCCGGCGCTCGCCGTTGTCGGCCCAGCCCTTGATGACCTGGATGCGCTGCAGCGGCGCCGAATCCGCTGCCTGGGTGGCCCAGACGAAGAACTCGGGCGTGGCGCCGTCCTGCACGGCGAGGTCGGAGCCCATGGGCACGCCGCTGGCGTAGGCGTGGGCGATGCCGTCGGCCCGGGTGGTGATGTCGGCGCCGAGCCCGTAGCCGGCGAAGAATCGCACCCGCATCCGCGGACCGCTGGTGGCGAAGGTTTCCTTGCGGCGGAAGGCGGCGTAGATGTCTTCGCGGGTGTTGGATTCTGCCCAGGCCCCGGCCAGGCCGGAGGCGCCCCACTCGCTGGCGCGGGACGCTGCGTGGATTCCGCCGTTCGGCCCGGGCTCGTCCAGGGGCACGCTGCCGCGCAGCTCCGGCGTGGCATCCAGCATGCCCGTCTTGCTCCAGTAGTCGTACTCCTTGAACGAGCCGGCGGCGTTGTGGGTGTCGCTCGAGCCGATGACGCCGAAGCGGTAGGGATTGAAGCCGCGCGTCTGCTCCATGATCAGCCCGTTCTGCCAGGCCTCGCGCACGTACGATCCCTCGGGCTGGGATGCCAGGGTGCTGGCCACGCGCACGGTCATGATCTCGAAGTTGGCCCACTCGTCATTGGGTGACAGCGCCGGATGCGTGTCGGAGGTGCCCTTGACCTGGGTGATCTCGACGATGGGTTCGTTGCGCATCCGCTGGTCGGCGTAGTCCGCGTCCATGGGGCCGCCCTCGTATGCCACGTCCCGGAACATCCAGCCGTTCGAGCCGTTGCTGTTGTGGGGGATGGCCAGGCTCTCCCGGCCCGCCGCGCGCTCCGCGTCCATCCAGTCCCAGAGGTCTTCCGGATTTCTCGACATGCCGGCATCGAACGGCGCCGCGGGAACCTGGCTGTTCTTGAAGATCACGTTGCGGTGCAGGTTCTCGAACGCCAGGCCGGAGCTGGTGTACTCGTAGCCGACGAAGGTGGTGAAGCGGCCGGGGTCGTTGTGCGCCTCGGCAGCGCGGATGACCTCGTCCCACGCATCCTTGGATATGGCCCGGTCCCACAGGTCGTCTTCCACCTCGCCGCGCAGGTAGCGAATGATGTTCTGGAAGGCGGCCGTGCGCGCTTCTGCCGTCTTCGCCTCGCGGATGGCGATGGCGGCCGGGTGCTGGCCCACGGACGAGTCGGCGTCGAACATGGCACCCACCATGCCGAGGTAGATGGCGTGGTCGGTGACGGCCTGGAAGTCCAGGGGTGCCGCGAGCTGCATGGTCATGCCCGCCGGATGGGTCAGCGCCTCGCCCTTGGCGAACCGGTAGGCGTCGGCCGGCGTCGCCCGGGTGCCGAAGATGAAGGCGTCGAAAGAGTAGGCGGTGTGCACGTGCAGGTCGCCGAAGTAGGCATTGCGCTCGAGATTGCGCAGGACGGGGCTGGCGCCGGCGGGCGGCGCGTCTGCCGCCGCGGCCGCAGCCTGGTCCGGCGACTCGCTGTGCTCGGAGCATGCGTTCAGCGCCATGGTGATGGCCAGCGGCCAGAGCCAGTGCTTCCACTTCGCCATGTCGGCTCCCCCTCGTCGATGCATGCTCGGTCCCCGTGGCTGAGCTTACGTGGCCGGGGCGGGGTGGACAACGGCTGCCGCCCCGGCGGCTCCCGGAACGGCGCGCCGGGACCGATCAGTTGGCGTCGATTCGACGCTGCCGCGCGCTGGACTCGAGCCACGCCCGTGCGGCTTCCTCCCGGCTGAAGATCTTGAGCAGGATGGGCACCTGGCTGAGGTATAGACCCAGAATCTCGAGCATGCGGATCGAATCGGGACGGTCGGTGATCACGGCCCAGCGGCAGCCGCCGAACAGGTCACGCATGTTGCCCAGGTGCCAGGCCATGCGCTTGGCGTCGTGGGGACTGATGGCGCGCTGCAGGTCTCTGTGATCGGAGAGCACGTCGAGCCCGGGGCGGAAGTCCGGGTGGCGCACACAACCGTTCACCACGCCGAGTACGTCCGCGGTGTCGATGGTGTCGAAGGCGCGGGCGACGATCAGGTTGCGTTCGGTGTCGACGGTGTGCTCGATCGGCACGATGGTCCTCCGTTGTGGCCTGGCAGATCGCGGGGTCGCGGACAGCCCCGAATTATAGGTATGGTGGCTGCCCGCGCCACTTTCGCCGCGGGCAGCCGGGATGCCGCCATGGTCCGAATCGAGCTCAACATCGCGCTCAGCTACGAAGTCGACGCCCCGGGCGCCGACTTCCTGTTCAACGTGCATGCGGCGCACACGCCGCGCCAGCAGGTCGGTGCAGAAAGCCTGTGGCTCGACCCGCCGCTGCCGTTCGCGATGCACACCCATCCCCTCACGGGCAACCGCTGCATGCGCCTGCGTGCGCCGGCTGGATCACTGCGGCTCGACTATCGGGCCACCGTCGACCTGGACCACTACATCGAAGATCCGTCCCGTATTCCCGAAGTTGCGGTGGAAGCGCTGCCGCCCGAGGTCATCGACTATCTGTACCCCAGTCGCTATTGCCAGTCTGACCGCCTGCTGAACCTCGCCGCCAGCGAGTTCGGCCATCTGAATCGCGGCTACATGCGGGTCCTGGCCATCCGCGACTGGGTGCGGCGGCAGGTGGTGTTCACGCCCAACACCTCGACCTCCAACACCTCGGCCATCGACACCCTGGTCGCCCGGATGGGCGTGTGCCGTGACTTCGCGCACCTGATGATCGCCCTGTGCCGCGCCAGCAACGTGCCGGCCAGGTTCGCCACGGGCACCGACTTCGGGGCCGATCCGGCGCTGGGACCGCCGGACTTCCATGCCTACGTGGAGGCCTTTCTCGGCGGCCGCTGGTACATCTTCGACCCGTCCGGACTGGCGATCCCCATGGGACTCGTCCGCATCGGCACCGGGCGGGATGCCGCCGACGTGGCGTTCGCCACCATCTTCGGCAGCATCCGCTCCCTGGCACCGTTCATTCAGGCCACCGCCGTCAGCGCGCCGGAGCAGAACCTGTTCCCGCCCACGCACCGTGCCGAGGCGCTGTCCACCGATGACGACATCTACCGCCCGCCTGCGGCGCCCGGGGTCAGCGGACGCTGACCTCGGTGCCGGGGGCCGGCAGCGCCCTCGCTGCGGCGGCGTTCTCGGCGAGCACTGCGCCCACCAGTGCCTGGATGTCGGCATCGTCGCGCAGCGCCGCAAACGCCGGATAGCGCAGGATCGGCAGGAAGTTGTCGAAGTCCCAGATGGTCCGGTAGCCCTGCGCGCGCGCGGCCGCCAGCTCGCCCAGAGCCTCGTCGCGGCGGCCGAGCTGGGCCAGGGCGTGGGACCGGAGCACCTTGCTCGCCGCGGCATCGTGGCGGTCCGGTGACGGTGCCAGGCGCACCAGCAGCCCCTCGATCAGCGCCCGCGCCTGTGCCTCCTGCCCATCACGAAACATCAGGTTGCCGGCCAGCAACGCCGTCATGGGGGCCAGCCGCGTCACGTCCGGCTGTGGGCCGAGCGCCGACGGGTCGAGCTGCGCGATCTGCTCCCGCGCGGTGGCCAGATCGCCGACCACGAGAGCGAGCAGGGCGACTACGGGACGCCAGATCCGATCGCCCGTACGCGCAAGCTCGCTGCGTGCCAGGCGCAGTGCGGCGGCGGCGTCGCCATCCAGGTTGTGGGCAATGAGTCCAGCCAGCGGCATCGACAGCGGCGCGTAGTCCAGCTCCCGCAGAACGCTGCGGGCCCGATCGGTGTCGCCCAGGTTGATGTAGACGTTGGCCAGGGCGAACGTGGCCCGCGGCAGGGTGCGCGAGGCGTTTGCTGCCTGCAGCGGGGCCACCGCGCCGACCAGATCGCCGGATGCGATGCGCACCTCCCCGAGCTCCATGCGGGCGGCTGGAAAGTCGGGAAAGCGGGCAAGCAGGGCAACCAGCTCCGCTTCGGCTTCGCGCTGGCGGCCCACGCCGCTCAGGGCGCCTGCCAGCAGGAACCGGGCCGAGCGGTCCAGCGGGTCGTGGGCCACGGCGCGCTGCAGCAGCGTCAGCGCCGGCTCCCAGCGCTCGAACTGGGTGAGCAGGCTGGCATAGGCGACCAGCGCCTCGGGATCGTTGGGCGCCAGGTTCGCGGCGCGGGCCAGGGCCCGCTCCGCCAGCGGCAGGTAGTGCTGCTCGTCGGTGCGGAATGCCAGGTTGCCGTAGACGCTGCCGGCGGCCACGTTGGCGGCCACGCTGTCCGGCGCGAGGGCGAGTGCACGCTCGGCGGCGGCCACCGCGGCCGCGGCCGCAGGCTCGTAGTCCACCGCCAGAAAGGCGCCGGCCAGCAGGATGGTGGCCCGGGCCGAGCCGGCCAGCGCATCGACGTGGTCCGGTTCGGCCGCCAGGATCTCGTCGAACAGGGCGCGTGCCTGGGTCACCGAGTGCAGGTCCCGCTGCCGCAGCAGCGCGGTGGCGACCAGGTACTTGGGATAGGAGGCGCTCTCCAGGCCCGGCTCCACATGGCTGGTGTGGTCGGTGAGCAGCGTACGCTTCAGGCTGGCAGCCACGTGCACGGAGATGTCCTGCTGAATGGCAAAGGCGTCGTCGAGATGCCGGTCGTAGGTCTGCGACCAGAGGTGGAAGCCATCGCTGGCGGAAACGAGCTGCACGGTGACCCGCAGCCGCTCCCCGGATCGGCGCACGCTGCCCTCCACCACGTGGGCGACGCCGAGCTGGCGCGCGATCTCGCGCAGGTCCTCGTTGCGGTTCTTGAAGTAGAACGACGAGGTGCGCCCGGGGACCTGCAGGCCGGGTACCTGCACCAGCCCGTTGATCAGCTCCTCGGTCAGCCCGTCGGCAAAGTAGTTGTCCTCGGCGTCGCTGCTGAAGCTGGTGAAGGGCAGCACGGCCACCGACGGCACGATGGTCCTGGCGTCTGCTGCGTCGGCCGGCGGTTCCTGGGCCGTGCGCATCAGCATTTGCGCCGAGGAGACGCCCACCAGCGCCAGCACGCCGACCAGCAGGGCCGGCTCCAGCCAGCGCAGGTAGGCTGGTTCGGCGCCCGCTGCGCCGCTGCCGGCGGCGTCCTCCAGCGGCGGGGTGGGCCGGATGCCATCGGGGGTGAGGTGGAATGCCCAGGTGATCACCAGGCAAACGGGCAGGCCCAGCAGCAGCACCAGGGCCACGAAGGTCACGGTCCAGTCCGGCATGCCGAGCACGGGGAAGAGCCAGTCGGCCACCTGCAGCACGCCCCAGCTCACCACCACGTAGGCGCTCGCCACCCGCAGCACCTTGCGGCGCCGAAGCTCGACGATCAGGCGGTGCATCATGGCGCGTCTGCGCAGGAAGTGGCGCGCTACTATGCCGTAATTCCCGGCCCTTCGGAACGCCCGGCCGCGGCGGCGCTACCAGCTCCGGCGCAGGGACAGCTCGACGATGCGGGCATCGAACGCTTCGAGGCCGCCTTCCTCGAATTCGAGGTATCGGTAGGAGAGCGACGCGCCGTAGCCGGATGGCGCCATGAAGGATAGGTAGGTGCGCACGTCGTCGCGGCTCACGGCGAAGCTCCCGCGATGACGCAGTCCGTGGATGCTGGCGCCGACTGAAAGCGCTTCCGTGAGCCGCCAGGTGGCGGCCGCGTCGTGCAGGCGAGCGTCGCCGTCGTAGTCGATCTCGAAGATCACGGTGCGCAGGCCGTTGCTCACCGGGGCCAGGAACTCCCGGTCCTGGTCGATGCGCGTGGTGCCGAGTGTCAGACTCAGGCGTGGTCCGGCGCGGTCGATGCGCACCGTGGTCTGGCGATCGCGCCAGGTCCAGTCCGAGTTGGCATTGTGGTGCCGGCTGCGGCGATGGCTCGCCGCCACCGACCAGGCGTCATCGATGCGGTACTGCGCCTGAGCGCGCCAGCGGCTGCGCTCAGTGGCCGAAGCCCTGGTGAAAGCGTCGTCGATGCTGGCGTCCTGGGCGTCGAGGCGCAGGGTCAGTCGTTTCGACGCCCGCCAGGCCAACTCGGCGAAGTAGCCGTCGTGGCGGGTGCTGGTCTCGAACGTGGCGCCGATCGCCCCCTCGCCACGCAGCCGCTGGTCGCGGCGCTCGCCGATCCAGCCGAGCGCCCCGGTGACGCCCGGCGTCAGGTTGACCTCGACGCCGGCCTCGTAGGTCCTGGTAGTCAGCGCCCAGTCGGACCGATTCTCGTCGCCATCCCAGAGCAGGCTGCCGTGCTGGTCGAGCTCGCGCCGGCTCAGCCCGCCGACCAGGCGCAGAGACTCGGAGACCGGGTATCGGCCGCGCAGGCGCAGCAGCGTGGTTTCATGGTCCAGCCGGCCGCTGCCGGCGCGATCGCGGGAGAACGGTGCGGCGGCGAAGGTGGTGCCTGCGGCCGATTCGAGGGCGCGGTGACGGCCGTCCAGGTCGAGGCGAACTGCATCCAGGTCGATCTCGGCGCGACGGCCATCGTTCAGCCTCGGGCGTGCCTGCACCCTGAGCCCGTGCTCCCAGCCGTCGTAGCGCCACGGCCGCTCCAATCGATAGCGGTCGAGGTTGCCCGGCGCGGCGGGGTTGGAGCCCGCCGAGAAACCCGGCAGCGCGACGACCGCGTCGTTGTCGTACTCACGGTAACGCTCGGTGAGCGTCACGGTGACCGCGTCCCAGCGGTAGCGGAAGCCGAGCTCGGCCACCTGCAGGGTCTCGTCCACCGGCCGGTCGAGCACGAACTCCTCGCGCTGCTCGCTGATGGTGGTGGTGCCGTCGCCGGTGCGGCGGTGCCGGTCGTAGCCGAGGGTTACCGTGGCGCGATCGCTGGCCGTCAACTCCAGTCGGGCCCGGTCGAACACGCGGTCGACGTCGAAGGTATGAAAGTCGCCGCCGGTGGAGCCCGGGATGCTGGCATCCGCGGGGTCGATCAGGAGGTCATCATAGCGGTACTCGGAGGTGCGACGCTGATAGTCGAACCGGTAGCGGTCATACGCCTGAACCCGTACGTCCATGCGTTGGAACGGCTCGCGCCCGAGCCCGTATGCGCTGATGTCGATGCGGTCCGGGGCGAGCCCGCGACCGCGATCATCCCGGTGGCCGCGCACCACCAGCTCCTGCAGATGCACGCCCGAGTCGAGGTTGAGGTGCTGCCGGTACTTGCTGCGGTCGCCGTCGGTGTCCACGGAGCGTCCGGTCACGTCGGCACTCCCGCTCCATTGCATGGCGCCTGCCCACGCGGGCGCCAGCAGGCTGGTCAGCAGCAGCGCCCCGCGGCCCATCACCGCAGGAAGTCCTTGTCGAGGTTCGAGCCGTGGATGGTGCTGTGGCAGTTCGTGCACACCGTGTCGAGCCCGAAGCGCGGCGGACCGGTGGCAGCGAAGCCGAAGTGAAAGCCTGGCATGACCGCGTGGCAGCTGTAACACAGCTCGCCTTCCCGCTGGTGGGTCAGCATGTGCCGGTTGGGTCCGGCATGCGGGTCGTGGCAGGCGAGGCAACCCTCCACCCGCCCGGCGGCGTGCTCGAAGACGAACGGACCTGCCAGGTCCGCATGGCAGGTCAGGCAGGTGTCAGTACCGCCGCCGAGAAAGCGCCTCGTGGAAGGGCCATGGGGGTCGTGGCAGTCGGTGCAGCCGACGCCGCCGCGGGTGAGGCGGTGACGTTCGTTCATGGCGAACCGGCTGAACACGTCCTGGTGGCAGGTCTGGCAGGAGGCCGATGCCGCATCCATGCGCTCATGTCCCGGTAGCGGGGCGGGTGGCGTGACCTCGCCGTGAACGCGGTGGCAGTCGTGACACCCAAGCCCGGCGCGTCGGTGGGCACTGACCGGATGGGTTTCGCGCTGGTGGCAGCCGATGCAGGCGTCATCCGCCCGTTGTCCGGTGCCGGGGCCAAAGGTGAGCATATCGCCGACGTTGCGGGGCGAGGCGGCATGCGCTTCGGCATTCTGGTGACAGGAGACGCAGGCCATGTCGCCGCCGTGCGGCGTGTGGGCCAGAGCCATCGCGGCGTCGGCGTGGCAGGCGGCGCATGGCAGCGGGTCGCCTCGGGCTTCGCCATGGGCTTCACCATGGGCAAGGGACGATGCGATGCCGAACAACAGGACGAGAAACCACCTCATGCTGCTCATCCTGCACGTGTGGCGTCTTTTTACCATGCGCAGATCCCCCTAGAACGATTCCCCTTGAGAGCCATCATGGCAGCCATGACAATGATCCGCTCGTGAATGTTCAATGTCGTCAGCCGCCATGAGTTCGATCTCGGAAGACCGTGTGCTCAGCGCGTCTGCCATCACCGTGGTCGCACTGGTCGTGCTCGTGCCGCCGGCCTGGGCATTGTGGTCGGCATGGCCGGGCAGCGGTTCCAACGCGGCGTGGCGAATCGCCGGGCAGGTCAGCGGCGTTGCCGGGCTGAGCTGGCTGCTGCTGGCGCTGGTGCTCAGCGTGCGGGTGCCGGGGTGGGACATGCCGTTCGGCGGTCTGTTGCGGTTGTGGCGCATTCACCACTGGCTGGGGGCGGCGAGCTTCGTTGCGCTGCTGCTTCATCCCCTGCTGGCGTCCCTGGCCCGAGCCGCCGACGGTCCGGCCGCCGTTCTGGCGACGCTGACGCCGCCCCCGGGCTATTGGCCGGTCTGGGTGGGCTGGGCCGCCCTGCTGGTGATGATGGCCTTCATGGCGCCCACCTTTTCGTTCTTCGGGCGTCCCGAATACCAGCGCTGGAAGTGGCTGCACCGGCTCTCCGGTCTGGCGGCCGCGCTCGGCCTGCTGCACGCCTGGCCGCTGACGGCCGCGTTGCCGACGCCGGCCGCTTTCTGGTGGTGGGCGGGCCTGGGCGCGCTGGCGACCGCCGCGATGGGCTGGCGGATCGCGTTGTCCCGGTGGCTGGGCCGGCGCGCCTACGTCATCACGGAGGTCACGCCTCTGGCTCCGCGCGTGGTCGAGCTGACCCTCGCCGGGCCGCCGCTCGAGCATCACCCCGGGCAGTTCGTCTACCTGACGCCGTTCGACTCCCTGCTGGACGCCGGCCGGGGAGAGGAGCACCCGTACACCCTGTCGAGCGCGCCCGGCGAACCGCATCTGCGCATCGCCATCAAGGATCTCGGCGATGCCAGCCGCGCGTTGCTGGACGTCACGCCCGGCAGCCGCGCCGCCGTCGAGGGCCCGTATGGGCGATTCCTGCCCACGGCGTCCCGCGACCCGGCGCTGTGGATCGGCGGCGGCATCGGCATGACGCCGTTCGTCTCCGCCGCCCGAGCGCTGGATGCGGCGGGTGGCGCTGTGGACACGCACCTGATCTATTGCGCCAACGACCCGTCCCGCGCTTACTTCCTGGCCGAACTCGAGGCCATCGTCCGGCGCGTCGACGGGCTGGTGCTACATGCGCACTTCTTTGCCGAGGAAGGGCCTCTGACAGCCGCATTCCTTGCCCACCGCGTGCCCGATCTGGACCAGCGGCGTGTTCTGGTCTGCGGCCCGCAGCCGCTCATCGATCTGTCCCGGGCGCTGGCGCGCGACGCCGGCGTGCCGACATCCCGGTTTCTGAGTGAGGAGTTCGATCTGCTATGAAGCGATTCATGTTCTTCTGCGTGTCGGCGTTCTGGGGCGCCGTGCTGTCCATATGGGCCTTTGCGGTGCTGGCGGGTAACGAGGCGCCATCCGACGCCGCTGCCGCTGACCGCATGGTGACCCCGGACGAGCTCGCCGGCCACGCCAGCGCTGACGACTGCTGGATGGCCATTGATGGAGTGGTGTACGACTTCACCCACTACGTGCCTCTGCACCCGACGCCGCCGGTGGTGATGACGCCGTGGTGCGGAAAGGAGGCCAGCGAGGCGTATCACACCAAGGGATACGGTCGTCCGCACAGCCCTGCAGCAGATGCCATGCTGCCCGGATTCCGGGTTGGAAACCTCGCGGGCGACGCCCGGTGAGCAGGCCCTAGTCGCTCATCATTGCCGCCAGACGCTTTTCGAGTTCGACGATGACGAGCAGCGTGATGCCGATTGCGAGGATGACCAGGCCGTCGCCAAGTGCGATTGGTCTCGACTGAAAGAGGTTCTGCATGAGCGGCAGGTAGGTGAAGGCGATCTGCGCGGCAACGACGGTGGCGACGCCCGCCAGCACCGCTCGGGTGCCGAGCACGCCCTGCCAGGTCAGGGCGGTTCCGTGCGCGAAGCGCACGCTGAACAGATAGAAGATCTCCATGACCACGATGGTGTTGACCACCAGCGTGCGCGCCGTTTCCGTGTCGAGTCCGCGCGCCGTCGCCCACGCGTAGATGCCGAAGGCGCCGGCCACCATCAGCATCGAGACGTAGGTGACGCGCCAGACCAGACGCCCCGTGAGCAACGGCTGCGCGGGCGGTCGCGGTGCTCGCACCATGGTCCCGCGTTCGGCCGGTTCGAACGCCAGCGTCAGTCCCAGAGCGACTGCCGTGACCATGTTGATCCACAGGATCTGCACCGGCGTCACGGGCAGGGTCAGACCCAGCAGCACGGCGAGTATGATCGTGAGCGCCTCACCACCATTGGTGGGGAGGGTCCAGGCGATGACCTTGGTGAGGTTGTCGTAGACGGTACGGCCTTCACGCACGGCGGCGACGATCGAGGCGAAGTTGTCGTCGGCCAGCACCATCTCGCTGGCGTCCTTGGCGGCCTCCGTACCCCTCCTGCCCATGGCAACGCCGACGTCGGCACGCTTGAGCGCTGGCGCATCGTTCACGCCGTCGCCGGTCATGGCCACCACGGACCCGTCTGACTGCAGGGCCGTCACCAGCCGCAGCTTGTGAGCTGGGCTGGTTCTTGCAAACACGTCTGCGGTGCGGGCGCGTTCGGTGAGCGCTGCATCGTCGAGTTGGTCGAGCTGCTGCCCGGTGACCGCATCGGGGTGCCGGCTGATGGCGAGCTGCTCGGCGATCGCCCGCGCCGTAGCGACGTGGTCGCCGGTGATCATCTTGACCCTGATTCCGGCCGCGCGGCACTCGGCGATTGCGGCAACGGCCTCGGGGCGGGGCGGATCGATGAGGCCCAGCACGCCCAGCAGGGTGAGGCCGCTTTCGACGTCGGCGCGCGTCAGCTCGGCTGTTCCCGGCGCCACGCTGCGGGCGGCGACCGCGATCACACGTTGTCCGCCCATCGCCAGGCGCTCCGCCTTTCGATTCCAGTCATCCATGTCCAGTGCGGCGGTGCCGTCCGGCGTCGCGACGCGATCACACAGCGACAGGATCCGCTCCGGAGCGCCCTTGAGGTAGGCCACCGGCGGCTGTCCCGGGCGGGTGTGCAGGGTCGCCATGTATCGCTGCTCAGCGTCGAACGGCAGCTCGTCGAGCCGCACCAGCCGGTCCCGAGCGGCGGCCACGTGGTGTCCCGCCTTTACCGCCAGGGCCAGCAGCGCGCCCTCCATCGGGTCCCCCTCGACCAGCCAGTCGTCGGCGTCGACGGCCTGGCGGATCTGCGAATCGTTGCACAGCAGCGCGCCCAGGGTGAGCTCCTCGATCACCGGGTCGGCGGCGGGGTCGAAGGCGCCCCCATCGATCCGAAACGTACCCTCGGGTCGATAGCCGACTCCGTCGACGTCGATGTGTCCGCTCGCTGTCACGATGCTGCGCACCTGCATCTCGTTGCGGGTCAGGGTTCCGGTCTTGTCGGAGCAGATCACCGAGACCGCGCCCAGGGTCTCGACGGCGGGCAGCCGGCGAATGATCGCATGGCGGCCCGCCATGCGCCTGACTCCCACCGCCAGGGTGATGGTCATCACCGCGGGCAGGCCTTCAGGTATGGCGGCCACGAGCAGTCCGACCACGACCATGAACGCGGCTTCGATGGGGTAGCCGCGCGCCAGCACCGCAAAGACGAAGATCAGCGAAGAGGCTGCCAGCAGGACGATCGTGAGCTGCCTGGCGAACTGGCTCACCTGGCGCAGCAGGGGGGTGGTCAGAGTGGGTACATCGCGAAGCATGCCACTGATTCGCCCGAGTTCGGTGGCGGCGCCGGTCGCTACCACGACGCCCATGCCCTGACCCGCGGTGATCAGCGTTCCCGAGAATGCCATGCAGGTCCTGTCGCCTATGGCCGCGTCGGCTGCTGTCACCGCCGTACCTTTGTCCACCGGCACGCTCTCGCCGGTGAGGGGCGCCTCGTCGGCACGCAGGTTCCTGGCCCTGATCAATCGCAGGTCGGCTGAAACTCGATCTCCGGCCTCGAGCAGCACGATGTCGCCCGGTACCAGCCCTTGCGCCGCGACGGAGCAGCGCTGACCGTCACGCAACACCGCAACGCGCGGATCGATCAGGGCTCTGATCGCGTCCAGCGCCTGCTCGGCGCGGCCCTCCTGGATGAAGCCGACGATCGCATTGATGACGACCACCGCGCCGATCACGAGCGCATCTGTCACATGCCCTATGGCAATGGCCAGCATGGCTGATGCCAGCAGCACGTAGATCAGCAGGTTGTGAAGCTGGGCCAGCAGCCGCCTGATGGCGCTCCGGGGCTTGGCGGCCGGGAGGGAGTTGGGCCCGTAGTCGCGGACGCGGCGCTCCGCTTCCGCCGAATCGAGGCCGTTCGGTCCGGTGTTCAGCGCCGTCAGAACCTGCCGGGTATCGTGGGTGTGCCAGGCGGTCGATTCGGGTGGCTTTGTCGGCATGTGCGCTGTGCTGGGACGTTACGACCGTGGCCCGTGGTGGGTTAATATGCCGCCTTTACGTCCATGCCGATACATTCTTGACACATACGGGGAGCAAGCCGTGAGCGAATTCAAAGACAAGGTCGTGGTCATCACCGGTGCCGGCAATGGCCTGGGCAAGGCGCATGCGCTGGAGTTCGCCCGTCGGGGCGCCAAGGTGGTGGTGAACGACCTCGGCGGCCGGGGCGACGGCACCGGCGCCGGCGATGCGGCCGATCAGGTGGTGGCCGAGATCAAGGCGGCCGGCGGCACCGCCATCGCCAACAAGGCGTCGGTGTCCTCCAAGGAAGGTGCGAAGTCCATCATCGACGACGCCGTGAAGGCCTTCGGCACGGTGCACATCCTGGTCAACAACGCCGGCATCCTGCGCGACAAGAGCTTCAAGAAGATGTCGCTGGAGGACTGGGATATCGTCATGGACGTGCACCTGAACGGCAGCGCCTACGTCACCCACGCCGCCTGGCCCATCATGTACGACCAGAACTACGGCCGCATCGTCCTCACCAGCTCCACGTCGGGCGTGTTCGGCAACTTCGGGCAGGCCAACTACGGCGCCGCGAAGATGGGCATGCTGGGGCTCATGAACGTGCTGGAAAAAGAGGGTCGCTCCAAGAACGTGCGGGTCAACACCCTGGCGCCGGCGGCGGAGACCCGGCTGATCGGCACCATCCCCGGCCGCGAGGTGAACCCCGACAATCCCGACCCGTCCCGGCACCCGAAGCTGGTGACGCCTGCCGTGCTGCTCATGTGCTCGGAGGACGCGCCGACCGGCAAGGTGATCCTGGCCGGCATGGGCCGGTTCTCCTGCGCCGCCGTGTTCAATAACGACGACCTCGAGTTCGGGCCGGAGGTCACCTTCGAAGACCTGCTCGAGCGTAAGGACGACCTGCTGGATATGAGCCGTGCCACCGAGGGTTGGGGCTGGCTGCGCAAGCGCCAGGCAGAGCAGGGCTGAAGCCGTGCGCCGCGCCGCCATCGTCACCCCGCTGCGCACGGCCGTCGGCCGCTTCCTCGGCACCCTGGCGCCGCTGCCGGCCGAACAGCTCGCTGCCGGCGTGGTCAAGGCCCTGGTGGCGCGTACGGGCATTGACCCGGCACGCATCGACGACGTGGTCTTCGCCCAGGGTTACCCCAGCGGCGAGGCGCCCTGCATCGGCCGCTGGGCTGCCCTGGCCGCCGGGCTGCCCATCGAGGTGCCCGGGCTGCAGCTCGACCGGCGCTGCGGCAGCGGCCTGCAGGCGGTGGCCACCGCTGCCATGATGGTGCAGACCGGTGCGGCCGACTGCGTGATCGCCGGCGGTGCCGAGAGCATGAGCAACGTCGAGTACTACACCACCGCCATGCGCGGCGGCGCCCGCTCTGGCTCGGTGACGCTGCACGATCGCCTGGAGCGGGGCCGGGTCCGGTCGCAGCCGGAAGAGCGCTTCGGCACCATCTCCGGCATGATCGAGACCGCGGAGAATCTGGCCCGCGAGTACCAGATCAGCCGCGACGAAGCCGACGCCTACGCGCTCGAGAGCCAGCGGCGGGCGGCACGCGCCTGGTCGGAGGGCAAGTTCGACGCCGAGATCGTGCCGGTGGCGGTGCCGCAACGGCGGGGCGACCCCGTGGTGCTCGATCGCGACGAGGGCGTGCGCGACGACGCCTCCATGGAATCCCTGACCCGACTCAAGCCCATCACCCCCGGCGGCATCGTCACCGCCGGCAACGCCAGCCAGCAGAACGATGCCGCCGCCGCCTGCCTGGTGGTGGCCGAGGACAAGCTGACCGAGCTGGGCCTCGAGCCCGACGGCTGGTTCGTGGCCTGGGCCGCGGCAGGCTGCCATCCCGCCACTATGGGCATCGGCCCGGTGCCGGCGGTGGCCAAGCTGTTCGAGCGCACGGGTCTTTCCTTCGACGACATGGACCTGGTGGAGCTGAACGAGGCGTTTGCCTGCCAGGTGCTGGCGGTGCTGAAGGGCTGGGGCTGGGACGACCGCGAGCGGCTGAACGTCAACGGCTCCGGCATCTCGCTGGGGCATCCCATCGGCGCCACCGGCGGCCGCATTCTGGCGACCCTGCTCAACGAGCTGAAGCGGCGCGGCGGCCGCTACGGCCTCGAGACCATGTGCATCGGCGGCGGTCAGGGCATCGCTGCGGTGGTGGAGCGCGCCTGAGCCGCGCGGCCGCCGCCGGGTAGCACCGGCGCCCGGCGGGCGATCTGCTACCATCCCGCCCGATCCAGCACACAGGCATCGTGATGAAGCACAACCGACTCGGCCGCAGCGGCATCGTCGTCTCCGACATCTGCATGGGCACCATGACCTTCGGTACCGGCGCGGACGAGAAGACGGCGTTCGAGATTCTCGACCGGTCGTTCGACGCCGGCATCGATTTCTACGACACCGCCGAGAACTATCCGGTGCCGCCGGATCCGGAGTATGCCGGCCGCACCGAAGAGATCGTCGGCCGCTGGATGAAGACCAAGCCCCGGGACGCGCTCATCATCGCCACCAAGGTGTCCGGCCCGAGCCACGGCTGGATCAAGGCGGCGGTGCGCCAGGGCAAGACGGCCCTCGACCGGCACAACATCGTCCGCGCGGTGGAGGGCAGCCTCGAGCGTCTGCAGACCGACTACATCGACCTGTACCAGACCCACTGGCCCGACCACGGCACGCCGTACGAGGAGATCCTGGACGCGTTGGACGATCTGGTGCGCGCCGGCAAGGTGCGCATCATCGGCTGCAGCAACGAGACCACCTGGGGGCTGACCAAGAGCCTGATGATCGCGGAGGCACGCGGCACGGCGCGCTACGAGACCATTCAGAACAACTTCAGCCTGAACAATCGGCGCTTCGAAGACGAGCTGGCCCAGGCGTGCCGCCAGGAGCAGGTGAGCCTGATTCCCTACTCGCCGCTGGCCGGCGGCGTGCTGTCGGGGAAGTACCAGGACGGCGCACGGCCGGACGGCGCGCGGTTCTCGCGCTACCTGGCCATGGGCGGCCGGCAGGCCGCCATGGCCAAGCGCTTCGTCAACGACCGGTCGCTGGCGGCCACCGAGGCGTTCGTGAAGATCGCGGCGGAGGCGGGGCTAAAGCCGGTGACGCTGGCCACGGCCTGGAGCAAGCAGCACGACTTCGTGGCATCCACCATCGTCGGTGCCACCCGCGTCGACCAGCTCGACGAGATCTTCGCGGCGGCCGACCTCACCCTGAGCGCCGACGTGCTGGCCGCCATCGACGCGGTCTCCAAGGAAATCCGTTACCCGATGGGCTGATCGGCACGCCGCGAATCTCGGACGCTCAGCCCGCCTTCGCGAAGTAGCTGGTCATCAGGTTGCGGTAGTTGGGGATGTGGTTGGAGAACAGCTGCCCCAGCCCCTCGATGTCGTTGCGCCAGTCGCGGTGCAGCTCGCAGGCGACCGCGAACCAGGTCATGAGCTGCGCGCCCGCGCTCTGCATGCGCAGCCACGCCGCGTCCCGCGTCACCGGGTTGAACGTGCCCGACGCATCGGTGACCACGAACACCTCGTAGCCGGCCTCGATGGCCGACAGCGCCGGAAAGGCCACGCACACCTCGGTCACCACGCCGGCGATGATGAGCTGCCTGCGGCCGGTGGCCTCTACCGCCTTGACGAAGTCTTCGTTGTCCCAGGCGTTGATGTTGCCGGGTCGGGCGATGTACGGCGCGTCCGGAAAGGTTTCGGTGAGTTCCGGCACCAGCGGCCCGTTCGGCCCGTCCTCGAAGCTGGTGGTGAGGATGGTCGGCAGCTTGAAGTACTCGCCGCATGCCGCCAGCGCCAGCACGTTGTTCTTGAACTCGCCGGGCGAGAAGTCCTGCACCAGCGAGATCAGGCCGGACTGATGATCCACCAGCAGCAGGGCGGCATCGTCCTTGTCCAGGCGGCGGTAGCTGCAGTTCTGACTCATGTTCGTCTCCTTGTTGCTCGTTCGGTTTGCGTAGCGGCTGCCGGGTTCGGCAGCGGGGTCATCCCGCCATGCGGCCGAACCGGCCGCGGCGGAAGTCGTCGAAGGCCGCGGCGATCTCGGCCTTGGTGTTCATGACGAATGGGCCGTGGCCCACCAGCGGCTCGTCGATGGGCTCGCCGCCGAGCAGCAGCAGCATGGCGTCGGTGTCGGCCTCCAGCGTGACCGAGCCGGCCGCGGCGTCGAGCAGCGCGAACTGCCCCTGGCGGACGGCATCGGCGCCGTTGACGCGGACGCTGCCTCGCAGCACCACGGCCATGGCCGTCCAGCCGGGCGTCAGCGGCATGCGGCCGACACCGCCTTGATTCAGGCGCACGTCCCAGACGAACAGCGGCGTGTGGGTGCGCGCCGGGCCGGCGCGGCCGGCGAACTCGCCGGCGATCACCCGCAGGCTGCCCGCCTGGTCGGGCAGGTCGACCATGGGGATGTCGGCCGCCTCGAGGGTCTGGTAGGCGGGCGGCGTCATCTTGGTCGCCGCCGGCAGGTTGACCCAGAGCTGCACCATCTCCAGGTCGCCGCCGGCGCGCGTAAACGCGTCGGAGTGGTACTCCTGGTGGAGGATGCCGCTGCCGGCCGTCATCCACTGCACGTCGCCGGGACCGATTCGGCCGCCGGCGCCGGTGGAATCCTGGTGCTCGATCTCGCCTGCATAGACGATGGTCACCGTCTCGAAGCCGCGATGCGGGTGCGTGCCGACGCCGCGGCGGTGTTCGGCGGGCTCGAAGCGGGCCGGACCGGCGTGGTCGAGCAGCAGAAACGGGCTGACGTGGCGGTCGTGGCTGCCGTAGGAGAAGTACGAGCGCACCGGAAAGCCGTCGCCGACCCAGTGGCGGGGCGGGGCGGTGTAGGTGCCGAGTACGGGCTTCATGGGAACCTCTCAGGCGATGTGATTTGCCGCGTATCGTGATGCCGGCCGCCTTCCGCCGGTAGCCCGCCCGGGCTAGACTCCCTGTTCCAGAAATGGAACGAAGGCGCCATGCAGGACCTGAATGACCTCTATTACTTCGTTCAGGTGGTGGATCACGGCGGCTTTGCCGCCGCAGGTCGTGCCCTGGGGGAGCCCAAGTCGACCTTGAGCCGGCGGGTTGCCGGGCTGGAGGCGCGCCTGGGCGTGCGGCTGCTGCAGCGCTCCACCCGGCGCGTGGTGGTGACCGAGATCGGCCAGATCTTCTATGGCCATTGCAAGGCCATGCTGGTACACGCCGATGCCGCCCAGGAGGCCGTGGACAGCAGCCGCTCGGAGCCCTGCGGCACCGTGCGTCTGTCCTGCCCTGTGGCGCTGCTGGATGCCCGGGTGGGAGCCATGCTGGCCGAGTTCCTGGTGACCTACCCGCAGGTCGAAATTCAGCTCGACGCCACCAACCGCCGGGTGGACGTGATCGAGGAGCGCTTCGATCTCGCCATCCGCGTGCGCCCGCCGCCGCTGGCGGATACCGACCTGGTGCTGCGCACCCTGACCGACCGGGGTCAGTGCCTGGTGGCCAGCCCGGGGCTGCTCGCGCGTCTCGGCCGGCCCCGTCTTCCCGCCGATCTCGCCGGCTGGCCGAGCCTGGCGCTGGGCCAACCCCAGCAGACGCATGCCTGGCACCTGATCGGTCCCGACGGCGCCGAAGCCCGGGTGGCCCACGAGCCGCGGCTGGTCACCGGCAGCATGAACGCCCTGCGCGCGGCCGCTGCCGCCGGCGCCGGCGTGGTGCAGCTACCCACCATGATGATGCGCGACGAACTGGAGGACGGCCGGCTGGTGCGCGTGCTCGACGACTGGGCGCCGCCCCGGGAGATCGTGCACGTGGTCTTTCCGTCGCGGCGCGGCATGATGCCCGGTGTGCGGGCGCTCATCGACTTCCTCGCCGAGCGCTTCGACGCCCTCGACGAGGATTGACGGCGGCCGGCGTTCAGCCCAGGTCGGCGGCCCGCACCCAGCTACCGTGGAAGCCATGGGGCACCCGCTGCGGCAGGCCAATGCTGGCCACCGGGGCGGCGGCCGGGTTCGAGGCGTCGAGGATCACCAGCTCGCTGCCGTTGCGAGCCTTGTCATAAACGAAGCCGAGCGCGTAGCCCTCGTCCTCGGCGGCGCTGGCGCCGGCCTCCGCGAACACGAACTCGCCGGGCAGGCCGTGCTCACCGAAGTCGTGCACGGCCTTGGCGCCGGTCTCGAGATCGTAGCGGACGATGACGCCGGGGCTGTCGAAGAAGTCGTCCTGCCGACGCCGCGGCTGCACCGCCCAGCCATAGCGGTGGCGCAGCCCGGTGACCCGGTCGTCGACCCGCGGGAAGCCGTGGGAGTCGTCGTCGAGCTGCTCCTCGGAGACGCGGCCGGTGTCCAGATCGAAGGTCCAGCGGTACAGGTAGGACGGCGCGAAGTCGTTCATGGAGTCGCGCCACATGTACTCATGGCGGCCGACGTCGCATACCACACGGTTGCCGTCGGCGTAGCTGTTCAGGGGATGGAAGACGTAGCACGGGTCGATGTCGAACCAGCGCACGTCGGCGTTGCTGCCCAGCCGCGGCAGGATGCCGATGCGGGCGCCGTAGCTGGCGTCCCACTTCAGGGGCTGGCCGCCGCGCATGGCGGCTTCGAGGTCGAACACCACCGGCAGGTCCATGAAGATGGCGTGGTCCCGGGTGATCATGAAGTCGTGCATCATGGTGGGCCCGGGCACGTCGATCTCGGCGGAATGCACCAGCCGGCCCTGGCGGTCGAGCACGTGGTAGACCAGCCACGGCTGCACCGGGCCGTAGCCGAAGAAGTGCAGCTCGCCGGTCTCGGGACAGAGCTTGGGATGGGCGGTGAACGCGGTGGTGAGCTTGCCGCCGTAGTCTTCGCAGCCGATGGTGTCCAGCTCGGGCGTGAGCAGGTAGGGGAAGTGACCTTCCTCCAGGGCCAGCAGGCGACCGGCATGGCCGATGATGTGGGTATTGGCGGCGCTGGCCGTCCTGTCCATCATGGTCGACGGGTCCATGGCGTCGGCCTGACGCTCGAACTTGGTGGTGCGCACCCAGCGGTTCCGGTACCAATGGGCGCGGCCGCCCTGGATGCGCACCCCATGCACCATGCCGTCGCCGAAGAACCAGTGTGGCGACTCGCCCGAGCGCGGGTTGGCGCCATTGCGCACGTACAGGCCGTCGAGCTCGGGCGGAATGCTGCCGGTCACCGGCAGGTCGAACTCGGTCAGCTCGTCCATGACCGGTGCGTAGTTGCCGCGCAGGTGGAAAGGCTGCTTCGGGACCGTGGCCATGCGGGCTTCCTCCGTGGGCTTTTGCGAATGCTACTCCAACTCGCCCGCTGGCGGGTGCCGGCGGCGGCTGGCAGACTCCGGGCCATGCACCACCACGACCTGCTCGCCCCCGACGCTGCCCAGATCGAGGCGCTGGCCCGCGAAGCCATCGCCGCGCTGCCGGCCGGCTACCGGGAGGCGGCCGCGGCGGTGGCGTTGCGGGTGGAGGAGTTCGCCCCCGAGCATCTGCTCGAAGAGCTGGACATCGAGAATGCCTTCGAGCTCACCGGCCTCTACGACGGCACGCCGCTCACCGAGAAGTCGGTGCTCGATCAGCCCTGGCAGCCGGACACCATCTGGCTGTTCCGCCGCCCGATCCTCGATGAGTGGGCCGATCGGGGAACCGTGCCGCTTGGCGTGCTGGTCGCCCATGTGCTGGTTCACGAGCTCGCCCATCACTTCGGCTGGTCCGACGAGGACATCGCCCGGATCGACCGCTGGTGGGAATAGCCTCGCTCTGCCGCTTGCACTAGGATGTGGCCCGGGGAAGGCACGTGAGTGACCGCCGTCTGCGGTCGGGGCAGCAGCGTTTGCGCCCGCCGCGCACCCCCGCGACATCACCAGGGAGAGAAACGAGCTCATGAGATACGAAGCGCCGACATCGACCCGCGACGCGGTCACGCTGCTGTCCCGGGCCAAGGGTAAGGCTCTCGTGCTGGCCGGCGGGTCCGACCTGCTGGTGCGCATGAAGGGCGGGTTCGTCGAGCCGGAGCTGATCGTCGACATCAAGCGCATTCCGGCCATGCAGGCGATCAAGAAGTCGGCGAGCGGCTTCCGCATCGGTGCCGCCGCGTCCTGCGCCGAGATGGGCGAGCACGCCGCGCTGCGCAAGGCCTGGCCGGGCGTGGTCGAGGCCGCCAACCTGATCGGCTCCGATCAGATCCAGAGCCGCTGCACCGTGGTCGGCAACCTCTGCAACGCCTCGCCGGCCGCCGACTCGGTGCCGGCGCTGGTGGCGGCCGGTGCCAAGGCGGTGGTGGTAGGCCCCAAGGGCCGCCGCACCGTGGCCGTGGAGAAGATTCCGGCGGGACCGGGCAAGACCACGCTCAAGGCGGGGGAGGTGATCGAGGCCATCACGCTGCCGCTGCCCAAGGGCAAGACCGGCGATGCCTACCTGCGCTTCACGCCCCGCACCGAGATGGACATCGCCGTCTGCTCCGCCGGCGTCTGCCTGACCCTGGGTCGCGGCGGCGTGGTGGAGAAGGCGAGGGTGGTGCTGGGCGCGGTGGCGCCCACGGTGGTGCTCGTCGCGGCGGCCGCCAAGGCCATCGTCGGCACCAAGCTCGACGACGAGGCCCTGGCGGCGCTCGCCCGGGCCTGCGAGGCCGCCTGCGTGCCCATCGACGACAAGCGCGGCACCGTGGAATTCAGAACCGACGTGGCGGGCGTGCTGGCGAAGCGCGCCGCCCGGATCGCCTATCAGCGCGCAGGAGGGAAATGACCGTGGCAGGTGTACATGTTTCGACGACGATCAACGGCGACGCGGTAGAGTTCGTCTGCCATCCCGGCGAGGTGCTGCTGGACGCGCTGCGCAACCGGGTGGGCCTCATCGGCGCCAAGGAAGGCTGCGGCACCGGCGACTGCGGTGCCTGCAGCGTCACCCTGGACGGCCGCCTGGTCTGCGCCTGCCTGGTGCTCGGCGCCGAGGCCGACGGGCGGGCCATCACCACGGTGGAGGGCATGGCCGACGGCGAGCGGCTGCACCCGCTGCAGAGCAAGTTCATCGAGCACGCGGCTCTGCAGTGCGGCATCTGCACCCCCGGCTTTCTGGTGGCGGCCAAGGTGCTGCTCGATCGCAACCCCAACCCCACCGTGGAGGAGATCCGCTACGCCCTGGCGGGCAACCTGTGCCGCTGCACCGGCTACGACAAGATCGTGCGGGCGGTGCAGGCGGCCGCCAAAGACCTGGCGCGAGACGCCACCAGGAAAAAGAAAACCCGCTCTAAGAAAGCAGCTTAAGTTGTTGATCGGTAAAGAATTCAGGAGACAGGCACGATGACGCACGATAGCAGCTACAAGCCGCGGGACTTCAAGGTGGTGGGCACCCGGGTGCCCCGCCCCGACGGCCTCGACAAGGTGACCGGCCGCGCCCGCTACGGCGCCGACATGTCGGCGCCGGGGCAGCTGGTGGGCATGATCCTGCGCTCGCCCCACGCCCATGCCGAGATCCGCAAGATCGACACCAGCCGGGCGGAGAAGCTGCCGGGGGTGAAGGCGGTGATCACCAGCGACGACCTGCCGGATCGGGTGAACGGCCGCCGCGACATGCTCGACATCCTCGAAAACTGCATGGCCCGTGGCCGGGCACTGTACGACGGCCATGCGGTGGCGGCGGTGGCCGCCATCGATGCCGAGACCGCCAAGCAGGCGCTGAAGCTGATCAAGGTCGACTACCGCAAGCTGCCCCACGTCACCGACGTGGACGAGGCCATGCGCGACGACGCACCTGTCGTTCAGCCCTGGGTGCGTACGCCCGGCGGCGACGCCGACAAGCAGACCAACGTCGCCCAGGTCTCCGAGTTCGGCCACGGCGACGTCGAGGCGGGCTTCGCCGAGGCCGACCTGGTGATCGAGCGCAGCTACAAGACCGAGCAGACCCACCAGGGCTACATCGAGCCCCACGCCTGTCTGGCCAGCGTCGGTCCGGACGGGCAGGGCGAGCTGTGGGTCACCACCCAGGGCCACTACACGTTCCGCAATCAGTGCGCGCAGCTTCTGGGCATGGACATCGCCAAGCTGAAGGTCACCTCGTCGGAGATCGGCGGCGGCTTCGGCGGCAAGACCCACGTCTGGATGGAGCCCGTGGCGCTGGCGCTGTCGCGCAAGGCCAACCGGCCGGTGAAGCTGGTGCTGACCCGGGACGAGGTGTTCCGCGCCACGGGGCCAACCTGCTCCACCTCCATCGACATCAAGATCGGCGCCAAGCGTGACGGCCGCATCACCGGCGCGCTGGCCGTGCTGCGCTATCAGGACGGCGCGTTCCCCGGTATCTGGGGCATGCTGGGCGGCATGACGGCATGGGCCTGCTACGACCTGGCCAACGTCAAGTCCGTCGCCTACGACGTGCTGGTGAACCGGCCCAAGGTGGCCGCCTACCGGGCGCCGTCGGCACCCATGGCGGCGTTCGCGGTGGAAAGCACCATGGACATCGTCGCCGAGGCCATCGGCATGGACCCGGTGGACTTCCGGCTGATGAACGCGGCGAAGGAGGGCACCCGGGCATCCTACGGTCCCACCTACGGACCCATCGGCATCCGTCCCACCCTGGAAGCCGTGAAGCATCACCCGCAGCGCAAGGTGAAGCTGGGCCCCAATCAGGGACGCGGCATGGCCTGCGGGTTCTGGTTCAACTTCGGCGGCCAGACCTGCTCGACGGTGAACATCGGCGTCGACGGCACGGTGAACGTGTCGGTGGGCACGGTGGATGTGGGCGGCTCCCGGGCATCGCTGTCGCTGATCGCGGCGGAGGAGCTCGGCGTGCCGTACGAGAACGTCAAGTGCACCATCGCCGACACCGCCGCGCTCGGCCACAACGACACCACCGAAGGCAGCCGCGGCACCTTCTCGTCGGGCATGGCCATCATCTTCGCCTGCCGCAACGCCATCGACGTGCTCAAGGCCCGGGCGGCGAAGATGTGGGAGATCCCCGAAGAAGAGGTGGAGTGGCGTGACGGCCAGGCCGTCGCCGTAGGGGTCAAGCACGACAACCTGAAGCCGCTGACCCTGGCGGAGATCGCGCGCAAGTCGCCCAACACCGGCGGCCCCATCGCCGGCCACAACGAGGCGGTGGCCGACGGCGCCGGCGTCTCCTTTGCCAGCCACATCTGCGACGTCGAGGTGGACCCCGAAACCGGGGCCACCAAGATCCTGCGCTATGCGGTGATCCAGGATGCCGGCAAGGCCATCCACCCCGACTACGTGGAGGGCCAGATGCAGGGCGCCGCCGCTCAGGGCATCGGCTGGGCCTTGAACGAGGAGTACATTTACGGCAAGGACGGCCGGCTGCAGAATCCGGGCTTCCTCGACTACCGCATTCCGGTGTGCTCGGACCTGCCGTTCATCGACACGCAGATCCTGGAGATTCCGAACCCGGGGCACCCTTACGGCATTCGCGGCGTGGGCGAGACGTCCATCGTGCCGCCGCTGGCCGCCATCGGCAACGCGGTGTCGAACGCCGTCGGCGTGCGCATGAACCACGTGCCCATGTCGCCGCCGCGCATCCTCAAGGGCATCAAGACCCAGCGGCAGGCCGACGCGGCCGAGCTCGGTAAGGCTTCGGCGGGCTGAGGGCGGCATGGAGGTGGCCGTCACCGGCCTGCTGCGCCAGGCCGTGGGTGGCGCGGCCTCGATCGACATCGAGGCCGCCAGCATCCGCGAGCTGCTGCGCAAGCTGGTGGAGCGCTACCCGAAGGCGCAGGCGCATCTGGATGCCGGCATCGCCGTGGCCGTCAACGGCGAGATCTATCGCGACAACTGGAGCGAGCCCATACCTCCCGGCGCCGAGGTGGTGCTCATGCCGCGCATCCAGGGAGGTTAACAGGCCCTAGTAGTGACGGCGGGCCGTCGCCGAATCGGTGGGATGAAAGGCCGCTACCGGATGGCCGCGCTGGCACTCGATGCGGGCCCATTTGCGCGACAGCGTGCGCCAGTCGGGGTGGACGATGCGATGCGCCATGATCGACTCGTGGCGCGCCCACTCCGCCAGGATGCGGTCGCCGCGTACCTGAATGCAGTCGGCCAGATAGCCCGGGTCGGGCGCAGGCGCCGGTGTGGTTCCCGCGCAGCCGGCGAGCAGCAGTGGCACCATCACGATCGGCCAGGTCGTGAGTCCCGGGACGTTCATCTCTCCCTCCTCGCCGGCGCGCACGCCCGCCGGCAGGTCAGCGCAACGCGTAGCGTAGGCCAACCTGGGCGGCATGTGCCAGCTGGTTGTTCTCCAGCTTGGTGCCGTCCGGCTGCTCGATTTCGATGCCGCGGGCGCCCCACAACCGATAGCCGATGCTGACGGTGAGGCGCGGCGTGACGCGGCTGTCGATGCCGACCAGGAACTGAGCGGCCGGCGCCGTCGCCTTGTCGTCGACGAAGGTGCCGTCATCGGTGCGAACGTCGTACTGGGCGCGGGTGATGCCGAAGCCGACCCCGAGGTAGGGCCGGATGGTGCCGCGAGCCAGGTCGAAGAGCACGTTGGCCATCAGGCTCGTGGCCGTGAAGTCCCCGTCCGTGCGTGCCTCCTCGAAGTCGGGGCTGAAGTCGAGCAGCTCGACGTCGTTGCGCAGCATCGACGCCTCGATCTCGTAGCGCAGCCGTCCCGCGCCGCGGTAGCCCACGGTCGCGCTCGCCGCCGGTCCCGGGCCGAAGGCGTCGTAGTTGGTCTGGCTGTCGCTGATGTTGGCATCCTTGGCAAACGCCCCGCCGGCCGCCGCGGCGACGTAGAAGCCGGCCTTACGGGCCGGGAAGGCGTCGTCATGCACCCGGGCGCTGCGCGGGACCGGATGGTAGCGCAGCCCCAGCAGCGTGGTGTGCACGGTATGTCGGCCGCCGCCGGAACGGCCCTGGGCGTCCTCGAGCTCGAACGACTCGGTGCGCCAGTAGCGGTAGTCGGTGGTCAGGTCGAAGCGGCGCGACAGCTCGAAGGTGAAGCCGGCGATGAGCTGGTAGGCGAACGCGTCGGCCCGGTCGTCGATGACGGGCACCCGGGTGATCTCGTGCTTGCTGTCGTAGCGCAGGCGCGCCTTGCCGACGCCTGCGCCAACGAAGGGCCGGAATGCGGAATCCCGGCGCAGGTCGTAGAGCAGGTTGGCCATTACGCTCACCGCCTCGACGCTGTCGGCCGGGTCGGGGTTGATCTGCTGGCTGCCATCGGGCGAGAACAGCACCTCGAAGTCGTTGTTCCGGTAGGCGACCTCGACCTCGGCGCGCGTGCTGCGGCTCATCCGGGCGCCAATGGCAATGGCGCCGGCCGGGAACCCCTGGTCGAAATCGGTGCGCAGGCCGGCTGACTCGATGCCGTCGTCCTCGGCGTAGGCGGTGCCGAGCGTCACGGACCCGTACCAGTCTTCCAGGGCGGCGGCAGGTGCAGCGGTAAGTGCGCCCAGCAGCACGGCGGCGACAAGCGGTCGAACATGGTTCATGCAGTGATGCCTGATTCCGTACGGGGATCGCCCGCAATGCGTGAGTGGTACATGATTCTGGGTTGCGCCATGTCCCACGGGCACGCCCGATGCAGCAGGCAGCGGTTGTCCCAGAGCACGGCATCGCCCGGACGCCAGGTGTGATGGTAGACGCGGGGTGGCTGGCAGGCGAAGGCTACCAGCTCGTCGAGCAACCGTGCGGACTCCTGTGCCTCGAGGCCGGGAATGCCGTAGGCGTGGCGGCCCACCAGCAGCGACGGACGACCCGTCTCCGGATGCACCTTCACCAGCGGCCGCAGCGGCGGATCCTGGTCGTGAAACCCGTAGCCGCTGTAGGCGCTGCCGGCGCCTGGCGTATGGCCCACCTTGGCCTGGCTGACGCGCAGCGAGTGGTAGGCGCACAGGCCCTCCAGGCGCTGCCGTTGCGATGCATCCAGGGCGTCGTAGGCGGCGCGCATGTCGGCCCAGCCGGTTTCTCCGCCCTGCTCGGGCACCACGTGGGCGGTGAATACGGCGCCTCTGGCCTGCACCGGCATGTAGGTGCTGTCGGCGTGCCAGCCCATGTTGCCCTTCAGGACCTTCACCACATCGTCGCTGCCGTCATCGGGACGCAGGGTGCCGTCACGGCGCACGTTGCTGAGCGGCGCGATGTCGAACTCCAGCGCTCCGAAGCGGCGGGCGAAGGCGACCTGCTGGTCGCGGTCGAGGTGCTGGCCCGGGAACACCAGCAGCGCGTACTGGAGCCAGGCGGCGTGCAGGGCCGCGAACGCGTCGTCGCCGATGCGGGCCAGCGCCAGGCCGGTGACGACGGCGCCGAAGGTGGCATCGAGCGGGGTCAAAGTGAAGTGCTGGCAGGTCATGACTGGGCTCCTGAGGGGCGGAGCATAACCGTCGGTGGGTACCGGCATCCAGCGTGCGGGTGTCGGCGCTCGCGGCGCCGGGCTCAGGCGCCGGACGCCTGCAGCGTGACCGTGACCCGGTTGTCGCGGGCGGCCGCCCGGTTCCAGTCGCCGGCCAGGTCGCCGGAGCCGCCCGCACCGGCACCATCGGAGGCGTCCGCGGCGGCCAGCTCCAAGGTGATGTCCTGGTGCTGGGCCAGGGCCGCGTCGACGATGTCGGCGAAGGCCACCGACTGCAGGGTGGCGAGCGACGCCCCGGCCAGGGGATGGCCGATCTGGTCGCAGGCCTCCACGGGCACGTCGTCGGCGGCCAGGGCCAGCTCGCCGAAGTCGTCGCGGCTCAGGCAGAAGCTGCCGAGATGGGCGGTGAGCACCACGTTGCCCTGGAATCCCATGGCCGCCAGCCGGTCCACCAGGGCCACGGCCCGAGCCGCCTGGGCGTCAGCGAACGGCAGCTCGCCGAACTCGAACCGGCCGCCCTGATTCAGCGCCCAGGTGAGCGCTTCCAGGGCGGCGGCGCGTTGCGCCCGGGCCTGGGTCTCGCCGCTGCGCACCGCGCTGGACAGCCCGCTCTGCTGCTCGAGCAGCACGGCCAGCTCGTTGCGTGAGGCGGTGGTCATGCGCGCGATCTCGAGCAGGGCGGCATTGCGCTGCTGCAGCAACTGCCAGGTCAGCATGCCCAGCACCAGCACCGCCACGGTGAGCGCGACCGCGGCGCCGCGCAGCCACCGTGGCTGCGCCCCGGTGCCGGCGTCGGCCGGCAGGCCGGCATGGTCGGGTTCGGCGGGCTGCGCCTGCGCCCGCTGTTCGGCGGCCAGCTCCCGAGCCACATCGCGGGCGAAGCGCCTCTGGCCGGCGGCGATGTGGGCGCGCAGCTTCTGGTGCTGCTCCTCGAGCAGGCGCGTGATCAGGGCCTGCACCGACGCCCCCAGCGCGCGGTTGTCGTACTCGCGATCGACCTCGTCCAGCAGGTCGGCGAACCGCCGCCTGGGGGCATCCGGAGGCGGCGCGGCATCGGCGTCCCGGCGGTCGTTGACCAGGCCGAGCTGGTTCAGCATGTCGTAGAGCACGCCCGGCTGCACCTCCTTGGGCAGCACGCCCAGGGCGCCCAACGCGCGAGCCTGGCTGACGTACACCTCGCCCTCGCGGGCCGTGTACATCATCACCGGTATGGTGGCGGTGCGGGGATTGCGCTTGATGGCGGCCACGGCCTCCAGGCCGTCCATGCCGGGCATGGAGTGATCCATGAAGATCACGTCCACCAGCTCGTGCTCGAGGAACTCGAGGGCTGCCTCGCCGCTCACGGCGAAGTCGACGCTCAGATCGTACTGCTGCAGCAGCGTCGCCAGCGATTGCCGGGCGGTTCGGGAGTCGTCGACGACGAGGGCGCGCTTGGAGGTCATGTCGATGGCCGTTATCTCTTAACAAGCGTAGCTCGATTATCACAGCCGCTGCGTGGCGCCAAGCGTGCGCGGCTTCGCACAAAACCGCTACCATCCCGCCATGACGCTGGACCAATGGCTGATCTTCGCCATCCTCATCGCTACGGTAGCCATGTTCCTGTGGGGGCGCTGGCGTCACGACATGGTGGCCCTGGGGTCACTGCTGGCGTGCGTGGCGGCCGGCCTGGTGCCGACCGACCTGGCCTTCGCCGGCTTCGGCCATCCCGCCGTAATCACCGTTGCCTGCGTGCTGGTGCTGAGCCATGGGCTGCAGACCACGGGGGCGGTGGATGCCCTGGCGCAGCGGGTGGTGCCCGCCAGCGCCGGCCCGACGCTGACCATCGCCGCGGTGACCGCGCTCGGCGCCTTTCTGTCGGCCTTCATGAACAACGTCGGGGCCATGGCGCTGCTGATGCCGGTCGCGCTGAACGTGGCCAGCCGCTACGACCTGCCGCCCGGTCAGGTACTGATGCCGCTGGCGTTCTGCACCATTCTTGGCGGCATGACCACGCTGATCGGCACGCCGCCCAACCTGATCGTCTCGGGCTTCCGCGCGGAGACCGGCAGCGGCAGCTTCGCCATGTTCGACTTCGCGCCGGTGGGCGCCATGGTCGCCGTGCTGGGCATTCTGTTCGTGGTGGTGGTCGGGCGTCGGCTGGTGCCGGTCCGCAAGCCCGCGGGTGCCGCCAGCTTCGACACCGGCTCTTACCTCACCGAGGTGCGGGTGACCGAGGTCAGCAAGGTGGTCGGGGTGACCCTGCGCGAGGTGGACGAGCTGCTGGACGAGGCCGACGCTCAGGTGGTGGGCCTGATCCGCAACGATGTCCGGGTGCGCGCGCCGAGCTCCGGCCGGATGCTGCGGCGCGGCGACATTCTGGTCATCGAGGCCGACCCGCAGGGCCTGTCCGCCGTGTTGTCGAAGCTGGGCCTGAAGCTCGAGGAGGCCGTGGCGGTGGATTCGGACGTGGCCGGCCACGACAGGGACGTATTCGGCTCGCCGGACGCCTCGGACTCGGTGGACGAGATGGCGCCCCCGGAGGGCGCGAACGCGGAGCCGGCCCCGGGGCAGGCGTCGGACCCGGTGGAGGAGGGTAGGGAAGCCAGAGAAGCCAAGGACGCGAAGGAAGCGAAGGAGGTCAAGGATCGCGAGGTGGGCCTGCAGGAGCTGGTGGTGATGCCCGGATCCACCCTGAGCGGCCGCAGCGCCACCGACATCGAGCTTCGCACCCGCTACGGCATCAACCTGCTGGCGGTGTCACGGCAGGGTCGGCAGTCCATCCGGCGGCTGCGCTCCACCCAGATGCAGCCCGGCGACGTGCTGCTGATGCAGGGCGAAACCGAGTCTCTGGCCGCATTCGCGAGCGAGTTCAGCTGCGTGCCCCTGGCCCAGCGCGCGGTGCGCATTCCTGACAAGCGCAAGGCCACCACGGCCACCGCGGTGATGGCCGTGGCCATCGCCGGTGCGGCCTTCGGTCTGTTGCCGGCAGCGGTGTCCTTTGCCGCCGGGCTGCTCGCCTACATGGCGTTGCGGGTGATTCCGCCGCGGCGCATCTACGACGCCATCGACTGGCCGGTGGTGGTTCTGCTGGGCGCGCTGATCCCGGTGGCGAACGCCATGGCCGAGACCGGCGCCGCCGACGTGGTGGCCCAGCTGCTGCTGGAGGGCATGGCCCAGGGCCACCCGGTGATCGCGTTGACGCTGATCCTGATCGTCACCATGACTCTGTCCGACTTCATGAACAACGCCGCCACCGCAGCGGTGATGTGCCCGATCGCCATCAGCGCCTCGGCCCAGCTCGGGGTCAGCGCCGACTCGTTCCTGATGGCCGTGGCCATCGGTGCCTCCTGCGCGTTCCTGACCCCCATCGGCCACCAGAACAACACGCTCATTCTCGGCCCGGGCGGATTTCGCTTCGGCGACTACTGGCGCCTGGGTCTGCCCATGGAGGTGCTGGTGATAGTGGTCAGCATCCCGGCCCTGCTGCTGGTCTGGCCGCTCTGAGGCGCTGATCAGGCTAGCCCATCCTCCGGTGGCGACGTCGCTACCGGATCAGGGCGCGGCCGACGAAGAATAGGGCTGCGGCGAGCAGTGCACCGGCCGGCACCGTGACCAGCCAGGAGACGAAAATGGTGCTCACGACCCGCAGGTTGATGGCGGCGATGCCACGGGCCAACCCGATGCCGAGCACGGCGCCAACCAGAGTGTGAGTTGTCGAGATGGGCAGGCCGGTACCTGAGGCGAGCACGATCGTACCGGCCGCCGCCGTGCCGGCGGCGTAGCCACGGCTGGGAGTAAGCTGGGTTATGCCCTGGCCAACGGTGGCTATGACGCGATGTCCGTAGGTGGCGAGGCCGAGGACGATGCCGGCGCCGCCGAGCAGCAGAATCCACGGCGACACCACCGCGGTGGCGTGCACCTCGCCGCTGCTGGCGATGCTCACCACGGCGGCCACCGGGCCCACCGCGTTGGCAACGTCGTTGGAGCCATGGGCGAATGCCATGGCGCAGGCGGTGACCACCATGGGCACGGTGAACACGCGTTCTACCGTGGCGAAATGGAAGTCGCGATTGGCGGCGGGGTCGTAAGGGATGCGGCCGATGTAGACGCGACCGATCAGCGCCACGACGAGGCCGATGAGCGCGGCCAGGGCGTAGCTCGTGCTTGTGCCGAGATTGACGCCGAGGTGGACGATGCCCTTCAGCAGGGTCACCAGGGTCATGAAGAAGCCGGCCAGAAAGACGTACCACGGGCACCAGCGGCGTGCGGCCGCCAGCGGGTCGTCGCGGCCCAGCACCAGGCGCTGAATGCTGAAGAAGAGCGCGAAGGCCAGACCGCCGGCCAGCAGCGGGCTGGCCACCCAGCTCATGGCGATCTGTCCGACCTGCGACCACTTCACGGCCTCGACGCCCATGCCCATGGCGGCGAAGCCCACCACCGCACCGACGATCGAATGGGTCGTCGATACCGGCCATCCAAACCGGGAGGCCACGAGCAGCCAGATGCCGGCCGACAGCAGCGACGCCAACATACCAATGATGAGCAGGTCGGGGTCGTTGGCGAACAGGGCGGCGTCGACGATGCCGCGGCGGATGGTCGACGTGACCTCGCCGCCGGCCAGCACGGCACCGGCGAACTCGAATACGGCGGCAATGATTACCGCCTGGGAAATGGTGATCGCTCTCGATCCCACCGATGGCGCCATGGCGTTGGCGACGTCGTTGGCACCGATACCCCAGGCCATGAACAGGCCGAAGACGGCCGCCAGGACGATGAACACCAGCGCCAGTTCCATCGAGGTTACTTGGAGATCAGCAGGTGCAGCCGACTGCCGACCCGGTGAGCCAGGTCGCCAAGCTCGCCGGTCCAATCGATGATCTGATAGAGAAACATGACGTCCACCGGTGGTAGCTGCCGCTCGATCTGGAACAGCCGACTGCGAAGGTCCACCTGCAGCTCATCCGACTCGTTCTCGATGCGGTCGAGCTCTTCGGTCATGGCCATCACCACGTCGACCTCCTTGCCTCGGAAGCCGGTTTCGAACAGCTCGTCCAGCTCACCTACGGATCTTTCGGCCTGGACGACTGCGCGCAGACAGCAACGAAGGAATTCCTGATAGGGCTTGCCTAGGGAGTCGGGGATCCGCATCCGCCGCCCGGTGACCAGGCCGGAGATGTCCTTCGCCTGGTTGGCGATGGCGTCTTGCATGGAAAGCAGCTCGAGCAGATCGGACCGGTTCACGGGCATCAGCAGGCTGTTGGGCAACGCCAGCCTCAGCTTGCGCTTGGCGTCGTCCGCCGCGTGCTCGAGCTCGATGATCCGCTCGCGGGCTTCGACGGCCCGCTGCCAGTCACCAGCGATGGCGGCATCGAAGAACGGCTCCAGGACCATGGCACAGGCCGTGGCCTGGGCAAAATGCTCCTGAATGGGCCGCACCGGTGAGGCGCCGAACAGTCTAGAGATATAGTCGCTGGCCAAGATGACCTCCCTGCTGGCGGCGGCATTGTACCCGGGTCGGCACCCACATCAGAACCGATAGCCCACCGTCAGCGTGTGCTGCAGATCCGTGCTGTCCGAGTCCGGGGGCGGGGAGCGGTCCCAGTCCACGGCGGTCTGAATACGGGCGATGATGCGCTCGGTGACGTTCATGCGCAGCCCGGTGCGGGCGCGGATGGTCAGGTCATCGGTGCTCTCGAGACCGAGCAGCCCCTCCTGAGTGTGGTACAGCCACAGGCCGTTCCACAGCCGCTGCTCGTAGTTGACCGCCCAGCGTGATCCGAAGAACTGGTCGTCTTCGGCCTCGATGAAGTTCTCGTCGATGTAGCTGGGGCCGAACTCCACGGACAGGATGCGGTCGTCGGATTCGAAGAACTGATAACCGATACCGGCCGCGATCGCCGAGCGCAGATCCAGATCCTTGAAGTCGTCGCTCTCGAACGAGGCGCTGTTGAACCAGAACCAGCGCTCTGAGACGAAGTGGTCGTACTTCACCAGGCTGTTCCAGTTCTCCTTCACCTTCACGCCTTCCGACTCCTCGGAGGTGAACTCGCCGGTGAGGGTGTAGCGGTTCTTCGGGGTCCGGGTGATCACGCGGCCGTCGACATGGAAGTTCTCCGTGTCCGTGTTGCCGCTGGTGAGGCTCAGACCGACGTTGGCATCGCCGGTGACCCGCACCGCCAGGCGATTCCTCTCGACGGTCTGCGGATCGTCACGATAGACGCCGCGCACGCCGCCGAGGTCCACGGCGCGCGTTCCGGTCTCGGCGACCTGCAGGGTCAGCGTGCGTTGCTCGCTCGCGGTGAGCCGGGCCGTGAGGTAGGCGCCGTCGTCAAGCTGCACGGTCACCGGCGCTTCGGTCTCGATGCCGACGATGCGGCCGCGCGGCACGGTGAGGTCGCCAGCGAACGTGTTCGACATCTGCGCCTCGGTGGCGGTGAGCTGGTCGACGGTGCCGACCAGACGGGTGCCGTCATCGAGCATGACCACGTCGGCCTGTAACCCGCTGGCCCAGATCGTCATAATGGCGGCCAGCCATCCCGTGCGCGCGCGAGTGGTCATCGTCTTCTCCTTCGCTGATGATTTCTCGAAGTGGCGCATTCTAGGGAGGCAGGCACACGATGCAACGTGTCGACGCACTGGAGGATCGATGATCATCGAACAGATCTGGACGGATAACGCCTACCGCAACTTCAACTATCTGGTGGCGTGTCCCGAATCCGGCGAAGCGCTGGCGGTGGATCCGCTGGACCATCGGCGCTGCCTGGCGCGGGCCAGGGAGAAGGGCTGGGAGATCACCCAGGTGCTCAACACCCACGAGCACGGTGATCATACCGGCGGCAATGGGCCCGTGATCGAGGCGACCGGCGCCAAGCTGCTGGCCCATCACTCGGCCGGTTCCCGCATCAAGGGCGTCGATCGCGGGCTCGCCGCAGGCGACGTGATTCGGGTGGGCCGCAGCGTCGAGCTGCTGTGTCTCGACACCCCCGGCCATACCATGTGCCACATCTGCGTGCTTTCACAAACGGATCAACCGGCACTGATTTCCGGTGACACGCTGTTCAACGCGGGCGCCGGAAACTGCCACAACGGCGGCCATCCGAGCGAGCTGTACGAGACCTTCGCAAAGCAGCTCGCGGCGTTGCCTGAAGACACCCGGGTGTTTCCGGGCCATGACTACATCACCAACAACCTGGCGTTCACGCTCGATCGCGAGCCCGACAACGAGGATGCCCGGCGGCTGCTCGACGAGCTGCAGGGCGGCCATGATCCGGCGCATGCCATGGTCACCACCCTGGCCCAGGAGAAGCGGATCAACACGTTCTTTCGCCTCACCAGCCCGTCGGTGATCGCCAGGCTCAGGGAGGCGTTCCCCGAGCTGCCGGCAGAGCCGTCACCGCGCGAGGTGTTTCTGAAGCTGCGGGAGCTGCGCAACAGCTGGTGACGGTGGCCTTACCGGCCGGCTCAGTAGACCCGGCCTCGCAGCGGGCCGATCACGAACCAGTCGACCAGGAAGCTGATCACGCCCAGGGCGACGATCACCAGGGCGATGACGCCGAGCAGGCGCCAGAGATGGAACTTCCGCTCCGCCTCGGGCGCGGGCGCGTCGTCGGGTGGTCTGGGGGCGTCTTTCATGGGGCGAATGATTGCAGACCGGGCTACCGGCGCCAAGGCGCGCCGCATCTGCGGCGAATGCCGCGTCGGATCTGCGGCGAATGCCGCGCCGGATCTGCGGCGAATGCCGCGTCGGTTTCCTTGACGCCCCTGGGACCCTTCCAGATAATAGCGCGCCTTTCCGCGCCCGTAGCTCAGTTGGATAGAGCGTCTGGCTACGAACCAGAAGGTCGGGAGTTCGAATCTCTCCGGGCGCGCCATTGATCCTGCACTGCGTATGCTGCCACACTCGCCTCAGGGCCTTATGGGGGCGAGGCGCGTCGTGAATCCGATCCTACAGGGGGTGGAGCTCATGCTCGCGGGCATGGGCACCGTGTTCGCCTTCCTGACCCTGCTGGTGCTGTCGACGCTGCTGATGTCGCGCCTGGTGCTCCGGTTCGCCCCAGACGCCGTTGTTCCGCCACCTGGCGCCGATGCGCACGGGCCGACCGAAGACGAGGTCGCCGCCATCGCGGCCGCCGTGGCCCACCACCGCGGTCGGGGACCATGACGCCGGCCACCCCTGAAGGCGCTCGCCTGGGCATCACCGAGCTGGTGCTGCGGGACGCTCACCAGAGCCTGCTCGCCACCCGCATGCGCATCGACGACATGCTGCCCATGGCCGAGCGCCTCGACCAGGTGGGCTTCTGGTCGGTGGAGTCCTGGGGCGGCGCCACCTTCGACGCCTGCATCCGCTATCTGGGCGAGGACCCCTGGGAGCGCATCCGCCTGCTCAAGGCGGCCATGCCGAACACGCCGCAGCAGATGCTGCTGCGGGGCCAGAACCTGCTCGGCTACCGGCACTACGCTGACGACGTGGTGTGCAAGTTCGTGGAGCGCTCGGCCGCCAACGGCGTCGACGTGTTCCGCATCTTCGACGCCATGAACGACGTCCGCAACCTCGAGACCGCCATCCGCGCCACGCTCGACGTCGGCAAGCACGCCCAGGGCACCATCTCCTACACGGTGAGCCCGGTGCACACCATCGATCTCTGGGTCGATCTGGCGCGCCGCATCGAGGACCTCGGCGCCCACTCGGTGTGCATCAAGGACATGGCGGGGCTGCTGCGGCCGTACACGGCCTACGAGCTGGTGAGCCGGCTGAAGCAGACGCTCGACATTCCCGTGCACATGCAGTGCCACGCCACCACCGGACTGTCCACGGCCACGTATCTGAAGGCCATCGAGGCCGGCATCGACAACGTCGACACCGCGATCTCGTCCATGAGCATGACCTACGGTCACTCGGCCACCGAATCGCTGGTGGCCATCCTCGACGGCACGCCGCGGGGCACCGGCCTCGACATCACCCTGCTGGAGGAGATCGCCGCCTACTTCCGGCAGGTGCGTCGAAAGTACGCGCGCTTCGAGGGCTCGCTGAAGGGGGTGGACTCCCGCATTCTGGTCGCTCAGGTACCCGGCGGCATGCTCACCAACCTGGAGAGTCAGCTTCGCGAGCAGGATGCCAGCGACCGCCTGGACGAGGTGCTGGCGGAGATTCCGCGGGTGCGGGAAGATCTGGGCTTCATCCCGCTGGTCACCCCCACCTCTCAGATCGTCGGCAGCCAGGCGCTGCTGAACGTGCTGGCCGGCGAGCGCTACCAGACCATCACCCGGGAGACCGAGGGGGTGCTGCGCGGCGAGTACGGTGCCACGCCGGCACCGTTGAACGCCGAGCTGCAGCAGCGTGTGCTCGACGGCGACGAGCCGGTGACCTGCCGGCCCGCCGATCTTCTGGATCCCGAGATCGATACGCTGACCGCAGATCTGCAGGCCATCGCCCGGGAGCGCGCGCTGCCGCTGGCGGACGCCGTCATCGACGACGTGCTCACCTACGCGCTGTTTCCCCAGGTGGGGTTGCGCTTCATCGAGCACCGCGGCGACCCCTCGGCCTTCGAGCCGCCGCCGGATGCGGAGGCCGGCGCGCCAACACGGGCCTCGGCGCCAGCGGCGGCGGCCGCCCAGGGCGCGTGCTATGACGTGCGCGTCAACGGCAAGCTGTACACGGTCGAGGTGGCTGCTTCCGGCGCGCTGCAGGACGTGTCGCCGGCGGCTGCTCAGGCGCCGGCAGCGGCGCAGGCGGATGGCGAAGCGCTGGCGGCGCCCCTGGCCGGCACGGTGTTCAAGGTGCTGGTGGCGCCGGGCGAGTCGGTGCGCGCCGGCCAGCCGGTGCTGGTGCTCGAGGCCATGAAGATGGAGACCGACGTCAGCGCGCCCCGGGACGGCACCGTCGCGGCGGTCAACGTGCGCGAGGGCGATGAGGTATCGGTGGGCGACTCGCTGATGCGTCTGGGCTGATCCGGGTGGAGCGCCTGAGCGACCTGTGGCTGGCGTCCGGCCTCTACCAGATGAGCTGGGGTCAGGCGGTCATGATCGCCGTCTGCCTGGGCCTGCTGTACCTGGCGGTGGCGCGCCGCTTCGAGCCGCTGCTGCTGGTCACCATCGGCTTCGGCGGCATACTCAGCAACCTGCCCGGCGCCGAGATCGCCACCGGCAATGGCCTGCTGCACCTGACCTACGTGGTCGGCATCGAGACCGGGGCGTTTCCGCTCATCATCTTCATGGGCGTGGGCGCCATGACCGATTTCGGGCCCATGCTGGCCAACCCGAAGACCCTGTTCCTCGGCGCCGCCGCCCAGTTCGGCATCTTCGCGACCCTGCTCGGCGCGCTCGGGTTGAGCGCTCTCGGCTGGTTCGATTTCTCCCTGCAGCAGGCGGCCGCCATCGGCATCATCGGCGGCGCCGACGGGCCTACCGCCATCTACGTGGCGGGCAAGCTGGCTCCGGAGCTGCTCGGCGCCATCGCCGTGGCGGCCTATTCCTACATGGCCCTGGTGCCGCTCATCCAGCCGCCCATCATGCGCGCCCTCACCACGGCCCGGGAGCGCGCCATCGAGATGCGGCAGCTGCGAACGGTGTCGCGGGTCGAGCGCATCGTCTTTCCGCTGCTGCTGGTGCTGCTGGTGGGCCTGATGCTGCCGGCGGCGGCGCCCCTGCTGGGCATGTTCTGCTTCGGCAACCTCATGCGCGAGTGCGGCGTCGTCGAGCGCCTGTCGGATACGACCCGCAACGCGCTGATCAACATCGTCACCATCTTCCTGGGTCTGGCGGTGGGCTCGAAGCTGGCGGCGGACGCGTTCCTGGTGCCCAGCACCCTGGGCATTCTGGTGCTCGGTATGGCGGCGTTCGCGGTGGGCACCGCCACCGGCGTGCTGATGGCCAAGCTCATGAACCTGCTGACGCGGGAGCCCATCAACCCCCTGATCGGCGCCGCCGGCGTCTCGGCGGTGCCCATGGCGGCGCGGGTGGCCAACCGGGTGGGCCAGGAAGCGAACCCGCACAACTACCTGCTGATGCATGCCATGGGCCCGAACGTGGCCGGCGTGATCGGTTCCGCGGTGGCCGCCGGCGTGCTGATCCTGCTGGCAGGGGAGTGATCATGATTCTAAAGAAGGCGCCATATCTCGTTGTTCTTATTATTTTTTCGTCCGGGGTGTTTGGTGAATCCGTGGACCCGATGTCGCATTGGGTGAACCTCGGCCGCACGCCCGATCCGGAGCAGGCGCAGGCTTTGCGCCACCGCGCACGGGCAGCGCTGCCGGACCAGGTGGTGATCATTCCCGAGGACGGGTCCGATGGCCGCAGCTACCGGGTGGCGAGCGGACCCTACATGCGCCGCGGCCTGGCCGAGCAGCTGCTCGGCGATGCGCGCCGGTCCGGCTTCCGCGACGCCTGGCTGAGTGCGGCGCCGCTGGCGCAGGGCATCGCCCCGACGCGCTTGCCCGGCGCTGCACTGGAGGTGGAAGCCGATGGCGCCGATGCCGGCCGCTATGACGCCGCGGGTGCCGACGCCTTCGTCGATCGCGCGCCAGCAGGCCATGAGCTGCACAAGCTGCGCCGTACCGGCGATGAACCCGAGGACGGCTGAGTTACACTAGCCGGCCTCACCATGGCCTCGTAGTTCAATGGATAGAACGGCCGCCTCCTAAGCGGCAAATGCAGGTTCGATTCCTGCCGGGGCTACCATCCCCCCTCGCGCCGCCGGGCGCGATGATCTCGCACGGATCTTGCAGCCGGCGCCCGACAGCCGCGCGCCATCGCCGGCGCGACCATGGCGTCTCCCATCGCTGTGGAGATCGTTCATGGCTGTGAATGCACTGCTGCTGTCGGCGCTGCTGCTGGCGCCCGCCGTCGCTCGCCCGGCCTGCGATTGCTTCTGCGTCGACGGCGCGCCGCGCACCCTGTGCACCAGCGTCGCCGAAGCCGCTGCCGGCGTCGACCGCTGCGCCGGTCGCGCGCCCGGTTCCTGCCCGGCCGGTGTGGAACTCGACCGCCGCCAGCAGTACGCTGCCCCGGTACAGGGGGCGGCCAACTGCCGGGACGTCGGCGTCTACGATCCGTCGGTCGGGAACCACCGGCCGATCCGAGTGTGCGACGCGGTGCCGGCGGACCGACCCTGATCGGGGCGATAGCGCCCCGCCAAGCAGGAGCGCTCCGTGGCCGCAGACAACCGCACCGGTCCGCTGCAGGACATCGTCGTCATCGATTGCACCATGGCCCTGGCCGGCCCGTTCGGCGCTGCGATTCTGGCCGACCTGGGTGCCGACGTGATCAAGGTCGAGCCCCCCGACGGCGACATCACGCGGGGCACGCCGCCGCATCCGGTCGACTTCGCGACCCCGGCCTCCGGGCGTGCGGCGGGCTGCGACTACGGTGGCTACTTCGCCAGCATCAACCGCAACAAGCGCAGCATCCGTCTCGACCTCAAGGCGGACGCCGACCGCGAGCTGTTCCTGCAGCTATGCGACCGCGCCGACGCCGTGCTCGAGAATACGCGCGCCGGGGTCATGGACCGGCTCGGCTGCGGCTACGACGTGATCGCCGCCCGCAACCCGCGCATCGTCTATGCGGCCGTGCGCGGCTTCGGCGATCCGCGCACCGGTGAGAGCCCCTACGTCGACTGGCCGGCGTTCGACATCGTCGCCCAGTGCATGGGCGGCCTGGCCCACATCACCGGCTCGGGCGATGGGGCCGGCTATCCAGCCGGCGCCAGCGTCGGCGACCTGTACCCGGGTACCCTCATGGCCCTGGGCGTAGTCTCGGCCGTGCACAAGGCCCGGGCCAGCGGCCGCGGCCAGTTCGTGGACGTCGCCATGTACGACGCCGTGGCTTTCCTCTGCGAGACCGTGGTGGCCAACTACGGCTACGACCGCGTCTCTCTGGGGCCGCGGGGCTCGGGCCATCCCAACCTCTGTCCGTTCGACATCT
This sequence comes from Pseudomonadales bacterium, assembly GCA_040219935.1. Lineage (GTDB taxonomy): Bacteria > Pseudomonadota > Gammaproteobacteria > Pseudomonadales > Azotimanducaceae > UBA7803. The sequence continues at coordinate 152,645 of JAVJUA010000074.1, read as the reverse complement.
ACCCCACGACCGACGGCGGCGTCGCCATCGCCGCCGTGAATGCCAAGCACTGGCAGGCCCTGTGCGAGGCCATGGCCCGTGCCGATCTGATCAGCGACGAGCGCACCAGCGACGTCCGCCGCCGGGTGGCCAACCGACATCTGGTCAATGGCGTCATCGAAGCGTGGACCCGGGCGCGCACCAAGCAGCAGGTGGTATCCACGCTGGGCGGTCAGGTGCCCTGCGGGCCGGTGAACACGGCTGCCGATCTGTTCGCCGATCCCCACCTGCAGGCGCGGGGCATGATTCGCGAGGTGGCGCTGCCGGGCGACAACGCCCCGGTGCGCCTGGCGGGGCCGCCGATCAAGTTCACGACCACGCCCACCGACATCTATCGCCGGGCGCCCATGCTGGACGAGCACCGGGCCGAGATTCTGGCCCAGTTCGGACTGGATGACGGTCATTCCTGAGCACGCCCCGGCGCCATTGTGCGTGGTGATCCCGGTGCGCAACGACGCGCCCGCGCTGGCGGCGCTGCTGCCGAAGCTCGAGCCGGCCAGGTCGGCCCGGCTCGCCGAGGTGGTGGTGGTGGACGGCGGCAGCCGCGACGACAGCCGGGCGGTGGCATTGCGGCACGGCTGTCGCGTCATCGACTCGCCGGCCGGCCGGGGGCTGCAGCTCGCCGCCGGCATCGCCGCCGGCACCGCGGCGGGTGCCGGACCCTGGCTGTGGCTGCTGCATGCCGATGCGGCGCCGACGCCGGCCATCTGGCGCTACCTCGAGCGGCTGCCCGCCACGCCGCCGGGCTGGGGCCGGTTCGACGTCGATTTTGCGGCCGGCGCCGGGCTCGCCGTGGTCGCCTTCTTCATGAACCGCCGCTCCTGCCTCACGGGCATCTGCACCGGCGACCAGGGCATCTTCGTCCACCGCGAGGTGCTGGATCGCGCCGGCGGCATGCCCGCACAGCCGTTGATGGAGGATATCGAGCTGTCACGGCGGCTGAAGCGCCTGGCGCGGCCACGCTGTCGCCGCGAGCGGCTGGGGGCGTCGGCCCGCCGCTGGCAGCGTCGCGGGCTGGTGAGAACCGTGCTCACGATGTGGTGGTTCCGGCTGCGGTACTGGTTTGGCGCCGATCCCGAGCGGCTGGCAGCCGAGTACTATCGACCATGACCGTCGCCGCCGACCCCATCCTCTGCGTCTTTGCCCGGGTGCCCAGGCTGGGCGCGGTGAAGCGGCGTCTCGCCCGGGACCTGGGAGATGCGCTGGCGCTCGAGGCCCATCGCATGCTGGTGGCGGACACCCTCGGGCGTCTGTCCCGGGTGCCGGGTCTGGCCACGGAGCTGTGGATAGACGGCCCGCCCGATGCCGACTGCCGCAAGTGGTCCCGCGACTTCGGCGTGCCGCTGCGGCAGCAGCAGGGCGCCGATCTCGGCCAGCGCATGGCGCATACGCTGACGGATGGGTTGCAGCGGGCTTCCCGCGCGCTGCTGGTGGGCACCGACTGCCCACCCATCGATGCGGCCTATGTCCGGGGGGCGCTGCGCGCGCTCGACGATCACCCGGTGGTGCTGGGCCCCGCGGCCGACGGCGGCTATGGCTTGATCGGCGTGCGCGAACGGGTGCCTGCGCTGTTCGACCGCATCGGCTGGGGTGGGCCCGACGTGCTTCGGCAGACCCTGGCGGCCGCGGCTGCGAGGGGCATTGCGGTGGCGCTCTGCGAGGAGATCTGGGATGTCGACGATGCCGCCGACTGGGCGCGCTATCTGGCTAGTGTGACAGCACGCTAGCGCTCAGACCGGCTGCGAAATCCGCGCCAGTGACTGCACGAACTGCTCGAGCCGGCGCCGGTCGGTGACGTCCATTTCCGTGAACTCGATGCCGCAGGTGAGCACGTGCCGACGGGTGTCGAAGTTGGAGTGACGGATGGCGGCCTTGGCCCGCAGCTCCAGAAGGTTGGGAACGGACAGCGTGCAGCCGTCCAGTGGGTCGTCGTCGTGAATCGGCCGGAACCGGTGGCCGCTGAACTCCGCCCGGCAGCCGCCGGCAGAGATGTCGATGATGCTGCCAGCCAGGTTCTTGCCATCCTTGGCGGCGGGGATCAGGGTCACACTGGCGCCGTTGGCCGCCACCCGCAGGGGCAGGCGGAAGCGTGTGGCACGGCGCCGCTGCTGGCAGAGCATGTTCCTGGGCAGCGCCATGTGGAAGAAGGGCACGTTGCGTTCCGAGTCGGACTTGTGCGCGCGGTTCTGCACCGCGTGCACGTACAGCCCGTCGATGCGGGCGGCCAGCGCGAACGGCTTGCCCTCCCGCAGCAGGCGCATGCCGTCCCGGGGGTGGATGTCCTCGATCAGCACGGAACCCGCCTTGAGGTCGAGCACCTTGGCCCGGTAGGGCTGAGCCTGCTGGTCGAAGCGGAGCTGCAACTCCGCCCGCTGGTCGCGCAGCACTTTGAATATCTGGGCGACCTCGTCCGGATCGGTGAGGTAGCGACTCTGGATCGCGTTGTCACGGGTGGCTGCGATCCCTTCCTGGGTCGACTCAGCCATGGGTTACCTCCGCCGCATTGGTTTGATCCAGGCGGTGCCGTCCGAGGCCCTGACCGAAGCCGGTTCGGTATCCATACCGCCCATCTACGCAACTTCTCAGCCGCAGATTGTGACGAGCGGTCAGCGTCGATTCCGTGATCCAGGTGGCATTCGGACGGCATCGCGCATCGGTTTGACGATTTTCGAAGGCCAGCTTTACTTAAGGACGGCGCAGGAGCGCCGCCAGCGCCGCTGGTCGTGGCCGGTGATCAACGAAGGAAGCATACGATGCAGGCAGGTATCAAGCGCCGAGGTGGGTCCGCTGCCGGCTCGTTCGGGAGCCGCGTCGACCGGGCCGCCATGCTGGTCCTCGCCATGGGGCTGGATGAGGCACCACGGCTGCTGAACCGTCTGCCGCCCGGTGACGCCCAGCGTGTGGGTGCAGCGGTGGCCGCGCTCCGGCCCGGGATGCGGTCAGGCATTCTGGCCGGTCGCGTGAACCTGGTGATTGCCGACTTCCTGGAGTCTGTCAGTGACGACGCGGACGGCGCCGAGGCGTTCATGAAGCGGTTGTTCGACGGCGCAGCGCCCAGGGCCGCGGGCAGGTCCAGGTTCCGCCGCCTGCTGGGTCACAGCCGCGTGCGCCGGCGTCTGCGCTCGCTGCTGGGGCAGAGTCATGCCGCCGCAGGCGGGGCACGCCATGAATGATCACCGCCCCGAGATCGGAACCATGGGCATCGTCGCCGAGCTGTCCGCCGACGGCGAGGAGCTGGTCATCCGCGTCGCCGGCCGCTTCGACTTCAGCGCGCACCAGGAATTCAGGAACGCCTACGAGCAGGCTCCGGTAACCCCTCGGCGCTACCGTGTCGATCTCTCGGAGGCCAGCTACCTCGACAGCTCTGCGCTCGGCATGCTGCTGCTGCTGCGCGATCACGCCGGCGGCGACCGGGCGAACGTGACCATCGCCAACGGCAATCGCGATGTGCGCAAGATCCTCGCCGTCTCCAACTTCGAGCAGCTGTTTGACATCGACTGATGGAATCGTGGCCGGTGACGCCATGAACCCGGCCGTGCGGGTGCTGGTTGCCGACGACAACCGTGTCGACCGCATGGTTCTCGCCACCATCGTCCGCCGCGCCGGCTACGAGGTGGTGGAGGCGGTCGACGGTAACGACGCGCTGCATCGCTTTCGGGAGTCGCGCCCCCAGCTGGTGCTGCTCGATGCCCTGATGCCCGGACTCGACGGCTTCGAGGTGGCGCGCGAGATCAAGCGCGAAGCCGGCGAGGATCTGATCCCAATCATCTTCCTCACCTCGCTCACGGAAGCCGATGCCCTGGCTAGAGCCGTAGAGGCCGGCGGCGACGACTTTCTGTCCAAACCCTACAACCAGATCGTGCTCAAGGCGAAGCTCAATGCGCTGCAGCGCATGCGCGTCATGCACGAGACCATGCAGCGTCAGCGGGACGAGATAGGACGCCACCACGCCCGCCTCGTGCAGGAGCAGGAAGCGGCCAAGGCCGTATTCGACAACATTGCGCACACGGGCGATCTCGATGCGCCGTTCATCCGCCGCCTCATCTCGCCGCTGGCCATCTTCAACGGCGACGTGCTGCTGGCGGCGCGCAATCCGGCCAACGATCTGTTCGTGCTGCTCGGCGACTTCACTGGCCATGGGCTCGCCGCCGCCGTTGGCGCCATGCCGCTGGCCGAAATCTTCTACGGCATGACGGACAAGGGGTTCGCGCCCGCCGAGATTCTTCGGGAGGCGAACCGCAAGCTGCTCGGAATCATGCCCAAGGGCTACTTCTGCTGTGCCACGCTGGTGGCGCTGCGGTTCAACAAGCAGGAGATGGAGTTCTGGAACGGCGGCCTGCCGCCGGGGTATCTGCGGCGCCGCGGCGGCGGCGTGGAGCGGATCGAGTCCCTGCATCTGCCCCTGGGCGTGCTCGCGGACCAGCGCTTCGATCCTGCCACCCGGGTGCTGGCCATGCGCCCGGGAGATCATCTGCTGCTCGGCACCGATGGCCTGATCGACGCCCGCGACCCGGCCGGCGACCCGTTCGGGTACCGGCGTCTCGATGCCCTGGTGCTGGACCTGGATCCGGCCGCGTCTGCATTCGATTCGGTTCAGCGGGCGGTGCAGAGCCACATCGGCGACAGCGGCAGGGACGACGACATCACCCTGGTCGAGATCACCATGGTGGCGCCCGAGGCGGTGCCGGAGCGGGGGCCGCTGCCGGAAGGCGAGCGCCAGGGTGCGGGCGCCGAGTGGACCCTCAGCTACGAGCTCGGACCGCGGTCGCTGCGTCGCGGCACGCCGCTGCCGCTGCTGCAGCACATCGTTGTCGAGTTCCCCGAGCTGCGCCGCCACGCCGCCACCATCTACACCGTGCTCTCCGAGCTGTACAGCAACGCCCTCGAGCATGGCGTGCTCGGGCTCGACTCCTCGCGCAAGTCGTCGCCCCGGGGGTTCGCCGACTACTACCGGGAGCGCGCCCGGGCGCTGGAGGCTCTGGACGGGTTCGTCCGCTTCCGTTTCCGCTGCGACATAGACGCCCACGGCATCCGGCTCGACATCGCCGTCACCGACAGCGGCCGGGGATTCGACTACCAGTCCCTGGTGCCAGGCAACGGGACCGTGGCGTATCATGGCCGGGGACTGAGGTTGCTGCGCAGCCTGTGCCGGGAAGTGCATCACCGCGGCTGCGGCAACGAGGTGGAAGTGCAGCTTGCGTGGGATCACGACGGTGCCTGACCTGATCGATCCGGCAGTGGTAGCCGAGCTCAAGGACCTGATGGCGGGAGACCTCGAGGCGCTTCTGCAGGCCTTTCGTGACGATTCGCAGGCGCGGCTGGCCGTCGCGAGACGGTCCTGGGCGGCGGGTGATCTGGCGGAGCTACGCTCCCAGGCCCACAGCCTGAAGGGCGCGGCCGCCAATCTTGGCGTGGCCGGCCTGGCCGCGGCCTGCCAGGGATTGGAATCGGCGGCCCGTCACGGAGATGCCGACGCGGTATCGAGCGCCCTGGACCTGGTTGGCGAGCTGCTGAATGCCAGCCACGAGGCCTTTCAGCGGCCGCCCTACCGCGACGCCTGATCCAGCTCGGCGGCTGCCGCTTCGCGAATGCGGGCCACCATGGCGCGCAGGCCGTTGCCGCGGGTGGCGCTCAGGTGCTGCAGCAGGTCCAGCTCGTCGAACAGGCCTTCGATGTCGAAGTCGACGATGTGGCGTGGCGAGCGGCCGTCGTAAGCCGCCAGGACGATGGCGATCAGGCCGCGCACGATGTGCGCATCGCTGTCGAGCTTGAGCCGCATCACCCCGGCGTTGGCGTCATAGTCGGCTATCAGCCACACCTGACTCTGGCAGCCGCGCACCAGGTTGTCGTCGATGCGCTCGGCGCCGGCCAGTTCGGGCAGCTCTTTGCCGAGATCGATCACGAATCGGTAGCGGTCTTCCCAGCCGTCGAAGAGCTGGAAAGCTTCGCGGATGTCGTCGAGATGGTGGACGGTGGCTTCGCTCATGCTCAGAACAGGCCCAGCTCGAGCTGAGCCTCCTCGGTCATCATGTCCCTCGACCACGGCGGATCGAACACCAGGGTCACGTCGACGCCGGCCACGTTGGGCACCCGTGCCACCCGGCGCTTCACCTCTTCGACCAGCACCGGTCCCATGCCGCAGCCGGGCGCGGTCAGCGTCATGCGCACCGTGACGTGACCGTCGTCGTCGACCTCACAGCCGTACACCAGGCCGAGGTCGACGATGTTGACCGGAATCTCCGGGTCGTAGACGCTGGCCAGCGCCTGGTGCACCTGATGCGCATCCACCCGGCCGTCGGGGCGCGGCTCGAAGCTGAGCACGTCCGGTTCGAACCCCAGGGCGTCGGCGTCAGCGCCATCGATGCGGGCCATGTTGCCCCGCACGATCACCGTGTAGGTGCCGCCCAGGGTCTGAGTGAGGGTGACGAAGGTGCCCGCCGGTATGGTGATCGGGTCGCCGGTCGGCACCAGGCGCGCCGGACACTCCCGCGTCAACGCTACCAGACGTCGTTCCATGGCAGTGGCTCAACCGGCCGGTTCGGCGATGGCGAAGCTCTCGCCGCAGCCGCAGTAGGCGGACGCCCGGGCGTTCTTGAACTTGAGGCTGGCGTTCAGGCCCTCGGTGACGAAGTCCACCTCGGTGCCGCGAACCAGAGGCAGGTCGCTGCGGCGGACGTAGATCTGCGCGCCGCCGCCGAGATCGAACGCGACGTCATCGGGCTCGGGGCCGTCGACGTAGTCGATGGTGTACATGTAACCGTTGCAGCCGCTCTCCTTGACCCCGAGTCGCAGGCTCTGGCGCCCGGAGCTGGCGATCTGGCCGCGCAGGTGCCGGCGGGCGGCGTCCGTGACGGTAATGGCCTGTGGATCGAAGGTGCTGACAGTCATGGCGGTCACTCTCGTAATCGGTCTCGATGGTTCAAAGAAAGCTTCTGGCTTTGTCCAGCGCCTGGAGCAACGCCTCGAGATCGGCGTCGTCATTGTACAGACTGAACGCAGCGCGCACGGTTCCGGGTATGCCCAGCCGCTGCATCAGCGGCATGGCGCAGTGGTGGCCGCTGCGCACGGCAACGCCCTGCTGGTCGAGCAGGGTGCCGACGTCGTTGGGGTGCGCGCCATCCACCAGAAACGACACCACGGACAACCGTTGGCCCGGCTCGCCGATCAGGCGCACGCCCGGCATCTGCCGCAGGTGGCTGACCGCGCGCCGCACCAGGTCGTCCTCCTGGCGCAGCAGCGCCTCCCTGGGCAGGTTCTGCAGGTAGTCGACGGCGGCGCCGAGGCCGATCGCGCCGGCAACGTTGGGGGTGCCCGCCTCGAAGCGGTAGGGCAGGCCCTGATAGGTACTCGACTCGATGGTCACCCGCTCGATCATCTCGCCGCCGCCCTGCCAGGGCGGCAGCGATTCCAGCAGCGCGCGGCGGCCGTAGAGCACGCCGATGCCCATGGGGCCGAACAGCTTGTGGCCCGAGAAGGCATAGAAATCGCAACCCAGCGCCTGCACGTCCACCGGCAGATGCGCCACCGCCTGAGCGCCGTCCACCAGGGTCAGCGCGCCGGCGTCGCGCGCCGCCCGCACCAGGTCTGCCACCGGATTGATGGTGCCCAGCGCGTTGGAGACGTGGCCGAAGGCCACCATGGCCGTGCGCGGCCCGAGGCGGCGATGAAAGTCCTCGAGGTCGATGTCGCCCTGGTCGGTGACGTCGCAGGCCACCAGGCGCGCGCCGGTGCGCTGGCACAGCATCTGCCACGGAACGATGTTGGCGTGATGCTCCAGCACCGTGATCAGAATCTCGTCGCCGGCGCCGATGCGGTCGGAGAGGGCATTGGCCACCAGGTTGATCGACTCGGTGGTGCCGCGGGTGAAGATGACCTCGGCGGGTTCGGCAGCGCCGATGAAGGCGGCGATCCTGGCGCGGGCGGCCTCGAACTGCTGCGTCGCCCGCTCCGCCAGCGCGTGGGCGGCCCGATGCACGTTGGCGTTGTCCTGCTCGTAGTAGTCCACCAGCGCCTGGATGACGCAGCGTGGCTTCTGAGTGGTGGCCGCGCTGTCGAGATAGACCAGCGGCGCCTCGTCGGGCCCGCGGGTCAGGATGGGAAAGTCCTGACGAATGCTGAGCGTCATGGCAGCGCTGCCCTGAAGCGTTCGGCCGCCGCGTCGGCCCACGGGCCCCAGAGGCATTCGCGCACGAAGCCGTGGCTCAGCAGCCGCCGCGCCTCTGCCGCCGGAATGCCGCGGCTGACCAGATAGAACTGAGCGTCGGCGGAGAGCTGGCCGACGGTGGCGCCATGGGCGCAGCGCACGTCGTCGGTGTAGATCTCCAGCTCCGGCTTGGTGTTCATCTCCGCTTCGGGATGCACCGCCAGGTTGCGGTTGTTGAGGCGGGCGTCGCTGCGGGCGGCGTGCGGGTGGATGTGGATACGGCCGTTGAACACGCTGCGGCCCTTGCCAGCACCGATGCCGTGGAAAGTCTGGCGGCTGACCGTGTCGCCGATGCGGTGCTCGACCACGACCTGCTGGTCGAGATGGCCGCCGCCCTCCACCAGGTAGGCACCGCCCAGCTCGGCCTCGGCGCCGCGGCCGTCCAGGGTGACGTGCACCTCGGCCCGGCGACGGCGGCCGCCGCAGACGGTGTGATTGAGCCGGTAGCGGGCGTTGGCGCCGAGGCGCACGTTGAGGCTGGAGTAGTGGCCGGGCCCGGGCTGCAACGCCTGCCGCACGTGTTCGAGCTCGGCGCCGTCGTCGACGGCGACCAGCGTGGTCTGGGCGAGGAAGCCGTCCGCATCTGCGCGTTCCAGCAGCGTGGCCCGGGCGCCGGCGGCCAGATGCACGAACAGGGGAACCACTCCCGGCTCGGCGTAGCGGATCGTCAGCGGCTCCGCCACGGCGCCGCTGATCGACACGAACCAGCCGCCGGCGGCACGCGCCCAGGCGAGGTCGGTGAGCGGGTAGCGCTCGGCCAGACGCTGACGGGCCACGGCCTGTTGCAGCAGCGCCTTTGACTCGGCATCGAGCGAGTCCAGGGGCAGCACGCGCACCCCGGGCTGATCGCAGCCCGACAGCTCCGCGCGGCCACCGGTGGCGGCGCGCACCGCATCGACGAAGCCCTGCACGGGCGTGTACTTCCACAGCTCCCGGGCGAGCGGCTCGGCGAGGGCGAGGGCGGCCGCGGACTCGAGATCCGCCTCCTCGAGCAGGGCCTGAGTCACGTCGCCAGCCATCCGTAACCCTCCCGTTCCAGCTTCAGCGCCAGCGTGCGATCGCCGGACTGGACGATGCGTCCGCCGGAGAGCACGTGCACCTGGTCGGGCACGATGTGGTCCAGCAGGCGCTGATAGTGCGTGATCAGCAGCACGCCGTTGTCGTCGCGACGGAAGCCGTTGACGCCGGCGGCCACCACCTGCAGCGCGTCGATGTCGAGCCCGGAGTCGGTCTCGTCGAGCACGGCCAGACGGGGCTCCAGCAGCAGCATCTGCAGAATCTCGTTGCGCTTCTTCTCGCCGCCTGAAAAACCCTCGTTGACGCCGCGCTTGAGGAATTCGGGGCTCAGGTCCAGGGTGGCGGCCAGAGCGCGCACCCGCTTCATGAACTCCACCGCCGACGCCTGGGGCCTGCCGAGCGCCGCGTGGTGGCTGTCCAGGGCCGCCTTCAGGAACTCCATGTTGCTCACCCCCGGGATCTCCACCGGGTACTGGAACGCCAGGAACATGCCGAGGTGGGCGCGCGCCTCGGGCTCGAGCGCCATCAGGTCTTCACCCAGGAAGCGCACCTCGCCGTCCACCGGCTCGTAGCCGGGGCGGCCGGCGAGCACGGCGGCCAGCGTGCTCTTGCCGGAGCCGTTGGGCCCCATGATGGCGTGCACCTCGCCGGCGTCGATGCTGAGGGTCAGGCCCTTCAGGATGGGCTCGCCCTGAACGTTGACGTGCAGGTTCTCGACTTGCAGAAGCTTCATCCCACGGCTCCTTCCAGGCTGACCTCGAGCAGCTTGCCGGCCTCGACGGCGAACTCCATGGGCAGCTCGCGGAACACGTCCTTGCAGAAGCCGTTGACGATCATGCTGACCGCTTTCTCCGCATCGATGCCGCGCTGCTGGCACAGGAACAGCTGCTCGTCGCTCACCTTGGAGGTGGTGGCCTCGTGCTCGATGACGGCGCTCTCGCAGCCGTTCTCGATGTACGGAAAGGTGTGGGCCCCGCACTCGCCGCCGATCAGCAGCGAGTCGCACTGGGTGAAGTTACGGGCGCCGGCGGCGGTGGGGCTGGTGCGCACCAGGCCCCGATAGGCGTTGCTGCTGCGGCCGGCGCTGATGCCCTTGGAGATGATGGTGCTGCGGGTGTTGCGGCCGATGTGGATCATCTTGGTGCCGGTGTCCGCCTGCTGACGGTTGTTGGTCAGGGCAACCGAGTAGAACTCGCCGACGCTGTCGTGGCCGCGCAGCACCACGCTCGGGTACTTCCAGGTGATCGCCGAGCCGGTCTCCACCTGGGTCCAGGAGATCTTGGCGCGGTCACCCTTGCAGACGCCGCGCTTGGTGACGAAGTTGTAGATGCCGCCCTTGCCTTCGGCGTCGCCCGGGTACCAGTTCTGCACCGTGGAGTACTTGATCTCGGCATCTTCCAGGGCCACCAGCTCGACCACCGCCGCGTGGAGCTGGTTCTCGTCGCGCATGGGGGCCGTGCAGCCCTCCAGATAGCTCACGTAGGCGCCCTTGTCGGCCACGATCAGCGTGCGCTCGAACTGGCCCGTGTTCTGGGCGTTGATGCGGAAGTAGGTGGAGAGCTCCATGGGGCAGCGCACGCCCTCGGGGATGTAGACGAACGAGCCGTCGCTGAATACGGCCGAGTTCAGAGCCGCGTAGTAGTTGTCGCTCTTCGGCACCACGCTGCCCAGGTAGCGGCGCACCAGCTCCGGGTGCTCACGAACGGCTTCGGAGATGGAGCAGAAGATGACGCCGGCCTCGCGCAGCTTCGCCTTGAACGTGGTGGCGATGGAGACGCTGTCGAAGACGGCGTCCACGGCCACGTTCGGCATGTCCCGCAGCGCGTCGCCGGGCGCCCGGTCTGTGACCACGCCGGCCAGGATCTCCTGCTCGTGCAGCGGAATGCCGAGGCGCTCGTAGGTGCGCAGCAGCTCTGGGTCCACCTCGTCGAGCGACTTCGGCCCGTCGCCCTGAGTGCGCGGTGCCGAGTAGTAGGAGATGGCCTGGAAGTCGATGGGCGGGTAGTGCACGTGGGCCCAGCGCGGCTCGGGCATGGCCTGCCAGCCGCGAAATGCCGCCAGCCGCCAGTCGGTCAGCCACTCCGGCTCGCCCTTCTTCGCGGAGATGAAGCGGACCACGGATTCGTCGAGGCCGGGCGGCAGGGTGTCCGACTCGATGTCGGTCACGAAGCCGGCCTGATACTCGCGGTTGACCAGATTTTCCACGGACGATTCTGACACGGCAAAGCTGCTCGTCGTTGTGCGAGGCGTCATTGTACCGGCTGGCTCCGGGTGAATACCAGAGTGTTTTAGTCGGGTATTGGCTGACGCATCGAAGCGGAACCGATACCATGCGCCGCTTGCCGTCACCACGAGTCAAGAGCACCGCATGCCCAAGCTGGAAAGGCTGCCGGAGTCGCACATCTATCAGGCCTACGGCGTCTACCTGCTGGAGCCGAAGCACCGTCTCATCCGCCGGCTGAAGAAGGCCTACCAGCCGTCCGTACACGGCCACAAGACCTGGAGCGCCAGCTTCCTGCTCATGGATTACCTGCAGCACGAGCCGCTCGCCAAGCGGGCGCGGGTGCTGGAGATCGGCTGCGGCTGGGGTCCGGGATCGGTGTTCTGCGCCAAACGCTTCGGCGCCCGGGTCACCGCGCTGGACATCGACCGCGAGGTGTTTCCCTTCGTCGAGGTGCTGGCTGAATTGAATGAGGTGAAGGTCAAACCTCTGGTGTCACGCTTCGAGAAGATTTCCGACGCCGACCTCGGCAGCTTCGACGTCATCGTCGCCTCCGACATCTGCTTCTGGGACAACCTGGTGAAGCCCCTCAACCGCTTCGTCGGCCGGGCCCTGGACAACGGCGTCAAGCGCGTGATCGTCACCGACCCGGGCCGACCCACCTTCTACGAGTTCTGCGATCTGGCCCGCAAGCAGCACAAGGTGACGCTGCAGGAGTGGTACTCGGTGGAGCCCGACTACTTTGCCGGTGAGGTGGTGGAGATCCGGCCCCGCCGCAAGCGCAGCAAAGCCTGAAGCCGCGCTCAGCCCTCGGCCGTCAGGAAAGTCTTAAGCTGGTCGGCGAGGCGGCTGCAGGCCGCGCCCCGCACCCGGGCGATGAACGGCAGCGGCACGATGACGGCCGGCATGTAGCTGGTGCCCACGGCCTCGCTGCTGATGCGGCCGGCGGAGGTGCCGGTGCGTACGTCCCACACCGAGGCCTCGTAGGAGGAGTCGTTCTCCCAGGTCAGAAAGCCGAAGCAGCCGGCGCCGGCCGTGGTCACGCTGCAGGTCATGGAGCCGCCCGAGTCGGTGCGATCGGTGTCGCCTTCGATCCAGACCAGGTACCGCAGGCCCAGCTCCTGGAGCCGCTCGGCCAGCACCGGATGGTTGATGAGCTCGGGCAGGTCGGAGGTGTTGGCCGGCGCGGTGCGCGGTTCGAACCAGGGAAACATGGCGTCCCGGAACGACTGCTCGTCGATGACGCGCAGGCCCTTGCTGCCGCCGCCGATGCCCTTGCTGACGCAGGACACGAAGCCGTATTCCGTCTCCGTGTTTGACGGCAGGGTGCGCCGCCCCATGACCACGATGGACTCTCCGGCGCCCATGCCCGTGTTCGCCTCACGGATTTCCTGCACGGTCGACGTGACGCACCCGGCCTGCAGCCAGATCAGCACGAGGCCCAGGGCGATGGGTCGCAGTTGGCGTGTGTTCATGTGGATGCTGCTCCCATTTCCGAGGTGAGCCAGCTCTGCACCGCGGGTACGCTGCGGAACTGAACGGTGAAGAACGCCATGGCATCGCGCAGTGCGGCCAGGGCGGCGGCCTGCAGCGCCGGCTCGCGACTGTTCATGCCGTAATTGCGGGCGTTGGCCTTGCCATAGGCGGTGAGCGGCCACTGGCCGAGGCTGGTGCCGTCGTGGTCGTACAGCTCGAACCGGTAGCGCACCCAGACCTCGAAGTACTCACTGCGGGTCTGCTCCGGGGTGGAGAACTGCACCTCCTCGATCTCGGGCTTGAGCACGCCCTGGACGTTCCCGGGGGGATGACTGGGGTCCTCCACCCGCTCCACGCCGTTGAACATCCCGGTCAGCAGGTTCTCGAACATGATCGGCTGAGCGCCGCCGAGCTGAATCTGCCACTTGCCGCCGTTTTCCAGATCTTCTTCGTGCTGATAGCCGAGCAGGGATTCCGGGAGGTGCAGGCCGATGACCAGGGGCAGCCGCTCCACCAGCGGCACCGGCAGCACCGGCGGCACCTCCACCCGGGCGCCGCCGCAGGCGCCGAGGCACGTCATCACGGCGACGGCGATCAGGGTCTGGCGCATGCTGCTGGGGCGGTATGTCATGGTGGGGTCGTCTCCTGAGCCTACTGCAATTCCGACAGGCCGACAAAGGTACCGTCGTTACGATACGCCAGTTCCCGCATCAGCGCTGCGAAGCGATAGACGCGGCCCGACGGGCGGTCCAGGTACACGGGGAAGGCAACGGCGTGAATGCGCACCCGCCGGCGGCCGGAGGCGTCGGCCGCGTTGATGCGGTCGACCTCGTTGACCACCTCGGCGATGGAGCGGCCGGTGAAGTCGTCGCCGAACACGTAGATGCTGATCAGCTTGTCCGGATCGTAGTAGGTGTTGATGGCCGCCTCGATCCCTTCCACCGGACTCGAGTTCGAGAAAGGATTCCAGCCCTGCAGGCGCGCAACGATGGCCTGGCGGCGGGCGGGCGAGTCCGGAATCCACTCGCCGGCGAAGCCCGGGAACATGTAGTCGCCCATATCGTTCATCACCTGGATGCCCTTCACGGACGGGTAGATGGCCAGGGTCTCCTGCACCTTCTCCAGCACGGCGCCCCAGGCGACGTTGTACATGCTGCCCGAGGTGTCGATGACGAAGATGATGTATTCGCTGTCCACGGCGATGCCACCCACCAGCTCGGTCTTGCGGCGGAAGTCGACGCCGAGCAGGCGCTGCATCTCGTCGGTCAGCGTCTGCCGCGCAGCGGCGAGTTGCTGGGTGGCCTCCAGCGCCTCCTCCTGGCGATCCACGGTGGTGGCGAAGCGGCCCAGAATGTTGGTCAGCTCGCGCTCCAGCGCCGCCACCCGCAGCAGGTTGTCTTCGAGCTGGGCTTCGGCATCGGTCACCTGCCGGGTCAGCTCCGTGACCCGGCCGCGAATCTCGTAAAGCGCCTGCTCCCGTTGCGCGATCTGACCCTCGAGGTCGAGCCGCGATTCCTCCAGCAGCTTCGGCTCCACGGTTTTGCTGATGATCAGCAGCAGGATGATGGCGCCGAAGCCGCAGGAGATGACGTCCAGGAACGACAGCCCGAACTCGGCGATGCCGCGGCGCTGCCGGCGGCGGCTCACGGCCAGTCCCTCGACGGCGCCAGGAACGAGCCGCCGCTGCTGCGCGCCAGGTTCCAGAACGCGGCGGAGGCCATGGGGTCGCCTTCCATCGGGAACAGAATGACGTTGATCGGAATGTTGCCCGGAAGCTGCCGTACCGCCTCGCCGAACAACTCCAGACGCTCGCGGCCGCTCACGGTGTTGCCGCGCGGCGACCGCGTGCCCTGGGTGGGCAGGGAGTCGACCACCAGGTAGACGTTGTCCGGCAGCGGATCGAGGGCGCGGATGGCGGTGAACAGGTTGATCAGGCTGGTGCCGCCTTCGGGCACCTTGCGGCGCAGCCCGTCCAGGGCCGCGTTCAGCTCGCGGCCCTCGGCGAGGGGAATCCAGGCGTCGCCCCGGTCCGGCACCAGGCTCTCGGTGGCGGTGTCGAAGCCGTAGATCTGGAAGCTGGCGTCCAGCGGTAGCTGAGCGCTCAGCCACTCCACGGTGCGCACCGCCCGCTGCCACTTGGGTGCGGCGCGCTTGCGGGCCTCGTCCATGTTGCGGCGGCGGATGACGTTGACGATGGTGTCGTCCAGCATGCTGGCAGAGGTATCCAGCGCGATCAGAATGTGGCGGCCGCCCACCTTGAGGCCGGTGAGATACTGCCGGTCGCCCTCGCCGGTGAAGCTGCGTATGCGGCCGCCCTGGTTGGCCGCTTCCAGGGCCCGCAGCCGCTCCAGCTCCT
The DNA here is from genome assembly GCA_040219935.1 of Pseudomonadales bacterium. Classification (GTDB taxonomy): domain Bacteria; phylum Pseudomonadota; class Gammaproteobacteria; order Pseudomonadales; family Azotimanducaceae; genus UBA7803. The sequence goes on along the minus strand of JAVJUA010000074.1, from coordinate 137,333 downwards.
GCTCGCGGGTCTCGACGTCCGACTTCAGGCGCTCCAGGCTCTGCTGCTGCGCCAGCGACTCCTCCTGCATGGACTCGAAGTCGTCGCGGCGGCGCTCGATGGCCTGGCGGGTGCTGGCGAGCCGGGCGTCGGAGCTGTCAAGACGCTGCCGCAGCTCGGCCATGCGCTCGAGCAGCTCGAACAGGTCGCGCTCGCCGTTCTGCACCTGATAGTCGAGCATGCGCACTTCCGCGAGCATGTCCTGGTTGACGATCTCGCCTTCCTGTTTGGAGGCATGGTTGATGATCAGAAAGATCAGCACCACGGCGCCGAACCCGCACGACATGACGTCGAGGAACGACAGCGAGAACACGTTGGGCTCACGCCGCCTGGCCATGGCTCACGTCCCGACGTGAATGAGCAGGTAGTCGGCTCCGTCGAGGCTGATCCGGTCTCCGGCGCGCAGCCGGGTACTGCCGTTGACGGCCGTGCCGTTCAGCATCACGCCGCCCCGTGGGGCGATGCGGAAGCCGTCGTCATCCTGCTCGAGGCCGAGCGCGGCGGCGAGGGCATCGAGCGGTCGTGCTTCGGCGTCGCGCAGGGCGTGGGTAGGCGCTGCACCGGCGGGCCGTGCTTCCGCAGCCGGGGCGGCTGCGGCGGGCGCCGCTGTGGTCCGGTGGGGCAGGCGGGTCACCAGCCTCAGGTCGCCGCCATGGCCCGTGATCAGCCCGCGGTGAGCCAGACAACCGCGGGCCACCGCGTCGTCGGCCACGGTCACCGTGGTGATGCCGGCCCGGGCGAACAGGTCGCGAAGCCCCGGCAGGCGGGCGCTGCGTGCGCTGAGGTAGACCGGCGACGCGTCGCCCCGGGCGTCCAGCAGCGGCGCCAGGCGCTGCGCCGACTTCTCCTCGAGCGCCGCGCGGCCGACCTCGACGCGGCGTGTCTGATCGCCGTGCAGCACGTCCACCAGCAGATCACCCTGGCCGCCGCGCTGCATCCAACGATAGACCTGATCGAACACCTGCTGCTCGGTGGCGGCGGCGTGCAGCGGGTCGAACCGGGTATCGCGGACGAAGCGGTCGGCGACCACGTTGACCCAGCCGTCCAGCAGCCGGCCGAGGCCGCAGTCGGGCAGCTCCGAGACCCCGGTCTTGCTCACCTCGTCGCCGACCTCGAGCTCGGTGATCAGCGCCCGCTGAAGCTGCACGTCCAGATAGCGGACGCCGCCGGCGCCCGGACCCGCCGATGCCGCCGCCACCGCGCTGTCCACGAAGCCGGCGACAGCGATGCCGGCCTCCTGCATGACGCCGAGCAGCACGCCGAGCTGATCCGCGGAGAGGTTGCCCGGCACCGCCAGCAGGGCCTCGCCGCCCTCGGCATCGATCAGCGGCTTGAGCTCGCGCAGGTGCAGGTACACCAGGTCGGCCTGATGACGGATGCGGCCCGCCGGCCCGGGCAGCGGCTCGCCGCTCAGCCGTGAGAAGTACTGCTGATGGGTCTGCCGGGGATGCATGCGCGAGCGCTGCAACGCCGCCTCGCCGAAGTAGACCTCGTCGCCGAGCACCACGGCCACGGCCGGCGACCTGTGGACGACCTCGGCATCCCGATACAGGGTGAGGTCGGCGTCGTTGATCTCGAAGATGCAGCTCATGCGTCGCGCACCTGCATGTGGCGCAGCAGCCGCTGATCGCAGTATGTCTGCACATCCAGCACCAGGCGCTCCTGGATGAGCTGCACCTGGTGCATCAGGAACATGATGACGATGCTGATCACCAGCGCCACGAAGGTCGAGTTGAAGGCTACCCCGAGGCTGGCGGTGACGCCGGCGATGTCGCCCTCCACGGCCCGGTAGGCCTGGCCCAGGGCCTCGCCGATGCCGCGCACGGTGCCGATGAAGCCGATGGACGGGATGGCCCAGGCGATGTAGCGCACCATGGACAGCTCACTGTCGAGACGATCGGTTTCGGCGTCGCAGCTCGACTTCACGGCCTCGGAGACGTCCTGAACGTTGCGGGTGGAGGCGAAGCGCTGCAGAGCCGCCTGCAGGGTGCGCGGCAGCAGGTAGTTCTGGGTCTCTTCGGGCAGCGCCTGAATGGTGCGGGCGTAATCGCGGGTGTCTTCGGGCAGCACGCTCATGCCTTCCGTGACGTGGATGATGTCCTGCCCCAGCAGGCTGCGCTCGCGCAGCGCCAGGCGGCCCTTGTAGCCCATGATGGCCAGCGCCCAGAACATCAGCACGAAGCAGGCCTCCTGCTCGAAGTCCTTGAGCACCACGTACAGCGACCGGTCCTGAATGTAGGGCTCGCCCTGCGCCGCCAGCGCCACCTGCTCGGCGACGATGGCGTCGGCGTTGGGCCGGATGACGGTGATGTAGACCAGGTGGACCAGCACGATGGAAAGCACCAGGGCGGTGACCTGATAGACGAACTCGAACGGGATCTGGCGCTTCATGAAACGATGGCACTCCGCTGATCGGAACCGGCCGATCAGATGTCGACGGGAAATGAGACCGCGAAATCCTCGGATATCTCCTCGGTGGGCACGAACACCTCGTCGGCCGGTCCGCCCGGCTCGGGCTTCCCGGCATCCGCATTCGCCTCGGCCTCGCCCGTGCCGGTCGCGTCGTCCTGCGCTTCGGCCGGGGGAGCGGGCGCCTGCGCCGCCCGGATGGGGGCCGCGGCCAGCAGCACGGCAGCGGCCAGCAGCACGGCGGCAGCCAGCAGCAGGGCAGGGCGGCAGACTCGGAACATGCTCACTCCGCGAATCTCGCGATGCGGAAGCCTACGTCCTGGCGGCCATCGCTGCCATAGTCGCGAAACGACAGCCGCAGCTCGGTGATGGTGCCGTGCATCCAGCTCGACCCGCGGATCACGTGGTACTCGCCGGCGGCGGGCCCGAGCGGATCGGTGACCGGCGCCCCGTCCGGAATCTCGTAGAAGTCGTGCACCCACTCGGCGACGTTGCCTGCCATGTCGAACAGGCCGATCCGGCTGGCGGCGAAGGTGCCCACCGGCGCCGCGGCGATGTGGTTGTCGTTGTAGCCGAAGATGGTGCGGCCCACCAGGTTCGAGGCGGCGCGGTCGGCGTAGTTGCCGTGCCGGTCCGGTGGCGGCAGGTTGCGTCCCCACGGGAAGCGCAGCTCTTCGGCGGGCGTGTCCACCTGCCTGGCAGCCCAGGCCCACTCCGCCTCGGTGGGCAGGCGGTAACCGGTGGCCGACGGGTTGACGCCGACGATGGCATCGCCGTTCTGCTGGTAGAAACGTGGCAGCCCGTCCAGATCGGACAGCCAGTTGCAGTACAGGGCGGCCGCCTGCCAGCCGACGTTGACCACCGGCTGGTCGTCACCGTCCAGGTCGTGATCCTGGAACTTGCCGGAGCGGTGAGCCGCCACGAAGCGCCGGTACTGCTGGTTGGTGACCTCGTGCTGGCCCAGGTAGAACAGGCGGGTGAGGTTGACCTCGCGCAGGGTCTCGTTGGCGCGCCGCCCCGGTTCGCGTCGGGACGCGCCCATGGTGACCGGCCCGGGCCGCAGCAGCACCAGCTCCTGTCCGACCCGGGTGCGGATCGTCGGGGTCAACGCGGCCAGCCGGGCCTCCTCGACGGTGAGCAGCCGCACCTTCAGCTCCTGGGCGATGCCTTCGCGCGGCAGTATGTCGGTCTGGTAGGCGGCGTAGCCCGGCAGCCGCACCTCGATGCGGTGCTGCCGCGTGGGCAGGGTCAGGGTCTGATTGGCCGGTCCCTGATCGCGCCCGTCGACGTACAGACGCGCGGCCTCCGGTTGCGCCTGCACCACCAGCGTGCCGGTGAGGCGCTCGAGGTCGAAGGTGACGGTCCGATCGGCGCCGGCCGGCAGCTCGACGCTGCGTTCGGCCGGCGCGTAGCCGGCACGAAACGCCTGCACCCGGTAGCGCACGCCGGACTGCACGGCCAGCTCCACCGGACTTTCGCCCTGAAAGCGGCCGTTCAGTGTGATGCCCGCCCCCGGCGGCTCGGAGCGCACGGTCAGCAGGCTGTCCGCCCGCACCAGCACCACCGTGGGCAGGGTGAGCTGCTCCTGGGCGGATACCAGCAGGCGCTGCCGGTGACTGCGGTGCCCGGGCGCGCGCAGGCGGATCTCGTGCTCGCCGGAAGGCACCGCCACCACCGCCGGGGTCACCTGCCCGGTGGGCTCGTCATCGATGAAGATCTCGGCGCCCGCCGGACTGCTGCTGACGGTAACGTCCGCCCAGTCCGGCAGCAGGGTCGCGGCCACGGTCTGCGGTTGCTCCATGCCCTCGATCACGGCCTCCACGGTCAGCGGCTGATAGCGGTCGCGGGTGTAGGTGACGCTGACCGGTCCGGCGGGCACGGGTTGCGGCTCGGTGGGTGTGACGCCGAGAGTCTGGTCGCCGAGCTGCACGGTGGCGCCCGGCGGCGTCGACTCGAAGGTGACCTGGCCGGGCAGGCGCGTCAGCTCGAAGCGGTGCACCTGATTGGTGGTGGTATCCACCACCAGGGGTGCCTGCAGCGGATGATGACCCGGTGCCGTGGCCTCGACCTGGAAGTCGCCGGCCCGCAGCAGCCAGACGTCGCCGAGCTGCAGCCGCAGGCCGCCACTGACCGAGAGCGCCGCGTCTGGCGGCTCGGTGACCAGGCGCACCGACTGCGCCGTGAACAGGAACCACAGGGCGGCCGCCACCAGGCCCAGCGCCAGCAGCAGAATCATCTGCAGGGGATTGAGCGGCAGCCGTGGTCCCGGCTCCACCGCCACCGGGCGGTAGGCCACCGGGCGGATGACCTCGCCGTCGCTGTCCTGCCGGGCGCCCGGCCGTTGCGCGTCGCTCATGGTCAGAGGGTGTCGACGCAGCGGATGTCGATGGGGTTCATGTTTGGCCGCACCACGATCTCGGTGCGCACGTCGCGGCAGCCGTCGCGGCTGCCCATCACCGTGTAGGCGCCGGGACGCAGCTCCAGGCGCTTCTCGCTGAAGCTGCCGATCTGGCCGATCGTGGACACCGTCACCTGAGTGCGATTGTCCGAGCGCAGCAGTACGTGTACCGGTGCCGCGTAGGTGTCGAGGATGCTGCCGACGTCGGTGATCAGGCTGGCCAGCCGCGGGCCTCGAGGCGTCAGCGCCTCGGCGCGCGCCAGAATCTCCTGGGCTTCCTGGTACAGGGCATCGGAGGACAGCCGGTCGGGGCTGTCGACGATGCGCTTGAGGGCGGTCAGGGCCCGGCTCTGGTCCAGCGCCTGGGCGCGGCCGGTCTGGGCGAAGCGGATGGTGGCATCGCGCTCGAGCACCTGGGCGTACAAGGCGGCCGCATCGTCCCAGCGCTCCTCCGCGGCCGCCCGTTCGGCGTCGGCGCGCAACCGGTTGAGGCGCGCCACCTCCGCCTGCTTGCCCACCTGCTCCAGCGCGCCCTGAGCCACGGAGTTGCCCGGGTCCAGGGCCAGGGCATCGCTGAAGGCGCGCCGCGCCGGATCGTAGCGGCCGGCGTCCAGGTGCGCGAAGCCGTCGGACAGCAACGCCTGCAGCCGCACCTGACGGCGACCCTCCGCCACCCGGGCCCGGGCCTCGTCCAGGCCGGCGGTGGCCGGGTCGAGGTCGCGCACCTGGGCGTAGACCCGCTCGGCGGCGTCCCAGTCCTCCGCCAGCTCGTGGTTGCGGGCCTGACGCAGCAGCGTCGACACCTCCGGCAGCAGGCCGGCGCGGCGCTGCCCCTCCTGCACCCGCGGATCGTCCGGTGCGATGGTGGCGGCCAGATCGAAGGCGTCCTGGGCCGTTGCCTGATCCCGGGCTTCCAGCGCCCGGGTGCCGTCGGCCACCGACTGCTCGAGCAGGGCACGGCCCTGCTCCATGAGCTCACCGAGGGCATCGGTGGCGGCCTGGTACTGCTCGATGGCCTGATCGAACGACTCCTTGACGAAAGATTCGTCGCCGGCGGCAGCCAGCGCCTTGGCCTGCTGGTAGGCCTCGGCGCCCCAGGCGCCGACGCTCATCTCCTCTTCCAGCCGGATCTGCCGCTCCACGAACGCGGCGAGCTGCGCCTGCGCGCGTTCGCGGGCCTGCTGCCGCTGCAGCTGCTGGAACGGCGGCAGCGCAGGGTCGTCCTCGGCCCGGACCGCTGGCGCAGCGGCGGGTGACGTGTCTGCGGTTACATCGGCGCGTGCCGGAACCGCCGGCTGGCCTGATCGGGACGGCTCGAGCCAGGCGGGCAGCAGGTAGAACACCAGCACCAGGGAAGCGGCCGCCAGGGCCACGGCCAGTCCGTAGGTGAGATAGCGGCCGTCACGGGCCGGACCGGCGGTTGCCGGTGCGGCGTGACTGAGCGGGACGGTCTTGGGCCGGATGGGACGGAAGTCGTCGCCGGCCGCTTGCGGATCGTGATTCATGAACCCGGTTCGGTGGTGGCCATCTCCTGCTCGAACTCGGCCTGGTCGGCCTCGGCGGCGGGGTCGCTGCCAGGCACGGGCAGGCCGAGGTCGGCAAAGTACAGGTCGCGCAGGATACCGCGCAGCCGGTCGTACTGCTGGTCGACGGTGCCCTCCAGGCGCACCACCTGGTTCTCGAGCTCGAGCGTGTGCGGCATCAACGCCGCTTCGGCGTCGACGCCCACCTCGCGCAGGATCTCGGCATGCATCTCCGCTTCGGCGCGCTTGCCGATCGCGCCCTTCAGCGTCATGGCGCCGCCGATGACGCTCACCAGGCCGGCCGTGTCCACCGCCGCGTCGTTGCTCTCCACCATGGCGGCGACGCCGCCGACGATGGCCACGGCGCCGCCGATGGTGCGGCGCCGCGCCTCGGCGGTCAGCAGCTTGTAGGCAATGGCCTCCTCGTAGGTGGCCTTGCGCCAGTCGTGATAGGGCCGATAGACGCTGCGGTGATAGTTCTCGAAGTACTCGTCCAGGGTGTCGATGAACAGGTACTCCCGCTCCCTGACCCGCTGCACCCGCAGCAGGTTCGGGTCGTCGGCCGCCGGCAGCCGCTTGAGCTGGAAGCGGCCGTCCTCCGATTCGGCCACGTAGTCGCTGAACGCGTCCGGGGCGAAGTCGCGGGCGAACTTCATCTTCGCGGTGGCGCGAATGGCAGCGACGTCATCGGCGCTGAGGGTCTTGCGGTAGGCCAGCATGTCGTCCGCCAGCGACTTGTAGATGGCCTGGAACGGATCCACCGTGGCCGGCACGTCGCTGTCGTACGCGTACTTGCTGGCGAGCGCGGAGTACTCCTTCTTGAACCAGGTGCGTCCGGTCGCGTCCGTCACCTCGGCCTCTATCTCCATGCTCTCGCCGTTGGAGTGCAGGATCCGGCCCGTGACCACCACGTCCACGGCATGGGTGTGGCGGGGAATGACGCGCACGGCACCCCAGTTGCCCGTGCTCTGCAGCAGATTCTTCGCGAAGTAGGGGATGTAGTTCGCTTCGGCTTCGCGGATGTCGACCTGGATCTGCCGTTCCACCTGCTCGTCGTATGAGTCGGGGACGTTGGCGTCGAACACGGCCACGCCGACGTCGAGCAGCTCGTGCTCGGCCAGGGCGTGACCCATCTGCTCCGGGGGCGTCATGTCGACGGTGCGCACCTCGTGGCTGGCGCAGGCGGCGAGCAGCAGCGTCAGGGCGACCAGCGGCAGGTGGCAGGTGGGACGCGACATTCAGATGCCCTTGTAGCGCCGGTACTCGTCCCAGAGCCGCTCCTTGAGCACCGGGTCGGTTTCCTGCATGGCCGCCTCGCGGAGCTGGCGGGCGATGATGTCGTCGTCGCGGGCGTCGGGGATGTCTTCAGGCACCCGGCCTGCCGCAGCAGGGCCTGCCGGCGTGGGACGGGAGCGGCTGGTGGGCATGCTGCGCGCGCCGCCAGGCATCCGCGGCACGTCGGCGCTGCCGCCCCGTACCGCTGGTTCCGTGCCGCCCTCCGGCAGGCTGCCAGCGCCGGCTGCGCCGCCGGTGGTGCCCGCGGTCTCGTTGGCGCGTGCCCGAATCACCTCGCGCTCGGCCAGAATCTCGCCGTCGAAGTCCTCCAGCGCGCCGTCGAGTTCGCCATCGCCGGGCGGGGTGCTGCCACCGGCGCTGCTGCCATCTTCGGCGCTGCCGTCGGTCGGTTCGCCGTCGGCGCCGCCGCCACGGGCACGGTCACGCTCCGAGGGCATGGGCGGAATCTGCGCGGTGCCGCCGGGGCCGCTGCCAGGAAGCTGATTGCTGGTCTCCCAGCCATCCTCGCCGCCGCTGCCGGGCAGCCCCTGTTCCCAACCGGGATCGCCCCCGGCGGGTGGCTGGCCCTGGGGTCCGGAGTCGCCCGGGCTCGACGGTTGGCTGCCGGGCATGCCGCCCGGCGGCGTGGCGCCGGCCGGCGGCTCATAGCTGGACGGGCTGCCGGGACTGCCGGGAGCGCCGGAAGGGGGCGGCGAGCCGGGCGACGACGGCGGCGACGACGATGGAGATGACGGTGACGACGAGGGCGATGACGGCGATGACGGCGACGAGCTGGGCCGGCCGGGCGGGCTCGAGCTCGGCGGCGTCGGCAGGCTGCTGGGCATGCCGCCCGGCATGCTGGGCGGCGCCGGCGGCGTCGAGCTCTGGTTGCTGTTGCAGGCACCGAGCAGCAGGGCGGACGATGCGGCGAACAGGGCGATGACGACAGGTCTGCTCATTGGAGGTCTCCCGCTGCGGCCGCTTGCTCCACCGCTTCCGCCGCACCGTCTTCCGCCTCCTGGCTGAGTTCGGCGAAGTAGGGGAACTCGTGGCGGTAGGTGTGTGCGGGCTTGGCGACCGGCACGCCGTCCACCAGCATCGGCCGGTAGCGGGCCAGGCGCAGGCTCTTGCGAACCCTGAAGTCCATCAACCCGCTGGGTTCCGAAGCGACCGTGTTCAGGTCGCGCACCAAGCCGTCGCTGGTGACGGCGAACGCGACCTCCACGAAGCCGGTGATGGGCTCGCCGCGCTGCTCCGGCGGCGGCAGCGACGGCGGGCTCGGCGCCGGGTAGAACAGCAGCAGCGGGTTGGCGAAGTAGCTGGCGGCATCCACCCCGGGGGCGGCAGCCAGTATCTGCCAGGCATGACCGTAGAGCGGCTCGGCACGACGATCCTTCTCGAACAGGGTGTACCAGTCGGCCAGATCGAGCACGGCTTCCGCCAGCGCCACCGGGTTGTCGGGCTGCTGCTCCTGGCGGATCTGAATCACCTTCTGCAGCGCGGCTTCGCCCGCCGGGAAGTTGTTCACGGACATGGGCTGGGACAGCGTCGAGGTGGGCATGACGCTCGATGAGGCGTCGAGGTCGGCGGCGTAGAAACGCGGGAAGCGCTCCAGCCGATAGCTGAGCGCCACGCCCTGCAGGGCCGGTATGGCGGCGATGCTGCTGCCTTTGCCGTGGGTGTCGAGGATGCCCACTGCCCGCTCGTAGAGGGATCGGGCGGCAAAGACGTTGTTGATGCTCTGATACCAGCCGGCAAGGTGGTAGATGCCGGGCAGCAGCGCTTCGTCCAGCGGGTCGTGGGCGCGGGTGAGCACGTGGTAGGCGTATTCCTCCCGGCCGTTGGCCTGCTGCCAGTCGCCCAGCGCCTTGTAGGCGTTGGCTTCCCGGTAGACGATGGCCACCTGCTCGGGCGCGGTGAGGCCCTGGTTGACCCGCGTCAGGTGCACGGCGCGCTGGTAGTGATCCAGGGCCTCGTCGTAGCGGCCGAGGCCGCTCAGCGCGTCGCCGAGCAGGGTCAGGGGCCGCACCAGCCGGTCGTCGAACCGGTGCGAGCCTGCCTCGATGGATTCGATGTGCGCTTCCAGCCACGGCAGCGCGGCCTCGTACTCGCGGGTATCGATCTGGCGCTCCACGGTGTCGAGCGGATCGCCGAGATCGACGTCCAGCGCCTGCAGAGTCGGCGCGGCGGCATCCGCCTCGGCAGCCGCGTCCTCAGCGGCCGCCGACTCGGCAATGACGGTGGCAGGCCAGGTGAGCGCCAGGCCCAGGATCAGGGCTATGGGCCGCAACCGCAGGTACGAGCTGGTATCGGTGGTCATCTTCGAACCCAAACCTCGGGTACTGCGCAACGAATTCGTTCCGGTAGCCGTTGGACCACGATCGGTCGCGAGCGTTCGAGTGTGGTAGGCGCCCCAGGGCAAGTCAAGGCGCCGCCCGGCCCCCTGCAGGGCGCACCGAGTACGCTCCGGGACCGAGCCGTGGTAACGTTCCCGGCCGATGTCCGAGCCCACCACCGACCCCGAATCCGACGTCCACCTGGATGCCACCGGCCTGGTCTGCCCGGAGCCGCTGATGCTGGTGCGCAACCGGGTCCGCGGCCTGGACACCGGGCAGGTGCTGCACGTGACCGCCACCGATCCGTCGACGCGGCGCGACCTGCACAACTTCTGCCGCTTCATGGGTCACCAGATGCTGCACGAACGCGAGCAGGCAGGCTGCTTCGAGTACTGGATTCGCAAGCAATGACCGGGCGCGGCGACGTGGCTGGGGACGAAAGGGCCGGGCTGTCAGCCTGGTGCTACTTCGCCTACGGGTCGAACATGAATCCGGCGCGCGTCCGCGAGCGGGGGCTGCAGGTGCGGGCGATCTCGGCCGCCACCCTGCACGGCGTGCGGCTGGGTTTCGACAAGCAGGCGCGCGACCACCCCGGGGTCGGCCACGCCTGCCTGACGTATGACGCCGCGTGTGCGGTGGAGGGCGTGCTCTACTGGCTCGACGCCGAGGCCGATCTGATGCGCATGGACGGTTTCGAGCGCACGCCGATCAACTACAGCCGCGAGGTGGTGGCGCTGACCACGCCCGGCGGTCCGGTCAGCGCCTGGACCTACTTCGCCAATCCCGCCGTGTGCCGGCCCGGCGGCCGGCCGTCGCGCGCCTATCTTGCCCACCTGCTGGCAGGCCGGCCCTATCTGTCCGACCCCTACTATCAGCGGCTGGCCGCCTGGCCCTGCGCCGAGGACGGTTGATGGATCATCGCCGCCTCGCCGGCCGTTTCAACGCCCGCCTGGGCCGGGCGACCGGCACCCGGCTGATCGGCGGCGCTGACGAGCCCCTGTACCAGCCCGGCAGCGGCCGGCATCCGGCCGTCATCCGCTATGCGCGCGATCATGCCCAGAGCGTGCTGCACGAGCTGGCGCACTGGTGCCTGGCGGGTCCGACGCGGCGCTGCCTGGTGGATTACGGCCTGGCTTACGACCCGCCGCCGCGATCGCCGGCGCGGCAGGCCCGCTTCTTCCGCGCCGAGGTGCCGGTACAGGCTCTGGAGCTGCTGTTCGCGCGCGCCTGCGGGCTGCCGTTCCACTTCAGCGTCGACGATCCTGCGGCACCGCGTGACGACGGCGTCTGCCGCTTCGAGGCTCGAGTGGTTCGGGCGCACCAGGCGCTGCTGCGGCATGGGCCGAACGCCGATGCGGTGATGGTGCTCGACGCCATGGCGCCGGACTGGCGGGCGCGGGTTCGGCCGTGGCGGGCGGCGTCGTGAGCGAACGCGTCGACGTGGTGGTCATTGGCGCGGGCGCGGTGGGCCTCGCCTGTGCCCGCGCCATCGCCCAGCGTGGCCGCGATGTGCTGGTGCTGGAACGCCACCGCCAGATCGGCACCGAGACCAGCTCGCGCAACTCCGAAGTCATCCATGCCGGCATCTACTACCCGGAAGGCAGCCTCAAGGCGCGGCTGTGCGTCGCCGGCAAGGCGATGCTGTACCGCTACCTCGAGGAGCGCGGCGTGCCGCACCGGCGCTGCGGCAAGATCATCGTCGCCACGGAGCCGGCTCAGACCGAGGTGCTGAAGCAGTATCAGCACCACGCGCAGCGCAACGGCGCCGGCGCGCTGCGCTGGCTCGACGGCGCCGACGTGCGCCGCCTCGAGCCCGAGGTCACGGCGGTGGCCGGTGTGCTCTCACCCACCACGGGCATTCTCGACTCCCACGCCTACATGCTCGCCCTGCAGGGCGACCTCGAGGCGGCGGGGGGCATGATCGCCTTCCTGACCGTGGTGCAGGACCTGGCCCGGGATGGCGACCGCATCCGGGTGGTCTGTGACGGTGTCGAGATCTCGGCCGCCGGGGTGGTGAACGCCGCCGGGCTGCAGGCGCCGGAACTGGCGCGGCGCCTGTGTCCGGACGCGCCGGCCGCCTACTATGCCCGCGGCCGCTACTACGTCTATGACGGCCGGGCACCCTTCTCGCGCCTGGTCTACCCGGTTGCCGAGGCGGGCGGGCTGGGTGTTCACGTCACCATCGACATCGGCGGCGGCGTGCGCTTCGGGCCGGACGTCACCTGGATCGACGCCGTGGACTACCGGTTCGACGACGACCGCCGCGGCGATTTCGAAGCCGCCATTCGACGCTACTCCCCCGGCCTCGAGCCCGGGCGGCTGCATCCCGGCTACACCGGCATCCGGCCCAAGATCTCCGGCCCTGGCGAGCCCGCCGCCGACTTCCGCATCGACGGCCCGGGTGACCATGGCATTCCCGGTCTGGTCAACCTGCTCGGCATCGAATCGCCAGGACTCACGGCGTCCCTGGCGATCGCCGCGGTGACCGCAGACGCGTTGTGCGGCGGGCCGGCGCGGCCGTGAGCGGCGCCCGGCTGCGCATCGGCCTGATCGTCAACCCGGTGGCCGGATTGGGCGCCCGCGCTGCCACCAAGGGCAGCGATGGTGCCGACATCCAGCGCCTGGCGGCCGAGCGCGGCGGCTCCGCCCGAGGCGAGGCGCGCGGTCGGCGCGCGCTCCACCGGCTGGGGGATGCCGCCCACCGCCTGATCTGGCTCACCTGGGGCGGCGCCATGGGCGAACGGCTGCTGACCGGCGCTGGCCTGAGTGCCGAGGTGCTGGGCCAGCCCCAAGATCCGCCGCGACCCGAGGACACCTGCACGGCGGCCCGAGCCATGGCCGAGCGCGGCGTCGATCTGATCGTGTTCTGCGGCGGCGATGGTACCGCCCGAAATCTGCTTGGCGTGCTCGGAACCCGGGTGCCCGTGCTCGGGGTGCCCGCCGGGGTGAAGATGCACAGCGGCGTGTTCGCCACCACCCCGGAGGCCGCCGGCGACGTGCTGGCGGCGCTGGAGGCCGGCGGTCTGGTGCAGGCGACCGTGGCCGACGTCCGCGACCTCGACGAGGCGGGGCTGCGCGCGGGGCGGGTGGCACCCGCCTTCTTCGGCGAGATGTCCGTGCCGGCGCTGGGCGGCTTCCTGCAGCACACCAAGGAGGGCGGCCGCGAAAACGAATCCCTGGCGCAGGAGGAGATCGCGGCCGAAATCGTCGAGCGGGTCGCGGCGGCGCCGGGTCTGTACCTGCTGGGTCCGGGCGGCACCCTGGCCGCCGTCAAGCGCGCGCTCGGCATGCAGGGCACGCTGCTCGGCGTCGACGTGCTGCACGACGGCCGTCAGGTGGGCCGAGACGTGGATGCCGCCTGGCTGGAACGCTTTCTGGACCAGCACGCCGACCCGGTTGCGGCGCTGGTGTTGAGCTTCACCCGCGGCCAGGGGTTTCTGCTCGGCCGCGGCAACCTGCAGTTGAGCCCGACCGTGCTGCGGCGCATCGGCCGTGACCGGCTGTGGGTGGTGGGTACCCGCACCAAGCTGCTGGGGCTGGAAGGCCGGCCATTGCTGCTCGACACCGACGACGCCGAGTTGGATGCCGGCTGGCAGGGCCTGATCGAGATCGTCGCCGGCTATGACGACCGGCTGTGGTACCGGGTCGGCAGTCAGACCTGAATCGAAGGGCGCCCCTGCATGGCGGCCATCACGTCTAGCAGGGCCGCGCGTACGGCCGCCGACGAGCGCTCCTGCAGGGCCCGGCGCAGGCGGGCGACATGGGTCTGCTGCTCGAGCCGCACCGACGCCGGCAGGTCGGCGCTGTGCGGCGGCCCCAGCCCGGGCTGGGGCAGGGTCAGCAGCATGAAGCAGCGTCCGGACAGCACCGCCTGGTCCAGGGCTTCCTGGCGGATGGCCTCCCCGTAGCGCAGCCAGCCTTCCTCCGCCAGCCACACCAGCGCGCTGAAGCACGCCGCGTGGCGGGCGCTGTGCATGCCGAACTCGTCCACCTGGTCCGGCCCGATCAGATCCTCGACGAACAGGGTGTGCGGCCGCGGAAACGCCTGGTACAGCACCGTCAGCGCAAGCGCCGCGTCCTTGCAGAAGTCGTCGACATGAATGTCGCTCATTGCCGGTAGCTGTGCAGAAACCGTCCGAGCTTGGTGAGGGCCTGCTCCAGATCTTCGACGTGGGGCAGGAAGACGATTCTGAAGTGATCCGGCTCCGGCCAGTTGAAGCCGGTGCCCTGGACCACGAGGATCTTCTCCTGGCGCAGCAGGTCGAGGGTGAAGCGATCGTCGTCGGTGATGTTGAAGCGCTTCACGTCCAGCTTCGGAAACAGGTACAGCGCGCCGCGGGGCTTCACGCAGGAGACGCCGTCGATGGCGTTCAGCATCGACCAGGCCAGCTCGCGCTGCTCGTACAGACGTCCGCCCGGCACCAGGAACTCGTTGATGCTCTGATAGCCGCCGAGCGCCGTCTGCACCGCATGCTGGCTGGGCACGTTGGCGCACAGCCGCATGGAGGCGAGGATGTTGAGACCCTCGATGTAGTCGCGGGCCCGGTGCTTGGCGCCGGTCACCATCAGCCAGCCGGTGCGGAATCCGGCCACCCGATAGGTCTTGGACAGCCCGTTCAGGGTCAGGATCAGCAGATCGTCGGCCAGCGACGCCATGGGCACGTGCCGCGCACCGTCGTACAGGATCTTGTCGTAGATCTCGTCGGCGAAGACCACCAGGTCGTTCTTCCGGGCGAGGTCGACGATGCCGTCCAGCACCTCGCGGCTGTAGACGGCGCCGGTGGGGTTGTTGGGGTTGATGACGACGATGGCCTTGGTGCGCGGCGTGACCTTGCGGCGGATGTCGTCGAGGTCGGGATACCAGTCGGCCTGCTCGTCACAGCGGTAGTGCACGGGCGTGCCGCCGGACAGGCTCACGGCCGCCGTCCACAGCGGGTAGTCGGGGGCCGGCACCAGCACCTCGTCGCCGTTGTCGAGCAGGCCCTGCAGGCCCATCACCACCAGCTCGGAAACGCCGTTGCCGATGTAGATGTCGTCGATCTCGACGCCGAGGATGCCCAGGCTCTGGTAGTACTGCATGACCGCCTTGCGGGCCGGGAACAGGCCCTTGGAGTCGCAGTAGCCCTGGGACGTGGGCAGGTTGTGAATGACGTCGCGAAGGATCTCCTCCGGCGCCTCGAAGCCGAACGGCGCCGGGTTGCCGATGTTGAGCTTGAGGATGCGATGGCCTTCCTCCTCCATGCGGTCGGCTTCCTTCATCGCCGGTCCACGGATCTCGTAGCAGACGTTGTCCAGCTTGTGGGACTTCCTGATCTCGCGCCCGGGCGGGCGCGGGAAGTCGGCGATGCGGTCCTTGGCAGGTCTGGACGATTCCATTGACGGGGTGCTCGGTTTACCATCGAAAAGGCAAATCAAGTGTAGCCGACCCGCATCACAGCCGACAGGATCAGATGAAGCCACAGCAACAGAACACCGAACCCGCCAAGGTCGTGAAGTCGGACCAGGAGTGGCGCCAGGAGCTCAGCCCGGAGCAGTATGAGATCGCCCGCTGCGCGGGCACGGAGCGTGCCTTCACCGGCAAGTACTGGGACACCAAGACGCCGGGCACCTATCTCTGCGCCTGCTGCCGACAGCCGCTGTTCGACTCAGAGACCAAGTACGACTCCGGCAGCGGCTGGCCGAGCTTCTACGCGCCGCTAACCGACGAAGCGGTGGCCACCCGCGAGGACAACAGCCACGGCATGCGCCGCATCGAGGCGCTGTGCGCCGCCTGCGACGCCCACCTCGGCCACGTCTTCCCCGACGGCCCGGCCCCCACGGGCCTGCGCTACTGCATGAACTCGGCATCGCTCGATCTCGAGGAGCGGGCGGACTGAGGTCAGGGTCATGGCCGGCGGATCGCGGAGTTTCGGATCGAGATCAGGGTCATGGCCGGCGGATCGCGCGCCGGATAACACCTGCTGGCCAGCGGGCGTCAGCGTTGAAGCCGCGGCGGAATACTGCGGGGCCTGAACAGGCCAGCAGGTGTTCCCCGGCACACGCCCGCCCCCCCAACCCCCTGCTCTCGTCCTGGGTTGCGGGTTGGCGCTGCGAACTCAAAGCCTGTGCCGAACCGAGTCTCGCGGCCGTGAGCCATGGCGCCCGAAGCTGCACTCTTAACCGTGATAAGCAGATTGTGGGGTGGTGTGGGGGCGTGGCCGGACAGGCCTTTTAGCGCGTTTTGCCACGCAACTCAACGCAGAGCCCCACCACAATGCCGGCCGCTGCGCGAAACGGCCTGTCCGGCAGGCGCCCCAGTTCAACAGCCCACAAATCTGAATCTCAGAACCCCGCCGCCTGACCCTCCTTGCGATGGTCCGACCCCGCCACGTAGCCGTCGGCGGTGCGCAGGATGAGCTGGGCGCCGCCGAAGACGTGCTCCAGCGGCTCGTGGCGGACGTCGTGGCCGCGGCTGGCCAGATCGGCGGCGACCGCCTCGGAAAAACCGGTCTCCAGCCCGATCCGATAGTCCGGGTAGATGTGCCAGCGCGGGGCGTCGCTGGCCGCCTGCGGGTTCTGGCCGTGGTCGAACAGCCGCACCATCATCTGCAGATGCCCCTGGTGCTGCATGTGGCCGCCCATGACGCCGAACGCCAGTCGGGGCGCGCCGTCGGCGTCGGTGGCGAAGCCGGGGATGATGGTGTGGAACGGGCGCTTGCGCGGGCCCACCCGGTTCGGGTGATCGGGATCGAGCGAGAAGCCATGGCCGCGGTTCTGCAGGGAGATGCCGGTCTCGGGGATCACCACACCCGAGCCGAAGCCCTGGTAGTTGGATTGGATGAACGACACCATCATGCCGTCGGCATCGGCCGCGCACAGATAGACCGTGTCCGCGGAGACCGGGAGGGGCGCCGGTGGAACCGGCGCGGCGCGGCGGCCGATGCCGCGGGCGAGGCGGGCGACCATGGCCGGCGCCAGCAGCGCCTCGGGCGGCAGCCGCATGGCGTCGATGTCGGCCAGGTGATCGAAGGCGGCGCGCACCGCGATCTTCATGGCCTCGATCTGCAGGTGCACGCTGTCGGCGCTGTCGAGCGGAGGTGCATCCATGTGGTCGAGGATGGCCACGCCGAGCAGGGCGGCCAGCCCCTGGCCGTTGGGCGGAATCTCGTGCAGGGCGGCGTCGCGATAGCGTTGCGTCAGCGGCGTCACCCAGTCGGCCTGATGAGATGCCAGATCTTCAGCGGACAGGGCGCCGCCGTCGGCGCTGGCGGCAGCCACCATGCGCTCTGCGAGTTCGCCGCGGTAGAAGCTCTCCCCCCGGCTGTCCGCGATCAGGCGCAGCGAGCGCGCGAGGTCGGGGCGTCGGAACCGGGCACCGGCGGCGGGCGCCGGCAGGAAGTGACGGCGGAAGCCTTCGAATCCCCCCAGGGTGCGCGCCGCCTGCTGCCAGTAGTAGGCGGTCTTCGGACCGACCTGGAACCCGGTCTCCGCGTACGCCACGGCGGGCTCGAACAGCGTGGCGAAGGGCAGCCGGCCGTAGCGGTCCGACAGCGCGACCCAGGCGCTGACCGCGCCCGGGACCGTCACCGCGTCCCAGCCGAGGGCGGGCATTCGCTCGCGGCCGGCAAAGCGCTCGGCCGTCCAGGCCGCCGGCGCCCGGCCGGAGGCGTTCAGGCCGACCACGGCGTCGCCGTCCCACAGCAGGCAGAAGGCGTCGCTGCCGAGGCCGTTGTTGTTGGGTTCCACCACGGTCAGGGCGATGGCGGCGGCCAGCGCGGCATCCACCGCGTTGCCGCCGCGACGCAGCGCATCCAGGCCGGCCTGGGTCGCCAGAGGCTGCGAGGTGGCGACCACGTTGGCGGCGCACACGGGCGAGCGCGACGACGGATAGGGCTGGTTCCAGTTCAGGGGCTGCATGATGGCGGCCGTTCGTCGGACGGCGCTAAAGCCTACCAGATCCGCCGGCCGGAAGACCGTTGGCGAAGCCCTCGACCTGGGTTAGCCTTCGAGGCGTCCACAACGGAGAGAGGAACACCCGTGCATCCCGGCATGATCGCAGAACGTCAGCCTGACAAGATCGCCTATGTGATGGCCGAGACGGGTGAGGCCGTGACCTACGGAGAGCTCGAGCGCACCGCGAACCAGGGGGCACATCTTTTCCGCAGGCTCGGCCTGAAGCGGGGCGATCACATCGCCATTCTGCTCGAGAACCATCCGCGTTTCTTCCAGATCTGCTGGGCTGCTCAGCGAGCGGGCCTGTATTACACCGCCATCAGCTATCGCCTGCAGCAGGCGGAGGTGGAGTACATCGTCGAGAACTGCCAGGCGCGGGTGTTCGTGACCTCGCTGGGGCGCAGCGCCGTGGTGGCGCCGCTGATCGACCGGGTGCCCGCCCTCGAGCACCGCTTCATGACCGACGGCGTGATCGACGGCTTCAGCGCCTGGGAAGACGCCATCGCCGCAATGCCGGACGATCCCATTCCCGACCAGGCGGAAGGCCAGTCGATGCTCTACTCCTCCGGCACCACCGGTTACCCCAAGGGGGTTAAGAAGCCGCTGCCCGAGACGCCCTATGGCGAGCCCGTAGCGCCCAACCTGCTGGGCCTGCTGTACGGCGCAGACGAAGATTCCATCTATCTGTCGCCGGCGCCCCTGTACCACGCTGCGCCTCTGGGCTTCACCATGGGCTGCCTGCGCTACGGCATCCAGGTGGTGGTCATGGAGCACTTCGACGCCGAGCGCGCCCTGGAGTACATCGAGCGCTATCGGGTGACCCATAGCCAGTGGGTGCCCACCATGTTCGTGCGGATGCTGAAGCTGCCCGAGGAGGTCCGCCGGCGCTATGACGTGTCGTCACTGCAGTGCGCCATCCATGCCGCGGCGCCGTGCCCGATCCCGGTGAAGGAGCAGATGATCGAGTGGTGGGGGCCGGTGCTGTACGAGTACTACGCCGGCACCGAGGGCAACGGCTTCGTGCAGCTCAACTCCGAGGAGTGGCTGGCCCACAGAGGATCGGTGGGCAAGCCGCTCAACTGCGAGATCCACATCTGCGACGATGACGGCAACGAGGTGCCGGTCGGCGAGTCGGGCACCATCTACTTCGGCGGCGGCGGCCAGTTCGAGTACCACGGCGATCCGGACAAGACCGCGCAGTCGCGGCATTCGAAAGGCTGGACCACGCTGGGCGACGTCGGCTACATGGACGAGGACGGTTACGTCTACCTCACCGATCGCAAGCACTTCATGATCATCTCCGGCGGCGTCAACATCTACCCTCAGGAGGCGGAGAACGTGCTGATCACCCATCCGGCGGTGATGGACGTGGCCGTGTTCGGGGTGCCGAACGAGGAGTTCGGGGAAGAGGTGAAGGCGGTGGTGCAGCCCCGTGACATGGCAGAGGCCGGGCCCGAACTCGCCCTGGAACTCATGACCTGGTGCCGCGACCGGCTGTCGCACATCAAGTGCCCGCGCTCGGTCGACTTCCGTCCCGAGCTGCCGAGGCATCCCACCGGCAAGCTCTACAAGCGGTTGCTGAAGGACGAGTACTGGCAGGCGGCGCGCTAGCGAGACGGAGGCGCGTCAGTTGTTGCGCATCAGGTTGGCGGGCGCGTACTGGTCGGTCAGCACCTGCGCCCCCGGGTTCCAGTCGACCTCGGTGGTCATGAGCGGCAGGAACTGCTCGAGGCGAACGCCGAAGGGCTTGAGCTTCGGGTCCAGCACGCCGGCGCGTTCCGCCAGGGTGGCCGCGTCGGGCAGCTCGCCGGGGCGGTCGAGGATGATGCGGTTGCCGCTGTCGTTGGGCCGCATGTTGAAGAACTCGCCGAACACGGCTGCGTAGGTGGCCGACTCCGCTTCGTAGAGATCGGAGATCGAGAACGTGTTGGCCGCCAGCACCGAGCCCTCGCCGAGCAGCGAGCGAACCTCCTCCAGGAATTCCCGGGTCATGAGGTGCTCGGGAATGTACTCACCGTTGAAGGCGTCCAGCATGATCAGGTCGTAGGTCTCGCCACGCTGCGCCGCGCGCTTCACGAACACCCGGCCGTCCTGGGCGTAGACGTCGACCCTGGGGCTGGGGGCGAAGGCGAAGAACTCCCGGGCCACACGGATCACCGCGGGATCGATCTCCACCACGTCGATCCGAGCCTCGGGCAGCAGCTCGTCCAGCGCCATGGGCAGGGTGCCGCCGCCCAGCCCCAGAATCAGGATTCGCTTGGGCTCGGGATTCAGCAGCAGGCTCGCCATCATCATCTGCGCGTAGACGAACACCATCTCCTTGGGGCGGCGTTGGTTCATGCACGACTGATTGCGCTGGTCGCGCCGAACGCTGAACTGCAGGCAGACGAGGGGCCCCTGCTGGTCGATCAGGATGGTGCTGTACAGCGACCGTTCCTGATGGACGATGCGTGCCTCCGCCGAAGTGGGCCAGGTGGCCAGCAGCAGCGCGGCCACCGGCAGCAGCGTGAGGGCAGCGGCCCGGCGTGCCCCGAACCACCCCGTCACGGCATCACCTCCGCGGAGCCAGCCGGTGCCGGCAGGCGGCTCGAGCGCGCAGCGATGCCTGCCACGGCTGACCCGGCCAGCAACGCGCCGGTGAGCATGGTGAGGATGGTGTTGATCTC
The DNA here is from genome assembly GCA_040219935.1 of Pseudomonadales bacterium. Taxonomy (GTDB): domain Bacteria; phylum Pseudomonadota; class Gammaproteobacteria; order Pseudomonadales; family Azotimanducaceae; genus UBA7803. The sequence goes on along the minus strand of JAVJUA010000074.1, from coordinate 116,755 downwards.
GAACCAGAGCACCAGATAGAAAGACGTGGCCAGGGTGCCGAGCGAGCTGCCCAGCGTCGAGACGAAGTAGAGGACGCCGGCCACCTGCCCGGAGTGCTCGGTGTTGCGTACCAGCATGCGCACCGAGTACGGCGAGATCATGCCCATGATCACGGTCGGCACGATGAACAGCACCGAGGACGCCAGCAGCGAGCCGTAGCGTGGGTCTTCGACGCGCTCGAAGATGGCGGCCATGATGCCCTCGCTGAAGTAGACCAGCGGGTACAGGCAGACGGCGGCCACCAGGAAGATCACGGCGAACTTGCCCAGGCTGGGGCGGTACAGCGACAGCCGGCCGCCCAGCAGGTAGCCGATGGACAGGGACAGCATGAACACCGTGATGATGCTGCCCCAGACGTAGATGGAGCTGCCGAAATAGGGGGCCAGCACCCGGCCGCCGAGCAGCTCCAGTGACATGATCGAGAAGCCGCCGACGAACGCCAGAACGTAGATGATGGGTGCCATGGGCCCTCGATTGTCCGCTGCCTGCGAGAGGGTCGGGAGTGTACCGATCGCTATATGCTTTTAACAACATGGCTGTTGCGATGCTTAGACAACTTGGGTCTAATTCCGGCGCATTTCCAGACCCCGGAACGCGCGTTGTTCAAGCCGCTCACACATCTGCAGCGCCTGGAAGCCGAGAGCATCTTCATCCTCCGCGAGGTGGTCGCCGAGTGCGAGAAGCCGGTGATGCTCTACTCCATCGGCAAGGATTCAGCCGTCATGCTGCATCTGGCGCGCAAGGCCTTTCATCCGGCGCGCCCGCCGTTTCCGCTGCTGCACGTCGACACCACCTGGAAGTTCCGGGAGATGATCGAGTTTCGCGACAACATTGCCCGCGAGCTCGGCATGGACCTGATCGTGCACATCAACCAGGAGGGCGTGGCGCAGGGCGTCAACCCCTTCTCCCACGGGTCCCAGGTGCATACGGACGTCATGAAGACCCAGGCGCTGAAGCAGGCGCTCGACCGCTACGGGTTCGATGCCGCGTTCGGCGGCGCCCGGCGCGACGAAGAGAAGTCGCGGGCCAAGGAGCGGGTGTTCTCGTTCCGCAGCGCTCAGCACCGCTGGGACCCCAAGAACCAGCGCCCCGAGCTGTGGCGGCTCTACAACGGCCGCGTGCGCAAGGGCGAGAGCATCCGGGTCTTTCCGCTGTCGAACTGGACCGAGCTGGACATCTGGCAGTACATCTACCAGGAGAACCTGCCCATCGTGCCGCTGTACTACGCCAAGGAGCGGCCGGTGGTGGAGCGTAACGGCATGCTGATCATGGTCGACGACGACCGCATGCCGCTGGCGCCCGACGAGAAGCCGCAGATGCGCAGGGTTCGCTTCCGCACGCTCGGCTGCTACCCGCTGACCGGCGCCATCGAGAGCGATGCCAGCGACCTGCCGTCCATCATCGAGGAGATGCTGGTCGCGCGCACGTCGGAGCGGCAGGGGCGCGCTATCGACCACGATGCGTCCGCCTCCATGGAGAAGAAGAAGCAGGAGGGCTACTTCTGATGGCGGCGCCAGCCCCTCGCGCATTGGAACGCTACCTGGCCGAGCAGGCCACCAAGACCACGCTGCGGTTCCTGACCTGTGGCAGCGTCGACGATGGTAAGAGCACGCTGATCGGCCGCCTGCTCTACGACTCCAAGCTGATCTTCGAAGACCAGCTCGCCACGCTGCAGGCCGACAGCCGCCGCCTCGGCACCCAGGGAGAGAACATCGATTTCGCGCTGCTGGTGGATGGCCTGGCCGCCGAGCGCGAGCAGGGCATCACCATCGACGTGGCGTACCGGTTCTTCGCCACCGACCGCCGCAAGTTCGTGGTGGCCGACTGCCCCGGCCACGAGCAGTACACGCGAAACATGGCCACGGGCGCGTCGAATGCCGATCTGGCGGTGATTCTGATCGACGCGCGCAAGGGCGTGCTCACCCAGACGCGCCGCCACAGCTACATCGCTTCGCTGTTCGGCATTCACGACGTGGTGCTGGCGGTCAACAAGATGGACCTGGTGGGCTACGACCAAGCGGTGTTCGACGGCATCGTCACCGACTACCGGCGCTTCGCCGAAGGGCTCGGCGCCCTGCGCATCACCGCGGTGCCGATGTCGGCCCTGCAGGGCGACAACGTCTCCACCCGCAGCGATGCCATGCCCTGGTACCAGGGTCCGACCCTGCTCGAGCATCTGGAAACCGTGCAGGTGGGGCGCGACCTGGCCGAGCAGCCGTTCCGCATGGCGGTGCAGTGGGTCAACCGGCCGAACCTGGATTTCCGCGGCTTCGCGGGCACCGTAGCCAGCGGCCGGGTGCGCCCCGGCGACGCCGTGCAGGTGCTGCCGTCCGGACGGCGGTCCGCCGTGTCCCGCATCGTCACCTTCGACGGAGATCTGGAGGTCGCCGGGCCGGGTCAGGCCGTCACTCTGGTGCTGGCCGACGAGATCGACGTCAGCCGCGGCGACGTCATCGCCGCCGGCCAGCAGCCGCCGCCCACCTCGGACCAGCTGGCGGTGCATCTGCTGTGGATGAGCGAGGCGCCCATGTATCCGGGGCGGCAGTACTACCTGAAGTCCGGGGCCAACTTGGTGCCCTGCGTGGTCACCGACCTGAAGCACGCGGTGAACGTGAACACGCTGGAGACGCTGCCGGCCAAGAGCCTGGATCTGAACGAGATCGGCGTGGCCAACATCAGCCTGAGCGCGCGCATTGCCTTCGAGCCCTTCGCGGCCAACGCCGATCTCGGCAGCTTCATCCTCATCGACCGCCAGAGCAATGCCACGGTGGGCGCGGGGCTGTTCGACTTCTCGCTGCGACGTGCCGACAACATCGTCTGGCAGGCGCTCAGCGTCGACAAGGCGCATCGCGCAGCCATCAAGCACCAGCGGCCGGCCGTGATCTGGATGACGGGGCTGTCCGGCTCCGGCAAGTCCACCATCGCCAACCTGCTGGAGAGCCGGCTGCACGACCTGAACCGGCACACCTACACCCTCGATGGCGACAACGTCCGCCACGGGCTGAATCGCGATCTCGGCTTCACCGCCGCCGACCGGGTGGAGAACATTCGCCGGGTGGGCGAAACCGCCAAGCTCATGGTCGACGCCGGCCTGATCACCATCGTCTCGTTCATCTCGCCGTTCCGCAGCGAGCGCCGCATGGTCCGCGACCTGCTGGCGCCGGGCGAGTTCATCGAGGTGTTCGTCGACACGCCCCTGGAGGTCTGCGAGCAGCGCGACCCGAAGGGCCTCTACCGGCGTGCCCGGGCGGGCGAGATCCAGAACTTCACCGGTATCGACTCCGAGTATCAGGCGCCGGAGGCCCCGGAACTGCACATCCGCACCACCGACGTGAGCCCGGAGCAGGCGGTGGAGCAGCTACTCGGCTATCTGGAGCAGCGCGGGCTGCTGCAGGCCGGCGGCGGCTGACCGCCCGGCGCCCGGCGGGCCTCAGCCCCTGGGCGGCAGCGCCTCGGTGGGCGCGCCGGAATCCTTCCAGGCCCGGTAGCCGCCGCCGATGTGACAGACCTTGGGCAACCCCATGCGCTGCACGGTCTGGGTCGCCAGCGCCGAGCGCCAGCCGCTCTGGCAGTAGAAGACGAAGGTCTTGTCGGCAGCGAACACGTCCTTGAAGTACGGGCTTTCGGGGTCGATCCAGAACTCCAGCATGCCGCGGGTGGCATGGAACGCGCCCGGAATCCGGCCCTCACGTTCCAGCTCGCGGACGTCGCGGATGTCGACGAACTGCACGTCGTCGCGATCGAGCATCTGCCGCGCCTCCTCGGTGGTGAGGGTGCGGATCTCTTTTTCGGCGGCTTCCAGCAGCGCCTTGTATCCGAGGTCCAGTGCCATGGGTGTCCTCGCTCACACGGTCTTCCGGTGCCGGGGCTCCGGCACCATCCACGCGACCATTACACCACCGGCCAGCAGGAACGCAACCGACGCCGCGAACAGGGTCGGATAGCCCAGCGTGTGGGCGATGATGCCGCCGGCCAACGGGCCCAGGGTGCCGGCCAGCTCGGAGGCGGTGTTGGCGATGGCGATGCGCATCGGCAGATCGTCGCGATGGCCGAACTCCAGGGTCAGGTTCATGGAGGCGTTCTGGAATCCCTGCACCGCGGCGCCGATGGCGGCGAACACCACGGCCGTCATCAGCAGGCCCGAGGTGACCATGAGCAGCAGCGTGGAGACGACCCACAGGCCGATGGTGAGCAGGTAGACGAGGCGGAAACCGAAGCGGTCGGCCAGGTTGCCCCACAGCAGGTTCGAGACGGTGCCGGCCAGGGTGAAGGCCACCGTGAGGACCCCGAGCGTGCTGCCGGTGAGCTGCATGCTCACGCCGGCGTAGAGGATGTAGAAGGGCAGCGCCATGCGGCCCGCGGTGGCCAGGGAGCGGGCGATGAAGTAGCGGGTGAAGGCCGGATCGGCCCGCAGCAGCGCCGGCATCTCGCCCAGCCTTGCCAGCAGCGCGGTGCGGGGCCGGACGCTGGGCGGCTCGGGCTCGCGCATGAACGACAGCGCCGCCAGGCCGGCGGCGGTGAGCAGGAAAGCCATCACGAAGGTGTAGGAGTAGCCGGCAGCGGTAGGCTGGTCGCCCAGGAACAGCTCGCCGCCGATCACGGCCACGCCGGCCGAGGCAATGCCGGCGAGGAAGTTGCGCAGGCCCGTGAGCCGCCCGCGCTTCGACACCGGAATCACCTTGGACATCAGGAAGTTGAAGATCACGCCCTGCATGCCCTGGGACAGTCCGAACACGGCCAGCCAGAAGTAGATGGCCCAGAGCGCCTGGTGGGGCGGGAGCCACAGGCCCGACACGGCGATGCCGAGGATGGACAGGCGCATCACGCCGCCGGTGCTGAAGCCGATCGGCAGCACCCGGGCCCGGTGCTCGATGAGGTTGGCGCCGATCAGCGGCGTGATCGCCGTGCCGAATGCCTGCAGCGCCAGAGCCGCGCCCACCGCCAGGTCGGACCCGGACAGCAGCAGGATGTAGGCGGGCAGGAAGGTGGGCGCGTTCAGCAGCCGGAAGCCGGTCTGGCCGAGCATGCCGTGAACCAGGTGGACGATGAAGTTGCGGTTCAGGTTGCGCCGGATGGCGAGCTGATAGCGGCGTTCGGCGCGACGGGACTCACGGGGCGACGTCATGAGACGGCCCGGGCCGGCCCGGCGCTGGCACGCAGCGTCAGATTGTTCCGGATCGCGGCACCTGCGGGCGCTGGCGACTGTCGGTCGATCTTCGGAAACGGCTTTTTAAACAATAGCTTGAGAGGCAATCTTGAAGTTGGCACGAAATCTGATTCAGCCTCGACCAAAGGATCACCGAGGCTCGAGCGCATGCAACGAGGCGAACCATTCTATCCGGACCAGTTCTCGACCACGCCAGACCTGCTGCACGTCGCCATACCGCGGGTCGAGATCATTGCCGAGATGTCGGTGCGCGGCGAGCAGGAGACCCTGGACGACGTCTGCATGGCGGTAGCCGTGATCGCCGACGCCGTGGGCACGGCCCAACTGCTCGCTCAGGCGTGAGCCGGGCCCGGGTCAGCGGCCCTGCCAGTTGGGCTTGCGCTTCTCGGCGAACGCCTTCGGTCCTTCGATGAAGTCCTCGCTGCCGATCATGCGCTTTACCGAGTCGTACTGGGCCGTCATCGACGCCTCCAGCGAGGCCGTGTCCAGGCTCCGGTAGACCACGTCCTTGCTGGCGCGGATCGACAGCGGCGCGCACTCGCAGATCTGCGCCGCCCAGCCCTTGGCCGTATCCATGAGCGCCTCCGGCGCCACCACCTCGTTGACGAACCCCAGCTCGTAGCCTTCCCGCGCCGAGACGTGGCGGCCGGTGAGTATCATCCCCAGCGCGCGCTTGGCGCCGATCTGGCGCGGCAGCCGGTTCAGCCCGCCGGCCAGTGCTGCCAGCCCCACCTTGGGCTCCGGAAGCGCGAACCGGGCCGACTCCGAAGCGATGATGAGGTCGCAGGCCAGCGCGATCTCGAAGCCGCCGCCCATGGCGACGCCGTTGACGGCGGCAATCACCGGCTTGGTGAGGTCGAAGCGTGAGGTCAGGCCGCCGAAGCCGCGCGGCATCGGCACCCGCTTGCCACCCTCGGCCTGGTAGCGCAGGTCGTTGCCGGCGCTGAAGCCACGCCCGCGGCCGGTGATGATGGCCACCCACAGATCGTCGTCGGCCGCGAAGTCGTCGAACACCTCGCCCAGCTCGACGTTGGCGGGCGGGTGCAGGGCGTTCAGACGCTCCGGGCGCTCGATGGTGACGATGAGCAGGTGGTCCTGCTTCTCGGTGCTGCAGAATTCGGGCATGGCGATTGACCTCGGTGCGGGCCCGGCGGCGGGCGGTTCATAGATGTTGCGTGTTGTTGAAGAAATTAACGTAAGGCGCGGGCGAAAGCATCAGTTCGGTCAGGCTGCAGTTTGCGAAGTGATAATCGACCCAGCGTGCCGGGTCGCCGTCGATGAAGGCGCCCAGCGCCACGGCCATGGACGCGCCGTGGCCCACCACCAGCACCCGGTCGTCGTCGCCATGTCGATCGTGAATGGTGCGTATGGCTGCGACCATACGCTCGGCCACCTGGCGCAAGGTCTCGCCGCCCGGGGGGGCGAAGTCGAGGTCTCGGGTGGCGACGTCGACGAACCGGTGCTGCGCGGCCAGCTCGCTGAAGCGCATGCCCTCCCACTCGCCGATGGCGTACTCGCGCAGGTCGGGGTGAATGTCCACCGGTACGCCGAGGCCCCTGGCGATGCGCTCGGCCGTGCTGCGGGCCCGAGCCAGGGGGCTCGTGTAGACGGCCGTCACCGGCGCGTGAGCGACGGCGATGTGCCGGGCCGTCCGCCGCACCTGGCGGCGGCCGTACCAGGTGAGGGCGCTGTCCGTGGAGCCGTGCCAGCGTCCTTGCCGGTTTGCCCGGATCTGCGCGTGTCGAAGCAGGAGGAGCTTTGCCATACTGGCGCGCAATGTAGCATGAGGTGAGGCCATGACAGTTCGGGTTCGACGCCTCCGTCGCCCCATCGCGGGCCGCGGGCGCCGATGGCTGTCCCTGGCGGCCGCCCTGTGGATCGCCGGGTGTGGTGGCGGTGCCGAGTACGCCCGCTACGCCGGATCCACCATGGGCACCTACTATCAGGTCACCGCCCGCTGTCCTGAGGACGTGTCGGCGCAGATCGAGGCCGAGCTGGCTGCCGTCAACGACGAGATGTCCACCTACCTCGAGGACTCGGTGCTGTCGCGATTCAATCGCGCCGCTGCCGAGCAGTGGCATCCCGTCCCCGAGCCGATGGCGCAGGTCGTGGCCGCGGCGCGGGCGATCAGCGAGGCCTCGGGCGGCGCCTTCGACGTAACCGTTGGTCCGCTGGTCAACCTGTGGGGGTTCGGTCCGGATCCGAAGCGGGGCGTTCCCGCGGCCGCCGACATCGACGCCGCTCGCGCCCAGGTCGGCCACGATCGGCTCGAGGTATCCCTGACGCCGCCGCAGCTCCGCAAGCGCGGCCCGCTGTACGTGGACCTGTCGGCCATCGCCAAGGGCCATGGCGTCGACCGGGTCACCGAGCGCCTGCGGCGGGCCGGCTGCGACGCGTTGCTGGTGGACGTCGGCGGCGAGGTTCGCGGCCACGGCCCTTCGCCCTCGGGCCGTTCGTGGCGCATTGGCGTCGAGGTGCCCGATTCCGAGCGCCAGGGCGGCATCCAGCGCGTCGTCGCCCTGCGCGACGGCGCCCTGGCCACGTCGGGCGACTATCGGAACTTCTTCGACGCGGACGGCGCTCGCTACTCACACACCATCGATCCCCGTACCGGGCATCCGGTCAGTCATGGGCTGGCGTCGGTGACCGTGCTGCACGATTCGGCGATGTGGGCGGATGGTTATGCGACGGCGCTGACGGTGCTCGGCCCGGAGGCGGGCATGGCGTTCGCCGAGCGTCACGAGCTGGCGGTGCTGATGGTCGTGCGGGGAGCCAGCGGCTTCGAGGAACGGTATACTCCCGCGTTCGGAACTTCGCTGGTCGAATGACCTCGAACCCACAGGAGCCGTAGACCGTGACCATCGTCCTCGCCTTTCTGCTGATGCTGATCATCGTCGCCGCCATGGCGATCGGCGTCATGCTCGGGCGCAAGCCCATCGCCGGCAGCTGCGGCGGCATGAAGGCCCTGGGCATGGACATGCAATGCGAGATCTGCGGCGGCAATCCCAAGGCCTGCGAGCAGCGCTCGCGGCCTGGTTCCCGAGACCCGGAGTCGCTGGGCAGAGACGCCACGCGCACCCTGTGAACCCCGCCGTCGTCTGGGCTCTTGGCGTCCGCTACGCGTTCTCCCGCCGCAGCACCCTGTCGTTCATCGGTCTGGTCGCCGTCGGCGGCCTGGCGCTCAGCGTCGCGGTGCTGGTGGTGGTCGTGTCGGTGATCAACGGCTTCGAGCGTGAGCTCGAGCAGCGCGTGTTCGGCGTGCTGCCCCATGTGACCGTGTTCGGGCGCTCGCCGCTGACGGCCGATGGCGCGGATCTGGAGTTGCTGCGAGCCGTGCCGGGCGTGGTGGGCGCCGCCCCGTTCGTGCAGGGTGCCGGCCTGGCGGCGGTCACCGACCGGGTGGCCGGCGTCCTCATCCTCGGCATCGATCCGGACCTGCATGGTGCGGTATCGACCTTCGCCAGGCACGTCGACGGCCCGCTCGGACTCGAGGCCGGCGCCTACGGCGTCGTGCTCGGGGCCGGCGTGGCGTCTCGACTCCGGGTCGGTGTGGGCGATGCGGTCACGCTGGTGCTGCCCGCGGCCACGGTAACGCCGGCCGGCATCTTCCCGCGCCAGAAGCAGTTCCGGGTGACCGGCCTGCTGCGCTCCCAGTCGGAGGTCGACGCTCGGGCCGCCTACGTGCACATGGCTGATGCGGCGAAGCTGTTCCGGCTCGGCGGCCGGGTGCATGGCTATCAGCTCCGTGCCGGCGACCTCTTCGAGGCGGATGCGATCGGCGCATCGGTGATGTCCAGGCTCGGCCGCGACCGGGTGGTGGCCCAGGCGTGGACGCGCAGCCACGGCAACCTTTACCGCGCCATCGGCGTGCAGAAGAGCACGATGTTCATCCTGCTGTCCTTCCTGGTGGCGGTGGCCGCCTTCAACCTGGTATCCACACTGGTCATGGTCGTCAATCAACGCAGCGGCGACGTGGCCATCCTGCGTACTCTGGGCGGCAGCGGCGGCACCGTGGTGGGCGCGTTCGTGCTGCTCGGTCTGCTGCTGGGCGGTGCCGGCATTGCGCTCGGCGCCGCGCTCGGCACCGGGCTGGCGCTGCTGCTGCCCGGTCTCTACGCGGCGGTGAGCGGCGCGTTGGACCTCGACCTGATGAACCAGTACTTCGTGAACTACCTGCCGGTGCAGGTGCGGCCCTCCGACCTGACCGGCATCGTCCTCACCGCGCTCGGCCTGTGCCTGCTCAGCACGATCTATCCGGCGTGGCGGGCGGCCGCGCTGGCGCCGTCCCGGGTGCTGGCCCATGAGTGAACGTCCGATGCCGGAAGACGATCCGCTGGAGTTCGCGCTCGAGGCGCGCGGGCTCGTCAAGAGCTACGTCTCCGGTCCCGACCGCGTGGAGGTGCTGCGCGGCGTCGACCTGGTGGTGGGGGTCGGCGAGCGGGTGGCCGTCATCGGCCGCTCCGGTTCCGGCAAGAGCACGCTGCTGCACGTGCTGGCCGGGCTCGACGACGCCGACGCCGGCACCGTGCGGGTGGGTGGGCATGACATGTCGGCGGCGAGCGCGGGAGTGCGGGCACGGCTGCGCAATCGCTACATGGGCTTCGTCTACCAGATGCACCACCTGCTTCCGGAGTTCACGGCGCTGGAGAACGTGGCCATGCCGCTGCGGCTCGGTGGTATGGATGCCCGGACCGCGGCCGAACGTGCGACGGAGACGCTCAGTGCCGTCGGCCTGGGTGCCCGGCTGAAACACCGACCGGCGGCCCTGAGCGGCGGCGAGCGGCAGCGGGTGGCCGTGGCCCGCGCCCTGGTGGCGTCGCCGCTGGTGGTGCTCGCCGATGAGCCCACCGGCAACCTCGACCGCGACAACGCCGAGCAGGTGTTCCGGCTGATGTGTGAGCTGAGCGACGAGCACGGCGTCGCCTTCGTCATCGTCACCCATGACGAGAGCCTGCTCGGCAACGTGCACCGCGTGCTGCGCCTGGTGGACGGGCGGACGGCGTGAGCGCTTCCGACCCTCCGGAAGGCGCGGCCTCGGCCTCGGTCGCCTGGTGGATCGCGCTGCGCTATCTGCGCACTCGACGCCGTCAGTTCGCCTCCTTCATCACCCGCATCTCGGTGGCCAGCCTGACCCTCGGCGTGCTGGTGCTGACCGTGGTGGTGAGCGTCATGAACGGCTTCGATGCGGAGCTCAGGGAGCGCATCCTCGGGACCGTGCCGCACGTCCTGATCGAGGGGATCGACGCTGACCATCCGCAAGCGCTGGCGGCGCTGGCGGATCCCCAGGTCATGGGCATGTACAACTTCTTCAACGGCGCGGGCATGATCACCGCCGGCGGCGCCGTCAATCCCGTCAGCGTCTATGGCATCGACGGGACCGCGGTGGGCGCCATGGGCACCATCGAGGCGGGCCTGCGCGCGGTGACGCTGTCCGACCTGCTGGCTGCCCCGCGGGGCATGCTGATGGGCGCGCCGCTGGCCGCCCATCTCGGCCTGCTGCCCGGCGACAGCGTCGCCCTGGTGATCAGCGAGCCCGGTCCCGGCGGGGTGACGCCGCGCCTGCTGCGCTATCAGCTTACCGGCGTGTTCGAGCTGGGCGCCGAGCTCGACTACTCGCTGGTGGTGATCGCCGCCTCGTCCCTGCCCGACGGCCATCTGGACGCGCTCGGCGTGCTCGGCCTGCGGCTGACCCTGGCGGACCCGCTGCTGGCACCGGGCGTCTCTCAACGCCTGCGTCCGCTGCTGGGCGGCGCCGCGATCAGCACCTGGGCGGACAGCTACGGCGAGCTCTTTCAGGCCGTGCGCCTGGAAAAGCTGATGATGTTCCTGATCCTGCTGATGGTGGTCGCCGTGGCGGCCTTCAACATCGTCTCCGGTCAGACCATGGCGGTGACGGACAAGCGCGCCGACATCGCCATCCTGCGCACCATGGGCGCTGCGGACGGCACGATCCTCCGCATCTTCCTGCTGCAGGGGCTGGTGATCTCACTGCTGGGGATCGCGGTCGGCCTGGTGAGCGGCGCGCTGCTGGCCCGTCACATCGGGCCGGTGGTGGCCTGGCTCGAAGCGCGCTCTGGGTTCCAGCTCCTGGAAGGCACCTACTTCGTCGAGGTGCCGTCGGTGGTTCAGGCCGGCGATCTGGCGATCATCGCGCTGATCTCCGGGGGATTGTGCCTGCTGTCCGCCTGGGTGCCCGCCCGCCGCGCCGCTCGTCTCAACCCGGTGGCCGGGCTGCACGTCTGAGTTCCCGGCGCGCGCGCCAGCGCCGGATCACGTGCAGGCGCCACAGCAGGCGGACGATCACCATGCCGGTCAGCCCGGCCACCCAGCCGCACAGCAGCGAGCCGAACAGCAATGGCCAGCCGATCTCGCCGAAGTGGGTCGACAGCCAGTCCCAGTTCAGACGGATGGTGGCCACCTCGATCTGGCGGTCCAGCAGCCACGCCCCGAGCCGGTAGGCGAAGTAGAACATGGGCGTCATGGTGATCGGGTTGGTGATCCACACCAGCACCACGGCGATGGGCAGGTTGCAGCGCGAGACGATGGCCAGCCCGGCAGCGATGACCATCTGGAAGGGCACCGGCAGGAACGCGCAGAACAGGCCGATGAAGGTCGCCCCGCCGACCGAGCGCCGGTGCAGGTGCCAAAGCTCCGGCTCATGCAGCCACCGGCTCACCGGGCGCAGCGCCTTCTGCTCACGGAGCGACTTGGGGTTCGGCAGGTATCGTCGCAGAAATCGCCTCGGCATGGGGTCATTATGCACACGCGGGTTTGCGCCGGTACATGCAGCGCCTGCTGTTCGGCTTCTGCGCCGGCGCGCTGATCCTGGCGCTGCCATGGCCTCGTGGCGACTGGCTGCGGCTGGCATCGCTGCTGGCGCTCGGCGTTGCCGTGCTCATCGCCGTCGCCATGGGCTGGCGCAGGCCGCGCACGGCCTGGCCGCTGCCCTGGTGTCTGGGCCTGATGGTCGGCTTCGGCTGGAGCGCCCTGGCGCACCAGCGCGCGCTGGACGAGCGAATCCCCGATGTCGGCGGCGATGCGCTGCCGCTGGAAGTGGTCGTGGCGGCGGAGCCCGTCCCATCGCCGGCCGCCGCTGGCCGGCCGCCGGCGTTGCGGCTGCTGGTGCGCGTCGCCGGTGGGCCGCTGTCCGACCGCCGGTTGCGCCTGACCTGGTACGGGGCCCCCGCGGTGGCGGCGGGCGATCGCTGGATGCTGCGGGCCGTGGTCCGGCCGCCCTGGAGCTATGCCAACCCGTCAGGGTTCGACTATGAGCGCTGGCTGCTGGCCAGCGGCATCCATGGCACCGGCTACGTCCGCTCGGGCCGGTTGCTGGAACCGGCGCCATCCGGGATTCTGACCCACACCCGCAGCGCGCTGGCTGCCCATCTGGGCAGCCCGGACCTCGCCCATGGTCCGGTGCTCTCGGCCCTGCTGCTCGGCCGCAGCGGCGGCATCGATGACGGTCTTTGGGATCGATTCCGGGCCACCGGCACCGTGCACCTGATGGTGATCTCCGGGTTGCACGTGTCGCTGGCGGCCGGGCTCGGGTACCTGCTCGGCCGTCTGGCCGCCAGCGCGCTGCCGCTGCTGCTGCTGTACGCCAACGCGCGCACCGCCGGCGCCCTGGCGGGGCTGGCCGCGGCCACGGCCTACGTGCTGCTCGCGGGTGCCGGGCTGCCGGGTCAGCGGGCGCTGGTCATGGCGGCCTGCGCCATGGCGCTGCTGGTCTGGGGGCGATCGGGGCAACTGGCATCCGGCCTGCTGGTGGCGTTGGCCGTGGTGCTGGCCATACACCCCCTGGCCATACACCTGCAGGGATTCTGGCTTTCCTTCGGTGCTGTGACCGTGCTGCTGCTGGTGCTGGGGCCGCGCCGGCGGCGGCCGCTGCGGCTGCCGGGCGCGGGCGCCGCGCTGCGGCTGCTGCAGGCGCAGGTGGCGCTCAGCGTCGGCATGCTGCCGCTGCTGGCGCTGCAGACCGGCGAGCTGTCGTGGACGGCGGCGCCGGCCAACCTGGTGGCCGTGCCCGTGGTCAGCATCGGCGTCGTGCCCGCGCTCCTGTATGGGGCTCTGCTGGCCGGACCGTGGCCGGCTGCAGCCGACGTCGCGTTCGCTCTGGCGGATGGCCTGCTGGGCATCGCTCTGGCCTGGGTCGATTGGCTTGCGGCGCGGCCGCCGCTGCCGGTCGCCGCCGGTCCGGCGGCGCTTGTCTGCGCCCAGGCCGGCGCGCTCGGCTGCCTGCTCGGGCCGCCGCGCCGATGGCTGCCGGTGTTGGCGCTGGTCGCGCTGCTGCTGTTCTCCGGGCGCCCGGCGGATCTGCGCCCCGGCGAGTATCGGCTGACCGTCCTCGACGTCGGCCAGGGTGATGCGGTGCTGGTGGACACCCGCCATCATCGCCTGCTGTTCGACACCGGTCCGGCCTATCCCTCCGGCTTCGACGCCGGCGCGGCGGTGGTGGTGCCGAACGTGGTCGCCACCGGACGCCCGGCCATCGATCTGCTGCTGGTCAGCCATGACGACGTCGATCACGCCGGCGGCCTGGGCTCGGTGCTGGGGCGCCTGGCGGTGACGGCCCGCCTCGGCAGCGCGGCCGGTGACGGTGCGCACGCCTGCCACGGACGAGCGTGGCGCTGGGACGGCGTCCGGTTCTCGGTGCTGGCGCTGCCGCGGCCGCCCGGAGCGTCGACCAACGACCGCTCCTGCGTACTGCTGATCGACAATGGCCGCGAGCGCGCGCTGCTGCCGGCCGACGTGAGCCATCGCGTCGAGAAGGAGCTGGTGCGGGCGCTGAATGGTCCCGTCCGCGTGCTGATGGCGCCTCATCACGGCAGCGCCACCTCGTCGTCACGACTGCTCACGCGCGTGGCGCGCCCGGAGCTGGTGCTGGTGAGCGCCGGCCGGCGCAATCGCTTCGGCCATCCGCATCCGCGGGTAGTGGCGCGCTACCGCGACGTCGATGCGCAGGTCTACGTCACGGGCGACCACGGCGCCCTGCAGTGGAGCAGTGCGCACCCGGAGCGGATGATCAGCTTCCGGCGGGACCGGGCCCCGTTCTGGCGCTCGGCGGGTTGACCTGGGCCGCATCCATCCGCTGCACCATGTCGCGCAGCGCTGAAATCAGCTCGTCGAGCTCGTCGGCACCCAGAAACCCGCCGATCCGCAATCGCGAGTTCCCGCAACGCAGCGCCACGCGCTTCGGATACCACGGATGCCGTACCGTCTCCACCTGGAAGCGGGCGAAGAAGCGCTGAAACCTGACCTGCAGCTTCGGATGCCCGACGCCGCGTTCGAACTGCACCAGCTCCGGTGAGAAGGTCAGCACCTCCTGGATGTGGGTGCGGCGCACGCAGTAGTACAGACAGCCGAGCAGCACGGACATTTCCAGCACCGTGAACGGCAGCACCAGCCACAGGCCCTGATAGGCGAACACGGTGGCGACGGAACCGGATACGGCCATCAGCGTGCCCACCAGCAGGGTGTTGGCGCGCCAGGTCCAGGAGCGGTTGGGGCGCAACAGAATCCGGCCCTCCGGCGCGCTCGGATCGAACTCACAGCGAATCACGGGTTGCCCTCGTCATGCAGCAGCCGCTTCAGCGCCGCCTCGATCAGGACGCGCACCCGATCGCCGGCGAAGGTGGCCTCCTCGACGTCGCGCCTGCGGCTGATCCAGCGGCTCGCTCGATAGCGGCTGCTATCGGTCAGCCGGGCCTTGTCGCCCGTGGCGCGCACCTCGACGAACAGATCGAGCACGGCCGCTTCCGGCAGTTCCGGGTCGCCCAGGGAGCTGAGGTCGCGAACCTCACCGACCCGCTCGACGGCGACGTCGAGCTCATGCCGGAGGAACTCGGTGACGGCCTGCCGCCAGTCTTCACCCACCACCAGAAAGCATGCAGGCAGCGTCCACTTGCCGTGCTGCTGCACCACCAGAACGGCGTCGCTGTCGTTGATCACCAGTGCGTTGAGGTGCACCTGGAAATAGTCGCGGCCGACGGCAAGCTCGGAGCGGATGCGCTCGACGCTGCGCCACAGGTGGCGGCCGGCGACGTTCACGAAGGCGAGGCCGAGGCCGTCGTTCTCGACCCGCTTCACCTCCATGTCGACCGTGGGTGTCGGCTGGGTTTCCACCCCCAGGGTGTTCTGGAGAGTGATGCGGACCTTGGCACCTGGCTTGATCTGCGGGTTGTCCGTATAGACGAACACGCCGCCCTCGGATATGTCTCTGGCTATGCAGCGTAGGTTGCCGAGCGAGGGGTGCCTCAGCTCGACCAGCAGCGGCAGTTGAATGCGGGGATGGCGTCTTTGCTCCATCAGCGGGCGCAAGTTCCAAGGTTGAAATTGCCGCGACCGGCCACATTGTACCAGCAGCGACACCACGGGATAGTCACATGCGCCTCGACAAGATGACCAGCCGTCTGCAGAACGCACTGAGCGATGCGCAGTCGCTCGCGCTCGGCAAGGATCACAGTGCGGTGGAGGCCGTGCATCTGCTGTCCGTGCTCGTGGAGCAGCGGGAAGGGTCGGTGCTGCCGATGCTGATCCGCGCCGGCGCGCGCGGCGATACCCTCAGGCAACGGATCGCTGCGGCCGTTTCCGCGCTGCCGACGCTGAAGTCGCCGACCGGCGAGATCGGCGTGGCGGCCGCCTTCGGCAAGGTGCTGAACCTGGCCGACCGGTTGGCGCAGAAGGCTGGCGATGCCTATCTGTCCACGGAGCAGGTGCTGCTCGCCATGTTCGCCGACCCGACGGCGGCGCGCGTGCTGACGGAATGTGGCGTCACCGAGCAGACGCTGGCACAGGTCGTAGAAACCACGAGGAGCGGTGAGGCGGTGACGGATCCCAACGCAGAAGATCGACGCGAGGCGCTGGACAAGTACACGGTCGACCTGACCGCCCGGGCCGAGGAGGGCAAGCTCGACCCGGTGATCGGCCGGGACGACGAGATCCGCCGCACCATCCAGGTGCTGCAGCGGCGCACCAAGAACAACCCGGTACTGATCGGCGAGCCCGGGGTGGGCAAGACGGCCATCGTCGAGGGTCTGGCCCAGCGCATCCTCAACGGTGAGGTGCCCGAGGGCCTGAAGAACAAACGCATCCTGGCCCTGGACATGGGCGCGCTGATCGCCGGCGCCAAGTTCCGTGGCGAGTTCGAGGAGCGGCTCAAGGCGGTGCTCAATGAGCTGTCGAAGCAGGAAGGCAACATCATCCTGTTCATCGACGAGCTGCACACCATGGTTGGCGCGGGTAAGGCCGAGGGTGCCATGGACGCGGGCAACATGCTGAAGCCGGCGTTGGCCCGCGGCGAGCTGCACTGCGTCGGCGCCACGACCCTGGATGAGTACCGTCAGCACATCGAGAAGGACGCCGCCCTCGAGCGCCGCTTCCAGAAAGTTCTGGTGGAGGAGCCCAGCGTAGAGGACACCATCGCCATTCTGCGCGGCCTGAAGGAGCGCTACGAGATCCACCACGGCGTCGACATCACCGACCCCGCCATCGTTGCGGCGGCTCGGCTGTCGCACCGTTACATCAGCGACCGGCAGCTGCCTGACAAGGCTATCGACCTGATCGACGAGGCGGCGAGCCGGATCCGGATGGAGATGGACTCCAAGCCCGAGGCGATGGATCGGCTCGAGCGGCGCCTGATTCAGCTGAAGATGGAGCAGGAAGCGCTCAAGCACGAGAGCGACGACGCCAGCCGCAAGCGGCTGGGGCTGCTCGAAGGCTCGATTGACGAGCTCGAGAAGGAGTACGCCGACCTCGAGGAGATCTGGAAGGCCGAGAAGGCGTCGCTGCGCGGCACTCAGGAAATCAAGGAGGAGCTGGACTCCGCCCGGCTCGAGTTCGAAGGCGCCCGCCGCGCCGGCGACCTCACCCGCATGTCCGAGCTGCAGTACGGACGCATTCCCGAGCTCGAGAAGCAGCTCGCTCAGGCCGACCACGATGGCGAGGCGGCGCCGCGCCAGCTGCTGCGCAACCGCGTCACCGAGGAGGAGATCGGCGAGGTCGTGTCGAAGTGGACGGGCATCCCGATCAGCAAGCTGCTCGAGGGTGAGAAGGAGAAGCTGCTCAAGCTCGAGGAAGAGCTGCATCGCCGCGTGGTGGGCCAGGACGAAGCCGTCACCACGGTCTCACAGGCGGTGCGCCGCTCCCGCGCGGGCCTGTCCGATCCGAACCGGCCGAACGGCTCGTTCATGTTCCTGGGCCCGACCGGCGTCGGCAAGACCGAGCTGTGCAAGGCCCTGTCCGAGGTGCTGTTCGACAGCCAGGAGGCCATGATCCGGGTCGACATGTCCGAGTTCATGGAGAAGCATTCGGTGGCTCGCCTGATCGGCGCGCCGCCCGGCTACGTGGGCTATGAAGAGGGCGGCTACCTCACCGAACGGGTGCGCCGCCGGCCCTACTCTCTGATCCTGCTCGACGAGATCGAGAAGGCTCACCAGGACGTATTCAACATTCTGCTGCAGGTGCTCGATGACGGGCGCCTGACGGACGGCCACGGCCGCACCGTCGACTTCCGCAACACCGTGCTGGTCATGACCTCGAACCTTGGCTCCGAAGCCATTCAGACGTTGTCCGAAGAGGGCGATTACGAGCGCATCAAGAGCACGGTGATGGGCGTCGTGGCGCAGCACTTCCGGCCCGAGTTCATCAATCGCGTCGACGACATCGTGGTGTTCCACCCGCTGAGCCGCGATCAGGTGCGGCAGATCGCCACCATCCAGTTCCAGGTGCTGGAGGATCGGCTGCGGGACCAGGAGATCGAGCTGGTGCTGTCGGATGCCGCCACCGAGGCGCTGGTGGAGGAGGGCTACGATCCGGTCTATGGGGCGCGGCCGCTCAAGCGGGTGATTCAGAAGCAGATCGAGAATCCGTTGGCGTCGAAGCTGCTGGCCGGCGACTTTGCGACCGGAGACAGGATTCAGGTCGACTTCCGGGACGGCCGCTTCGAGTTCAGCCACTGAGCCGCCGGGGTATTGTATGGATATACAGTATCGGGTAGCATGCCGGGCATGACCGGGACGCTACCCCTGTTTGATGAGCCAGCCGATGCGAGCGAAGCACCCGCGCGGCCGGCGCCGGTGGCCGCCGCTTCGGCGGAAGAGCGGCATCTGCGCGCGGCCTGGCGTCTGTCTCGATCCATGTGGCGCTTCCCGGATGGCTCGGCGCAGCAGACCCGCGCCGGCCTGGCCATCTGCCATCACCTGCAGGCGCTGCTGCAGCAGGCCGATGGCGCCTCCGAGTAGACGTTTCCTGATCAATCTGTGAAGCTCTCCCCCCGCTGATCCCCGCCAGCCGCTACCATGGGCGCTGGTGTCAGGCATCCGCTGTCGTCCGGCCGTCTGATGACCCATCGCCAGTCGAGGACATGGATTTCATGATCAAGAAGTGCTTGTTTCCCGTGGCCGGCTACGGCACCCGGTTCCTGCCCGCCACCAAGGCCATGCCGAAGGAGATTCTCCCCATTCTCGACAAGCCTCTGGTGCAGTATGGCGTCGAGGAGGCGGTGGAGGCGGGCCTGACCGACATCGGCTTCGTCACCGGCCGCGGCAAGCGCGCCATCGAAGACCATTTCGACGTCAGCTACGAGCTCGAGCATCAGATCGCCGGTACCGGCAAAGAGAAGCAGCTCGACGGCATCCGCTCGCTGATCGAGACCTGCAGCTTCTCCTACACCCGCCAGATCGAGATGCGCGGCCTCGGTGACGCCATTCTCAAAGGCCGGGCGCTGGTGGGCGACGAGCCGTTCGCCGTGGTGCTGGCCGACGACCTGTGCTTCGGCAACGAGCATGGCGTGCTGCATCAGATGGTCAGCCTGTTCAATCAGTTCCGCTGCAGCATCGTCGCCATCGAAGAGGTGCCCCAGGAAGACACCGGCTCCTACGGCGTGATTGCCGGCCAGGCGATCAGCGAGCGGCTGTTCCGCGTCACCGACATGGTCGAGAAGCCGGCGCCGGACCAGGCGCCCAGCAACCTGGCCATCATCGGCCGCTACATCCTCACCCCGGACATCTTCTCGATTCTCGAAGCGACCCCAACCGGCAAGAACGGCGAGCTGCAGATCACCGATGCGCTGCGCCAGCAGGCGGAGCGCGGCTGCGTCATCGCCTACAAGTTCGATGGCCGCCGGTTCGACTGCGGCTCCGTCGCCGGCTACGTGGAGGCAACCAACTACTGCTATCGGGAACGCTACCTCGGGGGGTGCTGATGGCCGGCGCCCACCCCGCCCTGGAAGCTCTCGCCGCGTCGCTTCGGGAGCGTCCCTGGGAGGCCGTAGCGCTGAGCGAGCCGGTTCCCGTGACGGAGCTGCCGACGCCGGCGCTGCTGCTCGACGAGGCGCGCCTGGATGCCAACATCGAGCGTATGGCCGGGTTCCTGGCGGGGCGGGGCAAGGGCGTGCGCCCCCACGCCAAGACGCACAAATGCCCGCTGATCGCCCGGCGCCAGCTTCAGGCTGGCGCGGTGGGCATCTGCGCCGCCAAGGTTTCCGAGGCCCTGGTGCTGGCCGGGGCCGGCATCGACCGCATCCTCATCACGTCGCCCGTGCTGTCTCCGGCGAAGCTGGCCGTGGTCGGTTCTCTGGCTGCACCGGATCGAGCCATCGACATCGTCGTGGACAGCCTGCAGGGCCTGGACGCCCTGCGCGCCATGGCGAATCCGGCGGCGCCGATCGGCGTGCTGGTGGATGTCGATGTTGCCATGGGCCGTACCGGCACCCGCGATGCCGACACCATCCTGCGCCTTGCCGAGGCCGCGGCGAGCAGCGATGGGCTGATCTATCGTGGGGTGCAGCACTATGCCGGCCAGGTCATGCACGTGGCCGGGCACACAAGCCGCCGTGACAAGTCTCTCGGCCTCTGGGAACGCGTGCGTGCCGTGGTGCGGGCGCTCACCGACCGCGGCCTGGCGCCGGCGGTGGTGACGGGCTCAGGGACGGGGACCTACGACATCGACAGCGAGGTAGACTTCATCACCGACCTGCAGGTGGGCAGCTACGTGTTCATGGATCGCGACTACCTCGATATCGGCGGCGCGTCGGGCGACGTCTTCGATGACTTCGAGGTCTCGCTCACCGTGGCGGCGACGGCCATCAGCCAGCCGCGCGAAGGCCTGATCACCTTCGATGCCGGCTACAAGGCTTTCGCCTCCGACTCGGGGAACCCGCGGCCGCTGACCGTGCCGGGCGCCACCGAGTACCGCTTCGCCGGCGACGAGCACGGCGTGCTGCTGCTCGGCTCCGCTGCTCAGGAGCCGCTGCTCGGCACCGTGCAGCAATTCGTGACGCCCCATTGCGATCCTACGGTCAATCTCTACGATGCGTACTGGCTGTGCCGGGATGGCGCAGCGGTGGCGCGCTGGCCCATAGCCGCGCGCGGCTGTTCCTGGTAATGGGGAAGATACATGCTGGAAATCGTCCAATCCGGCGGCTGGCTGATGGTGCCCATACTGCTCGCGAGCGTGGTGGCGGCCGCCATCTGCGTGGAGCGGCTGTGGACGCTGCAGCGGTCGCGGATCACGCCCAAGAACCTGCTGGCTCAGGTCTGGAGCGCCCTGCGCAACGGTGAGCTGGATGCGCAGCGCATGCGCGAGCTGCGTGCTTCGAGCCCGCTCGGACAGGTGCTGGCAGTCGGCGTGGCCAATGCCCGTCGCGGGCGGGACGTCATGAAGGAAGCGATGGAGGAGGTGGCCAGTCAGGTTTGCCACGACCTCGAGCGCTACCTGACCTCGCTGGGCATCATCGCGTCGATCTCGCCGCTGCTCGGGCTGCTCGGCACCGTGGTGGGCATGATTCAGGTGTTTACCGCACTGATGCTCGAGGGTGCCGGAAATGCCAACGTGCTCGCGGGTGGCATCTCTCAGGCATTGATCACAACCGCGGCAGGCCTTTCGGTGGCCATTCCCGCCATCATGTTTCATCGGTTCTTTCTGCGTCGGGTCGACGAGCTGGTGGTGACCATGGAGCAGGAGGCGGTGAAGCTGGTGGAGATGATGCAGGGCGGTCCGGACGAAGAGCCCCGGCTGTGAAATTCCGCCGCCGCCGTCGCGATGAGGCCGGCGTCGACCTCACGCCGCTCATCGACGTCGTGTTCCTGCTGCTGATCTTCTTCATGGTCTCCACCACGTTCATTCGCGAGACGCAGCTCGAGATCGACCTTCCGGAAGCGGACGGGGCGCTGCAGGAGATCGACGACGAGGTCATTGAGATCAGCATCGATCGGCGCGGCGACTACGCGGTGAACCAGCGTCTGCTGGTCAATACCGAGATCACCACGCTGCGCCGGGCGCTGCAGCAGGCGCTCGGCGAGCGGCCACCCAGCATGCGCGTGATCATCACCGCCGACGCCAACACGTCGCATCAGGCCGTGGTGCGGGCGATGGACGCGGCGGGTCAGGTGGGCCTGTCCAGGGTCAGCATCACGACCCGGCAGCCGGAAGGCGAAGGCTGACCATGAGCGACGCAGCCGCCGAGGCAGCCGCCGTCCGCGAGGACGCTGCTGCCGTCGGGCCCCACAGCGACTGGCAGACCTACCGGCGGCTGCTGGCCTACGTGCGCCCCTACTGGCCGCTGTTCCTGCTGTCGGTGGTGGGCTTCTCGCTCGGCAGCGCGGCCGAGGCCTTCTTCGTCAAGTTGTTCGGCGACCTGATCGACAACTGGGACCAGCAGCTCGTGCAGCCGGCCTACACGATTCCGCTGCTGATGCTGGCGGCGGCGCTGGTGCGTGGCCTCGGCGAGGTGGCGGGTGAGCTGCTGCTCAGCCAGATCTCCTTCGGCGTGGTGCACAACGTGCGCACGCGCCTGTTCGATCAGCTTCTCGAGATGCCCAGCGCGTTCTTCGATGCCAGCTCCCAGGGCCACCTGGTGTCGCGCCTGACCTACAACGTCGCGCAGCTGCGCGATACCGGAACCGACGCCCTGAAGTCGATCATCCAGGACGGCGGCAAGGTGATCGTGTTCATCGGCTTCATGCTGTTCCTGAGCTGGAAGCTGACGCTGATCTTCATGGCCACGGCGCCGCTGGTGGCGCTGGTGGTGCGTTACGCCAGCCGGCGCTTCCGCCACATCAGCCGTCGCATTCAGAACTCCATGGGTGACGTCACCCACGTGGCTTCCGAAGCCGTGTCCGGGTACCGGGTGGTGCGCATCTTCGGCGGCGAAGCCTACGAGCGTGATCGCTTTCACCGCTCCAGCCGCTACAACCAGCGCCAGAACCTGAAGATGGTGGCCACCAAGGTCACCAGCACCCAGGTGATTCAGATCTTCGTTGTAGCCGCGCTGGCGCTGTTGATCGCGCTGCTGTTCCAGCCCGACGTCGGCGGCGGCCTGACCACCGGTCAGGTGGTCACGTTCCTGGGCCTGGCCGGCATGCTGGCCAATCCGATTCGCAAGCTGTCCGAGGTCAACGCGCGGCTGCAGCGCGGCCTGGCTGCGGCGGAGGACATCTTCGGGCAGATGGACCAGCCCGCGGAGACCGACAGCGGCAGTGTGGAGGTCGGCCGGGTGCAGGGGCGGATCGAGTTCCGCAATGTCACCTTCTCTTACGACGGCGGGCAGGGCGCGCCCGTCCTCAAGGCGCTGAACTTCACCATCGAGCCCGGCCAGACCGTGGCCCTGGTCGGGAAGTCGGGTAGCGGCAAGTCGACGCTGGCCAGCCTGCTGCCGCGGTTCTACGACGCGACGGCGGGCGAGATTCTGCTCGATGGCCGGCCGCTGGCCAGCTACCGGCTCGCTAGCCTGCGTCGGCAGGTGGCGCTGGTCACCCAGCAGGTCACGCTGTTCAACGACACGCTGGAGCGCAACATCGCTTACGGGGCGCTGGCGGATGCGGATCCGGATGCCATTCGCGATGCGGTCGTTCGCGCCCACGCCGACATCTTCATCGACGAGCTGCCGGACGGCCTTGCCACGCTGGTCGGCGACGACGGGGTGCTGCTGTCCGGCGGTCAGCGGCAGCGGGTGGCCATTGCCCGAGCGCTGCTGAAGGACGCGCCCGTGCTGATCCTCGACGAGGCGACCTCGGCGCTGGACACCGAGTCGGAGCGGCACATTCAGGCCGCCCTGGAGGAGGTGATGCGCGGTCGCACCACGCTGGTGATCGCCCACCGCCTGTCGACCATCGAGCGCGCCGACGTCATTCTGGTGATGGAAGACGGCCGCATCGTCGAGGCCGGCGGGCACGCCGACCTGCTGGCGCGCGGGGGCGCGTACGCCGCCCTCTACGAGGCGCAGTTCCAGGACTCGCCGCGGCCGGCGGCCGAGCGGGCGCCGCGGCGTCTGGTGCCGCGGCCGCGACTGCCCGCCGCCGTACCGTGGGAGGCGCCGTCGCCGCTGCTGCGAGGCTGGTACGACGGCGCCTGGTGGGCGCCGCTGCTGGCGCCGCTGGCGTGGCTGTTCAGACGCGCCGCCGCACGCCGGCGGCGTGCCTACCAGCTCGGCCGACGCACACCGTGGCGGGCGCCCGTGCCGGTGATCGTGGTCGGCAACATTGCCGTTGGCGGCACCGGCAAGACGCCGCTGGTGGTCTGGCTCGCGCGCACCCTGAAAAGCGCCGGCTTCCGGCCCGGCATCGTCTCACGGGGCTACGGCGGCAAGCGTGGTCGCGAGCCGCTCACGGTCACCGCGGCCACCGATCCCGAGCAGGGCGGCGACGAGGCCGTGCTGCTGGCGCAGCGCACCGGTTGTCCGGTGGTGGTCTGCGGCGACCGTCCGGCGGCGGTGCGGCAGCTTCTCACCGAGCACGGCTGCGATCTGGTGATCGCCGACGACGGCCTGCAGCACTACGCGCTGGCACGGGATCTGGAAATTGCCGTGGTGGACGGCGCTCGCGGTCTAGGCAACGGCCGCTGCCTGCCGGCGGGTCCGCTGCGCGAGCCGCCGGCGCGGCTCGGCGAGGTGGACCTGGTGGTGGTCAATGGCCCCTCGGAGCGGGACTGGACCGAGCTGGCGTCCAGGGTCTGCAGCATGACGGTGGTGCCCCGCGACTTCGTGCGCCTGCACGACGGTGAGCGGGTGGACGCCACCGAGTTCGCGCAGCGCTCGCCGCGCGTTCACGCGGTGGCCGGCGTCGGCAACCCGGCCCGGTTTGCGGTGACCCTGCAGCAGCTCGGCATCACCACCGATCTGCACCCTTACCCCGATCACCATCGATTCACCGGCGCCGAGCTCGACTTCGATGATGACTGGCCCGTGGTCTGCACCGAGAAGGACGCCGTGAAGCTGCGTCGTCTGCCGTCGCCGCCGTCGCGCGCGTGGTACCTCGAGATCGACGTGGATCTGGAGGACGATGCGGTGCGGAGTCTGACCGACATTCTGCGTGACCGGGGCATCAAGGGTCCCGGGAGGTGATGCATGGCTGACGATTTCCGTGTGGTGATTCCGGCCCGCTACGCGTCGACGCGGCTGCCAGGCAAGCCGCTGGCCGATCTCGCTGGCCGTCCCATGGTGGTTCGGGTGGCCGAGCGCGCGGCCGCATCCGGCGCGGCGCGGGTGGTGGTCGCTTCCGACGATGACCGGGTGCTGGACGCGGTGCTCGCGGCCGGCTTCGAAGGCGTGCGCACGCGGGCCGATCATCCGTCCGGTTCGGATCGGGTCATGGAGGTCGCCGAGGCGCTCGGCTGGGACGATCACGCGGTGGTGGTGAACGTGCAGGGTGACGAGCCGTTGATCCCGCCCCAGGTGATCGCACAGGCTGCCGGGCTGCTCACCGCCGATGCCGACATCGGGGTCGCGACGCTGTGCGAGCCCATGTCTGACGCCGCGGCCGTGTTCGATCCCAACGTGGTCAAGGTGGTCACCGGTGACGATGGCTTCGCGCTGTACTTCAGCCGCGCGCCGATTCCCTACGCGCGCGACGCCTTCGCCGCGGACGCGGCCAGGGGCGGGGCGCTGCCGGGCGCCGGCGGCTGGTACCGGCACATCGGCATCTACGGCTTCCGGGTCGCGGCCCTGCGCCGGTTCGTGGCTCTGCCGGTGGGCCGGCTGGAGCAGCTCGAGGCGCTCGAGCAGCTGCGCATGCTGGAGGCTGGCATGGGCATCCGGGTGGCCACCGCCGTGGCGCCGGTGCCGGGCGGCGTCGACACCGAGGCGGATCTGGCTCGGGTTCGGGCCCGGTTCGGTGGCGGCGAGCCATGATCCGGGCGCCCGGCCCGCTCCGCGACTACCGGGCGGGCTTCCTCGCGCCACCGGCGGCCAGCCGGCTGCTGCAGGCGCTGCTGACCGAGGCCCGCTGGGTGCAGGAATCGCTCACCCTGTTCGGCCGACCCCGCCCGGTGCCGCGTCTGGTCGCCTGGTACGGCGATCCGGGCATCAACTACCGCTATGCCGGCGCCGATCACGTCTGCGAGGGTTGGCTGGCGCCGCTGACCGTCCTGCGCCGGCGGCTGGCGTCCGAGTTCGGCTTCGCCAGCAATCTGGTGCTGCTGAATCGCTATCGGGACGGCAATGACGCCATGGGTTGGCATCGCGACGACGAGCCCGGCCTCGACCCCTGCGTGGCGTCGGTGAGCCTGGGTGCGCCCCGCCGGCTGCTGGTGCGCCCGGACGCGGCCGCGCGGTCGCAGGCTTTGACCCTCGAGCACGGATCGCTGCTGCTGCTGGACGGCACCCAGCGTCATGCGCTGCCACGCACGCGGCGGCCGGTGGCGGAGCGGATCAACCTGACGTTTCGTCGCCTGGCGCCTGCGGCGTGACCGCCGGCGCTGACCTGACCGCGTTCAACACCCTCCGGGTGCCGGCTCGCGCCGAGCGCCTGCTGGTGATTCGTGACGTTGCCGATCTGCAGGCGCTGGCGGGTGCCGCGGTGCCGCCCATCGTGCTCGGCGGCGGCAGCAACGTGGTGCTGCGGCGCCACCTGGCCGGCACGGTCTGCCTGATCCGGCTGCGCGGCGTTCGCGTCGATCCCGGTGGCGGTGGCGTCAGCGAGGTCACGGCGGCAGCGGGCGAGAACTGGCACGAGCTGGTCAGGTTCTGTCTGGGGCGCGGTCTGGCCGGCATCGAGAATCTGGCCCTGATACCGGGATCCGTCGGCGCGGCGCCGATCCAGAACATCGGCGCCTACGGCGTCGAGCTGGCGGACCGGTTCGTGCGCCTGCGGGCGATGCACCTGGGTAGCGGTGAGACCCGGACCTTCACGCGCGAAGACTGCCAGTTCGGCTATCGGCACAGCCTGTTCAA
The DNA here is from genome assembly GCA_040219935.1 of Pseudomonadales bacterium. GTDB lineage: Bacteria > Pseudomonadota > Gammaproteobacteria > Pseudomonadales > Azotimanducaceae > UBA7803. Next base: position 90,385 of record JAVJUA010000074.1, on the reverse strand, counting down.
GACGCCGGCTGGCGCGGGATGGGTCGTGGTCGACGTCACCCTGCGCCTGCGCGCGCGCGCCGCGCCCGTGCTGGAGTACCCGGATCTGCGTGAGGCCGTCGACCGGCTCGGCTGGTCCATGCCGACGCCGGTGCAGGTGGCGGAAGCCGTGATCCGGGTGCGGCGCCGCAAGCTGCCCGATCCGGCCCGAATCGGCAATGCCGGCAGCTTCTTCAAGAATCCGGAGCTGCCGGAGGCTGCGGCGCGGGCGCTGCAGCAGCGGCACCCCGGCCTGAGCCTGCGTCCGGGCAGCGGTGGTCGCCTCAAGCTGTCAGCGGCCCAGCTCATCGACGCCTGCGGGTGGAAGGGCCACCGCCGCGGGGCGGTGGCGGTCTGGCATCGCCAGCCGCTGGTGCTGGTGCACAGCGGCGGCGGCACCGGCGGCGACGTCCTCGCGCTCGGCGAGGACATCCGGCGAGACGTGGCCGCCCGGTTCGGGGTCGAGCTGACCCTCGAACCCGAGGTGCTCGGTCAGGACGACTCGTTGGTCCTGGGCAGCACCCCCTGAGCCTTCAGCTCCGCCTCCCGCTGCCGGCGCCGGACCTCACGCGGGTCGTTGTAGGCGCGCTTCGGCTTGCCGGGCGGCGCCGGCTCTGACGCTGCTTCGGGTTGAGCAGCCGGCTCCGCCGTCGGCTCGGCGGCCGGCCGAGCCGCAGGCTCCGGGACGACGTCGGCGCTGACGGAAGTCGGCTGGGTCTCCTCGGCTGCCGGTGATGGCTCGCTGGCGGCGGCCGCTTCCTCGGTGGCTGCGGCATCGGCCGCCGCCGCGCTGGCGGTGTCGGACGTTTGGGGCAGCGGGGCTTCGGCTTCCCCCGTCGGCTCCGTTGAGGGCTCTGCTGACGGCTCCGGCTCCTCGGCGACGGCCGGCGCCGGAGCCGGAGTCGCGGCCGCGGCCGGCCGCGGCGGTCGGGGTGGCAGCGGCTGACTGTCGTCGAGCTCGGCGCGGTTGCGCTTGGGCATGCGCTTGCTGGCTTCCAGCGCCTCGGGTGAAGGCCGTCGGTCCTCCAGCGGAATGATGTCTGCCTCGGAGGCCGGCATGCCGTCGCCGGTTCCGCCGTCGTCGGCGCTGCGGCCGCGGCCGCCGCGGCGGCGGCGCGGTCGGCCACCGTCCCCCTCGTCGGCGGTGCCGCCGGCATCACCGCCGCGGCCGTTGTCCGGTGCGTCATCGGCAGCCTCGGTGCGTGCGGGCTGCGGCTGACGGTCGCGATTCTCCGACTCGCCGTCCCGCGACTTCGATCGCGACGGACGGCGGCGGCGATTGCGACCACCGCTGCGCTCCTCGTCGCTGCCCGAGCGCTCCGTGGTGGACGCTTCGTCGCTGGCGGCCGGACGCCGTTCTGCTCTGGCGGGCTCAGCGGCCGTTCGGCTGCGCCGGCGACCGCTCTCGGGTCGCGCTTGCGCCTCAGGTTGCGGCGCCGGCTCAGGGGCAGCCGTGGCCGGCACGGCGGGGCCGGGTCCGAACAGGGTCGCCGCCAGGCGCTTGAAGAGGCCGGGCTTCACCGCGGCCGGCGCCGCTGCGCGGCTCGGTGCGGGGGCGGGCTCGGTCGCCGGCTGGGCCGCCGGCCGAGCCGCTGGTTCCTCGGCGCGGGGACGGGGCGCGGGCGTGCTCGGAGGCACGATCTGCACCGCCGCCTGACGGGTGACCGGTGTCGGCTCCTGGGGCATCTCCAGCTCCACGGCCTGGGCGCCGGAGGCGGTCAGCTCGTAGCTGGGCACGATCATCTCTTCGGCGACCTGGTCGTCGCGGATGCGCTGCACCTCGTACTGGGGGGTCTCCATGTTGACGTTGGGGACGATGACCAGGTGGGTGCCGGTGCGCTTCTCGATCTGGTGAACGTCACCGCGCTTCTCGTTCAGCAGGTAGGCGGCGATGTTCAGCGGCACCAGAGCCCGAACCACCGAGCTGCGCTCCTTCAGCGCTTCCTCTTCCATGATCCGCAGGATGGCCAGCGCCAGCGAACGGGTATCGCGGATGCGTCCCTGGCCGCTGCAGCGCGGGCAGACTTCCGTGGTCAGGTCTTCGAGCGACGGGCGCAGGCGCTGCCGGGACATTTCCAGCAGCCCGAATCGCGAGATGCGGCCCACCTGCACGCGTGCCCGGTCGGCCTCCAGCGCTTCGCGAACCTTGTTCTCCACGGCGCGCTGGTTCTTGGTGCTGGACATGTCGATGAAGTCGATGACGATCAACCCGCCAACGTCCCGCAGCCGAAGCTGGCGGGCGATCTCCTCGGCGGCCTCGAGGTTGGTGTTGAGGGCCGTCTCCTCGATGTCGGCGCCCTTGGTGGCGCGGGCGGAGTTGATGTCGATGGACACCAGCGCCTCGGTGGGGTCGATCACCAGGCTGCCGCCGGAGGGCAGCCGCACGCTGTGATGGAATGCGGTCTCGATCTGGCTCTCGATCTGGTAGCGGCTGAACAGGGGGATCGAGTCAGAGTAGAACTTCACCTTGTCGGCGTACTGCGGCATCACCTGCTCGATGAAGCTGCGAGCCTCCGCGAATGCATCCTGGCCGTCGATGAGTACCTCGCCGATGTCCTTGCGCAGGTTGTCACGGATGGCGCGGACGATGACGTTGTTCTCCTGGTAGATCAGCGACGGCGTCTTCTCCTCGCCTTCCGCCTTGACGATGGCGTCCCAGAGTTGCAGCAGGTAGTCGAGGTCCCACTGCAGCTCCTCGGCGCTGCGGCCGACGCCGGCGGTGCGGATGATCACGCCCATGCCGTCCGGAATCGTCAGCTTCGCCAGAGCCTCGCGCAGCTCTTCCCGATCTTCGCCCTCGATGCGCCGGGAGATGCCGCCGGCACGGGGATTGTTGGGCATCAGCACCATGTAGCGGCCGGCCAGGCTGATGAACGTGGTCAGGGCCGCGCCCTTGGTGCCGCGCTCTTCCTTGTCCACCTGCACCAGGATCTCGGAGCCTTCGGAGATGGCTTCCTGGATGAGCACCCGGCCCCCATTGTCGCCGTCCGACCGCTCGCGCGCGGTCTTGTTGAAGTACTGGCGCGAGATCTCCTTGAGCGGCAGAAAGCCGTGGCGGTCGGAGCCGAAGTCCACGAAGGCGGCTTCCAGGCTCGGCTCGACGCGGGTGATGCGGGCTTTGTAGATGCTCGCCTTCTTCTGCTCGCGGCCGCGGGACTCGATGTCGAGGTCGTATAGTTTCTGGCCGTCTACCAGGGCAACGCGCACCTCCTCGGGCTGGGTGGCGTTGATCAGCATGCGTTTCATGGTTGTCGAATTCCTCAATGAGAGCGCGACGCGGCGCTCGACGCTACGGCAGGCGATTCGGGGGAAAGGAAGATGCGGCGCGGCAGAACGACCGGACCGGCAGCCCACGGCGCGCCGTGGCGGCGGATGCCCGCTGGAGCTCGGACCGGCGCTGTGATCGGGCCGGCCGGAGCGCCCCTGTGCCCCCGTCTTCTGGAACGAGGTTCGGTCTGCTCGGCCTGCCAGCCGGTGTCGTCACCGGCCGGCGCGTCATGAGACGCGGAATCTTCGTGTCACCCATACCGCCCCGGGCAATGACGTCCGGCTGCGGATAGCGGAATCGACGCCGGCGGCCGCGATGGGCGGCGCCCGGGTGGATTTCCGATTGCAATTCGCCTTACCGTTGGCTTAACTCAATCTCTGTCGTTGGTCGATCAGGCAATGTTCCAAGCTGTGGTTACAGTCCTCTACCGTCGCGCCGGCGTTGGTCGGGGGCGCGGCGGGCTGGAAGCAACCGGCAACGGGCCGGCTCGTCCGTATACGCTCGAGCCGACCGGCGGATACTAGCAGTCCCCAGTAAGTGCTTCAAACCCCTCTAAAAAATTCTTCCTCTGCGGCGGGGCGAACGACCCATGGCCGATGACGGCGAGCCCGTGGATGGATCGCACCCGGCGCCGCGCGCCCAGCGGTTGCGGGTGGCGGGGGCGGACGGCCAGAGAATTGACAACTATCTCCTTCGCGAGCTGAAGGGGCTGCCGCGCAGCCGGGTGTATCGGATGCTGCGCAGCGGTGAGGTGCGGGTCAACGGCGGGCGGGTCAAACCGGGACACCGACTGGCCGATGGCGACGAGGTGCGGGTGCCGCCGCTGCATGGGCTCAGCGGCACGGAGCGCAGCAGCGAGGCCTTTATCGGCCAGGCCGTGCTCGCCGACCTGAGCCGGGCCATCGTCTACGAGGACGATGGGCTGCTGGTGCTCGACAAGCCCGCCGGCATGCCCGTGCACGGTGGCAGCGGTCTGTCGTTCGGCGCCATAGAAGGCCTGCGCCGGCTGCGCCCGGAAGCCGATCTTGCGCTGGCGCATCGCCTCGACCGGGACACGTCCGGCTGCCTGCTGGTGGCGAAATCCCGTGCCGTGCTGCTGGAGCTGCACCGCGCGCTGCGCGACCGCGAGGTCAAGAAGCGCTATCGGGTCATCGTCCACGGCGCCTGGCCGCGCCGCACCGCCACCGTGCAGGTGCCGCTGGAGCGCTACGTCACCGGTTCGGGCGAGCGCCGGGTGCGGGTCGCGGCTGCCGGCAAAGCCAGCCGCACCGACTTCGCCGTCATCGATCGTCGTGACCGGGCCAGCCTGCTGGAGGCCCGGCTGCATACCGGGCGCACGCATCAGATCCGGGTGCACGCGCTCGCTGCCGGTCATGCCGTGGTCGGTGACCAGAAGTACGCGTCCGATGCGCAGCTTGCCCTGGCCCGGGAGCTGGGCGTGCACCGGCTCTGCCTGCATGCCGAAGCGCTGGTCTTCGAGTACGGTGGCCGGCGCCGGCGTTTCGAGGTGCCGGTGCCCGCCGACTTCGAGGCGGCCTGGGCGGCGCTTGCCGACGGGCACTAACTGGTCGCGAGGACGTCCACACCCGCGCGTCTCAGCATGCCGCACAGTGCGATCAGCGGCAGCCCGATCAGGGCAGTGGGGTCGTCGCTGCGCACGCTGTCGAACAGGGCGATGCCCAGCGCCTCGGATTTGAAGGCGCCGGCGCAGTCCAGCGGGCGTTCCCTGGCCACGTAGTCGGCGATCTCGGCCGCGCTCAGGGACCGCATCGCCACTTCCGTGGTCACCAGGGCGTAGTCGCCCGTCCCGGTGGCGGTGTCGTGCAGGCAGATGCCGGTGAGGAAGCACACCCGCCGTCCAGCCAGCTCGGCCAGTTGCGCCCTGGCGTTCTCCGCCGTTCCCGGCTTGCCCAGCACCCGGTCGCCGCACACGGCCACCTGGTCCGAGCCGATTACCAGGGCGCGGCCGGCGCCGGCGGTGGCGGCGCCGGCCGCCGCCTTGGCCCGGGACAGGCGCTCCACCAGAGCCTCTGGCGCTTCCCGGACCAGCGGCCGCTCGTCGACGTCGGGTGCGCAGCTACGGAAGGGCAGGCCGAGGCGCTCCAGGAGCGCGGCCCGGTATCGTGACGAGGAAGCGAGTATGAGGTCGGTCACAACGTCCTGCCGCCGGCTTCGGCTCAAAAAATGTCGAAGAATTCTAAACGCTTAGACCGCGCAATTGGGCGCCCTCCGCGTTTTTCCCACGGCGCCGCGGCGCTTTACAGCGGCGCCACCGATACCTATGATGCGCGCGCTATGAAGACCAGCCCCGACGAGCGTCTGCCGTACCGAGAGCTGGCTCGGCAGGGCGCGCGCCTGGTCCGGTCGGTGCCGGCGGACGAGCTGGCCAGGCTGGCGGCGGTGGCGCCCGGTGTGGGCATGCTCGACGTAGACGTGGCATTCCGCAGCGACGACGAGGCGCGAGTCTGGGTGTCGGGCACGCTGCAGACCCGCGTTCTCGCCACCTGCCAGCGCTGTCTGGGTGAGTTCGAGCACCCGCTGCGCGCCACGTTCGAGCTCTGCCTGTCCGCAGATGAAGACGAGGCCAGTGCCCTGGCCGAGCATGCGGACGTGGTGGTCGCCGCGCAGGACGTGGTGACCATCGCGGAACTGGTGGAAGACGAATTGATTCTGGGTGTGCCGGAGCGGCTATGCACGGCGGACCCTTGTGAGCACGCGCCGCCGCTCCTGGGCTCCGAGAGCGGTGACGAGCAGGTGGCGCGGCGCAACCCGTTCGAGATACTGTCGGTCCTGAAGTCGTGACGCCTTCGGCGCCCGCGCTCTGGTCGATGATCCGTTTGCCAACGATGTGGAGGCCCCATGGCGGTCCAGCAGAACAAGAAATCCCGGTCCCGTCGCGACATGCGCCGGTCTCATGACGCGCTGAGCAAGCCGGCGCTGTCCATCGAGCCGACCACGGGCGAAACCCACCGTCGACATCACGTCAGCGCCGACGGCTTCTATCGCGGTCGCAAAGTCGTCGAAAGCGCCGACTGATTCCTTGTCCAGGCCTCGTCTGGCCGTCGACGCCATGGGCGGGGACGGCGGCCCGGCAGTGACCGTCGCTGCCGCGCTGGGTCTGGCCGATCGCGCCGATCTGACTCTGGTAGGCGGTGCGGCCGAGATCGGCCGTGTCGCCGGGTCCAGGGTGCGGGAGCTGCGCATCCATCCCACTACTGAAGTCCTCTCCCCCGGCGATAGCCTGGCCGACGTGCTGCGTCGCCGTCCCGACTCGTCCATGCGTCAGGCGCTGGTGCTGCTGGCGCGGGGCGAGGTCGACGGGGTGGTCAGTGGCGGCGACACGGCCGCGCTGATGGCGCTCTCCAGAGCGCAGCTGACCATGGTCCCCGGCATCGATCGTCCTGCCATCGGCAAGTACCTGCAGGGCATGGCGGGCGGCTTCTGGATGCTCGACCTGGGCGCCAACCTCGACTGCAGCGTCGAGCAGCTTCACCAATTCGCGCGGATGGGCACGATTCTCGCCCGTCACGTCAGCGGCATTGCGACACCCCGGGTGGCGCTGCTCAACATCGGCACGGAGCCCCACAAGGGACCGGAGCTGCAGCGTCTGGCGGCCGAGCGTCTGGCCGCCGATCCGAGCCTCCACTACGCAGGCTTCGTGGAGGGCAATCGCCTGTTCGAAGGCGTGGCCGACGTGGTGGTTGCAGATGGCTTTGCCGGCAACATCGCCCTGAAGGCCATCGAAGGTGCGGCACGCATGGCCGGGCACCTGCTGCGCGGCTGGATCCAGGGCCTCGGCCCGCTGCAGCGGTTGAGCCTGCTGCCGGTGCGTGGCGATCTTGCGCAATTGCGCCACGGCCTCAATCCACAGCGTTATAATGGCGCCAGTCTGGTCGGCCTGTCGGGCGTGGTGGTGAAGAGCCACGGTTCGGCCGACGCGGAGGGGTTCCAGAGCGCCATCGATGAGGCGATTCTGGAAATCAGGGGGCGCATTCCCGAGCGTCTGGCCGCCGGCGAGGGCCGGTAGCTCGAGCGCCTGGCGCGCACGGCAGGAGTGGTCGATGTCGATGGGTTTCGTTTTTCCGGGTCAGGGCTCCCAGTCCGTGGGCATGCTGGCCGACCTGGCCGAGGTGTTTCCGCAGGTTCGTGATCACTTCGAGCGCGCCGGCGATGCCATCGGCCGGCCGCTGTGGCGCATCGTTGCCGAGGGACCGGACGAAGACCTGATCCGCACCGAAATCACCCAGCCGGCGCTGCTCACCGCCGGCGTGGCGCTCTGGGCCATCTGGCGCGACGAGGGCGGCCAGAGCCCGGTCTGCGTTGCCGGCCACAGCCTCGGCGAGTACTCGGCGCTGGTCTGCGCGGGCGCCCTGGACTTTGACGACGCGGTGCGCCTGGTGCACCGGCGCGGGCAGCTCATGCAGGCTGCGGTCCCGCAGGGGGAGGGCGCCATGGCCGCCATCCTGGGGCTCGACGACGCTGCGGTCGAGCAGGCCTGCGCGGAGGTGGATGGCGTGGTCTCGGCAGCCAACTACAACGCTCCGGGTCAGGTGGTGATCGCCGGCACCGCCGCGGCGGTGGAGGCCGCGGTGGCTCGCTGTCAGGCGGCCGGCGCGCGCCGTGCGACGCTGCTGCCGGTGAGCGGCCCGTTTCACTGTTCCCTGATGAAGCCGGCTCAGGAAGCGTTCGCAGCCGACCTCGACGCCGTCGCCCTGTCGCCGCCGCGCATTCCCGTGGTGCAGAACGTGGACGCTGCCGTTTCCGAAGACGTGGCCGGCGTGCGCCGCAAGCTGCTCGAGCAGATCTCCAAGCCCGTGCTGTGGACGGCCTGCGTCGAGGCCATGGCCGCCCGGGGTGTCACCAGGCTGGTGGAGTGCGGCCCCGGTCGGGTACTGTCGGGTTTGATCAAGCGCATCGACAAATCGCTGGCAACCGATCATCTGGGCACGCTGGACGGCATGCGGGCCGCGTTGGGACAGGAGTAAGGGCGCCATGAGCCAGCCACCGACAGGGCAGGCCGAATCCGCAGCCTCGCGGCGGGTGGCGCTGGTGACCGGCGCCTCTCGCGGCATCGGCAAGGCCATCGCCGAGCGACTGGTGGCGGAAGGCTGGTTCGTGGCCGGCACCGCCACCGGCGATGCCGGGGCCGAGGCCATCTCCAGTGCCCTCGGCGATGGCGGCTGCGGTGTGGTGATGCGGATCGAGGACGAAGGGTCGGTCACGGCCGCCTACCAACAGCTCGAGGACGCCTGCGGCCTGCCGCTTGCCATCGTCAACAACGCCGGCGTCACCCGCGACAACCTGCTGGCGCGGATGAAGGCGGAAGACTGGGACAGCGTGGTGCAGACCAACCTCGGAGGCCTGTACCGGGTGGTGAAGCCGGCGCTGCGGCACATGATGAAGGCGCGCTGGGGCCGCATAGTCAACCTGAGTTCGGTGGTGGCGCGGATGGGCAACGCAGGGCAGACCAACTACGTCGCCAGCAAGGCCGGCATCGAGGGGTTCACCCGCTCGCTGGCCCAGGAAGTCGCCAGCCGCAACATCACGGTCAACGCGGTCGCTCCGGGCTTCATCGACACCGATATGACATCGGAACTCACCGCTGACCAGACCTCTGCCATGCTGGCGCGGATTCCGTTGGGGCGGATGGGCGCCGCCGCCGACGTGGCGCACGCGGTGGCCTTCCTGGTAAGCGATGGCGCGGCCTACATCACCGGAGAAACCCTCCAGGTCAACGGCGGTCTCTACATGTCCTGAATCGGCGCAGAAACAGGTTGCGCAACGGGCCTGGAATGTGCCTGCAGAAACGGAGAATTGGCACGAAAAACAGCGAGTTAGTAAATACGGGCCGGGAGTGGCGTTTGCTTGAATTGGGTATGAGCCCTCTATAGAATGCGCCTCGCCCTGCACCCCAGGAACCTGATTGGGAGATTATCGCGGCATGAGCAGCGTAGAAGAACGTGTCAAGAAACTCATCTGTGAGCAACTCGGAGTCAAAGAAGACGAAGTGAAGGACGATGCATCCTTCGTCGAAGACCTCGGCGCTGACTCTCTGGATACCGTAGAACTGGTCATGGCTCTGGAAGAAGAGTTCGAGACCGAGATTCCCGACGAAGAGGCGGAGAAGATCACCACCGTCAAAGAGGCCATCGACTATATCCTGGCCCACCAGTAAGGGGCCGCTCCCGCCGTACCTGCTGGAAGCCGCACGCAGATTCGTCGTGCGGCTTCTTGCTATTGGGGGAGATACGGAGCGAACGACATGAGCAAGCGACGCGTTGTCGTGACCGGGTTGGGAATGCTCACGCCCATCGGCAACGATGTGGCCACAAGCTGGCAGAACGCGCTGGCCGGAAAGAGCGGTGCCGCCCCGATCGACACCTTCGATGCAGCGGACTACTCGGTTCGCATCAGCGCGGCCGTGAAGGGCTTCGACCCTTCCGCCTACCTCGACCGCAAGGAGGTGCGCCGGATCGACCCGTTCATCCAGTACGGCATGGTGGCCGCCATTCAGGCGATCGAAGATGCCGGGCTGCAGTCGCATCCGCCGGACGCTGACCGCTACGGGCTTGCCATCGGCTCGGGCATCGGCGGCATCAACACCATCGAAGAGACCCACAACGTCCTGCTCGAGAAGGGGCCGAACCGGGTGTCACCGTTCTTCGTGCCGGCGAGCGTGATCAACATGATTGCCGGCAACCTGTCGATCCGCTACGGATTCAAAGGACCGAACATCGCCGTTGTCACGGCGTGCACCACCGGCACGCACAACATCGGCTTCGGCGCCCGCATGATTCAGTATGGTGATGCCGATGTCATGGTGGTCGGCGGTGCAGAGCAGGCGACCTCGCCGATTACGGTGGCGGCGTTCGCCTCCATGAAGGCGTTGTCCACGCGCAACGACGAGCCGGAGAAGGCGAGCCGGCCCTGGGATCGTGATCGCGACGGCTTCCTGCTCGGTGACGGTGCTGGGGTGCTGGTGCTGGAAGAGTACGAGCGGGCCAAGGCGCGCGGCGCGCGCATCTACTGCGAACTCGCAGGGTTCGGCATGAGCGGTGACGCGTTCCACATCACCGGACCCACCGAGGATGGCGAGGGTTCGGCCGCATCCATGGTGAACGCCCTGGCCGATGCCGGCATGAATCCCGACGAGATCGACTACATCAACGCCCACGGTACCTCCACGCCGTTGGGCGATGTGTCGGAGACCAAGGGCATCAAGCGGGTGTTCGGCGCGGACACCCGTATTGCGGTCAGCTCGACCAAGTCGATGGTCGGTCATCTGCTGGGGGCGGCGGGGTCCGTGGAGGCCATCTTCACGATTCTGGCGATCCGCGATCAGAGCCTGCCGCCGACCATCAATCTGGACAACCCCGGCGAGGGCTGCGATCTCGACTACGTGCCCCATCATGCCCGGCAGACCCGCGTGCGCGCGGCGCTCAGCAACTCGTTCGGGTTCGGCGGTACCAACGGCACGGTGCTGTTCCGGCAGGTCTGATGCAGGCCGCCGGGCGCCGCGGCGTGGTCGACGGCTGGTGTAGAATGCGGCGGTCGCAGGCAGGGCGCTGACCTCCCGGTGAAGTTCTGGCAGAAGACTCTGATCGCCGTGACGGCCCTGGTGCTGTTTGCCGGCGTCGCCGGCCTCGGCTACGCGCTGTGGTGGCTGCAGGCGCCGCTGCGGATCCCGTCGGATCAGGTGGTCATGCTCGAGCGCGGCGAGCCCTTCGCCCGCTTCGCCGCCCGTCTCCACGACCTCGGCCTCATCGATCATCCTCGGCTGTGGACGCTGTCCGCCCGCGTGTCCGGCGACGCGCGCCGGGTCAAGGCCGGTGAGTACCGCGTCCGACCGGGAGACTCTCCGCAGATCCTGATGGCGCGGTTGATGGCGGGCGAGGTGGTGACCTATCAGGCGCAGATCGTGGAGGGGTGGACCGCCATGCAGGCGCTGGCCATGCTGCGTGCGGACCCGGTGCTGCGGTCGACGCTGGACGGCGTCGACGCCGATACGCTGCTGGAAGTGCTGGGCCTGCCGCCCGGCCATGCCGAGGGCATGTTCTTTCCCGATACCTATCAGTTCGTGCGCGGCGACAGCGATGCCGACATCCTGCGCCGCGCCTACGCGCGCATGCAATCCAAGCTGCAGGCGGCCTGGGAGGAGCGCTCCGCCAGCCTGCCCTACGACTCTCCCTACGAGGCGCTGATCGTGGCTTCGCTGGTGGAGAAGGAAACCGGCAGGGACGTGGAGCGGCCGCTGATCGCCCAGGTGTTCGTGCTGCGGCTGCAGCTCGGCATGCGCCTGCAGACCGATCCGAGCGTGATCTACGGCATCGGCGAGGCGTTCGACGGCGATCTGCGCCGCGCCGACCTGCGGCGGCCCACGCCCTACAACACGTACGTGCACCGGGGGCTGCCGCCGACGCCCATCGCTCTGCCTGGAGAGCGCTCCATCATCGCCGCCCTGCACCCTGCCGATGGCGAGTATCTGTTCTTCGTCAGCCGCGGCGACGGCAGCAGCAAGTTCTCGGTGAGCCTGGAGGAGCACGAGCAGGCCGTGCGACGCTACCAGTTGCGATGAAGACGCGGGGCAGGTTCATCACTCTGGAAGGTGGTGAGGGGGTCGGCAAGACCACCAACCTGGGCTACGTGCGCGAACGTCTGGAGCAGGCCGGGCTCGAGGTGGTGTGTACCCGTGAGCCTGGCGGCACACCCCTGGCCGAGACGATCAGGAGCCTGCTGCTCGACGTGCGGGACGAGGCGATGGCGCCGCAGACGGAGCTGCTGCTGGTGTTCGCCGCCCGGGCGCAGCACCTGGCGGCCGTGATCGAGCCTGCCCTGGCCCGCGGCGCCTGGGTGCTGTGCGATCGGTTCACCGATGCGACCTACGCGTATCAGGGGGCCGGTCGTGGTCTCGACGAGGGCGCCATCGCTACCCTGGAGCGTCTGGTGCAGGGCGATCTGCAGCCCGATCTCACCCTGTATCTCGATCTGCCACCGGAGGTGGCGCGGCAGCGGCTCGGCGGTCGCGATCTCGACCGCATCGAGCGGGAGGCGGCCGCCTTCTTCGAGCGGGTGCGCGCCGCCTACCTGGCGCGGGCTGCCCGCTTCCCGCGGTTCCGGGTCATCGATGCCGGCGCGCCGCTGCACGAGGTCCAGCGCCGGCTCGGCGAGGTGCTCGACGAGTTCCTGACGGTGACGCGGCGATGAGCCTGCCGCCCTGGCTCGTCCCGCTGGCCGACCGCCTTCGCAGCGCGCTGGCTGCCGATACGTTGCCGCACGCGATCCTGATCAGCGCACCGCCGGGGTGGGGCGATGGCGTGCTCGGCAACTGGCTGGCGTTGACCCTGCTCGGTGCCGACGTCGATCGCGACGCCTCGCAGCTCGCACATCCGGATCTGCGCTGGTTGGTGCCCGACGGCGCCGAGATCAAGGTGGACATGGTGCGTGAGGTGAACGCCCTGTGTCAGGGCACGGCTCAGGGTGGTGCGCGCAAGGTCGCCGTGCTCGCCGAGGCGCACGCCCTCAATCGCGCCGCCGCCAATGCGCTGCTGAAGACCCTGGAGGAACCGCCGCCGGGCACCCACCTGCTGCTGTGCAGCGATCGCCCGACCAGGCTGCTGCCCACGGTGCGCAGCCGCTGCCAGGCCGTCGTCATCCGCCCGGATGCGGAGCAGGCGCGGCGGTGGCTGGCCGCTCGAGTGCCGGAGGCCGATCTGGACCGGCTGCTGTTCGAACATGGCGGAGCGCCGCTGTCAGCGGCTGCTGCGGCGGCGGCCGGGGAGCCATCGCTGGAGCCGGTGCTGCTCGACGCCCTGCAGCCTGGGCGCCGCGCCGCCGTGCTGGCGGCGTTGCAGCAGCCCGACCTGGTGGACGCGCTGGCCCGCTGGTACCGCTACGTGCTGGCACTGGCTGCGGGCACCTGGCGGCCGCCGGCCCTGGCCGGTGCGTCGGGTCGGGCGGTCGCGCAGTTCGCCACCGAGCTGGTCTGGGTGCGGCGTCAGCTGCTGACGTCCAACAGCGCCAACGGCACGCTGCTCAGCGAACGCCTGCTGAGCCGATGGCGCCGGTTGGCCACCCTGTGACGCAGGTCTCGCGGGTCGCATTGACAGTGGGCGGCAGGCTGCGGAAGATGATCCGACGGTACCAGGCCCAGCGCAGTAGAGGGACATCGCGCTCATGAACGCCAAACGCGCCGCCCGCAACGGCATCCTCTCATTGGCCATCAAGGACAAGGCCGTGCTGTATGCCGCGTACATGCCGTTCATCCGCAACGGCGGCCTGTTCATCCCCACCAAGAAGGAATACGAGCTTGGCGACGAGGTCTTCATGCTGCTGAACCTCATGGACGAGGCGGAGAAGATTCCCGTGGCCGGGCGCGTCGTCTGGCTGACCCCCAAGGGGGCCCAGAGCGCGCGCGCCGCCGGCATCGGCGTGCAGTTCAACGACCAGGACGACGTCGCCCGCACCAAGATCGAGACCTACCTGGCCGGGGCCCTGCAGTCCGACCGGCACACCCACACCATGTGACGCGCCGTCACGGCGAGCCGTTTTGCTGATCGACTCTCATTGCCATCTCAACTACCTGAGTGAGCCGGAGGCCTGCCTGGCAGCGGCGCGCGCGCGCGGCGTCACCGGGTTTCTGTGCATCGGCGTCGACCGGGACGGGATCGGCGCCGTGCTCGACCTCGCTGATGGCCATCCGGACGTCTGGGCCTCTGTGGGCCAGCACCCGGACGCCGCCGAGCAGCCTGCCGATTGGATCGAGCCGCTGCTGTCGCGGCAGCGGGTGGTCGCCGTCGGTGAGATGGGGCTCGACTACTTCCGCGATCCGGACGCGGCGGCCCGGCAGCGCCAGCAGGCCGTGTTCGAGCAGCAGCTCGCCCTGGCCGCGGCGCACCGGCTGCCCGCCGTCATCCACACCCGCGCCGCGGAGGCCGACACCCTGGCCCGGCTGCGCGCGCAACCGGATGCCGTCGGCGTCCTGCACTGCTTCACCGAGTCCTGGGCGCTGGCCAGCGCGGCTCTGGATCTCGGCTACTACGTCTCCATCTCCGGCATCGTCACCTTCAAGAACGGCGACAACGTGCGGGACGTGGCGCGGCGCGTGCCCGACGACCGACTGCTGGTGGAGACCGACAGCCCGTATCTGGCCCCGGTGCCCCATCGCGGGCGTCGCAACGAGCCGGCCTACGTGGCGGACACGGCGGCCTATCTGGCGGAGCTGCGCGGTCAGTCCCCCGAGGCGCTGGCAGAGGTCACCACGGCCAACTTCTACCGGCTGTTCTCCCGGGCCGCGGTGAAGTCCTCCTCGTAGAGCCGGTAGTGGGTCTCGACCATGCCCATGGCCTGGTAGGTGGCCATGGCGCCGTGGTTGTCGCGTTCGACGTACAGGCGCAGCCCGCAGCTGCGCCCGTCCTTGCGGGCGCTGGCGCGCACGTGGTCGTGCATGGCTCGATAGACGCCGCCGCGCCGGTGCTCCGGGCGCACGTAGACGCTCTGGATCCACCAGAAGCGGCCGTTCCGCCAGTCGCTCCACTCGTAGGTCACCATGAGCGACCCGGCCGCCTCGCCGCCGCGCTCCGCCATCAGGTAGAAGCCCTCGTCGGGGTGGGCGAGCAGGTACGCGACGCCGCGCTTCAGCACCGTCTCGTCGAGGCCCTTGTCCTCGCTCTCGGCCGCCATGGCCCGGTTGAACGCCACCAGGTGGTCGAGGTCGGCCGCGGTGGCCGCACGGATTCGAGTCTGGGTCACAGGTTCCTCGCGAAGAAGTCGAGCATGAGGTTGAAGCGGTGCACGCTGACGTGGCGCTCGTGCAGCGCGTGTTTGGCGCCCGGGTAGACCATCAGCTCGAATGGCCGGCAGCGCGCCTGCAGGGCCTGGATCAGGCGCGTGCTGTGGGTGAACAGCACGTTGTCGTCGGCCATGCCGTGCATCAGCAGCAGCCGCCCGGAGAGCCCGTCGATATGCTGGAACACGCTGCTGGCGCGGTAGCCGTCGGGATTGTCGGCCGGCGTGCCCAGGAAGCGCTCCGTGTAGTGGGTGTCGTACAGCGACCAGTCGGTGACGGGCGCCACGGCGACGCCGGCGCGGAACAGGTCCGGCCGCTGCATCAGGCACATCAGCGTCATGTAGCCGCCGTAGCTGTGGCCGAAGATGCCGATGCGGTTGCCATCGACCCACGGCAGCGTGCGCAGATGCTCGACCCCCACGGCCTGATCGCGCACCTCGGCGTCGCCCATACGCCGGTACAGCACGCTCTCGAAGCGCCGGTCGCGATTGGCCGATCCGCGGTTGTCCAGCTCGAACACGCCGAACCCGCGCTGGCTGAAGATCTGCGGCAGCAGCGCCGGCCACTCGTTGC
The DNA here is from genome assembly GCA_040219935.1 of Pseudomonadales bacterium. GTDB lineage: Bacteria > Pseudomonadota > Gammaproteobacteria > Pseudomonadales > Azotimanducaceae > UBA7803. The sequence continues at coordinate 74,741 of JAVJUA010000074.1, read as the reverse complement.
GCACCCGCTGGGCGCCGGGCCCGCCGTAGACGAAGACCACCACGGGGGCGCGGCCACCGCCCGATCCGGCGGGTGGCGTCAGCCGGTAGTGCAGGGTCTGGCCGTCTTCGGCGGTGAGCGTGCCCAGGGTGGGGGTAACGTGGGCCGACCGATACGGGTGGTAGGGGTGGTCGTCGGTGATGGTCTCCGCGAGCAGCGAACGGCTCGCGGTCGCGTCACCGTCGCTATCGACCAGCACCAGCGCGCCGGGCTGCGTCAGGCTGCTCATGCGGCACACGGCGCGGGTGCCGTCGCGGTTGACCACCGCCTCGTGCCAGCCGGCCTGGTCGGTGAGCTGGCGTGGCGGGGTCTGGCCGTCGAGCCGGACCTCGAACAGATGCTGCTCGGTCGGGGACGTCTGCCAGCCGCTGATCAGGGCCCGCCGCGCGTCGGCCCAGTGCACCCGCTCCACCCGGCCGCCGCCCCGGGTGAGCGGCCGCAGCGTGCCGTCGCGCCAGAGATAGAGATGGCTCGGGCCGTCCCGCTCCGACGTCCACAGGAACTGCTCGACCCCGGGCTCGGTCGCGTTGCCCACGGGCACCAGGTTGTCGTGCAGATTCACCCAGGTGGGTGACGTCTCCGAGAACAGGGCGTCCATCTCCCCGGTGGCGGGATCCCAGGCGAGCACGTCCAGACGCTGCTGATCCCGGCTCTGCCGCTGGATCACCAGCCGGCGGCCGACCCAGACCACCCGCGCCAGGTAGTCGTCGGCCGCTTCGCGAAAGTCGATCTGGTGCCGGGTGCCGGTGGCCAGGTGCAGCGCCAGCAGCGAGACCTGCGCATTGACGGCGCCGGCATAGGGGTAGCGCTGCGCAATCACGGAAATGCGCTCGGCGTCCATCTCGTAGCGCAGCGACTCCGGAATGGTCCCCTCGTCGACCCGGGTAAAGGCCAGCCACTGGCTGTCCGCCGACCACCAGTAGCCTTCGAAGCGATGCATCTCTTCCTGGGCGATGAAGTCTGCCAGGCCGTAGCTCACCGTGCCGCCGCCGTCCGTGGTCAGCGCCTGCTCCTGACCGCTGTCGACGTCGCAGCGCAGCAGGTTGCCACCGCGCACGTAGCACAGGCTGTTGCCGTCCGCAGCGAAGCGCATGTCCGTCTGCCGGGTTTCCGGCGGCGTCAGCGTGCGCATCCCCATGTTGCTCAGCGTGAGCACGTGGGCGGCGCCGTCCACCGGCAGCAGCAGGTAGCGCCCGCAGGGGCTGAACTGGTAGGCGGTGATGCCCCGGGCAAACTGGCGCCGCCGCTCGCGCTCGGCCTGCTCGGCGGCGCTGGCCTGGCCGCCACCCTTCACCAGGGTGCGGGCGTCCAGCCAGCATTCGTGGCGGCCGCTGCTGAGATTGGCGCGCCACAGGTCGAGGCGCTCGCGGTCGTCGTCGGCAGGGCGCAGGTAGCAGACATGCTCGCCGTCGGGAGCGAACTGCACCTGCTGCGGCGCGCCGGTGATCAGGGGCGGGTCGGCGAACAGGCGCTCGACCGTCAGCACGGAACTTCCGTCAGCCATGGCGCGCGAAGGCGTCCCGGGTCAGGTTGCGCACGCCGTCCTCAGTGACCAGCACGTTGTCTTCGATGCGGATGCCGCCAAAGGGGGCCAGGGCCGCGACCGTCTCCCAGTCGATCTCGTCGCGCAGCGGGCCGTTGGCGGCCTCATCCAGCAGCATGGGTATGAAGTACAGGCCCGGCTCGATGGTGAACACCTGTCCCGGCGTCACGTCGCGGGTCAGCCGCAGCGCCGGATAGGCCGGCGGCGGCGGACGCTGGCCACCCTCGACGCTGCGCTGCTGGCCGCCGACGTCGTGCGTCTGCAGGCCGATCAGATGGCCGACCCCGTGGGGCAGGAAGGTGCGGGTGAGCCCGCTGTCGACGGCGGATTCGGCGCTGCAGCGGACGATGCCGTGTTCGGCCAGCAGCGCGCCTACCGTCTGGTGAGCGGCTTCGTGCACGGCCAGGTAGTTGATGCCCGGCCGGATGTCGGCGATCAGGCGCTGTTGGGCAATGTCCATGGCATCGATCAGTGCCTGGAAGCGGTCGCCGTTCGCGACCCCGGCTGCAGCGTAGGTTCGGGTCACGTCGGCGGCGTACAGTCTGGCGGTGGCTCCGGCATCGATCAGCAGGCTGCGCAGCGGCTGCGGCGGCGTACGCTCATAGTGCTGATAGTGCAGCACGCCGGCGTGGGTGTTGTGGGCGACGATGCTGGGGTAGGGCAGTTCTGCCTCGCTCTGATCAGCGGCCAGCAGGTACCGAAGATGCGTCTGGAACTCGCTGGCGCCCGCGGCAAATGCGTCACGGGCGGCGAGGTGGCCGGCGGTGGCCCGCGCCGCCGCCTCGGCGAGGCAGGCCACTTCGAAGTCGGTCTTGACCGCGCGGTCGAAGTGCAGGTGGTTGAGCAGCAGCGGCGGGTTGTGCTGAAAGGCGCCGAGGTTGCCGGGCGGCCGCTCTCCCACCCAGGCCACCCGGTTGATGGTGCGGGTAGCGGCAGACACCGCCCGCTCGAGCGCGTCGAGGTCGTCGTGCGGGGAGACGTCCAGGTGCCCGGGGGCCCATTCGGGTACCGCCGGGGGCTGGTGCCAGTAGTCGCGCGGCTGGTGAAAGAACAGATGCGGCCGGGATCCGGGCCGGATCAGCAGCAGCGCGTGCGCGCAGTCGCGGTCGGGGAACCACTGCCCGAAGTGAGGGTTCGGCCGGAACGGCGCCGATTGGTCGTCCAGGAAGTAGGGAGCCGGGGTGCCGGCGGCGACCACGGCGGCATCGCAGCCGGCAAACGCCAGGGCGTTCTCCCAGCGTTGCGACAGCGTCTGCAGATGGCGATCGAAATGGGGTAGCGTCATGGGCCGCAGTGTACCCGCCGCGGCCCGCCGCGGCGACGGGGCCGGGCGCCGGCGTAGCGCTCTCCCCCGGCTCGCGGCGTTCGTGTTAGATTGCCGGGCTTACGCAGCCAGCCAGGGAGAGTTCATGGGAGCGTTCGGATATGTGGCGCCGACCAGCGTCGATGACGTGGTCTCGGTGCTCGGGCAGTTCGCCGCCAGGGGTGAGCGGGCGCAGGTTCTGGCGGGCGGCACCGATCTGCTGGTGCAGCTACGCGGCCTGGACCGGGCCGCCCGGACCATCGTCGACATCAAGAAGGTGGCCGAGACCAGCCGTCTGGCCATCGGCGCCAACGAGGTCTTCATTGGCGCCGCCATTCCCAGCGCGGCGCTCAACGAGCACGACGAGCTGGTGGCATTGCTGCCGGGTCTGCTCGAGGCCGCCGACCTTATCGGCTCCACCCAGATTCAGGGGCGGGCCACCCTGGGGGGCAACCTCTGCAACGCCTCGCCCGCCGGTGACACCATTCCTGCCATGATCGCCACGGGCGCCGTCTGCGTCATTGCCGGTGCCAAGGGTCAGCGCGAGCTGCCGGTGGAGCAGTTCGTGGTCGGCGTCGGCAAGAATGCGCTGCAGCCGGGCGAGTTCCTGGTGGGGCTGAAGATTCCGCGTCCGGCCGGGCGCACGGCCGACGCCTACCTGCGCTTCATTCCGCGTACCGAGATGGACATCGCCGTCGCCGGCTGCGGCGTCAGCGTCAGCCTGGACAAGAGCGGGCGCTGCACCGCAGCTCGGGTGGCTATCGGCGCGGTGGCGCCGACCGCGTTGCTGGTGCCCGCGGCTGCCGAGGCGCTGGTCGGCAGCACCCTGGATGACGATGCCCTGGCGGCGGCGGGGGCGGCCTGCTCCGCAGCGGCGTCGCCGATCACGGACAAGCGCGGCACCGTCGAGTACCGCCGCAAGGTGGTGGGCGTGCTGTGTCGGCGCGCAGCCGCCATCGCCCGCGACCGCGCCCTGGCGCGGCAGGCTTGAGGAGCAACAGATGAGCAAGATTCAGGTTACGACGTCGGTCAATGGTGAAGAGGTCGAGTTCCTCTGCGAGGCGCAGCAGACGCTGCTCGATGTGTTGCGGGAGACGCTGGGCCGCACCGGCACCAAGGAAGGCTGCGCCACCGGAGACTGCGGCGCCTGCAGCGTGCTGGTCGATGACCGGCTGATCTGCGCCTGCCTGATGCTGGCGGTCGAGGCCGGCGGCCACGAGATCACCACCATCGAGGGCATCGCCACCGACGAGGGGCTGCACCCGATCCAGCAGAAGTTTCTCGAGCACGCCGCCCTGCAGTGCGGCATCTGCACGCCGGGGCTGATCGTTGCCACCAAGTCGCTGCTCGACCGGCATCCGAATCCGGACGAGACCACCATCCGCTACTGGCTGGCGGGCAATCTGTGCCGCTGCACCGGCTACGACAAGATCGTGCGGGCGGTGCAGGACGTGGCCCGCGACCTGGCCCATCCGGCCTGATCAGAGACTTACGGGAGAATCTAGGAAAATGGCCGAAGCAGTTGATTTCAAAGTAATAGGAACCTCCCCCGTTCGTCCGGACGGGGTAGACAAGGTGACCGGGCGGGCCCAGTACGGCGCCGACCTCAACCTGCCCAACATGATCTACGGCCGGGTGCTGCGCAGCCCCCATGCCCATGCCCGGATCAAGCGCGTCGACACCAGCAAGGCCCGCGCCATACCGGGCGTGTACGCCGTGGTCAGCGGCGCCGACTTCCCGCAGGCCCAGCACGGCGAGATCGGCGGCGAGGGCGGCGGCGACATCTCGGACCTGGCCAAGAACATCATGGCCCGCGACAAGGTGCTCTATCACGGCCACGCGGTGGCGGCGGTGGCCGCCCGCTCTCAGCAGGTGGCTGAGCAGGCGCTGGCCGCCATCGAGGTGGAGTACGAGGTGCTGAAGCCCGTGCTCGACGTGCTCGAGGCCATGCAGCCCGAGGCGCCGCTGCTCGACGACAAGCTGTTCACCAAGAACCTGCCCGAGAAGCCCGAGAAGCCCAGCAACATCGCTGCGGTGATGCAGCTCGCCCGCGGCAACGTCGACCAGGGCTTCGAGCAGGCCGACGTCATCGTCGAGGGCGAGTACCGCATTCCCATGGCGCATCAGGGCTACATCGAGCCCCACGCCTGCATCGCCAACACCAACGAGGCGGGCCAGTCCACGGTCTGGTGCTGCACCCAGGGGCATTTCGAGTTCCGCGCCATGACCGCCAAGGTGCTGAACATGAACGTGGCCGACCTGAAGTTCATCGCCTCCGAGATCGGCGGCGGCTTCGGCGGCAAGACCGTTGTGTACTTGGAGCCGGTGGCGGTGCTGCTGTCGCGCAAGGCGCGGCGGCCGGTGAAGATGATGATGAGCCGCGAGGAGGTGTTCCGCGCCACCGGGCCCACTTCCGGGACCGTCTGCCGGGTGAAGGTGGGAGCAAAGAAAGACGGCACCCTGACGGCGGCAAAGGCCTGGCTGGCCTACGAGGCCGGCGCCTACGCCGGCGCCCCCATGGGCCCGGGCGCCATGTCGATCTTCGCCCCCTACGCGTTGGAGAACTTCAAGGTCGAGGCCTTCGACGTGCTGGTGAACAAGCCCAAGGTGGCGGCCTATCGCGCACCCGGAGCGCCCCAGTCCATGCACGCCATGGAGTGCGCGCTCGACGAGCTGGCCCGCAAGCTGAACATGGACCCGCTCGACCTGCGCATGAAGAACGCGGCGGACGAGGGCACCCAGGCGCCCTACGGGCCCAAGTTTCCCGTGATAGGTCTGAAGGCATGCCTGAATGCGGCCAAGGCGCATCCCAACTACACCAAGGCACTGCCTGAGGGCGCCGGCCGCGGCGTGGCGGTGGGCTTCTGGTTCAACGTCGGCATGCAGTCCAGCGCCGAGGTGCACATCAACGAGAACGGCACCGTCACCGTGGTGGAAGGCAACCCCGACATCGGCGGCTCCCGGGCCAGCATGTGCCTGATGGCGGCCGAGACCCTGGGCGTGCCCTACGAGCAGGTGCGGGCGCTGATCGGCGACACCGAAAGCACGGGCTTTTCCAACGTCACCGGCGGCAGCCGTACCACGTTCGCAACCGGCATGGCCGTGGTGCGCGCCTGCGAGGACATCATCGCTCAGTGCCGGGCGCGAGCCGCGGCTACCTGGGGCGTGGACGATGACCAGGTGCTCTGGGAGGACGGTCAGGCGATCCCCGCACCGGGGGTCAATGCCGACGTCAAGCCGCTGACCCTGGCCGACATCGCCGCCAATGCCGCCAAGACCGGCGGCCCGCTGCTCGGCCGCGCCTCGCTCAACGCGCAGGGCGCCGGCGCCTCGTTCTCGGTGAACATCGCCGACGTGCAGGTCGATCGCGACACCGGCAAGGTCGACGTGCTGTCGTTCACCGCCATTCAGGACGCCGGCCGGGCGATTCACAAGGCCTATGTGGAAGGGCAGATGCAGGGCGGTGCCGCTCAGGGCATCGGCTGGGCGCTGAATGAGGAGTACATCTTCAACGCCGACGGGGTGATGGAGAATGCCGGCTTCCTCGACTACCGCATGCCGGTAGCGTCGGATCTGCCCATGATCGACACCCACATCGTCGAGGTGCCGAACCCGAGCCACCCCTACGGCGTACGCGGCGTCGGCGAGACGCCCATCGTCGCGCCGCTGGCGGCGATGGCCAACGCCGTGCGCGACGCCATCGGCATTCGCATCAACGATCTGCCGCTGTCACCGCCGCGGGTGCTGGCGGTGCTGGACGCCTGAGCGCAGGCGGCGTCCGAGCGCGGCGGCCTCATGGCACGCGTGGTGTTCCCCGGTCACCTGCTCGCCGTCACCGGCGGCGAGCGGGAGGTGGTGGTTGCCGCCGGCAACGTTCGCGATCTGTTGACCGCTCTGGAGCAGCGTTTCCCCGGCGCGCGCGAAGCGCTCTCCAGAAGCGCCATGGCCATCGACGGCCAGATCTATCAGGATGCGTTCCTCGAACCTCTGCAGGCAGACAGCGAGGTGTTCTTCATGCAGCGGATCGAGGGCGGCTGAGGAATCCCGGGCTAGGGCAGGTCGAGACCGGTGACGGCACGCAGGTCGTCGATGGCCTGGTCCTCGTGCAGCACCTTGATGGTGCGCATCCCCATCTCCCGGGCAGGCTTCAGGTTGATGCCCAGATCGTCGAGGAACACGGCGCGCTCAGGGGCGACCCCCAGCCGCTCGCAGGTGATCTGATAGATTCGCGGGTTCGGCTTGCGAACGCCCTCGACGCTGGACTCGACCACCAGATCGAACAGGGACATCACCTCGGCCATGCGCTGCGCGCGCTCCCGGGTGGCAGCCATGCCCGGGCCCTGGCCGCTCTTGACGTTGTTGGTGATGCAGGCCACGCGGTAGGCCGCCTTGCAGCGCTTGAGCACCTCGATCATGCGTGGCCGCAGATCGCCTGAGAGCAGGGCTACCACCTCCCGCCCCGGCACGCGGTGGCCGACCGCCTCTGACTCTTCGGCGAACAGCCGGTCGAATCCGTCCAGATCGATGCGGCTCGACTCGAACAGGGCCCAGGCGTTGTGCTCCGGATTGGTGGCGTTGATGGTGCGGATGAAGTCCCGCGGCAGGCCGCGTTCGGCCTCGTAGCGGTTGAAGGCCTCGAAGGGGCTGGTGGTCAGCACGCCGCCGAAGTCCCAGAGTACGGCTTCGATCATGAAGACTCCTGATCAGGTCAGAACGCGAAGTAGCCGCCGTCGATGAGAAACGTCTCGGCGGTGTGGTAGGCGCTGGCGTCGCTCATGATGTAGACGGCAAGGGCGGCAAAGTCCTCCGGCCGTCCCCAGCGCCGCATCGGAATCCGCTTCATCACGTTGTCGACGAACTTCGGGTTGGCGAAGCTGCCTTCGGTCATGGCGGTTTCGATCCAGCCCGGCAGGATGGTGTGTGCGGTGACGCCGTAGCGGGCGTACTCCACCGCCAGCGCCTTGATCATCGACACCAGACCGCCCTTGGTGGCGGCATAGTGCTCGCCGCGGGCCTGACCGGAGATGGCCGCCAGGCTGGCCGTGCCTATCAGGCGGCCGCCGGGGTCGCCGGCCTCGGCGCGCTCACGCATGTGGCGGGCGGCGTGCTTGAACGTGTAGAAGACCCCGTCGAGGTTCACGGCGAGGATACGCCGCCACTCGTCGGTGGTCATTTCGTCGAATCGGGTGTTGCGGCCGCCCACGCCGGCGTTGGCGAAGCAGCCGTCGACGCGCCCGTGCCGTTCCAGCGTCGCGGCGAAGCAGCGGGCTACGTCGGCTTCGTCCGAGACGTCGCAGCGCTGAGCGCTGATGCGGGTGCCGAAGGGCTCCAGCGCCGCGACGGCGGCGGCGTTCTTGTCGGCGTTGGTGCCCCAGATGCTCACCTCGGCGCCAGCCTGGGCGAGCCCCTCGGCCATGCCGAGGCCAATGCCGCCGTTGCCGCCGGTGATGATGGCGACCTTGCCGGTGAGGTCGAATGGTGTGAATGCCATGATGTGTTCCTGCCGCGAGCGGCACCCGAATCAGCGGCGCAGTTTAGCCGATCGCGCGCGGCCTGTGGGGCGCTGCTGCGGGCGGGCGCGCCTTTGAGGTCATGGTCCGGCGTCGATCGGCAGCCGAATATCTGCTAGCTTCCCTCCCTCGAAATCGAGTCGTCGGCAGGAGGGGACATGGATCTGCAATCGGGCGTGGCGATCGTCACGGGTTCGTCATCGGGCGTTGGCGCCGCCACGGCCCGGCAGCTCGCCGAGCGCGGCTGCCACGTGGTCATCAACTACGCCAGCAACGAGGCGGGCGCGCGCGACACCGCGGCCGCGTGCGAGGCCCTTGGCGTCGAGACCGTGGTGGTGCAGGCGGACGTCGCCCGCGACGAAGACTGCCGCCGGCTGGCAGCCGCCGCCGAAGACAAGTGGGGCCGCATCGATGCGCTGGTCAACAATGCGGGCACCACCAAGTTCTGCGCCCATGACGACCTCGAGGGCCTGACCGCGGAAGACTTTCAGCATATCTACGGGGTGAACACGGTGGGCGCCTACCAGATGGCGCGGGCCGTGGTGCCCGCCATGCGGCGCGGCGGCCGGGGCAGCATCGTCAACGTCGCCTCCATCGCCGGGGTGATGGGCGTCGGCAGCTCCATCGCCTACGCCGCGTCCAAGGGCGCCATGATCACGCTGGGGCTGTCGCTGGCTCGCGTGCTCGGCCCGGAGATCCGGGTGAACACGGTCTGCCCCGGGTTCATTCAGGGGGACTGGCTGGAGCAGGGGATGGGCAAGGACAACTACGCCCGCACCAAGGCCTACCTCGAGCAGGCCACGCCGCTGAAGACCACGGCGACGCCGGATACCGTGGCGGAAGCGATCATGTTCTTCCTGGGCAGCGGCACGGTGGTCACCGGCGAGACGCTGCTGCTGGACGGCGGGCACCATCTGATCCAGATGCCCCTAGCCCGACGCTAGTCGGGCCCCCGTCGTTAGTCGGGCCCCCGTCGCTAGTCGGGCCCCCGTCGCTAGTCGGGCTCGAGATCCCGCCGGATCAGGAGGCGCTGGCGCGCCGCTTCTCGGAGTGGCGCACGTCCTTACCCTTCACCAGGAACACGACGTACTCGCTCAGGTTCTTGGCGTGGTCGCCGATGCGCTCCAGGGCCCGGGCGGCCCAGATCACGTTCATGGCACGATCGATCCCGGAGGCGTCCTTGCGCATGGTGGTGCCACGCTCGCGGACGATGGCGTTGTAGGCCTGATCGATGGCCTCGTCCGATTCGATGACCTGCAACGCGCCGTCCACGTCGAGCCGGGCGAAGGCATCCAGGCTGCGGGTGAGAATCTCCTCGGTGAGGGACGCGATGTGGCGGAAGTCGTTGTACTGGTCCGCGGGATACTCCATGCCTGAAACGGCCTGGGCCATCTTCGCGACCCGCCCGGCCTCGTCGCCGATGCGCTCGAGATCGGTGCTCGCCTTCATGACGGTGATGAGGGTGCGCAGATCGGAGGCCGCGGGCTGACGCCTGGCGATGATGTGAATGCACTGCTCGTCGATGTCGATCTCGAGCTGGTTGACGCGGGCGTCGCTGCTGCGCACCTTGCCGGCCAGCTCGTCGTCCTGGGAGATCAGCGCCTGGGCGGCATCGTGAAGCTGCTGCTCCACCAGGCCACCCATCTCCATCAGCAGGCCGCGAACCGCGTCGAGCTCAGCGTCGAACTGCTCGGAGATATGGGGGGTGTTCATGGTTGGTACCTCGGGCCATCAGCCGTAACGGCCAGTAATGTAATCCTCGGTCTTCTTTTGCTTTGGATTTGTGAAGACGTCGTCGGTTCTGTCGAACTCTATCAGTTCCCCCAGGTACAGAAATGCGGTGTAGTCCGAAACCCTCGCAGCCTGCTGCATGTTGTGAGTAACAATGACGATAGTGTAGTCAGATTTCAACTGGTGGATGAGCTCTTCGATCTTCAGCGTCGAGATCGGGTCGAGCGCCGATGCGGGCTCATCCAGCAGCAGCACCGACGGCTGAATGGCCACGGCCCGGGCGATCACCAGACGCTGCTGCTGGCCGCCTGACAGGCCCAGTGCAGACTCCTTCAGCCGATCCTTCACCTCGTCCCATAGCGCCGCGCTCTTCAGCGCCCATTCCACCCGCTCGTCCATTTCCGAACGCGGCATCTTGCCCTCGAGGCGCAGACCGTAGGCCACGTTCTCGTAGATCGTCTTCGGAAACGGGTTCGGGCGCTGGAACACCATGCCGACCCGGCGCCGGAGCTGCGCCACGTCGACCTCCTTGGCGTTGATGTTCTGACCCTCGAGGCTGATCGTGCCGGTGACGCGAACGTGATCGATCAGGTCGTTCATGCGGTTGAAGCAGCGCAGCAGCGTCGACTTGCCGCAGCCCGATGGGCCGATGAAGGCAGTGACCTGCTGGCGCGGGATCGACAGCGACACGTCCCGAAGCGCCTGGGCCTCGCCGTAGAAGAGGCATAGCCGATCGACCTCGATGCTGGGGCTGCCGTCGCCGGCGGGCTCGGGGCTGCGAAAGGCCGGCGTGGTGGTGAAGCGACGCTCGGGGCGGCTGGCTGAGTTGGTTTCCGTCATGATGATGCTCGGTTGGCGCGCTAACCCTCGACCCCACGATAGCGGTTCTCGAGGCGGTTGCGCAGCATGATGGCGGTCAGGTTGAGGAAGATGATGATGATGACCAGCAGCAGCGCCGTGGCATAGACCAGCGGGCGCGCGGCTTCGACGTTCGGGCTCTGGAAGCCGACGTCGTAGATATGAAAGCCCAGATGCATGAACTTGCGTTCCAGGTGCAGGTACGGGAAGTTGCCGTCCACCGGCAGCGCCGGCGCCAGCTTGACCACCCCCACCAGCATCAGCGGTGCCACCTCACCGGCAGCCCTGGCCACGGCCAGGATCACGCCGGTGAGGATCGACGGGCTTGCCACGGGCAGCACCACCTTGAACAGCGTTTCCGCCTTGGTGGCGCCGAGCGCCAGGCTGCCTTCCCGCAGCGAGCGCGGAATGCGGGTGAGACCCTCTTCCGTCGACACGATCACCACGGGCACGGTGAGCAGCGCCAGAGTCAGCGACGCCCACATGAGGCCGGGCGTACCGAATGTGGGGGAGGGCAGCGCCTCCGGGTAGAACAGGGCATCCAGCGAGCCGCCCAGAAAGTAGACGAAGAAGCCGAGACCGAACACCCCGTAGACGATGGACGGCACCCCGGCGAGGTTGTTGACCGCGATCCGGATCAGCCGCACGAACGCCCCCTGGCGGGCGTACTCCCGAAGGTACACCGCGGCGATGACGCCGAACGGCGTCACCAGCACCGACATCAGCAGCACCATCAGCACGGTGCCGAAGATGGCCGGGAAGATGCCACCTTCGGTGTTTGCCTCTCGTGGGTCCTCGGTCAGAAACATGGCGAAGCTCTGGACGTACTGGCCTAGCTTGTCCAGGGTGCTCATCGCGTTCGGGCGCCAGGCGCGCACGATCTCGGCCAGGCTGATCTCCGATGCCTGACCGTCGACGGTGTCGAGGCGGATCGCATCCCGCCGGAGCTCGACGCGCAGGGCCCGCAGCTCCGCTTCGGCGACCTCGTACTCGGCCTGCAGCGCGGTCTCGGCCTCGGCCACCTGGGCCAGTGCGTCGGTGGTGGCGGCGTCCCGCAGCGCCAGGGCGCGGCGCTCGAGGCGCAGCCGGTCGAGCTGATAGTTGATGTCGTGCAGCCTGCCTCGCTCCAGGGTGGAGATGCGCTCGCGCAGCTCCTCGACGCGCTCGAGGCGCCGGCTCAGGTCTTCCCAGGCCGCCGCGCCCTCGCTGCTCAGCGAGCCGGCCTCGTACACGGAGTGCAGGTACCCGTAGGCATTGCCCCACTCGACGCGCTCGAGCACCACCACGTCCTGCGGATAGCTGACCGATTCGACTCGATGGCTCACCAGCCAGCGGAAGTCCGGCGGCGCCACCCGCCGGTTGCCGGTCTTGATCAGCCAGCGCTCGACCACGGTCTGCCCGGACGGCAGCGCGTCCGGAGAGGCACCGGTGGACTCCAGGTACTGGGCGGCCGGAAGCTGCTCGGTGTCGGTGATCTCGCCGAGCGCCTGCCGCGTCTGGCCGAACTGGTCCCGATACTCGATCAGGGCCACCGACGCCGGCCAGAAGTGCGCGAAGCCACGCACGGCGATCAGCATCAGCACGCCGGTCACGGCGATGATGCTGATCCCAACGGCGGCGGCGTTGACCCAGATCCACGGCTCGCCGGAGCGGAACCAGGCGGCCAGGCTGGATCGATTCTGGTGCAGCATGATCAGAGATTCCCGTATCGGGTACGCAGCCGCTGCCGTACCAGCTCAGCGGCGGTGTTGAAGACGAAGGTCAGCATGAACAGCACCAGCGCCGCAAGGAACAGGATGCGGTAGTGCGTGCTGTTGACTTCGGACTCCGGCAGCTCCACCGCGATGTTGGCGGCGAAGGTGCGCATGCCTTCGAAGATGTTCAGGTCCATCACCGGTGTGTTGCCGGTGGCCATCAGCACGATCATGGTCTCGCCGACGGCACGACCGAGGCCGATCATGATGGCGGAGAAGATGCCGGGGCTGGCGGTCAGGATCACCACCCGCACCAGGGTCTGCCAGGGGGTGGCGCCGAGCGCCAGAGAGCCGCTGATGAGGTGGGTCGGCACGCCGTAGATCGCGTCCTCGGCGATGGAAAAGATGGTCGGTATGACCGCCAGGCCCATGGCCAGGCCGACCACCAGAGCGTTGCGCTGATCGTAGTCGAGCCCGAGGTTGTCGAGCAGCCAGGTGCGGGTGTTGCCGCCGAACAGCTGCATCTCGAGCCACGGGCCGATGGCGAAGGCGACCGCCACGGTGCCGATGATGACCGGCAGCACCAGCAGCCCGTACCAGCCCTGGAACCGGCGCGTCGCCCGGTCGGGCAGCCGGCTCCATACCCAGGCCGCCAGCAGCGTGCCGGCGGGCATCACCAGCAGGATGCTGAGCACGGCCGTGAGGTTCGCCTCGATCAGGGGCGCCAGCCAGAGCCCGGCCAGGAACCCCAGAATCACCGTGGGCAGGGCCGCCATGATCTCGATGCCGGGCTTGACGATGCGGCGCATGGCCGGCGCCATGAAGTAGGCCGTGTAGATGGCGCCCATGATGGCGATGGGCACTGCGAACAGCATGGCGTAGAAGGCACCCTTCAGGGTGCCGAACATCAGCGGTGCCAGCGAGAACTTCGGCTCGAAGTCGTTGCCGGCCGATGACGACTGCCAGCTGTAGACGGGCTCCGGGTAGCCTTCGTACCAGACCTTGGACCAGAGCGTCGACCAGGAGATTTCGGGGTGCTCGTTCTCGAGCTTGTAGCTCTGCACCGAGCCATCCGCCAGGGCGGCGAGCAGCATGTCGGAACGGGGCGCGATGCTGGCCCCCAGCAGCTCGCCCTCGGCCAGGTCGTGGGTGGCCAGGTGGCGCTGTGACGTGGTGTAGAACAGGTGCACGCGGTCGGCCCGGTCCACCACCGCGAAGCCTTTGCGGCGCGGCTCCGGGATGATGCGCTTCGGCGGCGAGCCGACGTCGAAGTTGCGGATCGGCTCGAGGCGGTGACCGAGGTCGGTGCGAATCATGAACCACTGCCGGACGCCGCCGCGCTGGTCTCCCACCAGCAGCGAGTAGCGGCCGAGCAGCGGAGCGACGGCGGTGATGCCCTGATCAGGTGGCGCCACCCGCCCCAGGTACAGCTCGGTGGGCGCGGTCGGGCGGGTCAGCTCGAGCACCTCCACGGCGCCGCCATCGCTGACCAGGTACAGCCACTGCCCGCGCGGCCCGAAGAACACGTGATCGTACTGGCGGCGCAGCTCCAGGGTGCCGCGCCGGGGACGCTCGAGCGCAAAGCCCGGCTCGGCATCGCGATACTCGTGAATGGTCAGGCTGCGTCCGCTGATGGACGCAATCATGACCCGGAAATTGCCGTAGAACACGTCGACCGCCTCGGCGGCCCCCACGTCCAGCCACTCTTCCTCGAAGGCGAACGACAACGTCGGCGTGATCGCCCGGGTGTCGCCATCGAACGACACCGGAAAGCTTGCCTGCAACAGGCTGATCTCACCGGCTTCGTCCTGGATCATGTACAGCCCGGTGTGATCTGCCAGAGCCTGAGCCGTGGCCAGCGGCCGACCCAGATCCGTCGACCCGCGAGGCTGGCCATCGGCAAGATCGAAGAACTCGGCCTGGCCGGCGGCGGTGATGCGCAGGCCCACCTCTTCGCTCTCATTGGCCTCCACCAGCAGCGTGGTTGCCGGCCCGAGGTCGTAGCGCTGCCCGGTCTCGATGTCGGCGCCGACGAATATCGGCGCCACCACCCACAGCAGGTAGAAAAAGATCAGGGCAATGGCGGCAATGACGGCCGCACCGCCCAACGCCACCACCCTGGCGGTCACCACGTTGATCACGCGCCGGCTGGTGGCTAGCTGAGAACGCCCGCTGGGGCCCGCCATGAGGATCTCCTCGGTTCGGCTTTACGGTTGCGTGAGCTTGCGCATTTCCCGGGCCACCAGGCGCGGGGACATGGCCACGTAGCCGTCCTTGCCTACCACCTCCTGGCCAGCGCGGGACAGTACCAGCTTCAGGAACTCCTGCTCCAGCGGCGGCAGCGGCGTGCCGGGCCGCTTGTTCACGTAGATGTACAGAAAGCGCGACAGCGGGTAGTCACCCGAGACAGCGTTCTCGGGGGTAGCCGCGACCGCGGGAGCCCCCTCGTACTCGGCCAGGGGCAGGGCGCGCACCCCGGACGTCACGTAGCCGATGCCCGAGTAGCCGATGCCGTTCAGTGACGAGGAGATCGCCTGCACCACGGATGCGGAGCCCGGCTGCTCATTGACGCTGTTCTTGAAGTCGCCCGAGCACAGCGCGACCTCTTTGAAGTAGCCGTAGGTGCCGGATACCGAGTTGCGGCCGTAGAGCTGGATCGGTCGGGCGTCCCAGGTGCCGGTGAGGCCGAGCCCGCCCCAGCGGTCGATGGTGGCATCGCCGCCGCAGCGCCGGGTCACGGAAAACACGGCGTCCACCTGGGGAATCGTCAGCGACTCGATGGGGTTGTCCTTGTGAACGTACACCGCCAGGGCGTCGATGGCGACCCGAATGGCCGTCGGCTTGTAGCCATGGCGAGCTTCGAACGCCTCGATCTCCTTGTCGCGCATGGCGCGGCTCATGGGGCCGAAGTTGGCGGTGCCCTCGGTCAGCGCCGGCGGCGCGGTGGAGGATCCTGCCGCCTGCACCTGAATGGTGACGTTCGGGTACTGACGCTTGAACTCCTCGGTCCACAGCGTCATCAGGTTGGCCAGCGTGTCCGATCCGGCGCTGGAGAGCGTGCCGGAAACGCCGCTGACGCGTTCGTACTCCGGCAGCGCCTCGGCTGGTGCCTCGCCACGTACGGCCGGGGCGAACGCCGCCAGGCCGAGCAGCAGGGCTGCGAACGGTACTCGGTATTTCATGTCGACTCCGTTGGGTTGCTGATGGAACTCTCGAGCTGGGACGGGGGAAACTCGCAGTAGAACGTGCTGCCCCGACCCAGCTCGCTTTCGACGCGCAGGGCACTGTGGTGCCGCTTCAGCACGTGCTTGACGATGGCAAGACCAAGGCCCGTACCGCCGCGGACGCGCGCCTTGGCGAGATCTACCCGGAAGAACCGCTCGGTGATCCGCTGCAGGTGCTCCGGCGCGATGCCGATGCCCTCGTCGCGAACGGCCAGCCGGGCGCCGTCGCCGCTGCGCTGCCAGGCAATGTGAATCGAGCCGCCGTCGGGGCTGTAGCGCACGGCGTTGGTGACCATGTTCAGCGTGGCGCTGTAGATCTCGCTCTCGATGCCGAGCAGGCGCACCGAGCGGTCGCAATCGGTATCGAAACGGTGGCGGCCGTCGGAGAGCACGCGCGCCTCGGCAACGCAGCCGCGGATGACGGACCCCATGTCCACCGAGTCCAGCTCCGCGGACTCGGGTGGCGGGTTGGCCTCGAGCCTGGAGAGCAGCAGCAGGTCGTCCACCAGCGCGCGCATGCGCGCGGTCGGAGATTCCAGCTTGCGCAGCAGCTCGCGGATCGTCTGCGGGTCCAGATCGTCGCCGGCCATGGTCTCCAGATAGCCGATCACCACCGTCAGCGGCGTGCGCAGCTCGTGGGACACGTTGGCAATGAAGTCCTGGCGCATGGTCAGCAGGCGGTTGAGCTGGGTGACGTCACGCACCAGCATCAGAGCGTACTGATCGTCGATGCTGATCCTGCGCGCTTCCAGCCGCCGGTCTTCGTCGAAGGGTGAGGCGAACTCGATGATGCCGTCCGCGCGTTTGCCCTTGATGAGGGCCACGAACTCCGGCTGCCGAACCAGGGCCGCCAGGTTGGCGCCCCGGTCCGATGGCTTGAGCTGCAGCCGCTCCTGGGCGGCGAGGTTGAAGTTCTGTATCTCCCCGCTCTGGTCGATGATCACGGCGGCGTCGGGCAGCGCGTCTGTGATCACGCGCAGGCTCCGGAAGCGTTGCAGGGCCCGGCGCGTGCGCCGACGCGCGTCCCGGATCGCCCGGTAGGCGCGGTCTGACACTGCCTGCCAGCTTTCCAGGCGGGAGTCCGGCCGCGACAGCGGACGGCGCGTCCAGCGGCGCAGCGCGGTGAGCTCGCGGTGCTGCAGCGCCACCCAGACGGCGAGCGCGATCAGCAGCATCAGCGCCCATGCCCCCGTCGCCAGGCCCATCAGCAGCGCCGCAAGCAGCAGCCCACCGGCGATGAGCCACTCGCTCATCGCCATGTTCATTCCGGCTGCAGGTAGCGATAGCCGACACCGCGCACGGTCTGCACCAGATGCTGCAGGCCGAACGGCTTCAGCACCTTGCGCAGGCGCAGGATGTGCACGTCGACGGTTCGCTCCTCGACGTAGACGCTGCGGCCCCAGACCCGATCGAGAAGCTGCGAGCGGTCGAACGCGCGCCCCGGGTTGGTCATGAAGTGCTCCAGCAGCCGGAACTCGGTGGGACCCAGGCGTACCGGCTTGCCGCTGATGGTGAGCTCGTGGGCCGCCAGGTCGAGGCGCAGCGGGCCCTGCTCCACGACGCCCGACTCCGGGCTTCCGGAGCGGCGCAACAGCGCCTTGACCCGGGCGATCAGCTCGCGAGGCGAGAACGGCTTGGTGACGTAGTCATCGACGCCGGAGTCGAAGCTCTTCAGCTTGTCCGTCTCCTCGCCACGGGCGGTGAGCATGATGATGGGCAGGTCACTGGTGTGATCGTCCCGGCGAACCCGTCGTGCCAGCTCGACGCCGCTCATTCCGGGCAGCATCCAGTCGACGATCAGCAGGCTCGGCAGCACGCCGTCCAGCCGGTTGGCCGCTTCCTCGGCGGACGCGGCTTCCCAGACCTGGAAGCCGGCCCGACCCAGCGCGAAGCTGATCATGTCCCGGATCTCGGGCTCGTCTTCGATCAGCAGTACGGTGTTGGCTGTCATGGAGCGTTCGTCAATGCGTGTCGTCGAACTTGCCGCCATTAGAACTGAACTCTGTGACATTGGCATGAATCCTGGGCCGTGTCATATGAACCGGCGGGACCTCAGATTGCCACCTGCAGCCGGGTCGAGATCACCGTGGCATCGTCGTCGAGGCCCGATGCGATCACGTCGTCGCTGGTCACGCGAATGACGTTGAGCATCAGCTTCACGTACCGGTTCACGTACCAGTTGGCACCGATCAGGTAGCCGCTGACGTTCTGCTCCGGCTCGCCGTCGACGTCGAAGGCCAGATTGTCGTACTTGGCCACCAGCTCCACGGCGCCGCGCCGGCCGGCAGGATTGACCTGGCCGGGAATGCCGCGCTGGGCGCTGTAGCCGCGGCTTTCGCCGGTGATCGTCCAGGTTCCCTGCAGATAGAAGTGGCGCACCTCGCCGTCGGGACCGCCGCCGGCGCCCTGCAGGTTACGCTGGAACGCTTCCGCCTGCAGGGACCAGGGCCCCTGCAGATAGAGCAGCTCCAGGCCCAGCGCCCGATCTTCGTCAGCCACGATCTGCCGGGCGGCGATGGCGTCGCCGGTCTTGGCCACCTTGACGCTGAATCCGCGCAGCAGCTCGGGATCGTCCAGACGCCGGTCGGTGAATGCAGCGCCCAGGTGCAGCACGCGCTCGCCATCGGCGATCGGCGCGCCGAACACCCGGCCGGTGAGGGCTATGCGATCGGAGCCGCCGGACGTCTTGGGGTTGCCGTCCGGGCTGAACGCGCCAATCGACCAGCCGACGGGCCCGCCCTTGCCGTCCACGCGGACGCCGAAGTGGGGCTGAGCGTCGACGTCCGAGGCATCGGTGAAGTAGTTGCGCTCGATGCTGGAGATGGCCTTGGAGCTGGCGAGCTCCTCCAGACCGAACGGCTCCTTGTCGCGGCCGACGAACACGTCGACGCGCTCCCAGCCGGTGTACTTCAGGCCGGCGGCGTGAATCTCGGCACTGCGATCGGCACTCTTGTCATTGATGTTGACATCGAGCACGTACCCGAAGTCTTCGAGTATGGTGCCCGACGTCTCGATCCGCGCGCGGCGCAGCAGGGTGTTGAAGCGACGGTCGCCGGTGCCGGCGCTGCTCAGCGCGCCGTCGTAGCTGTCGGTGTCCCACTGGATGCGGCCGCCGATCTTGTAGGTGAACGGTGGTGGGGTGGTGGAGGCGCCCGGGTCTGCGCTAGGCTCGGGTTGCGCTGCAGCGGCTGGGTTCGTTACGAAGGTTGCCGAGATCGCCCAGGCGGCGACCACGACGATGCCCCATGAATGGTATGACACTTGACTCTCTCCTCTCGTCCGGCCTGCGACAGGGCGGTTGGGGCGACGCACGAGTGGCCGCACCGGGTGGCGTGCCGGCGGCTTCCTGGGGGAGCCCCGGTCTCGGCGCGGCATTGTCGGGCCGAAACATGACAATTGCGTGACAATATGAACGATATCAACGATCAGATGACGGTTGCACGCCTGCGGCACCGGAGGAGACCGATTCTATGACTGCGATCAGCAACGAGACCATCCAGCTGCGATCTGCCGACGGCTTCGAGTTCGGCGTCTACCAGGCCCGCCCGGAAGGCAGCCCGAGGGGTGCCGTGGTGGTGATCCAGGAGATCTTCGGGGTCAACGACCATATAAGGAGGGTGGCGGACGGCTACGCGGCCGACGGCTATCTGGCGCTGGCGCCGCGCATCTTCGACCGGGTCGAGCCCGGCATCGAGCTCGGCTACGGCGAGTCGGACATGGGGCGCGGCATCGAGCTGGCGTTCCAGAAGCTCGACCATGCGCAGACGCTGCTCGACCTCCAGGCGACCGTGGATCTGGCCGCCGCCGCCGGCAGGGTGGGCGTGGTCGGCTACTGCTTCGGCGGCCTGCTGGCCTGGCGTGCGGCCTGCCAGGTGAACGGCGTCGCTGCCGCGGTCTGCTACTACGGTGGCGGCATCGCCCGCGAGGCCGAGCTCGAGCCTCGTTGCCCGGTGATGATGCACTTCGGCGAGCGCGACGCCCATATCCCGATCAGCGACGTGGAAACGATCCGCGCCGCGCAACCGGATGCCAGCGTCTTCGTGTATCCCGCCGATCACGGATTCAACTGCGATCAGCGTGGCAGCTTCGACGCCGACAGCGCAGCGCTTGCGCGTCGGCGCACGCTGGAGTTCTTCCACACCCGGCTGCGCTGATCGAATCGGCGGGCGCGTCGCCGCCGAAAGCGGCGTCGCGCTTGACTTCCCCGGGACGTTTGTTGATCCTTCGGGCACGGAAAAGGGGCGGGGCACTGAGGGTACGCATACACGCGCACTCCCCGCATATTGGCTGCAAAGCGCGCTTCGAAACGTGCTTCGGCCGCAGAACTATGCCTGGAACAACCAGCACACGAGCGCCGGGTCATCCGTAACCCGGTCGTAGTGTGTGCCGATTGACGGGCGAACTGACAAACCTGACTGAACCCGTAGGAAGTCGTATGAAACACCATCGGATGAGAAGGCTGACGGCCACGCTGCTGCTGGCCGCTGGAGGGACGCTCGCGGGCACGGCCTCCGCGGCGACGCTGAACGACATTTACCAGGTCGCCGGGCAGCTCAATCAGCAGGCCAAACAGTCGCAAGCACGCATCGACGCGCTCACCGAAGAAACCCGCGAGCTTCTCAACGACTACAAGACGGTTCTCAAGGAGATCGAAGGTCTTCAGGTTTACAACCGTCAGCTCGAGCGCCAGATCTCCAATCAGGAGCGTGAGATGGCGCAGCTCACGCGCTCGGTGGACGAGGTCACCGTCATCGAGCGGCAGATCACGCCGCTGATGCTGCGGATGATCGACGGACTCGAGCAGTTCGTCGGCCTCGACCTGCCGTTCCTGCTCGGCGAGCGCAACGAGCGCATCGACCGGCTTCGTGAAATGATGGACCGCGCCGACGTTACGGTGTCGGAGAAGTTCAGTCAGATTCTCCAGGCCTACCAGATCGAGAACGAGTACGGCCGCACCATGGAGGCCTACGACGACACGGTCACCATCGACGGTCTGCCGCGTAAGGTCGACATTCTCAAGGTGGGCCGCGTCGCCCTCGTGTATCAGAGCCCCGACGGTGACGAGACCGGGTTCTTCAACCCGAACACGCGCCAGTGGGAAGAGCTCGACAGCTCGTACACGACGCCGATCCGCAACGGCATTCGTATGGCACGCCAGCAGCTTTCGGTAGATATGCTGCCGCTGCCGGTCATGGGTCCGGAGGCCGCAGAATGAAAAAGACGTACCTGTTCAAGTCCGCGGTAGCGGGCGCCGCCGCAGCACTGCTGATGCTGACCTCTGGTATGGCCGCGGCCCAGGAGGCTGCAGCCGATCCTGCCAGCGATCTGGTGGTCCGCCAGGCCAACAGCCTCGACGAGCTGCTGCGAAACGTGCAGGAGCGCCGGGTCGTCGAATCCCGCGCCCACACCCAGCGCGAGGCCGAGTTCCGCCGCGACAAGGATGCGCAGCAGCGCATGCTGAACGAGGCGCGGGCCCAGCGCACGCGCGAAGAGCAGCGCTCGGACCGTCTCGAGACTCAGTTCGAGGAGAACGAGATCCGCATCGGTCAGCTGCAGGAGCAGCTTGATGCTCGACTCGGCTCGCTGCGCGAGCTGTTCGGCGTGCTGCAGCAGGTGGCCGGCGACACCCGCGGCCTGTTCGAAGGCTCAGTCATCAGCGCCCAGATCCCCGATCGCGGCGTCTGGCTCGGCGAGCTGGCCCGCAAGATGGGCACGGCCAGCAACCTCGCCACCATCGACGAGATGGAGCGGCTGTGGTTCGAGCTGCAGCGGGAGATGACCGAATCCGGCAAGGTGGCCAAGTTCCCTGGCACCGTCATTCTGAACAATGGCGAAGAGCTCAACACCGAAATCGTGCGCGTCGGCGCCTTCAACCTCGTTGCCGATGGCGAGTACATCCGTTTCGATGGCGACGATCTGGTGGCGCTGGCTCGCCAGCCGGCCGGCCGGTTCGTATCCAGCGCGTCGGCGCTGCAGAATGCCGATGCCGGTGAGGTGGTGCAGTTCGCGGTCGACCCGACACGCGGCTCGCTGCTGAACCTGCTGATTCAGGCCGCCACGGTGGGTGAGCGTGTCGGCACGCCGTTCGGCGGCATCGCCAACGGCGAGTGCTACATGCCGTTCTGTGACGGCCAGGGCGGCGCCGTCGGCTCGGTGATCATCCTCGGCGGCATCTTTGGCGTGCTGCTGGCGATCTGGAAGCTGGTGCAGCTTTCGATCATGGCAGGCAAGGTGGCCGCGCAGAAGAAGTCCGACACCGTGGACGAGAGCAACCCGCTGGGCCGGGTGCTGAAGGTCTACCAGGAAAACAAGGACGTCGACGTCGAGACGCTGGAGCTGAAGCTGGGAGAATCCATCCTCGGCGAGACGCCGAAGATCACCAGCAACATCACCCTGCTGCAGGTGATCTCGGTGGTGGCGCCGCTGCTGGGCCTGCTGGGTACGGTTATCGGTATGATCCTGACTTTCCAGGCCATTACGCTGTTCGGTACCGGTGATCCGAAGACCATGGCCGGCGGTATCTCCGTGGCCCTGATGACGACGGTGCTGGGTCTGTGCGTGGCGATCCCGATGACGCTGCTCCACTCCATCGTCGCCAGCCGCAGCCGGGCCGTCATCCACGTGCTTGAGGAGCAGAGCGCGGGCATCATCGCCGACCATGCGGAGCGGGCCGGCCGGCCGCTGGGTTGAGGGGGTAGGCCAGCGTCATGAACGAAGCCTATCTCAACGTCATAGAGTTCATGGAGCAGGGGGGCGATGTGCTTTGGCTCATCGCCGCCATCACGTTCCTGATGTGGACCCTTATCTTCGAGCGCTTCTGGTACTTCCGCACCGAGCACAAGAGCGTGGTCAAGGACGCGACCGATAAATGGGAGAGCCGGCCCGAGCGGCGCTCCTGGAGCGCCCACCAGATCAGAGACTCGCTGATCTCCGAGGCTTCGGACAAGATTGCCGGCAGCCTGCCGCTGATTCAGACCTGCGTGGCGCTCTGCCCACTGCTGGGCCTGCTGGGCACGGTTACCGGCATGATCTCGGTGTTCGATGCCATGGCCACTCAGGGTGGCAACGCCCGCTCGATGGCCGCGGGGGTGTCCATGGCGACCATCCCCACCATGGCGGGCATGATCGCGTCCCTGTCGGGCGTGGTCGGTAGCACCTGGCTCAAGCGCACGATCGACCGTGAGACCGAGCTGTTCCAGGACCACCTGACGATGGACCACTGAAGAGGACAAGATGCGCAGAGATGTAACGCGTTTCTCCAGAACCGACGAGGAGTCGGACATCAACCTGACTCCCATGCTGGACGTCGTGTTCATCATGCTGATCTTCTTCATCGTCACGGCCACGTTCATCAAGCAGGCGGGCATCGACGTGTTCCGCCCTGATGCTGAGACCGCCATCACCAAGCCCACCGTGAGCGTGCTGGTGGCCGTCGGCAGCAACGGCGAAATCTGGATCGACAACGAGCGCGTCGCCGAAGACGCGGTGCGTGCCAAGATCGAGCAGTTGCACGCAGAGAACCCCAAGGGCGGTTTGGTGGTCCAAGCCGACAGAGGTGCGAAATACGAGAAGCTGGCCGCCGTGCTGGCTGCCGCGCGTGCGGCGGGCCTCACCGAGGTGGCGATCTCCACGGAACAGTAGGGGGCGGAACCATGGTCTTCAGATACATCCTGGGCGTAACCCTTGGCGCAGTGGCGACCTTCGCGCTGTTCATGCTGATGCAGGCGCTCATCAAGAGCGACCGGAGCCCATTCGATGAGGCCGTCGAAGGGCGGCTGGTAGATTTCGTCCGCCTGCAGGACGAGCAGGACATCGAGATCAAGACCCGCAAGCCGAAGCCGCCGCCGCCGCCGGACGAGCCGCCGCCGGACATGCCGGAGCAGTCGTTCGACACCAGCGACGTTTCCATCGGCGTGGACATCGGCGCGGTGCGCACCAACGTCGACCTGAACGTCGGCGGCATCGGTGGGTTCAGCTCCGACGGCGAGTATCTCCCCATCGTCAAGGTGGCGCCCGTGTATCCGCGGCGTGCGCAGACCCGAGGCATCGAGGGCTACGTGCTGCTCGAGTTCGTGGTGACGAAGACGGGCGCCGTGGAGAATCCGGTGGTGATCGAAGCCAGCCCGCCCGGCATCTTCGACCGCTCCGCGATCCAGGCCGCTCTGAAGTTCAAGTACAAACCCAAGGTGGTCAACGGCGAGCCCATCGACGTGGCCGGGGTACGCAATCTCATCACGTTCGAGCTGGCGGAGTGACGCTCGAGGCGGTGTGGCAGTAAGGGGTTGGACACCATGGCAGATCTCATGAAGCGTTTCGTTCCGTTGTGCTGGGCGCTGGCTCTGTACGCCCTGGTGCCGTTCACCCACGAGCTGGGCATGGCAGGCGTGTCGGCCGCGGCGGCGGAGGAGCCGCCGAAGCGCGAGACACGGCGCATTCCGGCGATGAGCGAGGCGAGCTACAAGAAGCTGACCGAGGCTCAGGAGCTGATCGACGCCAAGAACTACGCCGGCGCGAAGCAGGTGCTGAACGACATGCTCAGCCGCCGCGACCGCATGAACGGCAACGAGATCGGTCAGATCTACAACATGATGGGCTTCGTGTACTTCTCCGAGGAGGACTACGGCGGCGCCATTCGCGCCTACCGGGAGGTGCTGGCTCAGGGCGAAAACATTCCCGAGGGGCTCGAGTCGCAGACCCTCTACACCCTGGCCCAGCTTTCGTTCGTGAACGAGGAGTACCAGGCGGCACTGGACTACATGGAGCGGTGGATTCGTACCGCCGACAACCCCGGCGCCGACCCCCACATCTTCATGGGGCAGGTCTACTACCAGATGACCCGCTACCCGCAGGCGATCAACCAGATCGAGCAGGGCATCGCCATCGCCAGGGAGCGTGGCATGGACGTCAAGGAGCAGTGGTGGGCGCTCCTCAACTTCCTCTACTTCGAGCAAGAAAACTGGCCTAAGGTTCTGGAAATACTCGAGATACTGGTGCGGGACTTCCCGAAGCGCGAATACTGGATGCGCCTCGCCGGGGTCTACGGTCAGGAGGGTGACGACCAGCGCTCGCTGTGGACCTACGAGGCGGCCGATGCCGGCGGGTTCCTGACCCAGCAGGGTGACTTCACCAACTTCGCGGGTCTGCTGATGCAGGCCGAGGTGCCCTGGCGGGCGGCCAAGGTCATGGAGCGCGGCTTCGAGAAGGGCGCCATCGAGAAGACCGACACCACGCTGCAGAGCCTGGGCCAGGCCTGGCAGCTTGCCCAGGAGGTGGACAAGGCGATTCCCGTCTACCTGGAAGCGGCAAAGATTTCCGACGAGGGCCGCATTTACGAGCGGCTGGCCCAGCTCTACCTCGACAGTGACAAGTACGAAGCCTGCGTGGACGCGGCGGACGGGGCGTTGCGCAAGGGCGGCCTGCGTCAGGTGGCCAGCATGCACATCGTCAAGGGCATGTGCCTGTTCAACCAGGACAAGTTCAGCGCTTCCCGGGAGGCGTTCGTCGCCTGCCGCAACGATTCCCGGCGCAGCGACGAGGAAAGCAACCGGCGCATCTGCTCGCAGTGGATCACCTACATCGACCGCGAGGTGGATCGGCGGGCTCAGCTCGCCGCAGCCGACGCGGGCGGCTGATCGGTCGCGGCCCTTGTTCACCGGCATCGTTCAGGGCCTGTGCCCGGTGGTGGCGGTGGACGATGAGCCGGGCATCCGGCGTCTGCAGCTCGATCTCACGGGGCACGCGGACGGCCTCGTTCCGGGCGCTTCCGTCGCCGTCAACGGTGCCTGCCTGACGGTGACGGCCATCGACGGCGCCCGGGTCCGGTTCGATGTCATCCACGAAACGCTCGGTCTCACCAACCTCGGCGACCTCGCTCGCGGCAGCGTGGTCAACGTCGAGCGGTCGTTCCGGGTCGGGGACGAGGTTGGCGGCCATGTCGTCTCCGGGCACGTCAGCGGCGTCGCCTCCGTGCAGCGGGTGGAGACGGGGCGCAACCAGCGTGATGTGTACTTCCAGGTTCCCCCGGGGTTGATGAAGTACCTGTCGTACAAGGGGTTCGTGGCGCTCGACGGCGCCAGCCTGACGCTGTCGTACGTGGACGCGGCCGCGGCCGTCATCGGCGTCAGCCTGATCCCGGAGACCATCGCTCGCACCACCCTGGGCTTCGTCGAGCCCGGCCACCGGGTGAACCTGGAGGTGGACGCTCAGACCCGCAGCATCGTCGACACCGTCGAGCGGGTGCTGGCGGAGCGGGCGTCGTCGGAAGCGGGCTGAGGCGGCAGCCGGCGCGGGGCTCAGCGGGACGGCGCGCCGTTCTGGATCTGGCGCAGGTTGCCGATCACGGCCTGGAGGGCGCGGTCGAACACCTGGGCGTCGTTCAGCACCAGCATCCGCTCGTCCTGAAGCTCGCGAGCCAGCTCCATGCGGGTCTTCTCTGCCACCTTCATGCCGCGTCGGTTGATGAACACGTACCGGTCGCCGGGACGAACGATGGTCGCGAGCTTGCAGCGCACGACGGTACCGGCGTCCTGCTTGAGCTCCACCCAGGTGCCCTCGGTGAGGCGGTTGATCTTGTCGACGAAGGCAGGCTCGGCGGGCGGACCCTGATAGCTGTCGGTCACCTCCTGGGGCGCTGCCAGCACGATCTCCTCCAGCTCGGTGAAGTGCTCGGCTACCACGGGTAGCGCGTCGTCCTCCAGATAGGCGCGGTCGTTGCTGCTCACCTCGCAGAGCTGGTCACGAATCACCGTCAGCCACTGGCTTCTTTCCGTGTCGGCGACCTGGATCAGGGTCATGGCCTCGCCCAGGCGGTCGAGCAGATCGTCCCGCAGGGCGTCCCGCTGCTCGATCTGATTGAGATCGTCGAGCGGCTGCAGGCTCCAGAGCAGCTCGTCGAGCGTCGCCACCAGCGACGCCCACTCTGCAGATCCGGCGCCCTCACGGAGGCTCACGAAGACCAAGGCCCGGCTCCAGACCTCGGACAGGAAGCGTCCCAGCTCCCGCGGCAGTCGCATGCCGCATGCCTTCTGGTTGATGACCTGCTGGGCCTCCTGCTTGGCGGCCAGGGTGCGTGCGCGGCCCGATTCCTTTTCCCGGATCCGTTGCTCCATCCGGCCTTGACGCTCCGAGTCCTGGGTCCGGAAGCTCCGCAGCTCGTCGAGAAGCTGCTTGAAGATGCCCGGATTATCGCTGAACCCGTTCAGCACCCGCACGACGACGGACTCGATCTTGTCGTATACGGCGTCGCGCTTCAGCTCTGCGGCCGAACTCCAGCCGATGCCGGCGCTCGACAGCTCGTTCAGCAGCTCGCGAGCCGGGTGGGACGAGCGTTCGAAGAACGACTTGTCGATGATGGCCAGCTTGACGATGGGGATCTGCAGACGCGCGATCAGGGCCTTCATCGGGATGGCCAGATTGCGGTCGTTGAGGATGTAGTCGAACAGCAGGCCGATGAAGTTGACCACGTCCTCGTCGGCGCGGCCGAGCTGGTTCATGGCTTCGCCGGTGACGTCGGGCGCGCGGCTGACCACCACCTGACGCAGATCCAGCAGCGGCGGCACCTGATCGATGGTCAGAGCTTGCTTGCCGGATTCCACCTGCACGGCGTTCAGCAGGTCGAGGAGCGCCGGCGTGGCGATGATGGGTCCGAGCTGGCCCCCGCTCACGCCTGAGTCATTGCGGGCGCCGGCGAGCAGCGACTGAATGGCACCGAAGTCGAAGGGGCCGCCCGATGCGCCTGGCTGAGCGCGTGAATGCGGCTCTCCTGCCGGGCCGGCGGCGGCAGCCTCGGATCCGAACGGCGCGGTGGTCGGGCCCTGGCCCGGCCGGGAGTCCGCGGCTGACCGGCTCTGCCCGTCGTGGGGATTACGGCCGCGCGCCAGGGTCCGCTTGAGATCCTTCAGCACGCCGGCGTCGGCGAGGAGGCGGTTGGCCTCGTCGTAGATGGGGCCCATCTTCTGCATCACATGGCGTTCGAACAGCTTCAGCAGAATGATGCGAATCCGGATGTCTATCTCGAGCCCGCCGATGGCGGCGGCAAAGCACTCGCTGATGGCCTGCGGGCCCAGCGGGTTGCGACGCTCGTTGACGGTGCCGTGCTTGGCCAGGTGATCGAAGCGCCTGGTGAGTTCCATGATCGGCAGCGAGAACTGGCTGGTGACCTTGGAGACGATGCCGCTGATGGCCACGGAGACCTCGAGCTCGTCGTTGTTCAGCAGGCTCATGGCGTCCGCATCGTCGGCCACGAGTTCCGGCTGGTCGACGCAGGCTTCGGGCCGGGGATGAAAGACGGATTCGAATCCGGCGTTCAGATCCTCGACGAACAGGGTCTGGATGTCGCTGCGGTGCAGGCGGATCTGCCGCATGGAGTCGAAGTACAGATGGTGGTCGGCGTCGTTGTGAGAACGGTCGGCCATCTCGAAGAGCGCATCGTCGGTCGAGTCCAGCAGGTCGCGCAGCAGCACCAGGAGCTGCTTGCGAGCCTGCTGGCGGATGGAATTGACGATGGGCGGCAGCGCCTGAGTACGGTTGCCTTCGCGCTTGAGCGGAACGACCTTCGATTGCGTCACGTGACCTGGCTCCCGGTACGGGGATTGTCTGTGACTCATTTAAGCAGTTGCAGCGAATTGTGACTGGGACGCCGGCGGCGCTGCCGGCGTGCGCCAGGTCACAGTCGGGCGGGTGGAGCGCTGGGGGCGGGTGTGGCGCCGATCAGGGCATCGTCGCGGCGGCGTGGTAGTCGCGCCACAGCGAGATGTCGGTGGCGGCCCCGGACTTGAGCTGGACGCCGACGAACCAGGCGGCGTCGCCACGCTCGTCGAGTCCGGCCGGCCGGATCCAGCGGACCTCTCCTGCCAGAAAGAATTTGCCCGGACGGCTGGCGATGTCTACCCAGAGATCCAGCAGCGCGCCGACCGGAAGCTGGGTGCCGGTGCGGAACTGGATGCCGCCGACCGACAGGTTCACCGCGACGCACGACAGCGTGGTGCCCACGAGGTCGGGATCGTCGGCGGACAGCACGACCTGCGTGAACAGGCGGTCGTCGCTGTCCAGGCGCGGGTGCATCCGCTTGTCCTGGGTCCGCTGACGGGCGCGTACCCGTACCCGCGTGAGATCGACGATGTTGTCCGACATGTGGCTGCTCCCCGGATCGACCGGCGTTGACTTGCACGAAGCGAGAATCGTGCCATTGCTCGCGAATCGGATCATAACCCGCTGAAATCTCAGGGGATGTATCACTGTTGTGGCGGTTTGTCGGGCCTCCCGCAGACGTTTGCAACCGCCTCAATCTGACCCTCCGGGTCACCATCGGGTGACGCTCCCGATCACCCTGTTTATACTCGCGGCCGTGACCCACCGCCCACCGTTCATCAAGCTGCTCGCCGACCGCTGGGTCGACGCCGAGACGATGCTGTGCGTGGGGCTGGATCCGGACCCCGAGCGCCTGCCGGCCCATCTGCCCCGGGGACGTGACGGGCTGGTGCCGTTCTGCACCGCCATCATGGACGCCACCGCGGACCTGGTCTGCGCGTTCAAGCCGCAGTTCGCCCATTTCGCCGCGCTCGCTGCGGAGGCGGAGCTGGCGGCCGTCATCGATCATGCCCACCGGCATCATCCCGATGTCCCCGTGATCCTCGATGCCAAGCGCGGCGACATCGGCGACACGGCGCGACGCTATGCCGTCGAAGCCTTCGAACGCTACGATGCCGACGCGGTCACGGTCAACGCCTTCCTGGGGCCGGAGAGCGTCGAGCCGTTTCTGGCCTACTCCGGCCGCGGCGTGGTGGTGCTGTGCCGCACCAGCAACCCGGACAGCGACTGGCTGCAGTGTCACCCGACCGAGGCCCCGCTGTTTCTGCGCATTGCCACGGCGGCGACGTCGTGGAACCGGGCCGGCAATGTCATGCTGGTGGCCGGAGCCACCCAGGCCGAGGATCTGCGCCGGATCCGCCAGACGGTGGGCGACATGCCGTTGCTGGTACCGGGCATTGGCGCCCAGGGCGGCGACCTGGCGGCCGTGATCGACGCCGGCCTGGACAGCGCCGGCCTGGGCCTGGTGATCAACGCTTCCCGTGCGGTGCTGTACGCCGGTGGCGGGCCCGGGTTTGCCGACTCGGCGCGTCAGGCGGCAATGGCCCTGCGCGACGACATCCGCCGGCTGCGTGCGGCGCGCCGGACCGCCGCCGCGTCCTGAACCCCTCGGCCACAGGTTTCGGCAACCTGGCTTACATCTTGGTCACGAGCGCCCCCACGGCCGGCAGTAGAATGCGAAGTGCGTCAAAAAAGACGCAGGACGTTCCCTCTCTATTCGGGTGGGAAGGGGTATCTGCACAGGGAGTCGCGGTACCGACAACACGTTGGCGGGAGACCGGTATTGACCCCTGAGGCGGTGATCGACCGTTACCTCGAGACGGCGCTCAAGCAGCCCTTCGACGCCGAGGCGTTCATTCGCCTGCTCGGCACCGATGCAGACCTGCTGAGCCGCTGGCTGCAGCTTCTCGGCTGCGAGGCCAGCCCGGATGCGCTGGCGAGCGCGCTGCAGGCCCTGCCCGAATCGCGCTTCGAAGATCTGGCGGTGGCTCAGGCCCTGGCGGTGCTCACCGTGTCCGGCAGCGTCCGTCTCAGCTTCGATCAGTGGCAGTCGGTGCTGCATTCGAGCCTGGTGGGGGAGCGTCTGGCCGAGGTGCTCGGCCTTGCCGACCCCGTGGCGATTCGCTGGCGGGTGCTGCTCGCCGCCTCCGGCGTTCACCTCCCGCAGGACGACGCGTTGTCAGAGTTGCTGGCCTTTCGCGGTGCCCGCCCTGAGCTGCTGGAAGACGCCTCGCCCATGCACCGGCTGTTCGCGGTGGTGGAATCCCTGGATGTGGCGGAGCCCCTGGAGTCCCAGGACACGGCCTCGGCGCTGCTGGGCGTGACGCCCGAGCGCTACCAGGCGGAGCTGGCCGAGGCCCGCGCCCGCGGCGAGGCACTGCTCGATCAGCTCGGTCTCGAGGCCGACCGCGACTACGACGCCGCGGAGCGGCTCTGGTTGCGTCTGCAGGTGGCCCTGGTGGGGCGGCTGCTGGGCGCGGCGGCGCCTGATCCGGCTGCGCTGCTGGATACCCACGCGCTGCTGTGCCGGCGCCTGTTCGGGCGCGTGCCGGTGTTGCTGCTCATGGATGCCGACCGCACGCGGCTGAGCGAGCCTCAGGCCGATGGCCCCGCCATTACGCTGTCGTCCCAGTCGAGCACCATCGCCCGCTGCGTGCGCCTCGGAGAGCGCTGTGAGCTGGTCGACCGTGCCGACCAGTCGGTGGCCGATCGCCAGCTACTGCGCCGCCTGCAGAGCCCGGACGCGGTCTGCTATCCGCTGCGGGATGGCGACGGCCAGCCGCTCGGCGCCGTGGTGTTCGCGGTGGACGAAGACGTCGACCAGGAAACGCTGATGGCGTTGTATGCCGAGGAGCTGGCGCGCCGCATCGGCCGCTCGCGCGCTGGCGGCGCGCAGCCAGAGGATGCGCTGGAGCGGTTCCGCCGTCAGGAGGAGCGCCGGCTGCGGGTGCTGGTCCACGAGGCCAACAACCCGCTCAGCATCGTCAACAACTACCTGCACATCCTGGAGCTGACCCTGGCGCACGAACCGCAGGCGGTGCAGCAGCTGCAGCTCATCGGCACCGAGCTGAAGCGGGTGGCGGAACTGGTGGCCGAGGCGCGCCATGTGCCGATGCCCGAAGGCGAGGGGCAGCCGGGCGTGCTCGAGGTCGCCGAGCTCGATCTCAACGCGCTGGCGCGGCAGGTAGTGGCTCTGCACGGCGGCTACGCCGCCAATCACTCGGTCGCGCTGGCAGAGTCGTTGTCGCCCGGCAGCCTGGTGCTGCGCTCCGACGAGCATCGCCTGGCGCAGGTGCTGAACAACCTGCTGCGCAATGCCATCGAGGCGGCTGCCGGCGGCACCGTGACGGTCAGCACCACCGCGGGCGTGTTCCGGCAGGGCCGGGAAGGGGTGATGCTTGGCGTGGCAGACAGCGGCCCGGGGCTGCCGCGGGACGTGCTGATGCGCCTTGCCGATCCGAAGCAGAGCAGCAAGGGTGATGGCCATGCGGGCCTGGGTCTGCACATCGTCCATCGGCTGGTGGACGAGCTGCATGGCAGCATCGATGTCCGCACCGGGCCGGGGCAGGGCACGTCGTTCTCCATCTTCCTGCCCATCGACGCCGGCGTGCCGGCGCCGGTCTGAGCGTGCCTCAGTCGCGAATCATGCTGCGGGCGATGATGGTCTGCTGAATCTGGCTGGTGCCTTCGTAGATGCGGAACAGCCGCACGTCGCGGTAGAAGCGGGCGACCGCGTACTCCTCCATGTAGCCGGCACCGCCGTGGATCTGCACGGCGCGGTCGGCCACGCGCCCCACCATCTCCGTGGCGAACAGCTTGCAGCAGGATGCCAGGGTGCTCACCCGCTCGCCGGCGTCGCGGCGCCGGGCCGCGTCCATCACCATGCACTCGGCGGCGTACGTTTCGGCACGGCTGTCGGCGAGCATGGCCTGAATGAGCTGGAACTCGGCAATGGGCTGGCCGAACTGCTTGCGCTCCTTGGCGAAGGTCACGGCTTCGTCGATCAGCCGGTAGGCGGCGCCGACCGACAGCGCGCTGATGTGCAGGCGGCCGCGGTCCAGGGTCTTCATCGCCGTGGCGAAGCCGTTGTTGAGGTTGTCGATGCCGCCGATGATGGCGTCGGCCGGCACCCGCACGTCGTCGAACACCACGTCGCAGACGTGGGCGCCCTGCTGTCCCATCTTCTTGTCCGGCTTGCCGAGGCTGATGCCGGGGGTGTCGGCGTCTACCAGGAATGCAGACACGCCCCGGGCGCCGGGCGTGTCGGGATCGGTGCGGGCGAACACCGTGAACAACTGGGCGCTGGGGGCGTTGGTGATGTAGCGCTTGGTGCCGTTGATGACGAAGTCGTCGCCGTCGCGACGGGCGCTGGTCTTGACCGCGCCGGAGTCGGAGCCGACGTCGGGCTCGGTGAGCGCGAACGAGCCGATGATCTCGCCGCTGGCCATCTTCGGCAGGTAGTGAGCCTTCTGGGCCTCGGTGCCGTCCATCACCAGGCCCTGGGAGCCGATGCCGTTGTTGGTGCCGATCACCGAGCGGAACGCGGGGGAGGTATGACCGAGCACCTGCACGGCGCGGCATTCCTCCTCGGTGTTCAGGCCCAGGCCGCCGTACTGCTCCGGGATCGTCATGCCGAACAGACCCAGCGCCTTCATCTCGTCGATCACGTCCGCCGGAATGCGGTCTTCGGCAGATACCTGAGCCTCCAGGGGAACCAGCCGATCGCGTACGAACCGCTCCAGCGTGGTGAGCAACTGATTCAGGGTGTCGTCGTCGAGAGCCATGCCAGCCTCCGGATGGTGGGCGCGGCGCGAGTATACAGAAATTGCGCCAGACCCTGGTCTCGATTAGCCTCTGCGCCTCTCCCGCAGCCAAACCGAGGCTCACCGTCATGAGTGACCGCAGCGCGTTCATCTGGGACGACCCCTTTCTGCTGGACGACCAGCTCACCGAAGAAGAGCGGATGATTCGTGATACCGCCCGCGACTACGCCCAGGAGCGGCTGATGCCCCGGGTGCTGATGGCCAACCGCGAGGAAACCTTCGACCGCGAGATCATGAACGAGCTGGGGGCCCTGGGCCTGCTCGGCGCCACCCTGCCGGCCAAGTACGGCTGCTCCGAGGTCAACTACGTGAGCTACGGCCTCATGGCCTGGGAGGTGGAGCGGGTCGACTCCGGCTACCGCTCCGCCATGAGCGTGCAGTCGTCGCTGGTGATGCATCCCATCCATGCTTACGGCACCGAGGCGCAGCGCGAGAAGTACCTGCCGAAGCTGGCCACCGGTGAGTGGGTGGGCTGCTTCGGCCTCACCGAGCCCGACCACGGCTCGGACCCGGGCAGCATGGTCACCCGGGCCAAAAAGGTCGACGGCGGCTTCGTGCTCAACGGCGCCAAGATGTGGATCACCAACTCGCCCATCGCCGACCTGGCCGTGGTCTGGGCCAAGCTCGACGACGTGATCCGCGGCTTCGTGGTGGAGCGCGGCTTCGACGGCTTCAGCACGCCCAAGATCGAGGGCAAGATGAGCCTGCGGGCCTCCATCACCGGCCAGATCGTGCTCGAAGACGTGTTCGTGCCGGAGGAGAACCTGCTGCCCAACGTCAAGGGCCTGGCCGGCCCGTTCGGCTGTCTGAACCGGGCCCGCTACGGCATCGCCTGGGGCGCCATGGGTGCCGCCGAGTTCTGCTGGCATGCCGCCCGCACCTACACGCTGGAGCGCAAGCAGTTCGGCCGGCCGCTGGCCGCCACCCAGCTCGTGCAGAAGAAGCTGGCCGACATGCAGACCGAGATCGCGCTGGGCCTGCAGGGCTGCATCCGCATGGGCCGTCTGCTCGACGAGGGCAAGCTGGCCATCGAGGTGATCTCGCTGATGAAGCGCAACAACTGCGGCAAGGCGCTGGACATCGCCCGGGTGGCCCGCGACATGCACGGTGGCAACGGCATCGCCGACGAGTACCACGTGATTCGCCATGTCATGAACCTGGAGACGGTGAACACCTACGAAGGCACCCATGACATTCACGCGCTCATCCTGGGCCGTGCCCAGACCGGGCTGCAGGCATTCGGATGAGCGGTGGCTGCTGATATCAGGGGCCTATCGGATCGTGGAAGTTTCCTGAAAGCGCGCCGGATGGCGGCGCCGTTGCGTTGTTCCCGCCGGCCGGGGTGCCTATCGTTGCTGGTCCAACGACAGCAACAGCGACGCAGGGGGCGACATGATCCGAGTTCTGCTGGTGGACGACCACCGTCTGTTCCGAGTCGGCGTGCGCAGGATGCTCGCCGATGCCAAGGGCATCCAGATCGTCGGTGAGGCCGAGGACGGCGAGTCGGCGGTGAAGCTGACTCGTGACGAGCGACCGAACGTGGTGCTCATGGACCTGCTGATGCCGGGCATTGGCGGTCTGGAGGCGATCCGGCGCATCGTGCGTCTGGAGCTCGATGCGCGCGTGGTGGCGCTGACCGCCTGCGACCGCAAGCCGTTTCCGCTGCAGGCTCTGCGCGCCGGGGCGTGCGGCTACGTCACCAAGGGCGCCGATGCCGACGAGCTGGCCACGGCCATACGCCGCGCGTTTCTGGGCAAACGCTACCTCAGCACCGACGTCGCTCAGGCGCTGGCGGTGGCCAGCTTCGAAGACGACGGCACCGCGCCGTTCGAGCAGCTCTCGAATCGCGAGATGCAGATCATGATGATGGTGGTGAGCTGTCACAAGGTGAACGACATTTCCAGCAGCCTGCACCTGTCTCCGAAGACGGTGAACAGCTACCGCTATCGCATCTTCGAGAAGCTCAACGTCTCCAGCGACGTCGAGCTGGCGCTGCTGGCGGTGCGCCATGGCATGCTGGCGCAGCAGAACGCCGAGACCCGGCTGGCGCTGGCCGAGTCGTCTTGACCTCCGGGGGCGCAGCGGGCGGCACCGCGAGCCGCGAGCGCGGCTGCCGGGCCTGTCCGCGGCTGGCGGCCCATCTCGATCTGCTGAAGGCGCAGCTTCCGGGGTATCACTGCGCACCCGTGCCCGCCTGGGGTTCCGCTGGTGCCCGCCTGCTGGTGGTGGGGCTGGCGCCGGGGCTGCACGGTGCCAATCGCACCGGCCGGCCGTTCACCGGTGACGCCAGCGGCGACTTCCTGTTCGCCGCGCTGCACCGCGCCGGATTCGCCAGCGCTCCGGCGGCCGCCGATGCCGTGCTGCACGACCTTCGGATCACCAACGCGGTGCGCTGCCTGCCCCCCGGCAACCGGCCCACCGCGTTGGAGCAGCAGACGTGCGCAGGCTATCTGGCTGCTGAGCTGGCCGACCTCTGGCGCCCGCGCATGCGCCGCCCGAGGTGCGTGGTGGCCCTGGGCGCGGTGGCGCATCAGAGCCTCGGTCTGGCGCTGGCGCAGCGCCTGCCGCGCTTCCGCCACGGCCAGGCCATGGAGCTGGCGCCGGGCCTGCTGCTGCTGGACAGCTATCACCCCAGCCGCCAGAACACCCACACCCGCCGGCTGACCCCGGCGATGCTGGATGCGGTTCTGGCACGGGCGAGGGCGCATCTCTATAGTTGAGCGCCATGAGCCCTGCGCCGTTCGATCCCGAAGCCTTCCTGAAGACCCTGCCGCAGCGACCCGGTGTCTACCGGATGCTGGACGCCCATGGCACGGCGCTGTACGTCGGCAAGGCGCGAAACCTCAAGGCCCGGGTCACCAGCTACTTTCGCGCCTCGGGCCTGTCCGCCAAGACCATGGCGCTGGTCTCGCGCATCGCCGACGTGCAGATCACCCTGACCGCCAGCGAGACCGAGGCGCTGCTGCTCGAGCAGAGCCTGATCAAGAGCGAACGCCCGCACTACAACGTGGTGCTTCGCGACGACAAGTCCTACCCCTACATCTACCTGACGGACCACGCCGAGTTTCCGCGGCTGACCTTCCACCGCGGTGCCAAGAAGAAGACCGGCCGCTACTTCGGCCCCTATCCCTCGGCGGGCGCGGTGCGGGAGAGCCTCAACATCCTGCAGAAGGTGTTCCGGCTGCGGCACTGCGACGACAGCTTCTTCAAGAACCGCTCGCGGCCCTGCCTGCAGTATCAGATTCAGCGCTGCAGCGGGCCCTGCGTGGGTCTGGTGGCGGCGTCCGACTACCGGGACGACGTGGATCTGGCCGTGATGTTCCTGGAGGGCCGCAGCTCGGCCGTTCTGGAGACCTTCAAGCGCAAGATGCAGGAAGCTTCCGAGCGCCTCGACTTCGAGCGGGCGGCCCGCTTTCGGGATCAGATTGCCAGGCTGCGCCGGGTGCAGGAGCAGCAGTACGTGCACGCGGCGGAAGGCGACGTCGACCTGTTCGCCGTGGAGACCGTGTCCGGGGTGAGCTGCGTGCAGGCGCTGTTCGTGCGCGCCGGGCGCATGCTGGGCCAGCGCACCTGGTTTCCGAGAAACGAGCTGGAGCTGACCTCGGAAGATCTGCTCGACGCCTTTCTGTCGCAGTACTATCTCGGTGGCCCCGAGCGGGATCTGCCGCGGGCGGTGATCACCCGGCCTGGCATCACCGATGCCGACGTGCTGGCCGGCGCGTTGTCGGAACGGGCCGGCCGCCGCATCACCGTGTCCCACCTGGTGCGTGGTCAGCGGGCGCGCTGGCTCGAGCTGGCGCAGCAGAACGCCGCCCAGGCGCTGAACGCGTATCTGGCGGACAAGCGCAACGTCTATGCGCGTCTGGTAGCGCTGCAGGAGGCGCTGGGCCTGGACGACGTGCCGCAGCGGCTCGAGTGCTTCGACATCAGCCACACCATGGGCGAGGCGACGG
The DNA here is from genome assembly GCA_040219935.1 of Pseudomonadales bacterium. GTDB lineage: Bacteria > Pseudomonadota > Gammaproteobacteria > Pseudomonadales > Azotimanducaceae > UBA7803. Next base: position 37,475 of record JAVJUA010000074.1, on the reverse strand, counting down.
TGGCATCCTGCGTGGTGTTCGATGCCAACGGTCCGCTGAAGTCGGACTACCGGCGCTTCAACATCGAGGGCGTGGAGCCGGGCGACGACTACGCCGCCATGGAGCAGGCCCTGCGCCGCCGCTACACCCGCCTCAAGCAGGGGGAGGGCAAGCTGCCGGACGTGCTGGTGATCGACGGCGGCCCGGGTCAGATCGGCCGTGCCGAGTCGGTGCTGGAAGCGCTGCAGGTAGACGACGTGGTCGTGCTCGGCATTGCCAAGGGGCCTACCCGCAAGCCGGGGCTGGAGCGGTTCCTGGCCGGCGGTCAGGAGATCCGCATGCCCGCCCAGGGGGACGCGTTCCTGCTGCTGCAGCAGATTCGCGACGAGGCTCACCGGTTCGCCATCACCGGCCACCGCCAGCGCCGGCAGAAGCGCCGCCGGCAGTCGGAGCTCGACGAGATTCCCGGCGTCGGTCCGAAGCGGCGGCGGGAGCTGCTCACCCACTTCGGTGCGCTGGCCGCCCTGAAGGGCGCCAGCGTCGAGGAGATCGCCAAGGTGCCGGGCATCAACCGCAAGCTGGCCCAGGACATCTACGGCGCGCTGCATGCCGACTAGCGACACGGGAACACGTCGATGAACCTGCCCAACCTGCTGACCCTGGCCCGCATCCTGCTGATCCCGTTCTTCGTGCTGGTCTACATCTTTCCGGGGCCGGGCACCTATGTGATCGCCGCAGCCCTGTTCGGGCTGGCGGCGTTCACCGACTGGCTCGACGGCTATCTGGCGCGCCGGCTGCAGCAGACCACGCCGTTCGGCGCCTTTCTCGATCCGGTGGCGGACAAGCTGATCGTGGTGAGCGCGCTGGTGGTGCTGGTCGGCCACCACGCCAACCTGTGGCTGACCATGCCGGCGCTGATCATCGTCGGCCGCGAGATCGTGATCAGCGCGCTCCGGGAGTGGATGGCGGAGATGAACCGCCGCGGCCGGGTGTCGGTGACCTGGATCGGGCGGGTGAAGACCACCTTCCAGATGGTGGCCATCGTCGTGCTGCTGGCCAATCCCCCCGGCCTCGAGCGGCCGCTGGTGGTGCTCGGCTACGTTCTGCTGTATGCCGCCGCCCTGCTGACCCTGTGGTCGATGCTGATCTACCTGAAGGCGGCGTGGCCGACCCTGAAGAGCGGTTGGGAGCAGCACTGAGGCATCGCCGTCACGGCTCGCGCGCGGGCTCTTTCCCCGCTAGAATGCGCCCCTTCTCGCATCCCCTCGAAACTCGGCTGGGTGGCAGAGTGGTTATGCAGCGGACTGCAACTCCGTGTACGCCGGTTCGATTCCGACCCCAGCCTCCAAACCTCAGCGCGTTCCGCCCTGCAGGCTCGATCTGATCCGATCTGCCAGATCGAGCATGCGCTGCTTGAGCGAGCGCCGCAGCTTCACGTCGGCGCCGCCGAACATCACCAGCCCCTCGACCACCAGGCGCGGCGCGTCGGGGTCGGTCGCCGACGGGGTGTGATTGTCGACCCCGCCGAAGATGGCGAACGATTTCACGGTGGTGTTCACGCCCTCGGGTACGTAGATGTCCACACCGCCGAACAGGCAGAGCAGCCGAATGCGCGTCACCGGGGCCGTGAAGGTGGCCTCGGTGAGGTCGATGTCGCAGCCGCCGAAGATGGCGACGCAGCGCACCTCGCCCGGCACCTGCCAGCGGCCGGTGCGGTCGCTGCCGCCGAAGATGGCGATCAGGGTTTCCACCTCGCCCGCCTCGTCGGCGTCGTAGCCGGCGCGCACTGCCTCGCGCTTGCCGGCCACGTAGTTGGCATCCACCTCCAGCTCCAGATCCTCCACCAGCCGGCTGAGGGTGGCGTGGTCGGTGGCGTCGAAGGCTTCGTCGAGGCGGCGCTGAAAGGCCTCCAGTGACAGCCGGCCGTGGCCGTAGTTCATGATCAGGCGGTCGACGGTGTCGTCGCGAAGGCTGTCCAGGGGACGGTCGGCAGGGGTCACGGGCATGGCTGTCCTCCGTATTCGGGTCCCGACCTGCCATGGCGGGGCCCGGTATCGATGTTGTGGCGCGCCGTAGGTCAAAGCAACCTGCATGCCAGAACGTCAGGAACTGGCGGGGCCCCGCAGTCCGGCGCCGGCGCGGGTGCGGCCGGCGTCGGTGCGGCCGTGGGCCTGGTGGATCGTGCCAGCAGTTGGCGCGATGCGCGAACTCGCGCGTTGTAGAATCCTGGCCATGGGAAAGCATGGATCATGGCTCGCGCGGCTGGTCATCGGCCTGAGCGTGGCGGTGGCGATGCCCGCGTTTGGCCACGGCGGCGTGGTGCTGGAAGACGACCAGTGCCTGATCCGCATGGGCTACCTGGAAGCGCACTTCAAGATCTACCTGCCGGAGGCGCGCGGTCACGAGCAGTTCTGCGAAGATCTGCCGAGCGCGGCGGGCGCCGTGTTCGTGATGGAGTACCAGCACGAGGCGTTGTCGACGCTGCCCATCGAGTTCCGCATCATCCGCAACGTCACCGGTCTGGGCCGGTTCGCGCGCTGGCAGGACGTGCAGGACATCGACGACCTGGACGCGGTGACCGTGCACCATCGCCCGGCCGCGGTGGTGCCCGACGTGTTCACCAGCCGCCACGAGTTCGGCGGCCGCGGCGAGTACATCGGCATGGTGACGGTGACGCCGGAATCCGGCGACCGCCGGCTCACCGCCGTGTTCCCGTTCTCCGTCGGCTTTACCGGCGTCGGGTTCTGGCCCTGGTTCGTCCTGTTCGTGGCCTTCGTGCTGATCAACGTCTGGCTGGTGCGCCGCCAGGTGCGCTGACCGGCGTGATCAGTCCCGATACGCGGCGTGAAACGACCACCAGCCCGGTTGCGGCGGCGTGTCGGTGGGGCGGCCGAGCTTGCCCTCGCGAGCGCGCCACGCCCGGGCCAGCCGCTGCGGATCGTCCACCCGGGTGAGGGTCACCGGATAGACGGTGCTGCCCAGGCGCAGGCGCGCCTGCGGATGGGCCAGCGCGGCCGTGGACCAGGTCTTGCCCTCGCAGCCGGCGCAGCTCAGGAACAGCTCGCCGTCGGCGGCCATGCAGTTCAGGTTGATGGCGTGGGGACGGATGCCGACCCACACCTGGATCTGGCACAGCGGCACCTGGTTGGCGAACGTCCAGTCCGCCACCGGTGCCGCGGGGCGGTTGCCCAGCAGCCAGCCGCCGGGCGTGCGCTCGCAGGGGCAGTAGAACGTCTGCACCGCCAGCGCGCCCAGCACCAGCAGCGCGATGACGGTGAGCACGCCGGCAAGGCCTCGGGTGCGAAGCTTCGATGGTCGCATGCCGGGACGGCTCCTCGAGCTGGCGCTAGAATGCACGGTCATGAAAGGATGCCCCAAGAACCCGAGGCTGGCCACATGGCTGCTGCTGGCGGTGGTCACGGCGTGGCTGCCCGGCGCCGCCAGCGGCGCCGACCCCGATGCCTGGATCGGCTCCGAGGCTGGCCACTACCGGTTGGCCTTCCAGCCGGACATCGACCCGCTCACCATCAATCGCATGCATGGCTGGACGCTGTTCCTGACCGACGCCGGCGGCCGACCGCTGGCGGACGCGCGCATCGAGGTGAGCGGCGGGATGCCGGCCCACGACCATGGCCTGCCATCCGTCCCGCGGGTGACCGAAGCCCTGGGCCGCGGGCGCTATCGACTGGAGGGCATGCGATTCCACATGCCCGGGGTCTGGGAAGTGATCGTGACCGTCGACGTGGACGGCATTCGCGATCGCGTCGTCGTGCCGCTGACCCTGTGAGGGATCCGTGTCCGCCCGCGCGGCCCTGACGGCCGCCGCTGCGGTCGTCATCGTGGCGGCCGTGCTGGCCGGCGCGTGGCTGACCGATGAGGATCCGCACCGATGGGACGCCGGGCAGCGGGCGTTGTTGCGCTCGCTCAGCCTCGCCGCGCTGCCGCCGCTGCCTCCGGATCCCGGAAACGCGGTGGCCGACGATCCGGCCGCGGCCGCCCTGGGCGGGCGCCTGTTCTTCGACGTGCGCATGAGCAGCAACGGCGCCGTGTCCTGCGCGACCTGTCATCAGCCGGCGCTCGGCTTCACCGACGGCCTGCCGCGCGGGCGCGGGGTGGGCACCTCGGCGCGGCACACGCCGAGCCTGCTGGGAGCCGCCTTCAGCCCCTGGCGCTACTGGGACGGACGCAAGGACAGCCTCTGGTCGCAGGCGCTGTCACCCCTGGAGGATCCGGCCGAGCATGGCACCGACCGGCACACCATCGCCGCGTTCATCGCCGGCGACGACCATTATCGGCGCGCCTACGAAGCCGTGTTCGGGCCCTTGACGGTCGAGCCGGATGCCGCGGCGCGAACGCGCGTGTTCGTCAACACGGGCAAGGCGATGGCCGCCTTCCAGCGGCGCATCGAACCACCGCGAACGCGCTTCGACGACTACGTGGATGCGGTGCTCGCCGGCGACCCGGCCGCCGCCCGGGTGCTGCTCACCGACGCCGAGGCGCGGGGGTTGCGCCTGTTCATCGGCAAAGCCGAGTGCCTGCAGTGCCACAACGGTGCGCTGTTCAGCAATCACGAGTTTCACAACACCGGCGTGCTGGCCGCGCCGGGTGAGCTGCCGGATCGGGGACGCATCGACGGCCTGCGGACCCTCGACTCGGACCCGTTCGGCTGCCTCGGAGGTTGGGTGGATCCGCCGCGGCCCGACTGCGACGAGGTGCGGTTCGTCCGCCGCGGCGCCGAGCTGATCGGCGCGTTTCGCACGCCGACGCTGCGCAACGTCGCCCAGACGGCGCCGTACATGCATCGCGGCCAGATCGCGACGCTGGCCGACGTCATCGATCACTACGACCGGGCGCCGCCGGCCATGATCGGACACAACGAAGCCAAGCCCCTGGGCCTGTCGCCCTGGGAACGTCAGCAGCTCGAAGCGTTTCTGCACACGCTGGACGGCCGCCCTCGCGTCCCCGGAATCGAGCCCTAGGCGCGCACCGTGTCGAAGAAGCGGGCGACGTAGGTGTCGCCGGGGGCATCCCTGAGTTCGTGGGGGGCACCCTCGCGAACGATGCGGCCCTCGCGCAGCACGGCCACGCGATCGGCCAGGGCCATCACGTCCTCGACGTCGTGAACCACCAGCAGCGCCGGCACGCCGGCCTGGCGCAGCAGCCCGGCGAGCTGGGCGCGCACGGTGGCCTTCAGCGGCGTGTCGAGGTTGCTGAACGGCTCGTCGAGCAGCAGCAGCTTGGGCGCCGGCGCCAGCGCCCGGGCGAGAGCCACGCGCTGCTGCTGGCCGCCGGAAAGCTGGTGAGGATAACGACCTTCCAGGCCCGCGAGCTCTACCAGCGACAGCATGTCGCCGGTCCGTGCCCGGCGCTCGGCCCTTGGCAGGTGGTGCAACCCGTAAGCCACGTTCTGCTCGACGGTCAGATGCGGGAACAGGGCGAACTCCTGAAACACCAGGCCGATGCCGCGGCGCTCGGGCGGCACCCAGACCCCCGCATCCACCAGGGTGCGGCCGTCCACCTCGACCCGGCCCCGGTCGGGCACCTCGAGGCCGGCGACGATGCGCAGCAGCGTGGTCTTGCCACAGCCGCTCTGGCCGACCACGGCCACCACCTCACCGTGGTTCAGGGTGAGCTCGACGTCGTGAACGGCGTCGCGGCCGGTGCCCGGGTAGCGCTTGCTGATGCCGCGAATGGCCAGGGCCGGTGCCGGCCGCTCAGGGCTCACGGTGGGAGCCTCGATCGACGCTGCTGTGCAGCAGCAGCACCACGGCCGTGGCGCAGGCGATGACCAGCAGCGCCGCCGGCGCCGACTGCGCCACCTGCTCGTCGCTGGCGAGCTGGAAGGCGCGGGTGGCCAGGGTGTCGAAGTTGAACGGACGCAGGATGAGGGTCAGGGGCAGCTCCTTGAGGACATCGATCACCACCAGGGTCGCTGCCGCCACCAGCGTGCCCTTCAGCAGCGGCAGTTCGATGCGCCACAGGGTCCGCCAGGGGCGCGCGCCCAGCATCCGCGATGCCTCGGTCAGGCGCGGGCCGATGCGCTCCAGACCCGCATCCACCGGCAGGTAGGCCACGGCCATGAACCGCACCACGTAGGCGGCGATCAGGGCGCCGAGCGTGCCGGTGAGCCACAGGGTGGTGGTGCCGCCCAGGCCGCGATCGACGGACAGGGTGATGGTGAGCATCCCCACGGCGATCACGGCGCCCGGAACCGAGTAGCCGAGCACGGCGAGCCGGGTGGCGCCGCGGGTGATCCGGGTGGGGTCGAGGCGGCAGGCGTAGCCGAGAACGAGCGCCACCGCCACGGCCAGCACCCCAGCGGCGGCCGCCAGGCCGAGGCTGTTGAGGGTCAGCCGCAGAAACGCGGCGTCGACCACGGCCGGCGCGGTCTGCACCGTCCAGGCGATGAGCTGCAGAACCGGGATCAGAAAGCCGAGCAGCACGGGCAGGGTGCAGCAGAGGGCGGCCAGCCAGGCGCCGGCGCCGCGCAGCGGGTAGGGGGTGGCCTGGGCCCCGGCGCCGCTGGCGGCGTACCGCGCGCTGCCGCGCTGCCAGCGCTCGGCCACGAGCAGGGTGAACACCACCAGCATCAGAATGCCCGCCAGGCGCACGGCGGTATCCAGGTCGCCCAGGGTGAACCAGGCGCGGAAGATGCCCGTGGTGAACGTCTGCACGCCGTAGTACTTGACGGCGCCGTAGTCGTTGATCACCTCCATGAGCACCAGGGCCAGGCCGCCGGCCATGGCCGGTCGGGCCAGGGGCAGGCCGATGGTGCGGAACACGGCAAAGTGTCCGCGGCCCAGCATGCGGGCGGCTTCCAGGGTGCGTCCCGCCCGCGACGCCAGCAGGGCCCGGCACGGCAGGTAGACGTAGGGATACAGCACCAGCGCGAAGATGACGGCAACCACCTCGATGCGCATCAGGTTCCAGTAGTACACGGCGTCGGCGTTGCCCGGCAGCACGGCGCGCAGCAGCTTCTGCAGCGGGCCGGTGACGTCGCCCATGGCGGCGTAGACGTAGGCGGCCATGTAGGCGGGCACCGCCAGCGGCAGCGCCAGCGCCCAGCGAAGATGGCGGCGGCCGGGAAACTCGCACATGGTTACCAGCCAGGCGGTGCCGGCCCCGATCACCAGGGCCAGGGCGCCCGAGGCCAGCAGTAGATACAGGGTGTTGCCGAAGTAGCGGGGCAGCAGGGTCTCCACCACATGCGTCCAGGCGGGACCGGCGGGCGCCAGCGCGCCTAGCGGTACCGTCAGCACCGGCAGCGCCAGCAGGCCGGCCAGCAGCAGGGCGGTGGCGGTCCAACCCCAGGGTAGGGTGCGCAGCGTCAGCCGCCACCCTGGCCGCAGCGCTATCTCCATCCGGCGCGATCGAACACCCGAACCGCGGCGTCGTTCAGCTCTCCCAGCCGGGTCAGATCCAGGGTGTCTGCCTTGAACTCGCCCCAGCCGCGCAGCGTCGCCGACCAGGGTACGTCCGGGTTGACCGGATACTCCTGATTCAGCTCGGCGAACAGCGCCTGGGAGTCGGGCGTCGTGAAGAACTCGAGCAGGGCGATGGCATGGTCGCGATTGGGTGCATGCCGGGTCACGCCGGCGCCGCTGACGTTGATGTGGGTGCCGCGGCCCTGCTGGTTGGGAAAGAACACGGCCAGGCGCTCGGCAATGCGGCGCTCTTCGGGGTCGGCGGACTCCACCAGCCTGGCGACGTAGTAAGTGTTGGCGATGGCGACGTCGCCGACCCCGGCGGCCACCGCCTTCACCTGGTCGGTGTCGCCGCCGCTGGGCGGCCGCGCCATGTTGGCGACGATGCCGCGGGCCCAGGCTTCCGCCGCTTCCTCGCCGTCGTGGGCGATCAGGGACGCCAGCATCGACTGGTTGTAGACGTTCTCTGACGATCGGACAAGCAGCCGGCCCTGCCAGACTTCGTCGGTGAGAGCCTCGTAGGTGCTGAGCTCGGCCGGGTCGACCCGCTCGCGGTCATAGACCAGCACCCGGGCGCGCTGGGTGAGACCCCACCACTGCCGATCGCGGTCCCGGAGGTGCTCCGGCACGCTGGCCTGCAGGGTCGCCGATTCGATCGGCTGCAGCAGGCCCCGTTCCTTGGCCCGGTGCAGGCGGCCCGCATCTACGGTGATGAGCAGGTCAGCCGGTGATGCCGCGCCCTCGTTCTCCAGGCGGGTGATCAGCTCGTCCGCGGAGGCGGTGATGACGTTGACGCGGATGCCGGTGCGCTCCGTGAAGCGATCGTAGAGCTGTTGATCGGCTTCGTAGTGGCGATGGGAGTAGACGTTCACCTCGCCGGCGGGCGGGGCTTCCGGTGCGCCACAGGCGCCCAGCAACACGGCTGCGGCGAGCGCGAACCATCGCGGCATGGAACTCATCGAGGGGTCTCCGTCGGTCTCTCAGGCGGACGGGGACATTGGCGTAAATGAGAATAATTTGCAAGTAGCCTCGCCGCCGCGGAGCGGCGGGCCGGGCGCTCAGCGGTGATCGTCGGGCGGGGGCTCCTGGGCCGGCGGGTCGCCCGGGCGCTGATTGCGCCGCGAATCGGGGAAGGCGCGCTCCATGGCCTGACGCATCAGGTTGAACGGATTCAGGTCGCTCATCTCGCGCATGCGGCGGCGGAACTGATCCTGATGCTCGAAGAAGGTGAGGATGCTCTGCTCGATGTATCGCGAGACCACGTTGCCCGCGTTGTTGCCGTAGAAGCGGATGATCTGCTCGATGGCGCGGTTGGTGAGCACCGGCTCGTGCCCCTCCGACTCCTGCTCGGACAGTATCTGCAGCAGTATCGAGCGGGTGATGTCGGAGCTGTCCTTGCTGTCGAGCACGCGAATGCTCTCGCCGGAGAGGATCATCCGCCGCACGTCCTCGACGGTGACGTAGTGGCTGTCGGTCAGGTCGTAGAGGCGTCGATTCGGGTACTTCTTCAGCTCGCGCACGTGGTTACCTCCGTGAGCGGTTCGGGCGTTGGGTACAGAAAGGCCCGGCAGCCGCGGTCGCGGCGAAACGGCCGCCAGGCGCCGTCGGGCAGTGCCAGGCGGTCGAGCAGCACGTGCAGAACCAGCGGGTTCATGGCCATGCCGGTATGGCTGCCATGCACCTCGATGTTCTCCGACTGCTGGCCCTGATACTCGAGGCAGGACGACCAATGCACCACGCCGTCGGCTTTGGAGTAGATGGCCGTGCTCGGCACCGGCGGCGGCTCGGGTGCAAAGCCCAGCATGCGATCGCGCATCTGCTCCTGCGTCATGCCGGAGAGATACTGAAACAGGCGGGACACCAGGCCGTTGGTGGTCTCGGGCCCGGACGACGCGAACGGGCTGCCCAGCGCGATCACCTGGCGAACCCGCTCGGGCCACTGCCTGGCCAGCTCGCGGGCGAACACGCCGCCCAGGCTCTGACCGACGATGGACATCTTGCGGTCACAGTCGCGGGTTAGGCTGTCGAAACGATGAAAAAGCTGCTCCTGCAGGTCGAGGCTTCCGGTGTTCTGACCCAGCGCCCAGGGCACGCTCTGATAGCCGGCCGCGTCGAGCACCCGGCGCAGGATCAGGGTCGATTCGTCGCCGGCGGTGAAGCCGGGCAGGACGAGCACCGAATGGCCGTCGCCGCGACGGGCGCGGGCGAGCAGCGGCCAGGCCCATGTCAGCGAGGCGAGTTCCATGAGAACCCGGGGCAGCTCCGTGGCGGAGTGCAGCATCGCCGGACCGGCGGCACGCACCTTGTCGACGTCGAGTTCCTGATACACACGGCTCGCCGGAAATCGGTGTTGCCGGAGTGTTACGAAGAACCGCAACAGGGTCAACGAGTATTTGTTGCACTGCGGCGTGGCGCCGCTAGAATGCGCCCCCCGATGGCGCCGGGCGCGCACCATCGCGGGGCGGCGCACCGGCAGCGTGCGATGGCCGCTCGCCCATCGGCTCGCTGCCAAAGACAAACCCGATATTTTTCAAATGGTTGTGAGTTTCTCCCGGTTGGCATGGATGTTGCGACCCGGTAGCTCACCGAGTTCTGGACTTGATTTCACAGGAGAAAGACGTGCATCAACTGGCCGGCCTGGACGCCACGTTTCTGTACAACGAAACGGCCCGTTCGCCCCAGCACATCGCTTCCATACAGGTCATCGAGCTGCCCGAGGGCACCAGCCCGACGCGGTTCATCGCCGACTTCAAGGCGCTGCTGATCAAGCGCGCCCATCTGGTTCCCTACTTCACCAATCGTCTGCAGTGGCTGCCCCTGGGGCTCGATCATCCGGTCTGGGTGCGCGATGACGCCTTCGACATCGATCGTCACGTCCGCCACGTCGAGGTGGCCTCTCCCGGGGGGCGGCGCGAGTTCGAGCAGACCATCGCCGAGCTGCATGCACGGCCGCTCGACCTGAAGCGCCCGCTCTGGGAGATCTGCGTGCTGACCGGTCTGGCCGGCGGTCGCATCGCCTACTACCACCGTGTGCACCACGCCTGTCTGGACGGCGCGGCCGGCCAGCTCGCCATTCAGGCGATCATGGACGACACGCCGCAGACGCGCGAGGTGCCGCCCGCACCCGCCGGCTTCTGGCGGCGCCCGAGCAGCTACGGGCCGCTGTCGCTGCTCACCCGCGCGGTCGAGCACTGCGTCGACTACCAGATTCGCCAGGCCACCCGCCTGCTGGATCACGTCGATACCGGGCGCCGGATGTTCCAGCGCAGCATTGCGCCCCACGAGGGCCTCGGTGCCATGGCCGAGACCGCGCCGCCGACCCGCTTCAACCGCCTGGTGGACAATGCCCGCAGCTACGCCACGGCCGAGCTGCCGCTGGCCGACGTCAAGCGGCTGGGCAAGGCCACCGGCACCAGCCTGAACGACGTGTTCATGGCCGTGTGCGGCGGCGCGCTGCGACGCTATCTGGCACGTCACGGCGAGCTGCCCGCCGACCCCTTGATCGCCGGCTGCCCGGTGTCTTTGCGCCGTCCTGGCGATACCTCGACCAACAACCAGGTGACCATGATGCTGGTGAGCCTGGCCAGCAACGAGGCAGATCCGGTCAAGCGGCTGCTGGAGGTGGCGAAGTCGGCCCGGCAGGGCAAGGGCTGCGTTGCCGACCTGGCGGCCAGCTACGACAGTGATGTGGCCATGCCCGGGCTGCCGATGCTGCTGCAGGCGGGAGCGCGGCTGCTGGAAGCCGGCAGCGGCGGCGATGCCGTGCCGACCCGGTTGCCGTGCAACGTGGTGATCTCCAACGTGCCGGGGCCACGGCAGCAGCTCTACTCCCTGGGCGCCCGGGTGCTGACCCACTATCCGGTGTCGATTGCGGCGCACACCCAGGCCGTGAACATCACCGTGCAGAGCTATCGGGACGAGCTGTTCGTCGGCATCACCGCCTGTGCCCGCGCGCTGCCCGACGCCGACCTGCTGCGGGACGACCTGCTGGCTGCGTTCCTCGAGCTGAAGTCGAGCCTGCTGCCCGCGTCCGAGGCGGCCACCGCCCGCCCTGCAGCGCCTGCGTTGCCGGTGGTTGCCGAGGTCGAAGCGCCCGCTGCCCGGCACTCCGAGGCCGCCTGAGGGTGCCTACTGTGCACTGCACAAAAAAAGCTTGCATGCCCGAATGCTGTGGTGCACAATGCCGTTGTGCATCGCAATAAGTGCATCGCAACAAAAGCTCCCAAGGAGGTTTACCCATGAACGCATTCGAGAAAACCGCTCAAGTAGGCCGCGAGCTGTTCGAGATCAACGCCGACACCCTGCGCAAGCTGACCGAGCTGTCCGCCGAGGGCTTCAAGAAGTACATGGAGCTCAACCAGGACTACCTGCAGAAGCTGCCGGAAGTTCGCGAAGTGGGCTCGTTCGTCGAGCTGCAGCGCGACTACGGGCAGAGCCTGTGGAAGGGCATGCAGGACGACATGAAGGCACGCGGTGAGATTCTGCGCGAGGCCGTCGAAGGCACCGGCAGCGCCATCCGCGAGGCGTTCAACGCCGCCGCTGAAGAAGGCGAGAAGGCTGCCGACGCCGTGACCCAGGCCGCCGCTGCCTGAAGCCGCAGCGCCGGCGCCTGAGCGCGCCGGCTCGTGCGGTCGAAGAGACAGGAGGCCCGCCATTCGTGAGAATGGCGGGCCTCTTCTATTATGAGGACTCCATCGCCTGCGAGGCCTGACATGACCCGACCCACCGCTCTCATTACCGGCGCCAGCGCCGGCATCGGCTACGAGCTGGCCCGCGTCTTCGCCGACCATGGCCACGACCTCGTGGTGACCGCCCGGCGCGAGGACAAGCTCGGCGAACTGGCCGCCAACCTGCCCAAGGGGTGCCGCGTGGACGTAGTGCCTGCCGACCTCGGTAAGTCCAAGGGGCCGGCCCGTCTGGTGGCCGAGCTCGAGCGCGCCGGCAGAGAGGTGGACGTGCTGGTCAACAATGCCGGGATGGCGGCTTCCGGTCGCTTTCAGGACCAGACCATCGAGCAGGTGCGGGGGATGGTGCAGCTCAACATGCGCGCCGTGGTGGAGCTGACCCACGCGCTGCTGCCCGGCATGATCGAGCGTGGCCGCGGGCGCATTCTCAACGTCGCCTCGGTCACGGCGTTCCAGCCGGTTCCCAGCCTGAGCCTCTACAGCGCCACAAAGGCGTTCGTGCTGTCGTTCAGCGAGAGCCTGTCGGAAGACCTGCACGGTACCGGCGTCACCGTGACCGCGCTCTGTCCGGGGCTCACCCGCACCGACATGGTGTCCGAGCTGCCGGTTCAGGCCGTGGCCGAGACGTTCATGGCCGATGCCCGGGAAGTGGCCCTGGCCGGCTACCGCGCATGCATGGCCGGCGAGGTGATCCGGGTGCCCGGCGTGCTCAACCAGGCCATGGTGAACTGGGTGCAGTACCAGCCGCGGTGGCTGGTACGGATGTTTTCTGGGATGCTGTCGAGGAGTGCCTGGCGCCCGGGGGAGTGAGCGCGTGAGCGAGCAGGGGAGTGCGGTAGACGGTATTGCCGAGCGCGTGGAGGGCATGGCTGCGGCGTCCGCCTTCGGGGTCGACCTGCGCGCCATGCTCGACACCTGGGGGCAGATCCTCGAGGAGGTGGGCGCGCAACCGGCGGCGGCCCTGCGTTCGACCCGGTCGCTGCTGGCCGATCTCGGCGCGGTGCTCACCGGCAGCAGCGACATCGTCGTCGACGAGCGGGATCCCCGCTTCGCCGACCCCGCGTGGCGGGAGCATCCGTTGTTCAGGCGCCTGGCCCAGGGCTACCTGGCGTGGGGCCGATCACTGGATACCTGGCTCGATTCGTCCGGGTTGACCGGGATCCAGCGCGAACGAGCCCGGTTCGTGCTGAACGCGGCCAAGGACGTGCTGGCGCCGGCCAACGCCCTGCCATCCAATCCCGAGGCAATTCGCACCCTGATCGAGACCCGCGGCGCCAGCCTGCTGCGCGGCATCGGCAACTTCATCGACGACGTCCGGCACAACCACGGCTATCCGGCCGTCGCCGATCGGCACGCATTCCGGGTGGGCCGCGATGTCGCGGCCAGCGCCGGCAGCGTCATCTACCGCACGCCGCTGTTCGAGCTGATTCATTACCAGCCGAAGACGCCGTCGGTGGCGCCGATTCCGCTGCTGTACGTCTTCAGCCAGGTGAACCGCTTCTATCTTGGCGATCTCACCCCCGATCGCAGCCTGTTTCAGCGGCTGCTGGATGCTGGCATACCCGTGTTCGCCATGAGCTGGAAGAACCCCACGGAAGCCGAGCGGCATTGGAACATCGAGACCTATGCCGGCGGCATCCTCGACGCCATCGAGGTGATGCGGGCGGTCACCGCTCAGCCGAAGGTGCATCTGATCGGCGTCTGCGCCGGCGGCATCGTCGCCAGCGTCGCAGCCGGCGTGCTGCGGGCACGCCGGGTCGACTGGATCGACGCGCTGTCGCTGTTCGTGAACGTGCTCGACAACCGTCCGGACGACAGCGACTTCGGGCTGTTCGTCAGCGAGCGCTCGGTGGCGGCTCAGAAGGCGCTGGTGCGGGCGCGGGGCGTGTTCACCGAGCGCAACGTGTTCGAGATGTTCGCGCTGCTACGGGTCGAAGAGAACATCATGAGCTTTCTGCGGGCGAACTATCTGCTCGGCAAGGCGCCGCTCAAACATCCGCTGCTGTTCTGGTCGCAGGACTACAACCGGGTGCCGGCCGAGTTCCAGTGCGATCTGCTGGACCTGTCGCAGGCCAATCGCCTGGCGCGTGGCGAGCTCACCGCGCTCGGCTGCCGGGTGGACCTGTCCGCCATCGACTATCCGGTGTACCTGATGGCCGGCTCGACGGACCACATCACCCCCTGGAAGGCCTGCTATCGCAGCACGCAGCTATTCGGCGGCCCGGTGACGTTCGTGCTCACCAACCAGAACCACACCCAGACCATCAGCGGCCGGCTCGACAACCGGCACCTGCAGCATCAGGTGTTCCGGTCGTCGCCCGAAGACCCCGAAGCGGGGCTGGCTGACGCCGAGACCCATGCGGGCCCGTGGACGTTTCATTGGATCGACTGGCTGCGCAGCCGCTATCGGGACACCATGCCGGCACCGGTCACCCTCGGCAGCGCCGAGTATCCGCCGCTGTATCCGGCGCCGGGGCGCTACGTCGTCGACGCCTGACCTCAGCGGATTCTGACGGCCAGCACGTCGCAGGTGATGCCATGAATCACGGCGTTGGCCACGGAGCCCAGCAGCAGCTGAACGCCGTGCTTGCCGTGGGTGCCGACCACCAGCATGTCGCAGTCGAGCTCCTCGGTGAGCGCCTGGATCTCCAGGTGCGGCGCGCCGTTGCGGACCGACACGGCATCCTTCGGCAGCCCGCGGCTGGCGGCGATGGCCTTGAGTTCCGCCCGGGCCTGCTCGGCCGCCTCCCGCTCGAATTGAATGCCCACGTCCGACAGGGTGGCGGGGTTGATGCCGGCGTAGGCGTGCTGGAACGGCTTGATGACGTGCACGACGTGCAGCTCGGCCTGCTCCTGATCGCCGAGAATCTGGGCGATGTCGAGCACCTGACCGGATTCGTCGGACAGATCCACCGCCGCCAGGATGCGCCGGTATTTGTCTTTGGGCGTGCGCACCTCCACGTTCTTGCCGGGCACCCGCACCGCCAGCACGTTGCGCTCGGTGCCGTGCAGCACCGAGTTGGCCGTGGAGCCCAGCAGCCGGCGTATGCCGTGGCGGCCGTGTGTGCCCAGCACCACCAGGTCATGATCGTGCTCGTCGGCGTACTCCTGAATCATGGTCGCGGCGTGGCCTTCCAGCAGCACGTGGTCGTCGATGCGATGTTGCTCGCACAGCCTGCTGAGATAGCCCTCCACCTCCTTGGTTGCTTTGCCGTAGAGGTCGTCCATCACCGCGAAGCTCGGGTCGCCGACGTTGAAGTACTGACTTCTTTCCAGCACGTGGACCACGGTGAGCGGCGTGCCCGACACGAGCTGCTTGGCGCTTTCGATCACGTAGTTGGCGGACTGCTCTTCGAGATCGACCGCCACCAGTACCTTCTTGAAAGTCTTCATGGTTGCACCTGTACCTTGATCGAAAGGGTTGTCTTGTCAGCGGCCGTGGCGAAGGCCTCGGCTATCTGGTCGAGTTTGAACCTGTGGGTGACCAGCGGCGCCAGCCGATCGCGCTCGCGGCCCACCAGGTCGGCGGCGGCAGCGAAATCGCCATGGGCGCACTCGCGACCGTAACAGTTGGATGCCAGCAGTGACAGCTCCTTGCGGAAGAACTCGAAGCCGGGGATCTGCGCCATGCCTTCGAAGACGCCGAGCACTACCACGCGCCCGCCGCTGCGGGTGACCGCGATGGTGTCGGCCAGCGTCGTGGCGTGGCCGCCCACGGTCTCGATGGTCACGTCGACATGCTGGTCGCCCACGGCGTCGAGCAGCTCCCTGGTGTCGGCGAACACGGCGTCCGCGCCCAGCGACCGCGCCAGCGCCTGCTGGTGCGGGTGACGCGCCGTGATCAGCACCTCGCTGGCGCCGGCGCTGCGGGCGGCCACGATCGCCAGCAGGCCGATGCTGCCGGCGCCGAGAATGGCGACGCGGTCGCCGGGGCTCAGTCGCGCCAGGCGCACGCCGCGCACGCACACGGCCATGGGCTCCGAGAGCGCGGCGATGTGGGCGGGCAGGGAGTCCGGCACGGCATGCACCGCATCGGCGGGAACCACCAGGTACTCGGCCATGCCGCCCGGCCGGGTGAAGCCGCACAAGCGCACGGACGGACACAGGTTGTGGCGTCCGCGGCGGCAGGCGTTGCAGTGGCCGCAGCCGATCAGGGGCTCGAGTGCTACCGGGGAGCCGAGGGTCGGCCCGCTGGCGCCATCGAGGCCGTCACCCAGGGCGTCGACGATGCCGGCCACCTCGTGGCCCGGTTGCACGCCGACCGACGCGTTGCCGTGGGCATAGAGCAGGTTGAGGTCGCTGCCGCAGATGCCGCTGGCGGTGACGGCCAGCCGCACCCAGCCGGGTTTGGGCTCCGGTGGGCTCTTCTGCACCACCCCGATCTGCCCCGTGTCGCCGAAAACGGCTGCGCGCATGCCGACCCCTCTACCTGATCCCACATCCTAAACCCGCCCTCCGGCGTCGACAACGCTGGTAGCCCCGTGGCTTTCGCGTAGACTCAGTGCATCTGGTCGAGGGGGAGACGATGGCCACGTACATCATGCTGAGCACGCTCACCGATGAGGGGCGCAAGACCCTCAAGGAAAGACCGGAGCGTCTGAAGGAGGTCAACAAGGAAGTCGAAGCCATGGGCGCGCGCGTCATGTCCCAGTACGCGCTGCTCGGCGGCTACGACTTCGTCAACATCATCGAGGCGCCGACCAACGAGGTCATGTCGCGCATAGCCATGGAGCTGGGGTCGCGCGGCACCATCAAGGTGACCACCCTGCCGGGCATGGAGATCGGCGCCTTCATCGAGATGCTGCAGGGCAAGTCGCCCGGCGGCGGCTGACGCAGGAAGCCCGGTCATGCCTGTTTACGTGATGCTGATGCGCTACCACAGCGGCGGCATGCGCGCCGTGAAGGAAGATCCGGGCGTGCTGCAGGAGGTGAACCACGCCCTGGCGCGCTGGGAGGCCAAGGTGCTGGAAAGCTACCGGCTGCTGGGCGAGTGGGATCAGTGCACCGTCTTCGAGGCGCCCGACAACTTCCGCGCGTACCGTGCCTCGCTCGCCCAGGAGGTGAGCACCACCGCCGACACCGAGATTCTGCCCGCCATCGATTACGACCTCTTCTCGCGCCTGATCAGCACCCAGTCGGGCACGGTGGGGCCGCATCCCTGGCAGATCCGCTGGTGGGCCAAGCTGGCCCGGCTGGGGTTTCGCTGGCACGCCTACGGCCGCTGGGTGCATCGCTACTGCAAGCCGCTGACGGTGACCGGGCGCGACAAGCTGCGCGGTCTGAAAGGCCCGTGCATCGTCGTCGCCAACCACACCAGCCACATGGACGCGCTGGTGCTGCACGCGTCGCTGCCGCAGCGCATCCGCTGGAACATCTACTCCGGCGCCGCGGCCGACCGCTGGTTCGTCAAGGGCCGCAAGGAGCTGGTCATGCAGCCCTGGTACCAGTCGCTGGCCATGGGCACGTTTCCGATTCAGCGGGGCGGCGGTTCCCGGGCCCTGGACTATCCGCGCTGGCTGCTCGACCAGGGCTGCAACCTGATCATCTTTCCGGAGGGCACGCGCTCGACCAGCCGCAGCATGGCCAAGTTCCGCCATGGCGTGTCCATTCTGGCGTTGGAGAAGAATGTGCCGGTGGTGCCGGTGTTCCTGACCGGCCTGGCGGCGCTGCGGCCCAAGGGCTCACGCGAGCTGACGCCGGGACCGGCCGGCGCCCACGTGCTCGACCCCATCCACTTCGCCTCCGGAACGGCGGTGCCGGAGGCCACGCGGCAGATCTACGATGCCATGAACGCCGTGCACCAGCGGGTGGCTCAATTCGGCGACCGCGCGGCCGACTCGAGGGTCGACTTCGGCACGGGAAGCGCGCCGGCCAGCCAGCCCAGCAGGTCCTGAACCACCTCGTCGCGATTGGTCTCGTTCAACATCTCGTGCCGGCCGCCCGGATAGATCCGGTAGTCGACCCGCAGCACGTGGCCCTCGTACAGCTTGCGCAGCCGGGCGAGGTTGCGCTCACCGCGGTGCACGGGGTCGTCGCTGCCGGAGAAGATGTAGATGGGCAGCGCTCTGCGGATCTGCAGCGCGTTGTCGCGGCGCCGCGCCTCGCGGGCGCCGGCGAACAGCTCGCACAGGCTGCCATTGCGCAGCACGAAGCCGCAGCGGGCGTCGTCCACGTAGGCCTGCACCTGGGCACCATCACGGGACAGCCATTCGTACCCGGTCGCCCCAGGCGCATCGAATGCGGCGTTGGACTTGCCGAACAGCAGCGACTGCATGAGCGGGCTGTCCTGGTCGGCGCCGTGCCGCCAGCGTTCCAGCCGGGCCAGCCCGGAGGACAGCCACGACTGCACGCGGCCCGCCACGCCTGGAGAGCCGGACAGCGCCAGAGCGTCGATCAGCGCACCATGGCGATAGACGAACTGCTGCGCCAGCATCGCCCCCATGCTGTGCCCGAGCAGCACGTGGGGCACGCCGGCGTGCTCGGCGCGAACGATCTCTGACAGAGCGGCGGCGTCGCGGATGGTGCCGTTCCAGCCGTCGGGACCCATGTAGCCGAGGCGCGCCGGGTCCGCCGCGCGACCGTGGCCGCGGTGGTCTTTGGCGTAAACGGCGTAGCCGGCCGCGGTGAGCGCTCGTGCCGTCGCATCGTAGCGTGCGGCGTGCTCGCCCATGCCGTGGGCGATCTGCATGCTGGCCACCGGCGCGCCCTCGGGCAGCCACCGGTAGATGTGCAGCCGGGTGCCGTCCGGGGCGTTTCGGGTCAGGGTCTCCATGGCGCTACCTCAGGGTTGGCCGGTGGCGAGCAGGCGCTCGATGGCGCGGGCCACCCCGGCTTCGTCGTTGCGCGCGGTAACGGCGGTGGCTGCCGCCTTGGTGCGATCGTCCGCCTGACCCATGGCCACGCTGGCACCCGAGATGCGGAACATCTCGACGTCGTTCTCGGCGTCGCCGAAGGTGACCACGTCGCTGGGGGCAATACCCAGATGCTCGCAGGCCCGGATCAGCGCCTTGCCCTTGCTGGCCCGGGCTGAGGTGAGGGTATAGATGACCTTGCCGGACGGCCCGATGCTGTCGAAGAAGTGCACCCGATCGGCATAGCGCGGCTTCAGCTCGTCGCGGATGCGCGCGTAGACGCCGGAGCCCTGGATGTTGGCGACGCGCGGCAGGGCGGCGTCGGCACCCTGCAGGCGGGGAACCCAGCGCATCTCCTTGGGCATGGCCGCCGGGTCGGGCTGGCCGTCCAGCTTGAGCAGCACGTGCTCGTCTACGGTGATGGTGGCCACGCAGCGCTCCGCGTCGCAGATGGCATAGAGGTCTTCGGTGAAGTCAGCCGGCAGCCGCTCGTCGAATATGTCCTGTGCCAGGTCCGGGCAGTACACCTGGGCGCCGGAGCAGGCGATCATCGGCCCCTCGATGCCGACGGTGGCTTCCACCCGCTGCGCCATCTGCTTCCAGCGGGCCGTGGCGATGATGATCTTGAGCCCGGCGTCACGTGCGGCGCGCAGCGCGCGGACGTTGTCTTCCGGCACGTGCTCGCCGACCAGCAACGTGCCGTCGAGGTCGATGGCGAGGGCTTTGTAATGCATGAGTCATTCCGTCTGAGGTTCTGCATGGCAACGGGGCGGAATTCTAACCCGTGCGGCCTGCGGGTCGGCGAGTGGCATTCACCCGGCGTGCGCAGTATCTTCGCCCGGCCGCCCGGGTGGTGAAACTGGTAGACACAAGGGACTTAAAATCCCTCGGCTGAAAGGCCATGCGGGTTCGACTCCCGCCCCGGGCACCAGCCCGGCGTGTGGTCTTAGCCGGTGTCGAACGCCTCGGCCAGCAGCTCATAGCAGCGCACCCGCCGTTCGAACTCATGGGTGATGCTGACCACGGACAGTTCGTCGGCGCCCACGGTCTCGGCCAGCGCGCGCAGCTGCTTCGCCACCGGATGCCGGGTGCCGAGAATCTGGTGCTTGCGGCGCTCGGCGATGCGGGCCCGTTCCGCATCAGAGTAGGGATGCGCCGTCGCTTCGGCCACTGACGGAAACGGTCCGAACTCGCCGCGCTCGACGCGCAGGCGCCACAGGTCCCGGCAGGCGGCCAGATCCTCGGCCTCGGCATCCGTGTCGGCGCAGAGCACGAACACGCCCAGCATGACGTGGGGCGCCGGCTGCTCGGGCGTCGGCCGGAAGTTGTCCCGATAGACCTGGCAGGCGCGCTCGACGTGGTCGGGGTTGATGAAGTGGGCATAGGCGAAGGGCAGCCCGAAGTGGGCGGCGATGCGGCCGCCTTCCTCGGAAGACCCGAGCATCCACAGGTCCGGCGGGCGCTCCACGCGTGGCGTGGCTTTGACCCGCGTCAGGGCTTCGGTCATGGGCGGCTGGCCATGCAGAAAGGCGCGCAGATCGGCCACCTTGGCCGGAAAGTACTCGACGCCAAGCTGATTGCCGTAGGCTAGGGCGGCGGCGGTCAGCCCATCACTGCCCGGAGCGCGGCCGATGGCCAGATCGATGCGGCCGGGATGCAGCGTCTGCAGCAGCTTGAAGGTCTCGGCCACCTTGTAGGGGCTGTAGTGCATCAGCATCACGCCGCCGGAGCCGACCCGGATGCGTTGCGTGGCGGCCGCGATGTGGGCGATCAGGATCTCCGGCGCGCAGCCGGCGAAGCTCTCGGAGCCATGGTGCTCGGCCACCCAGTAGCGCCGGTAGCCCAGCGCTTCGGTGATCTGGGCGAGGCGAGTGGAATCCGCCAGCGCCTGGGCGGCGGTGGCCCCGCTCGGGATGGGCGACTGGTCGAGCACGCTGAGCGGCAGGTTGGCCATTCAGCCGGCTCGAGCGTTTCTGGACTCAGCGGCCTGGTCGACGAGCGCCTTGCCGATGACGCGGATGGCCAGCGTCTCCTCGGCGCCTTCGAAGATCGACAGCACCCGGGCGTCGACGAAGTAGCGGCTGACCGCGGTTTCCTCGGCGTAGCCCATGCCGCCGTGCACCTGCTGGGCGTCACGGCACACCCACTCGGCCGCCCGGCACGCCAGCAGCTTCACCAGGCTAGCCTCCATCTGCCCCTGGTCGTCGTCCATCAGCCGGGCCACGGCGTAGGTGAAGTGGCGGCAGACGTGCAGCCAGGCGGCCATGCGCGCGTACTTCGCCAGGGTGAGCGGAAAGTCGGCCACCGGGCGTCCGAACACGCGCCGGTCGCTGCCATAGCTCAGAGCGGTTTCCAGGGCCGCCTGCATCAGCCCGCAGGCGCGGGCGGCCGTTTGCAGCCGGCCGCCCATGAAGCCGCGCATGGTGAAGTAGAAGCCGCGGCCGGCGCCGGCGTCGCCGCCCACCAGGGCATCTGCCGGCACGAAGAAGTCGTCATAGAACATCTCGTAGGAGTGCATTCCGCGGTAGCCCAGGGTGGGGATCGCGCGGCCGGTGATGCGGCCGCCGTCGGGCTGGCGGAACTCGAAGTCGTTGCCGTCGACGCTGGGCTTCTCCACCACGAACAGCGACAGGCCCCGATGCGGGGGCTGCGCCTCGGCGTCGGTGCGGGCCAGCACCAGCAGCACGTGCGCCTTGCCGGCGAACGTGCACCAGGTCTTGCCGCCATTGAGGCGCCAGCCGCCGGCCACCGGCGTCGCCCGCAGCGCCACCGCGGCCACGTCGGAGCCTGTGTTTGGCTCGGTCACCGAGATGGCGCATAGCACCTCTCCGGAGGCGAGCGCCGGCAGCCAGCGCTGCTGCTGCGCGGGCGTTCCGCCTTCCAGCAGCGCGCGGGCCATGATTTCCGGCCGGGTGATCAGGCTCCCTGCCGCGCCCAGGGAGCCGCGCGACAGCTCCTCGGTCACCACCACCATGCCCAGGCTGTCTTCGTGGTCATCGGGCTTGAGGCCCCCGAAGCGCTGCGGCACCGACAGGCCGAAGCAGCCCATGGCCTTCAGCGGCTCGAGAATCTCGTCGGGCACCACCGCGTCTTGGCGATGCACATGCTCGGCCCTCGGCTGCACCACATCGGTGGCGAACTGCCGGAAGGTGTCGCGCATCATCGACTTCTCGTCATCCAGACCCACGGTGGGCAGCGTGCCCCGGGCGGCCAGCACGCGCCGTCCCAGGTCGGTCAGCGCTTCGGGGGTCAGAAAGGGCGCGACCACGGCAGGCCAGTTGGCGGGCAGCGAGGCGGCTGACAGCCCGAATGCGGGCCCGCGCAGGGTGAGTCGCTGCAGCGACTGGCTGATGGCCTCCGCCGCAAACGTGTTGCCGAGCCCGGCGAGCAGGCCGCGATGGGGATGCGGCGTGCGGGCGATGGCCAGCCCTTCCGCCGCCGCGGTGAGCTCAGCGGCGCAGAAGGCCAGGTCGTTCAGCTCGATCTGCTCCGCGTCCAGGTCTCCGCGCAGGTGGGCGGCCGCCTGGACCACCAGGGCCTGGGCGGTGTGAAGCAGGGCGTCAAGGTCGGACATCGGTCGCTCACGGCTGGCAAAGCGGGTGATTCTAGCAGGCACACCGGCCGCTGCGCGGCACCGATGGCAGATGCCGACGGTCCTGCCGCACCTGTGTGTGTCGGTGTAAGTGTGTGCGGTCAGTCACAGCGTCTGAGGACGGGCACTTGGACAATGCCGGCATGGAAAGCGTGTCACAGTATGTTCGCTCGCTGGAGAGCCGCATCATCGGTCGCGTGTTTACGTACGAGGACCGGCTGCACTTCGTGCTCGAGGCCGATCGCGAGACCGGGCTTGCCAGGCTGAGCTGCCGGTTCGGGCATCGCACCGACATCATCTACATGCCGGTGGCCGAGGTGCTGATGCGACTGGAGATGGAGGCGCGCAAGCAGCAGGGCGCCGAGTCCTGGTCGGAGGTCGTTGCCGACTGAGCGAGTTGGCGCGCGGCAGGTCTGGTGCCCAGGGTGGGACTCGAACCCACACGCCTTGCGGCACTGGAACCTAAATCCAGCTTGTCTACCAGTTCCAACACCTGGGCGGTCGCGCGCTGAGCCGCGCGGCCGGCATCATACACCATCGCTTCTCGGGCCGGCCGTCGCCGGTTTCCGCAAACGTCAGAAACCCGGTCAGCGCCAACGCCTGAGGGGCATTGGCGCTCGAGAGCGTGGGATCAGTACTGCCGGAGGACGTATCCGCGGTTGACCATGCAGTCGCGGTACTGCTCGAACGAGGGGCTGCCCGGCTCGAACGCCGCGGCGGAGGCGCCGTCTGGCGCGGATTTCTGACAGGAGACGTTGTCGGCCCGGTATCGGTTGTCGTCGGCCTTCGACGATTCCCAATAGTGCGTGGGCTGAGCCGGTGGCGGCGAAGCGCAGCCGGCGACAACGGCCAACAGCGCGGCTGCAATCAAGGTTCTGAACATCTCACCCTCCTGTGATTCCCGGGGCTGGCCGCGCGCTTTGCCGTGGCCGTCCTCGTTCGGCTTTCGGAATTTCCGTGTCTGTCATATTCTCGTCACAGACATCGTGTAGGAGCCTAGCGGCTGCAAGCCGATAGCGCAAGACACCTAGGACAAAAAATCCTATCTCCGTGAGCTTGATCCCAGTACCCTTGGTTTCGATTCCGACCTCAAATCTGCGACCCAACTATATGAAATGTATGATTCTCCGCTGGCCGTTCCGCCCCAGGGGATGCGTTGTCACGGGGCCTGGAGCGGTGTCTGCGGGGGCGGATTCAAGCAGGAATAAAGTTCCTAGCCTCGCCGGGTCGGCGGGATGGCGATGAAGAAGTACCCACCGGCGCCCGAAGAGATTCGCGAGTGGATGGACCGTAAGGGGCTGTCGAACAAGGACGTGGCCAAGGCTCTGCGGCTGTCGGATGGCCGGGTGGTCAGGTTCTGGACGTCGAAGACCGACCCGCGGCCGATTCCCTACCCAAGCTGGTACACGCTGAGGCACAAGTTCGGCAAGTGAGGGCAGACGCCGGCCCGGAGGCCGGCGTCAGATGGTGTCGTTCCGGACGCGGTCGGTCAGGGTTTGCGGAACAGCAGCGTGAAGCGATCGGAGTTGCCGGTCACGGACTTGCGGCCCACTTCGTAGCGCAGCTCGTCGTCGTAGATGTAGTGCAGGGTCGAGTAGTCGACGAACTCGAACCCGGCATCCTCGATTTCCTTGATCATCTGCACCGGGTCCATGCGCCGCCAGTTCTCGGAGTTGTCCTCCTGCATGTGGCGGCGGGTGTGGTCGACGACGCCGTACAGACCGCCCGACTTCAGCACCCGGAACACCTCCTCGTTGAGGCTGCGGCGGCCTTCTTCGGTGAAGTTGTGCACGTTGCGGAACGTGAGCGCCAGGTCGATGTCGGTGGCCGGAATGCGCAGGCCGTTGATCTGGAAGCGACGCTGGCCGTCGGGCCGGACGAACTCGCCCTCGTTCTGCAGCACGTTGACGTTCTTCAGGGTGCCGTTCTCTACCAGGGCGGCGACGTTGGTGGTGCCGATGGCAACGAAGAGCTGGCCGTTGTCGGCGAGCACGGGTGCCAGCAGCTTGGTGTACCAGCCGCCGCCGGGCATCAGCTCGAGAACGCGCATGTTGTCCTTCAGGCCGAAGAACGTCAGGGTTTCGATGGGTTTGCGGTTGGCGTCCCGAGCCTTCTCGTCGGCCGTGCGGATGTCGCTGGCCATGGCCGCTTCGAGCTTGGCCTTCAGCGCCTCGTCGGCATGGGCGCCCATGGCGAGGGTGGTGGCCAGCACGGCCAGCGCGGGTAGCAGGTGTCGCATCATGTCGTTGTCCTTGTCGTGGCTTCGGTATGGGTTTGTCCAACGGCGATGCGGAGGGTTCCCCTCATCGGTTCGGACCCCGGTTCATCGGGTAGGGTTGCCAGCGCTCGAGGCGCGTGCGCGGCAGCACCGTGGGGTTCACGCAGCTCATCGGCCAGCGGCCCTGCAGCACCAGGGAAACCTCCCGCGCGGCGCGGCGGCGAGTCTCCGGCCGCATGCGGGTGGTGGCCGAGGCCACGTGCGGCGTGATGATCACGTTGGCCATGCCGAGCAATGGGTTGTCTGGCTCGGGAGGCTCCTGCTCCAGCACGTCCAGGCCGGCAGCCGCCACGTGACCGCTGCGCAGCGCCTCGATCAGATCGCCTTCGTGAATCACGCCGCCCCGGGCGGTGTTGACCACCACCGCTCCGGGGCGCAGGCGCGCCAGCGCCCCACGGTTGATGCTGTGTCGGGTCTCGTCGTTCAGGGGTGCATGCACGGACAGGTAATCGGCGCGTTCCAGCAGCTCGCCGAAGCTGACGGGCTCGACGCCGAACTCGCTGATGGTCAGCTCGCTGACGTAGGGGTCGTGGGCGAGCAGGTGCAGCCCGAATCCGGCGGCCCGCCGGGCGACGCAGCGGGCGACGTTGCCGAACCCGTAGAGGCCGAGGGTGCGGCCCATGAGCCGGGGCACGTGGTTGAGCAGCGGCCGGCCCTGATGCCAGGCGCCCTCGCGCGCCATGGCATCGGTGGCTTTGACGTGCCGAACCGCCGCCAGCAGCAGCATCATGGCGTGATCGGCCACCTCTTCGATGAACACGTCGGGCACGTTGGTGACCACGATGCCGGCTTCCGTGGCCGCTTCGACATCCACCATGTCGACGCCGACGCTGCCGACGCCGATGATCACGCAGCGGTCCAGCCCGGCAATGATCTGGCGGTCGATGCGAACGCCCCACGAGGTGATGATGGCGTCGGCGTCACGGGCAGCGGCAATGAAGTCCGCCGGGGTGCGTGCCTGAACCTCCACCAGCTCGGCCAGCGGCGCCAGCGATTCCAGCTCGAGCTGGTAGCGGCTCTCGATGCTGCCGGTGCGCGCGGTGGCGGGTAGCTGCACCACCACCTTGGCCCGAGCCGCTGCGGTCATTGTTCCGCTCCGGCGCCGGCCGCCAGGGCTTCGTCGCGCAGCCCGCGCTTGTAGATCTTGCCGGAGGCGATGCGCGGAAGCTGCTCGTCCCGGACCCAGACGCGTTCCGGCACCTTGAAGCGGGCGAGGTGGGCGGCGACATGGGCACGCACGTCTTCGGGATCGAGGTCCATGCCGGGCTTGCGCATCACCACCGCGGCGACGATCTCGCCCAGGCGCGCATCCGGCAGGCCGAACACGGCGCACTCGGACACCGCCGGGTGATCGTAGACCACGGCCTCCACCTCCTGGCAGGCGATGTTCTCGCCGCCGCGGATGATCATGTCCTTGGCCCGGTCGGTGATGAACACGTAGTCGGCATCGTCCATGTGGCCGATGTCGCCGGTGTGCACCCAGCCGTCGGTCAGGGTGGCGCGGGTGGCCTCGGGGTTGTTCCAGTAGCCGCGGAAGTTCATCGGGCCGCGTATCCAGATCTCGCCGGTCTGGCCGCGAGGAACCTCCCGGCCTGCCTCGTCGACGATGCGAACCTCGACCATGGGCGGGGTAGGGCGGCCGCAGCTCCGGGGACGCTCCAGCAGCGCCTCGCCCGAGATGGTGGTGCCGAGGCCGTTGGTCTCGGTCATGCCGTACCCCGTGCCCGCCGAGCCGTTCTTCAGCCGCCCATCGATCTGGCGCGCGTGCTCGGGGGCCATGGCGGCGCCGCCCCCGCCCATGGACTTCAGGCTCGACGTATCGAACTGATCGAACTGCGGGTGCTGAATCAGCTCCCAGCTCATGGTGGGCACGCCGTTGAACTGGGTGATGCGCTCGGCTTCGATCAGGCGCAGCGCCTCGCCCGGGTCCCACTTGTACATGCCCACCAGCTTGCGGCCCTGCCGGAACGAGCTCAGAAGCTGCACGTTCAGCCCCGCCACGTGAAACAGCGGCACCGACAGCAGCATGGCCGGCAGCTCGTCCCCCACCAGGCTCGGAAACAGTTCGGCCGCTGCGGCGGCCGCCGCTTCCCAGCCGAGCAGCGCGTGCAGGATGGCGCGGTGGGTCGACAGCACGCCCTTCGGATGCGACGTCGACCCGGAGGTGTAGAGGATGAGCGCGTTGTCATCCGGTGCGACGTCGTGGGACGGCATGTCGGCCGCGGCGCCGGTCAGAAACGCCTCCCAGCCGATGGTGTCCGGCGCCTGGCAGCGCACGGCCACCGTCTGCACGCCGAGCTCGCCTGCCCAGGGCGCCATGCGGTCGACCCGCTCGGCGTCGGCGAACAGCCACCTGAGGCCGCTGTCTTCGACGCCGTAGCGCAGCTCGTCGCTGGTCCACCAGGCGTTCATGGCCACGGCGATGGCGCCCACGCTGGTGATGCCCATGAACGCGAACACCCACTCCGGGTAGTTGCGCATGGCGATGCCGACCCGGTCGCCCGGGCGCACGCCGGCTCTTGCCAGCGCGTTCGCCACGCGGGCGGCCATGTCTCTGGCCTGACGGTAGGTGTAGCGCTCGTCCTGGTACACATAAAGGTCGCGCTCGGCGAACTGCAGAGCGTCTTCGTAGAGGGTGCGGAGGTTGGACGGCGCGTGCCGGAATACCTGGAAGCGGCTGCCATCGATGGTGGCCGGCACCAGTTCGTAGGCCGCGCCTGGCGCCGTCAGCGCTCGCATCACGTCGTTCAGTTCCGGAGTTTCTGCCCGCTCTGCCACTCATTCCCCCTCGGTCGACGAACGTCGAGATTCTCGCACGGTGCCGCACGCCATGCATTACCATACGGCCATGCGCGAAAATACCGTTCTCTCTACCTGGCGTGTCGGCGGGCGGACCGTTGGATGCTGGTTGTCACTGGCCAACGCCTACAGCGCTGAAGCGCTGGCCGGGCTCGGCTTCGACTGGGTCTGCGTCGATCTGCAGCACGGGCTGATCGACTACCAGGATCTGACCACGCTGCTGCCGGCGGTGTCGGCAAGCCGGGCCGTGCCCCTGGTGCGGGTGCCCTGGAACGAGCCGTACGAGATCATGAAGGCGCTGGATGCCGGGGCCTATGGCGTGATCGTGCCCATGGTCAACGACCGCGCCGAAGCGGAGCAGGCGGTGGCGGCCTGCCGCTACCCGCCGGACGGCATGCGCTCCTTCGGGCCCATTCGTGCCGCCCTCTACGGCGGTCGCGGGTACGCGTCGGAGGCCAACGCCCAGATCGCCTGCATCGCCATGATCGAGACCCGCGACGGCCTGGACAACCTCGACGCCATCGTCAGCACGCCGGGGCTGGACGCCGTCTACATCGGCCCTTCGGACCTGGCGCTGGCGCTGGGTCTGCCTCCGCTGGGTGACACCGACGAGCCGCAGCACGCGGCGCAGGTGCAGCGCATTGCCGACGCCTGCCGGAAGGCGGGCATCGCGGTGGGCATTCACACCTCGAGCCTGGCCTATGCGCAGAAGTATCTGGCCGCGGGCTTCAACATGGTGACCCTCGGCAGCGACGCGGGCTTCATGATGCGGGCGGCCGCCTCAGACCTGGCGGCCGTTCGCGCCGGTGGGGTCAGCGAGCGGGAGCGAACGGGCTACTGACGCTTTCCGCGGGGCGCGCCCGCTCGGGCGTCAGCGACGCCACCAGCTCGCGTAGCTGGTCGATGCGGAATGGCTTCGCCAGGAAGCCGTCGAGGCCGAGGCGCTGCCAATGCTGCGCCTGATGGCTGGTGGTGAACCCGGTGATCAGCACCACGGGTAGCCCTGGATCCATGGCCTTGGCCTGCTCCGCCAGCTCCTGACCATTCATCAGCGGCATGTTCTGATCGGTGATCACCAGCGCAACTTCGCCCAGGTGGTTGTGCAGGTGGCGCAGCGCGCTCGGGCTCTCGTTGAACACCAGCACGTCGTAGCCGGCGTCGCGCAGCACCTCGCCGACGAAGTTGCCCACCGAGACCTCGTCGTCCACCACCATGATCCGCTTTGGCGTGGTCGATACCGGGGCCTGCTCGGGCTGCGGCATGGCCGCGGCATTGCCGGGGGCGGCAACGGGCAGGTGCACCTGAAAGCAGGAGCCCTGGCCCGGTTGCGACGTCACCGTGACGTGGCCCCGATAGTCGTGGATGAGGTTGTTGATCAGCCACAGGCCGATGCCGGTGCCCTTGCCCGGCTCGCGCGTGGTGAAGTACATCTCGAACATGCGCTCCTGCACCTCGGCGGGAATGCCGTGGCCGGAGTCGCGCACCGAGAGCACCACGTGCTCGCCGGCGAGGCGCTCGCCGCAGGCCGCGCAGGCGGTCGCCTGCCTGCCCCTGGCGAGGCCGACCTGGATGCGTCCTGGTCCGTCGATGGCGTCCCGGGCGTTCACCAGCAGGTTGATGATGATCTGCTGGAGCTGCACCGGGTCGGCGGTGACGGGCTCCAGGCCCGGCTCGATGTCGGTGTCGACGTCGATGTGGCTGGGAATGGCCGCCCGCAGCATGCGCGACACGTCGTCGATGGCGGCCGCCACGTCCACCGCCTTCGGGTCGCCGCGATTGGCGCGCGTGAACGACAGCATCTGCGAGATCAGGTCACGGGCCCGGTGCCCGGCATCCACCACCTGCTGCAGGTAGTCGTTGATCTGCGCCGGCGTGAAGCGCTGCTGCGCATTCTGGATCAGCTCGGCATAGCCGATGATGCTGGCGAGGATGTTGTTGAAGTCATGGGCGATGCCGCCGGCGAGCTGACCGATCGCCTCCATCTTGCTGGCCTGCTGCAACCGGTTCTGCAGGTTGAGGCGGTCACGCTCGGCGGTGCGCGCGTCGGTGCGGTCGTGCAGGGTAGCGAGCAGGCAGGCCTCGTCGTTCAGGGTCAGGGCCTTGGCCGTCAGCTCGAGATGATAGACACCCTCCAGGGTCTCCCGGTCCAGGGCGATGGTCTTCGGCTCGTCGCCGGAAGACACCCGGCGGATGAACTCGCGCCGCGTCTCCCGGTTGGGGAACAGGAAGGCGTCCGTGTCCTCACGGCTGGCCCCCAGCGCGCGCTGGATGCGCCGGAAGCTGTCGTTGGCCTCCAGCAACCGGCCGTCCGCCAGCCGGGCGATGAAGCTGGCGTCCGGCGAGTCCATGAACAGGCCATAGAACTTGAGCTGGCTCTGGGCCAGCTCCCGGGCCGTGCGCCGCGCTTCGGTGACGTCGCGCAGCACGCCGTAGGTGCCGACGAAGCGTGCGCCATCGATGCCGTCATCGGCCTGGTAAAGCCCGGTGGCGGAGAACTCGAGCACGCGCGGCGACTCCGGGTTGGTGCGGTACTCGAACTCGAAGTGGCGCGTCGCGCGCTCGCCGGTGCGCCGCTCGTCGAAGTGATGGCGAAGCTGCTCGGCGAGGTCGGCCCCCACGACGTCCTGCCACGCCACGCCGCTGACGTTGTCCGGCGCGGTGTCGAAGATCTCGGACACCGGCTTGTTGGCGAACGTGAAGCGGCCGCGGTCGTCGAGCACGTAGATGAGATCCGGGGACTGGGTGATCAGAAACTCGTGCAGCGCATGGTCGGCCTCGGCCCGAGCCGTGATCGCCTGGTTCTGTGCCTCCAATCGGTACCGCTCGACCGCGTTGGCGACGCTGTTGAGAAGCTGCTGCGGCTGATAGGGCTTCGGCAGGAAGTCGTAGGCACCAAGGCGGAGCACGGGGGTGACGTTGCCGATGTCCCGCTCGCCGGACAGCACGATGGTTCTGATGGGAAGCTGCCGATCCGCGACGAACTGCAGCACGTCGATGCCCGAGATGCCGGGCATGTTGATGTCCAGCACCAGAATCTGGAACTCGCCGCCCTCCAGACGCCGCATAGCGCCGATCTGGTCGGTGGTGGACTGGGCCGAATAGCCTCGCAGCGACAGCAGCTCACGGACGCTGCCCCCATGCACGGCGTCATCGTCCAGAACGAGGATCTTGGGCGCTGGCTGCTCGGTCACGGTGGGAGCGTGGCATCCGCTGGGCTTCAACCGCATACTAGCATACGAGGTCGAACCGGCAGTGGGAGGAGAACGTGAGCTACGAGCAGATTCGCTTCGAGGTGGCCGATGGGGTGGGGGTGATGACCCTGAACCGACCGGACCGCCTGAATGCCTGGACGTATCAGATGAGCGCCGAGCTCACCGATGCGATCAACTACTGCAATGACTCCGACAGCGTCGGCGCCATGCTGATCACCGGCGAGGGCCGGGGGTTCTGCGCCGGCGCCGACATCGGCGACACCTTCAAGGCCCGCCTCGACGGCGCCGACCCCGCGCCCCGGCGGGAAGCGGCCAGTCCCGGCGACTGGGTTGCTCTGCTGCGCCGCTCGAAGCCGATCGTTGCCGCCGTCAACGGCGCCAGCGTCGGCGTCGGTGCGACCATGATTCTGCCCTGCGACGTGATCATGGCCTCGGAGAACGCCAAGTTCGCCATGGGCTTCATCAAGATGGGGCTGGTGCCGGAGCTGGCCAGCTCCCACTTCCTGGTCAGCCGCATGGGCTTCGGAGCCGCCAGCGAGATGTGCCTGACCGGGCGCCTGTACACCGCGCGCGAAGCTCGTGACATGGGTCTGGTGGACCATCTGGTGCCCCATGAGCAGCTCATGGAGAAGGCCATGGAGCTGGCCGCCACCATCGCCGCCAATCCAGCGCCCCAGCTTCGCTGGATCAAGGAGTTGCTCAGCGCCAACGGCTGCGCCACCGATCTCGGCGAGGTGCAGAAGCGGGAGTTGGCCCTGCTGCAGAAGGCCTACGCCACGCCCGAACACAAGGAAGCGGTGGCCGCCTTTCTCGAGAAGCGCGCCCCCGACTATCGCCGCGCCCGGCAGTCGGGCTGACTGCACGTCCCATGCCCGCCGACGTCCTGGCAGCGCCACCGCTCGATGCGTGGCCGTGGCTGGCGGGTGCCTTTCTGGCAGGCATGGCGCTGGCGCTGGCGTTTATGCTCTGGCGCGGGCGCCTGCTGCGGGCCGGAGAGCGGGTGCACCTGGCGGCCCTGGAATCACGGCGGGCGGCGGACCAGGAGGAGATCCAGGCCCTTCGCGAGTCACTGGCTGCCCGTGAGCGTGCCGAGGCCGCGCTCAGCGCGCGGCTCGAGGAGGCGCGCCGTGGCTTCGCCGAGAAGGAGGTGCTGTTCCGCGAGAGCGGTGAAGCCCTGAAGCGCGAGTTCGAGCTGCTCGCCACCCGCATCTTTCAACGCCAGGGGGAGCAGCACCAGGCCGGGCTCAGCCAGGTGCTGCTGCCGCTCAAGGAGCAGCTTGCCGACTTCCGCAAGCGGGTGGAGACCGTCTACACCGTCGAAACCCGCGATCGCGCCTCGCTGCTCACCGAGGTGCGCAACCTCCAGCAGGCCAGCGATCGCATCAATCGGGAAGCCGAGAACCTCACCCGGGCGCTCAAGGGCGACGTCAAGGCGCAGGGTAACTGGGGCGAGATGGTGCTGGAGCGCGTGCTCGAGAGTTCGGGCCTGCGCGTTGGCGAAGAGTACTTTCTGCAGCCCGCGCACCGTGACGAGGACGGCGCCCTGAAGCGCCCCGACGTACTCATCCGCCTGCCGTACGACAAGGACGTAGTGGTGGACGCCAAGCTGTCCCTGATCGCCTACGAGCAGGCGCTGGTCGAGGAAGGCGAGGCGGCCCGCCTGGCCGCGGCCCGCGCCCACGTGGCCAGCATTCGCGCCCACGCGAAGCGGCTGGCGGAGCAGGACTACGACCGTCTGGGCGGCGTCCGCTCCCTCGACTTCGTGCTGATGTTCATTCCCATCGAGGCCGCCTTCACCATGGCCATGGAGCACGATCAGAAGGTGTTCACCGACGCCTTCGAGCGCCGCATCGTCATCGTCAGCCCGACCACGCTGATGATGACCCTGCGCATCATCCACAACGTCTGGCGCTTCGAGAAGCAGAGCCGCCATGCCGAGGAGATCGCCCGCCGCGGCGGCGCCCTGTACGACAAGCTGCGCGGCTTCGTGGAGGACATGGAAGCGCTCGGCCGGCAGCTTCAGAGTGCCGACAGCGCTTACCAGGCCGCCTTCGCCAAGCTGGGCAGCGGCCGCGGCAACCTGCTGCGCCAGGCGGAGGCCCTGCGCGAGCTCGGCGCCCCGGTGAAGAAGGCCATGCCGACGCATCTGCTGGACGACGTCTGACCCCGCCGGATCTGTGCGCGCGGTCTCATCGCAGAATCGGCACCGGTGTCACAGAACGGCATTCCGGGACCGGGTAGATTTCGCTTCAGAAATGGATTGCGAGGAACAAGAATGCTGGTCCTAACCCGGCGCGCCGGCGAGTCGATCATGATCGACGACGAGATCGAGCTGAAGGTGCTGAAGATCCGCGGCAGCCAGGTGCATCTGGGGATCGATGCGCCGCGGAACTCGGCCGTTCATCGCAAGGAAGTATGGATTCGCATCCATGGCGAGCAGGGCGACCACGGGGAGCCCGGCGAGCCCAAGGCGGCGGCGCCCATCGCCAAATAGCGCGCCGTCTCCGTCAGCCGCTTGCAGCCGCCAGGATGAACGGCGGCGTCTCGCAGATCGCATAGGGGTGCAGCTCCAGCTCCGTCAGCCCGTAGCGGTGGCGGTGAATGCCTTCGCGCCGCTCCCGGTCGAGCTGCTCGCCACTCGGCTTCAGGAACACGCTGTCCGGACTTTCGAAGATCGGGTTCACCGGCTGCAGCGCCGTGAACCGGCAGGCCGTCTCCCACGTCGCGCGGTGCAGCTCGACCACCTCGATATCGTCGATCATGGCCCAGTGCGAGAAGCGGGACGGCTGTCCCGCGGCAAACAGCACCGGCACCCGCTCGCCGGCCTCGGCGCCGGCGGCCAGCAGGTCGCGGGCGGCCAGCCAGGGATGCGCGTCCCGGTAGGTGCCGCGGCCGCCCGATTCGATGAGCACCGCCAGGGCGCGGGCGCTGACGGTGGTGCAGATGCAGTAGGGATGAACGCGCATCGAGGGCCTGTATAAACATACACATCGGTCAGGTAGACCTTTATAATCCGGCTCCGCCATCACCACAAGCCGGCCTCAGCCCGTCGTGCCGCAACTCGTCCCCCAGCGTCCGCCGCCTCCCGACTACTACGCCGCCAACCTGCGCCACCTGTTCGGTCATGTGGCGACTCACCACGAGCGCCTGCTGGGCGCGGCGGAGCGGCGCCTGCTGGCGGCGTTCGCGGCGGCCAGCGTCGACGCGCAGCGACTCTACGCACGGCTGGCCGCGCGCGCCGGACCGTGGATCCGGGTCAGCTCGATCGGCTACGGGGAGGTGGGCGACGTCGCCCAGGCGCTGGCAGAGCTCATGGCCCGGCGCCTGGTGCGCGCCGATGGGCAGGCGCCCGCCGACGAGCTGCTGGCGCGCCTGACCCGGGCGGAGGCCGGCGCGCTGTTTCCGAGGGTGCGGGCACCCACCAAGGCGGCCTGGATCGACGCCTGCGTCGGCCGCTATCCGGATGCGCAGATCCGTGCCCGGGTGGCAGCCCGGCATCCGTGCGTGGCGCTGGCCGAGCCGCAGGCCTTTCGCGCCTGCCTGGTGCTGTTCTTCGGCGGCGACGGGCAGGACCTGTCCACCTACGTGCTGCAGGATCTGGGGGTGCTGCGCTTCGAACGCTACCAGCTCGACCCGTCCCGCGGCGCCTTCGCCGACCGTGCCGAGCTGCGCCGCTATCTGCGCTGCCGGCTGGCGTCGTTCTGGTCGCACCGGCTCGATGAGGTGCCCGGGCTGGCCCCGGTGCTGCTGGACGCGCTGCAGGACTGCGCCGGCGGCCGCACGGTGCAGCGGGCCCGCGATCGGGTGCTGAACCGCCTCGGCCGCTGGCACGAGCGGCGCGGCGAGGCGGATGCGGCGCTGCGCTGCTATGCCGTCAGCGAGTCGCATCCGGCCCGGGAGCGGTCGGCGCGGCTGCTGCGCGGGCGTGGCGACGAGGCGGCCGTGGCCCGGCTGCTGGCCGAGATGGCCCGGGATCCGCGGGCGCCGGAGGAGGCCGACTTCGCGGCCCGCTTCGGCAGCCGGCGGCGGTCCACTGCGCCGCCGGTGAGCTGGTGCGCGCTGCCGGCGGCGACGCCGGCCGCCATCGAGCGCCATGCCCTGGCGCTGCTGACCAGCAACGGCGGCCGCGGCTGGCACCTGGAGAACCTGCTGCCGCTCGGGCTCGCCGGCCTGGTCTTCTGGGACGCCGTGTTCGCGCCGGTGCCCGGCGCGTTCAGCCATCCGTTTCAGCTCGGCCCGCGAGACCTGTTCTGGCCCGACTTCGCCAGGGCCAGGCGATGCCAGATCGACGCCCAGGTGCAGGCGCTGGCCGCGCCCGGGGCGCTGGCTGCGGCAGTGCGGACCACGGCCGCGTCGCGCCGCGGCATCGCCAACAGGCTGGTGCACTGGGGTGCGTTCACGTCGGCCCTGGTCGACGCGCTGCTGGATGCGGTGCCCCACGACGCCCTGGCCGCCATCGCCACCCACACCATCGTCAACCTGCATCGCGCTCGCACCGGCTTTCCGGACCTGCTGATGGTCTACGGTCGCGACGCCTGGGAGCTGGTGGAGGTGAAGGGCCCCACGGATCAGCTGCAACCCGCGCAGCGGGTCTGGATCGACACGCTGCAGCGCCAGGGCCTGCCGGTGCGGGTGCTGCGGTTCCGGGCGGCGGATCGGACGTGACTTCCCTGCGGCTGGCCGTGAAGGCCCTGGCCGAGCTGGTGCACCGGCAGGGCGATCTGCATGCGCGCCTGGACGGCCGCGCCCGGGCGGAGGAGGGGGTCTCGGTGCAGCGGACCCTGCAGCAGGGGCGCGGCCCGAGCTACCGGCGCGAACGCCCGGTGGCGCTGGAGACCCGGCTGGCCGGGCGCGCGGTGATGGTCTCCGGGCGCATGGATGGCTGCGACGACGGTGGCGCGGAGATCGTCATCGAGGAGGTGAAGACCACGCGCGCCGCTGCCGATCTGGCGCATCGCCATCACGCCAGCGTCCACTGGGCACAGGCGCTGCTGTATGCGGGGCTGCTGGCGCGCGAGCTGGCGGACGGTCGCGGCTTCCGCCTGCGGTTGCTCTACGCGCACCCGGACACCCTGGAGACGCGCTGCTTCGAGCGCTCCGAGACGGCGGCCGGGGCGGCCGACTTCCTGGCCGTCACCCTCGGCATCTACGAGCGCTGGCTGCGCGCGCACCGGCTGCACGAGCGGGCGCGCGACCGGTGGCTGCAGCGGCTGCCGTTTCCGTATCCGCAGTTCCGGCCGTTTCAGCGCGCCATGGCCCGGCGGGCTTATCGGGCGCTGCGCGACCGCGAGCACCTGCTGCTGGAGGCGCCGACAGGCAGCGGCAAGACCGCGGCCATGCTCTACCCGGCGCTGCGCGGCCTGGCCGCGGCTGGCCATCGGCGGGTGCTGTTCCTCACCAGCCGCAGCACCGGCGCGCTGGCGGTCCGTGACGCGGTGCGGCGCATGGACGCCGACCACGGGCATCTGCGCCACGTCACCCTCATCGCCCGGGAAAAGGCGTGCTTCCTGCCGGGCACCCCGTGCGAACCCGAGGCCTGCCCGTACGCGCGCGGCTACTACGACCGGGTGCGGCCGGCCGTGGTCGAGCTGCTGGGCCGCCGCGCCCTCGATCCGGCCACCGTGGCCGAAGTGGCAAGCGCCCACACGGTCTGCCCCTTCGAGCTGTCGCTGGATGCCGCGCTCTGGTGCGATCTGGTGATCGGCGACTACAACTACGTGTTCGATCCCGTGGTGCGTCTGCAGCGCTTCGCCGGCGATGCCGACGCGGCGCTGCTGGTGGACGAATGTCATCAGCTCGCGCCGCGGGTGCGCGACATGCTGTCGCTCGAGCTGGAGGCCGGCGCCGTCAAGGCGGCCCTGGCCGAGCCCCTGCCGGACGCCCTGGCGCGCCGCGTGCGCTCGCTGGGCCGGGCGCTGGCGGCCCTGCGCTGCCGCGAATGCCCGGAGCAGGAACGCCTGATCGAGCGCCCGGCCGCGCTGCTGCGCAGCATCGGCCGCCTGGTCGACGCGCTGGCCACGGCCGAGCTGGACCTTGGGCCGCTGCCGGCTGCCCAGGCCCTGGCCTTCGTCTGCAGCCGCTGGGCACGTTCGGACGCCTGGTATCAGCCCGACGGCTTCGTCTACACGGCCGGTGCCGACGGGCGCGAGATGCGGGTCACCCTCACCTGTCTGGATGCCGGCCCCTACCTGCAGCAGCGCTTCGCCGAGTTCGGCGGCCACGTGCGGTTCTCCGGGACGGCCTCGCCGCTGGCCCTGCACGCGCGCCTGCACGGCGAGGCGGACGCGCCGGTGGAACGCGCCGGCAATCCGTTCCGCGCCGAGCAGCTCGCCGCCCTGGTGGTGGCCGACGTGCCCACCTATCTGCGGCAGCGGCAGCGCAGCCTGCCCGAGCTGCTGAGCGTGATCGCCGACGTCGCCGCCGCGCGCCCGGGCCATTACCTGGTGGCGTTTCCGTCGTTCGAGTATCTGGATCGCGCCGCGGATGCCTTTCAGGCCGAGCATCCGGCCGCGGCGCTGTCCCGGCAGCGCCCGGGCATGAGCGACGCCGAGCGCGCCGCCTGGCTCGACGACTTCGCCGGCGATCGCCCGCCGCGGCTGGGTTTCGTGGTGCTGGGCGGCGTGTTCGCGGAGTCGGTGGACTTTGCCGCCGCGCG
>JAVJUA010000073.1:0-659 GCA_040219935.1 Pseudomonadales bacterium | reverse complement strand
GCCACGCAGGTGCTCGACAGCCGGCCCGAACTGGAGACCCACGCCAAGCAGCTTGAGTCGCTGGTCATCCTGGTCATCGTCGTCACCGTCACGCTGGCCGGCCTGACCGCCGGGCCGCTGGCAACCCTGCTCCGCGTTCGGGCGGGCCGACCCAACGGCGTCATCATCGTCGGCGCCCACCGGCTGGGTCGCGACGTGGCGGCGCACCTGCGGGCACTGGGCGTCCCCGTCCGCGTGGTGGACACCAACGCGGCCAACATCGCCGCGGCCGCCAGCGAGGGCATCTCGACAAGCATGGGCAGCGCCACGGACATCCGCTGGATGGATCAGGACGTCGCCTCGACGGGGTTTGGCAACGTGCTGGCACTGTCGGACAACAGCGAGGTCGATGGCGCCGTGGCGCGGTGGGCGGCCCAACGTTTCGGCGTGGGCCAGGTGCTCCAGTGGCGCCGCGACAAGCCCGAGCCCTCGCCCAAGGGTCAGCCCCAGGCCGGCACCGCCATGAAGTGGGGCCGCCCGCTGCGGCACATGCTCTTCCAGATGGACGCCGGGCTGGCGCGCGTCGCCACGTGGGAAGGCGAGCGGGCCGGTGCGGTCGCCATCCTGGCCGTCGATGACACCAGCCAGGTCCACCTGATCGACGACGGCGACGTCGAGAA
>JAVJUA010000072.1:0-1594 GCA_040219935.1 Pseudomonadales bacterium | reverse complement strand
GCCACGTTCATCGAGTGGTTGTACGTGCCCGGCGCCCGGCGTTGCAGTTCCTTTAGCAGGGGGTGCTTGGGGTCGCGAAGCTCGATGAGCTTCATGCCCGTGGTGATATCAAACGCCCGCTCGACGCTGGGCAGGATGAATAGCACGAGCCCCGCCGTGGCCAGCCCGCCGCTGGCGGCAAAGCCCATGTCCCACGTCAGTTCGAGCAACCCGCGACCCGACACCGGCCGGCCCAGCAGTCCGCCGCCCAGCGTGGCCGCCGTGAGCGCCAGCGCCGTGGCCAGGCCCGTGCGCACGAACGCCCGCCGATCCCGAATCTCGCTGAGCTGCCACGCGGCCGTGACCGCGCCGGCAAGCGGGATGAGCACGAACCACGACGGCCGGCCCAGCGCTACGGTCACCAGCACCGCGTGGCCGGCCGAGATCGCCAGCGCCACCCGCGCGTCATAGGCGATGGCAAGCAGCATCGCCAGCAGCAGCGTGG
The DNA here is from genome assembly GCA_040219935.1 of Pseudomonadales bacterium. GTDB lineage: Bacteria > Pseudomonadota > Gammaproteobacteria > Pseudomonadales > Azotimanducaceae > UBA7803. The sequence continues at coordinate 1,110 of JAVJUA010000072.1, read as the reverse complement.
GCGCCACCGCCAGCAGCATCATGAGGCGAGGCTCGAGCGCCGTCGACCACACGGCCAGCGCAAAGCATGCAACGAACAACCCCGCGATCCCCACCATCCGCTCAGGATTGCGCGTCACGCGCGGGCAATACCACGCCAGGTACATCGTCAGCCCCAGCACGATGAGCACGCACACCGCTGCCGACCCAGTCAGCCGCGAGCCAAGCGAGAACACGCCGCGCGACCTCGCCACCGCCTCGCGCTCGCTGCGCAGCAGGCCGATCGTCTCCAGGCCCACCGGCTCCCCGCGCCGAACGATGACCTGCCCGGGCTGCACCTCGACGAAGGCCTCGGCCACGTCCTCGACCGCCTGGGCCTGCCGGGCGGCAGACATGGCCTCGTCCATGCGGTACGTCGGCTCGCTCTGGTTGGCAAGACGACCAAGCACGAGCGAGCGCAGGGCCGCGTCGGTCAACTGGGCGTCGCTTGCCAGTCGCTCGGCCGCTTCGCGACGCGCCTCGGGGCTGCCAGCGTTCACCAGGCTCGCCGCCGTGGTGTGGATGGTCGAACCGGCCTGATCGTTCATCAGCCAGATAACGGCCGTCTCGCCCGCCTCGCTTCCGCCCAATTGGGCAGAGCGTTGCCGTTCGGTCTGCCACGTTGCTGGCTCGACGAATGGCCGGCGCTCCAATGCCGTACGGAGCCGCGTCATGGCCTCGGTCCATCGCGGCGCCACGCCGTCTTCGGCCACGAGCGCACGCACGGCCGCCAACTCCTCGGCGTCAAGATCAAACCGGGCCCGAATCTCGGGCGCCACCGATTCGAGCGTCTGGGCGTCGCGAAGCGTCAGCGGCAGCTGCGCCAGTCCCTCCACCACGCTGCGCAGTTCAGTCCTTGGCACGAAGATCCTCGCCGCCCGATCGCGTGCGAGCGTGCGCTGCTCGTCGGTCCGAGCCGGGTCGGGCATGCTGAACGCCTCGCGCGCCACGACCGTCTCGTCGGCCAACCGACCCATCGCCAGCAGCGGCTGTCCGCTGGCCCACCACGTCAGCACGGTGAGCAGCCCCGCGGCCGCCGACGCGATGATTACCGCATAGCCCGTCCGCGGATTGGTCAGCAGCCGCTTGAACT
>JAVJUA010000071.1:0-1154 GCA_040219935.1 Pseudomonadales bacterium | reverse complement strand
GCTGCCGATCGACCTGCTGCGGCGGCGCGACCGGGCCGGTGGGCTCATGCGGCCGGCTCGGGGTGAGCACGTGCTCGTTGCCCACACCGCCGGCCAGCGCCGCGTTGTCGCGGCCTGCTGCCAGCGATCGCGCGATGCGGGCGTGCACCCCGGCCTGCCGGTGGCCCAGGCCCGCGCGGTGCTGCCGGCCGGCACGGTGCGCCTGGAGGAGGCGACCCCCGCAGCCGACGCCGCGCGCCTGCGGGCCCTGGCGGTGTGGGCCCGGCGGTTCTCGCCGCTGGTGCAGGTCGATGGGGCAGATGGTCTGTGGCTGGACATCACCGGCTGTGCGCACCTGTTCGGTGGTGAAGAGGGCATGTGCAAGGCCGTGCGCCATGGGCTTGCGAAGCTGGGAATCTCGACGCGCGTTGCCATCGCCGACACGCACGGCTGCGCGTGGGCGGTGGCACGATTCGGTGACATGGACATCGCGATCGTCCCGGTAGGCGGGCAGCGCAAGGCAATGTCACCATTGCCGATCGCCGCGCTGGGGCTGCATGCGAAGACGAACCGCGCCCTGGAAGAACTGGCCATCGACCGCGTCGGGCACCTGCTGGACATCCCCCGCGGCGTCCTGCCCGCCCGGTTCGGCAAGGAACTGCTGCTGGCGCTCGACTGCACCCTTGGCCACGCCATGGAGCCGCTCGACCCCGTCCGGCCCGTGGCGCCGTGCCGGGCCGAACGCGCGTTCGATGGGTACACGACGAATGTGGAGCCCATCGAATTGGCGATCCGCGAATTGCTGGGCGAGGCGTGCGGTCAGTTGGAAGAACGCGGCCGCGGCGCGCGACGGCTGGTCGTCGAGCTGGGCCGGTACGAGCTCGAGCCGGTGCGGCTGGTGATTGCCCTGAGCGTGCCCAGCCGCGACCCCAAGCACCTCTGGACGCTCGTGCGGCCCAGGCTCGAGCGGGCCCATCTTGGGTTTGGGGTCGATCGCGTGGCGGTGACGACGACGCGCGATGCGCCCATGCCTGGCGCGCAAGCCGAGCAATGGGAGGACCGTGCGCGATCGAGCAAGGCAGCGGCGGGCGAGTTGGTCGACGTGCTCGCGGGGCGATTGGGCGCCAACGCCGTGCGCGGCGCGGTGCTGACCCAGTCTCACCTGCCCGAGCGGG